>NZ_LYXZ01000014.1 GCF_001676615.1 Labrys sp. WJW | reverse complement strand
GGGCGATGCCGGCTCCAAGATCGCCGCTCTCGAAGCCGCAGGCGTCAGGGTCTCTCCCTCCCCCGCACGCCTCGGTACCACGCTCACCGAACTGCTGAGCGACTGGTCGCCCCGGCGCCGGCAGGCGGCCACGGGTTGAGCCGACCCTTCCCAAACACTCATGAATGCCGATCCCCCGACATTCACCATACCGCCTTCTCCCGGGCGGTATGGGCCTTTCTTTCCGGCGGCGGGCGCGCATCTGCGCAAGCCCGCCGCCACAACAACCACGAACTGCAACGGGAAGCCACGACGATAAAATCGCCATCGAACGCTCGATCCGGGTGTGATCGGCTCCAGGGCGAGCTGTAAACCGTTTTAGGTATACCTAATGCAAGACCGGATGGCGTATATGCGTTATGAAGAACGTGGTGCTGTCTGATCCGGCTGCTGATTCCGACGCGTCTTTGCGATTCCTGGCGATTTCGCCAAATCATAAAGTACGCTTTGGGCGATTTGAGAGAGGAAGAGTTCGTGGCTCCAAAAATTCAAGCGCGTTGGCCGATTGCCGACGAATCCACTCCCGAACTGGTGCTGGAACGTTTCTCTCCGGAACAGACCTACAAGACCAAGGTCTATACCGCGCTCAAGCATGCCATCGCCAATATGGACATCTACTCTTCGCCCGAGCCGACCTGGATCGACGAGCGCCAGCTTTCCGAGCGCCTGGGCGTCAGCCGCACGCCGGTTCGCGAGGCCATCGCCATGCTCGAGCAGCAGGGCTTCGTCAAATCCCTGCCCCGGCGGGGCATCATCGTGCTGAAGAAGACCAAGCGCGAGGTGATCGAGATGATCCAGGCCTGGGCGGCGCTGGAGAGCATGGCGGTGCGCCTGATCTGCCAGCGCGCCAGCGACCGGGAAATCGCGCGGTTGCGCACGATCTTCCAGGAATTCAACGACGCCCACAAACCGGCCGACTATCCGCACGAATATTCGACCGCCAATATCCGCTTCCACCAGACCATGATCGAGCTCTCCGGCTCGCAGATCCTGGCCGAGATGACCGAGAACCTCGTGCTGCATGTGCGCGGCATCCGCCAGATCACCATCGGCCGTGACGATCGCGCCAGCAAGTCGATCGTCGATCACCTCAACATCATCGAGGCCCTCGAGAAGCGCGACATCGCCAAGGCCGAAGCCTATGCCCGCGACCATACGCTGGGCCTGGCGGATTATGTCGCCAAGCATAGCGACGGCATCTTCGACTGACACTGTAGCCGAGACGCCTTGCGATTTGGCTGAACGGCCGGGAATCGCAAAGACGCATCGAAGCAAAGCATTGGAGCACGAAGGCGTTTTTACGCAAACGAGCTTTGCTTCGGGACAAGCGATCAGGGCAAACAGCATTGATCGCTCCCCTGCCCTGATACGATTGGAAGCCGCCATGCCCGACCTGCCCGCAACCATGACCGCCATCGCCATCAGCCGGCCCGGCGGCCCCGAAGTGCTGGTGCCGGAAGAGCGCCCGGTGCCGCGCCCCGGCGACAACGAGATTCTCATCCGCGTTGCGGCCGCCGGCGTCAACCGCCCGGATGTGCTGCAGCGCGCCGGCGCCTATCCCCCGCCCAAGGATGCCTCCGACCTGCCGGGATTGGAAGTTGCCGGCGAGGTCGTCGCCATCGGCCCGAAGGTCGCCCGCTGGAAGGTCGGCGACAAGGTCATCGCCCTCACCCCCGGCGGTGGCTATGCGCCCTATGCCGTGACGGATGCCGGCCACGCCTTGCCGGTCCCTGACGGCCTCGACATGGTCCAGGCCGCCGCCATCCCCGAAACCTTTTTCACCGTCTGGCACAATGTGTTCCAGCGCGGCCGCCTGCAGAGTGGTGAAACCCTCCTCATTCATGGTGGCTCCTCCGGCATCGGCACCACGGCGATCATGCTGGCCAAGGCCTTCGGCGCGACCGTCATCGTCACCGCGGGCTCGCCGGAGAAATGCGAGATCTGCCGCAAGCTCGGTGCCGATATCGCCATCGACTACAAGGCCGAGGACTGGAGCGCGGCCGTCAAGCAGGCCACGGACAAGCGCGGTCCCGACGTCATCCTGGACATGGTGGGCGGCAGCTACATCGCCAAGAACTACGAGGTGGCGGCGCTGGAAGGGCGCATCGTCAACATCGCCTTCCTGCAGGGTTCCAAGGTCGAGATCGACTTCGTGCGGCTGATGACCAAGCGCCTGAGCCATATGGGTTCCACCCTGAGGGCTCAATCGGTGGCGGCCAAGGCGGCCATCGCAGCGGCAGTGGAAGAGCATGCCTGGCCCCTGCTGGCGCAGGGACGCTGCCGCCCACTGATCCACGCCGTCTTTCCCCTGGCGGAAGCGGCCAAGGCGCATGCCCTGATGGAAAGCAGCAGTCACAGCGGAAAGATCGTGCTTACCGTGTAATACCAGGTCGCGAAAAGATTGCCCGATCGGTGAGAGGCATTCCTGGAACCGCAGGCGTCTCGCCTGCATCTGGAAGCGCTATGTTTCCAAGAGCAGGCGAGACGCCTGCGGTCCCAGGAACAGCGTGCATCGGTCAAGCTTTCCGCACTCTGGTATAAGACCAGGATGCGTAAAGGCCGATCCGTCATTGCGAGCGCAGCGAAGCAATCCAGGGACTGTAAACTCCATGCCTTCAAGCTCCTGGATTGCTTCGCCGCGCTCGCAATGACGGAACTGGTGAGTCAAACTTTGCGCAGGCTGGTATAAGCCGCACCGGGCCGTCGACCAGTCACGCCGCCCGTTCAGGGCAGCCTTGCCTGCCTATTCGGACGTCGCGGCGTTGCACGATACGTTCGGATTATTATCGGCGAAGTGGCCAGCCGGATTTCGTTTCCAGGCCCAGATGTGCAGCTCGTAGAATGGATCCAAGCCCTAGCGGTTGGGGGCGCTGTTGAAGTTGAACAGGTGGCCCTCCAACGCGGCTGGCCCTTTGAAGGCGATATACTCGACGGCAACCAGGACGAGCTTGCCGTCGGGAGTTGGCTCATACATCACCGCTTCGGGCTTTGCGATGTCGATGACGCCATCCTTGAGGAAAGCGCCGTTGACGTAGTGAATGCCCATTGCGCCGCCTTGCTGGCCGCTGGCGCAGGGAATGGGTGCATACCCTTCAGCGACCGCTGCCGAAACATGCTTGAACCGATCGTTCGCTTTTCGGACATGATCGAGCAAGGGCGCCTCGCCGCCTGAATGCGCCGATGCCGAGCCGGCGCCAAGAAGGGACACAAGGGCGAGAGCCCAACAGCCACGTTTCATTTTACTCTCCGATTGAATGAGCTCTGGGCAGGACTTCGTGCACCGGCGGCCATGTGGACCGCACGGTGCCGATATTTCAGACGGCTTCGGCCGGCACGGGATCCGGACGCACGACGACCGTGGTCGCCACCGGATAGAATTCCTCGCCCGGCATGCCGACACGGCGCGCATGCTCGCGAATGGCAGCCCCGTCCTTGGCCTCATAGATGCAAAAGGTGCCGATGCGACCGTCCGGTTCGTTCACCACATAGCTGCGGATCCAGCGAACCCGATCCGACATCTGTTCGTTTCCGATCTGGGCCGATTTGGCGCCGGCCTTTTCCAGCTCGGCGAGCGAGGCCCAGGCGCTTGGCCGGCGAATGACATAAAGCTGCATTGTCGTCGTTCCCTTCGAATGGCCGGGCATTACCCGAGCCATGCCGTGTTGCAGCCACGCACCATGCGTGACGAAGTGGAACCTAAGGGCAAGGTGGCTTGGCCGTCCTTACCGGCGGCTGATCTCGCAATGATCATTCACCAAGCCGGCAACGGTCAGACTATGCTTGTGCGACCCGGTGGGGCGGTGGAGCGGAAATCAATTTCGGTTGCAGCTCGGCTGCCAGCATCCGAAGCCGGCGGGAGCCAATGCGGACGGCGATGCGCTCTGCCGCGGCCATCTCGGTTCGTGCCGCGCCGATGTCCCCCGCTGCAATCAGGATGCGGGCGAGTTCCAGCCGGACACGGGCCGCGTGGTACTCAATTCCGGCGCTGGTCCACAGCTGGCGGGCGAGCACCAGAAACCGGATCGCTTCATTGTCGCTCGCAAGCAGATAGTGCGCCTCGTTGATGAGTGCATGCACGGTCGGCTGCGTCCAGCGGTCGGATTGTCCTTCCAGTTCGGCCAATGCCCCGGAAGCAACGTCGCGAAGGCTGCCCATTGCTGCGATGCGCATCTTGTGCGCCAGAAGGATTCCGCGCCGCTGGATATGGTACCAGCTCGCACCATCGAGCACCCGGTCGAGCGCCGCGAGGGCCACACCTACCTGGCCCGTTTCCGCCAGCAGGACCGCGTTTCCGGGCTCGGCATCCCAACCCGCGGCATAGGCGGCGGCGTAGTCCTTCCGAGCGTCGTCCAGATCACCGATCATCGCTCGAATGTCACCGCGGACGCGGTAGCCGTCGCCTATCGACCAGGCCTCCTCCTCCGAGAGCTTCGGCAGAGCCTGGTCGATCGCCGCAAGCGCACCGGTCAAGTCGCGTTGCGCCCCGAGGATCTCGGCGCGATGCAGATCGCAACTTCCCGGTATGGTGGCGTAACTTGCCTCGCTCCAGCTGTCGAAGCCTTCGCTCCATTGCCGGGCGCGCGACCAGTCGGGGAACGTACGGCAACTCCACAGGATGTTGCAGTAGACAAGGCTTCCGAAAACCGGATCCACATTGCTCGACAAGGCAATGGCCGCGGCATGGTTCTGCTGGTTCACCCCTTGTTCGATGCGGCCAAGCGAGATGTTGTAGAAGCCCATATAGACCAGCGTGAGTGCAATCAGGCCCGGATCGCCGCAGGCATTGGCAGCGCTGTGCGATTGCAATGACAGTTCGAGCGCCTCTGCGGCACGGCCCTGGAAGATCACCTGCCGGGCCTTCATCCATAAAAGGTAGGCCGTGGTCCGCGGGTCTTCCATGTCCCCCAGAAGGGCTTCAGCCCGCCCCATCCAGCCGGAGGCGGCGGCCGGGGCGGAGCGCTCCAACTCGAGTTTGGCGATTGTCACCGCGGCCCGTGCGGCCATGTTCGGCCGCCCCTCGGCGACATAGGCGGCAAGCGCGCGGGTCAGCACCGGGATCGCCGCTGCAGGGCGGCCTTGGCATTCCACCGCCAGTGCCCACACATCGATGTCTGCCGCACAGAGCTGTCCATCGACATCGAGCCTCTCGAAGACCATCGCGGCGCCGTGCCAGTCCTTGGCCTTGGCAAGCGCCAGGGCCTGGGCACGATCGGACTCCTGCACGTCGAACTCCGGAACAGCGGCACCAACGCTCGCCTCGTCGATCGCAAAACGGTAGCCGTGCCGGACATAGCTGCGGATCGCATTCTCGAGCCCTCCGGCAGACAGGGCCGCGCGGGCCAGGCTGACGGCGCGCTGGAGGGATGCTTCGGTGACATGGAGATTTGGCCACAAGGCATCCATCAATTCGTCTTTCGGGACGACGCGGCCGGCATTTCGGACGAGATAGACCAGAAGATCGAAGACGCGCGGCTGCAGCTTTTGCGCAGCTCCCCGCAACCTGAGAGCGCGCGCGTCCTCATCGAGTTCAAAGAATCCGAAACGGTGCAGCATCGAGGCCAGTCTCAGTAGAAGCGCGCAAAACTCGGAATGATCAGCAAACGATCAGCCGCCGATAAGGACTAACTTCGGCGTTCATCGCAATTTCGCAGTCATATTACGAAACCAGACTGCGGATGAAAAGCAACATGCCCGAACTTCACCAAAGCAGGCCGTCGATGCCGAGCGCCAGCCTGGTTCTGCGCGCAAGAGCGTTGGCATCGCAGGCAGCTGCACTTTTCCAGTTTCTTCGTCGGCCCACCCTGGCGACCAGTGCGGGCGGCTATCTCTCGGGGCTCGGCGCGGCAGTGATCTGGAGCGGTTGGTGGACCGTGACGCGCCTCGGCGTGGTCAGCGATCTTGCTGCCGCCGACCTTGCCGCCCTGCGATTTGGCATTTCGGGTCTTCTGTTCCTGCCCCTCATCTGGCGTGAATGGCCGACCATCAGGCTGGTAGCGCCTCTGCAGCTAGTGTTCATGGCCATCGGTGCCGGCGCGCCCTATGCGCTCGTCGCAGCCACCGGCGTCAGACTGACATCGGCCGGTCTTGGCGGTGCAATCACCGTCGGCCTCCTGCCGGCGTTCACATTGATCCTGTCCGTGCTGTTCTTGCGCGAGCCGGTCACACGGGTGCTGATTGCCGGCATTGCCTGCATCGTCGCGGGCGCAGGCTGCGTGATCGCCGGTACATGGAATGCCGGTCATGGCGGCTCCGGCCTCGGCTTCTTCGTCGTCGGGGCTCTCATGTGGGCGGGCTACACCGTTTCGCTCAGACGTACGGGATTACAGCCTCTGACCGCGACGGCGATCATTTGCGTCGCATCGCTGCTGCTCTACACACCGGTCTGGCTGATCATATCCGGTCCAGGACATCTGTTCACGGCCGCCCCTCGAGACCTGCTGCTGCAGACTATCTACCAGTCTCTGCTGTCGGCCATTGCCGCGCTCTACTGCTACGGCCAGGCCATCCGGCGGCTTGGCGCCACGCGCGCCTCCGTCTTCGCGGCGATCGTGCCGTTGTTTTCGGTGATCATAGCGGCAGTCGCCCTGCATGAGAGTCCGGGCATGGCTGAGGCAGCCGGTGCAGCGCTGCTGACCGTTGGCGCAATCGTCGCAGCACGAAAAACCGGCAGCCGGCCACGACCGCCCCCCGTTGTCGGGAAAGCACCAGCCTTGCTCTCCGACGGACGGGCCTCCGGCAGGCGTCACCCGGTTCAAGCACTCGGCATCGCCACTGACTCGCACTGGTCCCAACGCCCCTGAAAGGAAATGATCATGCCCGACATCTACAGCTCCATTCTCGAAACCATCGGCAATACCCCCGTGATACGCTTGGCCCGCCTCGAGCCGAAAGGCATCGAACTTTACGCCAAACTCGAAGCATTCAACCCGCTTGGCTCCGTCAAGGACCGGCTGGCTCTCGGCGTCATCGAAGCTGCTGAGCGCGACGGCAGGCTGCAGCCGGGCCAGACCATCATCGAGGCAACGAGCGGCAATACCGGCATAGGCCTGGCGATGGTCTGCGCCCGCAAGGGCTACCCGCTGGTCATCGTGATGGCCGAGAGCTTCTCGGTCGAACGCCGGAAGTTGATGCGGTTCCTCGGTGCACAAGTCGTGCTGACCCCTGCATCCGAGAAAGGAACCGGAATGGTCGAGAAGGCCCGCGAGCTTGCGGCGGCGCATGGATGGTTCTGGACCCGCCAGTTCGAGAACGAGGCAAACGCCGATGTTCACAGCGACACCACCGCGCGCGAGATATTGCGAGATTTTGGAGGGAGCGGCCCCGACTATTTCGTCACCGGAGCGGGCACCGGCGGTACGCTGAAGGGGGTGGCGCGGGTCCTGCGCGCCGAGAGCCCGAACACGCGGATCATCGTGGCAGAACCTGAAAACGCCCCGATGCTGGCGAGCGGCATCGACCAGCAATACAAGAGCGACGCCACCCCGGCCGCAAGCCATCCCCTGTTCCGCCCGCATCCCATGCAGGGATGGAACCCGGACTTCATTCCCAAACTGACCGCAGATGCCGTCGACTCGAACCTGATCGACGGCATCCAGCCCGTGGGCGGCTCGCAGGCCTTGCGTCTGGCCCGGGAACTCGCACGGCAGGAGGGCATTTTCTGCGGTGTCACGGGCGGTGCGACATTGGCGGCAGCGCTCGAAGTCGCGAAGACGGCGCGGCCAGGCAGCCGGATCCTGTTCATGGTGCCCGACACCGGCGAGCGCTACCTCTCGACACCGCTGTTCGAGGCAATCGGACAGGAGATGGATGCGGCCGAGCAAGAAATCTCGAACTCAACCCCACTATGCCGCTTCGGTGTCCCGGCAGCACAGCCTGCCGCGGTTTCCGTAGCAGCGGTCGATCCGGCGCCCGATCATGCTCGCAGCTTCGTCGAACAGGCTATCGGGGATCCCGGCCAACCCATGGTGATGTTCGCCCTGGAATGGTGCGAGTTCTGCTGGGCCGTGCGCAGGTTCCTGAAAGACCTCGGCGTCCCCTTTCGTTCCGTCGATCTTGATTCGGTGGCAATGCAGGCTGGCGGCCTTGGCGGTGACATCCGCAAAGTGCTGCGCATCATGACCGGCGCAGCCACGATCCCGCAGATCTTCATCGGCGGCGTTCATGTTGGCGGTTCGGTCGATCTCCTTCAACTTCACGATGCGGGCAAACTCGTGTCGATGCTCGGCAAGGCCGGCGTCACGCCGACAGGCGACATTACGCTGACGGCGCGGAGTTATCTGCCTCAATGGCTCGCCGCGCGGCCCGCCGCATGATGTCCAGCACGTCGCATCCCGAACGCAAGCCCAGGATGATCTTCCTCGATCTTATCGAGGTCGGAAGCGATCGAGACTGGCGGTGAGGCACGAAGGCCCCCCACGATCTCCGCTCTGGTCGCGAAGGCTGAAGGTGAGGCTTCCTGCAGCGGCACGAGGCAGCCGCGGCGCCATGGCGGTTTTGGTCAAACGCAAAAAGGCCGGAAGGACCTCGCATGGGGTCCCTCCGGCCTTTTGCACGAGATGTGACGAAAAGCGCGCTCAACCAGCCTTGGCGGTCTTGGCTGGCGGGGTATTACGTCCCCAGCGCAACGACCCGAGGCCTGCGGCCTTGGCGAGGCGGGATCGTTCTGCAGCATAATTGGGTGCAACCATGGGATAGTCCTCCGCGAGGCCCCATTTGCTACGGTATTCCTCCGGCGACATATTGTATTTGCTACGCAGATGCCGCCTCAGCGATTTGAACTTCTGGCCATCTTCCAGGCAGACGATGAAATCGGGCGTCACGGACTTGCGTACTGGTACAGCTGGACGCAACGGGGTAGCCTCTTCGACTACCGGCTGCTCGCGAAGCTTGGACAGGCTGTCATGAACCATTGATATGAAAGATGGCAATCCGTCCGTCGGAATAGAATTATTGGCGACGTAAGCTGCGACGATATCCACCGTAACATCGATTAAATTATTGTCAGCTTCCTGCATATCCGGAATGATCCCCGAGTTACGTTTGATGAAAGCAGCATTTTGCCACGTTGGGGCAAAAAAGCACATTACATTTCGTTATAGTTAGGAACCTCTGCCTGGACCGACTACCGACGACCGCGACATATTGAGGCAGCCTGATAGCTAAGCCGGGAATATTTGCCCAAATACCATCCCTCCTCATTCGTCAGACATGCTTTGGTGACTTGACGCAGGATAACCCGTGCGATCACCACACCTCCCCTCCCAACTGGCATCTGCGCCCCGAGTTGCATGAATCAGCTCGTAGGAGGTTTATTTTTTGAAGAAACGACCTCCGGTGCGGGGTAGCGTTCGCTTTCGACCGCCCCTTGGCTCCTATCCCTACCGGCAGGGCGTGAGGCCCTCGCATGCCGGTGGATGAAAGCCTGGCTGGCCCTCAGCCAAGTGTGATCACAATCGCGTGTTCAGCCCCAATCGCGCCGCTCGGTGCGCGGACGCCGCCTGCCGATGAAGACATTCGGCACGTCCTCGCGGCAGAATCGCATCGGCAGGCTCCCTCCTTTGAAAGAAGTCAGAGATCGTCAAGGGCAGGATGTGATTGTGGGCGTCGCGCGCGGACATGCAAGGCGAGCACCAACGCCAGGGCCGCTGCCAGCCCGACCAGTCCGGCAAGGACGATGGCGAGGCAGAACCCATCCGCCAAAGCATGGGCAAGCAGATGCCGGAAGTCGTCTGCAGCCATGGCCAGGCCAGCCGGCATCTCATGCCGCCGTACGGCGAAGCCGGCCAGCGCAAGCGACGACATCTGCCCGGTTTCGGCCAGGGCCTGTGCCATCGTCGCCACCGCGCGTCCCGCCATCATGGTGCCAAGCAAGGCGATGCCGATGGTCATGCCCCCCTGTCGCAGAGCATTCATGGTCGCGGATGCGGCGCCGGAGCGCGCACGCGGAGCAGAGGCCATGATGGCCGCGCTGGTTGCCGGCACCGCCAGCCCCATGCCGATGCCGAGCAACATGAAAAGCGGTGCGATGGTGACATACGACGTGTCCGGCTCGAACCGTGCCATCATCAGCATGGCGCCGCCGAGCAATATATAGCCGAGCAGCATCAGGCGCCGCAGGCCATAGCGGACGGAGAGACGGCCGAACAGCACTGCCGTTACCGCCATCGCGGCAAAGACCGGTGCCATCCGCCAGCCGGCCTGCGTGGCCGGCCATCCCTGCGCCTGCTGCAGGAAGAGCGAGAAGAAGAACAGGCTGCTATAGCCGGATACGCCGAGAGCGAAGGAAGCGAAATTGAGCGAGGCGAAAGGCAGGTTGCGGAAGAGATCGATCGGCAACACAGGACGACTCGCTTTGCCCTCGATCACGATGAAGGCCGGGAGGGCCAGTGCAGCGATCGCCAGAGCCCCGAGCGTGGTGGGCGCGGCCCAGCCCGCCTGCCCCGCGCCGATCAGCGCATAGGTCAGCGCACCCAGGAACAGAATGCTGAGAAACTGGCCCGGCGGGTCAAATGCGGCCTGGTCAGGATCGGCACTTTCGGCGATGCCGATCAGGCCGAGGCCAAAGGCGAGTGCGCCGAGCGGCAGATTCACCAGAAAGATGCTGGGCCAACCGACATTGTCGACCAACAGCCCACCCAGCATCGGGCCGAGGATCAAAGAAACGGCACTGAAGGACGACCAGCCGCCGATGACGTGCGCCCGCTCGGCGGGATCGGGATAGGCCTGCGTGAGGATCGACAACGCGCCCGGGATGACCAGGGCACCGGCAAGGCCCTGCAGGGCACTGCCGGTGATGAGTACGGCCAGGGACGTCGCCGCCGCACAGATCGCCGATCCGAGCGTGAACAGGCCGATGCCGATGAGCCAAGCGCGCTTGCGCCCATAGCGGTCGCCAAGGGGACCGGCCGAAAGCATGAAAGCCGAAAGGCAGAGGGCGTAGGAGCCGACGACCCATTGCAAATCGGAAAGCTCGGCGCCGAGCCCCTTCTGGATGGCCGGCAGCGCCACCGTGACGATGCTGATCGCCAAGGTCGCCATGAAAGTGCCGAGATAAATCGCTGCGACAGCGATCTTTCTGCGTAAGGGAGGCATAACCGTCACCGGACCGGAGGAATTTTCGGCATCGATACATATCGACCGACGGTCGGTCAATCGTCTTAAGCTATTCCAAAATCGTTCTAAATATGACAGATAGTCATTTCATTCGGAACGCTGGCACAAGAGGCGCGGTATGGCCGGAAAGACGGGAGGCACAGGTACGTCCCTCCGGGGCGAGCGACCGCACCGGCGGCGCATCCAGCCGGCCGAGATACGGATCGACGACCTGATGTCCGCAGCGGCCGACCTCTTCATTGCCCATGGCATCGAGGCTACCACGGTCGACCACATCGTGGCCCGCGCGGGCGTGGCCAAGGGCACCTTCTACCATTATTTCAACACCAAGACGGATGTCATCCGCGCTCTACGCGAACGCTTCTCGCAGGATTTTCTGTCTCGAGTCGCCGCGGCCATCGCGGCCTGCCCTCGCGACGAGCATGCCGCCCGGCTTTCAGCCTGGATCAACGGCGCCGTTGCCACCTATCTGGCGAATTTCCGGCTCCACGACGTGGTTTTCCACGATTTCCCCCATAGCCAGCGACAGTCGCGCGAAAAGGACGAGGTCATTGCCCAGCTCGCCGTCCTATTGGAAGAGGGCCGAGCCGCGGGAGTCTGGGCCGTCCCGCAAAGCCGCGCCGTGGCGCTCGTCCTGTTCGATGGCATGCACGGTGTCGTCGACGACGCGATCGCCGCGGGCGAGCATGCGCCCGAGCCGCTGTGCCATCTGCTGTCCGGCCTGTTCTTGCGCATGCTCGCGATCTGATCCGGACCGGAGGGCAGCAACACCGGAAGGCACCAGGCATCCGCAAGAAAAGGGGGCGGATTTTCCGGCCAGGCACACGCCAATCCCCAAACGAGTGAGATATCGCGATCAACCGGATCGCATTTTGCTCGAACGCCCTGTCAGGATGCGTTTGCATGATCGAAAAGCCCGTCGATATCTATGGAAAACGCTCTAGCGTAGCGATTGGCCAAGCGATACCGAGCGGCCTGGCCCCGACATCGGCCTTTTCCTCAAGGTGGCGGATTCGACAATCAGGGTCACCAGGATCGCGATCGCCAGAAAGGCGACGATGCAGACGGAGAAATGGAATTGCCGGCCGGCATCGCCACGCGAGACGCGGCGGAGGCGGTGGTTTTCCTCGGTGAAGTCCAACAGCGTTTCGTCGCGAGGCATGGCAGCACTCCCTCTGTCACGACAGGCTTCCGATGCCTCTCAATGACAGCGGACCGGTGCTCCGCTCTGTGCGAAATTGCACAGCAGTCTTATGAATTCCTGGTGCTTCAGCTCAAGAAATGACGGTACATTTTGGTTCAAAATAGAAACCGATGATCGTAAAATGCGAGGAATCAAGGCGTTATCGGAGGAAGAAATTCTGGAGGAATTCATCCCATATTGGTTCGAAAAAACCGACAGGCTCCCTTACGCTGCGATATCGACTATCTTCTGTGCTTGATCTCCAGCTCGCAGGAATCGAGGCGATATCGCATGGAGGGCGCTTCGTTCGATCGACATTCAGCCTGTCGCGCAGCAGGAAACTTGGCATCCTGAGCCTGATATAGGAACATTTGAGCGCCTGGATGCATTTGCTTGCAAAGAGGTATGGCAATCATGATCCTAGACGACAAGAACACCCTCGTGCTGGTCGGTGACGGCAGGAAGGCGCTTTTTCTGCGCCAGATCGGACGTGGCAACAACGCCGGTCTCGCCGTGGACCAGGTCCTGCAGGAAGACAACCCCGCCACGCGGGAGCAGGGCACCGACCAGCCCGGGCGTACCGGCACGGGCACCAATGGCCGCACCAGCGCCATCAAGGAGACCGACTGGCATCGGCTGGGCGAAGAACGCTTTGCGGCCGGGCTTGCCGAGATGCTCTATCGGCGCGCCCATGCCGGCCAGTTCGACAGGCTGGTCGTGGTCGCTCCGCCGAAGGTGCTTGGCGATCTGCGGCAGGCCTTCCATCAGGAAGTCCTGGAACGTATCAGCCGCGAAATCCCCAAGCAGCTGACCTCGCATCCGATCGAGGATATCGCGAGGATGCTGCGGGAATAATCGCGCCATCATCCGCTTCAGCCGGCCACTATGCCCGACCCGAGATCGGATCGGGCACGATGGCGTGGCCTTGAAAAGGCCCTAACCGATCGCGCTCGCCGCTTCGTCGATCAACTGGCTGACCTCAACCGGCCTGGAAGCGAGCGAAGCATGGCTGGCCTCGAGCGTGATGACCTTGCGCGGATTCATGCGCCCGGACATGCGCTTCTGGTTGTCGGGAGCGATCATGCGGTCGTGACTGGAAATCTGGTACCAGACCGGCTTCACCTTCCAGGCCGGTGCGGTGACGTTGTCGCCGAAGGTGGAAGCCAGCGGCGCTTTCTGGGTGACAGCCATGATCCGGGCCTCCTCGGCGCTCAGATCCTGGCAGAAACTTTCGCCGAACTTGTCATATTTGATCCAGAGGTAGCCATCGCTGTCCGGCGCGATATTGGGGAAGGCTTCGGGCGGGATCTGCTGGCTGATCGCCCCGGGACTTTCGCCGGCATCCGGCGCGAAGGCGGCGATATAGACCAGGCCGGCGATGTTCGGCAGGCCACCGGCCTCGGTGATCACCGCGCCTCCATAGGAATGGCCAACCAGCACCACCCTGCCTTCCTGTTGCTTGACCATCTTGCGGGTGCGCTCGGCATCGTCCGCCAGGCCGGTGAGCGGCAATTCCACGGCACGGACCTTGTCATATCCCAGGCGCGTGAGTTCCGTGATCACCTTGGCCCAGTGAGCCGCGCCGCCCCAGAAGCCATGGACCAGCACAATCGTCGTATCCTTAGCCATCATCTTCCTCACCCGTGTTGAGCGCGCATGCGCAGGCACCATCCTATCGCGCTTTTGTGTCGGTCCTGCATGAAATGACACGAAGGGAGAGCCCGGGCCTGCCACGCGCGTGGGGGGACCGCCCTTCATCCTGCACGCTCGTGCGGGTAGAATGAACCGCCCGCGCCTCACGCTGGGATCGTGGTTTCCAGACTGCCCAATCGGCGTCCATCACGGGGCCGGGCCGCACAACTCGTAGAGCGCCTGGCCCATCGTCGCATTGACCGAGCGCGATCTGGCCTGGGGATGGCGGTCCACATAGCGACCGAGCAGTTCCACTGCCGCCCTGTCGGTCATGCCGGCAAGACACTGCCGGCGATGGCGGGTGATACTGCAACCGTCACCGAGACAGGTCGAGAGCTGCTCCATCACGATGGCCAGGGCGAACCCCCGCCGATAGTCGTCAGGCCAGGCGAGCCAGGCATCATAGCTCTGCGCTTGCGCCGGGCTGCTGCAGGGCCAGAACGCGACCCCCATGAGCAATCTGCCCGCCGCAAGCCAGTTGCCGCTCTTCATCGCGTGCTCCCGACGTTCCTGATTGCAATGTCGCATTTTTTGCCGAAAGCCGGCAGCCTTTTCATGCTGGGAAAACACGCCCCAACAAGCTGTTGCGAACGAAGCTCGCTTCGCCGGGAGGTCCCTATTTGAACGGGCGCGCCCATTCGGCAAGCCTGCGCCGGAATGCCGGCGGCCAGGCCTTCACGTCCGGCCGGACGGCGATGGGCTTGTCGCTTTCCTTCCAGGCCAGAAAGACCTGCTTCTTCGAGACGTCGACGATGTAGAATGCCGTCTCGTCCGGGCAGTGGATCTTCAGGCAGGACGAGCCGACCACCGCATCGCCCTCGACATCGACGCTGCCCAAGCCGTTCAGGAGGCGCTTGAATGTCGCCTCGTCCGGCCCGAGCATCTCGACCAGCCGGCTGGCGATCGTGCCATAGCTGAAGATCTGGCTGGGATGCTGCGCCTTCAGGTCGAGCGCGTTCTGCCAGATCATCGGATCGGGTGCGGTGGCCGTCTTCTGCGGGGCGGAGAAGCCCGTCTCCGGCAGCCATACCCATCGGGTACCATTGCCATAGGACGTGGTCTCCTCGAAGACGAAGCCGACGCCGGAACTCACATATTCCACGTTCTGGCATTCCCCGATGGGACCGTCGAAGCGTGCCGGCTTGCCCGGTAGGAAAGCAATGATGAACCGTGCAGGCGCGCAGGCATTGCCGCCGCTGCCGGCGTAACCGATCGCATAACCGGCCTGCCCGATGACGCCGATCTTCTCGAGGGCGATCACGCCGTTCTCGGCAACGAGCTTGCCCTCGACCTCGAGCTGGCGGCCGTCGTCGTCCGTATCGATGAGAGCGATCTTGCGTCCGAACAGCTCCAGAGGCTGCCAGCGCACGGGCTTTCCAGCCTGGGCTGATGCAGCCAGGAACAGGCCCAGCCCAATCCCCAGGCAAAGCTTCGCGGCAAGGCCGACACATGGGCTCGGCCGGGAAACCCCGTAAAGGACTGGCCCCTTGCAGATCTCTCTCGCTCCTCCCCGCAGGCCGACCGCAAGAAATCCGCCCCGCCTCATCGCACCCTGCATCGATATACTCCTGCCAGACAGGCGTCGATAACGGGCATGTAATAGCACTGGCCCCGTCATCGCCACTGTTCCGGCCGGAGCAATTTGCACCGCAAGCCGCCGCTCCAATCGCCACCGAACTGTTTCGCGTGGTTTCGGTCGGGGGCGTTCGACGCCTCCAGGCTCATATGTCCCCGTGAACTTGACCACATCGGTATGGTTACGGAAACGCGATGACGGCACCCTTGATGGCTATCGCTGAGCTATTCAGGAGCGCAATCGGGCGCACGCCATGCGAGGAGGTGCCATCCCGGCCCAGGCGATACGAAGCTGAACCGTAGGCGGAGCATGCCGCCGATGGATATCTTATGAGAGAGGGAGGCCCGGGCGGACGGTTGCTGAGGCTGTCATCCGGGCCTCCGGCCTCCATCCTCGTCAGGCGGGAAGCCCATCGAGGCTACTTGTGACTCAGTTCGGGAGCAATCGCCTCTTTAGCACTAGTACTTCCAGGTGCGAATGCGTGGCGGTTCCATCTTCCGATCGCGTCAATGAAGTCATCAATTTTCCCGTAGCGATGGACTGCCATCGTCCTTGAAAGGACAATTGCCCCAAAACGTCATCAAGCTTCGCCAATACCCGTTCTGCAACACCGCAAATGCGCCCCGGCGAGGCATGCACCATTGCCCCCGCCGACGATAAACCTATAGCCTGCCGAATGGCCATGCTGCCGTAGCTGACCGTTTGAAAAACAGGAGGTATGCAAGGAATGCGACAGGCAAAAACGGCGCCGCTTCATCCGCTCAAACCTACCCTCATAGCCGCTCTTGCAGTTCTTGCAACCTCCGTGGACGCCAAAGACCTTTGCGACTTCGAGCGAATACTTCCCAAAAGCGTTGCAGGCATGAATCAGGTCAAGATTCATAAAACAGCAACGAACGGGCAGGTCATTGCCTTTTATGGAGGCAAGGCCGGCCGGGCCACGGTCTTTATCCTGCCCGTAAGTGGCGAGAATGCCCGCGGCATCACTCGCGCCTCGCAGGCCGTACTCCTGGATGCCACGGCGGCGGGGCTTAAGGAGGGCACGAAGGCACTGGGAGACAACTACTGGACAGGCCCGATTCAAACGCACGCGCTCAAGGCCGACAACGTCGAGATGGCCTGCACCAAGGTGGAAATGCGGCAAGGGGGCCAGAATGGACCGCCGGACCAGATGCGTCTGATGGATCGCCGTTGCTTCACCCAGGTAGGGGACGTTGTGATCGGAACCTATGTGACGACGCCGTTCAAAGAACCGCTTCGATCTTCGCTGGAGAAGGATCAGCTTATCTTCTGTGGTGCCTTCACCTCAGCAATGGTCAATGAAAAGCGATAGAAACGACCTTCCAGTGCCGCCAAGACCGCGGCCCATGACATTTTATCGATCTGCGATCGTGCCTGGCCGAGCCCCACTCCGTCCAGACACCAGCCAGTTGGGCCGTCGAGGTTCGACGCTACGCAAGCTGTTCAACCAATGGTAGGCACAGGAAGCGTTTCGGCTTCCTGCCAGCACGGCACACGAAAAACGCGCTGCCGTTCGATCATCTTTTCTATGGGAGAAATGGTAGCGGGAGAGCGCTTCGCTCGTTCTCCCCGACAGAGCCTCCCCTATGGTGTGGGAACGGTGGCCGTGCGGGGATGGTAGCACCGTTCAAATCCGAGGGAGGGATCTGAACTAGCGCCCCCTCCCGTGTGAAGGGAGCGCTCTCCTCTCCCCGTCTGAATGCCAGAGGAGCTTTGTTATGCTGAATCCAATGGCATGGATTTAGTTGGTGGCTTACCTCCATATATCGCTCTGATCAAAAACTACTCCGAACTTCCCACGGTATTGCTGGAAGGGAGCTAACGGACGTTGCCCTAATGTGGTGCAATGAAAATAGGAACGAAACGCCCCGTAAAAGAACGCTTCCTCTCTAAGGTCCAGCCCAGGGCGAGCTTGCTTAAGTAAAGTCCTTATTTTTCGTGAAACTTCGTAATTTATAATCTGCCATTTTGATTCTTGATATATATAGGCGCGCCACACATTTTCAGGTAAATTCTGCGCAACATACGCAAAAGCATGAGAAATTATGTCGTCATTCCATGAAATAGTTTCTGCACACCTGACTTGACCTTCTATATGGCTTATTATGCTAGAGGGATCGTTCGTAAATTTATCATACAAATCATCGAAATATAAAATTCTTCCATTTCCCTCCGCGTCCTTCCAGCGGATACGCGGTGCACCATAACTCAGATGGATTTCAATATCATTGTATTTGAGCGATTTTCTTATATAAAGTCCAATAATATTAGATAATTCTTTTATACGTATGGTCTTATCTACGATCGGCTCGATATTTTTCTGTATTTTTCTTCCAAATAGGCGACCTAGGAGGCCCATCTTTCATTCCTAATCATCTCTTTGAAGGGCTTACCTGGATCGAAGGCCCGTGGACGCCCTTCCTCAACATGGCCGCAATTCGTCTTTTTTTCAAAATGGAAAAACATCCCGATCTCGAAAGACTGGGATCGTAAAGATCCGGTAAGGATCCGTGGTCTCTTCTCAAACAAGGGGCTGCCCCGAACCCAGCACGCCGACGGGTATGCTCAAATCTGAGCAGTCCAGCGATTTCAGTGGGTTAAAGCCGCTTTGAACTTCCTCGGAACAATCCAAACCCGACTAGCCTTTCACACCCCCGTCACGTTAAGGATTCGGGAATGCCGGAACTCAACCTGGAGGCGCCAACGATGGCAACGACCTGCTACTTCGAAGAAACCATTACCGATCAAGACGGCAAGGAAACCATGCAAGTCGAGTTTGGACGATCGTCATTTTATAACGGCGCCAAGCTTTCCAACGGCAAAATCGGAACGGACAGCATCTACCTGACCGTCGACGGGAACAGCGTGATTATGGACCGAGTTACGGCGAAGAGATTCGTAGACGCTGTGATCTCTGTCGGTCACTATCACAGCCTACTCGACTAGCCGATAACTCAGCTGGAACGAAAAACTGCTCTCCAGCCAAAAGGGCGCATATGAGGTCACCGTCTCAATGGGCACCGACATTTCGGTGCGAAGACGGCCCCTTAAATTAACTTAATTACTCCGGGGGCGGCGACCGTGAAATTTTTGTTTCATTTTGGATTTCAAATCGCAATCCCCCTATCGGAGTCAAAAAATTATTCTCCGTGACATATCTAATTAATCAACTGGGGCTTGAATTTTCCTTGACAATAAGTCATTTTATGCCTTGAGGCTTTATAAAAAAATCGTTCACGGATTTTAAATCCGTGGGCGTTTTTTGCTTGATGAAAGGGAAATAGCCATGAAAGAGATTGATCGTCTCGCTGCTCTGCTGTTTCCTATGGAGAATAATGGATCGAGAGTGCTTGATCTAAAGTTTTTCCCTGGGGAAGAGCCGGTCACCGTAGATGAATTTTGCCGTGAGGTACACGCTGGCTTTGTTCAGGTGGATTCTGGCCAATCGGTGTCCTCTACCACTTTTCCTGAGGATCTCACCCAGGTAAGTGTAGATAGATTTATTTCTGCAATGTGACATCTTGCGGAATGTTCTCCAATTAGTTATCGACGAGGGCTATGACACTCAGAGCTCTCGTCGATTCATTTTCGACCGAAGAAAACCTTCCGATTAGCGTAGATTCAGTATTATCCTGGATTAAGGACAATACTGATCACAAGATAATTTCGCTGCACGAGGTCAAAAGAAGTTCGCCAGCCTACCGCGGCGCGTTTCGTCGAACTGCTGTTCCTATTGGTGGAATGTATAGCGGTGAGTTTGAGATATACACTGACATTCTTTACGGTGCCGATCTTTCTATGGATTGGAAGCGCTTGGTTATTGTTAAAGAAGCGCTTCATGTTTTTGATGATGCTGGAGCTTGCGTCCGATCCAGTGAACAACTTATGGCACTTGTCCCAGCTGTCCTATCTGCTGAAATTAGAAGCCTTCCTGACTTTCCGGCCGCTGCCTTAAATGATCGACTTGGAGTCTTCAAAGCCATGGCGGTTTTGGTGCCCGAGGGAGCACGAGCAAAACTGGCTCGAAGCGTTGAGGAGGGGAGCAGAACAGTTGACGAAGTCGCCACTTATCTGCGCCTCCCTCCTGTGCATGTCGATCTTTGGCTCCGTTTCGGTGAAGAAATGGGGCGCCTGATCCGGGAACTGGCATAGCTCTTCCGATCCTAAGAGACCAGTGATGCCGGCGAGCTAATTGTCGCCTCCTCAGCCCGGGGTAACTTCTTGGCATGGCTCGCAAGGGGGTGAGGATTCCCCCGAACCAAATTCATGCTATGCAATTGCCCTCGGAGCGTCAGGCGGGGTCGTTTCCATGAAATTGGTCAGCGAGAATTCGGAGAAAGACCTAGCCAGGAACGCAGCTTCAGAGGAAGTCGAAAAGACGCTCAGGGAATTCGCGATTAATTTCCTGCGGGTGGTCGCTGGCGGCGGTCGATCATACGAGATCTACGGCGACATGGTCGGATGCATCGAGGCTGCCCAGGCCTATCAAAAGGTCCATGGCCTCCTCCCCTCCTCCTGGGACATCTCCAACGCGGTCGACGGGAATAGGGCCGATCGTGAGTGGATGGAGAGTTGGTCGCCAAAAGACAGAGAGCGCTTCTGGACGAATGGCGAGGCGACCATCATCGACGCGAAAATGGACATTCGCCAGGCAAGCTTGCGCATTGTTGCCGCCCAAATGGCACGTCAGAGAACAATTCAGTGCAATGCCGAGAACCTATTCGATGCAGGATTGCGTCGGCTCGATAATATTCGCGAAGAGCGACGGCGGGAACGCGCAGAAGCTGCCAAGCCGCAGCGAAAGGGCGCCCGCAAAAAAAAAGGCGGCGGCCACCGACAAGATCCCTAGGTTATAATTCTACGGCTATCTCAATGGCTGGGACACCCCTAGCCGAGAGAATTTTAGAAAACGCATCCCCGAAGACTTACCCCACCTAGCTTGTCACGAACGCCTCACATGCCCGGAGGTAGTGTCACGATGCTGATCTCGACAATTATCCAGCCAAGGAGGGGGCAATGGGTAAGTTGGCTTGGTTCTTTGTGCTTTTCGGTTTCATTGCAACTGATGCTCTGGCCCAGGGGAAAGATGTTCGAAGCATGCCAGGGAGCAGTAAGCGGCAGGAAGCTGTTTGCTGGGGCGAACACGACATAGACTGCCGAACAAAATCGCCGGCCGGCTGGCCTGGAATGTCCTACAAAATCACCTGCAGCAGCGGAAATGGCCTGCACGGATGGGACAGCAACATAGCATGTCGGCGGATCTGCGGTGTTCCCTACGGACCGGGGTGCGGCGTTTATACGAAGAATGACTGGAGCTACAACGGAAATCGCTGCGGATACCGGCTGGCTTTCGTTCAGTGCTATTAGCCCGCTTCGGTGAAGGCGCGAAATGTCTAAAGCCAAAGGCGAGAGGGTGGCCCGACGGTGACGCCGGCCGCCAACTCTCAATTTTCTGGGCCGCACCACCACAAGCGCCGCTCCTCACGAGCAGCGGCCCCTGCCTTCCACGGTCTGGCCAGATCCTCGCGAACCAACTGCATGCCAGCATTGAGCCGATCCGCGTGACCTGATCGTGCCATTCCCGGCCGACTTGATGGATATGTGGCCGATCTCAACCAAGGTGAATTCGCCAGCCTATAACGAACCCGACATCCTTGACCCGCTCTAGTGGCGTCAACTGCTGACGTAGGCGCCCTTAGCAGCCTTTTTGAGGTCTTCCCTATATGCCCATGCTAGTCAGTTGTTGAACTGATGTAGGCCACCATTCGCGCATTGCGATCGTCGCATAGCGTGGAGGGATATCTGCAATGCGAGGAACGTCAGCTTCAGTGATCGGAATACTCTCATCCGCTATCGCTGTTGCAAGAATGTTACGAGCCTCAAGTGGCAACAAGAGCGCGATAGCAACGTACTCTGCGAGCCTATCTACATTAGTCGCCCAGCCATCATTGGGCGCGTCCTGCATCCCAGGAGGGAGACCAATCTTGTCGACCAACTCTACGATCGATTCTCTAGAGGAGGATTTAGCCTCTTCCGGGTTTGCCAGGTGCACTAATTCCTTACAAGTGATAAAGCGCTGCCAATTCGCTTCGGCGCCAGCATGATAGTAAACATTTGCGCAATTCAACGTCTCGCCGTAAACGCCAGTTCGCCGCCGAAATCTCTTAAACTGACCTAACATGATTTGAGGATCGAACACGACGCCAACAAACGTGATTTCGTCCTGCACTCCATTCGCGATTAAGAAATCCCTGACATCATTTACATCGACAGGCAGAGTCTTAACTGCAGAGAAGTGTTGGATCATACGTGTTAGCAGCATGCTTACTCGCACAAAAAAAGAGCCTAAGGAATCAACCTAGGCTCTTTTGCGGCTTTGCTAAAGATTTTTCTAGAGGGAATTCACGAATTCTTGTACATCGCGAACAGGAAAAGTGCTGCGTGGTGCATCGCGCGAAATAAGCGCTTGCCCTAACTTCTCCTGCATAATTGCCGAGTGCGCCTGCTGACAGATTTCCTCTGCCGTAATGACGTCATTACGCAGCCCACGAAAAAACTTCACGTCAGCCAAATCGCTTCCGTGATCGGAAGCTAGGCATTCAAGGAGCCCGTTCCTATTTTCGTGCGACACAGTAGCCTCCGTTACAGGCAGCAATTTCCGACCAGCATGCCACCACGCCAGTCGTTGATATCTGCCCAGTTATGCGCCGATGGACATCCATCGAAGCGCTCCCCTGATAATATGGTGAGCATTATGTCATTAGCAAGAAAACTATTGACTTAATGCTAACGATGGTCCTTGACGCCGAAACCGGTCTAGACCGCGCTAGAGCTATGAACAGGAATCCCGGCCGTGTCAAACGCTGTAACGGCGCTAACTGTTCAGTGAACTCCTATTTGACAACTATGCGGTAAAAATGTCGCAGCAAGTGCGATAGTGCACGTACCGCTCCAATTGGCATTCAACGCTAGTCGCTGTCGTAAGTCTCGCGCAAAGGCATATGGTATGCGGAACAGCGCTCGATAACGTCGACATCACTTATTTCGGTAAATTGCTTCCTACACGGATAAATAGCACTCCATCGCTCTCTCCACCCTCGGCACTCTCCATGAGAACAAATAGTGAATTAGCCATGGCAACACCTCAACGGCGCGAGTATTAGAAAAAATTGAGAATCTTCCGCTTGCCTTCTCGAAGAAGAAGGAGGGGTTGAATTGGCGATTTCTCTAGCAACAGTAAGAGAGCTCCCCTTCGTTCCTCATCCGGATCCGGAGAGTGAATGCGTCGCTGTCAGATTGAAGATTAATTAGCGCGGCCCGTTTGCCATCGGCCGGTTGAGGCGGTTCTAATCCTCAAGCGAACGGGTGAGCACCTCGACCTTCGTGCCCACCGCGTTTACGTCCTTGCGCAGCTCCTTGAGCTGATCCGAGAAGCTGTCGACGATGCGGTCAACCCTGGCATTGGTTGCGACGATATCGGCCTCCTGCTTCCCAAGGCGGAACTGAACGGCCTCAATCGGGGCGATCTTCGCCTCGATCGCGGAGAAACGGGCGTCGATCATAACGCGCCGCTCGGCAATCTGCTTCTCTAGGGTTTCCTGCCAGATCTTCACCCTGTCCTGATTGTTCTGGAGCTGGTTGTAGTTGGTGACCACGGCGATGATCACGCCAATCACCGCGAGGCCGCTCCCGATGTCGACCTGTGGCTTGAACCAGGAAGGCGTATGCATGGGCTTCTCCTCCATCACTTCGCACTTCTCGCTTTCGGCCGGGGCCAGTGGCAGGCGGCAACGCCACTTTCAATCGTATCGTCAATCCAGCCCTGATCGGCCGGTGTCTGCCCGAGGATCACCGTTGCCGGCGCCTCGAACACCTTGCACTCACCTCCCCTGACACTTGCCAGTCGCGGTGTCCCACACGCCGCCACCGTCGACACAAGCACGACGAACATTCCGAGCTTTGCCAGCCGCATCGACCGCGCTCCTGTCTTGGGTTTCGATCTTGTTGATTGCCTGCTGAGCGCCGGCATCCTTGAGGGCTTCAGCTGTCCACCAGGCCAAACCGACAGCGGCGATAACGCCGATGATGATCAGCCAGCCGCGCAGGGGAACGATGGAGAACAGGGCGCTCATCCTATCCTCCCAAGATCTTGTTCAAGTTGCCGGATAGCCGCATTTGCCTCGTCGATATCGCGTGGCAGGCCGACCATGCACCATGCCACTTGCACGCGTGGACCACGTCGGCTGCCATGCAGCACCACGAAATCACGCCCACAAATCCGCCGCCGCTCGCCAGGCTTAGGATGCCGCCATTGGAAGCTGTGCAGCTGAGCGCCGAAACCATGCATGAAGGTGTAGAACTGGCCAGAGAGCCAATAGAAGCGCTGATCGTGGTAGGGCGCTCCGAGGCCGCCGCCATTGCCGAAAAGTCGGAAATCGAGCCATGTGATCACTGACTTAGACCCCCTGTTCGCGCACCCTTACGAGCCGATCGAGATCGGTATGAGGCCGAACTCGCCGCGGTCAGCGAAGAGGCCAAGGTGATCGAGCTTCACCCGACCGCCGTGAAGGCCTTCCATCAAAATCTGGAAATGCTGCACGTCATCCTGAGCGGCAGCTTCGGCGATATCCCTGCCGACCTGCGCGATCTCTTCCGGGTGTTCGTTGAAGCCGTAACCATCCGCCCAAGGCAGGCGCACGAGCCATATGTCTTTGAAGTGACTGGCCACCTTGCGCCGCTCTTGAGCGATCTGTCGGTGAATCCGATGGTAGCGGGAGAGGGACTTGAACCCCCGACACGCGGATTATGATTCCTGTGCCAAGCGTTGAAAATGCTAAGGTAATCCACAAACTAGTTCAGATATCACCTTATACAAATCAATGACTTAGAAGCGAAGTGCAAACCAATCGACCCAGCCGTACTGTGGCGCAAGACCCGGCTTCGATTGCTCGGCCAAGAATTCCAAGGCATGCTAATTTTCCTGCGGCACCGCAACTCCTACCGCCTTATCAAACCCTGTCAGCTCTACGAAGCCAAATGAATGTCAAGCAAGCCCATACTGCCGCAAATTGACTTTGCGAAACGCCACCTCACAACCGAAGTGTCAACTTTTAACGCGATCTCCGCGATAGTTCGGCTTGAGGCTCTAGTTGAAGACGCTTCGGACGCAGCTAGTCATCTTCAGCCGATATTAAAAGAGCGATGGCATCCGGCCTTTTATGAGTTCGTCTCATATTATCAAGTCGGATTTGTTACCTGTCTCGAATGGCATGCCAAATCGAGGCTTTATGATCTATTTGCCTTTGACCCTAAACGAATTCATTTAAACGACATTAAGCAAGGCCTTTCGGATGCCAAACTAGCTCAGATGATTTCGGAGGGGTTAACAATACCTCACTTGCTTGCAAGTGCCTCCAGTATCTCGACCTATGCGGGATATATTCAAGCAATTAGCCGCGTCCTTGAGGCGATGGATGCAGCTGATGCGCTATCTGATCTGCTTGACGTCAAGGACAAAGAGGGAAAATCGACCGGCTCTACAATTCAAGAATTGTACGAAAACCGTAATAAATTGGTACACGAAATTGACTTGGGGGATATAGGTCACCGTAATATTCGCAATTACATGGAATTTGAGGAAATCATAAGGCAAGGGACTGTCGTAATAGAACTCATAAAAGGCATCGAAATAGCTATATCCAAATCAGCGCCCTACCATTTTCCTAATCTCCTTGACGTTGACGGATACCCGATCGACCAAGTAGAGCGCATGCAGAAACTCATTGAGGCTACGGAGAGTAAAATCCGCGCGTCTATAGTTGATGGCAAATCCATCGACTACATCGATATCCAAAGTTGGGATGATCTTGTCCGGCAATCGTGGCAGTACCTAAACGCCGAGATGGAATTCATAGATAATATGGGGCGCGTCGGCGCTAATTATTACGACGTTAGACCAAGCTTGAAAGCGCAATTACTAAAGAATAGACTTCTTCACCTAGAAAATATTGGCAAGCACTTCCTATTTGAAGTTGACGATACAGCGACGGAAACTTAGCTGAGGCCTATTCGTTCGTAGCCGAACTTAATTCCCCCATGATATTCAGAGGTAGACTGAACTTTTCCTCTTCCCACAACCGCTTAGGTTACAGTGGGACCGCATAGGGCCCCACTGTTTTATCATGGATATTTCGGCCAAGGTCCCACTCAATCGGAGGTCTATATCCGAGAAGAATGGGAGAAGAGGTCTTGTGCAACGGAGGCCCGCAGGCCTGGCGATGTGATGATTAGCTCCGTTGTCTGCACAGGAGAGGACTGACTGACCGACCAGGTCACATCGACAGCCTCGATGTCGAATTGCGCAAATGTCGAGCGGATCTCTGGCGTGTCGTTGATCGACAGGATAAACCGCCCTTTGATTGTTGCGAGTTGCTCAGCCATCCTCTCGAATTCGGCCCTGCTGAACATGTCGGCGCCATAGTACCCCTCCGTACCGAAATATGGGGGATCGAGGTAGAATAGTGTTTCCTGGCGATCGTAGCGGCGGAGGAACTCCGCATAGTCCAGCCCTTCAATCACCACACCCGAAAGGCGCTCGTGAACCTCCTCGAGGCGAGGCACGAGCTTTGTCACATCGAAGCGGCCGGGCAAGCCAGGGGAGACACCGAAGGTCCGGCCGGCCACCTTCCCGCCAAAGGATAGCCTCTGGAGATAGAGGAAGCGGGCCGCCCGTTCCAGGTCCGTCAGCGTCGATGGCGCGACCGTGACAAGCCGCTCGAAATCGCGGCGGCTGGTGATTTGATACCGCAGCATATCCAGAAACGCGACATAATGGCGCTGCAAGATCCGAAAGAACGTTGCCACATCGCCAGAGAGATCATTGATAACCTCGCTCTGAGGCGCTCGTGAACGGCGCAGAAAAACGCCACCCATTCCAAGGAAGGCCTCCGCGTAGGTTGCGTGAGGGACAGAGTCGATAAGCCTGACAAGCTGGCTGGCAAGCATGCGTTTGCCCCCGATCCATGCCGCCAGCGGCTTGAGGGGGATGACGGGACGGGTCGCATAATTTTCCATTGAGAGTGATCCACGAATGGCTAAGCTCGCCCTGCGCCCGGGCGCGCGTGGCGGGTAGCCTTTTCGTGATAGTGAGGCTTTTCGGGTGGATGGGATATTTTGCCCGAAGCGGAGGGCGTTGGCGCGCCCGATGCCCCGCCATGTCAACAGACGGCGGAGCGGAAACTCGTTGGAGGGGTTAGGCGATGTGCGGCCGCGTTCACCAGTCCGGGCCAGAGCTACCCGGCATCTTCTCCGAGATGGGGGCGACCGAGGAAACGATCGCCGCGGCATGGAAGGCGCATCACAATGGATCGCCGCGGCAATTCTTGTGGGTGATCCGCCGCCAGCCAGGCCTTGAGCGTTACGTACACGACCTTTTGCAATGGGGGTTACTTCCCTCATGGGTGAAGGACCCCAGCGACTGGCCCTATCCGATCAACGCGCGCGGCGAGGATCTGACGGCCAAGCCGAGTTTTCGCGGCGCCTACAAGAGCCGGCGATGCCTGATCCCGGTCGACGCCTTTTTCGAGTGGATGAAGATCCTCGAGGATGGCAAGCCGATCAAGAAGGGCACGAAGAAACAGCCCTACGCTATCGCCATGAAGGACCGCTCGAAGTTCGCGCTCGGCGGACTATGGGAGAGTTGGACCGACAAGGCTACCCAGGAGATTCGGCGCACCTTTACGATCGTCACCTGCGCGCCGAATAGCCTGGTTGGGCAGATCCATGATCGGATGCCGCTCATCCTGCACCAGAAGGACTATGATCGCTGGCTCGCCAACATCGAGCCCGATCCCCGCGACCTGATCGTGCCCTTCCCAGCCGAGTTGATGGACATGTGGCCGATCTCAACGAAGGTGAATTCGCCGGCCTATAACGAGGCAGACGTGCTCGACCCGATCAAGCCGTCCGCTCCGGATAATTGAGCGGGTTGTTTCGATCTTCGGGATTTTCTGAATCCTGCACCACCCGGCAACCATGACGAAGCAGGATATGGTTGCGCGGACGCTCCTCGACAGCAACGCCGAAGGCACGCCGAGCCATCATGATGCCGTCGCACGCGGCAATGGTCTCGTAGCGCCTTCCCTTCTCGCCAACGCGCCCCCAGTCCTCGACACAATAATTCAGCCCGCCAGCGCGCGGGCTGAAAAACATGTGCATCATCACGGCGACCAACACCGGCATCGCGATTCCCTCCAAGAACATAAAGGGAACATACGCCCGCAGCTGGAGCCGTCAAATACCAACTTGGCGCTTCACATCTGGGTCACGGGATAATTCCTAGCCTTGGCATGTGACACCAAGGGGGGACGCACCGAGCAGTGCGTAACAAGCATGGACCATCTAGAGACGATTCCACTTAACGAGCTCACGATTTATCCCACATGGACAACTGCGCCGACCGGCGCGGTCGTACAAATAGGGGCTCCCAATCGGAGGGGTAATGGCATGGAAGATGCCGGAGGCGCCAAGCTTGCCATGCGTGTCGTGTTCCAACACTCTGGAGGTCACGAACACTCTCTTGTTATCATGAGCGGCAAACATGCTGGGCGATTCATGATGCACAGCGAGATTGGAGATAGCCCGGCGTTCGATGTCTCGCGCCGAGTCAGAATTGCACTCCTACACCCAGAACCAATTAGTCGACTAGCGGTCGAGAGACCTGTAGGGTCAGTGCAACAGTGCGAAGGTCAACTGCTTCTTCGGGCAGCGGTTTTTCCGGACCAAGGCCCAGCGGATGCATGGTTTTGCATCAGCACAGATCCCCAATATCACGGCGTCCAAATCCAAAACCCGAAGGAAGATCGCATGATGCTGCTCTCCAAATCGGTTACCCTTCTGCCAGTCGACTAATATTTTCCGCCCAAGCATAGTCTGCGATGGCATCAGCGATCGCCTCGGTGAAATCCTCCTCGCTGCCGACATTGCGCACGACGAGGTCGGGCTCGAAGTCCAGCGCCTCGCTGGGATGGCCCGCGCCGGTGGAACTGCCGGCGCCTGCCCGCTCGATGCGAATTACCAAGCCGCCGAGGCTATGGACGGCGGCCGCCTCGTTGGGGAAGCGCACGTCGTCGGCCACGACAAGAGCGCCGTCGAGGTTGGCGGCAAGCGCCTCCAGCCCGGCCTCGCCAACCGATTCGAGCCATAGGTCGACCCAAAAGTTTGGGCCGATGAGATCGCGACCGAACTCTGTGCCGAGCAGTTGCATGAACTGGCGCGGGCTTTTTCCGCCAAGGCGCTTCCTGGGGGTTTCCTTGAGGTCCCCGGCCATTTCCCGCAGCGAGAGGATCGACCGGCACATGTCCTTGAGCGGCCCTGCGAAGGGCAGACGCGTAAAGCCATACCCCTCGAGCGCCTTGGCGGCCGTCGTCTTGCCGCTGCCGGCAAGGCCGCACAGGCCGACAACCTTGATCTTGCCTGTATTGCTCATGCCGCCACCTCGCGGATGGCCGGTACGCGGTAGCGTGGGCGCAAGGGCTGGTCGATAGAGCGCGGTTCGAACAGCGTGCCCTCCTCCGGGCGGCCGACCTCGATCCAGCGCACCTGCGCGATGAGCCGACGCGGGTGCATAGTGAGGAAGAGTTGCTTGGGCGGATGCGGACGGAAGCGCCCGTCGCGGCTGTACTCGGTCGGGCCCGGTAGCGAGCCGTTGATGAACCCCTCCTCAAGCTGCAGCGGCGTGTGGAAATGGCCAGCGAGGATGAGGTCGAGGTGAATGCGTCGGGTGGCGTAATCGGCCATCAGGCGCTTGAATCCGCGCGCGGCGGTCGCCGCCGGGCCGATGAAGCCCTGGCCGCCGCGTGAGCCGATGCGGTCGCCATGAGTGGCGAGCACCTGCCAGCCATAGACGGAGAACACGGCATCGGGCGACTTCGGCGCAAAGAAGGCGACGCCCTCGTCGGCCTGCAGGGCCATTTCGAGGAGGGTACCGACCAGCGTGTCATAGCTGGTTTCGGCCATCTGCTTCGCTTCGGGCTTGAAGGTGGTGCGGCCATGGTTGCCTGCGATCGAGATCACGTCGACCGGGCAGCCGATCTCACGCCGGAAAGCCCGGATGGCACCGACCAGGTGCCCGACCAGGTCGCGCACGGCCGGCAGGGCCAAGGCTTCATTGGTGCGGGCGAGTTCGGCATGGATCTCGCCTGATACCATGTCGCCGCCGAGCACCAGGATGATGCGCTCGGGTGGCTCGCCGGACCAATGGCGGGTTGCAAGGTCGATCACCGTGCGAACCCAGCGGCCGAGCCGGGCCCCTGCTATCGCCAGATTGTAGGAATTGAGGCCGTCAAGCTGGGCAAGGTCGACGAGTTCGCCCCAATGAAGGTCTGAGAGAAAGAGTACGATTGTTTCGGCTTGGCCGGTCCCGCCAGGCTGGACCGTGAAATGCACCGGTTCCAGCGGCTCGGCCGTCAGCCCGAATACGGCAGAACGCAGATCCTCGGCCTTGGCGGCACGCCGCTCAGCGTCGACCTTGGCTTTGCGCTCTTTCTCGGCACGATCGCGCAGTCGCCGCAACTCGACGGGATCGGCCGGCGCCGCAGCTTCAGCAGTTGGAGCATACGAAGCACCGGTCTTGAGATCCCGAGCAATACGCTGGGCAGTATTCTCGCCGATACCGAGTTGGCGGCCGGCGATTGTTGGCGCAACGCCGGACAGGATGAGACGGACGAGCGCCTCGCGCTCCTCAGGGGTCAAATGCTTACCAGGGACACGCGACATCAGGAACGCGCCCCTTCAATGGTGGCGAACACCAGGAACAGGGAGAAGGAAACGAAGAGAACCGCAGCGAGCAGGCACAGGTAATCCCATGCGCGTGCACCGCGCGCCGGAAGGCGTTCGGACATAACAAACTCCGATTGTGATGGGGATTGGCGGCGGTCGTGGCGGCCGCGCTCGGTCTCAGCGCGGGCCGTTGGCCCGGGCGGGCTGACGGTCGTCGAGGAGCCGATCAAGCTTGGACTCGACGCGCCGCGTGGTTTCCACGACGGAAATCAGGGTCGTCTCCGTCCTGGCAAAGCGCTCCTTGGCCTCGCCACTGACATCCTTGAGCTTGTCGATGTCGAGCCGGGTGGCGATCGCCTTTTCCTCAACGACGGTGACGCGGCTGTTGAGCGAAGAGACCCACCAGACGATGCCGCCAGTTTGCAGGAGCAAGGTGATCACCAGGGCGGCTGGGATCTTCTTGTCGACGCTCCAATGTTCCTTTTCGCCGCTGTCGCTCAAGGCTTGGTTTCCTTCTTGCAATCGGGGGTTTGGGGGGCGGCGAAGCAGCGGCGAACCTGCTCGTACCAGCGGCGCGAGCGTGTCAGCCGATCATTGGCGGCGGCCGTCGAGCCGAGCGCCTTGGCGGCGAGGAGGCGGGCGTCCATCCCCTCGCGGATTGCAGGGACCGGCACGGGCGCCATCAGGCTGGGCGCGGCCGGCAGGGAACGCTCAAGGGGCGGGGTTGAGCGCGCGCAGGCGGCGCACGTCGTCAGCACCAAGAGCGCAGCGAGTATCGGGCCGCTCGGCCAGGGCCTTTTCATAGTCATCGATTTTGTCCTGGTTTGCGGCGGCGGCCTGTTCGGACGCGCGGATCTCATCCTGGGCGATGTCGGCCAGCGCCATGGAGATTTGCAGGTCAGCGGTTTTGATGGCGAGCTTGGCCTCGAGGGCGGCGATCTCGGCCTTGCGCGCTTGGTCGTGGCGGCCGGCGAGATAGACACCGCCCAGCGCGAGAAGCACGAGCGCGGCGACGCCAAGGGCCCGACCGAGCTTCGATGTGGTGAGGAAGGCGACGGCGGTGGCGATCATGTCAGAGCCCCGACACGCACAGTTCGGCCTCGCCGATGCGCGTGGCGTCGCCCATCTCACGGCGCTTGACCAGGCCGATGATCATGCGGCCACCCGCCTTGTTGAAGGCGGTCGCGGCAATGCAGCTCGCCTGATACTGGCTAGCTCGGCCCAGGCGGGCAGCAGAGGAACCGCAGGCGCCGCCGACACCGACATTCCAGGCAAGCGAGATCATCATCGCCTGCCAGGCAACCGGCTTGGCCTCGAAGCCATCGACGCAGGCTTTCAGCCCGGGATAGAACTCAGTGGCCAGACGGGTTTTCAGCCGCTTGCTGCAACCGGCCGGCGTCTCGACCATGCCAGGCCGGACATTGCGGGTGTCGCCGCTGCAGATCGTCCAGACCGGCGGGCGGGCGACGCGGTCATAATAGGCGCGAAGCTCCGTCCCCTCCCAGGGCCTGATGAGGGTGTCGGAGGCGAGAGCAACGGCGGCGGGAACGGCGTCGCCGCCAGGCTGGCGGACATACCAGACACCGCCGATCGCCGTCGCAATCGACATGATTGCGGCAATGGCGCCGGCGGCCCGTTTACTCGACCGGATCTTCTGGGTCGGCATGGGAAATTCCTTTCTGAGCAATGAGGCGGGCGACGAAGGCCGCGGCGACCGTCACGCCGGTGAGCACGGCGAAGAGGCGATCAGGGATCGCCAGCCATGTGGGGAGGAGCGGCAGCGCTGCCTCGAGCCCGGACAACAGGCCGGCGAGCAGGAGCAGGCGAAGGGTCCATGCGCGCCGCAGAACGGTGCGCCAGTTGGGCACGAGCCTCATGCCGTCACCCGCAGGCCAAGCAGGAAGCAGGCGGCGATCTCGTCGGCTGCCGCCAGAAAGGCGGTCACATCATCGGACGGAGCGGTGGAGCGCCGGCCCCGCAGACGAGGAGCAGGCCCCATACAACCGTCGCCGTTGGGGCCATAGCGCAGGGCGAAGGCAACTAGATCGCCATCTGCCGGCTGCATAGCGGATCCGGTTGCGGTAAAGGCGGCAGCCAGTGCGCTGGCCATGCGGGGGCGATTGAGATCGCTACCTTCTGCCGTCTCCCAGCGCTCCAAGATGGCCTCAACGCCATTCACCTGGGCTTGCGTGAAATGGCCGCCGAACAGCGGCCGCACGGCATCGTAAAGACGCTTGCGGTCAATCATGATGGAAATCCAGTTTTTCAGGTAGATGGCGCGGTGGCCTATTTCGAGCCCCGCTTGTCCTTGCCGGCATCGCCCTGTGGCTGCTTCAAAGTCAGTTCGCAGATGTAGCCGGAGCCTCGCGACAGACTGTGTTTGGCCGTGTCGATGCGATAGGTGCCGTCAACCCCGTCGCGGGTGCCGGCGAGGATACAAAGCGCCTCGGCCTGGGCCGACGGATCGCCGTCGATCGTGATGCTGCCAGACCCCGATTCCCTCTCGGCATCGGCCTTGGCCGACTTGGCGCGAGCGGTCGCGGCATCCTTGCTGGCGGCGCGAAAGCGATGGACATGACCGGCCTTTGGAGCGGGCGGCCCGTCGCTGCCCTCTTCCGGCTTGACCTCGACCGTTTCTTTACGGTGCTTGGCCTGTTTGGCGTCGTACCAGCTCACCTCGTATTTCTGCCAGCGATGCGCATCCTCAGTGGGCGAGATCCGCCAGGCGATGAGGTTTCCCGGCTTGGTGGCATAGATGGTCGGCAGCGACTTGCCGGAGGCCGATTTGCCCGCATTGCGCGGCACCATCGCGGCCTTGTCGCCGGCCACCTTGAAAGTCGCACCGAGCTCGGCTGCGATGCGCACGCCCCACTCGGTATAGCTTTCGCCGAGCATGGCCCAATAGTCGCGCTCGACGTTGCCGAGGCTTTCATCGATATGAACTGACGACAAGCCGGCATCCTTGCCCCAGGCCTCGGCAACGTCCTTCAACTTGCCCTTGTCCTTATGGCGCTGCCTGCGCTCCTTCAGCTTGCCATTCTGATCGGCTGACTTCGCGGTGATCGAAAGCCGAGTACCCTCCCCGCGTCCCCCCTGTGAGGGCGTGGTATCCACGACACCCTCGAAGGAGACCATGGTCCCCTCCCCGGCCCAGCCGAGCCCGATCGAGATCGGTGTGCCCTTCGGAGGCAACAGGATCTGCCCGTCGGCGTCGTTCAATTCGATCTCGGCAGCATCCGAGGTCGAGCCGGAGGCATCGGTGATGGTGATCGATTCGACATAGGGCTCGAGCGATCCTGAGACATCCTTGCCGCCGACCGAGACATAGAAAACCGCCTGGCGCGCCATCAATCCCAGAGCCTCACGAGCGGCCGTGGCTTGTTTCTGCGCATTTCGGGCAGGTCGACCTGAACTTCCGTTCCAACCGGCAGAAAGGGCCCGGCATCGGCCAGGCCGGCATTACCGTCGAAGGCCGCCTCGACCATGCCGGCGCTGCCATCGCGAAAACGCCGCCAGATCAGGAGATCGAGCGGCGTGTATTGGGCACTGACCGTCAATGTTTCTTTTGCCATCGCGCTATCCGAACAGGCGCAACAGGGCGCCGAGGATGGTTGTCTTGCCTGGCACGGGCACCCGGGTGATCGCGATCTGCACCTCGATCACCCGGCCGACGCCCTTGATATCGAGGAAGGTCGCCTTGTCGCCGACCTTGTCGATCACCCACCAGCCGAGATTGGTTCCGTCTCCCCGCACCAGGATCTGCGGCTCACCGGAGACTGCTGCGACCTGCAGTCCTTCCAACTCCTCGAGGCCGCCGAACTTCGCGGGGAAGATCCGGCAGGAGAAGGTGAGCTTTTCGTCGGATGGCCCAACGAATTCCCGATCGCGCATGGTGCCGATGAGATCCTTGGCGGCAAAATCGCCGCCCATCTCGTGGTCAGTCTCATGCGTGTTGAAAGGCACGACATCGAATTGCGTGCCGCCGAGCTGATAGAGCATGTGGGTGCCTCAATCGCCCTTGCCGTAAGCAGGGGTCGTCATCGGCGCAGGCACGGCCTTGGGCGCCAGATGGGATGTGTTGATCGCCGCAGCACCGGCGCTGCGCATCAGCGACAGGAAGCGTTCGGCCAGGGCGACGGCCGCCTGCAGGCCGGACGTGTCAATAGTCGGCGCAGCAGTTGGCGAAAGTGCCTGCTGGATCTGCTGACCAGCTTGCTCCGCCTTGGCGACCTCGGTCTGATAGTTCTGCCCCCCGGAGGAAGGCGGCGTCCAACCGGCATTGGGCGCGCGCGATATGCCGGTCGCACCTTGCGGGTATTTGGCGGCGATTTGGGCGAGTGACGGGCCGCCTCCGGCAAGATATCGATCGACATAAGACTGATCGTCACTGTCGGATGCGTCCAGGGTCGAAGTGCGCTTCCACCAAGGCTGATAAGCCGAGCGGGCGGCCCGTAAGGTATCATCGCCATACTTGGCCCGAACGCCGCTGGTGCCGGCAGCCGCGTCCGCCAGTGCTTTGTCTTCCGATGGCGACGTTGAATTGGCAACGGCTTGGATCATCAGGATCCCGCCCGCCGCGCCGATCATGCGACCGGCACCGCCAACGACGCGCCCAAGCCAACCCGTACCACCCGCCGCAGCCGCTCCAGCTGCAGCCTTAGCCCCACTACTGGCAACATCCTTGCCGCCGAGGGCAACAGCCGCCCGCGTCAACGCCGCGGCCGAACCATCAAGCGCGGTTGCCGAGCCGATCAATGCCTCAGCCCCGCCCCCCTTACCGAACAATCCGCCCAGAACGGCGCCCGCGCCCTTGGTCAAGCCAACCGCGGCCGCTACACCGGCAAGTGCGGTAGCCGCCATTCGGGCTGGTTCGGAGAGGTTAGAGACCGCGTCGACCACATTGCCAATGCCGTCCATAGCCGGCTTCAGCCAACGTTCATTGGCCTGCCCCATGGACAGGATCAGATTGTCAAAGGATCCCTTCAGGTTTTCGAGTGACCCGCCGAGGCCCGCCATCACCTCCGTCGCCTTTTTGGCGGCGAAATCCGGATCCTCCGCTGCGTGCCCAATCGAACCCCGTGCAGCATTATATTCGTCACGTGCCTGCTGCGAGAGCGCGAACTTGCCGCCGAATTTGCCGCTGAACAACTCGTTGAGTTGCCCCAGTGACATATTGGACGACATCAGGTCATCGAACAGTCGTTGGACATCGATACTCTCGGCCGAGAGATTCCAGAACTTGCCAGCGGCCTTGGAGACCTTCTTGCGATTGGCGGTGTTGCCGCCCTTTCCGGTCTTGGCTGGGCCCTCGACGGCGTCCGCCACAGCGGCGTTGAACGCAGCGGAATTCGCCATCAGCTTGGGATCACTCACCACCTTGGCGAGAGCGGTGCGCAAAGCGGGGGTTGCCGCAGTGCCGACGCTGTTGCCGAGATGCGTGATGAGGTTGTCGACGTTCATCGACTGGGCCGGATTGACATACTTGTTGTAGTCGAGCCCGGCGGCCGTCAGCGCAGCCTTGCCGCCAGCCGTCGGCGAGATCATCTTGTTGGCAAAGTTGCGCATTGCGACGCCGGCTTCTTCGCCGCGATAACCGCCGCGACGTAAAACGGCACCCATGGCAAGCGCCGCCTCCGGCGTGATGCCGGCAGCCGTGGCGGAAGGCAGGGCAAATTTGAGATACCCCTGCACATCTTCGTTCGACATGCCGCCGAGCTTGGCCATCTTGACGACCTGGTTGGTCGCTTTATTGGCCTCAAACAGTGCCTTTTCCTTCGAGGAAATGTCGCGCCTGGTGGTCGCCAGATAGGTGCGGATAGTCTCCGCGCCTTCCGCCAGATTGGCGTCCATCAGGGTCGCATAATTCTTGACGTTTTCGAGGATGCCCTCCGCTACTGCAGCCTTGAGTTCCGGCGAGAAGGTGGCCGACAGGCCCTGCATTGAGGTAGCCTGGGCATGCACCACGTCGATGTTGGAAAATTGCGTCTGCTGGCCGATACGCTTGGCTTGTGCGATCAAGCCGGCGTCCTGGCCCGCCTTGAGATCGGAATAGACGCGCATCTTCCGGACAGCGATGTCGAAGTCGGCCGCCTGCTGGATAGCGTCGAGACCATAGCCCACGCCGCGATACGCCGCGTAGCCCGCGACGGCCCCGCCCACGGTGCCCAGGGCTTCGCGCCGCCGAGCCGATCGCTGCGCAGCGGCGGCCTGTTGCTTCAAGGCAGCGTTCGCACGGCTGGTATGGGCGGCAAGCTTCGCTTCGGCTGATGCCAGCGTATTGATCGGGCCGATAATCTGCTCCAGGCCGCGCTTGGTGGCCATAGCCGTCGATTTGTTCGACTCCATAGCCGCGCCGAGCGCCTTCAGCTTGTCGCGGGCTTTGCCGAGTTCGGCAGCTTGCGCCGCGATCAGCTTCGTCGTCTCGCGGGTCTGCGGGCCGACGAACTTGGCCTGTTTCGCCTGCGCCTGAGCGAGATCGATAACGGCCTGCTTTTGCGCAACCCAAGCCCGCTTCGATTTTGCCAGATCCTCCAACTGGCCTTTCAGGGCTGTCGTCTTGCCTGCCTGCGCTTCCAGCCTCGCGAGCGCCTTTTCGGCGGCTGACAGTTTCGTAACGGCAGCAGTCGCCCCTTTCGCCGGCCCGCTGATCTGGTCGATCAGTCGGGCGGTCAGGGTCGAAACGAGGTTAACCATGTGACGACCCCCGCCGTTCGATCAGCCAGCGAGCCTCGCCCCACCAGGCGACGAGTTCGCACCATTCCATTTCGCGGCACTCGGCCAGGGATAGACCGAGCCCGTGCATCACGCCGGCGAAGAGCCCTCGCCAGTCGCCTGGGCTGGCCTTGGCGCCTCCGGCGCCCGGAAGCGGCGGGGCAAAAAACGCTGGACAGCCTCTTCGACCCGATCCTCGTCGTCAGGATCGAGGAGCGCCAAGACCTCGTCGGGGGCCTCGACCATCGGCAAGCGGATGCCATCGAGCGGCTTGCCGGCTTCGCGTGCCTCCTTGAGCGCCGTGGTGAAGGCTTCGACCTCACCGGCCGTCACGCGGCGCACCGTGATTGACGCCCACCATTTTCCGGCTACCTCGAATGGCCAGTCGAGTTCGACTTCTTCGGAATGGGGCCGACCGTCCCGCGAGGTCGCTTGCGGTCTATAGCTTTCCGCAGCAGGCAGCGTAGGATTGTCAGACATGGTTTGAACTCCACGATTCAAAGGGGATGAAATGGCGAGGCTGTGGGGCACGGGGGCAGTTGCAGCTTTGGCGTTCGCCGCGATTGGCCCAGCGGGTGCAGCCGAGTACCGGCAGACAACGGTCGAGGACTATCGCGTCGACCAGAAGCAACTGTTCGGGCAGAAGGTCGAAATGTCTGGCTTCGTCTTTGTGATCAGCGAGGCATGGCTGAAGCGAAATGCCGACGACATGGTCACTACCCGCCTGGATATCGACGGATTGCCGCGCGAAACGCGCAAGACGCTCATGAGCGATTGTCAGCTAGGTTGCCAAGCCAGGCTGCAGGGAACGGTTTCGCGCATCAACGGAACGCTCGGAATCACCGTCGATAACCTCGCGATCCTGTCAAAGGCGAAACCGTAACGCGCAAAATCACCCGATGCCGAGGGCAGCCCTCTCCTCGGCATTCTGATCGACGCCGTCGACGCGCCATTCCGAGGTCAGGTAGTCGTAGAAGTACTTTTCCGAGCCGTCATAGAACAGCTGGTATCGGAAAATCTCCTTCAGCGCATAGTCGTGGCCGAGCAGGTCGCCACGCTTGAACTCGTCGGGGGTGATGGTCACCAGGCGGGCGTTGAGGATGGCACGCACCGTGATTGCCTTGTTCGTCAGATCCTTGTTGCGCAGCAAGCCGCGGATTGTGAAGTTCTGACGGCCGCCGCCAACGCCGAACATGCTCATCGCCTGGGGGTCCCAGCCCGCGAGCTTGAAGGTGGAGTCGAGTTCCTTAAGGCCGAGGCCGCCGACCTCGACCGCGCCAATGGCGCCGCCACCATGGTGCTGTTGGGTAAGCTCCTCGAGCGTCGGCAGCTTGGCCGACTGCAGCGAACGATGCTTCGAATTGTCGGGGCTGTCGTCGCCGAGGAAGATGTTGGCGGCTTCCTGAATGATCAGGCTGGACATGGGCGTCTCCAAAGAAAAAGCCCCGCGGCTGGCGGGGCTTGGAATGGGAAGGACGAACGATGCTCGCCGGGCGCGCCGGCGCGCGTGATCAGGCGGCGATGAGCGTGGTTGACTGGGTCAGCAGCGTGTCGAGCATGCCGTCGAGGGCCGAAGCATCGCGGCGGGAATCGACCACGACCAGGATGAGGTCGGGCTGCTCCTCGGCGCTGAACCAGAAGCGGAAGGCGCCCTTACGAAGGTTCGCCGGCTCATTCTTGTCCCGCTCGAAGCCGACCTTACCGCCGAGGATGTAGCCGCGGTGCTTGGCCCATTGCAGCACGGCCATCATGTCGTTTTCGACGGCCTGGATGCCGGCCACCGAGATCTTGGAGGCCAGGCGCTTGCGGATCGACTTCAGCAAGGTGAGGTGCAGCCAGTCGCGGGTGCGCTTGGCCGAAATGAAGCGCCACAGCTCATCCGTGCCGCAGCCGGCAAAGGACACAATCGAGAAACCGGAATCGGCGATCGCCGTCTCGACGCCCTGCTGGCCGCGCACCACTACGCCCACCTGCTTGGCGAGCATCTGCTGGGCATCAGTGGCCCCATCCGTCAGTGAGAAGCCGTCATAGCGCTTGAGGCCGAGAATACCCTGCACCGGATTGTTGGCGACCGAGCGAACCGGCACGCCCTCGGTCAGGTGGTCGAGTTGCACCTGAATGCCGAGCGCTGCGCCCGAGCTCGAAACCTCGATCGTGTCAGTGCCCTTGGCGACGAGCAGCGTCTGGTCGATGAACTCGATGCGATCCGAGTTGATGGTCTCGCGCAGGTCGAGCGCGTCCTGGCGGGTCGTGCCAGGACCCATGACCTTGGCGGTGGCGAAAAGCGCCTCGAGCACAGCCGGCAGAGCAGCCAGGATCGGGTTGGCGAGAGCCTCGCCGCCGGCGTCGCGGCTGAAAATGCCGGTATAGCGGCCAAAGCCCAGCGAGCGCGGGATAAGACCAAGCAGCTGTCCGGCGCGAAGCAGAGCATACATGCCGGTGCCGGCAGCCTCGGTGCCGACGATATTGGCGACGGTCTCGGTGTCGGTGGCGCCCTTGGCGACCCGCACGGCGATGATGCGGGCGCTGATGCCCTTGAGCTGGTTGTTGATCAGCGCCACCTCGTCGGCGAGCTCGCCCGTGCCCAGGCCCGCGAGATAGGTCGCATCCTTCGAATTGAAGTTGACAGGCTTGTCGAGCGGAAACAGGGTCGCACTCGCGCCATCAGAGGGCAGCACGAGGCCGATCACCGACATTTCGGCCGGGCTCGGCGGCTGCGTTTCGTTGTTGTCGGGAATGAAGACGACGCCGAAGGTAGGATTCATGGCAGGCTCCAATGAAAAACCCCGCACCAGGCGGGGCGGGGTTGAAGAGAGTTGGCTTGAGCTCGGATGGTTGCGGCGACTAGACGATGAGGAACGCAGTGATCGTCGGGACTATGACCACGGCCGACGGATTGACCTCGGCAAATCCGGCAGGGACGTTTTCCAAGGCAGCCGCAGCGAATAGACCGGTTGCGACTTCACCCGGGCGCGTGACAGCCACTGCTGGATAGATGGCGCCTGAAAAGGCGATGTCGAACCCGCCGCTGCCGGTTGCAGGATCAGGCGATGTCCCGCCGAACCAGGCATCGTCGTTGGCGCGAAGCCAGAATTTGCGCAGCGCGGGGTCGACCGCGACCCAGGCCTTCATCCCGTTGGAACGGGCGGCCGGGGCCGTCGAAATCTTGCTGCCATTGAAATACAGCCCTTCATCGCCAGGCCAGAAGCCATAGCCATTGACGTCACCGCCGAGATAGCTGCTGGTGTAGACGTCGGCGTTGGCGATCCCCAGCGCGACCTGCCCGTTGCCGTCGGTGTCATCGAGGCGCAGGCCGAAGATGCTTTTCGTCGTGATCGGATCCACGGCGATGCCGCAGACCGAGTATCCCGTCGTCGCCGTGATCGTCAGGTTGTCGTTACTCAGCGCCATCTGGACATGCCAGTGGGCGGGATCCCAGGACGTCGCCATCAGGCAGCGGCCTTCAACAGGCTGAAGCTGACGGACAGTTTCTCGAAGTTGCTGACGCTGGTCAGGGCGATCGTGACGCGATCATTTTCGCCGAAGGTCGCCCCCGTCCAGTCGGACAAGTCGGTGCCGGTGTTCTGCGTCGCGGCCGAGATCGAGGGCCCGGCCCCGGACATCTTGTCAGCCGCAGTCGGCTCGCCGTCGGCGAAGGCCTTTCGCCAGACGGCGAACGTCGCGCTGCCTGATGTCTCGCCCGCCACTGGCTTGCCCCAGGCGCTCCACCCCGTGATACGCCCGGGGAAGTTCAGCTTGATCGTCTTCAGCAGGTTCGCCGGCAGCGCAGCGCCGTTACCATCGAAGTCGACCTGCAAAGCGCCCTTGGTGGCAGGTGCGACCTTGCCGTTGATCCACACCGCCGGCACCAGCTGGTTGCCGTCGGCATCCGAAGGGACGGGGGCAGTCACAACCATGTCCTTGGCCGAGATCGTGCCAGTATGGTCCAGGCCGTTCGCATGGAGTTGGAAGGGCACTGTCGTGGCAGCAGGCGGGTTCATGGCCAGCAGCGGCGCTGCGCCCTTGTCGACGAAGATCCAGGCCGTGCCGGCCTGCGGGCCGCTGACATTCTGGTCGACCGCACCGGCGCCAGGACCGAGGTAGTTGCCTGGGGTTTCGCTCCGGAACGTGATAATCCCCTGGATCTTGGATGCATCGTAGATCTGTGTCTGCCATTCGACGGTGTTGTTGCCGCCCATGGCCACCGCAACTTCCGGCTCGGTCCAATATTGCCCTTCGGCGGTCAGAACCAGGACCGTGAAGTAAAAGGTCTTCGCCCCGTCGAGTGCCCCGTCCGGCGTGGTCGACCGGATGAAAATCGGCTGCTGTACGTAAGCCGGCCGGGTGGCAGGCGAATAGATCAGTTGGGCTTGAAGCGCCGCGACCTGGGCTGATCCCGCCGGGTCGCGGCGGACCAGGGCGCCGCCGGTCGGCAAGACTGAACCAAGCCCCTTTATTTCCTGGGCAATGCGGGTCGCAAGTGCACCGATCTGGTCGATCAGGCTCATGCCAAGCCGGCCTCGAAGGTGGTGACGAAGTTGGTAGTCGGGTCACCGACACCGATGTTGGCGCAGGCCTGGGCCTGCTGCGGTGCGGTAAGCGTCTGGGCCGCGTCAAAGCGGACGCGGTTGCCCAGTGCAGCGGTCACGGTACCGGAGAAGTTGGCGTCGTTGCCAAGTGCAGTCGCCAGTTCCTGCAGGGTATCGAGCGCCGACGGGACACCGTTCAGGATCCCATCGATCGCTGCCGTGAGCGACTGCTGGATCTTCGACGACGACCAGGTCGACCCCGTGCTTGTTGCCCCGTCATCAATGCCGCTGGCGGCGGAGACCGCGGCCTTCACTTCGTTGATCGCGGCGACGAGGTTGGACTTAGCCGTCGTGGTCAAGGCGGACAGATCGGCGGCATTGCCGTTGGTCAGCGTGCGCAGCGCCTTGCACTCGGTCGCGATGCGGGTCGCGAGGTTCTGGATGTTGGTGGCGAATGACATCAGACGATCCCGTTGTTGAAAATCAGGGTCAGGTCGGGAAGGTCGTCGAGAGCGCCTTCGCCGTCCTGTCCTTTCGGACCAGGTTGGCCAGGGACCTGCACTTCGATCACAGCAGGCCCTGATGGGGTGGTGACCTCGATCACTTCCGGCTCGGCCGGAATGGGGATCTCGATCACCTCAATCGTCATTGGCCCATTCCTTCACCGTGACCGAGCCGTACAAGAGAGTGCCCTGCCAATCGCCGACGCGACGCTCGAGCTCATATTTGACGGCGTAGGAGCCCGTCGGCAGCAAACGCGTCTCGGCAGGTTTGACCACCAGGGCAAGGCGACCAGTCGCCGGATCGAGTGACAGGCCGTCACCAACGGTCTTGCGGAGTTCGCCACCCTGCCAAACAAGCCGGAAGACAAATTCGGAGCCGGCCATTTGGGCAGGGGTACGATCACCGTTCAGAAGGACGAAGACACGCTCGAAGGTGTTTCCCTTCCAGATTTCGATATTGCGCTGCGCCGGCATCGTTGGTCACTCAGGAAGCAATGAAGAGGGCCGCACCCCAAAGAGCGCCGGTGATCAATTCGCCGATCGGGATGCCGGGGTTTCTGAGCCGCCAGCCAATCTCGTAAGCGGCCACCTGCAGGGGCCCCAGCAGGAGCCATGGCCAGCCAAAACAGATGCCGGTCGGGATCAGGAACAAGGTCGTCCGATAGCCATAGGCGAGGTGCGGACTGCCGAATGACCAGCGAATGAAGAGAGCTTCGTACCAGCTAGGTTCACGGACATCGATCGGCCCGTGCCCGCGGCCGAGGCCTTGGAGAAATCCCCACGCAGGCGTCGACCATGCGAGCCAGCACAGCGCGAATAGGAGACAAGCGACCCAGGGCGGGAGGCCGAAAGCGGAAACGCCAGCCGCCCATGCCAACAGGGCGACGATCGGTGCGGCGGTGATATCACCGTTGCCCGGGATGCGCTGAAGGAGTGCGACCACTTGGGGGCCGAACAACCCGCCTCCGCCACGAATATGATTGGCGATCGCAAACGCCACAATCATGAACAGGCCTACCATTTTCCGATTTCCTTCGCCGTGCGCGCCCAGATCGGCGCATCGGGTTGGCGCGTGGCGCATGACGCGAGGGCGAGCGCCAGCAACCCGCAAAGCAGGATGCGCATCACGTTTCCCCTGTGATTGAGATCAGGCGCCGAGGGCTGCGCCGGCGCGCCAGATCGCGTCGGCCTGCTCGTCGGTCATTTGGTTCGCGGTGAGGAAGGCCTCGACGAACGGGTGATGTCGGTGAAAGATCTGGTTTCCTTTGAGCAGCATCCGCGCCCCGAACCGTTCGGCTTCCGGCAAGGTATCGATGAAAGCCACGAAGGGACCGGGTAGCGGCCCCGTAATGGCGTCCTCGGCCTCTTGCTGGGAGATGACCCCAGCCAGCGCCGCAGCGGCAAAGAACTGCCAGCGAGACAGATCCTCCGGCACGGGTGGCGGCGGAGCATCCTCGGTATCGTAGACGGTCTGAACCTGCCCATCGTCGGTTTCGAGATAACGCGGGCCTCCGACGGTCACCTGACCAGGCGGCACCTCGAAAGGCAACGGGATCGCCAGGTCTACGGCCGCCAATTCCTCGGCCGACCACAATTGCTCGATGATGGAGGGATGCAGGACATCATCGATCGGCTCGCCGCGCCAAGGCAGCAAGGTCGATATGCGGACAAGCATATGCGCGTTCCAATGTTGTGAGGCTAAGAGATGGTGATGCGAAGGCCGCCCGTTGCACCGGCGCCACCGGGATTGCCCGCAGTTCCGCCGGCACCGCCAATGCCCACCACGCTCGTAAGGGTGGTGCCGGGGATCGGCGCCCCCGCCTGACCGTAATAGTAGGTCTTCTTGAAGTACCCGCCGCCGCCGCCAGCCCCGCAATAGGCGCCGGAGGCATTCAAGCCGGATCCGCCGCCTCCGCCGTAGGGACTTCCCGCCTCGCCGCCGCCACTGTATCGGGCAGCACCACCGGTGCCGCCGCCAAATCCAATGCCGCCGCTATCGCCGCCCTTGCCGCCGGGATTCGATGACGCGTAGGCACCGCCGCCCCGTTGGCCGGTAATATTCACATCGCCGCCTGTGGCGATCCCGCCGAGGCCGCCGAGCGAACTGTTGCTGAGGGTACCTTGCGGCGGCTGGCCACCCTGGGCGTAAAGTGACAGCGAAGGCACAGTCGTGTCGCCGCCCGCCGTACCGCGGCCATAGCTACTCGCGGTGGTGCTGCATCCGCCGGCGGCCGCAGCAAAGCCCTCAATGACCATCACGTTGTATTGCGGAACAACGTCATTATAGGTTCCGGCCGTTTCGTGCTCGATTATCTGAGGCACAACGGCCCGAAGAAACCCGATCATACTTGCGGTATCGCCGGGCAGCATCAGGCAATCCCCTTGACGAGGTTCGCGTGAATCCGAACGGAACCCGGTGTCGGGTCTTCCACCTGATAGTAAAGCTTGTCCCACGCGTTGTTGCCGGTGGAAAGCGCCGGCACGACGCCGTTAGCGAACTTCCAACAGGAAGCGAACGACATAGTTTGTCCGCCGGTGCTCCCCTGGTAGATCGAGATATATCCGGTTTGCCCAGTTTTAACGTTGGTAGGAATGCCAAGCGTTGTGTTCCCCCCCATCACAAACCAATGGTTGATCTTGGAGAAATCCAGAACAAGGGAAGTTGCCCAGGTGGCAGGCTTGGGCGCCGCCGCCGACCAAACCGCCGAGGCTTCAAGGATCTTGTCGGCCGTACCGGAGGCGAAATCCGTCGCCGAGGCGATGTTCAGTCGCTTGTTTTCGAGAATATACCAATCCCAGCTCGCCGCCTTGATCAGGACAGCTTCATAGGGGGCCAGAGTATAAGTGCCCCCCGATGCCGAAATGCCGTTCCTAGTGTAGAGATAATTGCCCGCTGCGGCCGTGATGGTGATTGTGGAATTGGTCGCATTGAAAATCGCGTATTCGATCGATTTTGGAGACGAATTATTGTCCGGCAAGCTATAGGCACTGCCCCCCTCAAGCCGAATGATCGAGTGCGTATCGGCTGGCGAGAACGTGGCATTTGCCGAATAGGTCTTCAGCTTCGGCCGGCCATTGATCTCCCCTTGCACAAAGGCCGTGGTAGCGATGCTCGTATCGTTGTCACCGGTAGGGGGTGTCGGAGCGGTTGGATTGCCCGTTAGATTGGGGCTGTTCTGCGGAACGATCGCGCCATTGGCATTCAACCAGACAAAAAAATCATAGAGATACTTCGTACTTGCCGCCTGGTCGTCGCCCTGAATGTTCGCGCCCGCCGTGAGCGACTTGACCTTTGTGGTGGCACCCGTGAAATCCTGCGTTGCCGTCCACGCTTGTGAAGCATTGATCTTGGCAACTTTCGATGCCGTCAACCTCACATCCCAATCGGCGAGGTTGTTGGCGCTGACCACCCATGGCTGCCAACGCCCATTGATCGACGCGAGAACCATGAAGTTCGCCGCACCCGAAGCATCGACGTCCGTCAGGTCATCCAGTGCAAAGGTGCTACCGGCGTTGAGCTTAGCGTCGAGAGCCGCTTGCAGTCCGGGGACATCAGCAAAGGCATGCTGATGGCCCAACGGCGATTTGCCGGCAACCGCAGTGAAGAGATCCGAGATATCCCGCGCGATCATCTTGATGGCGTCGCGACTCCTGGGGAATTCCCCAGAGACCTTATTGCCTTCGTCCGGGATCGGATAATTGCGCAGCGGCTCGTAAGTATCAGCCATCAGTCAGGCCTCAATGCGTGAAGGCGCGGAGATCCGCGATAGCAAGACGAGCCGCTGGGCCGCCCTGCAGCCTGAGCCGCAGGCGGCCATTGAGGCCGGTGAAGGACGGGCGCTGGAAGGAAGGCTCTGTCCAACCTTCCCCGAGCTGCTGAGTGCCCCCAGGGACTTGCGGAATTGCCACCCAATTTCCGTCCGAATTGTCCATCTCGATCGAGACGCTGGCGTTGGCCGGGATGAGGCTGGCGAAAACGGCATCCAGGGCAACCGGGTTGCCGGCGGCCCAAGCCTTGGTGATGTAGTCGCCCGATTGCCTGATGCGGCCGCAGACGATCTGCACGCCGGGGTAAAGGATGGGCGAGATCTTCTCGTTTCCTTGCAACACGGCCCTCACCTTGACCGTTTCGCTGACATATTCGGCAAAGGACCAGGTCTGACCAGGCAGAAGCTTGATCACCTCCCCCGTTGCCCGCTCCAACTCGAAGTGGAAGCGGGCCACCTCGGTCGGAATATCGACGGTCGCACGGATGGCGATATCGCTGACCTGGTCGAGCTCGCCGGACCATATCTCGACCGAGAGGGTGAACGCCGTGTATTTCGCCGCTACCTCTTCAAAGAACTGATCCGTATCGGGCATCACCAACCAGCTCGCCCGATTGGACGAACTGAACAGGTCACCGACCGTATAGGGTTGCGCGGCGACGCGCTGCTGCGTCTCGGGGTCGAGGTCTCCAAGTTTCGCCACCGCGACGGCATGGTCGGCATCGTCGGTCAGCGTGACGTTGCAGAACAGGTCGCTGTCGTTGAGATAGACCGGCGCGCCGAAGCGCGGCCGCACCATCTCGCCGACCTGGGGCAAGTTCATGTTGATGAAGGCCTCGGCCATCACTTCCTGTGTCGGCAAGCCGTTGTCCATGGTCGCCAACTGGACACGCACGCCCTTGGCCCGGTTGCCGATCTCGGTGAACTTGAAGTTCACGCCGATGATCTGGCGCGGCTCCGGGACCGCGAAAGACTGTGCGAGCGGATCCTTGCTTCCCCCGCGTGTCGGCTCGCTGCCGGTGTTGATCGAGGTGCTCGGGGTGCGCACCACCGTCGTGGTCTGCACGACATTGGTCACGTTTGTAATGTTGTTGATCACGGTGACCGGCGGCGGCGCATCACGGCTGATCAGCGTGACCATGCGGGCCGTCACCACGTCGATATCGTGGTTGCCGACATAGAGTGCCTCGGCGAAGCTCTCGGCCGCTCCGGTCGCACGAACGCGAGAGGTGCCGACGGGGACGTTCGCCGGCACATTGAAGTTGACGACGATGATGCCGCTACCATCCGCGGTCTGCGTTCCAGCCGGCTTCACATCGACGCCCGCAAAGGTCAGGGTCGCGAGGTTCTCGCCGGCAGCAAAGCCGCTGACCGTGCATTTGACCGGGATCTGCCGGATGAAAGATCCGGTCTCCTGGCTGGTCCCCTCGACCACGGTCAAGGTCTGCTGGCCTGGGGGCTGGCCCGGCGCGGCAACGAATTCCTGCGTCACGGGCGACAGGTAGTTGGTCACCGTCTCTTTCCAATAGTCGACGTTCGGCTCGAGCTTCATCTCGGCGGGCATCGAGTTGAAATTGGCATGAGGATTGATCTTCATGCTGCTCGAGGCGATCGGCTGGCGGACCACGACCTCTTCTGTGTAGGGAAGGGTCAGGAGCGCGTTGCCGGCCGGGATGATCTCGATCAGGTCGACGGCAAGCTGCAAGACGCCGCGGTTGATGGCGGCCGTCTGCGGGGCGCCGGGATCCCGATAGAAATCGGTCGTGAAATTGTCCGTGAAGATGCCGCGCTTGGCGACCGGCGACGAGGCAGCGATCTTGTTCAGCGACGCCTGGCGATCGAGAACCGAGACCGCAGAGCGCAGCAGCTCGATCCAGCGCACCAACTCATCCTGCGGGACGCGCCTGGTGCCATTGTTGTTGACGACCGGCATGCCCATCCAAGTGTTGGTGACCTCGGCGAGCTTGAGCAGGCCATAGGGCGGCTGGGGTGCCATGAGACTTTGCCGGGTCGAAATGCCCTTGACGTAGACGGGCAGGCCGAAGCGATCGAGGCAGACGAGATCGATGCGGGGCAGCTTCGACGTATAGAAAACAAGGATGGGCTGCCCCTGCACGCCGCCAGACACCTTGATCGTCGTCTGCGTGACCTCGTCGGGCTGCACGCTGATATTGTAGAGATAGGTGACGTTGTACGTGCTCGAAGCCGAGGGTTCCGCTCCACCAGGAGCCCAGGAGATATTGCCACCGGTCAGAACATAATCGGTGCCTGCGGCATAGGTGGTACCGCCCTGCTTCACCTCTTCGATTGCCACGACGGAGGCGAACTGCAATGCATCCGTACCGCCAGGCACCGGTCCGCGCGTGACGACCTGGGTGGCACGCTTGACGATGACAACCGATGACACCGAGGCGATCGGAGCACGCTGAACCGTCACGGTGGTTTGCCCACCGGTCACGCCAGCCCAGGTCGACGGCTCGGCGGCGACTGCCTCGACATCGAATTCCTCGGGCACGATCAGGGGAAGCGCGCCATACCGGATTTTCTTGTAGCCGAGAATGTTGGCTTCGCCGGCGGCGATGGAGAAAACCTGCCCCTGGCCGCGATTGCCGACGGCCTGCACCTCGCAACCCGACACGATATAATGTCCGGCGAGGCCGAAATCGTAGCCAGCAATGAGGTTCTGGACGCCCGACAGGGTCGACGGCGGCGTCTGGTCGATAACCGTGCCGTTCTGCAGGAAATAGACCTGATAGAACGCGCCCATCTGGCTATCGTCAGCCAGCGCCCAAACAAGCGTGAGGATCTCGCGGGCGCCGATATCTTCTCCTTCCGCCTCCGTTCCCGGGCCGAGGCCCCTGAGCGCCTCGTCATCCTCGTGCGTGATGATGGTGGATTGCAGCCGCACACCGATGCGCACGTCGCCGGTCATCGGCACGCCATGAAAGATCGCAGCACCGACCGGCCGGACATCGCCCCGCACATAGATGGAGCCTGCGGCAAGAGTGACGGTTCCGGTGATCGAGTCGACGATGATGTCGCAGCCCGCCTGGCGATCACCATCATGCGCCGTCATGTTTCCGACGCGCTGATTGCGGCGCGTCTCCATGGTCACGGCTTCGTTGATGGTCGCGCCGTCGACAAAGGAACGTTCTACGACCCAGGGCCGTGACCAGTCCGGGCGGGACGGGGCACGATCATAGGTCATCGGCGGGGCGCCCGCGACTTCGAAAGCCATGGAGACGAACCTCAGAATGTCAGGAGAAAGGTGCAGCGCTCCCGCACGGTGAGACCGAACGGGATGGAAACGGGGGTGCCGGACAAGGCAAGGCCGCCGCTGAATTGGTCAGGCGAGAGCCAAAGCAGCCCCGGTTTGAGGCCGGCCACGGGCCCGCCACCAAAGACGATGGAAACGGATGCTGCCGTCTGGCCGGCCCCATCTCCGAATCCCGTGCGACCGCGCAAGATCATTGCGGTTGGCGCGCTTGTGAGCGTCGTCCACCTGACGCCGGCGACTTCGTATTCGCCGGTCGCGGAAACCGCGACAGGGTGGATGAAAGCACGGCGATAGCCGATCGGGTCCCCCTGGGCATTGTCGAACCGCAGCCAGGGCTTGTGGGCGACGACGGCAGCCGTAATTGCATCCCGGCGCGCTTGGACGCCCGGCACCGCCCAGAGGAAATCCTCCTCGACCCACAGATTGTCGTCGTCGACCCAGAGGCCGCCTTCCGGGACCGGTGGCACCCAGGCGTCCAAGGCGGTCAATTCCGTCTCGGTCAACTGGCGTTCGAAATCATAGGCTCGGCCAAAGGACCACTTGGCGCCGATGCCCGGCAGGGTAACGCCGGAATGGTCGGAGTAGATCGCGCCAGATGCCCGTGACTTCGAGGTGATGAAGGCCCGGATATCGTAGCCGGCATAACCACGGCTGAAGATCGACCGCACCGGTGGCGACAGACTGACAATGCCGTCGATGCGCTGGAGATCCGGCAGATCGCGATCGCGTACCCGGTCAAGCTCTACCTGGAACCTGTTCCAGCGCCGGCGCCAGGTCGGTTCCTCTTCGATCCGGCCGCTGTAGCCGAGCCAACCCAGGCCCATAAAGATGGAGGCGTGAGTGCCGCGGATGCGCTGCCAACGAACACCCTCGGCGATCAGATCATAGAGGTTCGGCAGATAGGGCGACAGTTCGCCGAGGCCATACTGCCAGACCAGCCAGGGGAGCATGCGCGGCGGTGGCGTGAAATCATAGATAGGGACCTGCTCGAAGACCGGGCCCAACCGATCGTTTTCATTGGTGGTCGCGGAGAACGCCAACTCCAGAGGCGTGGCGTTATCGGGCAGCAGCGTCTCAGACATCAGTATGCCCGCCCGGCCACGCTGAGAGCGACGTTTCCGATTCGCACGGCTTCGTACTGCTGCATGACGCGATCGGCGGCAGGCGCTGACATCGCCACGCTATAGACACCAGACACCATCAGCCTCGATCGGATCCAATCGCGCGTGAGATCACGGCCGCTGCCCCCTTCTGCCGCCCACTGACCAGGAAGACCCGCGGACAGGCTGGCCAGAATGCTCTCAGGGGTGTCGGGAAGCAGGGTCAATGCAGCCGTCACGTCGACGATCACCACGACCGCTGCCCGGACCTTGATGGTATCGTTCACCATCTTGACTTCCGGGGCATTCAAGGCCGCGGAGACAGCATCGAGCAGGGCTTGGGGTGCCACTCCATTATTGCTGACGGAGAAGACAGCCACCCATACCGTGGGATCAATGCCGTTGGTGTACACATTGACATCAGCGACATCGAGCGAGACGCCCATGGCCACAGACTTGTAGCGAGGGGCGGTTCCGCCGGGCGAGCGGCCCTGAATGGCGAGGATGATGCGCTGTTTGTACCGATCGTCTTTTTCGTCGACCAGGCGAAAGCAGTCATAGAAGGCGCCCATATGGTCGAGGCCAGGCCCCCGGGCAAAATAGAGATAGCGGTCTCTGGCAATGTCATTGCCCCGGGCACGAAGGACCAGCTCGCGATAGGACGATTCCTCAAGCAAAACGGCGCCGGGATCGGTCTCCAGGTCGATCACGTCATTCGCGAGGCCGTGCTCCGTCAGCTTCTCCAGGAACTTCGCCTTGCGAGCGCGCAGGATGGCCTCATAGTCCAGTGTCTCGATGATGTCCGGCTTGCCGAGGGCCGCCAGCGCGTCGATCGTGAGGTCAGCCATTGGCGGCTCCCATGGCAATCGTGGAGCCGAGCGTCACTGTCCGCGCTTCCTCTGCCGTGAAGTCGCCGAGATGGCCGCGCGGCCGATAGAACCCCTCGATCACGATCGAGACCTGGCCCTTGCGCGCGTCGTCGACGTTGTTCTGCGGCCGCGGAAAGGAAATGCGCGAGACGCGATAGCGCGGCTCCCAGAGGTCGACGGCCATGATCATGGCCGCGCAGAATTTGAGGACCGTCGAGGGCGTAAACTTCCGACCGAGCAGGCCAAGGCCGAGATAGCCGAAGCCACGGCGCATGACGCGCGCGCCTATCACCGTGGTGAAGATCACCTCGAGCGATTGGCGCACATGATCGAAGTCGCGCAACACCTTGCCGGTGCGGCGATCAATGCCTGTTGAAGCCATTGAACCCTCAGGGGATCTTGAAAAAAGACTGGCCGGTCGTGGCATGACCGCATGAGGCGTGATCGCCCTCGCGGCAGATGCGCAGACCGCCAAATCGGAACTTGGAGGAGGCCTCGACCATCACAGGATCGGGCGCGTGGGGCGGCTCGCCATGGGCCATGACATGATCACCGAGGGCAACGGGTGCCGCGCCGCGGATCTTCACCTTCGAGACCTGTTGACCGAGTTGCAGGCCGCCGGCGCTATCGCGACCGACAAGGGCGATACCTGGCATTGGCTCACCCGAAGTCGTAATCGCTCGCGACCATCTTCAGACCCCCGCCACTGAGTTCGAAGGTCGAGCCGCCGCATTTGATGCGAAAGCTGGAAGCCTCGATCGACATCACCCCGCCCTGCTCGCTGAAGCGGACGCCGTTGCGCTGATAGAAGACGGTCTCGTCGCCAGACTTGGCGGGATTGCCACGGGCGTCGGTATGATCCCAGGGGATCGCCATGGCCTGCTCAAGGTCGCCGTTCGGGGCCAAAACCATCATCTGGGCGCCTTTGCCGACCGGAATGCTGGTCACACCCGACAGGTTGCCGGACTTGATCCATGGGCTGAGGAAGGGCTCGTCGTCGGACCCGCCGAGATTGATGCGAACGCCCTTGCCGGCCTCTTCCTCGGCCACGGCGCCAGGCGTGAACATATTGGCGAGACGGCGCTCCGCCGTGTTCAGGCGGCGCTCCATCTCCTCCATGCGGCGCAGGAATTCGATGATCATGGCTGTGCCAGAGGGCTGGTCTGCACGGGAGCCAAGCCGATCGCGTCGGCCGCCTCGTTGGTGAGGCCGAGCAAGGCCTGCTCGCGCTTCCAATCGGGAAGGTCGGGGGAGGCGGTCAGCCGCTGTTCGATCGAGGCGGCAATCGGCATCAAACCGGGCACGGCACCGATCAGGTCGATGATGGCACGCCAATCGTCGCTGATCTCGGCCGCAGGCATGGGCTCGTCGCAAGCATCCATCGACAGGCAGATCTCGCGAGCCGCGAAGCGCACGCCCTTGTCGGCCCCGGCGCCGCGGCGAACATGCACATTGATCACCGTGCCGGCCAGAAGCCGGAATGCCTCGGCGTAGGGCGACGTATCCGCCTGCAACACGCGCATGATGTCGCTTTTCAGGATATCGATCGCCGCCTCGCGCGTACCGTCGGTCTCGCCTAGGGTGTAGACGCTGCCGCCATCCTCGACATCGACCTTTTCGGCGATGCCCATGTCGATGGTGAGGTCGAGCTTGCGCTTGCCGGAGGAGAGCGCATTGCCGAAACCCTCGAGGGTCGATTCGTCCTCGTCAGTATAGACAACCGCGAAGGCGCCCGATTTTCGCTCGCCGGCGAGTTCGTCGATCGCGGCGATCGAGGAATCTGCGATGTTGGGGCCGGCCAGGGTCCTGCCTTTGAGAGCCTGGACAGCGCAGAGCCGCAGGCAGAGGGCGACGATGCTCATGCCGAACGGACCTCATTGCAGAAAAGCACGATGCGCCCTGCCCTGATGTCGCCGACACGGCCGACCTCGATAAGAGAAGGCTGGCCGTCAGGGGGTGCTTTCCGCAGAATGCGGTCCCCCTCAGCCGGGCGCCCTGCGCCAAGTTCATCGGCAGGGAGCCAGGCGGTGATGGGGAAGACCGCGACGTTGGGGCCCCATTTATCGCCGGGTCGCTCTCCCATCAGACGCTCGACATCGGCCTTGCGGAGCACAATGCCAGTGCAATCGACGGATGAGCGCGTGGGGTCGAGACCGGCGACATAGTCGCCGATGGCCATGGGCTGGAAGGTGACCTCCTCACCATACCATCGCTGCAGGGCCGCGAAGGCGGCCCTACCGGCGGTCTCGAAGGGCGAGGCCATCGCCGATCAGGCCAGCTTGAGCCGGCGCAGCGTCTTGGGCTGCGTGATGACGTGCAGCGGGTTGGTCTGCACCTCGAAGCGCGCCGACTTGGCGGTGCGATCCTCGGTCATTTCGCGGGCATAGCGCGGCAGGCCAATGGTATTGACCGTGTCCCAATAGTCCGCCGGGGCGAAATAGGACTTGTAGAGATCGGGAACACCCTTGAAGCAGACGCGAGCCTCATCCTCGGGAATGAAAGAGCCGCCGACAGCAGCACGGGCCCGGCGACCTGCCTTGAGGCGGATCCAGTGGATGCCGCCATAGGAGAAGTCGTCAGGAAGGCTGTTGCGCAACTCCACCGCCGCGGCGGTGTTGAGATAGGTCTCGCGCACCTCCTTGTGCTCGATCAGCTTCCGCCATAGCTCGTTGCCGCAGAAGGCGATCACTTCGCCATAAGCGGTGGCGTCGAGATCCTGCTCCATGCCGTAGCGCAGTTCGTCGGCGGCAAGGCGCACCTTGGCGGCCTGGTCGTTAAGCACGAAATCGACCGGGTCCGGCTGGACGAGGCCGAACTCCTTGTAGATATCGATCACGACCACGCCCTTACCCGACACGACCTTGCCATTGAGCACCCCCATCTTGAGGTACTCATTGGTGAGGTCGAAGTCGCGGGCATGCCTGGCGAGCTTGATGTCGGTCATTTGCTGCACGGTCAGCAAGCCATTCTGGCCGCCGAAGCCGTCATTGCGCACGCCCTGGACTTCATCGGCATACATGTGCTCGTCGCGCTGGAAATGCGCGGTGTCGAGGCGGCGATAGGTGCGCTTGTCGTGATCGATGGTCTCGCCCGGGCCGCCGCGGGCGGAGGGCTCGACCAGCTGCAGGGTCCCGTTGATCTCGATCATGGCGATCGAGGTGGTGGGGACGCCGCGCTCCTCGAAATCGAGGGTGTCGCCGATCTGGCCCGGCACGGGCGGCTGGCGGTTGATGCGGTCGGTGAGTTCGACGAACGAAAAGGCGTCGTTGTCGAAAATGTCCATTTCGGGCATGACGCCCTCCTTGTTGGGATAAAGAAAAAGGGCCGCACAAGGCGACCCCGGCGGGTCTCAGCGAGAGAAAGAGTGGGCGTCAGCGCCCGATGATGCCGTGCGCCGCCAGCTGGGCGATGACCGCGTCCTTTTCGGGCTGGGTGTCGGTCGCGGCGGCGAACGTGAGCGCGGCGACCTTGACCTCGGCCTGGCGCGTGATGCCCGCAACCGTCAGGTCGGCGTCAGCCGGCACGTTGGCGTTATCGAGCAGGATGGCGCTGGCATCCTGGCTGCCGTCGCTGGCGGCCGGATCGTGCGGCTTGAACTTGCCGGTAGCGGTGACCTTGCCGAGAATGCGGCCGGAGGGAAGGCTGCCAGAGCCGGCCAGCAGCTTGATGTTGTCGCGCGAATAGGCGCCATCGGCCTCCGACAGGAGGAATTCGCCGGCATGCCGGCCTTCGGTCTTTACAGGCATTGGGTGGTGTCCTGGTTGTGGGAGGGGATGTACGCCGTACCTGGCAGGATCAGCCCTTGCGGCGGGCGGCGTAGACGGCCTGGGGGTCGATGACCTTGGTGGCCTTCTCGACCGAGTTTCCGCCGGAGACCTTGGGATCGGGCACGTTGCCGTCGAGGCGCGAGCCAGCCTTCTCCTCGGCCGAGGCGGCCAGCGTGGCGATGGCGTCGTCGGCGCTCATGCTGGTTTTGAAGGCCAGATGATTGGCGAGGGCTGGCCGGGACTTGGCGGCAGGGGCGTTGAGGATAGTGGCGATACGGGCGGTCGCGGCATCGGCGCCGGCCTGCTCACCTTCCCGACGGCTCGACGCCTGGGCGGTGGCGAGCTGCTCCTGGGTGATGCCGGCATTGTCGCCGCCGGACTGCGTGGTCTGGGTGCTCATTTGCGATCCCTTGGGTTGAGCCCGGCTACGGGCGGGTGGATTGGCGAAAAGCTGGGCGCGCGTGGCGAGCCGATCGGCGAGGCCAGCGGCGATGGCGGTGATCCGCCCCTGGGTGGCGACACGGCCGCGATACATCTTGGCCTCGGTGGCAAGGGCCTGGTCGGCCGTGAGGCGCTCCCCCCTCCCCGTCGCCACCTCGTTGGCGAACATCAGGCGCAGATCCTCGACATGCTCCTGAATGGCCGCCCGTGCCTCTGGCGGCAGGGCCTCGAAAGGGTTGCCTTCGACCTTGTGCCGGCCGGCAGCGATCAGGCTGACCTTGATGCCGATCGTGTCGAGCAGCTTCGAGAAGTCGATGTGCGTGGTGTAAACGCCGATCGAGCCGACCTGGCTCATGGGCGTCATCACGATCTCCCCGGCCTGGGCCGCCAGCCAGTAGGCGGCGGATGCGGCCATGCCGTCGACATGGGCAATCACGGGCTTGGCGGAGGCCAGGGCCCGCAGGGCATCGGTGGCCGCCTCGATTCCGGAGACAGTGCCGCCCGGACTGTCGAGGGCAAGCACCGCCTCACGGACCGATGAATCAGCCGCGGCAGCTTCGAAGGCCGCGGCGAGCCAGCCATAGGACGTGAAGCCGTATTTTGAGCCGTCGACATCGCCCTTGTTAAGCAGCGAACCGACGACCGGAATGACAGCCCGGCCGGCGTCGACCTGATAGCGGGGCGCCGATCCCGAACCGAGCGCGCCTGCACGCTGCGCGGCCTCGGCCGCATACCAGGCGGCGCGGACATCATCGGCGCGGGTATCGAGCACCATGAGGGCCTCGGCCGTGAGCGCCGTCGGCCAGGTCGCGGCATTTGCCGGCGCTATAATCGCAGCGAGGGCCTCGGGCAGAGCCGAGGCGAGGGTAGCGAGAGGGTTGTTCACTTGGCCGTCTCCGGCGTAGTCGTGTTGGTTTCGTCGGCCGTTGGCTTGGGAGCAGCAGGCGCGCGCACGACACCCGCCCGTTTCATCACCTCCTGCTCATAGGCCGCCTGCTCGATGGTCTCTTCCCAGTCGAGCCCCTGCTCGGCGTTTTCCGATTCGAGCGTCGATGTGAGGCCCGAGACGCGCATGTCGGCGGCCTCGGCCTCCTTCGTCGGATCGACATAGCCGCGGGGCGAGCCGATCCAGCGGGCTGCGGCCCAAGCCGCCGGCATATCCCAGAAGGTGGGAGCGCCGGCGGGCAGCGTGATGTAGCGATCGAAGGCCTCCTCGAGGAACGCGAGATAGATCGGCGTCACCACCTGCTCGCAGAAGGCCGCGAAATCGCGCCGGATGCCGCGCCAGACCTCATTGAGCGCCGCACGGGCCGATGAATAGTTGGTCTGCGACCAATCCATCGACAATTGCTCGTAGGAAATGCCGAGAGCGGCGGCGATCGAGCGCAGGAAGGCGGTCTGGAAGGCCGGAAAGGCCGTGGTTGCCCGGGGTTGGGCATTGATCTTCAGTTCATCGCCGATCGGCAGCACCGGAATGCGAACGCCGCCCAGGGTCGGCGGATGCGCCTCCCAATAGGAGTCGCGCGCGTCGACATAGGCCTCGTTGGCAACGTTCAGCTTCGCCGTCGCGTCCTGCAGCGACATGTTCGACGAAACGAAGGCGGCGAACAGGGCATTGACCGCGGCGTTTGCAAGCTCGGTATCGGCATATTTGCCGATCATGCGCAGGCGCTGCACCAGTGCCGCGAACGGCGTGATGGCGCGGGACTGCCCCTCCTGCTCCGGCTCGAAGCCATGGATGAAGATCGGCCGGCCCCAGGCGGTCTCGCGCGGAATCCGCGTCCACGTCCACGCACTGATGCCGGAATAGTAATCCGACGGATGAGCGTCGCGGACATGATAGGCGATCGGCGTGAGCCCGGCCGCATCATACTCGATGCCCTGGCGCATCGAGATGTTCTCAAGCCGGCCTGCTGGGGTGGAGAGCCTGTCGGGGCTGATCGCGAGCAGGTTAGTGCGATAGCGCGCGCCGGGGATATTCTCCTCGCGCCATTTCAGCACGCAGGTGACTTCGCCACCGATCGACCAGGTGCGGGCAAGCTGGCGCAGACGACCGTTGAGCGAGACCTTGCGTTCCGCGTCGAACAGGAAGCGCGGATCCTGCGTGGCGAGACGCCATTCCGCCTCGATCTGGGATCGGACCTCGCGGGCCTGGTCGGCGGTGATGCCGAGGGCCCGATAGTCGGGCTTGGCCACCAGGCGAATACCGGCGCCGACCAGCATATCGACCAGCCGTTGCACGCCAGCCTTGGCGTGGGGGTCGTTCCGATAGAGATCCCGGGCACGTGAGAGCGCGAGGTCGCGGGCGGGACGGATGGCGGCGTCGGCCGAGAGCAGGCCGGGGCGATAGCCGAACATCTCCTGGTTCATGGTCGCGCCGGCGCGATAGGGCGAATTCGGAGCCTGATCCGCGATGCCGGCCTGTTCGCCGCGGCGGAATAGAGCCTTGACGCGATCGCGCAGCATTACCACACCACACCGATGGCGCCGCGAGCATCGCCGCCGGTAAGCCTCGCCAGTTCGGCCTCGAGCTGGCGGATATAGGCCAGCAACTTGTCGGGATTGGCTTTCCAAAACTTGGTCGACTGGTCGCCGATGCGAAGCTCCTCGACCCCTTCGCCGATCATGAACTGATGATAGGCCGCCCACGCCTTCGCGATGAGCGACCGCAGCTCTGCTTCGGTGCGCATGGGCTAGACTCCGGCGTTGATCTTCGAGAGGCGGGCGAACATGCCGCCCAGCTTCTTGGCCGGGGGCGTTTCGACAGGGGGGCTGTCGGGCGGCGGATCTGCCTGCACCTTGAGAGGCGCCGGCGCGAACAGGTCGGGTGTGATCTCGGCTTCGGGCACCCCCCGCATTTCAGCGAGTTTGCGCCACTCGGCTTCGGTCATACGGGTGAGGCCGAGATATTCGGCCAGCGCCATGTTGCCGATGCGGCAATCGAGATAGTGGTTGTCTCCCCGGGCCACCCATTTGCGGCCCGTCACCACGCCGCGCACCTTGATGTCGTCAAGGTATTCGGACGTGATCTGCTTGAAATAGGCCTCGTCCTGCCACCGCCCGAAATGGCAATAGCCGGGGTTGACCTGCCCTTCCTCGTCGAGACGAGGCTTGCGCAGATTGTCGTAGAACTCGCGCTTGAGCGACCAGGTGCCGGTCTTCCAGAGCTTGGCGCCATGCTTCTGCACGCGGCCCTGCATATCGATGTCGACCAGCTTGGGCTGGGCCGAGATGGCCGGGTGCGCCCAGCCGTCCTCGCCTTTCAGCGCCATGGCGTTGAGATGAGCCGCCGTCCAGGCATAGACCTGGTTCGCGCGACCGCCGTCGCCAGCGTCCACCCCCATCACGTCGATGGTGCGCAGCCGTCCCCAAGGATCGGCATAGGCGCGCTCATAGACTTCCTCGAGGCTGACCCAGGCGCCGGCGGCAATGTTGGTGGTGTCACCGACCAGGAAACCATGATCGACGACATAGGAGCGACGGCTGGCCGTCCATGCCACGACCTCGAAAAACAGGCCATTGTGCTGCACGTCGACCATGGCGGTGAGCAAGAGCCCGTCCGCCGGCACACGGCGCTGGATCAGGGCGTCCTCGCGGCGCTCCATGAGCAGCTTGTGATCCGGGGCGTCGCCGCGGAACTTGTAGGCGCGGCCAAGGAAGAGGTTGTGAAAGTCCTTGTTGTCCTTTTCGGACTTGAGGCTCTTCAGATACTCCTCGGCCATGTCCTCATAGGACACCATCAACGACATGAAGCCGTCGACATGGAAGCCCGGATGGTTGGGCACAGGCTCGGTCGCCACATATCGGCCGTCTCGGACGGCCGGAACCCGTTCAGCCTCCGAAATCCGGTGCCCGCAATGAGGACACAGCATGGTGGACCGGTGCGGGCTCTTGCGATCGACCTGAAAAAGCTCGATCACCTGGACGAACTCGCCGCCGCATTCGACGCACGCTATGTTCCAGAAGCGCTGGTCCGACCGGCGGAAGGACCTGTCGATGCGGCAATGGCCTGGCGTCTCCAGCGTCTCGTCGCCCAGGTCGATTTCCGGGGTCGAAAGCTCAAGGATCTTGTACGACTTCGTGCGCCGGAAGGCGGTGAAACGGCCAAAGAAGAAGGTCTCGGGGTCACCCTTGCCGGGGATATCCTCCCATTTGGAGACCTCGTCCTTGACGCCCTTCTTCATGGTGACGGCCGAAAGGTCCATCACCGCATTGGCGTTGGCGAGAGCCAGGACACCGCCCGGGAATTTCTTCTCGTTCGTGGTCGAACCCTTGCCGGAGCGCTGCGTCTGCGGGGCAAAAACGGCCCGCCCTGCCCGCTTCTCAAAGGCCTCGATCAGCGGCTGCAGCTTCTGCGAGTTCAGCTTGCGCAGCGCTTCGATGCCTGGCGCGCCATAGAGGAAGTTCGCCGGCTCGCGATCGGCGCAGAAGATCGCCCACCCCATTGCAAGGATGGAGACGCCGGTCTGCTGCGCCTTGCGCACCGTGATCAGAGGCGCCGGATGCCATTCATTGAGGCAATCGGCGATCTCGACGAGGTAGGGCGCGCCGGCTGGGCTCCAGAGCTCGCCGGCATACTCGCCATCGACCAGCACGAGGTTCTCGCACAGCCATTTGCTCACCGAGATGCGCGGGCGCGGGCGTATTGCGCCTGAGAGCACCCGCCGCACCAGGGCATTCGCGTCTGGATGCGACATCAGGCAGTCTCACTTGGCGGCTTGAGCGCCTTGTCGAGGGCATCAGCAATGCCGGTACGAAGGCGCTCGACCTCCGCCTTGAGGATAGTGCGAGCGCCGTGCGAGCCCTCCCGCGCGATGGCAGCAGCGAGATCGTCGGCCAAGGCCGGCAGGCGATCGAGCACCTGGATAATATCGCCGGCGACCTCGCCGAGGGCGACCGTGATATCAGCCAAAGGCACAAGCGCACCCTTGAGCGATTCAAGCTCGAGGCGGCGGCGTTCGGCTTCATGCCAGGTCTTCTGGCGCAGCGCCTCCTCATAGCTTTCGCTCTGCGACAGTTCGCGGCCCGGTGTCGAGGGACGCTGGTTTTTCGACGGGTTGTCCGTCCGCCCGCGAAGGTGGTCGTACTCGGCCACGTTCACGCGGGAGACACGGCCGCGCTCATCTCTCTCGACTGATAGGCCCTGCCGCTCGATGAGATCGGCGACCTTTTTGCTGACCGACTGCTTCGAGACGCCGTCGCGAGAGGCGATTTCCGAGATCGACCACATGACAGTGCGCGGCGTGTCAACCGCCGTTGTCGCTTCTGTCACCTCAGTCAACCCTGATTTTCGACCTGCCTAACTGGCAAAATTCCGGGCCATTTAATGCCGCGGGGGGTGGGGGCCCCGGGGAAGGACCCGTGAAACACCTGTTTCACGGGGGCGGGGGCGGGTCGTGAAACAGGGTGTTTCACGCCCGGGGCTGGTCACCCCCCAAGCATCCGAAGGAGTTCATGGCCGACGCGGTCAGGCAGGTCGCGGGCAATCACATTGTTGAAGGCATCGAGCGTCTCACCCCGCACCATCTCCTGGGGGATGTAGACACCAGACTTGCGCTTATGGATCGGCGTACGCCTTGCCCCTGCTGCACGCTCGAAGACATGCCCGCCCATACTCAGCGGCACGCGGTTCGGGAACAGGCCGCCCTTGAGGAAGGTATGGGCGAAGATCTGTCGATTGCCACGTGGCGCGGCGCTGACACCGCTACGGGTCTCGCGCGGATCGAAGTACTTGAGCGAGACATCCCCGCCCCGCGTCGTCATGCTGTATTCGAGCAGCCGAAATGAAGGCTTTTTGACCTTCACCGCCCGCACGATCACCTTGCGCTTGAGCCCGGTCTGGACAGTCAGGGCGCGGATGACCTGCGTTTTGGCCTTGTCACCGGTTCGGCTCAAGGCCCGTTGCAGCGCTTTCTCCGGGTGCTGGGCCGCCGCCAACATGTTGGCGTAGCGATCGAGCACACCATCCGTGCGCGCAACGAAGAGCGCCATTACATGACCCCCTCCAACGAAAAACCCCGACGCGGGGAGCATCGGGGTTTTGGATTTCTTTCTTACCGTGTTCGAAGCTATGTCAAATCGCCGTCGCACGTCAAGCACAAAGAGAGAACAAAATTCGGCGACCTTCGCGCGGTCCGGTTTCCCAAGGCCGAGCAGCCCGCTCCAGAGGCAGAAGGCGGATGCTTTGCAGCCGACCCGCCAACTCCTCGGCGAGGAAGGACAAGGCCGAATGCCACAACTCGTATTCCGCCCGGGCGATCGCTACCGGGAAGGCATCGGGATCGAGGTAGAAGCGCTGATAGGCGTCATGGTAGGGGCGGCGGCGCTTGGCGTCGAAACCATCGACCTCGACCTCCATGGCTTCCCGCCCCTCGCCACGCAGCACGCGCCGGAACCAGGCAGGCTGGCCGTAGGTATTGCGCTCGACCTTCACCTCGAAGGCCTCGCCCTGCCAATCCGGCTCCGTCCCCATGATGGCGTGGCGCAGGATCAGCTTCTGGACGGGCCTGCGCAGCCGTTGGCGGCCCGCGTCATCAATGATGGTCAGATGACGAATGGCTCGCACGGCCGCCGCCATGGCCAGCGGGCGCGCCTCCCCCGCCACATCCGCAAACGGATCCCAGTCTTCGGGCAGAGCCAGTTCAAGATCCGCCAGCGCATCGACCATGTCGCCGACCTCATAGGCGTCAGGATGCGGGAGGCGCTGCGAAGCGATATCGGGCACCACGCCATAGGCATTGCAGTCGATCACCGTCAGAAGCTGGGCGTAGCTCTCCACATTGGCCCATCCCCTGCCAAACGTTGCAGGACCGCGCTGCGCCACCTTGGCATGGGGCAATTCGTCCACATAGGCCCACCTCAAAACCCGCTCGATATCCATGCTGCGCATCGGCTTTGCCCTCAAAGAACCAAGCCTGATGGCTTGGTGATAGTTGGTGATAGTTGGTGAGGGTTTTAAACAAACCCTCAGGGTTAAATTCGTTTGTCTTTTCCGTTGGTTAGATGGTTATGGCGAGGGTTGGCGATAGTTTTTCACGCATATCAATGTTTTTGCTTTGCTTGGGGATTGCTGCCCCGCACCCCGAATATTTCCGATATACGCGCGCGAACCGTCGCCAACCCTCGCCAAACCATCTCAACTTATTGATATCGTTACAGAACCCCGCACCCCGAACCCTCGCCACAACCCTCCAGAACCCTCGCCAACCCTCGCCATTGCCTCACGCGCGCGAGGGTTGGGCCGCTCAATCTCCATCGTGCGGAGCGGGGGTGCGGGGGTCGTCAGGCCGCGAAGGCACGTCGTGCAGTTCGATATCGGTGTAGTAGAACCGCCCGCCGATTTGCTCTTTCTTGAAGCGTTGCCCGAGCACACGCCCAAACTTGGTCGTGGTTCGCGCTCGCTTGGCATTGGCCAGCGACCAGCTGACATAGGCCTGGTACATGTCGTTGGCCTGGACACGGATGCCACTGGAGGGCCGCACGCAGGCGGCAAGGAAGTCCCCGATCGGGTCCATTTCCTCCCGATACCCTGCCGTGCTGGCCCGAACTGCCTCGGCAATGACGAGGCCGTTGGCGAGATAGTCCATGGCACCGGCCGCCAGCCAGGCGAGAATGCCGGCCGACTCCTCGCGCACCAGTTCCGATACCATCTCCTCGAAGTCGCGGCGCTCTTCCTCCGGCACGGTCTGGTCCCAATGCATCACGAGCAGGCGCCGCCAGATGCCGTTATCCGTCCCGTCGATCGTCGGGAAACCGTTGCCCGACATATGGGGCGTCGCAAAGCTCTGGAACTCGAAATAGCCCTTGAACAGGGAGCGCACCGGAAAGGCCTCGCCACCCGTCAAGCGCTTGATGAGATCCTCCTGCAGGGGCACGTCGCCTTTGACCTCGAGGATACGAACCATGCGCTTGCCATAGAGCCGCACCAGGTCCGGCGACGCCGAGCCGGTGCCGCGTTCCGTGCCGCCCACCACCGATTCGCGAGGCAGGCCGACGGCCAGCCCCTGCCCCAGCACGCGGGTGAGCGTTTCCAGGAAGACCGATTTGCCGTTCGCGCCAGCGCCATAGTGGAACATCACGAACTGCGGGGCGAGCCCGAGCAGGCCCGTGCCGGCGAATTGCTGCATGGTGCGTCGGCGATCGAGGTCCGGCATCATGCGATCGAGAAAGGCCCGCCATTTGGGCGCCGGCGCATCCTTCCCTGCCCAGGCGAAGGGAATGCAGGCCGTGATCCAGTCCCGCCGCTCATGCCGCTCAACGGCATTCACCGTGCCCTGGTAGCGCACGATTTCGGGATCCGGGCATTCCATGTCCTGCTCGCGCCCGAAGACCAGCGTATGGCTGCTGCAGGCCACCTTGTGCTGATCGACATTGAAGGCGTGAGCCGGCCTGCGCAGCTTGGGCGCCGCACAGTCGAGCATGGCGGCAATCTTCGCCTTGTTCTTGGACGAGACGCCGAAGCGCCGGCGCCCGACCTTGCGCTTGTCCAGCGCCGCCCGGGCCTCCTCGCCAGCGTCTATCTCCGCCCGCAGCTTGGCACGCCGCCGCACCAGATCGGGATCGGCATCCTTGGCCTTCTCCATGGCCTTTTCGAGTTCCTCGAGCTCGGCTTCCGCCATGGCGGCCCGCTCGATCGCACGGCGCTCCTGCGGCGTCTGCTCCATGACATCTGCCTCGAGGCCGATCAGGTCGCCGATCTTGGAAGCCTTGAGCCAGGCGAGCGCAGCGCCCTCGGCCGCGTCCCAATGCGTGCCGGTCCACACCAGCCAGTCACCGGTCGCGACGCCCTCCTGGGCAATGACGGTGAGATCCTCGCCATGGTGGCAGATCAGGCGCGTGGCATTGTCGGTGTCCGAATGATCGAGCACCTTGCACACATCGATCGCGCCCATGTCGACGGAACCGACATCACGGCCGGAGGGGGCCTCATTCTCGTCAAACCCTGCCTCATTCGAAAATTCGGCTGATGAGTGGGGTACGGGGCTCTGGCGGCCTTCGCTGATCAGGCGGCCCATGTCACTCCCGCCGATTACGGGGGCGTGCTCTACGCGGTCAACGATACGGCCGAAATTGTTCCCGGATTCAGCCACGGAAGACCTCTAAATTTGGACATGCAAGCAAAGATATGCTGATTATTGGTATTGATTCTGGCGTCTTATTGAGTTCCACCAAACGAACTTGAATGTTGGCGGCGACATGCAAAGCAACGAGCAGCTGCAAGCGCGAAATGATCGACATTTTTTTCTTGTCGTAGGCATTGCCATTGGATGCGCTATTGGCTTCGGGCTGGCGACCCTTGCAGGCGCGATATCCAGTCTGAAAGACTGGCAACCGCTTATGGCCAGCCTGGTTGCTGTCTTCGCCGCCCTTATCGCCCTCTACAATGTTCGCGTGCAGATTACAGCCGGATTCAAGAAGGATGCGATCGCTAGGGCAGCTGATCGCGAAGCCAGGGTTGAAGAAGCGCGTCGAAATGACAAACCATATCGCGATTGCGCCCATCTCGTTGGGCAACTCACGTCCGACGCGTTCAAACAGTGTCAGTTTGTGTTGAATACGCGGGTTAATCTTCTGGCAAACAGCGATGATTGGCTCCGGCCGGTCACCCCACTGAACCTCGCTCAATACAAGGGCTGGCGCCCATCCTGGGACGACATCTATCGCCCATTGGCTCACGAAACGGCAAGCGGCCTCACCAAGATGGGCAACGGCATTGCGACAACTATCCTCAAACTCGTCGATAGAGTGGTCGTAATTTCCGACGCGCATGAAAAGCTGGTGTCCATGCCGTATTTGACGGCACCACCAGACTACAGCCAAAGCACGGAAGCGTTGGCCATCATCGAGCAATTTCTCCCGATGGCAGAAGAGCTCAAACGAGGAGCGATCTATTGAGTTGAAGTCCACGACCTTCATCTCTCCGGCCCCATAAGCATGTCGTTGAAATCTTCGTCCGCATCCGCCATGGCGCAGCGGATAGCCTTGAGGCTGGGGCAAAGTTGCCCGTGCCGCGCACCCGCGCGGATCAACGCCTGTTGCGTCATGTAGGCCTCGCTGTCGCCGTCACCGAGCAGGAACAACTCCTCGATTCCGGCCGGCACGACGAAGGCCTGGCTGTTGAGATCCGGCACCGGCCCAGGCACCTTCACCGCACGCGTGCGCCCCTTAGCGTCGGTGGTCGTGGCCGTCGGGTGGCGCACGGTCTCGGTAGCCCGCCCAGCGAGATTGCCAAGGTCGACCGAGGATAAGAACATATCGCCATCGCCAAGCCGCCTGGCGCGCGCCATCGCGTACCAGACCGATAGGCCTGTCTCGATCCCCTCCCCTACGAATAGACGCCGGGGCTCGGGCACTGAGCGCAGCACAATGTGATTGCCCTTCTTAGTGCCCCGCACCTTTTTTTCGGGCCAAGGCTCGCCATCAGGGTCGAGCCCAGGAGAGAACTTGCGCCAGAAGCCGTTTTCCCGGGTGAGATAGGTGGTGTGCAATCCGCGAAAGCGGCCGTCTGGCCCGACGATCGCCGCGTTGAGGGCAGGACCGGTATGCACCATCTTCCAGCCATTGCTCTCTGGCACGTAATAGCGCATCTGCGGATGGAAGCGCAGGGCGGCCGTTGCCGGCACCTGGGGAATACCCCGCGCCTCCAGGTAATAGGCCGCCGGCGTGCCCGCGAGAGCGCGGCCGGCGCACCAGATTTCATAGAGCCGCTTGCGCTCCTTCTCGCGGTACGCGTCGGCTTGCCTATCCTTTTCGGCCTGCGCATCGGCGGCCTCTTTGTCCCGCTTGGCCTCGCGCTCGGCAATTTCCGCCTTTTCTTCGGGCGTCAGAGCGCGACCGTGCGGAGGCGGACCGGCGAGCAATTCACAGGCCGCCAGGAAATCGATCCCCGAAGCCATCATCACGAGCTTGATCACGTCCCCGCCGGTACCGCAGCCCCGGCACGACCAGAGTTTCTTGCGCACATTGACGGCGAAGCGATCCCGGCCCTGGCGCTCGATCGGGCACGGCCCGGCGCGCTCATGCCCCTTGCCGAGCTTAATGCCACGCCGCTCGACTTCGCTGACGAGATCGACATCCCTGGCACGCGCAACCCAGTCCTTGAAGGCGGCATCATCGATCATGCCACTTTCCTTCCGCCCCAAAAGTGTGTATGTGAATACACATTATCTCTTGACGCCACACCGCTTAGTGTGTATAACCATACACATCGAAACGGGAGGCGCGATGGAAAGAGACCTGATGAAGATCCGGCGGCAGCTCGAAAGAGAAGGCTGGATCCCCCGGGAAGGAGCGGACCACATGGTCTACACCCACCCCGAAAAGCCCGGCAGGGTGATCGTCCCGAAAGGGAGGGGAGACGTAGCCAGCGGGACCGCCCGCTCCATAGCGAAACAGGCCGGGTGGTAAGCCACCCGGTCTCTTCCCGATACGCACGCCCACAACCAAGGTACTCAGAATGACCATGTATATCGCGGTGCTCGAAAAGGAGCCCGGCACGCTCTGGAGCGTCTATTTTCCAGATCTTCCCGGCTGCACCACGGCCGGCGAAACCATGCAGGAGGCGGCGAGCAAGGCCCAGGAAGCCTTGCGCCTTTGGGCCGAGGATGCGCTCGACCGCGGCGAAGCCTTGCCGCAGCCCAGCCCTGCCGATGCAATCGCGTTTGAGTTGGATGCGAATGGCGAAAAGGGAACGCTGTTTGCCGTTCCCTTGCTCACCAATGCGGCGCGCCCGGTGCGCGTCAACATCACCATTCCGGCCGACACTCTCGAGGCGATCGACGAGGCCGCCAAGCGCCAGGGCATGAACCGCAGCGCCTTCCTGACGAATGCTGCCCTTGAGAAGATCAAGCAGGTTGCGTGAAGTATGGGAGGTCGCGGTCACTCTGCGGCCTCCCGCATATGAGCAAGGTCGGGACAGTTGGCGCGCACCAAAGCTGCGGCAAGAACCGGCGAGACCGAGTTGCCGCAGCATTTAACGGCAACCGTCGATGTGAACGGCTTACCCTCAGCATCCCGCTCGATCTGGTAGGAATCGGGAAAGCCCTGGGCACGGAAAAGCTCGCGCGGAGTCAGCATCCGCATCCCGATGTCGACAATCTCATGGGGTTCGCCATTCACCATGACCAGGCCGAGCCTGTCTTCGGCCGTCACGGTATGCATCGGGTCCGTCAGGGCCTGCCCCACGGTCGTGCGATAATATTTGATGAGGAACGCCCGAACCTCGGCCAAATGCCCGCCGCCGGCACAGATCGTTGGCGCAGGCTTATCGGCAGCCTGGTCTCGGCGATCGCTGCCGTGAAGCGACATCAGATGCGCAGCAGTCACGGCCTGCGTACAGCCCTTGCCGACGATCGTGGAAACGGGTTCGCGAGCATCGTGTCCGACCATGCCGCTATTGTGCTGGTTGAGGAAGGCGGCCACGACTGCGTGGCGGTTCTCAGTGACTACCGTGCGGAGCGGCTCGTCAGCGCTCGCCGACCGATCATGCGACCCGGAACCTGGCCCGTAATAGGCTGAGAGATGCGCCGCCACAACGCCGTGGCGAGGAGCCCCAGCCATCACGGTATGCAAGGGCTCCTCAGGCATCAAACCCGTCGAGTTTTCCGAGAACTTCGTGAGATGGGCCGCCACCAATGAACCACCATTGCCGGTCGGAACCACGGTCGGCATCGGCCGATCGATCGGCAATGCCCTCGGCTCCTGCCCCGCGCGCTCGCCATAGCGAGGCACCAGATAGGGCGCGACCAGCGCGTGCTCACCCCTCGGCGCGCAGGTGATAGTGCGAAGGGGCTCGTCGACGTCGTTCACTCGGGCATCGCCCGTATGCGTCACAGGAACGATGAAGGGCTTTGCGGCATCGATCACGTAGCGCCACACACCCTTGCCGATGCGCGCCATGGTATTCTCGACTAGAGGTCGGTTGCAGCCAAGCGCCCTGCCCTCCTCGCGAGTGAGAAAGATCGAGGGGCACGGCCGCCACCAATCGATACAGTCGGCGGCCGTGCGCCAGGTAAGGCGGCGGCCTTGGATCACCTCCTCACTATCCGGCGCACCATGGGAGGCGTCGGGCCAGATGATCTTGCCGCCATCGCGCCTGGCGATCAGGAAAAGGCGCTTGCGGATCGTCGGCGCGCCATAGTCGCAGGCTCGCAATTCGCGATGCTCGACCTTGTAGCCCAGCCGGCGCAGTTCCTCCGTCCATTGCTGGAACGTCTGTCCCTTTCGATCAGGACAAGGCCGTCCCTCGGGCGTCAGCGGCCCCCAGTCGCGGAACTCCTCGACATTCTCCAACATGATCACGCGAGGACGGGCGCGCTTAGCCCACAGCACCACCACCCAGGCGAGGTCGCGGATATTCCGCTTCAAGGGCTTGCCGCCCTTGGCCTTGGAATGGTGCTTGCAGTCCGGCGAGGCCCAAAGCAGGCCGACACGCCTATGCCCGACATGCTCAAGCGGATTCACGTGCCAGACGTTGCGCTGCAGATGCAGCGTCAACGGGTGATTGACGGCATGCATGCGGATGGCATCAGCATCGTGATTCACCGCGATGTCGGGTGAGCGGCCGAGGGCCATCTCGATGCCAAGGGAGGCGCCACCGCCGCCGGCAAAGAGGTCGACGATCAACTCGTCGGCTTCGAAAATCATAGGCGCGGCCGGACCAAGGCCGGGCAAGAATTCGAGGGAATGCATCGGACGCATCAGGCCACGCTCCCAAATTTGTTGAGTTCATTGCCCCAGCCATCCCAGCCAGGGCGCAGCTGGCGCGCGAAGATGTCGGCCCGTCGGGCGCCTGGTGTGGCAGCCTCAACGCGGGCATAAAATTCGTCCGGCTTACGGGAGTGCTCGCGGGCCAAGCCGTCGAAGCTGTCTTCCGCCAGTGTCTCGACGAGGTTTGGGAAGCGGCTTCCGATGAAATCCGGGCCTGCCAGCGTGCCGATCAGATAGGGTTCGCAGACGCTGCGCTGGATATAGCCAGGCCCCCAGCGCAGCTTTCCGCTGGCCGTGCGTTTTGCCCAGACCCCGCCCGTTTTGTATTTCACGCCCCATCGCGCGAAGAGGTCGATCTGCCTGTGCAGCAGCGGCCATGTACCCCACAGGATGAGCACGCCGCCCGGCGCCAGCGTATCGCCCAGGCGCAATGCCTCGATGTCCGCCATCGACATGGTTGGGTACTGCGCCTCCGGCGACTTCGCGTAGCCACGTTCGGTGCGCGCCTCCCATTCCCATGGCGGATCGGCCATCGCGAGGTCATACGCGAACAGAGGGAGGCCGAGATCGGCCCGGGCGAGGTTCATGCCTTCCTCCGCCAGGCGGGAAGGCGTCGCTCGATCTGCCATAGTGCGAAGTCGATCGCCCATGCGATCGCAGGCGCGCACCAGACCAGGAGCACGATCAGAAGGGGATCGCTCATCACAACGCCCTTTCGTCGCAGAGCAGCCCCGGCGAACCGGTCAGGCTCAAGCGCGGATTGAAGGGGATGCGCAGACGGATGCCGCCGTCCTTGGTCGGCACCGAGACAATCGGCTCGCCATAGGCCCTGCGCAGATCGTCGAGATGCGCATCGCAGGCTTCTTGCTGCAGCGTTCGCACGCGTTCTAGGTGCCAAGCTTCCATTGCCGTGAGCCCATCATTTTCCGGCATGGCCGATCTCCTTCATCAGCTTGAGGTCGGCCGCGCTCCACAGGCCATTCGTTGTGTCGGCGAGCACCACCTCGAGGCGCTTTGCGCCGAGGCCGGTAGCCCTTCGGATCTGCCAGGCGACAAGGCCGGCCGCGGCCATGTTGCGCGCCGCCCGGGCCAGCCTCCGCGCGCGTTTCTCAACGCGAACCCGCAGGGGCGGTTGGCGCAGGTGCCGTCGCGAGACGATCAACGTCGTCACCCGGCTGCTCTGATGTTCGAAGCCTTCACCGCAGCCAGATTTCGTCGCATCGAAAGGACGTTGGTGCCGAGTTCCCCTGCCACTCGGTCGATCGCCTCTGCCTCGGCAGCGGTCACGACCCCGTCCGCGATCGCCGAGGCATAGGCAGTCATCACCTCGGCCGATTTTCGCAGCGTCTCGGAGATGTCACTGGCGAGGCAGGCTTGTTGCCGCTCCTCCGCTTCGGGGTCCGTAAGACGGCGGCCGCTCATGTCCGCCATCACCTGCGTCACCAGTGGCAGCCCGCAATCGGCCTCGAGCGCTAAGGCGGCCGGGATGGTGATCAGGTCGGGCGAGCCAGGCGCTTGGAAGCGGCTGATTTCGGACTTGGACAGCAAGGCGATTTCGCCGGCGCGAACCACGCCGCCGCACACTTTGACCAGGTCGCGGGTCGCGGCCTTGATGCGCAGTATGGAAGTTTCAGGGATGGACACGGGGCAAGGCTCCGCTGTTCGGGAAAACGCCGCGCGCTTTCCCGTATCGGGAAGAAAAGGGATCAGGCAGAAATCAGCCCATCAGATCACGGGCCGAAACGGTCAGGAGCTATCGACATGGACAGGTCTTTCGCAAACGTCGCCCACACAAAAGGCCGCCGCTGGCGGGGGATCGCCAGCGGCGGCAGGCCCAACCGTCGCGTCAACAACAGGCAGGGTGGGTCGGGGGATATCAGACGGCCAGGCGAGGCCTTCCGGCCAGTTGGCGGAGAACCAAATGATAGCCCGGTCAACGCGACGGGCACCCATATCGCCACCCTGGCGAAGGTGCTTCAGGCGCGTGCCGTCACCAAAGACGATAGTCGACACGCGCGACTCGGAAAGCTTGCGCTGGTCCGCGAAGGCTGACGCCAGCGCCAGAAGGGTATCAATCGGGTTCATATCCCAACCGTGCGATAAAAATAGCGCTGGGTCAAGGCTAATTTTATCGCAAGCGTGCGAAATTCAAGTGCGATAAGATTATCCCATGAGCGACGACAGCACCCTTGCCGGCCGGATTCAGATTCGGCTCAATGATCTCCACCTGGACGCGACGCCTACCTCGCTCGAGGCCGGTCTTTCCGCGAGTGCCATCCGCAACATATTGGAAGGCAAGTCGAAATCCCCGCGCAACGATACGCTTGTGCGCCTCGCTCGTGTTCTGAAAACCAGTGTGGATTGGCTCGGTGAAAACCGCGGCCCCAAGGAACTCGATAGCCCTGCGGCCGAGACAGCATTGCCGCCAAGGCAGATCCTGCCGCCGCCGAATGCATCTATTTCTATGGTTCCCGCCCCAAGAATGCTGGATGACCACATCAACGTCCTCGGCCTGGCAAAGGGCGGCGCGGACGGGCGCTTTCAGTTCAATGGCGACGTCGTCGAGACCATCCCTCGCCCGGACTTCCTGCGAGGCGTCGTTGGCGCGTACGGGCTGTACGTCGAAGGAGACAGTATGTTTCCACGATACAAGGCCGGCGAGCTGGTCTGGATCCATCCCGGAAAATCGCCCAAGCGCGAAGATGATGTGGTGGTACAGCTCCACCCCGATGTCGAGGGCGATCCGCCGGAAGGATACATCAAGGAGTTTAGGGGCTGGTCTCCTAGCAAACTATTGCTATGGCAGTGGAATCCAGCCGAAGAATTCAACATTGACCGCCCTCTGGTCAAAGCCGTTCATGTAATCGTCGGCAGGCGCTAAGCCGCATAGGCCTGCGCACCTGCCGCAGGAATACGTCCGAACTCGGCAATAATTTCCGCGTCAGCGAACTCGCCCAGATCCGCGTCACCAGTACGCGAAAATGCGATTGCACCAACAACCCCATTCAGGCCCGCCGCCAGCTTGACGGCATGATCACGATCGCGGGCCGGACGCGGTTGACCAGGCACCAGACGACCGCGCATGCCCTCCACAAAGGGCAAAACGACGAAGTACGTTACTTTGGCCATGACACCCCCAGACGCCTTTACAACGAGAACAATTCAAGAACATGCCTAACGATGAGTCAACGGAGGCACGACAAATTTCTTTGCTGCGCCGCCAAATAGCGCGGAAGGGATAAATTTAGCGTAATTCTTGTTGACACGCTAAAAATATCGCGCATTATCGCATCCATTCCACCAATGGAGGCGGCCATGCTGCTCAATTCCCCTCTTCGTGATGAAATGACCGACATCTCCGCCGTCCGAGCGCTGATGGCCAAGGACATGATCGAGATCCTGGTTGAGCGCGGCCTCGATGCCGGCATCACCGAACGCGACCTGCGCGAGCGCGGCTGGTCCGAGAGCCAGATCCGCAACCATGGCGGCAATGCCCGCGAGCGCATGGAGATTCAGCGCAGCAAGCGCCGCGCCCAGGCCGGTCGCCACCTCGCTTTCGCCTGAGGTCTTCGCATGATCTGGATGCAGACCAGTTCCGGCCGGGCCTTCGACCTGCTCGATCCCAAGGTCGCCGATGTCGACCTCGTCAACGATGTCGGCCCGGCCCTGGCCCGCAGCGGCCGCTATGCCGGCGCGGTGCCTGGCGGCACCTTCTCCATCGCCCAGCATTGCGTCGTCGGCTGCGACGCGCTGATGCAGGAGACGGGCCGGGCGGATCTGGCCGCATGGTTCCTGCTTCACGATGCGCACGAGGCCTATATCGGCGATATCACCTCGCCGATGGCCATGGCGCTCGACGCTCTGGTTTCCCGGAGCCTAGAGCACATCACCGGCGCCAAGAACAGCGACCGCAAGGTGCTGGGCCGCAGCCAGTTCAGACAAGCGCTCGGCTACCTCAAGCTGCGCTGCGATCTCGCCATCCATGCCGCTGCCGGCATCAACCGGCCCAGCGATGCCGACAGCGAGATCATTCACGCCATGGATCTGCGCATGCTCAAGGTCGAGCGCGACCAACTTTGCGCCCGTCCGCCGCGTCCATGGCATCCCTCGATCGAGAGCGCCAAGCCCGTGCCCATGCGCGGCCGGCTCTCCATCTGGGGTTGGCCCCGAGCCACCGACGAGTGGCTGCTGCGCCTGCGTACCTACTGCCCCAACGCCAACGGACTCTGAGGAGAGCCCCATGAAACGCATCCGTGATGCGCAGACCATCATCGGCGCCCTGGAAGGCGGCGATGCCGCCGCCGCCCTGGGCAAGGAGATCACCGAAACCCTTGCCGCCCTGAAGGAAATCAGCGGCGGCCGGCCCAAGAACAAGGTGAAGGGCAAGGTGATCCTCACCCTGGATATCGAGGTCGAGGGCTCCTCGGCCGAGATCACGGCCGACATCCAGTCGAAGAGGCCCAAGCCCGTGCGCGGCGCCTCCTTCTATTGGGTGCTCGACGACGGCTCGCTCTCCACCGAGCATCCCCAACAAACCAACATGTTCGACGGGCCCCGCTCGCTCGACCGCAACGAGGCGGCCGGCGGCTGACGCCGGCGCCATCCCTCCCCTCAACCAGGAAACCGCCCCATGGCCCCCGTCTCTACGCCGGCAAGCGTCACGCTGCCGTCCGACACCGCCGTCAAGGATATCGCTCAGCTCGGCCGCGAAGCCGCCGGGATCGACATCGTCACCATCAAGGCCCCGGCCGGGATGGTCGGCGTGCCTGCCGAGATCCCCGTCGGCATTATTCACGGCGCCCAGCCCGAGATCGATTCGGTCGATAACCTGTTCGAACGGTACCGCACGGCCCCAACGGACAAGCGCGGCATTGCCCGCGCGCTGACCCTCGACAGCTTCATCGCCCTCACGAACCGTCATAAGACTAAGGATAGCGTGGTCTTTGCCGACACGACCTGGACCAATCCGAGCTTTACGGCTGTTATCGACTACCACGAGGACAAGTCCGCCGGCGCCGCCAACAATCTCAAGCATCGCATCGCCTACAGCTTCCCCCTCTCCGACGAATGGAAAGCCTGGACCAAACTCAACGGCCAGCCGATGGCGCAGGGCGATTTCGCCGCCTTCATCGAGGACCGCATCGCCGACCTCTCCAGCCCGTCCGACTTCGAGCGGTCCAACCTCGAGCGGGATTTCGGCACCACGATCGCCACGCCGAGCGACCTCATCCGCCTATCGCGCGGCCTGCAGGTGAATGTGGAATCGCGCCTCAAGCGGGCGGTCAACCTGCAGACCGGCGAGGCCGAGATTTCCTTCGAGGAGAGCCATAAGGACGCCGACGGCAAGCCGATCAAGGTGCCCGGCCTGTTCATCCTGGCGATCTCGCCCTTCTTCATGGGTGAAAAGGTCCGTATTCCCGTACGCCTGCGCTACCGGACCAGCGGCGAAAAGCTGATCTGGCTCTACCAAATCTACCGCCCCGACCAGTTCGTGACCGAGCGTGTCCGCGAGGACCTGGCCACCGTGGGCGCGCAGACCAGCCTGCCAACGTTCGAAGGCGGCCCCGAAGCCTAAGCCAGCCCTGCCAAGCACGACCCGGCGGCTCTGCCGCCGGGCATCCCCAGCCCGAACCGAGGCAACCCATGGAAATCATCATCGAACGCGCGGCCCTGGTGAAGGCCCTCGGCACGGCACAGAAGATCGTCGAGCGCCGCAACACCATCCCGATCCTGTCCAATGTCGCGCTCTACGCCGATGCCGGCACGCTGCGCATCGTCGCCACGGATCTGGACCTCGAGGCCTCGATCACCGTACCGGCCGAGACGCCGACACCCGGCCAAACGACAGTGCCGGCGCATACCTTCGCCGACATCGTGCGCAAGCTGCCCGACGGCGCCCAGATCAAACTCGCGGAGCCAACGCCAGGCACCATCCAGATCACCTCCGGCCGCTCGCGCTTCAAGCTGCAGACGCTGCCGATCGAGGACTATCCGGACCTCGCCGCCGGCGAGATGGCGACCAGCTTCGCTTTGCCGGCAAAGACGCTGGCCGAGATGCTGGAGAAAACGTCCTTCGCCATCTCGACCGAGGAGACGCGCTATTACCTCAACGGCATCTATCTCCATGCCGTTGCGGGTCAGGATAGCCCCGCCCTTCGTACGGTGGCGACGGACGGCCATCGCCTCGCCCGCTTCGAAGTGCAGGCGCCAGCCGGCAGCGAAGGCCTGCCCGGCATCATCGTGCCCCGCAAGACGGTCGGCGAACTGGCGCGCCTCGCCAAGGAGGTCGAGGGCGATATCACCTTCGAGGTGTCGAACGCCAAGATCCGCGTTCAGGCCGGCAATACCCGCCTCACCTCCAAGCTGATCGACGGCACTTTCCCCGATTATTCCCGGGTCATTCCCACGGGCAACGACAAGATCGCCACCCTTGATCTCGCCAGCTTCGCCCGCGCCGTCGACCTGGTCGCTTCGATCTCCTCGGAGCGCGGCCGGGCGGTGAAGCTCTCCTTTGGCGAAGGCCGGTTGGATCTGGCCGTCACCAATCCCGACGCCGGCGATGCGCGCCAGGACCTCGACGTCGAGTATGCCAGCACGCCCATCGAGATCGGCTTCAACTCGCGCTATCTCAACGATGCGCTGTCGACCATCACCGGCGACACCGTGCAGGTCGCCCTCTCCGAACCCGGCAGCCCGGCGCTCTTCCGCACCCGTGAAGGTGCGCAGCTGCTCATCGTTCTCATGCCGATGAGGGTCTGACCAATGCTGATCGCTCTCTTCAACAACCTGCCCGAACTCGTGATGGGCATCGCCTGGTCCGGCCTATGCGGCTGGTCCGGCTATCGCCTCGGCCGCTGGCGCCGGCGCTGATTTCTGACCCAGGCGGCGGGGTTCGCCGCCATCCCCAACCGGAGAACCGGACTATGTTTGCCTCCCTCAAGCGCGCCTTCAAGGGCGCAACCCGCGAAGTCGCTGCCGAGTACGGCCAGAACAAGGATTTCCTCGAAGCAGTCTGCGCCGCCGCCGCCCTGGTGGCCGCCGCCGATGGCGACATCGAGGACAGCGAGCGCCGCAAGCTCGTCTCCCTCGTGCAGAACCATTCGACCCTGTCGAAGCTCTACCAGTCTAACGTCATCGAGCAGACCGCCGAGACCATGTTCAAGCGCGCCAAGGAGGCCAGCGGCCGCCAGCAGTTGGCCCGCGAGCTCGACGACATCAAGAGCCTGCCCAACGGCGCCCAGATGGCCGAGGACGTCTATCTGCTCGCCCAGGACATCGCCAACGCCGATGGCGAAGTCGAGCCCGAGGAAGATGTGGTGCTCAAGAAGATCGCCAGCCGCCTCGGCGTCGACACCAGCAAATTCGACTTCTGAGCCGATCCCCTCGGCCTGCCCAGCCGCGTGTTGGGCAGAGCGAGAGGATTTCCCAACCGACGATACCAGCGTGCCGAGGCCTTCGGCGCGAACGGGAAAGCCTTGCCGGAAGGAACCGCCATGGCCCGCAAGCCGTCAATACCGAGGTCTCAGATGAGCAGCTACGACAGGATGTTTTCGAAACGGAGCGGCATGGGATGGGTCGACATCCCTCGCGAAATGCTCCGCGCCCCCGAGCAACGATGCGACACCGTCAAAGGGTGTGGCGATCCAAGGTGCCCCCTTTGTTTGCCGCAAGATGGTCGTCGTGGCGATACTCGCCTCGGCGGCGCCGAGCCCTCCATTGAAGACTTTGTGAGTATGACCTTCAGCAAGTTCGCCCTGGCTATCGGCGACAAGGAAGTCAAACTCAGCCAATCAGATAGGGCATATGAGGAAGCGAAGAAGAAAGTCGAGAAATATTTGCTAGCCGAGGCGCATTCGACCACCTGGGATGATGTCGTCGGCAACGAGGCTGCCCGCACGGCTCTGATCGAGGCGATCGAGCACCCGATCACGCACGCCGATCTCTACAAGCACTATGGCCAGCGACCCTTGAAGGGCGTGCTGCTGTACGGTCCGCCCGGTTGCGGCAAGACCATGTTCGGCAAGGCGGCGGCCCACGTCGTGGGCAAGCTGCACGGCAAGGACGCCATGCTCCTCCGCATCAATGGCCCGGAGATTCAGTCGCCCTATGTCGGCAAGACCGAGGAGATCATCCGCAATATCTTTGCCTTCGCCCGCGAGTACCGGCGGGTGAACGGCCATCCTCTGGTGATCTTCATTGACGAGGCCGACGCCATCCTGCCGGCCCGAGACGGCCGCTCGGCGCCTTGGGATGCGTCGAACGTCGCCACCTTCCTCACGGAAATGGATGGCCTCACCACGTCCGGCGCCTTCGTCATTCTGGCGACGAACCGTCCTGACACCATCGACGCGGCCTTGCTTCGTGACGGTCGTTGCGATCGCAAGATCAAGGTCGAGCGCCCGGACCAGCAGGCAGCGGTCAAGATCCTCGGCAATGCCTTGGCCGGCGCTCCCCTGAGCAGCGAGAGCGGAGCCCCGGACGCTGCCGCCCTGGCAGAGACCGCGGCCGAGGCGATCTTCTCGCCCTACCATGTCGTGCGCAGCCTCACCCGCGTCATTGCCAAAGGCAAGAATGCGCAGGAGGATTTCCTGCCTCTGACCCTGGCGCACATCGTCAATGGCGCCATGCTGGTGGGCATAGTCGATCGCGCCAAGGGCATCGCCTTCCGCAGGGATCTGGCTGACGGCACCATTACCGGGTTGCGACCGGCCGATCTCCATAAGGCCATCGGTGAGGTGCTCGAGGAGAACCGCGGCCTCAACCACGACTATGCCCTCGGCGAGCTGCTCGAAAACGCTCCGCTGCCGAAGGAGTTCGGGAGGTCGCTGCAATGAGCATCCAGACCTCTCCCGCGGCGAAGGCGCTGGTCGACCACCTGCATGATTGCGACCGGCAGGCCGGCTATCGCATGGAAAGTCTGGTCGCGCCCCTGCCCGGCATGCCGCCCAAGGACGTTACACTTTTCGTTCCTATCCGGCTGATGCGGGATCTTGAAGCCGAGTTCCTTGGCGTCAACGGGCCTGACCTTGTCACTACGTGGACGTCAGACCGGCAGACCGCCAGCCAGAACGCCCGTGCTCAAGGCTTCACCGGCGACGCCTGTCCCAACTGCGGCAACTTCGCCATGCGCCAGGCCGGCACTTGCGCCACCTGCACGGCCTGCGGTGAAACGACGGGGTGCTCGTGATGGCTGTTTTCACCGTATCGAGCCCGATCACGCACCGATCGCTCATGAACAAGACCAAGCATGAACTCGCGAGCGAAGTGTTGCGGCTCATGCGCATCACCTCCGAGCTCTACGCCCTTGAGAACCCCAGGCCAGAGGCCGAATGGCACGAGGACCTCGGCGACGTTCTCTGGTGGAAATTCCCGATCGAAGAGCCGCCTTACGTCGGTTCGCCACTCTGTCTCGGATTCAACATCGGCGGCGGCCAGTTCGTCGGCGGCTGGCCCGGATACCACACCCACTTCACTCCGCTACCCTCCTGCAAGGCCATCACGGCCAATCACCGGGCCAATGAGATCGAGACCAAGCCATGAAGGTCATCACCGTTTGGCAACCCTGGGCGACGCTGATCGCCCTCGGCTTCAAGCCCTACGAATTCCGGGGCTGGGCCGCGCCGCGATCGCTCCAGGGCGAGCGTATCGGCATCCACGCCGGCAAGCGCCCTGTTCGCCGCCCCGAGATCGCCGACCTGATCCAGCGCCTGCGCTCCGATCAGGCCTGGACAACCTGCCTCAAGCCGGAAGCCCTGCCGGTGCTCGAGCGCGCCCTTACCTCCCCTGGCATCCTGCCCTTGAGCCATGTCGTCTGCACCGCCGTGCTCGGCAAACCCATTCGCGCATGGCAGATCGTCGGTGAGTTCGGCGGCGCGATCAACGACAGCGACCGTGACGAGCACTGCAACTTCGCATGGCCGCTCACCGACGTTGCGGAACTCCAGCCGCCCCAGCCCGCAACAGGCGCCCAGGGCTTCTGGGATTGGAAGGGAGGCGAAAATGGCTGAGAGGCCAATCCGCGTCCAACTATCCCGCGCGAAAGGCTGGCGGATGCCGGACGGCACCGTAAAGGTCGATCGTTCAGGCCCCTTCGGCAACCCCTTCACCATCGCGGAATGCCGCGAGGGGGGCTTCAAGGGCAACGATTTCGAGATTGCCGCCCGCTGCGTTGAGGCCTTCCGCGTCTGGATCGATACGCCCTATTGGCAGAACAACTGGGCCGGCGAGGAATCCGAGCGGCAACGCACGGCGATGCTCAAGTCCATCCCCGCCCTCCGCGGCCAGAATCTCGCCTGCTGGTGCAAGCCCGGATGGCCCTGCCACGCCGACGTGCTCCTCGAAATCGCCAACCGCCCGCTTTGTGAAGAGGCTTCCAATGGCTGACCATACCGGCATCGAATGGACCGACGCGACTTGGAATCCGATCGTGGGATGCTCGATCGTCTCGCCCGGCTGCACCAATTGCTATGCCATGAAGCAGGCCGCCCGCCTGCTTGACGGCAGCCCGAAGGCCCCGCATTACGCCGGCACCACTCGTAAGGCGAACGGCCACGCGGTCTGGACGGGCAAGGTCGCGCTCGCCCCCGAGCACATCCTCACCCAGCCGCTACGCTGGAAACGGCCGCGGCGTATCTTCGTCAACTCAATGGGCGACCTCTTTCATGAAGGCGTGCCGGATGAGTGGATCGACAAGGTCTTTGCTGTCATGGCCCTGTCGCCGCACCACACCTTTCAGATTCTGACAAAGCGCTCGGGCCGGATGCGGAGCTACCTGAAAGATTGCCGTATGACGCTTGGCCGTCAGCATGAAATCCGGCTCGCTACCGTTGAATTGGCGGGCGGGCGGGATGCGCCAGGAGTCACCGAAGCATGGCTACGGGTATCCGGTTCGATCGAGGCGCAGTCTTGGAAGCCGCTGCCCAACGTCTGGCTGGGCGTCTCGGCAGAGGATCAGAAACGAGCCGAGGAGCGCATTCCGGACCTGATCGAAACGCCGGCGGCGATACGTTTTGTTTCGGCCGAGCCGTTGCTTGGCCCACTGGATCTTAGCGAGATCGATATCAATGGCGATGGCGAAATGAATGCCCTCGCCATGCGATCATGGGCAGAAATATGGGCCGACGCCTTCGACCCCGCCGTGACTGGCACGACGCTCGAGGAGGCGATCGAGAGCTTCGAAGACTGGGGTGGCACCTATCCGCCGACCGACATACGGCCCCGCGGCCTCGATTGGGTAATCGCCGGCGGCGAAAGCGGCCCAGGCGCGCGTCCGATGCATCCACAATGGGCCCGAGACCTGCGCGACCAATGCGCGGCGGCTGGCGTTGCCTTCCACTTCAAGCAATGGGGCGAGTGGACACCTCGCGGCCCTGAGGCTTGGGGCTATCCGCTTGTCGACAATGTGCCGCAGATGAGAGTGACGGATACCGGCGACAACGGCCAGAGCCTTGCTGCGACCGGTGGAAGTCACTCCTGGATGCAACGCGTCGGCAAGCACACCGCCGGCCGCCTGCTCGACGGCATCGAACACAACGCTTTCCCCAAGGTGCCAGCATGATCCGCGTAACCTTCGACCTCCTGCCAGGCGGAGACGAGAGCCGCGCCCGTACCATTGGCATCATGGAAATCGCCAATGTCCAGACGCGACTCGACGGCACGGCCGACTATGCCGTCACCCTGAAGAAGACACCACCCTTCGAGGGAGCCCTGCGTCTGGCATGGAAGCGCGCGCGGCTGACCAGCAACGACACCGCCATCAACGGCGCGATCGCCGGCGAGGATGAGGAACTCATAACCGCCCTGGCGACCGGCCACCATCGCACTCGCCGCGGCGTCTACGACCTGCTCTATCGCGCCCTCCGCGCTTGCGGTCTTGACGCCAGGAATCCGGACAAGACGATATGAGCAGCCTTCGCATTCCTCCCAACATCGATGTGGCCGACATGCCCAAGACGGTCGGCTTCCTGGACAATGGGAACGCCCGATGACAAAGCGCACGCTCCGCATTTCCGACCGCGACCTGATCGCGATCGAGGCCCTTCTGACCCGGCTCGACGCTGAATTCAGCGAGCTTAATCGGCACGAAGATCCAGGCACGGACGATCGGACCGGCGCAGTCCTTTCACGCATTTCGGATCTTGAAGAGCGAGCGCTCGGCAGGATACCGGCCTCCATGCTCGGCTTGGCCGTGCAGGCCCGCGTCGTCGCCCGGTATGTCTCCTGCGACAGCATGGTGGAAAAGCTCATTCGCAACATCGAGACGATGGCGGCGGCGCCACTGCTGGAACCTGGATTACGGATCCAGGCTGGAAAGCGGTACCGGAATGGTGCCGGCCGGGTTACGACGCCTCTTTATCGGGTCGATAGTCGCGGTCTCCTTTTCGCTGATGACCGTAGCGGAGACATGTACGAGGTCGATGGCCGGCGTATCGGCGGCCACAGGGGCTGTGCCGAGGATCTCGTCGAAGAGGTCGCGCCCCAGCCCCGCGTCGTAAAACGCCAGCCCGTCTATGCCGAAGCCTCACAACTGGACGCTGCAGAATGATCAAGCCCGTAACCATCCTGCTGCTCGCCGCAACTGCCCTGGTCGCGCCCAGTTGGGCGAAGGTGCGCACGATGCCGCCTCGCACCGACGTGGTCGAAGGCTTCGAGCTGCGCGTCATCGACGGCGACACCGTGGCGCTGGGCGACGTTCGGCTGCGCATCGAGAACATCGACGCGCCGGAGACCGGCCACGCGTCGTGCTGGTATGAGAAGCAGCTCGGCCAAGCCTCGGCCGACATTCTGGCCGAGTTCCTCGTCGGCCAGCGCGTCACCATTCGCTACATCGGCCGTATCGATCGCTACGATAGACCCCTGGTCCGCATTGCGAACCGTGTCGGCGATGTCGGCGAGCAGATGGTGAAGGCCCGCGCTGCGTTGCCCTGGGCCTATGGCGCAAAGGCCAAGGCCTGGCGCAAGGCCCAATGGTGCGGAGGCAAATGATGCCACGCAATGCAATGAAGTTCACCCAGGCCGCCATCGAGCGGGCCGCGAAAGGCGTCAAGCGGGCCGGACTGGACATTCGTCGCGTCGAGGTGGATCAATCTGGCAAGATTGTTATTTTCACCGGTGCCGACGACGCCAGCCAGCCAGCCGACGACGCCGACGCCGCCCTAGAGCAGTGGCAGGCCAAGAATGCGCGTTCAACTTAAGGGCATCAATCGGTCCACCAAGCGCCTCGCCAACGGTACCAGCGTCACCTATTGGTACGCATGGCGGGGCGGCCCACGCCTGACGGGGGAACCCGGGACACCGGAATTCATGGCGTCCTACCAACAGGCTTGCAGCGAGAGGCAGCAGGAACGCAGTGCCGGCACCCTTCAATCGCTGGTTAACGCCTACCAACGCAGCACTGACTTTCTCGACCGCGCGCCACGCACCCGCGCTGACTACATTAAGCAGATAAAAAAAATCGAGGCCAAATTCGGCACCTTCCCGATCGCCGCCCTCCCCTCTCCCAAAACGCGCGGAATCTTCAAGGACTGGCGGGACGAACTGGCGGCGACCTCGCGGCGTCAAGCGGATTATGCGTGGACTGTGCTCGCGCTGATCCTCGCCTGGGCCAAGGATAGGGGCAAATGCGCTGCTAATCCCTGCGAGCGCGGCGGACGCGTGTATTCGGCCGAGCGCAACGACAAGATCTGGACGGATGAAATCGAGAAGACCTTCCGAGAGGCAGCGCCAGCCCATTTGCATCTCGCACTGACCCTGGCTCTCTGGACTGGCCAGCGGCAGGGCGATCTACTGCGCCTGACCTGGAGTAACTACGACGGCGAATGGATACGCTTGCGCCAAAGCAAGACAGGCACGCGTGTTGCGATTCCTGTCGGCGCGCCCCTCAAGGAAGCCTTGGACGCCGAGAAGGCCAGGAAACGTGGTGCCCTGATCCTCTTGACGGCCGCTGGCAACAAATGGACCAGCGACGGTTTCCGGACCTCCTGGCATAAGGCCGCAAAAAAGGCCGGAATATCCGGCCTGACCTTCCACGATTTACGGGGTTCCGCTGTTACTCGCCTCGGCATTGCCGGCGCTTCAGTTCAAGAGATCGCCACCCTCACCGGCTTGAGCCTTAAGGACGTGCAGGAGATGCTCGATTCACACTACCTGGCGCGCGATCCGACAATGGCCAAGAATGCAGTCCGCAAGCTCGAAACGAGAACGAAATCTGCAAACTGACCTGCAAACCGGCTCTGGTGTGTCGTCGGAAAAATCGGGCAAAAGCCCAACAAAATCAAATGGTAGCGAGGGAGGGACTCGAACCCCCGACACGCGGATTATGATTCCGCTGCTCTAACCAGCTGAGCTACCCCGCCACGCGGCCCGGCGCTGCCGGACGGGCGGCTTATGCAAGGCTGGGCCGAAACTGTCAAGCGGGTGGGAGAGGAAATCTTCTCCCCTCCCCGTTTTTGCCGCGGCTCCGGCCCCGCAGCCGCGATGTCAGGCCCGCTATCAGGCCTTGGCGAAGAGGCCGAGCAGGCCCTTGTGGACGGCCTCGTTGCCGGCCACGATGTCGCCGGTGTCCAGCATGGTGTCGCCGCCGCGGATGTCGGTGACGAAGCCGCCGGCTTCGCGCACCAGCACGATGCCGGCCGCCAGGTCCCAGGAAGAGAGCCAGCGCGAGGCGAGGCCGTCGAGGCGGCCGGAAGCCACATAGGCCAGGTCCAAGGCGGCAGCGCCGAAATTGCGCACGCCGGCGACCTTGCCCATCACGGCGCCGAGATCGGCGAGGTTGGTCTGGTGCTGGCCGCGGCCGAGGCGCGCCAGGCTCATGCCCACCATGGAATCTTCCATCAGGCGGCGGCCGGAGACGCGGATGCGGCGTTCGTTGTGGAAGGCGCCCTTGCCGCGCTCGGCCACGAACAGGTCCTCGGTGGCGGGATTGTAGACGACGCCGGCGACCAGCAGGCCCTCGCGCTCCAGCGCCACCGAAACCGCGAAGAAGGGCACGCCATGCAGGAAATTGGTGGTGCCGTCGAGCGGATCGATATGCCAGCGATGGGTCTTGTCCGCGCCTTCGACGACGCCGGTCTCCTCCATCACGAAGCCATAGCCCGGGCGGGCCCGCCCCAGTTCCTGATGCAGCGTGCGCTCGGCCTTCTTGTCGGCGATGGAGACGAAGTCGCCCGGCCCCTTGGCCGAGACCTGCAGGTTCTCGAGCTCGCCGAAATCGCGCTTGAGACCCTTGCCGGCCTTGAGCACGGCAGCAACCATCACATTCATCAAAGGTGAACGCAGCATCATGGAACTTTCAAATAACGGTCGCCCCGCAGATCGGGGCGCGAGAATGGGAAGCGGCCTGTCTAATGGAAAATGCCGCCGATATGAACGGGAAAATGCGACCGGCGCGAAAATTCGAATCGCGGCAGCCTGCGGCGCTCACAGGCCCTGATAGTAGGCCTTCCAATGGCTGCGCAGCGCCTCTTCCTCGGCGCCGATGTCATAAGCGGGCGAGGAGATCGGCTTCACGGCCTCGACGCGCACCTTTACGAAATGGCGGATGCGGTCGGCCAGCGCGCCCCAGCGGTCGAAAGCAGGGCGCAGGGCCGCGAAGGCCACATCCTCGCGCGAGATGATCTCGCAGCGACCGCGAATGCGCGCGCCCTTGCGGGCGAGCACATCGACGAAATTGATCTCCACCACCGGGCGCTCGCGGATGTTGCGCAGGGTGCCGGGGGAGCGTGCCTCCCCGAAAACGACATGGTGGTCGTCCGGCACCAGAGCAAAGCGCGTTTTAGTAGAAACGCCCTTTTGCTCTCACCCTTTGGCTCGACGCGTCTTTGCGATTCGAGGTGAGGCCTCAAATCGCAAAACGCTTGGCATCATGCCCTTGGGCGACAGATTGGGCGTGCCGTCGGGATTGACGCTTGCCACATAGCCGAGCGAATGGCTCTCGATCACTGCCCTCGCCGCTGCATCCAGCACCGCCGGCCTCCCCTTGTCGATCCCCTGGCCACCCCGCGGAAAATACCGGTTGGCATCACATGCCGTAGAAGCGGGCCCCCTGAATGGCTGCCGCCCGCACTTCCGGCGTTTGCCGCGCGACATATTCGTCGAGCTGCTTGTCCTCGAGCCCGGCCGCCTTGGCCAGCAGATGCCACATGCAGGCCAGAACCGGATTGGGCGCCAAGCCCATGCCGGCCGCATACATGCGCGCCAGGCGGTTGCGGGCGATCGGCGAACCGCGCAGGGCGGCACGTTCGAACCAGTCGGCCGCCATTTCCTGGTCGCGCGGCACGCCCTCGCCGTTGAAGAGGGCGATGGCATATTCCACCATTCCGTCGACATTGTTGGTATTGGCCGAGGCGAGGAAATAGTCGGCCGCCTTCTTCTTGTCGGCCGGTACGCCCTTGCCTTCCTTGGTCAGCACGCCAAGCGAATAGAGCGCATCGCCATTGTTGGCGAGCGCCGCCTGGCTGAAGCGCTTATAGGCGGTGGCATAATCGGGCGGGCCATTGGTGGTGCGCAGGGCGATGATGCCGAGATTATAGGCGGCCTCCGGCACACCCAATTCGGCGGCGCGGTTGAGCAACAGCATGCCGCCCGGCTCGTCCTTGGGCACGGTCTTGCCCAGGAGCTTGGTCATGCCATAGGCGAACATGGCATTGCGGTCACCGCGCTCGGCCGCCTCGGAATACCATTGCGCCGCCTTTGCCGGATCGGGCGGCACGCCCAGGCCATTGGCATAGAGCTGCGCGATCAGGGTCATCGCCGCGGGGTCCTTGTCGGACACCACGCGCTTGGTGGCTTCCTCCAGCGCCTTGAGATAGTAGCCGCGCTGGAAGGCGCCATAGGCCAGGTCCGGCGGCGGGCCAGCCGGTGCAGCGGGAGCCGCGGCCTCCGCGGGCTTGGCTGCATCGGCCGGGGCGGCGGCTTCGCCAGGCGTACTCTCCACCGGCTTGGCCGCGTCAGGCGCAGGCTGTGCCGGCGTGCCCGTCTCCACCGGCTTGGCCGCCTCGCCGCCGTCGGGTTGCGCGACATCGGCCGGCGCCGATGGTTCCGCCCGGCCCGGCAGCGAGATAAGAAGGACCGGCAGCGCCAGCGCGGCCGCAACAGCGATGCGCTTCATGCGAGACTCCCTCTCTGCTTCAGCAGCCGGTCCGCCAGCGCAACCGCTTCGGCAGGCCCCTGCTCGTGATTCCAGACGGCATTGCCGAGCGCCACGAAATCGGCTCCGGCGTCGGCGAACAGCGGCACCGCCGCCAGATCCGGCGCGAAGGCGACGCAGGGCACCTCGAAGAGCTCGGCCCACCAGGCGGTGCGCTCCACCACCCCCTCCAGTGGCGGCAGGCGCCCGTCGCGCGCCGGCTCGCCGAACATGACATAGTCGACCCCGCTTTCGGCGACGATCATAGCCTCGTCGCGCGTCCGGATGCCGCCCGCCCCGACGATGCGCTCCGGCTTGAAGCTGTCGAGCGCCTCGGCGAGGCCCTTGCGGCCGTCATTGAGATGCACGCCGTCGGCCCCTGCCCGCGCCACCACCGCGCTCCAGCCGCTGACGAGCAGCGCCGCGCCGGCGCCCTGCACCACAGGCGCGATCTCCTTGATCAGTTTCTTGGCGCTGTTGTCGTCGCCGGCCACAGGGGTGAACAGCACGCAGGCAACGTCGCCGGCCGACAGCGCGGCCCGCAGGGCCGGCAGGAAGGCGGCGACATCGTCGATGGCGGGGGTGACCAGATAGATCTGGACGGGCGGATGGGATGGAACTTCAGCCATGGCGGGAATCCCGGGAATCCTTCTTCTCGCTACGGCATCGGGGCCGATCCCGGAATCGGCGCCGATGCTGTAAGGTTTCGTCATCGCTTCGCATCGACGGGAGACCGCGAAGCTTTTTTCCGGAGCCGCTCAAGCGAATTTCGGCTCGAACTTGCCGGCCTTGTAGCCCTTGGCCATCTCGTGAAGCGGAATGACCTTGATCTTGGCAGCCTGGCCGGCCGTGCCGAATTCCTCGTAACGCTGCTTGCACAGCTTGATCATCGCATCCTGGGCGGGTTTCAGATATTTGCGCGGATCAAATTCGCCCGGATTTTCGGCAAAGATGCGGCGGACCTGGCCGGTGATCGCCATGCGGCAATCGGTATCGATATTCACCTTGCGCACGCCATGCTTGATGCCGAGCTGGATTTCCTCCACCGGTACGCCCCAGGTCTGCGGCATCTCGCCGCCATATTTGTTGATGATGTCCTGGAGTTCCTGCGGCACCGAGGAGGAGCCGTGCATGACCAGGTGCATCTCGGGCATGCGCTGGTTGATCTCCTTGATGACGTTCATCGCCAGGATGGCGCCATCGGGCTTGCGCGAGAACTTGTAGGCGCCGTGCGAGGTGCCCATGGCGATGGCAAGCGCATCAACCTTGGTGTCCATGACGAATCTCACCGCCTCGTCGGGATCGGTGAGCAGCAGGTCATGCGAGAGCTCGCCTTCGGCACCATGGCCGTCCTCGGCCTCGCTCATGCCGCTTTCCAGGCTGCCGAGCACGCCGAGTTCGCCCTCCACCGAGGCGCCGACCCAATGGGCCATGTCGACGACGCGGCGGGTGATGCCGGCATTATAGGCATAGTCGGCCGGCGTCTTGCCGTCCTCCTTGAGCGAGCCGTCCATCATCACCGAGGTGAAACCGGCCTGGATGGCGGTCAGGCAGGTCGCTTCGTTGTTGCCATGGTCCTGATGCACGCAGACCGGGATGTCGGGATAGATCTCGACCGCCGCATCCATCATCTTGGTCAGCATGATGTCGTTGGCATATTGGCGCGCCCCGCGGGAGGCCTGCATGATCACCGGCGAGCCGGTGGCCTTGGCGGCCTCCATGATGGCGATTACCTGCTCCATATTGTTGATGTTGAAGGCAGGGACGCCATAGCCGTGCTCGGCGGCATGGTCGAGCAGCTGGCGAAGAGTGATGCGTGCCATTGCGAGATCTCCGAGACGGTCGGCGTGGGTGGCGAGCCGTACGACGCCGTTCAGGCACGCAGGATCTCCACGCCCGGCAACGGCTTGCCCTCCAGCCATTCGAGGAAGGCACCGCCCGCCGTCGAGACATAGGAGAACTGGTCGGCCACCTTGGCATGGTTGAGCGCCGCCACCGTGTCACCGCCGCCGGCAACCGAAAGCAGCTTGCCGGCTTTGGTGCGCGCGGCGACATGCTTGGCGGCGGCCACCGTGCCGTGGTCGAAGGGATGCAGCTCGAAAGCGCCCAGCGGGCCGTTCCACACCAGCGTCTCAGCCTCGTCGATGGCGCCCTTGATGCGCTCCACCGATTGTGGGCCGGCATCGAGGATCATGCCGTCGAGCGGGATCGAATCGAGGCCATAGGCATGGTTCGGCGCATCGGCGGCGAAATGATAGGCCACCACGGCGTCGACGGGCAGGATGATGGCGCAATTGGCTTTCTCAGCCTTGGCGAGGATGGAGCGTGCAGTATCGGCAAGGTCACGCTCGGCCAGCGATTTGCCCACGCCGACGCCCTGGGCGTGCAGGAAGGTGTTGGCCATGCCGCCGCCGATGATGAGGGCATCGACCTTGGCGACGAGATTGCCGAGAAGCTCGAGCTTGGTGGAGACCTTGGCGCCGCCGACCACGGCGACGACCGGGCGCTTGGGCTGTTCGAGCGCGCGCGACAGCGCCTCGATCTCAGCCTGCATGGTGCGGCCGGCATAGGCGGGCAGAACGTGCCCGAGACCCTCGGTGGAGGCATGGGCGCGGTGGGCGGCCGAGAAGGCGTCATTCACCCAGATGTCGCCGTTGGCCGCCAGCGCCTTGACGAAGTCGGGATCGTTCTTTTCTTCGCCAGGATGGAAACGCGTGTTCTCCAGGCAGAGGATGTCGCCCGGCTGCATCGCCGCGACCGCCTTGGCCGCGGCCTCGCCGATGCAATCCTCGGCAAAGGCGACGGGCCGCTTGGCGATCTCGGCGAGCTTGGCGGCAACCGGCTTCAGGCTCTCCTTGGGGTCCACGCCCTTGGGCCGGCCGAAATGGGCGAGCAGAATGACCTTGGCCTTGGCACGGGCGAGTTCCAGGATGGTGGGGATGATGCGCTCGATGCGGGTGGCGTCGCCGACGACGCCATTCTCCATCGGGACGTTCAGGTCGACGCGGACCAGAACGCGCTTGTTTTCCACATTCACGTCGTCGAGGGTGCGAAAAGCGCTCATGCCTGTCCTGTCCATCTGTTTTCGGCAAGGTGCCCAGGGCGTCAGCATGGATTACCAACCCATACCGAACACACGCCCTAGCACACCCCGCCCGCCTCACAAAATCACCGGCGAGCAATAGAGCAAGCCGACGGATCGATAAAGCGGTGAACGCGAAGGACAGGCTGAAATTGCTGCGCCCGGCCAGGCAGCGCGATACAGGCAGATCGGCTGGTCAAGGCGGGCGCATGGGGCAACGCGCTCCTCACCCCTTCCTGCGTTCGAGCAATACGGGCAGGTCTTCAGCCGTGAAGGACGGATGGGCCCTGAGATCGATACTCACGACCCGCCATCCCAGTGCCGCATATTCGTTGAGGCGCTCGACGATGGTGGCGAACCGGTCCGCCTGGCCATCGATGTGAATCTTTTCAAGACGATATTCCATCAGGATATCCTTCCCTGCGTCCGCGGCCGGCATGAGGTCCGGCTCGTCTCAATTCGTCTTCGCATGACGAAAACGCCACTCCGCCGCCAGCGAGATCACCACCACCAGCCCGCCGGCCAGCCAATGGGTGCGCTCGGCACCCATGTTCGATGCGAAGCCCAGGGCCCATGGCGCCAGGATGAGCCAGGCCCCCAGGGCCATCGTGACCCATTCCTCCCATTGCCTGAACTCGCTCAAGGCGGCGAAGGCCAGATAGGCGAGCAGGAAGGCCATGGTCCAGGCATGCCAGGTCGGCACCGGCATCGTCCGGAACCCGGCCAGCCAGGGCGCGCCGAACAAGGCGAGCGCCACCAGCACCAGCAGCCAGTCTTGAACTCGTTTTCCTGAAAACAGGATCGAAACCATCGTCGCCTCCATGACCATTGCACCAGCGTTTGGAAATGATAATTATATCGTATTACGATATAATTTCCAATGCGAAGCCGATGGCTCGCGAGGCTGTGAAGGGAGCCGACCATGGCTGCAGATCTCAACTCCGACCTATCCTCCCCATTCATCCCGATGAAGAGCAATGACGATTCGATCGCCTGCGCCCGGCACTTGCTGCGCGCCGCCCGAAGGAAGTTCTTCACCAGGCCCTACGACGCCGTGAGCTTGGAGGAGATCGCCGCGAGTGCCGGCATTACCGAGGCGAAGGCGCTCGGCCTGTTCGCCAGCAAGGAGGAATTGTTCGCATCGCTCGTCGTCCAGGAGATGGCTGCCGCCGCGGTCGAAATCTGGTGCAGGACGATCGGATCGACCGACATGGAAGCGGTCCTGCTGCAAGTGGCGCGCAACTATGTCGGCTTGTTCGGTTCGAACCGCGCAAGGGAGATCTATCGCTCGCTGATCTGCGTGTCGGCACGCTTTCCCCATCTCGGCCGCATCATCTATGAACATGGCGCCAGGGTCCTGCTGGAAAGACTGTCGGGCTACATTGCGGCCCGAAGCGCGCAAGGCTGCCTGGCCGTCCCCGATCCCGACCTCGCCGCACAGCAATTCCTGAGCCTGGTCCACGGCAATTTGCACCTGCGCGAAGTGCTCGCCGCCCAGCCCGTCAGCGATGCCGAGATCGACCGCGTGATCGAAAGCGGTGTTCGTCTCTTTCTGACCGGATATCGGAGGGATCAGCGCGATGATTCGCACGCGACGCCCTCCGAACGCCTGGCGAAAACAACCGAGATCCACCGTCCGGCCAACGGCTCGGTCCGTCACTGATCGAGGCGCGCCGCCAATGAGAATTCCGGTTTCCAGCTTGGGCTTGGATGCCTGAGCCTGAGCGAGCATCTATGGCTCGACCTTCGGGGGAGGCGTCACCGGTCGGCGGCGACGCATGGGGTCTTCGTGAACGTGCGCTCTCACATCGGCAAAACGCCCTCAGGACTGACCTTTCCCGTCGATCTTCGGCGAAGCATTGGTATTCCGGCGCCGGCCGATCTCTTCATGCAGGAAACCGACGGGTCGAGATAGATCGGGCACCCGGTCCTCCTCCTTCAGCGGCACGCCAACCTGACGGAAGAAGGTTTCCAGACCGCCATCTCCGCCCGGCGCCAGCATGCCCAGGATCTTGCCCGGCATCCCGGTGTGATTCTCATAGGCATGGCGGACATGCGGCGGCACGCTGAGGAAAGCGCCCTTGCCGCAGATCACCGGCGGCCCGTCGCCGATCCGGAAGGTGAACTCACCATCCAGAACGTAGAAGATCTCCGCCTCGGGATGCTGATGCGGCTCGACATTTGCGCCAGGGGGCAGAATTGTCTCGATGAAGGCAAAATGCCCGTCCGTTTCGGAGGAAGCGGCCTTGAAGGTCATCAGCCCAACCTTGAATAGGATCCGTTCTCCCTCGCCCTCCTGGCGAATGACAGGCTTCCAGGTCATTCCGATCTCCTCCGTCTGCGGTCTTTCTTCCGATTCCGCCGACATCCGAGCGTAATGCCCAGCCGGCACGCTGCTATGTCACTCATGGTGTTCATGGCATGTCTACGCCCAGTACATCTCAACTTGAGGAGGAACCACGCACCGGCCTTCAACGCCGTGCCGAATTCTGCAGGAACACGACATAGCCCCTAAACCAGGGATTGTCGGTGAGGCCAGGTGGCTCCTGCCAGTCGCCGGCCTGCACCAGACCGATGCGGAAGGGCATCTGCAGCCGGCTCAGGCGCGAAAGATAGGCGGAATAGCCGGGGATCGTTCGGCGGCCCTGGTAGGTCTGGATGATCACTTCGTCGACGGTACCGCCGAGCGCTTCGAGCCCTTTGGGATCGCCATTGCTGCTCCAGTCCATCAGGCCGGTAATGCCGAGCCTGTATTCGGCCGGCAATTGGCGGCGCAGGCCCGCGAGGAAGGAAGCGTAGCTCTCCAGGTGGCGCGTACGGGCATCGAAATCGATCTGCAGGCCGATGACACGATTGCCCGCCGCTCGCCAGCGCCCGAGCTGGGCCAGGACCTGGGTATAGATCTCGGGCGGCCAGGCCAGGGTATCGACGCGTACCACCAGCCATAGCGGCGTATCGGGAAGACGCGGAACGGCACTTCGCCGGGACAGGAGACGAACCGGCTCCCGGGCACCGACCTCCGAGCCGAGCAAATAGAGTTCGCGCGCTCGCGCCAGGGCCGGCTGCGTCTTCACCCCCGCCCACAGCCAGAAGCTATGATAGCGGCCGATATCGACGGGAGCCTCCGCCGCGGCTACACGGCCAATGGCTGCCAGGAATACCACGAGGGCCCACGCCAAGCGCAGCATGTCTACCAGTAATATTCGAGAGACTGCGCCCAGTTCGATTGCGGATAATCGCGTTTCAATTTCTGGAACCAAGCCTTTCGCTGGGCGACGGGCACCACGCTGTCGTCGCAGCCATTCTTGCTCGTCGGCGCGAAGCACCAGATGGCACGATAGAGGGAATAAGCCTTCTGATTGGATGTCGCCCCCGCTGAGCCGGCAATGGAGCGATATGCTTCGAGCCGCGAGAATTTCCGGCCGGGAAACTGTATCCCCTTGCCGCCGAGCTCATCCTTGGCCGGCGGTGCGTCGAGGAAATCATGGTCGAGGCCGTTGAGGCGGATGAACTCGCCCAGGCACAGGCGCCCCCCGATGTTGCGCGGATTGGCAGCCAGCGTCGCAACGCTGCTCTTGAGGTCCGGGCAGGTGAAATCCGACGCCGTTTGCGGTTTGGCGAACACATCCGCGGAGGGCGGGGGGTCGCCTTCGGCATCATCGGCATCCGCTTGGACCTTGGCATCGGCGGGGACCAAAGCCAAATCCTCCGGAAAGGCCTTGTAGGCACCGCGGGTCAGGTCGCGATAGAGAAGCACGTACAGGGCGGTCGCACGCTCGGCCGGCGAGGTGGCGGTATCCTTTGCCTGGCGACGCAGCAATTCGGGGCCGGCGCTGTAGCGCAGCAAGGTTCGCCGGATGGTCTGGTTGCTGACTGGCGAGGCCGGCTCGAAGAGCCGTTCGGGCTTGCCCGCCCGCTCGTCATGCATGGCCAGGGCGAGCTCGATGACGACACGCTGGCTGGTTGGGCTCGCTCCGCCGACGAGATCGAGCCAAAAACCGCGGGCATTGCGGTCCTTCACGGCATCCAGTGCCGCACCGCGCAGCACCTGCCGGCTGAATTCGAGATTGGTGTAGCTATTCTGGCGTGCCCGGTCCGCAATCAGGTCCAACACGGCACGCGGCTGGCGGGCGACATGGAACTGATAGGAAGCCACGAGATAGTCGAACAGGTCCTTCTTGCCCGCGAAGAATTCGCGCTGCCCGTTCAGCTCATTCAGGGTCAGGGCCTTGCTGCAGCAGGCCTCGCCGCTGAGGGCGCCATCCTTGCGCATGCGGACCAAGTCCAGGATCGCCAGCAGCACGGGGGAACGCACCTGCTCCGCCCCCAGCAGGGGCAGCAGCTTGATGTCCAGTTCCTGGGCGAGATCGGCATCGGAAATGCCCCGCTCGCTCGCCTTCTGCCCCAAGAGCCGCTCATAGTCGGCGAGCAGCTTGGCATTGGCCCCGCTGATCCAATAGACGCGGCGCAGCAGTCCGCGCGCAGAAGCGGCATAGCGCCCGTTCGGATAGGCGGCCAGATAGTCCTGCAGGGCCTTTTCCGCTTCGGTTGCCTTGCCGGCATCCCGCTGCGGGACATCCTTGAGGTTGCCATATTCGTCAAAGGCACCGGCCTGCAGATGGTTCACCTCGACGCGGCCCAGGAGATAGCGCCCGCTCTCCCGCAGCCAAGGCTGGGCAGAGCCGCTCAAGGCTGAAAAATGCTGGGTGGCGGCGCTGAAGTCGCCGGCATAGAAGGCCGCTGCCCCCATGAGATAGGCGGCAAAGTCCTTGGCCAAAGGCGACTGCGCATGCTCGGCTGCGGCCACAACGGCCTGCTGGCCGGCATTGGCTCCGGTGCAATCCGGCCGCAGGCCCTGCCGGGCGGCGATGAGTTCGTCCTTTTCACCCGCCGTCACGCCCTGCTCTGCCTTGAGGGCCTCCACGAAATCGGCTGCACCGGCATCGTTGCTGCGGCAGCGCGAACCCTCGCCCGCGGCATAGAGCCCATTGCCGCCGATCGAAGCGGACGGGTACAGCGTGCTTCGGAAGGTCGCCCAATCACTTGGCGCCGCCAGTGCCTTGCTGGCGCCATCCCCATTCGGCCGGGTTGGTGCGAGCGGCGCATCGCCCTGCTCGCCCAGCAGGAGCAGCAGATTGGCCCGCGTATCGTTGCCGGGCTGCAGGACGGCGAGATTGCTGCAACCATTCGATTCGGTTCCCGCGATCGCCCAGCTCGGCTCGCAGCCCCCATCGGAACTGGCTCGAACCGCCCCCGAGCTCAAAACGGCGAAGATCAGAACGATCAACCAGATGCCTCGCCGAGCCATATGGCTGTACTCCTCTTCCCATGCCGCTTGCAGCACCAGTCAATCACAGCCTCCCGCTCGGGGGCAAGCAACCGGTACCGGACACCGGCAATTCCGGGCGTGGAGGCTACGCAAAACAAGAGGCGCCGCAGTTACCCACGGCACCTCAGCGGCCGTCTTCGGCGCCATGTATCGTCCCGCTATGCTTGTTGATCTCGCTGCGCTCGCGCGTCCTGGCATTGAACGGCAGGGCCTGACGAAATGCGAGGAGCAGGAAGGCCAGCAAGGCCACGATGTTCAACAGCCCCAGCAACATATCTCCCATGAAGCACGCCCTCCTGGCGACTTCTCGAGCATACCATAACCCGAAATGAAAACGGCGCCCCGGTTTCCCGGAGCGCCGTCTTCAATTCAATTCGAGCGTATGGCTCAGATCAGGCTGGCGAAATGCACCGCCGTGTCGGCCATGCGGTTCGAGAAGCCCCACTCATTGTCGTACCAGGTCAGGATGCGCACGAACTTCTCGTCGATGACCTTGGTCTGGTCGAGCGCGAAGATCGAGGAAGCCGGGTTGTGGTTGAAGTCGCGGCTCACCAGCGGTTCGTCGGTATAGGCCAGCACGCCCTTGAGCGGGCCGCGCTTGGAAGCCTTGATGATGGCCTCGTTGACCTTCTCGACGCTGGTCTTCTTCTTGGTGTTGATCTTGAGATCGACCACCGAGACGTTCGGCGTGGGCACGCGGACCGAGGTGCCGTCGAGACGGCCCTTGAGCTCGGGCATCACTAGGCCGACGGCCTTGGCAGCACCGGTCGAGGTCGGGATCATCGACAGCGCCGCGGCGCGGGCGCGGTAGAGATCCTTGTGCATCTGGTCCAGCGAAGGCTGGTCGTTGGTGTAGGAATGGATCGTGGTCATGAAACCGCGCTCGATGCCGAAGGCATCGTGCAGCACCTTGGCCACCGGCGTCAGGCAGTTGGTGGTGCAGGAGGCGTTGGAGATGACCAGGTGATCCCTAGTCAGGTCCTGGTGATTGACGCCATAGACCACGGTGAGGTCGGCGCCGTCGCAGGGCGCGGAGACGATCACGCGCTTGGCGCCGGCCTTGAGATGGGCGGCCGCCTTGTCGCGGGACGTGAAGATGCCGGTGCATTCCATCGCGATGTCGATGTTCAGCTCCTTGTGGGGAAGCTGGGCCGGATCCTTGATGGCCGTGACCTTGATCTTCTTGCCCTGCACGACGATGGAATCGCCCTCGACCTTCACCTCGGCGGGGAAGATGCCATGGATCGAATCGTAGCGAAGCAGATGGGCGTTGGTCTCCACCGGCCCGAGGTCGTTGATGGCGACGATCTCGATATCCTTGCGCTTGCCTTCGACGATGGCGCGCAGGATGTTGCGGCCGATGCGGCCGAAGCCGTTGATGGCGACACGAACTGTCATCCGATATTTCCTTTCTCTGCCTTCAGCTAGAGCATTTTCCGGAAAAGCCGATCGACTTCTCGATTAGGAAAACGCGTCAAAACAAAGAGTTAGAGCAGAACGCACTTGTGCGCGCCCCGCCCGTTTACAGCTCATGCTCAGCCGTTGTGGCGGCGCAGGGCGGTTTCGGCCACGGCTTCCGCCGTGATGCCGAAATGGTTGTACAGGTCCTTGATCGGCCCGGAAGCACCGAAGCCGGTCATGCCGACGAAGCCGCCATCGGGACCGATCACGGCATCCCAGCCGAAACGGACGGCCGCTTCCACCGCGACCTTCACCGGCGTGTCGCCGATGATCTTGGCCTTGACCTCTTCCGGCTGCGCCAGCAGCAATTCCAGCGAAGGCACCGAGACCACCCGGGTCGGCACGCCGCGCTGGTTGAGGATGGCGCGGGCGTTCATGGCGATCTCGACCTCGGAACCCGAAGCGAACAGCGTCACCGCGGCCTTGCCGCCGCCTGAGCCGGCCAGTTCATAAGCACCCTGGGCGCACAGATTGGCGGTGGTGGCTTCCCGCAGCAGCGGCAGGTTCTGGCGGGTCAGCGCCAGGATGGTCGGGCCATTGGTACGCTCGAGGGCGAGCTGCCAGCATTCGGCGGTCTCGATCGCATCGCAGGGGCGGAACACGCGCATGTTCGGAATCGCGCGGCACGCCGCCAGATGCTCGACCGGCTGGTGGGTCGGGCCATCCTCGCCGAGGCCGATCGAGTCATGGGTCATGACATAGACCGGGCAGGTGCCCATCAGCGCCGCCAGGCGGATGGCTGGGCGGGCATAGTCGGTGAAGACGAAGAAGGTGCCGCCGGCCGGCACGAAGCCGCCATGCAGATAGATGCCGTTCATCGCGGCGGCCATGCCGTGCTCGCGGATGCCCCAATGGATGTAGCGGCCCTTGAAGTCCTTCGGCGTGATCTCGACCAGGCCCTTGGCCTTGGTGTTGTTGGAGGGCGTCAGGTCGGCCGAGCCGAGCACCAGTTCCGGCATGACCTCGACGATGACGTTGAGGGCGGCTTCGGACGACTTACGGGTCGCCATCGCGGTGGGGTTGGCGGCAAGCGCCTTCTTGTGGGCAAGGATGGCCTTGCCGAGCTTGGCGGGGCGCACGTGATCCATGCGGCGAGTGAACTCGGCCTGCTTGCGCTCGGACAGGGTCGCGAAGCGTTCCTCCCAGCCCTTGCGGTCTGCGGCGCCACGCGAGCCGGCCTCGCGCCAGGCCTTGAGCACGTCGGCGGGCACCTCGAAAGGCGCACCGGTGATGCCGAGATTTTCCTTGGAGAGCTTGGCTTCTTCCGGCCCCAGCGGTTCGCCATGGGCCTTGGAGGTGCCGGCGCGGTGGGGCGAACCGAAGCCGATGGTGGTCTTGCAGGCGATCAGCGTCGGCTTGTTCGACTTCTGGGCGGCAGCGATGGCGGCAGCGATGGCATCCTGGTCATGGCCGTCGACATTCACGGCGCGCCAGCCGGCGGACTGGAAGCGCTTGATCTGGTCGACCGAGTCCGAAAGCGTCAGCGGGCCGTCGATGGAGATACCGTTGTGGTCCCACAAGACGATCATCTTGTTGAGCTTGTAGTGGCCGGCGAGCGCGATCGCCTCCTGGCTGACGCCTTCCATCAGATCGCCGTCGGAGGCAATCACATAGGTGTAGTGGTCGACCACCTTCTTGCCGAACTGGGCGGCCAGCATCTTCTCGGCGAAGGCGAAGCCGACGGCGGTGGAGATGCCCTGGCCGAGCGGGCCGGTGGTGGTCTCGACGCCGACGGTGTGGAAGTTTTCCGGATGGCCAGGGGTCTTGTGGCCGAGCTGGCGGAAATGCTTGAGCTCCTCGACCGTCATGCCGGGGACGCCGGTCAGATAGAGCAGCGAGTAGAGCAGCATCGAGCCGTGGCCAGCCGACAGGATGAAGCGATCGCGGTCGGCCCAATGGGGATTGGCGGCATCGAACTTCAGGAAACGCGTGAACAGGACGGTGGCGACATCGGCCATGCCCATGGGCATGCCGGGATGGCCGGACTTGGCGGCCTCAACCCCATCAATCGCCAAGCCACGGATGGCGTTGGCCAGGCGGTTCTGCATTTCGGTGAGTGCCATGGAGTGTTTCCTGATGAAATTCGCCGGAATTTGGCAAAAAGAGCGGTGGGTTCTTAGCACCTCATCCCCGACTGTCAATGATCCCAGGGCTTGTGCCCGAAATTCGCGCAACCAATAGTGGGGCGATCGAAAGCAGGAGGTATCATCAGGGGAAGGCCAGCGGCTTTCACTTGGCCATGGGGCGAAACCGCGATACTTTGATATTTAAGCAAAAACGCGGAGCGGCCCTGTCATGATTCGATGGAATGCCGCCATAGGGAAAGAGTGAGTAAGCCCTTGTCTGTGGATGCAGCCTTGCAACGATTGAATATGGCCCTGGCCCAGCTCGAGGAGGCCGCCGACCATCGCGCGGAACTCGACCGCACCATCGGCGGACATCGCATCGAAGTGCAGGCACTCTCGGAGGATCGCAACCGGCTGGCCCTGGAACTCGACGCAAGCTATGCACGGTTCGCTGCTATGGAAACCGCCAATCGCGACGTATCGCGACGCCTCGACCAGGCGATGGATTCCATCCGCTACGTGCTTGAGCCCCAGGACAGCTAGCATGGCGCATGTATCCGTCACCATCGCGGGCCGCGCCTATCGCATGGCGTGTGACGAGGGTCAGGAGGAACACCTCCTCGGCCTCGGTCGTCAGCTCGATGCCAAGATCGACGCCCTGCGTTCCTCTTTCGGCGAGATCGGCGACATGCGCCTTGCCGTGATGGCGGGCATCATGGTCGCAGACGAACTGTCGGAAATGCAGCGACGAGCGGCCTCCCTGCAGCATGATCTCGACGAATTGCGCCAGACCCGCGACAATGCGCTGCAGCGCGAGCAGCAGACCCAGATGCGGGTGACGCAGGCACTGACCGACGCCGCCAGCCGGGTCGAGAAGCTGATCGATTCCCTGTCGAAGACCGGCGTCTAGCGCTTCCCGTATTTTCCGGATCCGCAGGAGTCTGAATCGCAGGAGAATGCCTGCGATTCCGGCAGGTCCGCGCTCCCAGCAATATTTTCATCGACCTCTGGCGCTCGCACCGTCTCGCCCTTATTATCTCTTTGCGGTGCTGCCTGGTTCGTCAGGACAACTGTATCCCCGGGGCCATACGACTCCCAAGGGAGCTGTCACTGTTCTCGCTCGAGGGCTTGGACATTACGGCGCCCACCTACATCAGTAGGCGCCCGGGATCGAACCGTCCAACGGCCGAGGTGGCCCGCTCCCTCCTCTTTTCAAGCGTGTAATGGCCTCCACCGATCACAAGACCCAGTTGCGCCACAAGGCAATGGCGGCGCGCTCAGAGATCCGCGGTCATCAGCGCCAGGCCGCAACGGCGAGAGCCGCCCATCACGCCTTCAGTCGCCTGAAATACACCAGCGGCATCGTCGGCCTCTACCAGGCTTTTCGCGACGAGATCCATCCGGACGAGATCGCCGAACGCCTGCACCATACGGGCCGCAGGCTCGCCCTGCCGACCACACCTCGCTATGGCCACCCCCTCACCTTCCGGGCCTGGGCGCCAGGCGACCCCCTGGTGGTCGGTCGCCACAACATTCCCGAGCCTGCGCCCGAGGCAGAAGAAGTCCACCCCCAGGTGCTGCTGGTGCCCCCGGTCGCCTTCGACCGTCGCGGCTACCGCATCGGCTATGGCGCGGGCTTCTACGACCGCACCATTCCGCAATTGCGGGCGATTCACCCCGTCTTCACCCTCGGCTATGCCTTCGCCTGCCAGGAAGTCGCGTTCCTGCCGTCCGAGCACCATGACGTGCCGCTCGATGCCATCGCCACCGAAAACGAAATCATCACTGTGACGGGGCGTTAGCATGCGCATCCTTTTTCTCGGCGACATCGTCGGCCGCACCGGCCGCAATGCGGTGATCGAACGCCTGCCGGGCCTGCGCGAAGCCTGGAAGCTCGATGCGGTCATCATCAATGGCGAGAACGCCGCGGGCGGCTTCGGCCTGACCGAGGCGATCTTCGACGAAGTGGTCTCTGCGGGCGCCGACGTGGTGACACTCGGCAACCATTCCTTCGACCAGCGCGAAGCCCTCGTCTTCATCGAGCGGGCGCCGCGGCTGATCCGTCCGGCCAATTATCCCAAGGGTACGCCGGGGCGCGGCGCCACGCTGGTGGACCTAAAGAACGGCACCCGCCTGCTGGTCATCCAGGTGATGGGCCGGGTCTATATGGATGCGCTCGACGATCCCTTCGCAGCCCTCGAGCGCGAGCTCGCGGCCTGCCCCCTCGGTCTCGGCGCCGACGCCGTGGTGGTGGACGTGCACGCCGAAGCCACCAGCGAGAAGCAGGCGCTCGGGCATTTCGCCGACGGCCGCGCCAGCCTGGTAATCGGCACCCATACCCATGTGCCGACGGCGGATCATCAGATCCTCAGCCACGGCACGGCCTATATGTCGGATGCCGGCATGTGCGGCGACTATGACAGCGTGCTCGGCATGGACAAGGAAGAGCCGGTGCGCCGCTTCATCCAGAAGACGCCGGGCCTGCGCTTCGAGCCGGCGACCGGCGAGGCGACCCTGTCGGGCCTGGCGGTGGAAACCGACGACCGTACGGGCCTGGCTGTGAAGATCGCCCCGGTGAGAATCGGCGGGAAGCTGTCGCAGGCCGAGCCGGCGTTTTGGGACGTCTAGCACTCCGGGAACCACGAGTGTCTCGCCTGCCGTCTCGGGATTTGCCTCTCGGTATGGATTTTTCTCGCCGCCGCTTCTATAAGCCGCGCCACAATTCATTGAGCTCGCGCTTCGCTGAGCCCCAGATCGACACAAGGCAGGACACATGGCCGGTCATTCCCAGTTCGCCAACATCATGCACCGCAAGGGCAAGCAGGATGCCAAGCGTTCCAAGCTCTTCTCCAAGCTCGCCCGTGAAATCACGGTGGCGGCCAAGCTCGGCCTGCCCGATCCCAACATGAATGCGCGCCTGCGCGCAGCCATTCTCGCCGCCCGCGCCGAGAACATGCCCAAGGACAATATCGACCGCGCCATCAAGAAGGCCGCCGGCGCCGATGGCGAGAACTATGACGAGATCCGCTACGAAGGCTATGGCCCAGGCGGGGTCGCCCTAATCGTCGAGGCGCTCACCGACAATCGCAACCGTACCGCCTCCGACGTGCGCTCCTATTTCGCCAAGGCCGGCGGCAATCTGGCCGAGACGGGCGCGGTGTCCTTCATGTTCGACCGTGTCGGCGTGGTCGAGTATGACGCGGACAAGGGCTCGCCGGATGCCATGCTGGAAGCGGCGCTGGAGGCCGGCGCCGATGACTGCGCCTCCTCCGAGGATGGTCATGAATTCATCTGCGCCGCCGAGAACCTTGCCGAAGTCACCAAGGCTCTGGAGACCCAGCTCGGCGAAGCCCGCAAATCCAGCCTGGTCTGGCGCCCGCAGAACACGATCGCCGTCGACGACGAAACCGGCGAGAAGCTGATGCGTCTGGTCGACAATCTCGACGACCATGACGACGTTCAGCACGTCTATGCCAATTTCGAGCTGTCCGACGCGCTGATGGCGAAGCTGGCGGAGTAAATCGGAGCGCGGACATCTCAGCGACATGCTCGCATGTCGCGATGTCCGCTCTTGGAAGCCCGACCTTTTTTCGAAGAAAGAGCGGACAGGATGTCCGCGCTCCGATCATGTCACAGACCCCCATCCGCATCCTCGGCGTCGATCCAGGCCTGCGCCGCACCGGCTGGGGCGTGATCGAGGTGCTGGCCAACCGGCTCTCCTTCGTCGCCTGCGGCACGGTGTTTTCCGACGACAATGAGGAACTCGCCCACCGCCTGCTCGAGCTGCATACGGGCCTCACCGAGGTGGTGACTCGTTTCGAGCCGGACGAGGCGGCGGTGGAGAAGACCTTCGTCAACAAGGATGCCACGGCAACCCTCAAGCTCGGCCAAGCCCGCGGCATCGCCATGCTGGTGCCGGCCCAGGCCGGCCTCGCCGTCAACGAATATGCGCCGAACCTGGTGAAGAAGACCGTGGTGGGCTCCGGCCATGCCGACAAGAAGCAGATCCGCCTGATGATCAAGGTGCTACTGCCCAAGGCCGACCCGAAGTCGGATGACGCGGCCGACGCCCTCGCCGTCGCCATCACCCATGCCCATCACCGCACCAGCCACAATCTGGCAGCGATCCTGAAGCGGTCCTCCTGAGACGCTGGCTCTCGCAGATGCCCGTGCTCCCAGTAAATAGCGCTTGCCACCCGGGTTTACCGCCCCTAGAACAAACCGTGAATTTATCCGAGGATTCGCCATGACCCAGGCTCGCCGTGCCGCCGCCTTCTCCGAACTGCACCAGCGCTCCGAACTTTTCCTCATCCCCAACGCCTGGGATGCCGGGTCCGCCAAGCTTCTGGATTCGCTTGGCTTTTCTGCCATCGCCACCACCAGTGCCGGCCTTGCCTTCACGGTGGGGCGCAAGGATGGCCAGATGTCGCGCGAGGAAACTCTCGCCAATGCCAGGGCCATCGTGGAAGCCACCAGCCTGCCTGCGAGCGCCGATCTCGAAAATGGTTTCGGCGACGCTCCCGAGGACTGCCAACGCACCATTCTCGCCGGCATCGAGGTGGGGCTTGCCGGCGGCTCGATCGAGGACGCGACCGGCCGGCCCGACCAGCCGATCTATGAATTCGGCCATGCCGTCGACCGCGTACGCGCCGCGGCAGAGACGGCACGCGCCGGGGGTTTCGTGCTCACCGCCCGTGCCGAGAACTTCCTGCACGGCATCGCCGACCTCGACGATACCATCCGCCGCCTGCAGGCCTTCCAGGAAGCGGGAGCGGAGGTGCTCTATGCGCCGGCCCTGACCCGTCTCGACCAGATTTCCAGCGTACTGAGCTCGATCGACAGGCCGCTCAACGTCCTGTTCACCGTGGGCGGGCAGGATTTCACTGTCGCCGATCTCGCCAAGCTCGGCGTGCGCCGCGTCAGTGTCGGCGGCTCCTTCACCCGCGCAGCCTTCGGCGCCCTGAAGCGGGCTGCCCTCGAACTGCGCGACCAGGGCACCTTCGGCTTTGCCAAGGACGCCATGTCCTATGCAGAACTCAGCGCCCTGTTCGGCAAGGGCGCCTGAGACACGTGAAGCGGGCGCACGAATCAATCGAAACCGCTAGATATGGCCCGATGAGGGTCCCATGATCGGCAAATTGCGCGGCATCGTTGACAGCTATGGCGAGGATTGGGTGATCCTCGACGTGCAGGGCGTGGGCTACATCGTTTATTGTTCCAGCCGCACGCTCGGCACCCTGCCCTCTCCGGGCGAGGCGACCATGCTCGCCATCGAAACCCATGTGCGCGAGGACCAGATCCGCCTGTTCGGTTTCTCCAGCGACAACGAGCGTGACTGGTTCCGCCTGCTGCAGACCGTGCAGGGCATCGGCACCAAAGTGGCGCTCGCCATCCTGTCGACACTCAAGCCCGCCGATCTCGCCTCCGCCATCGCCCTGGGCGACAAGGGGGCGGTGGCACGCTCGCCCGGCGTCGGCCCGAAGGTCGCCCAGCGCATCGTCACCGAGCTCAAGGACAAGGTGCCGAGCTTCGGCCATGTTCCTGCCGACGTCATCAGCCTGCAGGCCGATATCGGCGAGCAGCGCGCCGCCGGTCCTGTCAGCGATGCGGTGTCGGCCCTGGTCAATCTCGGCTATGCCCAGACCCAGGCCTCGGCGGCCGTCGCCGCCGCTCTGCGGGACGCGGGTGAAGGCGCCGAGACGGCCAAGCTCATCCGCCTTGGCCTGAAGGAATTGTCGCGATGAAGCCCACGCGCAAGAGCGCCGGCGGCGAGGCGCCCAAATCCGCCCGCCTCCTGAGCGGCGATTCGCGTGACGAGGATGCGACCGATTCCAAGCTGCGCCCGCAGGACCTCGGCGAATTCGTCGGCCAGGCCAAGGCCCGCGAGAATCTGTCGATCTTCATCGAGGCCGCCCGCAAGCGCGGCGATGCCCTCGACCATGTGCTGTTCGTCGGGCCGCCGGGCCTCGGCAAGACCACCTTGGCCCAGATCGTCTCGCGCGAACTCGGCGTCAATTTCCGCGCAACTTCCGGGCCGGTAATTGCCAAGGCCGGCGATCTTGCCGCTTTGCTTACCAATCTGGAAGAGCGAGACGTCCTGTTCATCGACGAGATCCATCGCCTCAATCCGGCCGTGGAGGAAATCCTCTACCCAGCCATGGAGGATTTCCAGCTCGATCTCATCATCGGCGAGGGACCGGCGGCGCGATCGGTGCGTATCGATCTCGCCAAATTCACGCTGGTGGGCGCCACCACCAGGGCCGGCCTGCTAACCACGCCGCTGCGCGACCGCTTCGGAATTCCCATCCGCCTGCAGTTCTACACGGTGGAGGAGCTTGAGCTGATCGTGAAGCGCGGCGGCCGGGTGATGGGCACGCCGATCGCCGAGGACGGCGCCAACGAGATCGCCCGCCGGGCCCGCGGCACGCCGCGCATTGCCGGGCGCCTGCTGCGACGCGTGCGCGACTTCGCTTCGGTGCTCGGCGCCGAAACCATCACCAGAGCCATCGCCGACAAGGCCTTGAGTGCATTGGAAGTCGACCAGGCCGGGCTCGACGCCATGGATAATCGCTATCTCAACCTGGTGGCGTTGAGCTTCGGCGGCGGCCCGGTGGGTATCGAGACGATCGCCGCCGCACTGTCGGAGCCGCGCGATGCCATCGAGGACATCATCGAGCCCTATCTGATCCAGCAGGGCTTCCTGCAGCGCACCCCGCGCGGCCGGGTGATGACGCCGCACGCCTATCGCCATCTCGGCCTGGCAGTGCCAAGCTCGACACCGCCGCAGATGCCGCTGTTCGGCGACGAGGATTGACGCAGCTCTTGGAAAACAAGAGGCGGACGAGACGTCCGCGGTCCCAGCATGGACGTTGCCGTTGCAAACCTCGCAAGGTTCGTGTGACCAACGCCTCGGCTGGGACCGCGGACATCCTGTCCGCCTCAAAACACGCAGGATCAGGCGGGCCGGAAGGCCCGCCCTCGACTCAGGAATTGCCGCCGTTCAGCACGGTGACGGCGCGGCGGTTCTGCGACCAGCAGGAGATGTCGTTGCAGGTCGCCACCGGGCGCTCCTTGCCGTAGGAGATGGTGCGCATGCGGCCACCCGAAATGCCCTGCGCCATCAGATAGTCGCGCACCGACTGGGCGCGGCGCTGGCCGAGGGCGAAGTTGTAGTCACGCGTGCCGCGCTCGTCGGCATGGCCTTCGATGGTGACGGAGTAACGCGGATAGGCCTTCAGCCACTGGGCCTGCTTGTTCAGCGTCTGCTGCCCTTCGGGGGTGATGTCGGACTGGTCGACGAGGAACAGCACGCGATCGCCGACATTCACGACGAAGTCCTGCTGGCTGCCGGGCGATGCAGCACCGCCCGCGCCATAGCCACCACCACCGGCGCCGCCGGGACCACCGAGGCCGTCGCCAGCACCAGACTTACTCTTACAGGCCGCCAGTGCGAGCACACAGGTCAGTGCAGCGGCAAAGCGCAGTGCAGGGACCGCGCGCAGGGACGTCATCATTCCGGTTACTCCTCCGGTCGTCAGAATTGGTAAATCAGCCATAGCGAAAGCTGGTTAATCGAACGTTCTGGAAACACGGCCCGCGGCGATTTCTTGGCGGTCGCGCAGCCATCGCGCCCTACCGCAAGAGCCAAACTGCCACTATGGTTAACCAAGTGCTGATCAATTCCGGCACAATGGTGGCCCCGGCTGGGCTCAAGCGAGGCGCACCGTCATTCCCGGCGACTGTCGCATTCATGTCACACATCCTCGACATGTGAATTGCGACATAATACTTTTACTCTATGCATTTTATAGATTGACAAGGTTGATTGATTTAGTGGAGATTTGGTCAAGCTTCTCTCGACTGGAAACCGAACCCATGACGATCAAAACGCTTCGCCTGGCGCGACTGAGGGACACGCTCGGCGTCCTCCTGGTCCTCGGCCTCGTGCTCTGGCTGATTTTCGGCGCGCTCGCAGGGGCTCGCGCCGCCGAATTGCTGAATGTCTCCTACGACCCGACGCGCGAGCTCTACAAGGAGGTCAACGCCGCCTTCATCGCCGACTGGAAGGCCAAGGCCGGCGAAGACCTCACCATCAAGCAATCGCATGGCGGTTCGGGCAAGCAGGCGCGCTCGGTGATCGACGGCCTCGAGGCCGATGTGGTGACCCTCGCACTGTCCGGCGACATCGACGCCATCGCCACGGCAACCAAGAAGCTGCCCGACAATTGGCAGTCGCGCCTGCCGCACAATTCCTCGCCCTACACCTCGACCATCGTCTTCGTGGTGCGCAAGGGCAATCCCAAGGGCGTCAAGGACTGGGACGACCTGGTCAAGCCCGGCATCGCCGTGATCACGCCCAATCCCAAGACCAGCGGCGGCGCGCGCTGGAACTATCTGGCCGCCTGGAGCTATGCCTTCGACAAGAATGGCGGCGACGAGGCCAAGGCCCGCGACTTCGTGGCCGCCCTCTATCGCAACGTGCCCGTGCTCGACTCGGGCGCCCGCGGCTCCACCGTCACCTTCGCCCAGCGCGACACCGGTGACGTGCTGATCGCCTGGGAGAACGAAGCCTTCCTGACGCTGCAGGAGTTCGGCGCCGACAAATACGAGATCGTCTCGCCCTCCTCCTCCATCCTGGCTGAACCGCCGGTCGCCATCGTCGATGCCAATGTCGACGCCAAGGGCACCCGCAAGCAGGCCGAGGCCTATCTCAACTTCCTCTACACCCCGGCTGCCCAGAAGATCATCGCCCACAACTTCTATCGGCCGATCGATGAAAAGGCCGCCGATCCGGCTGATCTCGCCCGCTTTCCCAAGCTCAAGCTGGTGACGATCGATGACGCCCGCTTCGGGGGCTGGAAGACCGCCCAGCCCAAGCATTTCGGCGATGGCGGGGTCTTCGACCAGATCTACAAGCCGCAATGAGGCGACCGACCGAAAAAGCGAAACGGGCCTGCGGGCCCGTTTCTTTTTGGGAAAGCCCCGCAGAACGATCCCTGTCCTGCTCAGCCGTTCAGTCGGTGTTCTCAGCCAGCACAGTTCGCATATAACACATTATTATTGTGGATTTTATCACATTTAACACATTGACAATGTCGATTGATTTAGTGGATATATAAAGAAGTTGTAAATTCTCCTTTCCCACTTCCAGGTTGTGAAATGACCGGCATGACGAGCCTCACCCGCCTTCGCGACACCCTTACCGTGCTGCTGGCCCTCGGCTTCGTGCTGTGGATGACCTTCGGCGCACCTTCGCGCGCCCACGCTACCGAGCTCCTCAATGTCTCCTATGACGCCACGCGCGAGCTCTACAAGGAGATCAACAAGGCGTTCGCAGCGGATTGGAAGGCCAAGACAGGCGAGGACCTCACCATCAAACAGTCCCATGCCGGTTCCGGCAAGCAGGCGCGCGCCGTCATCGACGGGCTCGACGCCGACGTGGTGACGCTCGCGCTGTCCAACGACATCGACTCCATCGCCAAGGCGACCAAGAAGATCCCGGAGAACTGGCAGTCCCGCCTGCCGCGCAATTCCACGCCCTATGCCTCCACCATCGTCTTCGTGGTGCGCAAGGGCAATCCCAAGGGCATCAAGGACTGGGGCGACCTCGTGCGCCCCGACGTTGCCGTGATCACCGGCAACCCCAAGACCGGCGGCGGCACGCGCTGGAACTATCTGGCCGCCTGGGGCTACGCCTGGGACAAGACGGGCGGCGACGAGGACAAGACGCGCGACTTCGTGGCGGCCCTCTATCGCAATGTGCCGGTGCTCGACTCGGCCGCCCGCGGCGCCACCATCACCTTCGCGCAGCGCGAGGTCGGCGATGTGATGATCGCCTGGGAGAACGAAGCCTTCCTCACGCTGAAGGAATTCGGCGAGGACAAGCTCGAGGTCGTGGTGCCCTCGATCTCGATCCTGGCCGAGCCGCCCGTGAGCATCGTCGATGCCAATGTCGACGCCAAGGGCACCCGCAAGCAGGCCGAAGCCTATCTCAACTTCCTCTACACCCCGGCCGCCCAGAAGATCATCGCCCACAATGGCTATCGCGCGAGCGACGAGGCAGCCGCCGATCCAGTCGATCTCGCCCGTTTCGCCAAGTTGAAGCTGTTCACCATTTCCGAGCCGCAATTCGGCGGCTGGGCCAAGGTCCAGGCCAAGCATTTCGCCGATGGCGGCATCTTCGACCAGATCTACAAGCCGAAGGGGTAAAGGCACGTCATCCCGGACGCGATGCGGCACGCAGTGACGCTTCGCGGAGCCGGGACCGAGCTCCGAATAGAGCGCCTTTCTCGTTTTACGGTCCCGTGTCTGCGACGCAGCATCTCATGCTGCATCGCGCACGGGATGACATTCCACCCAGGAACCGCCCATGGCTCTTGCCGCCACCTTGCGAGCCCCCTTCGTCAAACCGACCGCCCTGCCGGGCTTCGGACTGACGCTCGGCTACACGATCTTCTATCTCAGCCTGATCGTGCTGATCCCCCTCGCCGCGCTGTTGCAGAAGGCGGCCGTGCTCGGCCCTTCCGGCATCCTGGCGATCGCGGCTGAGGGACAGGTTGCCGCGGCCCTGAGGGTCACCTTCGGCATTTCTCTCGTTGCCGCCCTGGTCAATGTCGTCTTCGGCGTCATCGTCGCCTGGGTGCTGGTGCGATATGACTTCCCAGGCAAGCGCCTGGTCGACGCCGCCGTGGACCTGCCTTTTGCCCTGCCGACAGCCGTGGCGGGCCTGGCCCTGTCGAGCCTTTATGCCACCAATGGCTGGATCGGCCAGTTCTTCGCCCTTGCCGGCATCAAGGTCGCCTTCACCACCAAGGGTATCTTCGTCGCCCTGGTCTTCATCGGCCTGCCCTTCGTGGTGCGTACGCTTCAGCCCGTGCTGGCCGAGATCGACAAGGAGATTGAGGAAGCCTCCGCAACGCTCGGCGCCACGCGCTTCCAGACTGTGACGCGCGTGCTGCTGCCCCCGCTCCTGCCCGCCGTGCTGACCGGCTTTGCCCTCGCTTTCGCCCGTGCGGTCGGCGAATACGGTTCGGTGATCTTCATCGCCGGCAACATTCCCTATGTTTCCGAGATCGTGCCGAGCCTGATCTTCCAGAAGCTCGAGCAGAACAAATATGCCGATGCCGCCGCCATCGCCATCATCATGCTGGCAATCTCCTTCGCCATGCTGCTGGCGATCAACCTGATCCAGGCCTGGAGCCGCAGGAGGATGGGCGATGCCTAATTCGACCTCCGAACTGGCGATCGAGCTCTATCGCGAACCGCCCGTCAGCCGCGAGCATGCGGTCACCACCGAGACATCCTGGGTTCGCCGCATCCTGATCGGCATCGCCCTGGTCTTCCTCGCCGCCTTCCTGGTGCTGCCGCTGATCGAGGTGTTCTACCAGGCCTTCCGGAGCGGGGCTGCCGCCTATTTCGAGTCCTTCGAGGATCCGGATACCCAGACCGCCGTCTGGATGACCCTGATCGTCGCCCTGATCGCGGTGCCGCTCAACATCGTCTTCGGCGTGATCGCGGCCTGGGCCGTGGCCAAGTTCGACTTCAAGGGCAAGAGCCTGCTCATCACCCTGATCGACCTGCCCTTCTCGGTCTCTCCCGTGGTGGCGGGCCTCGTCTTCGTGCTGCTATTTGGCGCCCAGGGCCTGCTCGGCCCCTGGCTCAGCGCCCATCGCATCCACATCATCTTCGCCCTGCCCGGTATCGTGCTCGCCACCATCTTCGTGACCTTCCCCTTCGTGGCCCGCGAGCTCATTCCGCTGATGCAGGCCCAGGGCAAGGCGGACGAGGAAGCGGCGCTGACGCTGGGCGCCTCGCCGCTCAAAATGTTCTGGACCGTGACCGTGCCCAACATCCGCTGGGGCCTGCTCTATGGCGTGCTCCTGTGCAATGCCAGGGCCATGGGCGAGTTCGGCGCAGTCTCGGTGGTGTCGGGCCACGTCATCGGCGGCACCAACACCATGCCGCTGCACATCCAGATCCTGTATGAAGGCGGAGGCTCGGCCGCGATCGCCGCCTTTGCCGTCGCCTCGCTGCTGGCGATGCTCGCATTGGTGACCCTGGTGGCCAAGACGCTGCTCGAATGGCGCTATGGCGACGAACTCGCCCACGGCGCCAAACATTGAGGCCGGGATGACCAAGATCACTCCCTCTCCTTTGTCATTGCCGGGTTTGGCTCGGCAATCCAGCCGCTGGCGCGGACGCCGTGCAAACTGGATGCCTCGCCCAAGCCCTGGCATGACGAAACCGCCACTGTTTCTCCCCGAACTAACCCCGCCTTGAGGATAGATCCATGGACATCCGCGTTACGGGCCTGACCAAGAGCTACGGCGTCTCGCCGGCCCTGCACGGCATTGATCTCAATATCAAGTCGGGCGAGCTCCTCGGCCTGCTCGGTCCTTCCGGATCGGGCAAGACCACGCTGCTGCGCATCATCGCCGGGCTGGAGCGCCCGACCACCGGCACCGTCTTTTTCGGCGCCGACGACACCGCCGGCCTGACGGTGCAGGAACGCCGGGTCGGCTTCGTGTTCCAGCACTACGCGCTGTTCCGCCACATGACGGTGGCCGACAATGTCGCCTACGGCTTGAGGGTGCGTCCGCGTGCCAAGCGGCCCGCCGAAGCGGAAATCGTCAGGCGCGTGGCCGAACTCCTCGATCTGGTGCAGCTCGGCGCCTTCGGCCAGCGTTACCCGTCCCAGCTTTCCGGCGGCCAGCGCCAGCGCGTCGCCCTCGCCCGCGCCCTCGCCGTCGAGCCCAAGGTGCTGTTGCTGGACGAGCCCTTCGGCGCCCTCGATGCCAAGGTCCGCAAGGATCTGCGCAGCTGGCTGCGCACCATCCATGACAAGACCGGCCACACCACCATCTTCGTCACCCATGACCAGGACGAGGCATTGGAACTGTCGGACCGCATCGCCGTGCTCGAGAAGGGCCGCATCGACCAGCTCGGCGTGCCCGACGAGATCTACGACCATCCGGCCACACCCTTCATCTTCGGCTTCATCGGCGAGTCCAGCCGCGTGCCGGTGGCAATCTCACAGGGACGCATCCTGCTCGACGGCACCGCCCTGCCCTTCAATGCCGACGGCCTGCCGGACGGGCCGGCCAGCCTGTTCGTACGCCCGCACGACGTCACGCCGGTCGACCCGGGCGCTTCGGCGCTCAACGGGCTGATCGTGGCGCAGCGCCGCGTCGGCGCCACCCGCCGCCTTGAGGTCGCCCTGGGTACGCAGGGCACGGTGGTGGAAGTCGACACGCCGAGCCTGCGCAGCAGCGAGAACAACAAGCCGGTCGGCCTCAAACTGCTCAACGCCGCCGTTTTCGCCGCCAATGGCGAGGCCCGCTATTTCCGCGGCGCCGCCACCGAGCCGGTGGTCGTCCGACCGAGTGCCTTCCAGCGCGTCTGATCCTGCCGATGCAGCGGAACCGCTGCCTCTCCAGGACCCTCGGCCCTACGGCGCGTGCATAGCAGGTCTGCACCGGCCCGCGTAGCCGTGGGGGAGGCTTCCGCCCCTCGCAAGGATGCGTTAACGCTGTGCGGCGTTTCAAGGCAGCGGTCCCGGCGCCGGTCCATGAGGCAACGCCGTCTTTCCTGGTCAGGTGGTCATCAACTTGCTTTCGCGCTTCCGCCCCGACAATTTCATGCTGATGCTCCTGGGCGTCGTGGCGTTGGCGAGCTTCCTGCCCATCTCAGGACGGCCGGCCGAGATATTCGCAGCCCTGGCCAATGGTGCGATTGCCCTGCTCTTTTTCCTGCACGGCGCCAGGCTTTCGCGCGACACGGTGATCGCGGGCCTGTCGCATTGGCGTTTGCACCTGATCATCCTGCTCGCGACCTATGCCCTCTTTCCGGTGCTGGCGCTCGTCCTCGATTATGGCCTGGTGTCGATGCTGACGCCGACGCTCGCCAGCGGCATTCTCTTTCTCGCCATCCTGCCCTCGACGGTGCAGTCCTCGATCGCCTTCACCTCGATAGCGGGCGGCAATGTCCCGGCCGCCGTGTGCGCAGCGTCGGGCTCCAACATTCTCGGCATCTTCATCACGCCGCTGCTGGCCGGCCTGCTCTTCGCCTCGCGCGGCGTGGGCTTTTCGGGCTCGGTGCTGATCACCATCGTCACCCAGCTCCTGCTGCCCTTCGTGCTCGGCCAGGTGCTGCAGCCCTGGATCGGCGGCTTCGTGCGCCGGCACCGCTTCGTGCTTGGATTCGTCGACCGCGGCTCGATCCTGATGGTGGTGTATCTGGCCTTTTCCGAGGCCGTCACGGGTGGGTTGTGGCGGCAATTCTCGGCCACGGCCCTGCTCACCATGGTGTTCGTCGATGCTGCCCTGCTCGCTTTGGTACTCCTGATCACCACCTATGGCAGCCGCCGCCTGGGCTTTTCCAAGGAGGACGAGATCACCATCGTGTTCTGCGGCTCCAAGAAGAGCCTGGCCACCGGCGTGCCGATGGCCACCGTGATCTTCGCCGGCCAGAATATCGGGGCGATCGTGCTGCCGCTGATGCTGTTCCACCAGATCCAGCTGATGACCTGCGCCATCCTGGCCCAGCGCTATGCGCGCCGCCTGAAGGCCCTCGCGGCGAGCAAGGAAGAAGACCCGACCGAGGATTGGCCCGAAATCGAGCCTGGCGCTCAGGAAGCGTCATCCCGGGCCAAATAAAAACCCCTCCCCGGCATTGAAACCGGAGAGGGGAACTTTCGCTTGCACGGGCCGGGTTGCCCGCGCCTCGGGAGCCTGCCTCTTGCGTCAGGCCTGTTTGGACAGGGAAGCGGACCAAGCCGGGTCGGAGGCAAAGCCCTGCGTCGGCACGCGCTGCTCGGGCGTGCCGAAGATCGAGGCCTGCCAGAGCTGCGGCCCCTGGCCGAGATCGCGGAACCACATCAGATAGAGGCCGTTCGGCGCCCAGGTCGGGCCTTCATTGTGGAAGCCCTCGGTGATCATGCGCTCGCCCGAACCGTCGGGATTCATGATGCCGATGCCGAACTGCCCCCCCTTCTGGCGGGTGAAGGCGATCAGGTCGGAGCGGGGCGACCAGACCGGCGTGGAGTAGCGGGCACCGCCCTCGCCGGAGGTGATGCGCTGCTGGTTTGAGCCGTCGGCACCCATGATGTAGATCTGCTGGGTGCCGCCGCGATCGGACTCGAACACGATACGGCCGCCATCCGGCGAATAGGAAGGCGAGGTATCGATCGCGCTGCCATTGGTGAGCTGCGTCGCCTGTTTCGTCTGCAGGTTCAGCAGCTGGATGGTCGAGGAACCGTTTTTCTCCAGGCTCATGATGACCTTGCGCCCGTCCGGCGAAAAGCGCGGCGAGAAGGTCATGCCGGGGAAGTTGCCGACAACCTGGCGCTGGCCGGTCTGGACATTGGTCAGGAAGACGCGCGGATCGGCATCAGCGAAGGAAAGATAGGTCAGTTCCTGCGTGGTCGGCGAGAAGCGGGGCGTCAACACCAGATCGGTGCCGCGGCTGAGATAGACGGTGTTGGCACCGTCCTGGTCCATCACAGCGAGGCGCTTCACCCGCTTGTCCTTGGACCCGGATTCGGAGATGAAGGCAATGCGCGTGTCGAAGGGACCGGGTTCGCCTGTTACCGCCTTGAACACGGCGTCGGCAGCGACATGGCCCAGTCTCCGCCAGCTGTTGGCCGGTGCGGAGAACTGCTGGCCGGCAATCTGCTTACCCTGCGCGACATCCCAGACCCGAACCTGGATGCCGAGGCCGCCGCCTGCGGGCACCACTTGGCCTGCGACGACCACCTGTGCGTTGAGCGTCTGCCAGCTACCGAAATTCGGCGTGGCATTGGGGCCGACCTGTTCGACGAAGGCCTTGGAATCGATCGGCTGGAACAGGCCGGAGCGGCTGAGATCGTTGCTGATGATGCCGGAAAGATCGCGCCCACTGCCGCTGATGCCCATGACGGCAACCGAGACGGGCTGGATACCGCCCTGACCTCGGCCCCTAAGTTCCAGGATGGGAGCAGCCGACTGCGCCCAGGCCGGCACGGTCGCGAGGCCTGCGAGCGCAGAAATCGCCCCAGCGCTGGCCTGCATAAATCCGCGTCGATTCAGATTCATTCGCATGTGTCTCTCGTCACGTTCGGCCATGTTGCCCGGAAGATCAGAAGCCGCCGGGTTCATGGGTGTAGTTGAATTCTTTCCATGCCGCGTAGGTCTGCGGATTGAACGGCAGGGGGTTATCGGCGGTGATACAGCGCTTGATCGCCCGGATCAGGGCATTGCCGGTCGCGGCATCACTCGAATTAACCAAGCTCGGGGCAGCAGCGAGGGTACCGTCGGAGTTCATCGACAGCTTGACCTTGGCAAAGGCCGAGCCTGCATTCACGCCGAAGTTCGGCGGCATGCAACGCGTTACCTGCTTCTCGACCATCCGCCCCATCGCAGCCTGTTCGCTCAGGCTGAGCCTGGGCGCATTGGCATCCTGTCTGCCGGTCGTCCCAGTCTGGTTGACATTGTCGCGGGTGTTGCCAGCCCGTCCGGAGGGCTTGCTCGGTGTCGTGGCGGGACCATTGCTTGCCACCTGCTGGCCTTCCTTGGCCTTGCGCTTGGCCAGGATGCCATCGATACCGTCGAGCTGCTTGGCATTCTTGGCCGCTGCCGCCTGCTTGGCCGCTTCGGCCTTCTTGTCGGCAATGGCTTTGTCGATGGCAGCCTGGCGCTCGGCGTCAGCCTTGGCCTTGGCGTCCGCCAGTTGCTTCTGCTTCTCGGCCTCGGCCTTCTTCGCAGCCTCGGCTTCGGCGAGCTTGCGCTGCTTGTCGGCTTCCGCCTTCTTGGCTGCCTCGGCCTCGGCAATCTTGCGCTGCTTGTCGGCTTCGGCCTTCTTCGCAGCCTCAGCCTCGGCAACCTTGCGCTGCTTGTCGGCTTCCGCCTTTTTGGCCGCCTCAGCCGCCTCGGCGAGCTTCTGCTGGCGCTCGGCCTCCGCCGCTTCCTTGGCCGCAGCCTCGGCCTTGGCGGCAAGCTCGGCACGAGCCTCGGCCTGCGCCTTGGCAGCGGCATCGGCGGCAGCCTTGGCTTGGGCCGCCTTCGCAACGGCGTCCGCCTTGGCCTGCGCGGCCTTCGCTGCGGCAGCGGCCTTGGCCTGCTCCTGCGCCTTGGCAGCCGCCTCGGCAGCGGCAGCAGCCTGCGCCAGCTTGGCGAGGGCCTGCGTGTCCGGTTTCGGATCGGGCTTGGGCGTCGGCGAGGGCGGCGGGGCGTCGTCGGAAGTGTCGGCGACTTCGGCATCCGGCACGTCACGCGAAGGCGGCGTCGGCGGAGCCTGCACCTGCTGCGGCGCTTCCTGCCCGCCGCCACCACTGGCCGACGGTGTCGGATCGCCCTTCATGATCTGGTCGTATTGTTCCGGCGTGACCATGTCCACCGGGACGGCCGGGGCCGAGTCGAGCGGCTTGGCGGCCGGAAACGCGAACAGCAACGCTCCCAGCAAAACTACATGCACCGCCGCCGAAACGGGAAGTCCATAATCACGCATCGTACTCAAACCGGCCTTTCAAACCCCAATCCCGACGTCATCGCCTGCTCGATATTCCGCGACGTCGCCAAGTTACCCCGTCTGCGTGCCGCCCGCCTGTCAGCGCGAGCATCAGCCGAAACGAGGGAAGTGCGAGCATTCCCGTTTCTAGCTCTGCGGCTGGGTCACCAGCGCTGCCTTCTTGAACCCGGCGCCGGTGATGTCGCTCATCACCTTGGCGATCTGATCCCAGCTCGCCTTGCCGTCGCCCTTGACGAAGATACGCTCTTCCGCACCAGCCCCGTTCTCCGTCATCGCCTTGAGGCGACCGAGCAGATCAGGCTCCGGCTTGTCGCTGTCGTTCAGATAGGACTGGCCGTCAGCCTTGATGGAGACGGTGATCGGGCGCTTGTCCACCGAGATGGCCTTCGCCTGGGTCTGCGGCAGATCGATATCGACGCCCTGGGTCAGCAGCGGTGCGGCGACCATGAAGATGATGAGCAGCACCAGCATGACGTCGATGAACGGCGTCATGTTGATATCGGCGATCGGCGCCTTGTGACGGCGCCGGCGGCGCGTCCCGCCGCCCGAGCCGCCGGATCCTGTCGCAACACTTCCACCCATGATGCTTTCCTTGAATGAAGGACCGGAACGAGGCGGCCGCTCAGGCGGCCAGGCGCTCGTCGATCTGGCGCGACAGGATGGCGGAGAATTCGTCGGCAAAGCCTTCCAGGCGAGCCTGCTGCTTGGCGACTTCCGCGTTGAACTTGTTGTAGGCGATCACCGCGGGAATGGCGGCGACCAGGCCCATCGCCGTAGCGAACAGCGCCTCGGAAATGCCGGGCGCCACCGCTGCCAGCGAGGTGTTCTTGGTGGCCGCGATCGACTGGAAGGCGGTCATGATGCCGACGACCGTGCCGAACAGGCCGATGAACGGGCTGGAGGAGCCGACAGTGGCGAGCACCAGGAGCTTGGATTCAAGACGCTCCACCTCGCGCTGAACGGTGACATCCATCACCTTCTCGATGCGGGCCTGCAGGCCGAGGAAGGAGCGGCCGGGCGATTCGAGCGAGCGCTTCCACTCGCGCATAGCCGAGACGAACAAGCCGGCCATGCCGTAGTTCTGACGCTGCGACAAGGAGCGATAGAGCTCTTCCAGGCTCTGGCCCGACCAGAACACCTGCTCGAAGCGGTTCATCGCGGCACGCGACCGGGAGAACAGGATGGCCTTGTCGATGATGATGGCCCAGCACCATACCGAGGCTGCCATCAGACCCAGCATGACGATCTGGACGACCAGACCGGCATTCATGATCAATCCGAGCAAGCTCACATCGGTTACCGGAGCCAGGGCCGTCTGGGCCATATCGGCGGTCGCTTCCATTCCTTCAATTCCTCGTCCTGAGGCCGGCGGGCCAAAGCCGATCCCGAGGATCGGCGTCTTCTCAGTCTATCCGGTCCACAGGGGATCGGCACATTCGTAGCTAGGCAGATCCGCGCAAGATCGGCATATTCGCAGCAATACTCGGCGAGCCCGATCTCGATCCTGAGCTTCAAACCAAGATCAAGCCTGCCTCAGGCGCCGCCCCGGCACACACCAAACACTACTCGGGAAATCCACGCGCCTGATTGTGCAGAGCAACAACTCCAGGCGTCACGGGCTCCTTTTGACGTTTGAATGTGACCGCAGTACGGCACCCCTTCCCAACCGCGATACGCGGCGGATTCCAGGCCTATTGATCATCGGTACCGTTAATGTCGGGTTACGGCCGGCCTCGATTCGCGAATTCTTATTTACGATGCACCGCAACATTGATGGCCGCGACTTCAACGTCGGGCGATTACTGATACCGACTGAAACGTTCTGCGATTTGAGGACAACGACCCAGATCGCCAAGAAGTGTCGAAACAAAATGTTGGAGCCAAAAAGCGTTCACGCTGCGAGGCACTATGCCTTGGACAGCACAATGCGCAGACTCTCCGGCAAGCGCTGCGGCCTGCCGTTACGGATACAGACCACCAGCACCTTGGCGGTGGTCAGGACTTCCTCGCCCCGCCGGATGATCTGTTCGAGATGCAGCGACGGCCCGCGTACCTCGCCGGCCTTGGTTTCCACCTCGATGATGTCGTCCATCAAGGCAGGACGCAGGAATCCGACCTCAATCGAACGTACGGCAAAAGCGATGCCCTCCTCGCGATGAAGGGCGAGCTGGTCGACCCCGAGCGCGCGGATGAACTCGGTCCGCCCGCGTTCGAAGAAGCGCAGATAATTGGCATGATAGACGATGCCGGAGAAATCGGTGTCTTCGTAATAGACCCGAAGAGGCAGCCTGTGGCAGATATCGTTAAGCACGCCACCGAAATTTGGCGGGGTTTGCGCCTTTTCTATCATGGGGAAAGCCGTTTGTTCAAAGTTTCGCCTGACTTGACCTGTGTGGTATCGACGTGACCGGAGCATGATGCGTTGTGATGAGAACACGCCTTGCTCGAATGCCGAGTTTCGACCCATCCTTGCGATTTACGGCGATTCCGCCAGATCGCAGAACGCTTTGGATTGATTGCAACCGAATGAGCCGCCCTATGCTCCGCCCCGCTTCCGCCGCGCTTTTGCTGGCCGTGACCCTGGCCCTGCCCTCGGGCCTGGTGCGCGCAGCGTCCTATGACGAGGGACTGATGCCGCCCGGCAGCGTCGGGCAGGACCAGTCCGCGCAGGATAATGGCTACACGCCCGACCAGCCCTATCCCCAGCCACCAGCCCAAGCCACCTACCCTGCCCAAACCGAGTATGACGGCAACGTCACCGGCTCGACCTATGAGCAGCCCACGGCGGCCACAGCCGCGGCGCCCAGCGCGTCACAAGGCGGCTATGTCGTGGCCCAGGAATCCACCATGGGCGATCTCCTCGTGCGCGTACAGCGGCTGGAGGGCGAGAACCGCCGGCTGCTTGGCACCGTCGAGGATCTGCAATCCCAGGTGCGCCGCCTCCAAGATGACATGAAGCGCCAGCAGGAGGATACCGAATATCGCCTGCAGGCTCTCGAAGGCGGCGGCAAGGCGTCCGCTCCGAAGCCGGCCCCCAACGCGCCCTCGCGCCAGAAGAGCGGGCAGAACGCTCCTCCCGCCACGCAGCCCAATTCCCTGGGCAGCCTTCCCGCCGGCGGCGGCAACGACGTCGCCATGCAGGACTCCACCGGCGACGTTCCCGATCAGGCTCCGCCGCCCTCGACGCCGCGCCCACGCAATTCCACCGTCTCCCCCGGCCTGCCGGGCATTGCCGTCGACACGTCGCGGCCGATGGCGAGCAATGAACCCAATGCCGGCGCCGAGCCGGCCCCCGCAGCCCCGGCAACCCCGGAAGCCGAATATGCAGCCGACTATCGCCTGATCGAGACCCAGCGCTACGATCAGGCCGAGGCTGCCTTTCGCAACTTCATCGCCAGCCACCCCAAGGACAAGCGCGTGCCCGACGCCGTGCATTGGATCGGCGAGAGCCTCTATCAGCGCAAGCAATATACCGACGCAGCCGAGCAGTTCCTGAAGGTCACCAAGAGCTACGCCAATTCCAGGCGCGCCCCGGCGAGCATGCTCAAGCTCGGCATCACATTGGCGGCCATGGGCGAGAAGGATGCGGCCTGCGCCGCGCTCCAGGCCGTCGGCAGCAAATATCCCAAGGCCGGCCCGACCATTCTCAGCGGTGCCGATCGCGAGATCAAGAAGAACGCCTGCAAGGTCGGGTGATCCCGGCCTTCGGCGCCCGGGACACCGCCATGGCGGATGCCGGTCATGCATCCGGGAGCCGCGCCTTGTCCGCACCCATTGCCCTGGGAGAGCTTCGCACCCTCCTTGCCGATTTCGGCAATCGCACGCATGTCATCCTCGCGGTCTCGGGGGGCGCCGATTCCACCGCCCTGATGTTGCTGGCCGCACGCTGGCGCGAGCAAAACCCGCAAACTTGCCTCACCGTCGCAAGCATCGATCACGCCCTGCGTCCCGAAAGCGCTGGGGAATGCCGTATCGTTGCCACGAAGGCCGCGGAACTCGGCCTGCCCTGCATCGTCAGGCGCTGGGAGGGCAGCAAGCCGGCCGCACGCCTGCAGGAAGCTGCCCGCAACGCCCGCTATGCCCTGCTGTCCGAAACCGCGGCCGAAATCGGAGCGGATGCGATCGCCACGGCCCATACGCTCGACGACCAGGCCGAAACCGTGTTGATGCGCCTGATGCACGGCTCTGCCGTCGACGGCCTGGCCGCGATGCGCCCCGTCGTGCCTCTGGCTGGTCTCAGCCTCATCCGCCCCCTGCTCGGCACGACCCGAGCCCGGCTGGTGGCGACCCTCCAGGCCGCCGGCATGGCCTGGCTCGAGGACCCGTCCAATCGCAATGCCCGATTTGAGCGCGTACGCCTGCGCGCCCTTCTCGCCCAACTTGCCCCGCTCGGCCTCGATCCGGAGCGCCTGGGCCTGCTCGCCCGCCGGGCCGCACGCAGCGGTGACGCGCTGGAAGCCATCGCAGCCGAGCGTTTCGAGGTACTCGTTCATCGGGAGCAAGACTGCCTGCGGCTCGACGGCCACGGCCTTGCGGCCTGTCCTGCCGATATCAGACTGCGCATCCTGGAGCGGGCCGTGCTCGATATGCGGGACAAGAACCGGGGGTCGGCCTATGGCCTGCGCCTCGAGCGCCTGGAGGCGCTGGCGGCGGCGCTCGACCAGGCTCTCGACGCGAGAGACGGTCAGGGTGGCCCCTGGCAGCGCAGCCTCGGCGGCACGCTGCTGCGGCTGGACAAGTCCGGCAATCTCCAGGTTACCCGCGAGCCCGAACGCCGGCGCGGCATCACGAAAACCAAGATGTAGAAATTGTCATTTTCCGCCAGCCTTGCCCTAGAAGCGGCAAAATAATGGCCTATTTCAAGAAATTAGTGGCGCATGCGCCACTCGAATCTTCACCGTGACAAGCCCTCGGCACTTCTATAAGGGAGCGCAGGGCTATCTATCCCACCGGCTTGCCTTGGCATTTGGCTCGCCTGTGCCTATTTTAGCCGCGATATGCTGTGGCGTCTCCTGCAGAAGGCAGGCCGTCCGCCGCGAAAGGCGAGAGATGAACGCGAACTTCCGAAATTTTGCGCTTTGGGTGATTGTCGTGCTGCTGCTGCTGGCACTCTTCACCCTGTTCCGGCAGACGGGCAGCCAGAGCGCCGCCGCCGACGGCTCGATCTCCTATTCGGAATTGGTGAAGTCCGCCAAGGAAGGTAAAATCAAGGATGTCACCATCCAGGGCAGCGAGCTCAAGGGCACCTACGTCAATGGTGGCACAGGCTTCACCACCCAGTTGCCCAATGATCCGAATCTGGCCAAGACGCTGAACGACCTCAACGTGCAGGTCAGCGCCGCCCCGCCCGCCGAAACACCGTGGCTCCTGCAGTTGCTGCTGCAGGCTCTGCCGATCCTGGCGCTGATCGGCGTGTGGATCTTCCTGTCCCGCCAGATGCAGGGCGCCGGCGGCAAGGCCATGGGCTTCGGCAAGTCCAAGGCCAAGCTGCTGACCGAGGCCCATGGCCGCGTCACCTTTGATGACGTCGCCGGCATCGACGAGGCCAAGGAGGACCTGCAGGAGATCGTCGAGTTCCTGCGCGATCCCCAGAAGTTCCAGCGCCTGGGCGGCCGCATTCCGCGCGGCGTGCTGCTGGTCGGCCCCCCTGGCACCGGCAAGACGCTGACGGCGCGTGCCGTCGCCGGCGAAGCCAATGTGCCCTTCTTCACCATTTCCGGTTCCGACTTCGTCGAGATGTTCGTGGGCGTCGGCGCCAGCCGCGTGCGCGACATGTTCGAGCAGGCCAAGAAGAATGCGCCCTGCATCATCTTCATCGACGAAATCGACGCGGTCGGCCGCCATCGCGGCGCGGGCCTCGGCGGCGGCAATGACGAGCGCGAGCAGACGCTGAACCAGTTGCTGGTCGAGATGGACGGCTTCGAGACCAATGAGGGCATCATCATCATCGCGGCGACCAACCGTCCCGACGTGCTCGATCCTGCCTTGCTGCGTCCCGGCCGCTTCGACCGTCAGATCGTGGTGTCGAACCCCGACCTCTCGGGCCGCGAGAAGATCCTGCGCGTGCATGTGCGCAAGGTTCCGCTCGCCCCCGACGTTGACCTCAAGATCATCGCCCGCGGCACGCCCGGCTTCTCCGGTGCGGACCTGATGAACCTGGTCAACGAAGCCGCCCTGCTCGCGGCGCGCCGCAACAAGCGCATGGTCACCCATCTCGAGTTCGAGGACGCCAAGGACAAGATCCTGATGGGTGCCGAGCGCAAGACCATGGCGATGTCGGAAGAGGAAAAGCGCCTCACCGCCTACCACGAGGCGGGCCATGCCATCGTCGGCCTCAACGTGCCCAAGGGCATCCCGGTGCACAAGGCCACGATCATCCCGCGCGGCCGCGCACTCGGGATGGTGAAGTTCCTGCCCGAGGGCGATCGCTACTCGATGAAATATATCGAGTTCACCTCCCAGCTCGCCGTCGCCATGGGTGGTCGCGTGGCCGAGGAGATGATCTTCGGCAAGGAGAACATCACCTCAGGCGCCGCTGGCGACATCGAGCAGGCCACGCGCATGGCAAAAGCCATGGTCACCCGCTACGGCTATTCGGACGAGCTCGGTACCGTGATGTATGGCGAGAACCAGGACGAGGTCTTCCTCGGCATGTCCATGGGCCGCACGCAGAGTGTGTCCGAGGCGACGTCCCAGAAGATCGACGCCGAAGTGCGCCGCCTGATCAACCAGGGCTGGGACGATGCCAAGCACATCCTCACCGAGAAGCGGGATGACCTCGAAGCCCTGGCCCAGGCGCTGCTCGAATATGAGACGCTGACCGGCGACGAGATCCGCGACCTCCTCAACGGCAAGCCGCCGTCACGCGATCCGCTGGAGGAGCCCCAGACGACGCGGGGCTCGGCCATCTCTGCCGGCAAGCCGCGCCGTCCGCCGCAGCCGGAAGGCGGCATGGAGCCTGCCCCCTCGGCCTGATGGGCCGTGACATCCAATCCGAAAAAGGCCGGTCTCTCGACCGGCCTTTTTCACGTCGCGGGTGGTTCCGCCAAGAAATGCTCCGTATCGCCCTGGCGGACGATCGCGATGGCGCCAACCGCAGAGGTCGCCAACCGGAACCATTTCGATAGTGTCACCGGCGAAACACCATCTTTTCTCACCTTGAATTGCCCCTGTTCAGCTCGCGAACGGTGAACTATGCAGCAATCGTCGCAGTGCCTCTGCAGGCGTAGCGGCGACCTCCTCCAGCCCAGCCGCCCCGGGCGGCAGACAGAGACAGTCCCATGCTGAAATATCTCGCCGGTGCCGCCGCGCTCGCACTCCTCGCTGCATCGCCTGCTGTAGCCCAGAGCTGCGCGCAGAACCTCAAGACCTCCGGCGTTCCCCTGCTCACCGGCCTGACTTACTCGACCTGGGCCGTCTTTCCCAAGGTCGCCCCCGCCAAGGCCCTCGACAATGTCGGGCGCGCCTTGTCTGCCGAAGGCATCGACGTCGTCAGCGTCGACAAGCGGGCCGGCGTGCTGATCGCCGACCAGGACAGCGCCAACAACGGCCGTCTCCAGACCATCCGCGTCACCGCCCGCAAGACCGGCAACGGCACCCGCATCGATCTGCAATTCCATGTGCAGGCCGGCCAGATCGCCACGCAGGACGCCCTGCGCTCCCACATCTGCCGCGTCGTAAACGCTGCGGGACGATAACAGCGCAGCTGGTGTGCCGATCTTCAGATCGGCGTCCGCGGAAACACCGCGTACATCGATAGGTGAAATGCCGGTCGGAAGACCGGCACACCGCTTGTCTCAGGCTGCATCCCTGAACTGCAGCTGCGCCAGCCGGGCATAGAGGCCACCGCGTGCCACCAGGGCCTCGTGCGTGCCCTCTTCGACGATGCGACCATCATCGAGCACGATGATGCGATCGGCGGCCTGTACCGTGGCCAGGCGATGGGCGATCACCAGCGTGGTACGCTCGGTCATCAGGCCATCGAGGGCCGCCTGGACCGCCTTCTCGCTTTCGGAATCGAGCGCCGAGGTCGCCTCGTCGAGCAGCAGCACGGGGGCATCCTTGAGGATGGCGCGGGCGATGGCGATGCGTTGGCGCTGGCCGCCTGACAGCGTCACGCCGCGCTCGCCGATCGGCGTGTCATAGCCCTGCGGCATGGCACGGATGAAGCCGTCGGCCGCAGCCAGGCGGGCCGCTTCCTCCACCTCGGCATCGCTGGCATCGGGACGGCCGAAACGGATATTGTCGCGGGCGGTCGCCGCGAAGACCACCGGGTCCTGCGCCACCACGGCGATGCGCTGGCGCACGCGCTTGGGGTCGGCCTGCGGCAGTGCCACCCCGTCCAGCCTCACGTGCCCGAACTGGGGATCGTAGTAGCGCAGCAGGAGCTGGAACAGCGTGCTCTTGCCCGCGCCGGACGGTCCGACGATGGCAACCGTCTCGCCCGCCTTCACGGCAAGATCGACATCATGCAGCACCGGCTTGTCCGGCTGAGTGGGATAGGCGAAGGTCACGCCCTCGAAGGCGACGGCGCCGCGCGCCGGCTCGGGGAGGGCAAGCGGCCGGGCGGGCGCCGAGATCGCCGGCCTTTCGCCGAGAAGCTCACCCAGGCGCTCTGCGGCGCCGGCCGCCTGCACGATTTCCGCCCAGACCTGGCCGAGTTCCGAAAGGGCGCCGGCGCCGAACACCGCATAAAGCACGAATTGCGACAAGGTGCCGGCCGTCATGGTGCCGGCGACCACGTCATGGGCGCCGAGCCAGAGCACGCCGACCACCGAGGCGAACACCAGGAACAGCGCGATCGCCGTCAGCACCGCGCGCGAGCGGGTCGAGGTCGCGGCAGCCTGGTAGGCATTTTCCACTTCACCCGAGAAACGCCCGATGGCGAGCCGTTCGGCCGTGAAGGCCTGCACCACGCGCATCGCGCCGATGACCTCGCTGGCATAGGCGGAGGCGTTGGCCAGTGTGTCCTGCGCCTTGCGCGAGCGCGTGCGCACGGACCGGCCAAAGGCGACCAGCGGCAGCACGATCAGCGGAATGGCGATCAGCACCAGCGCCGAAAGCTTGGGGCTGGTCCACACCATCATCACCACGGCCCCGGCAAACAGGAAGAGGTTGCGCAGCGCAACGGAAGCGGAGGAGCCGAAGGCGGCCTTGATCTGCGTGGTGTCCGCCGTGAGGCGCGAGAGCACTTCACCGGTCTTGACCGTGTCGAAGAACAGAGGCGAAAGCTGGGTGAGATGGGCAAAGACGGCAGTACGGATGTCTGCGACCACGCGCTCGCCGAGGGTCATCACCAGATAGTAACGGGCCGCACTGGCCAAGGCGAGAATAAGCACCACGCCTGTCATGGCCAGGAAGTAGGAATCGATGGCGGCGGCATGTCCCACCGAGAAGCCGAAATCGATCATGCGGCGCATGGCGACCGGCACCACCAGCGTTGCCGCCGCCGCCACCGTCAAAGCCAGGAAAGCCAGCAGGATGCGGCCGCGATAGGCCAGGGCATAAGGTGCCAGCGCCGTCAAAGGGCGCAAAGACCGGCTGTTCCTGGCGGTTTCCGCGGTATTCTCTCGGATTTTCGGGTCAGTTTCCGTGGCCACGTACTATTCTTCCTTTCGAGCGCGCGGGACAATGCCCCGCTGTGGGCGCGGCTGCAATCGCACCGGCCCAAACCGCTTCAGTTTGCCGCGCTCTCCATATTATCGCGCAGTGCAAAAAAGCGCTTGACTGCGACGGCGCAGAGGCGCAAGTCGCGATTGTTCCGGCCTTTGGATTTATTCCAAAGGAATCGTCCCTGGCCGGGCCCCACGAGATCAACGAGATCATGCCAAGCGACAGTAGCAGTCGAATGTTCGCGCCGTTGACGGCTTGTAAGGACTGACCGTTCGCGGGCTCCTCCTTCCGGCCGGCAACGGCCGAGAGGAAGGAAGAGCCATGGAAGACCTGGCTGAAAAGACGGTTGACGTCGCTGACCGCGACATTCTCGAGGTGTGCCTTGGCCTCGAGCACGTAGCCGACATCGTCGAGTTGCTCAACGAGCAGGAGATCGAGGAGCAGGCTCGCGTCCTCGTGCACCTGCCCGACGAGCGCGCGATCGAAGTGCTCGACCAGCCCGGCTTGGATGATCCCGCCGCACTGATCGAGGCCCTGCCCGCCGAACGGGCGCTCAAGCTGATGGCCGGCATGTCCTCGGACCGTGTGGCGGATGTCTTCCGCTACATGGACGATCCGCCGCGCACCGATCTGCTCAACCGGCTCGATCCCGAGACCCGCGCCTCGCTCGACAGGCTGCTGTCCTACCCCGAGGACACCGCCGGCGCGCTGATGACCACCGAGTTCGTCTCCGTGCCCTCGTCCTGGACGGTGGAGCAGACGCTCGACCACATCCGCCGGGTCGAGCGCACGCGCGAGACGATCTATTCGGTCTATGTCCTCGATCCCAAGACCCGCCAGCTCCTGAAGGCCGTGGCACTGCGCCGGCTGATCACAGCCGACCCCAAAGCCTCGGTGCTGACGGCCGCCCGTTTTGACAAGCCGATCACCGTCGCTCCCACGGCCGACCGCGAGGAAGTGGCAAGGCTGATCGCCAAATACGACCTTCTGGCCGTGCCAGTGGTCGACGATGCCATGCATGTCATCGGCATCTGCACTTTCGACGACATCATCGACGCCATCGTGGCCGAAGGCACCGAGGACGCCCAGAAGTTCGGCGGCATGGAAGCCCTCGACGACCCCTATGACCAGATCGGCTTCTGGTCGATGATCAAGAAGCGGGCCGGCTGGCTGTCGGTGCTGCTGCTCGGCGAGATGCTCACGGCGAGCGCCATGCAATTTTTCGAGGGCGAACTCGAGAAGGCGGTGGTGCTCACCCTGTTCATCCCGCTCATCATGTCTTCAGGCGGCAATTCCGGCTCGCAGGCGACCTCCCTGCTCATCCGCGCGCTGGCGCTGAGCGAGGTGAAACTGAAGGATTGGTGGCGTGTGGCCCTGCGCGAGCTGCCCACCGGCATCGTGCTCGGCGCCATCCTCGGGTTGATCGGCATCGTGCGCATCGTGGTCTGGCAGAAGGCCGGCTTCTACGATTACGGGCCGCATTGGGCGTTGCTGGCCCTGACCATCGGCTGCGCCCTCACGGCGATCGTCACTTTCGGCTCGCTGACCGGTTCCATGCTGCCTTTCCTTCTCAAGAAGGTCGGCTTCGACCCCGCCAGCGCCTCGGCCCCGCTGGTGGCGACCCTGGTCGATGTGACCGGTCTCGTCATCTACTTCACCGTTGCCCTGGTCATTCTGAGGGGAACGTTGCTGTAGCTCGCGCAGAAAGGCGGTTTCCGCATGTGAGAAATGCGGGGCCAGTGCTTGTATCCGGACCGAAATTGCGCTATCGAGCCGCCCACTCATTCGAATTTGACTTGTCCGACCGGGGTAGCGCTCCGGCACAGAGCAGGATTTGACCCCATGAAGGCCGACATTCATCCCGACTACCACAAGATCAAGGTTGTCTTCGTCGACGGCACCGAGTTCTACACCCATTCGACCTGGGGCAAGGAAGGCGACACCCTTCAGCTCGACATCGACCCCAAGACCCATCCGGCTTGGACCGGCGGTTCGCAGCAGCTCCTCGACCGCGCTGGCCGCGTGTCGAAGTTCAACCAGCGTTTCGCTGGCATCAGCTTCAAGCGCTAAGAACAAACATTCGGATATCGACGCAAGCGGGCCTTCGGGCCCGCTTTTGTTTTGGACATGTGCCTGCGACGGGACATCGGTACAAAAAGAAGCCGCGATAAGATATCGCGGCTTGTCCAAGTCGAAACAGGGAGGCGTCAAACAGAGTGAACAGGAGCCACTCGAACATCCAGCAAGCTGGAATGGCAGCGAGGCTATCGCAGAAGTCTTGATATTCGGTTAACGCCCGATTCTGATCAGGCAGCGGCCGCGCAGAGCCCGTCCTCCTTCGATACCGGCGTCAACCGGCACGAACCCAGCAGCGCAGCCGTCAGCGCAACGATGCCGGCCGCAAGCGAGATCCAGAAGCCGTCTGCGGCGCCAAAACGGTCGATGACCCAGCCTGAGGCGAAGGACCCGGTCGCCATGCCGATGCCGATGCCGGTCATCGCCCAGGTGATCCCCTCCGTGAGCTTGGCCGCCGGGACATGCCGCTCGATCAGGCCCATCGCGGTGATCAGCGTCGGCGAGATCGACACACCGGACAGGAAGAGCAACAGCGCCAGCATCCCCACATTGGAGACGAACAGCAGCGGCACGGTGGTGGCCGCGGCGACCGCAATGGCGATCACGAACTGACGCTCGAGCGCCATCCTCAGCTTCAACGCCCCGAATATCAGGCCGACGACGAGCGAGCCTGCGGCATAGCCGGCGAGCACGAAGCTGGCTGCACCGGCCTGCCCCAATTGCCTGGTGAAAGCGATCACGGTGACCTCGGCCGTTCCGAAGATGGTGCCGATGGCAACCAAGACGAAGGTCAGGATCTGCACCGACGGCAGGCGGATGGCCGAGGAACCGCCGCCTTCGGCGAGCCGGACGGGCGGCTCGGTGGATTTCTGCACCACGAACAGCGCCGTGCCGACGGCAAGAAACACAGTCGAGACCAGGGGACCGGCTTCCGGGAACCACGCCACGCTCAGGCCGACCGAAAGGATCGATCCAGCCATGTAGACGACCTCGTCGGCTACCGATTCGAAGGCGAAGGCCGTGTGCAGTTGGGGCGTGTCGCGATAAAGCTCCGACCAGCGAGCCCTGACCATGGCCGGCATGCTGGGCATGGTGGTGGCGAACAGCGCCGCGGCGAACAGGATCCAGGCCGGCCAGTGGAAATGTGCGGCCAGCAGCAGAATAGAAAAGGCGGCAACCGACAGGCTGGCGGCGGGAACGAGGACCCGGCTCTGGCCGTAGCGATCCACCAGCCGGGAGATCTGCGGGGACATGAAGGCATTGCCGAGGGCGAAAGTGGCCGATACGGCGCCGGCCAGCCAATATTCACCATGGGTCTGGGAGATCATGGCGACGATCCCCATGGTCACCATCGCGAGCGGCAGTCGCGCCAGGAAGCCGGCGGCCGCGAAGGCCTTTGCCCCCGGCGCTCGAAAGATCTGGCTGTAAGGATTGGACATCGGGCACTCCAAAGGGGAAGAGAATGCATTGACATACGCAACGTATGTATTCGACATAGTTGCATACGCATCGTATGTCAAATAACATACGTAGCGTATATGAGAGAGATGACATGATCCGTAGGCCGCGAGCCCAGATGATCGTCGAGACGCGTGCCAAGCTGGTCGCCGCAGGGCGCGCGGCCTTCGGCACTTTCGGTTATGCGCAGGCGTCGATGGACGATTTCACCGCAGCGGCCGGCCTGACGCGCGGCGCGCTCTATCATCATTTCGGCGACAAGAAGGGCCTGTTCGCGGCGGTGATCACGGAACTCGACGCCGAAATATCCAAGCGGCTCTCCGCGATTTCAGGCCAGGCCGAAGATCCCTGGCAGGGTTTCGTCGCCGAATGCTCGGCCTATATCGAAATGGCATTGGAGCCGGAGATCCAGCGCATCCTGTTTCGCGACGGTCCGGCCGTCCTCGGTGATCCATCGCAATGGCCGAGCCAGGATGGCTGCATCGCCTCGATGAGCGCGACATTGGCCGCGCTGAAGCGGAACAGTGTTCTCGACGATGTCGACCCGGAGGCTGCGGCCCGGCTCGTCAATGGCGCCACCTGGCATGCCTCGCAATGGATCGCCAATGCCGCCGATCCCAGGGCAGCGTCAAAGCAGGCGGTGAAGGCCTTTCATGCGTTATTGAACGGCCTTCTGCGTCATCCCGCTGAACGGCAGAGCTCTCCTGAAAGGTTCAAGTCTTGAAAAAAGCGCTTGCCGCCGAAAGCGAGGCTGCCTTGCTGGCCCTGGCTTCCTCCAGGCGCACGATCTCCTGTTTCAGGGCCGCGATGCGTTCCTCGAGTTCATGCAGCGACAGGGTCGAGAGGTCCTGCCCGATCTGATGTGCCACCGTTACCTTTCGCGGCTCGTCATCGAATACAGCCATGTCGCCTCCTCACTTCCCATCAGATCCGGCGCTGCTCGACGAGCTCGGCCGCGGTAGCCACTCTAAACCCATTCGCCTCGATTACGAAAAGCTCATCGGTGAGCGGATGTGAGCGCGACTTGGAATCTTCGCTCACCTTCGCGGCAAAATCGGCCCGCGCCGAGAAGTCGGGGGTCCAGGCCACCAGGAAGTCCCGATTGGGGATGCCGGCGATGGCGAGGTCACTGCCCAACGCCTGCAGCAGTTTTTGCCGGACCGAGGGCAGCAGCAGACGGGCAGCGTCATAGCCATCATTGGTCAAGATGGTGGCGTAGGCACCGCGGCCTTTCGCCGATTTCTCGGCCTCGACCACCAGCTTGCCGGAGACTGCCTCCAGCCCGGCCAGGGCTGCTTCATGGACGGCATCGGCATCGACGCCCCATGTCTTCAGATCATCCGTCGTGACGAGCGCATAGCGCTCACCCTGATCGAGCGCATAGGCAATCAGCACCTTAGCCGCCAGGTCTCGTGAGACCAGCTCCTTGGCCTGCTGGCGATATTCGATCGGCACAAGCTGCAGGCGCAGTTTGGCGCGCGCGTCCTGCCAGCGCCTGCGTTCCTCGTCATCGGCTGGCCTGGCGGTACGGATGCGATCGAAAAAAGCGAGGATCTGGCTCTCCCGATCCGCCCCCTGTACCGTCCCGAGTTCGCGCTGCAGATTGCCGAGATAGACCTGCATCGTATCTTCGCCGACCTTGACATGAATACTCTCGGGATCATCACCGGGCAGCGTGAATTTCAAGCCGGGCCGGCGCCGGCGCAGCAAGGCGACCACTTCTTCGCGAAACCTTTCGGCAGCGCCCGCCGCCGTGGGACCGGCGACAGCCAGTCCGAGCATTGCTTGCAGCACCCGGCGACGTCCGATGCCGCCCTGGCTCCGCCCTGCCATCACACCCTCGTGCATTTGCCCCCCATCGAGGCAATTACCATAGCCAGGGCACCTCCCTGTCGACAATCCCGGCGGGAAAGCGGCGGAACAGGCTTTCCTTTCGGGCCGACGACGACTATATGAAGTGTTGAATCCCGACAATCAGCTCGCGTCGGGCTTCGTTCCAGGAGGCTGGAGCGAGGCGGCAGCGAGCCCATGCTTTCCGAGGAGATGCAAATGTCGACCGCCCCGCTGATGCCGAAGGCCACTGCTGTCTGGCTGGTTGAGAACACCGCCCTCACCTTCGACCAGATCGCCGAGTTCTGCAAACTGCATCCGTTGGAGGTCAAGGGCATCGCCGACGGTGAAGTCGCGGCCGGTATCAAGGGCCAGGATCCCGTGATCTCCAACCAGCTCACCCGCGAGGAGATTGCCCGCGGCGAGCGCGATTCTCATCATCGTCTCCGGCTGGCAGAGCCGAAGGTCAAGATCGCCGTCGCCAAGGTCAAGAAGGGTCCGCGTTATACGCCGGTCTCGCGGCGCCAGGACCGTCCCAATGCCATTCTCTGGCTGGTCAAGAACCATCCCGAACTCAAGGACGCCCAGATCATGCGTCTGGTCGGCACCACCAAGACGACGATCGCGGCCATCCGCGACCGCACCCATTGGAACACGGCGCAGTTGACCCCGGCCGATCCGGTCATGCTGGGCCTGTGCACGCAGATCGACCTCGACTTCGAAGTCGCCCGAGCCTCCAAGGACCGGCCGCCCGAGGCCGAGAGCGCCACGCTGCTGCCCGCCGAGATCACCACGGGACCGGCGACCGACCGCAGCCAGAGGCAGGACGACCCCTTCGCCTCGCTCGGCAACAAGCCGCGCCAGACGGAAGACGAGGACGAGCTCGACGTCGCCAACGTGTTCGCCAAGCTCAAGGGCATCAAGCAGAAGGAAGACTGACGCCCTCGGCGACCCGTCCGCATCAATCATTCGAAATGGGCTTTTCCGCCGACGCGGAAGGGCCCTTTTTCTTGCGAAAGCCATCCGCCGGCCGTGCCGCGATCCCGGGCGCTGCACCTTAAACCCAGGCTCTCCTGCGCGGGATCCCGGCCACGCAAAAGGGCGCGATCGATGATCACGCCCTCTCATCCGACAGAATTGCGGGTGTCTGTCCTTATGGAAGCGCGCGCCCGAACTCGTCACGCACACCCTCGTAACGGACATAGCCGACAGGCAGCACGTCGTTGTCGCCATAAAGGTCGCGCTGGTATCCCGCCATAGCCGCGGCCTGCCGCTGTTCTCCAAGCTGCGCCAAGCCGCCGGAGATCGCCTCGACGAAGGAGGCAACGGCACCGACCACAGCGGCGGCGATCGAATAATGCAGGCGCACCTGCGTCCCGTGCAGGGCGGGGGCATAGCTCCAGTGCCGGCCCCATTCATCTTCGTGGAATTCGACGCTCGACATACTCGTACCCTCAACAAAAAGTAAATGCGCCCTCGCGATATGTTTCCTATTTTCAATGCTTTATGGTAGATTATCAACGGAGATGACCTTTCTTCACCGTCAATAAAAACTTGATGATCATAGGGTGGGCATGAGCAAATCGGGAGCCGGTCTGGGGGCACTGTGGACCTTTGCCGTCGCCGCTCGCCATCTGAGCTTCGCCAAGGCCGCGATCGAGCTCGACGTGACCCCCGCTGCGGTCAGCAGCCAGATCCGCGCTTTCGAAGACCGCCTCGGCACCCGGCTGTTCTTTCGCACCAGCCGCAGCATGAAGCTCACCCATGCCGGGGAAGAGCTGCTCGAATCGACCAGCGGCGCGCTGCGCACCATCGACGAGGCCCTGCGCCGCGCCGCCAACACCACCCAGCGCATGAGTTTCACCGTTTCTTCCGGTTCATCCTTCGCCGCCAAATGGCTGGTGCCGCGCCTACCGCGTTTCCGCCAGCAATTTCCGGACATCGACATGCGCATCGACATTTCCGATACGCTCGCCGATTTCAGCCGCCAGGAAATCGACGTCGCCATCCGCTTCGGCCGCGGCGCCTATGCCGGCCTGCGCTCAGATCGCCTCTTCGTCGAGGACGTCTTTCCGATCTGCAGCCCGCAGCTTCTGCACGGACCCGTCCCCCTGAGGGAACCCGACGACCTGCAATATTTCACCCTGATCCATCTCGACTGGCACAGCCAGGATTCGATGTGGCCGGACTGGCGCATGTGGCTGATGGCCGCCAAGGCGGACAAGCCCGATCCCACGCGCGGCCTGCATTTCAGCCAGTCGATCATGACCCTGCAGGCGGCCGTGGACGGCCAGGGCGTGGCGCTCGGCAATACCAGCCTGGTGGGCGACGACCTGGCCGCAGGCCGGCTGGTACGCCCCTTCGACCTGTCCTTGAAGATCGCGCCGGAATTCGCCTATCACCTCGTGGCGCCGAGGGCCAAGGCGGACAAGCCGATGATCAAGGCGTTCCGGGACTGGATGCTCGCCGACATCGCCAGCGGCAAGGCAGTTTGACCGCTCGGATCGCCTACATCCCTGTCGAAACCACGCCGACGCTATGCCCCGGCGGCCCCAAGCGTCAGGCGATGATGTCCGGCGTCAGCAGGTCCTCGAGCAAGGACATGCGATCCTTGAGATGGAGCTTGCGCTTCTTCAGGCGCTGAAGCTGCAGACGATCGGGAGTTCCCACCTGTTCCAGAGCGGCAATCGCGGCATCGAGATCGCGGTGTTCCTGGCGAAGCTGTCCCAGCTCCGCAACCATCGCGGCTTCCTCCTCCTCGGTGAGCGGATTTGACAAGCCCATACCCTTCCATTCCGAATGGCAGCTTCGGTATTTCGACCATTCTGCCGCTCCATGCCCATCCGGGCACGGTGCCAAACTATGCCGAGCCGATTCCTCGCCCGCAAGCGCTGCGGCAAGATATCGCCATCTATTTACACCCGTTTGGCGAAGCTTGCCGGACAACTTTCAAAAGCCCTTCCTAGGCCTTTGATCTCGCATTCTTTTTGGCCCCTCCACACAGCATTACCGTGCGGTAAGCTATTGTTCCGACTAAATTTATTGTTGCTTTGCACAATCGATTCAACGCCGGAATCCGCGATTTTCCTTCGACATGTGCGCCTTTTCGTGAGAACGTTAAATGTCGGAACTGTGACACAAGGAGCCGTTAATGCCTGTGCAGTCGCATTTGGTTGAACTGGAGCGCAAACATCACGCTCTTGAAACGGAACTCACCATCGCACTGGCTCATCCCTCCTCGGATGACCTCAAAATCGCAGAGCTGAAGCGTAAGAAACTCCTTCTCAAAGACGAAATCGCAAGATTGAAGAGCGCCGAGAGGCTGCACTGAACCAGTTACCGCTGGTGTATGTTGACCGCCGGACCGGAGCATAATCCGGTACCGGCGGTTTCATTTTGTGGCCGGATCTCAATTGATCCACGTGCCAATTGATACGGACAACTTCCCCAGACAGGCCCAGGATCGGCTGCGATCGAAGCAATGACCCATGGAGGGGTTTGCTATGGCCAGCACGATACGGCGTTGGGGGACTAGCCTCGTTTCTTCCTTCCTGCTGGCTTGCGCCATCCTGCCCGCTCCCGGTGCCGTTGCCGACCGGGCCCAGGCCGCGCCGGCCGCCGCCATCCAGGCACAGGCGCCCAGTCTCGACGAATTCAAGGCCGTGTTGTCGGGCTATGGCCAATACATCTATTCCGAGCGCTACGGCGACGTCTGGAAACCTTCGGTGGTGCCGGCCGGCTGGCATCCCTATCCAGCCTGCCGCTGGGTCTATGACCGTACTTACGGCTGGACCTATGACGATCCCACCGTGTGGGGCAGGATCATCCATCACTATGGCCGCTGGGCCTCGGACGGCAGCAATGGCTGGGTCTGGATACCCGGCACGCAATGGAGCCCAGCCTGGGTGATCTGGCGCGGCGGTGGCGACTGGACCGGCTGGGCACCGACACCGCCCGCGACCGACCAGCAGGAGATCAGCCTCGCCAATTTCAACGTCGACCGGCAATGGACCTTCATCGAGACGGCCAAGCTCGGCAATCGCTGCGACAGCGGGCCGTCTGCTGCGCCGGCCGGCACCTTCGCCAGCACTACGCCGGTGACCCGCATCAAGATCGTGCGCGGCATCGCCGTGTTCGTGCTGCCGCAACCTGCCAGCATGATCGACTACGACACCGGCCCGGTGGCGCCCTGGTCGAACGAATTCCTGGGCGAGTGGCTGCTCTGGCTGAACACCGCCGCCTCCGCCGCCTCGCTCAGCGTCGGCGACAGCCTTGCCGCCTGCGCCCCTCCCCCGCCCCCAGCGGCACCCGCGGCCACGCCCGTCGCTTTGCCCGCCCCCGCGACGCCGCGCATGAAATCCTGGAGCCCGCCGCCGCCCCGCTCCACCCGACGGCGGGAATTGCGGCCAGTCGCGACGCCGGAAATCCCACCTACCCGACGTCGGGTCTATGGCGAGCCCGGGCCCTATTATGGCGACGAGCCGCCGATCTACAGCCCGCCGCGTCGTCGCCGCCCACCTGTCTGGGTCGAGGGGCCGGTTGTTCAGAGGCCACCGCGTTATCTTAGGCCTGGTCCGGTAGCCACCCCGGCAGACAATCCAACCACGCCGAATTCGGGCCAACGCTATCGCCGGCGGCCACGGCCCACCCCCGACAGCGCCCCGTCATCCGGGTGGTGATCCGATGATCCCAGCAGGCAGGGCGTTGAAATAGTGCCTCGCAGCGCTATGGTTCAGGCAGTTCCCGTCCTGGATTCGATCATGCCCATCACCGCTTCCCTGCCCCGCCGCCATTGGTTCGAGATGACGACGGAAGATTTCCGCACCGGCGATACCGCCAGCTGGATCGCCGTGCTGCCGATCGCCGCCGTCGAACAGCATGGGCCCCATCTGCCTGTCGGCGTCGACAGTATGATCATGCAGGGCTATCTCGAGCGCGCCATCCCGCTGATCCCCGCCGATATCCCGGCGACCTTCCTGCCGATCCAGACCATCGGCAAGTCCAACGAGCATCTGGAATTCCCCGGCACGCTCAGCCTGTCGGCCGAAACCGTGATCCGGGCCTGGACCGAGATCGGCGAGAGCGTGCATCGTGCCGGCATCAAGAAGCTCCTGATCGTCAATTCCCATGGCGGCAACATGTCGGCGATGGACATCGTCGCCCGCGATCTGCGCGTGCGCCACGGCATGCTGGTGGCCTTCACCTCCTGGCACATGTTCGGCTATCCCAAGGGCGCCTATTCCGACGACGAGACGCGGCTCGGCATCCATGCCGGCGAGATCGAGACGGCGCTGATGCTCGCCTTCCGCCCCGACCTCGTGCGCATGGACAAGGCGAGGGATTTCCGGCCCGTCACCTATGAGATGGAAGAGACCTTCAAATATCTGCGTACCGGCCGTCCCGGCGGCTTCGGCTGGATGGCCCAGGACATTCGCCCCGAGGGCGCTGCGGGCGACGCCAGCAAGGCGACGCCCGAAAATGGCCAGCTCTCGGCAGAGTTTGGCGCACAGGCTTTGGTCGACCTGCTCAGGGATATCCGCGACTTCGACCTTTCGCGGCTGAGGAACGGGCCGCTGAAAGATTGAGCGCGGTGGCGCCAAGCGCCGGATGAGGGGTTGATGAAACCTCTCTTTATTGGCGGCTCCCCGGAAGGTGATCAGGAAGGGTCGCAAGACCCTTCATCCCCTTGCCGGGACCTTCTCCCACAAGGGGAGAAGGGAGCTCTATTCTCAAGCCGCGACCTTCTCGGCCTCTTCCAGCAATTGCAAGTCGCCGCGGCCGAAGGAGACGGTGACGTCCTCGCCCATTTGCGGCGGCGGGGCGCCCGGATTGTTGAAGGTGTCGAGCGAGACCACATTCTGGTCGAAGCGCACGCGGATACGCACGATCGATCCGAGGAAGCTGACGAGCTCGATCCGCCCCGTGAGACTGTTGCGGCTCTCGCCGCCTGCACCCAGCACCACGGCTTCCGGGCGCAGGGCCAGCGTGCGCGTCTCGCCGTTGCTGGCGCCCTGCAGGCCGCGGCTGGTCACGACCTCCTGCCCATCGACAGAGAAGCGACCGGCAGCGGCATCGACGACCTTGCCGGTGAGGAAATTGAGCGTGCCGACGAAAGAGGAGACGAAGCGGGTCTTGGGGAAATTGTAGATCTCGAAGGGGGTGCCGACCTGCTCCATCTGCCCGGCGCTCATCACCACGATGCGGTCGGACATCGACAGCGCCTCTTCCTGGTCGTGGGTGACGAACAGCGTGGTGATGCCGAGTTCCTGTTGCAGCACCCGGATCTCGTCGCGCAGGGACACGCGGATCTTGGCGTCGAGGGCCGAGAGCGGCTCGTCCAGCAGCAGGATCTTCGGACGAACCGCGATCGCTCGCGCCAGGGCCACGCGCTGCTGCTGGCCGCCGGAGAGCTGGAAGGGATAGCGGTCGGCGATCTGCGGCAGCTTGATCATCTCCAGCATCTGCTTGACGCGGGCGTCGATCTCCGACTGCGACTTCTTGGCGATCTTCAGGCCGAAGCCGATATTCTCGGCCACCGTCATGTTGGGAAACAGGGCATAGGCCTGGAACACCATGCCGACATTGCGCTGGTTTGGCGCCAAGCCCGAAATCTCCTTGCCGTCCATGCGAATCGAGCCGGCCGACGGCGTCTCGAAGCCTGCAACCATGCGCAGGACCGTGGTCTTGCCGCAACCGGAGGGGCCGAGCAGGGTAATGAATTCACCCTTCTGGACCGACAGATCGAAGCGCTTCACCACCTGGTTGGCGCCGAAGCTCTTCTGCAGCCCGGTGATCTCGAGAAAGGACATGCTGGCCTCCCAGTGCCGGTTCAACGTGCCGCCCGTGCGCCGCGAGAGCGGCCGACGAGTTGCAGCAGGCCCATGCAGGCCCAGGTGATGACGAAAGCGACGATGGCGAGCGCCGACGGCTCATAGGCCCGGTTCGCGCCGATCAATTGCAGATAGGTACCGAAGACCGGCCGGTTGAGCAGGCTGGCAAAGGTGAATTCGCCGATGACGATGGCAAAAGCGATGAAGGAGCCGCTGAGCACGCCCGAGCGAATGTTCGGCAGGATGACCTGCCAGAGGATGGTGAAGCTGCTGGCTCCCAGGCTCTGGGCCGCCTCGGTCAGGGTCTTGACATCGATGGCGCGCAAGCCCGCATCGACGGAACGATACATATAGGGCAGCGCCAGCACGACATAGCCGAAGGTCAGCAGGAGGTCCGTGGTCCACTCGCTGTCCGTCAGCGGCAGCCAGGACGAGGAGTTGAACATGCGGATATAGCCGAAGACGATGATGATCGCCGGAATCACCAGCGGCAGCAGCGTGACGAACTCGACCGGCGAGCGCCAGCTCGGCAGGCGCAGGCGCACCAGATAGGCTGCCGGCACCACCAGCACGATGCTCAGTACGATGGTGGCGAGCGCCAGCAGGATCGAGCGGATGAAGGCGTTCTGGAACTCCGCCTGGGCGAACACCACGCGATAGGCTTCGAAACTGTACTGCCCGCGCAGCATGCGTAGCGAGAACTCGAAGGTGGAGAGCAGCGGGATGATGAAATAACTGATCGCCAGGAGGATGATCAGCCAGGACAGTACGGAGGATTTCTTCATCGCACCCACCGCTCGCTATAGCTGCGCAGCCAGATATAGGCGCCGCTGGAAATGCTGGTGATCACCACCATGCCGAAGGCGATGGCGTAGCCCAGATTGGGATTGCTGAGCACGTCGCCGCGGATCTGGGCGAAGAGCTGGATTGGGATGATCGGCAGGCTGGATCCGGTCAGCGCATAGGCGGTCGCCACCGCGCCGAAGGCATTGGCGAACAAGAGCAGCGTCGCGCCCAAGATGCTCGGCAGCAGGATCGGCAGGGCGATATGCCGCCAATAGTGGAAATTACTGCCGCCCAGCACGGCATTGGCCTCGCGCCATTCACGTTTCAGCCCATCCAGAGCCGGCGCGATTACCAGCACCATCAGGGGAATCTGGAAATAGAGATAGACCAGGGTCAGGCCGGTGAAGCTGAGGATGTTGAAGCCGGTCGAGTAGAGGTTGAAGCCGAGCCAGTCCCGCAACAGGACGGTGACGAGGCCGACCCGGCCCAGCGTCGCCAGGAAGGCGAAGGCCAGCGGCACGCCGGCGAAGTTCGAGGCGACGCCCGAAAATGTCATCACGGCCCCACGCATCCATTCCGGCAGGCCGCCGAGAATGACCGCATAGGCCACGAAGAAACCGATGAAGGCACCGCCGAGAGCCGAAGCGAAGCTGATCTTGATACTGAGCCAGAAGGAGGAAACGATCGCCGGATTGGTGAAGAGCTCGGCGATGTTGCCGAAGGTGAAATGCCCTTCCCGGTCGAAGAAGGCCCCGACCAGCAGCAAGGCCGTCGGAACCACCAGGAAGAGCAAGGCGAAGAGCACGAAGGGCGCCATGCCCAGCACGGCCAGCCCTCCACTGGCTCTGGCCGAGCCTGGAGCTGCAGCTGGGGCAGTGTTTGCGGTGGTATTCATCGCGGCGACCACAATAGCATGCGTCCCGCCCGGAGAAACCGGGCAGGACGCGCAGGAGATGACAAACGATCTTACTTGACGGCGGCGCCGACCACGCTGTCCCAATCCTTGGTGATCTCGGCCTTGGCGGCGCTCTGCTCATCAAGCGTCGGGAACACGGCCTTGGCATAGGCTTCGGCCGGCGGGAGCTTGGCCAGCAGGTCGGCCGGGATCTTCTTGTTGGCGACGAGGTCGTTGAAGCGGATCGGGTGGCAATAGCCCTTCAGATAACCGATCTGGCCCTCGTCGGAGTAGAGATATTCCATCCACAGCTTGGCGGCGTTGGGATGGGGCGCATAGGCGCTGATGGCCTGGACATAGACGCCGGCAACCACGCCGCTGGCGGGAATCACCACGTCGACGTCAGGATTGCCCTTGAGCGTGTCGCGATCGGTGAGGGCGTTGTAGTCCCAGCGCAGCACGATGGGGGTCGCACCCTGGGCAAGCGAGGCGGCCTTGCCGATGGTGGGCACGAAATTGCCCTTCTTGTTCAGCTCGGCGAAGAATTTCAGCCCCTCGGCCGCAGCCTTGCCGGCATCGCCCTTGGCGGCCGACAGGCCGGCGGCATAGACGCCCTGGATCGCCTGGTTGGCCGTGCGGGGATCGCCGGCCAGCGCCACGGCATTGGCGTAGTCGGAGCTCAGCAGGTCGGACCAGTCCTTCGGCGAGGTCTTGACGATGTCCTTGTTCACTTCGAAGGCCAGCACGCCGTAATAGTCGCCATACCAATAGCCGTCGGCATCCTTGGCATTGTCGGGAATGGAAGCCCAGGTCGCCACCTTGTAGGGTTGGATCAGGCCGTCCTTCTTGGAGGTCGGACCGAAGGAAAGGCCGACGTCGATCACGTCGGGAGCCTGCGGGCCGGTATTGCCCTTGTTGGCCTTGATGGCCTCGACTTCGTCGCCCGAACCGGCATCCGGATTGAGCTCGTTGACCTTGAGGCCATACTTGGCCTTGAAGCCCTCGATGATGGCGCCATAACCACACCAATCATGCGGCAACGCGATCGTGGTGAGCTGGCCTTCCTTCTTGGCGGCGTCGATCAGCTCCTGGCTCTGGGCAAACGCGCTGCCCATCGAAGCCGCCAAGGCCAGCACGGATACCGATGCGATACCCAGCCACGTTTTCCTGCTCATTGTCCAACTCCTTGATGGTGCCGCAAGGCCCATTTTCTCCGTAAGGGTTTTTACAGCGGCGCTGGTATCAATGACGGTTGACACTTTTGTGTCAATAGCGGCCGTCATATATGACAGCCCGTAAATTCACTGTTTGCAGCTATTTTTACGGGTTTACGACGCCCGCCCGATCCGTTAGGAAGTGAAAAAGCCCGGCCATCGGATGAGCCGGGCTTTTGCGTGTCCGGGTTTTGGAATTCCGCACGAAAGCATTTCGCGATTTTGGTGGATCCACCGAGAATCGCAAAACGCGTCGAAGCGAACGAACGGGGCAAGACGGCGTTTCCACCTGAACGCGTTTTGCTCTCGGGAATTTCGGGGCCGAGGGCCAGAGAGAGAAGGGAGATCACCATGGCCAATGTCGTCGTGGTCGGGTCGCAATGGGGCGACGAAGGCAAGGGTAAGATCGTCGACTGGCTGTCGGAACAGGCCGACGTCGTCGTACGTTTCCAGGGCGGCCACAATGCCGGCCACACTCTCGTCATCGGCGACAATGTCTACAAGCTGTCGCTGCTGCCCTCGGGTATCGTGCGCGGCAAGCTCTCGGTGATCGGCAATGGTGTGGTGCTCGACCCGCGCGCCTTCATCGCCGAGGTGAAGAAGCTGAAGGAACAGGGCGTGTCCGTGACGCCCGAAGCCCTGCGCATCGCCGAAAACACCCCGCTCATCCTCTCCCTGCATCAGGACCTCGACCGCCTGCGCGAGTCGGCGACCGACGGCACCAAGATCGGCACGACCGGGCGCGGCATCGGCCCTGCCTATGAAGACAAGGTGGGCCGGCGCGCCATCCGCCTGATGGACCTGGCCGATCTCGGCGCCCTGCGCCCGAAGATCGCTCGCCTGCTCAACCACCACAATGCGCTGCGCCGCGGCACCGGCCAGAGCGAAATCGATCCGGAAGCGCTCTATCAGGAACTGGCGGACGTCGCGCCGCAGGTGCTGCCCTTCATGGACGATGTCGGCGCTTTGCTCGACAAGGAGCGCAAGGCCGGCAGCCGTATCCTGTTCGAGGGCGCCCAAGGCGCCTTGCTCGACATCGATCACGGCACCTATCCCTATGTGACCTCCTCCAACACGGTCGCGGGGCAGGCTGCCGTCGGCTCCGGCCTCGGGCCGGGCGCGCTCGATTACGTGCTGGGCATCACCAAGGCCTACACCACGCGCGTGGGCGAAGGGCCCTTCCCGACCGAACTCACCGACGAGACCGGCCGCCTGATCGGCGAGCGCGGCCGCGAATTCGGCACGGTCACCGGCCGAGCCCGCCGCTGCGGCTGGTTCGATGCCGCTTTGGTGCGCCAGACCATCCGCACCTCCGGCATCACCGGCATCGCCCTCACCAAGCTCGACATCCTCGATGGCTTCGAGACCATCAAGGTGTGCGTACGCTACGAGCTGGACGGTCGCGAAATCGACTATCTGCCGGCCAGCCAGGCAGCCCAGGCCCGCGTGAAACCCATCTATGAAGAGATCGAAGGCTGGCAGGAAACCACGGCCAAGGCCCGCTCCTGGGCGGACCTGCCGGCGCAGGCGATCAAATATGTCCGCCGCATCGAGGAACTGATCGGAGCGCCGGTGGCCGTGCTCTCCACCAGCCCCGACCGTGACGACACGATCCTTGTGCAAAATCCCTTTCAAGTCTAAGAGCAGACCTAATCCCGTCAGATTCGGGCATTAGTGCGTGATCTGCTGCGATGGCACTGCGCGGGTTGCGATCCGCGCGGCGCTTGCATTGTCCGGCGGCGATCTTGTTCTCCGGGGCAGGATCAGGCGTGGTTTCTGCCATGTCTTGGCGGCCGGACTTGTCTGCAGCGGATCATGGGCCCCGTGAAGAGATCGAGCCAGAACGCGTGTCGACGGACTATTTTCCTCCCATTCAGCGAGCCGTGCAGGGTCTTTCCCCCAATACGCAGGAAACCCGCCAGGCGCTCTATGAGAAAGCCCGCTCCGCCCTTCTCCGCCAGCTCAATGCTGCCGATCCCGCGCTGACCGAAGGACAGATCGCCAGGGAACGCAACCTGCTCGAAGAGGCGATCCGACGCGTCGAGCACCATTATGACGAGGCCGAGTTCACGCCTGAACCGGTGGTCTCCGAGCGTCCGGCCGCCCCCCTTTCCCAATCCGACGGCGAGCCGGCCGATGACGACGTCTCGGACCGGGAGGCACCGCCCTCCGTCCCGTCGCGGCCGGACGGCTTGCCGGCTTTTGCCGAGCGCAAGGCCGAGAAACGGCGGCCTCAGGCGCCCCGCCGCAGCAGGTCCAACGGCAATCTCAGGCGGTATGCCATCATGGCCGCGACGGCAGCCGTCATCATCGGCGGGGGCGCTGCTACCGCGCTCTATTTGCGCGGAAGCGACGACAGCCCGGTGCTGGTGCCTCAGCAGGCGACCGCACCGCAGACGGCGCCCAAGCCGGCGGCCGAGCCCGGCAAGCTGAACGACCGGCTCGGCGGCGAACCGGCCGCGCCCCCGGCCGACATTGCCACCGGTAATCCTCCGCCCCCGACACCCGCGCCCGCCGCCCCGCAGCCTGCCGAGCCGACACCGGCCCCGCAGGTGCCCTCTGCGCCCGCGCCGCTACTGCCCTCGACCCAATCCGAGGCGCCGGAGGGGCAGCGCGCGCGCCTGATGGAAGAAGATCCGAGCGCCCCGATGAAGGGCCGCCTCTTCGAGGGCACCGTTAACTGGCGCACGGAATCGCAGGCCAGCGGTACCAACGGCCCGCTCGACACCGTCGTCGTCGGCGAGATCAACGTCCCCGACCGGAAGATGAAGGTGCTGCTCACCCTCAGGCACAATTCCGATCGCTCCCTGCCGGCGAACTACCTGCTGAACATCCAGATGAGCGTGCCGGCCGACTATCCGAGCGGCGCCGTCGGCGACGTCAAGAGCGTCAATGTCAAGTCCGACCCGCAGGTCCCCGGCTTGCAGCTTGACGGTGCCTTGATGAAGGTCACGACGGGCGTGTTCCTAATGGGCCTGCTCGACCCGCCCGACGAGAAGGGCCGCAACGCCAAGATGTTGCAGGCCAACCAGTGGTTTGACCTGGTGTTCACCTTCGCCAATGGCCGCAACGCCGTGTTCACCTTCGAGAAGGGACCGACGGGCGAGAAGGTCTTCAACGACGCCATGGCCGCCTGGAACGCCGACGCCGCCGCGGCACAATAGGTCGCTGGCGCCCTTTCAGGACGCCTTCACGGCCGTGACACGCAATTCGTGTTCGCGGCCATCACGAGCCTTCCAGCTGATCGACTGCCCCGGCGACAGGCCGAGCAAGGCCGTGCCGATCGGCGTGAGGATCGAGACCTTGCCCTCGGCGATGTCGGCCTCGCCCGGATAGACCAGCTTCACTTCGCGCACGATGCCGCCTTCGGTCTCGAAGGTGACGATGGAGCCGATCTGCACCACATTGTTCCCGACCTGTAGTGCGGGGACGATCTCCGCCCGGTCGAGTTCGCCGAGCAACGCCTCGGCCACTTCCGGGAACCGATCGAGGGCGGAGGTCGCGAGCTGGGTCAGGCGCTCGAAGTCGACATCGTTCACAATGATGCTGGGCTTGGCCTGATTCTTCAGGGGCTGATTCATGATTGGATACCTCAAAGTTGGGCGCGACGCGGCACGCCCGCCTGCCCGCGGCTATCGCTGGGCATGGCGACAAGAAGGGATGCCGCCGACCCTCGCGCTTGGCGCGAGCCTGCCGGCTGAAGCATTGCGATTTGAAAAGATTGAGAATGCGCCGATGACAAGCCGCGCCCAATGAGGAGCGGCACGCCCCGCAGCTCGGGGCGCAAACGGCCGAGCCCGGGGCTACGCTTCCGCGATCGGGAAGAGACGAAGGGTGATTTTGACCACGGTGCTCATGGCTCCACCATGTTGGTCGACGCCGATCCTGTCAAGCCGGCTCGGACGACGCCCGTCCATCGGCTTGGAATGCCGGGGCCGGAGGTGTTTTCTGGTGCGGTAGCTGGGTTACCTGGCCCAGAAAATGCGCCGAGGCAAAAAAGTCGGGCCGAAAAGCGAATTTCTCGAACCGCATTCTGCCCAAGGAAAAGCCGCCCGAAGGCGGCTTCCCATTCGGCTATCGAAGCGAAATCAAGCCGGTGCGTGCGCCGCCTCGAGACGGGCAACGCCGGAGCGCACAGCCGCCTGTACCTTTTCGAAGGCTCTCACCTCGATCTGGCGCACCCGCTCGCGCGAGACGCCGAACTCGTCGGAGAGCTCCTCGAGCGTGATCGGATCATCGGCAAGGCGGCGTGCCTCGAAGATGCGGCGCTCACGATCGTTCAGCACGTTCAGGGCCTGGCGCAGCGCGGTGGAGCGGTTCTCGCTTTGCTCCGTCTCGGCCAGCCGGGTCTCCTGGTTGGCGACATCATCCACCAGCCAGTCCTGCCACTCGCCGTCGCCTTCCTCGCGTACGGGAGCATTCAGCGAAGCGTCGCCGCCGAGACGGCGGTTCATCTCCACCACTTCATGCTCCTGCACGCCCAGCGACTTGGCGATCGACTTGACCTGGTCGGGACGCAGATCCCCTTCATCCAGCGCCGAAATCTGGCTCTTGGCCTTGCGCAGGTTGAAGAAGAGCTTTTTCTGGTTGGCGGTAGTGCCCATCTTCACCAGCGACCACGAGCGCAGGATATATTCCTGGATCGAGGCCCGGATCCACCACATCGCATAGGTGGCGAGCCGAAAACCTTTCTCCGGCTCGAAGCGCTTGACTGCCTGCATCAGGCCGATATTGCCTTCCGAGACCACTTCGCCCAGCGGCAAGCCATAGCCACGATAACCCATGGCGATCTTGGCCACGAGCCGCAGATGCGAGGTCACCAGTTGATGAGCGGCTTCACGATCGCCATGCTCGCGCCAACGCTTGGCAAGCATGTACTCCTGCTCCGGCTGGAGCATCGGGAAGCGACGAATTTCTTCAAGATAACGCGACAGGCCACTCTCGGTGGCCAAGACGGGAAGCGCGGCAGAAGCCATATGTTCCTCTCCTCTGAACCCCCATCGAGGGCGGTTCAAATCGCCATCCCTCCTTCAGAGCAGACGGCGCCTACGTGATATGGGGACGACACCGGCCTTTGTGAAGACCCTCGCGGACCTTCCAAAGCGCGATATCTAGCGGCCCCGCATGTGCCACCCCGGCAAATCTATTGACCTGCTTCCACCGAGGATCTCGCCAGCCATGGGACACTCGTCACCCAGGCTGCCGAGGCACGGACCAATCCCGATCACCCAAACTATCATGCGCCCGATTGCGGCGATTTCGCGTTGCAATCTTTTGCGGACGGCCATGCATTAATGTGACAGCTCGGTAACATTGTCAAATTAAGGGATGTTAATCGATTTCCGGCGAAGGGAACCGCCGCCCATGCCGCCGCGTTTACCGTAACACTTTGTTTACCTTGCACCAGCGGCCAGCCGGCCTAACTCTTCCAGGAATGCCTTCCGCATCGCAGCCCGCGATGGGAAACCGGCGCGGCCCTTCACTGTTGACCAGACAGGAGACACCAGTATGGACGGCGACAAGCGCACCGCTCAGGCCAAGGCCGATCTTTCCGAGAGCCTCGGCAAGGACCTCGACGCGTTGAGGGCCGAAGTTGCCCGCCTGACCGAACAGCTCAGCGCCTATGTCGATGCGGAGAAGAGCTCCTGGTCGAAATTCCTGTCCAAGGAAGCCAAGCATGCCAGGCAGGTCCTCGACGACAAGGTGAACGAGGCAGGCGCCAAGGCCAGTGAACTTCGCGGCGCCGCCCAGGAACAGGCATCCGATTTGCAGAAGGCGACACTCGACTACATTACCCGCAAGCCGCTGCAATCGGTGGCATTGGCCGCCGGCATCGGCTTGATCCTCGGCCTGTGGAGCAAGGGGCGTTCGTGACCCGTCTCCTTGCCCTGGGCGCCCTCGCCAAGGAGGAATTGAGCGCCGTCCTGCGTCAGTACGGCACCGTCATCCTCTGGCGCCTCGTGGCCGGCTGCTGCCTTGTCGCGATGGCGATCGTCGGGCTGATCAGCCTGCACCGCTTCCTGGCTGAGACCTATGGCCCCTATTGGGCCGACGCGGCCCTCGGCGGCGGATTTGCCGTGCTTGCCGTGCTGGCCCTGGTGGTGGCCCAGGCCGCCGAGAAGAAAGCCAAGCGCCGCCGGCTCCTGGCTGCAACCCTGGTGACGGCTGCCGGCGTGGTCGAGGAGAGCCTGCCCGACAAGAAGACGGTCAGCGGCGCCCTGGCGCTCGCGGCCCTGGCCGGCGGCTTCTGGCTCGGCCGCAAACGTTGAATAGCTCTTAACCGCTGCGCAGGGCCTCGGCCAAGGCGGCGAGATCGGCAGGCAACGGGCTTTCGAACACGAGATGCCTGCCATCGACCGGATGCTCGAAACCGAGCAGCCGGGCATGCAGCGCCTGCCGCCCAAGGCCGGCGAGCACAGCGCGTGGAACCTCCGGCAGCAGGGCAGCCTTGGTCTTGAAGCCGCTGCCATAGACCGCATCGCCGAGCAGCGGATGGCCGAGATGGGCCATATGGACGCGGATCTGGTGTGTCCTGCCGGTCTCCAGCCGGCATTCCACCAGGCTGACCAGCGGCTGGCCACCATGGTTGCCCGAGGCCTGACTGCCCAGGGCTTCCACCAGCGAATAATGGGTAATGGCTTCCCGCCCGCGCCCGAGCGCCACCACGGCCATCTTCTCGCGATTGCGGGTCGAGCGGTCGATACCGGTCTCGATGGTGCCGTGCGGGCGCGTGGCGCCCCAGACGAAGGCGAGATAGGCCCGCTCCAGCGGTCCCGTGCGGCCGTGATCGGCAAACTGGGCCGCCAGGCCCTGATGGGCCCTGTCGTTCTTGGCAACCACCAGCAGGCCCGACGTGTCCTTGTCGAGGCGATGCACGATGCCGGGCCGTCTCACACCGCCCACGCCTGACAGCGAATCACCGCAATGGGCGATGAGCGCATTCACCAGCGTGCCGCTTTCATGGCCAGCGGCCGGATGCACCACCAGGCCGACCGGCTTGTCGATGACCAGGAGGTCGTCGTCCTCATACACAACGGCAAGGGGAATGTCTTCGCCCTGCGGTTCGGCAGGCTCGGGTTCCGGGACCCGAAGCGCCACCCGCTGCCCCGGCTTGAGGATCTGGCCGGCATCGAGCACCGCCCGGCCGTCGATACTGGCATGACCGGCCTCGATCAGGGCCTTGATGCGCGTGCGCGACAAGGGCTGCAGATCGGGCCTGCTATCGGCCGCCTGGCATTGGCGCGCCAGGAAGCGGTCGATGCGCTCGCCGGCTTCTGTGGCCTCAAAAAACGTCTCTTCGGAGTTGCTGTCGATGCTATTCATAGGCGGGTACTAGAGCAAAATGGGGCTGAGTGGAAACGTGATTATTCCCTAACTCTTTGTTTCGACGCGCCTTTGCAATTCAGGCCGTTTCTGTCGAATTGCGGAACGCTTCAGGCGTGAATGCCTGCCATGCGAAGAATTCAAACCATAAACAGGCAGATTGCGCAGATTGCCGCTTGCCGCCGTCCTGATTTGCCGCTATAGGCGCACTCCTTGCCGCTGCTCCCATCGTCTAGTGGCCTAGGACGTCGCCCTCTCACGGCGAAAACAGGGGTTCGAGTCCCCTTGGGAGCGCCAGCAATATCAAGCACTTAGGTGCCTTCCCCGGAAAACTAGGTAATATCTAGGTAATACATACCGGTGAAGCGTGGTGCAAATCAGCGCAAAATCAGCCCTGAAATGAAAAACGCCGCAGTTTCCTGCGGCGCTTGGTGATTCTGGCTTACCGAAGCCGTTGCATTCGTCGGTAGCTGGGCTGAAGGCCCGCAATGACCTTGAGGGCCGTTTTGATGTCCGGCACCTTCCGAACGCCGGGGTGCTCCTGCCACGTCCCATAGTCTTCGTGTTCGCCGACGACGAAGACGGGAACCCCGTAGGCCAAGGCCATGCCCGCCTCGACGAGCGCCCCGCGCAGGTGCTCCCCTTTCTCCGCATAGACAAGCACGGCATCCGCCTGGCGGACGTCCTGCTCATCTTGCAGCCAGAAATCTTCGGCTTCCTCGGGAATGTCTGGCGTCCCGATGGCGTTATGTTTCAGCCACCGGGCATGAAAATAGATGCCCGGCTCGTCGCGGCCAGTCAGACGCCATTTCGGCCCGTGCACCAGTTTGGACGCGGTGTAGACTTTAAGCATTGGCGGAATCGTCCTTCTCCGCTCGGGGTGGAAGCCCCAGCGCGGCAAGCTGTTTGTTGATGCCATGGGCGAAATCAGCCAGCCGCTTCGCGGTTGTGGCCAGCCCTCCGTATGCATTGTCAATGCCGAGGGTGCGGATAGCGCCGACCAAGCGCCCCATTTCGTCGCCACTGCCGCCCCAGCCGTAGCCTTGCGAGATCCTGAAACCTGCCGCCTTTTCGAACGCGTCGACCTCTTCCTTGAGTTTTTGATAGGCACGGGTCCGGTTCTGGACCTCCGTCTCAATGACGGCGGCGTTGTCTTCCAGCTGCTTGGCAGCACGTTCCTGCACGTCTTTGGTGCGCTCGGCGACCCGCGCCTCTACCATGGCCGCCGTGGCCTCGTCGGAGCGCCGCAGAAGGGCGGCCAGGAATTTCCGGTCTATCGGCGCGGTTTCCGTTTTTTGGGCGTCACGGCGGCGGACAAAGGCCCTGCCGTTGAATTCCAGCCAGCCCCACGCAAGCGGAATCTCTGCCTCGTCCCGCACCACGTTCGGGGCGGTCACCAACCACCACCGGTCGCAGTATGCCGCGATGGTTTCGGCCTTCTGTGGCTGCGCGCGCTCCTTCGCCCAATCCTTGCGCGAGATCTTGATCTCCATGCCCCACAGTTCGAGCCCGCGGCTAGGCCATAGCCCCATGACCATGGCGTCGGCAAAGCGGGTATGTCTGGCACCGGTAGCGTCGCCGACTTCGAAGAGCGTGGCGTACTCGGGAGCGGGATAGCGGCGCCGCAATGCCGCCCGCACGTCAGCTGTCCGAATCTTGTCGGCCATCGGGTGAATTCCTGTGAGAGAAGATCAGGCAGAAGACGAGAGACACGGCGCCGCCGGCCATGAACGCGGCGACGGCGACGGCGTAGACGCCTTCCACGGTGGCGCCGCAAATCATTTGCGTGCCCCCCCACCGCCCGTGTTTGCGGCCTCATAGGCCTCGATGACGGCAATGCGATAGATCACCGTGCCGTTGAGTTTGACGAACGCCGGGCCTTTGTTTTCGGAACGCCAGCGTTCAAGCGTACGCACGCTGACGGCCCCGCCCCACCGTTCGGACAGTTGGACGGGCGTCAGGAACTGCGCCGCTGTTGGAGCGGGGCCGGCTGCCATCAGATGGTGTCCCCGTCTTCGGAGTCGCCATAGTTGCCGTCAAAGTCGCCGTTGTCCCCATCCTCGGGGCCATCATAGTGGTCGACCGGCGGGGCTTCCTCTTCCTTCGGGGCGGTCGGGGCAGCCGTGCGGGCCTGTGCAGGGGCCGTAGCAGCCGCCTGCTTGGCTTGGGCGGCCTGCCCAGCGTCGTCCTTCTCCATAGCCGCCTGCACGCCGCGCGGGCGGCGCTGCCGGCCGCTGGAAACCTCGACGGGTGCGGCCTGTGTTTGTGCCTGCTGCCGGGCTGGGGCTTCCTGCACGACCGTATATTCGACGTCCTGCAAGTCGCTCACTTCGTCGTTAGTCTGGAAGCCCATAAGCAGGTCGGGCGCGTACAGCCGGCCGAAGAATGCAGCCGCGCGGTAGCGCAGCATGAGATCTGGCATCGTCACCCACTTGGAGCCGCTGCGGTGATACCAGCCTTCCGCCACCGCCATGGCGATAGAAGCCTCGGGGCCTTCCAGGACCTCGCCGGTTGCCTTCTCGACCGCCGTGGCGATGCAGGTCTTGTTGCGTACCTTGGCAGAAATCGTTTCCTTCTTCCGATCCCCCTTCGGGCCGGTCCAGCGCTCATAGGAAACGGTCTTCTCGCCTTCGTCGACGATGCGGAAGCGGATTGGCGAGAACTTGCCGCAGGCGTTGAGGGCAGCAATGATGAACTGCGATGCCCAGGACGGCCGCCCCTCAATGATATTGAGGTTCTGCATCACCATAAGCGGGCTGGCGTTGATGCGCTGGGCGATGTCGAGGGCGATAAGGGCATCGCCCATGTTTTCGCGATAGCTTACCGGCGCCATCGACGAATGCACCAGGGCGTTGGCCATCCGCTGGGCCGCTTCGAAGGAGGCCGGCGACTGCCAGACGGACACGTGTTGCGAAGAGGCGTGCGGGCGCGAGTCGGCGACCGCGAGTGCGGTTGATTCAGACATTGTAGGCTCCGTGTTGGACGTGCTGCAGGTGTCCAGCGCGCTTACGCGCTGGCGCTCTCTTTCACCGGCGTGATGGTGAGACGGCGATAGGACGATGCCCGGCGCGTGACGGTCTGTTCGGGGGTGTGCACCGTGACCGCAGACAGCCGGAACTCCTTCATGCCCGACACACGTTCGTGGTCGTTCATGATGACGATCAGTTCGGCTTGCGCCCGCTTCTTGTCTTCCTCGGCAAGCTTCATGGCGGCATCCGCCGCACGCTCGGCAGCGCACAATTCCTTGATGTGTGCCGCCATTACCGAATGGGCCGGATCCGACAGGTCCATGACCTTGCCCGGCATGGCATCGCGGTAAATCCGTTTGATGACGTCGAAATCGTCCAGATAGTTCGGGCCGGGCGGGTCGTTGTCGCGAACGCGACGCAACATGTCCATGACGCGGTTCCCGATCTCGGCACCGACTTCCGTGTCACGCTCGCGTTCGAACACCTGTGCTTCGTTGCCGCCAATGAGGCCACCGATAGCGCCCCATGACAGTTGCGAGCATTCAAGCTGGTGTTGAATTTGAAGTTCGATGTGGACCGGGGCCTCTTCTTTCGACCAACCGTCCTTGGCGATGCGCCAATCGACGTTCTTGATTTCCAGCAGGCCCACCCCGCGCTCGGGGCTGTGGATGATGTAATCGGGGCTGGCCCCCATCCCGACGAAGTGCGGGCTGCGGACATACAACCACGGCGAGCGGTTGATGATTTTCCACCCGCGATCCGCGCAAATGCCCTCGGCAATTGCGTTTTGCAAACGCTGCCCCCAAAGCATTCTTTCCGTGGTCTCGAAGCTGACTTCGAGTGTCCCCGCCTTGCGATGATATAATTCGAAAGGCGTCGAATATGGCGACACTCCAAAGAGTGCCGCAGCGTCAGTTGCCGTGATGTCGTCACCGCGCAGCTTGTGCCAATCTTCTTCCGTCTTGGCGGTAATCCAAATTGATTTAGTATAAGGATACCGCAACCGTCCTGCCGTAGGCATAAATGACCCCCCAAAATGACTCGCCACCGACCGACCGCAAATTTGCGTCAGCGAGTCAGTATTTGTATATTGCAAATATGTTTTGGGAGTCGTCAAGGGCACTTGCGTGCCAAATGTGACGATAGCGTGTTAACGCTAATGGGCGCGGCTCGATGCGAGTTGTTGACGTGAAATGCGGATCAGAGCGGGCGGAAGAGAAGCACGCGCCGGATCCATTCAAGGCGCACGTCGTGCATTGGCTCCGACGTCCCGCTGCCAGTGAGGGTGTAGACGTCGGGGGAAGCGCCGCGCCGAATAACGCGCAGCACAGGGGCCTCATTCGGCATTTTCGCAATCACGAACCGGTCAATGTGGCGGTCGAAATCGCGGCGCTCTTCCGGCCCGATATACGCGGTCCAGCCGTTCATGAAGTCGAGTTCGGTTTGCGCCGTCCGCATCACGAGCGCGGATACATCGCCGACAATGGCGGGTGGCGGCGGGACTTTGCCCTTCGGCTCAGCGTCCAAGCTTATGGTACCGTCCCCGCCAACATAGCCGATTATGGGCAACCGTTCGGCATTGTCGGGTTCAATCGGAATGCCTGCCCTGGCTATTACCTCGTCCACGCTCGTTTGCAGGTGCAAAGCAAGGTTTCGGGCTACCTCCACCGTCATTCGACGTTTGCCCGCCAACAGAAGCGACATAGTGGAGGGGTCGACGCCTATTGCAGCGCCGATTCTGCGCTGAGACGTGCCGACGTCGGCGATTCTATCCAGAAACCACCTTTTATCGACTCGGTTCATTTCTCACACCCCTCTGTTTGCGTTTTTTGTCAATAGCCCGCAAAGGCCCGCAAATGCACGCGCAAACTCTTATACACGGAACGGATCAATGAGTTTATCCACCGCAGAAAAAAAACCATTGGAAATGGTGGTCAAAAAGTTGACTAACGGGAACTATCGAGCATTTGCCCAAGGCATAGGCGTATCGCCATCTACTGTTTCATGCTGGAATAACCCCGAAAGACGTGCTGACGGTTTAGTAGGCACAATTCCAATGAAGCATCATGCCAAAGTATTCGATCTGGCGGATAGGTTGGGCATCCCATTTTCTTATGATGACCTACTTGGTAAACCAAAAGACGTAATGGCGGAAAAGTAGGACGTCGTTAACGCTGCCGGCGACAAACCGCTTGCCTGCGCGCTCAGTGTTTGCATAATGCAAATTCATTGACAGAGTCGCAAACGATGAACGCCAAACTTCCACGCCTCGCCATGGTGCCGGGAAACACCCACCCGGTGTTTCTCCACCCCTGCTGCGCAGAGGGCTGCGAGGCAGACGGAACGTATGGCGAAGGCGTCGCCCTGCTGAAGGGAAAGGCCGGGGTTTGGTGGTGCTTTGAGCACTGGCCCCGTCGTGACCAGGCCCTGGCAAACCGCGCGAAACAAGCGCCGCCCGTCGAGGCGGCGACGACGGGAGATTTGTTCTAAATGGCCAGCCAGAATGACGACGGCTTTCAAGAAATTCTGCCCGAGAGCGGCAAGCCGACCAAACACCCCTGCACCATGGCGACAATTGCGATGGGCAAGAGCGGCGCGCGGCGCGTCAGCCTGACATTCCGGTTGAATACGGCGCCGCCTGACGTCGCGCACATCCTGATGCACGGCCCTCGTTTCGCAATCGCCTACAACAAGGGCACAAGAACTATTCGCATCAAAGCCGATAACCTCGGCAGGTTCGAAACAATCGACGCCCCGCGCGGCAAGAGGGTGGTGGGCGGCGATAAAGTTGTTCTGCTGCGCTTCCCTCTGCCCGATGGCATCGCCTTCATTGGCGACCGCATCGCCGTCGAGCCCGACGCGAATCTGTTGCAGCGGGCCATACTTATTGACGTACCCGTGGGCTTCTGGCCCGTGCCCAAGCCGGCTCCGCGCACTCCGGCGCCGCCCGTAACGCGGCGAGCGGACGTTACCGCCGACCTTATGGGCGATCCTTCCCCCAGCCGTTCCGCCTTCAAACCGAAGGTGTGATGTCATGCAGGAACTCGCCCGACTGCGGGAAGAGAACGACAGGCTGAAGGCAGAGGTGGACTATCTGAAATCCGCCCTTGTTCCGCCCGGCTGGTTGCCCGCCCGCTTCCGTCTGACCGCACTTGAAGAACGCTTGTTCAAGGCCTTGTTGAGCCGCGAGCAGGCTACAAAAGAACAGCTGCTGACAGCGGCCTATTCGCATGTGTTCTCCGCCGACGAAATCCCACACGTCAAAATCATCGACGTGCTGATTTGCAAGGTGCGGCGGAAGTTGACCCCATTCGGTGTTGAGATCAATACCATTTGGGGTAAGGGGTACAGCATTCCCGCCGATATGCGCCAGAAAGTGGCGGATATCATCAAATCCGAGGCTACAGCGGTTGCCGCGATCACTGCGGAGGCATCCGCATGACGCCTCGTTCCCCTGCGGCTTGGGCTGCACAAGGCTTCCTAGATCGGTTCCAGCGACGGCAGCGCCTCAGCGCCCTGATGGAACGTGACCATGGCGTTTGCTTCTGGTGTGAACGCCGGGTTTCCATCGTCAAGGTCAAGGCTGGGCAGCGTCACCCCAAGCACGCCGCCACAGAAGATCACGTTATCCCGAAGGTCAAAGGCGGCGCCGACGTCCTGTCGAACCTCGTCCTGTCCTGCTGGCGCTGCAACAACGAGCGCGGCGGCATGGACGCCGAAGCGTTCCTTGAACTGCGCAGCACACAGCGCCGCGCCGGGCGTGTGAATGTGTGCGAGGCCGTGCAATGAGGCCTTTCACCTATCTCAGCGTGTGCAGTGGCATCGAGGCCGCGAGCGTCGCATGGCGTCCGCTTGGCTGGCAGCCGTGGGCATTCGCCCAATTCGACCCCGAGCACAATTACCGTCGCGGCCCTGACTTCGCTTCCCGCGTGCTCGCCCACCACTACCCCGACGTTCCCAACCTCGGGGACATGACGAAATACCGGGAATGGCCTGATGCAGCTATCGATCTTCTCGTCGGCGGAACCCCCTGCCAAGATTTCAGCCTCGCCGGCCTCAGAGCGGGATTGGACGGCGAACGTGGCAACCTCATGCTCGTCTATGGCGCAATTGCTCGCCGATATCGGCCCACATGGCTGGTCTGGGAAAACGTCTTCGGCGTCCTTTCAAGCAAAGGAGGACGCGACTTTGCAAGCCTTCTGGGACTCCTCTCCGGAAAGCGCGTCACCGTCCCCGCAGGAGGATGGCGATCTTCGGGCGTTGTCGAAGGCTACCAGGGCGCATACGGACTTGCATGGCGCGTGCTTGACACTCAATTCGTCCGAGTGGACGGGTTTCCGCGCGCCATCCCACAGCGTCGACGCCGTGTGTTCGTTGTCGGATATATTGGTGACTGGCGACGTGCCGCAGCGGTACTTTTTGAGCGCGAAAGCGTGCATGGGAATTCTGCGCCGCGCCGCCAACCGGGGCAAGGCGTTGCCGCCGACGTTGCACCAAGCATTGTCGGAAGCGGCTGCGGCGTAGCCAGAGCCGGAGAAGGCCGGGGGCAAGACCCTGTCGTCGCAGTGCAACCCGTTGCACCGACTCTCAGCGCTCGCGTGAACGCAGGCGGTGGCCTCGGCACCGACGTTGACCTTGACGGTGGGCTTGTCCTGGCGTTCGGCGGGAACAATACCCGTGGCCCGATTGAGGTAGCAACGTCTGTCCTGGCGCACGGCGGGCCGCATGGACACCTCGATTTTGAGAGCGAAACCTTCGTTGCCCATTCGCTTCGCGGCGAAGGATTCGACGCCAGCGAAGACGGCACGGGACGTGGCACGCCTATCGTTCCGGTGCGGATACAGGAAGTCGTCAGCACGCTTGATGCCAGCTATGGCAAGCTGCAAGGGGCAAGCGGGCAGGATCTGCGGCACGGGCATTCCCACCTGATTCCGGTGGAAGTCGGCGCGGCCCCCGTCGCCCCTGCCCTCACCGGCAACCAGTACGGCGACCATGAAAGCCGCGAGGGCTTGCTTGTTGCCGAGCCCATCACGTTGGCGGTTCGCGGGCGTGGCGACGTTCGGCAATTGGAGTTTCGACAGGACGGGACCGCCAACACCATCGTGACGCCGAACGGCGGACGCGACGGCATCGGTGTGGGCGCCATCGCGTTCAGTTCGAAAGACCATGGTGCGGATGCGACGGAGGAAGTCTCCCCGACCTTGCGGGCCGGTGGGCATGTCACCAGCCACGCCAATTCCGGCGCACCGCCTGCCATAGCGTTCAACGCCCGGCAGGATCCTACGTCCGACCTTGAGATTTCCGGCGCCCTCGACGGCGACGGCTACACCGCTGGCGTCCTGACGCACTGGCGCGTGCGCCGCCTCATGCCCGTGGAATGTGAACGCCTGCAGGGTTTCCCCGATGGCTACACCCTTATTCCGGTCGGGAAGAAAATGGCGGCCGATGGGCCGCGCTACCAGGCGCTCGGCCTGTCCATGTCGACCAACGTCATGCAGTGGATTGGCCGTCGCATAGACATGGTTCGCTCCATCATCGAGGGGGCGAACTCGTGAGCGTCTCCCTTCGTGATTACCAGGGCAAAATGATTCAGGACACGCGGGTCGCCCTGCGTTCGTTCGACCGCGTCCTGCTTCAATCCCCTACCGGCTCGGGCAAAACCGTGCTGGCCTCGTTCATGTCCGGCAGCGCCTTAAGCAAGGGGCTTCGCGTCGGCTTTATCTGCCACCGTCGCGAACTCATCAAACAGACGGCGAAAACCTTCACCCGGGCCGGACTTCCGTTCGGCATCGTCAGCGCCGGCATTACCGGTGACAGGCGAGCGCCTATTCAGATCTGCGGTATCCAGACGCTGGCCAACCGGTTGGACTTCTTCAAGCACTTTGATTTGGTGCTTTGGGATGAGGCGCACCACGTCGCTGCAGCGTCATGGGCACGCGTCATGGAGCAGTACGCGTCTGCCAAGCACGTCGGCCTCAGCGCCACACCCGAGCGTATGGACGGCAATGGCCTTGCGCAGTGGTTCCAAACGCTTGTGCCGGGGCCAAAGGTGTCGTGGCTGATAGAGAACGGATACCTCTCGCCCTATCGCCTTTTTCAGCCTGCGATGCCCGACCTCGACGGCGTTCGTGCGGGTGGCAACGACTTCAACAGGGATGACCTGTCGGCAGCCATGCAAAAGCCGAAGCTCATCGGCGACATGGTGGAGCACTATCACCGCATCGCGCCCGGCAAGCGCAACATGGTGTTTTGCGTCAGCGTGAAGCATTCGCTTGCGGTCGTCGACCGTTTCAATGCCGCCGGCTACCGCGCCGCCCATATCGACGGCGACACCGATTCCAAGGTTCGCGACGACCTCATTGACGACTTTACAGCGGGCCGCATTCAGGTGCTGTCGTCGGTGGACCTCGTTTCGGAAGGCTTCGACTTGCCCGCCATCGAGGTTGCCACCCTGGCGCGGCCGACACGGTCGACGGCCCTTTACCTGCAGCAGGTCGGCCGTGCCCTTCGCATTGCGGAAGGCAAGACCGAGGCCATCATTCTCGACCACGCCGGCAACAGCGTTCCAACCCACCTTGGCGGACGTGGCCACGGCTATCCCGACGATGATCGGGAATGGACGCTTGAGGGCCGGAAAAAGCGCAAGCGGAAGTCCGACGAGTTCAACGACGAGGAAGAGGCGCAGGTCGAAATGCGGCGCTGTCCGCATTGCTACCACGCTCACCGGCCTGCACCCGTCTGCAGCCGCTGCGGATACGAGTATCCGGTCGAGGGCCGGACACTTCTCGAGGCCGAAGGCGAACTTACGGAGGTGCGCAAGGCACAGCAGCAGAAGGCCGAACGCGTCGAGGTTTGGAAGGCCACGACGGAGGCCGAACTGATCCAGCTGGGCAAGCTGCGCGGATACAAGAACCCCGGCTTTTGGGCCAAGAAGGTCATGCAGAGCCGGAACGCAAAGGCCAACCGCGATTACGGGGGGCTGTTCCGGTGACGCCTACCATTATTGGCCCCTGCACCCTGTACGAGGGTTCTTGCCTCGACATCATGCCCACGCTCGACCCGGTGGATCACGTTTTCAGCGACCCGCCATACGAGGACGACGTGCACGATGCGAAAGCGCATGCAAAGGCGCTTCGCAAAGACAAAGGCCCCAACCTCAAAGAGATCGATTTCGCCAGCATCACGGGAATTCGCGATGCTGCGACGAAGGAAATGGTCCGCCTGTCGAACGGCTGGCTGCTGGTGTTCTGCACACCCGAGGGCGTTGCAGCCTGGCGGGATGCCATCGAGACCCATGGCGCGAAATACAAGCGCGCCTGCGTGTGGGTGAAGCCGGACGCCGCCCCGCAGTTCAACGGCCAAGGCCCAGCCCAGGGCGCAGAAATGATGATCGCGGCTTGGGCGGGACGCGGGCACGCTAAGTGGTTCGCGGGCGGCAAGCGGGGCGTGTGGACCTGCAACACGAACAGCCGCGGGCGAGACGGGACGCACCCGACAGAGAAGCCCGTCAAGCTGATGACCGATCTCATCTTCGATTTCACCAGCATGGGCCAAACGCTCCTGGACCCGTTCATGGGCAGCGGCACCACAGGCATCGCAGCGGCCAAAAATGGCCGTCGCTTCATCGGGATCGAGAAGGATCCCCGTTATTTCGACCTCGCATGCCGCCGCATCGAAAAGGCCATCGCAGAGGACATGTTTATTGAAGAGTGGAAGCAGGGGGAACTGCTGGCATGACCGACACAATTTCCACGGCTCGCGGCATTGTTCGCAATTGGCTTGCCGGCACCCGTAACCAGTCCCCCGAGTTCCGCGCCGCAGTATGCCGGGGCGCGATGGCGGCGGCGATCGACGAAATGCACCGCGTCGTGGGCGCGCGCGCCACTGCCGAGGCCCTGTATCGCTACGCCGACGTGGTAGTTGACTCGGTCAAGCCGGAAAATCTCGTTCCTCCCCTGCCCCGGTTCTACCGGGCGCGAGTACTGCTTGGCTACGTCACCCCCAGCCGGTGGGTAGTCGCTTATATCTGCGGCTGCGCAGTGACAGGCATCCTCATGACACTGGTGCGCCTGTGATGTCGGAAGGCAACCTTATGCGCCGCATCATCATGCGGCTGTCGGACATCGCCGGCACAGTGGCGTTTCGGAACAACGTCGGCATGGGCTGGGTTGGCGACGTCGTCCATAGAGACTACACGCGCGACACGCTTCTACTGCGCCATCCACGCCCAATCCGGTTCGGCCTCTGCGAAGGCTCTGCCGATATCATCGGCTGGCACAGTGTCGTGGTTACACCCGACATGGTGGGGAAGCGCGTCGCCATCTTCATGGCGCCCGAGGTGAAAACTCCCGACGGCAAACCGCCGACCAAGCTGCAGCGCAATTTTATCCGTGCCGTGAATGATGCGGGTGGAATTTCCTTTCCTGTCCGTTCCGAAGACGAGGCGGCCGAAGCATTGCGGCGGGGGCGCCCGTGACGGAACTTGTTCTGAGTCCCACCGAAGAGCCGAAAAGCGTTGGCGGGCGGCGGCAACGGACCAAAACGCGCAAGGGCGGGTGGAGTTGGGGGCCTGTCGAAGGCGTCAAACTCCGCGCCCTTTCCCTCGGGGCCGGTGTCCAGTCAACCACGCTTGCCCTTATGGCGGCGCGCGGCGACCTTCGGCCCCGGCCTGACGTCATACTGTTTGCCGACACCGGCGACGAGCCGGCGTCCGTGATGCGTCACCTCGACTGGCTGGAAGGCGAGATCACACGCATGACCAATGGGCAGATGGAGGTGAAGCGCGTCAGCGCAGGACGCAAGCTTTCCGATGATATCCGTCACCGGCAGCAGTCATCAGGCCATCGGTTCACGGTTGCCCCCTTCTTTACCGCCAATGGCGGCATGGGCAGACGCCAGTGCACCCGCGAATTCAAGGTCGAGCCGCTGACGAAGGCCCACCGGGCACTGATGGGATTCCAGCCTCGCCAACGAATTCCGGCCCGTTCGTGCGAAATTTGGATCGGGATTTCTACCGATGAGGTCATACGAGCCGGCGCATCCTTCGATGCATGGGCAGTCAATCGCTTCCCATTGCTCGAACTCAGAATGTCGCGCGGCGATTGCATCGAATGGTTGAAACGAAACGGGTATCCCGTGCCGCCAAAGTCGGCGTGCGTCTACTGTCCTTTCAGGGAAAATGCGGAATGGCGGTGGTTGAAGGAGAACGACCCCGAAGCATTTGCGGCTGCCTGTGAGATTGACGCCCTGATCCGCAATACGCCCGGCATGAAACATCAGGAATTTGTGCACCGCTCACTGCGACCGCTCGCCGACATCGACTTTTCATCAGCTGAGGCCAGGGGCCAAGGTAATCTGTTGGCCTTGCCGTGTGCAGCTGAGGCGGGGTGCGGATTGTGACGACGCAAGCGCATACCGAAGCCGATCTAGAAGACGCCTTCCGCGATGCCATGGCCAATGCTGGCTGCACGTTTGACGGCCCGCTTATCGCGGACGGCAAATTGCACCGCGTCGACCACAACGGACGGGCGAAGAACAAGAAACACCTTTGGTACATTCTCCACCTGAACGAGCCGGCATCGGGCGCGTTCGGCGACTATTTGGAAGGCGTGAAAGAGACGTGGACGGCCAAGCGCGGCCAGTCCATGACACCGGAAGAGCGCGCGGCGCTGAAAAAGCGGATCGAGGAAGACAAGAAAAATCAGGCTGCCGAACTGGCGAAAATCCATGCCGAGGCGGCGGACAAAGCGGCCAAGATGATGGCGGCTGCCATCCCGGCCGCTGCCGACCACCCGTATCTTGTCCGCAAGCTGGTGAAGCCGTTCAACGCCATGAAAATGACGAAGGACGGGAAGCTACTGATCCCGTTGAAGTCGTCGGACGGCAAGCTTTGGTCTGTCCAAACTATCGCGGCCGATGGCCGAAAGCGCTTCCTCGTCGGCGGGAAAAAGGGCGGCAACTATTGGTCCGTTGGCAAGCTGACAGACACCATTGTCATTGCCGAGGGTTACGCGACGGCCGCCACCGTGCACATGGCCACGGGCTTCTGCACCGTCATTGCCTTTGACGCCGGCAACCTCGCTGCCGTTGCGGTGGCGATACGGAAGAAGTATCCGGACCATAAAATCATCTTCGCCGCAGATAACGACCACCTCACCACCGGCAACCCCGGCGTGACGAAGGCAACGGACGCGGCGCGTGCCATAAACGCTACGTTGGTTGTCCCGCGATTTTCAGGTGAACTGCTGCCAGACGGGAAGGCGCCCACCGATTTCAATGATCTGCACGCCCTCGCTGGCCTCGACGCCGTGAAAGAGGCGTTCTTTCCCAAGCCCAAACCCGAACCTGCGCGCGACATGGTGGAGGCCCGAGTTACCGGGAACAATGTCGTCAGCCTGGCAGAGGCTCGAGCGGAACGCACGGCCGACGAACAGCCGGATACGCCCAGGCCCATGGCCAGGATGCCCGGCGACTTTGGCCCGATACCCTTGGGCTATGACGGGGCGGGCACCGGCGGCACGACATATTATTATATGTCCGCATCGAGCCACATCGTGACGGCCTTGACGCCTCCCCAGCACAATGAGGCCTATTTCTGCAGCCTTGCCGATATCAGCTATTGGGAATCGGAATTCCCGGCCAAGTCGGGGTGCAATTGGAGCGAGGCGCGCGCCACGATGATTCGCGCATGCACCGCAGCTGGCTATTACAAGTCCAGCCGAGTGGTCGGCCGCGGCCTCGTTATCGACAAGGGGCGCGTCGTCCTTCACCTCGGCAACCGCTTGCTTGTTGACGGCAAAGCGATGCCGACCATGCACATCGAGGACAGCCGCAATATCTATGAGAGCGGCCCCGAGATCGAATTGCAGCGGTGCAAGCCCCTCGACCCGGCTGGTGGCGAACGCCTGATTGAGGCTGTCGGTACTCTTCCATGGCGCTCATCCGACATGGCACCGCTGTTCGCCGGCTGGCTGTTCGTCGCGCCCATCTGCGGCGTGCTGCCCTGGCGCACACACGCGTGGCTTACCGGCGCGCGCGGCTCGGGCAAGACATTCATCGTGGAGAAGGCCAAGGAAATCTTGGGCGACCTCGCTGTCCAGTATGAGGGCGCTACGACCGAGGCCGCGATCCGGCAGCAGCTGGGCCGCGATGCGCTGCCCGTCATCTTCGACGAGGCGGAAAGCCAGAACGAGAAGGCCCGCGAACGGCTGCAGCTGATCGTGGACCTCGCCCGTCAGATGTCATCGAAGAAGGGTGCGAAAATCGTCAAGGGCGGCGCCAGTGGCCGGGCTACCGAATTCCATCTTCGGAGCTGCTTCATTTTTTCGTCCATCAACACAGGCGCCGTGCAAGCGGCCGACCAATCGCGCATCATTGAGTTTAAGCTTGAAGGCGCGCCGGAAGAGGAAACGGAGGATCAGAAGGCCGAACGCGAAGCGAATTTCCAATACGTGGTGCGCAAGTTCGCGGAACTGATGACGCCCGACTTTGGGAGCCGTCTGTTTGCGCGTGCGCTTCGGCAGGTGAATGCCATACGGCACAATTGGGCGTCCTTCCGTTCGGCGATCGCCGCCAAGTCCGGCAACGCCCGCATGGCGGACACCATTTCCGCGCCGCTTGCCGGCTGGTGGTCTCTTCTGCACGACACCGAACTGACGCCCGAGGAAGCGCGCGAGATCCTCGACGCCAATGGCTGGGCATTGTCAGCGGCCGAGCGCCAGAAGACGGAAGCGGACCACGACCAGGCTGTCAGCCATCTGCTTGACCAGCGCATCGAGGTGAACCCGTCACGCCGGGACAATATTTCCGCGCTCATCTATGCCGCTTCGCAGCAGGCCGCGCCGCACTCTCTCGAAAGCTCGGACTTGGCCGCGCAACAGGCCCTCGCCAAAATCGGCATCAAGGTGATTCCGGGCGAATCAGAGTGTCCCGGCTTCGGCGAAGTGTATTTCGGATCCGATCACGACGGCTTGAACCGTCTATATGAAAAGACGGCATGGGCTGGGAAGCGCTGGGCTGGTGTTCTCAAGCAACACCCTGCGTGCGTATACGAGGGAAAAACCATGCGGATCAACGGCGCGCCCAAGAAAGTCTTCATGTTCCACATTTCATCGCTTGTTGGCGCGGATTGAGTGTTGACATTTTGCAAATATGTTTGCATCTTCGGTGACAGCAGAGTGGCGCAGCGGTCTAGCGCGATTGGTTCATACCCAATGGGTCACCGGTTCGAATCCGGTCTCTGCAACCAATTTGCCCTAGCGGGCATACGAGAAGGTGGGCGGGGTTTCCGGTTCCTGCAGCGCCTTTGCCGCCGAGAGCGAGATCTCGGAGCGGAGAGAACCGGGCCGATGGGCGAGCGGCTTAAAAAGCGCCTCGGGTAATTCACCGGCCGAAAGGCAATATTCGACCAATTGGCTGCATGTCGTAAAACTCTGTCGGTTTCGCCCGAATGGGCAACGGAATGGGGGGAGTGGCCTAGTCAGCCTCTCAGCCGACCGGGAGTGACTACCCGAGAGGCACCCCCGCGAAATAGTAGAGCCCGGCGTCACGGCTTTGGCCACGACGTTAAGCAGCCTCTATTCCAAGTCTAAGCCGGGATGCGTGACTTGGTAGAAGTGGGATCGGTCATTTTGCGCGCGGCCGGCGCTAAAGCCCACACCGGCAAGAGCGAGGGGAGAGACGACGGTCATTCCCCTCGCCCGATATTCGCCCGAATGGGCAACGTTGTTCCGTAGCACCGCCCCCGGCCCGTGGCCCGGGCCAAGCTGGCGAGTCAGAGACGGGCAGTGAAGGGATAGGCCGGAGCACACGCGGCTGTTTCCCTTCACCCGGTTTCGCCCAAGAGGGCACGAAGTGCGCCGAACGCCAGCAATGGCGGCTTTACCTCGCCCCGCCGAAAGGAAAAGGGGATCGCAGTCCTTAAGTGGAACAGCCCCGTTAGGCCGGGGCCGAGCCGAGGCAGGAATTTCCGAGCCTGCGTGGGACCCTTCTCGCTGCGCAGGGGCTGACGGAGCATCCACCTGCCGGGATGCCCGAAGAGCCGAACAGACGGCAGGTGGCGGGCACGGCCGCCAAGAATGGCACTTGCGGGTGTCGTCCGTGCAGCATTCGCCCGAAGGGGCAACGGCACGCCTAGCAGAGAAGGGGCCGGGAGTATGGGGCGCAGCTGATCACTGCGTTGCTAGAGACCCGGCCCCGCTGGCGAGTTTTCAGGCAGCGGACGGACGAGGCTAAGGCCGGTGAAAATCCGGGTGGGAAGCGAGCGGTCCAGTCTGTTTGAATGTGAGACGCGGTGAGCGCCAGAACCCGCGAGGCCTACGGCAGAATTGAGGCTCTGCCCCTCATAGGCGTATGTGGTGAGCACGTTCGGGGGACCGACGTTGATTGTAGCGCTTCGCGCTTGAAATTGCCCCGGTACCCAATCCGGCCCACATAAAGAAGCCCCGCCGCGTGTCATGGACGCGGCGGGGCTTCCGATTCTACGGCGTCAGATCTCAGCCGTGCAGGTACTGGACGGCCAACAGGCCGATAATCACGACAGACACGGCGATCGACGCCCACGCTAGTTTGTTACTCCGCATTGTCATTTCCGGCTCCTTTCGCATCGGGGCTCGAGCCCCATGGTTTCAGGCCGCTGGCGAGGGCGGACATTGCCAGCGCATATGAATGCTGGACCGGCACGTCCTCCCCCGCCTTCGCCAGTGCAAGCCATCGTTGGGCTATGTTCCTACCCGTGCCGAGGCGCTCGGCGACGTCGCCAGCAAAGCGCGCGCCTACCACGTCCATCCACCGCAGGAAATCTTGCCCTCGCATGCCTTCCACCTTATGTTTGGAGGTGCCCGCCCCGGGTGCAGCCGGGACGGGCGGGCTTCAGTTTACCAGTGGTGGATCAGGCTCACTAGGAGCATGATCGCCACTGTCACCTGAAGGGCAAGGGCGAAGTATTGCAGCTTCATTCCCTCTTACCTCCAGCGCGGGGCGGGACCATCCCGCCCCCTCAGCGCTTGAATAATATGCACTAAAGAGTGCATTTCCGCAAGCCTTGACCTGCGGAATTTTTGCATTTTCATGATCTTTTTCAGGGACTTAGTTCGGTGCGCCCGTATCGGCTGCCGGCCTGGATAGCGCGTAGCGTATCGTGCTGCCGTCGCGCTTGAAGATCCTGGCCAATTCCAGATACGGCAAGTCCGGCCGCATGGCGTGGACGAGGCGGATTGCGTCATATCTGGCGGCGACCAGGTGCTTGAACCGGCCGGGCTTGAGGATATCGGCCGGCGCGATTCCGTGTTCGGCCGCAACCTGCTTGATGACTTCCATAGGGTCGACGTTGTTGGGCGGAATGATGATCCGCTTAGAATTGGCCATCGCCGAAATTCTGCGCGCCCCCACCCCAACCAGTTCGGCCACCTCGGCATGTTTGAGGCGGGGGAAGGCCTTGCGCAGCTGGCGGACGGCATAAAGCCTGGCGGTGGAATACCTGCCCTGGTAGCGCCCGCCCATCAACTGATGCGCCGGGACCTTATAGGTGGCCGCGGCCTCACGTACGACATCAAGCGGCGTCATCGAGGATCACCGCGCCAGCCCGCACTACAATGACAGGCCGGTACCAGTTGATTTTGATGCGCGGGCCTTTGCCGTCATCGTTCGGGTCGTATTCCCCAATCATCCACTTGGGCTTACCGCCCTTGCGGATGAAAACTGTGTCATAGGCCCCGTCGAGGCGGCGCCACCGCTTGCCCGGTGTTGTTCCGGTCGGAAAGGTGGTGCTGTATTCCGGCAGGTCCAGGAACTGCCGAGGCGTGAGGCGCAGCACCGGCTTGCCAGCGCGCCATGTTTCTGTGCTCATGCCCGCCCCACTGGTGTGCCGATGGTGTCGGGAACGTCGGTCGCCTCGAAACGGCGGGCGGTGTGCGCGGCGCGCACCATGCTGGTGGCGACCTCAACAGTGCCTTGCGGGCTGTTCGTCATGCGCGCAACAACGCGACCGCCGGCAAACAGCATGACGTGCACCCGGCCACACGTGCAGCCCTCGACCGTCACCTCGTCGATCTCAAGCAAATTATCGCCTGCCATTGTATTTGCCCTCTCCGGCCAGATGGCCAAGCGAACTCAGCACGAAGAGTTCGCAGTCCTCGGTTTCGGAGGGCGCCATAGGCACCCCCAGCCTGAAAAAGGTGTGGTGTTCGCCTGCATTCGGCGCGGCCGGGTTGCGCAGGCATTCCTTGCGGCGCGGGCAGATTTGTGACCGGCAGCCCGTCAGGTTGTTTTCAGGCATCGGCGGTGGCCTCGGCCGGAACCTCGGGCTCCTTCAAATTGCGCAACTTGTCGTCCATGCGCATCGGCATCATCAGCGTGACGGCATAGGGGATGCCTTCATGCTGTAGGACGATAGGCCCCAAGTCCGTGCTGGACTGCTTTATGCGGAGGGTTCCCACTGCCGTTTCGACGAGGGTGGCCAGATACTCGGCATTGAGGCCCACAGGCACGAAAGGCTTGTCCTTGAGATCTGGTGTTGAGGTGCCGGGGATGCGGGCCGTGGTGATGTAGTCGCCACCGTCCTCGATGTAACGGAGTCCGATCTCGCTATCGCTGATCGGCAACAGGCAAGTGCACCTGAAACTGCCACCTATCGAAGAACGGACGAAACGCAGCGCCCTGCGCAATTCGAGGGCGGACACGTCCACAAACGCGCCGCCGGCGACATCCGGCACAACGCGCCGCCAGTCGGGATAGGTGCCGTCGATCAACTTGAACCGGATTTCGAAGTTATCGCCGACATACCGGCCAATATGATATGGGCGCTTCTCGTCGCCGAACAGTTCGAGCCGGGCCTCGACGTCTGGCGAGGTTTGCAGGATCGCCTTGACGGCCACATGCGGGATGATGACGGACAGGTTCGGCAGCTGCTGGAGGACGCCCGTCGCGCGGCTTTCCAGCATATGACCATTGGTGGCTATCGTCCGCAGCAACTGCAATTTGCCGTCGCTATCGTTCTGCAGACAGACGCCGTTCAGATAGTACCGCGTCTCTTCATAGCTGGCAGCGTGATAGACGGGCCGAATGATGCCGTGCAACTGCCCCTCGGCAAGCGGGAGTGAGAAAAGCGGCGGCGGGCCGGACTCGGGCATGACATCGCCGATTTTCTCAGCCAAGCCCAGCATCTGCATGCGCTGCCGCCTGCCCCCTAGAACAAGGCGGCCGGAGATCGCGACGAGGTGGATTTCATCGTCTTCCATGGCGGACAGGACGCGCAGCAAGCGCGACATCGGCACGAAGACAGATCCTTCCGTCGCGCCGCGCCCTTCCGCGCGAACTGTCACGTCAATAGCGATCTCGGCATTGTACGTGCGCACCCGCAGGTGATTTTCTATCACCTCGAGCCAGACATAGCGGAACGGCAGCGCGCCCAACTTGTCGACACCCGGCAGCGCCAGCTTAAGGGCTGCAATCAGCGCCCGGCGTGAGACGAGGGCGTTCATTGCACCACCTCGGGCACATTCGAGGGGTCGTAAACGGGCGGGAGCTTTCGGGACGCCTCGATATCGGCCAGCGCTTCGTAAAAGAATTGCCGGATTTCCGCGCGGCGCTGCGCATCTTCGCCAAACGACACACAAGCCAGTGTGTGATAGGCAGCGCAGAACATGGCACGCACCCCACCCGTGATGACCAGTTCGACCGTGTGTTCTTCGTGGTCGGGATGAACGGCGGTCCGGATTGCGTTGGCGTGGTCGGTGAAGACTTGCAGGATCTTTTGTTCCAGATCCCTGCAGGCCAGAGCGTAGGCCCGCGCCCCGCGTTTCTCTTTCTCTTCCATCTTCGAATCTCCGCTACGCCGGGCGTTTGCCAGGCTGCAAAGACGTTACTGTTTTGCAAACATGTTTGCAATATGCAAATTCTCGCTTGACGTGGACTATACGTAGCGTATAGTTAAGCCATCGAAACGGAGGGCTCAGAAATGGCCAAAGATGTGAAAATCAAGAAGAAGGATGGTGATGAATTCGCAGTCGGATGGGTGCCGGATGCCGATGAGTTGAGGGGCCTTAGCATCGAAGATTTGGCCTCCGAGCTAGAACTCCGCATGCAGAAGGCTGCCGAGAAGGCTTACCATGAGGGCTTTGAGGATTTCAGGGCGCGTCTAGTTACGTTCACAAACAGCGACAAAAAGTACTTGTGGTGAGACCCATGCCCACCTGCCGCACCTGCAAATACCTCGACGTCAAGCCCGACAAGCTGGGGCGTATCAGCCCCCGTCGAGGTTTGTCGTATCCATGCCTTGCGCCCGACCCGCCCGAGCCGACGTTACCGGCCGTTGCGCACAAGGCATGGTACAGATGGCCACCATCCCGGTGGCAACCGGGGCCTGATGACGGCAAAGATTGCGCACTCTATGCCGAACGCGAGAAACAGGCCTGATGCCCCGCGCCAGCAACCCCGACCTATGCGAAGCCTTCCGCGCCCTGTTGACGACAGGGTTTCACGCGGAGGGCATCGCGCATGCCGATGCCTTGGCGGCAACAAAGCCGTGGCGCGGCGAACTCTGGCGCGCGTTCCGTGAAATCGAGGCGCGCTTGTGCCCTACCCCTCCCCGCCCTGGTGAGGCCATCGACCTAGGCGACGACGACGAGGGGTGAGCCCGGCCGGAGCGGCTATTCGGATGCCGCGTCCGCGATCACGTCGTCTATCGCCCGCCGCATTTCTTCATGCGTGCAATCGACCTCCCCGTCATCGACCATTTGCGCACCGACTTTGCGGGCCTCTTCGGCTGCCTCGTCGTCGAAATTGTCAATAGTCCGTCCGTCCCGCTCGTCGTCCCGTTCGATAGCCCCGGCATCGACGGCTATCTGTGTGGCGATTTCGTACAGGTCTGGCTCTCTCGGCTTTCCCATTTGATGCACCTCCATTGCTAGGGCTTCCCAATTAGGAAGGCGCCGCGCTCATGAGAAGGTCCATAAGTCGGAAAATTTCACCGCGCAGACATGGCACCGATTTTATCGCCTACGAAAAATCTGATCTAAATCAGCGTGTTAGGCTTGACGGAACTATACATTACGTATAGTATCCAATCATCGAAACGGAGCAAGCCAATGTCCATCTACACCACGCCCCGCATGCGCATCGTCTGGCAAGTTCTCGAAGCCGCGAAGGATGCCGGCGAAACCGTGGTGCTCGCGGCTTGCCGTCGCCTCGTCGAGGCCGACCGCCGTGGCTGGAAGCGCCACGCGAACCCCGCCGACTATCAGCTTGTTTTGTCCTTCCTCGACTGAGGCCCGCCATGTCCTACCGCACCGAATTCCCCGACTTCGACCCGGCCACTCTGCCCGCAATTCCGGCCCATTGGGTTGACCAGTCCTGGCATAATGACATGTGCCCCAGCTGGGCCGCTGGCCTCGCCACGGTATTCGTCGATCATGTCCAACCTGAAAAGCGCGATATCCCCGACCTTCCCCGCTTTTCCGTCATGGTAGGCGAGGCTGAGGCCTACAGCGGCGACGATTGGCAGGCTGTGCTTGCCGCCGTCGACACGGCGAACGCCGATGTCTATTCATTCGAAGAGTTTCAGCAGACGGCGGAAGCGGTCGACGATGTCGAGGCCTTCATAGGGGAAGCCTATTACCCTATGAAGCTGGCGGGCAACGTGTACATGGCAAAGCTGTACATCGTTAAGGAAAAGGATGGTGGGTGGTTGCTGGATATCGGCAACACCGAGTTCCATGCCTCCCCCGATGACCTGCCCACGCTTGAGGCTGAATTGTACAACTTCGCCGTGCGCGAAGGCTATTGCGGGAGGGCGTGACCTTGGGCTTGCGATGGAAACAGCAGGACGACATCTGGTTTGCCTACCAGGGCGAACTTGTCGTGGGCATTGCCGGCCAGCGCGATGACGGCACGTTCTATTATGATGCCAATCGCGCCGTTCACATGAGAAGAGTTACGGCCGGCGACGGTGAAGCGGACTCGCTCGGCGCTGCAAAACTTGCCGTTGAACGCGTGTGGCAGCAATGGCTTGATGCGGCCGATTTAATTGAGGTGGGGACAGAATGAAAATCCGCCGACGCCGCTTCAAGAATGCAATGCATCAGCAGGTCTACGACCAGCTTCGTGAAATGCGGCCCGATGTTGAGAAGTATCGAGGCATGGGGGGCGGTGGCAACGCTTACGCCGTTGGTTATTCGATGCCAGACGAGCCTAATCACCTTTTTCCACCCGGCAGCAAAGCGTACGTCCAGTGGGCTGCTGGCGTCGACAATGCCCGTGCAGATCAGAAAGTAAGGGGGACGGAATGACCAAAGACAACATGATATCCTTGTCAATGGCAGTGGGCGGCTCGTTTGTGCGGCAGGCTATCGAGCCTTGGAAAAAGATGAGCGTCTCCGTTCAAGTGGCGCTTGCTGCCGGGGTGCCTGACAGGACAGTCGAGAAAGTCGTGCGCAATGTGCAAGAAGAGGCCAAAGAGGTCGCTTTTTGGGGCAGTGCCGAACAAATCGCCGACGAGGTGTCGAGGCGTCTCGCTGTTTTGCGAGAGGCGTCAGCCAACCGGAGGTGAGTGCCGTGGCCATCACCGACGAACGACTTGCTGCCATCCGCGCCGCACTCGGCATGCCTGCCCTGTCGCGTCGGCGCGTCGAGGCGATGGTCAAGGCGGTGGAAGAGACCGCTTGGCAGCGCCTCGACGATAGCACCATGGACAGGCTCACCGATGCCGCAGGCAATGGCGGCGATTACTCGTTTATCGTCGCTGGAAAGGCCAGCGCAGTTCCCGCGTCCGGCTACTGGATATCAGGCGCGCATTTGTGGAATGGGGAATGGCGCACCGTCGTCACCATGGATTCCCTGCCGTTCGAGCCGCTGTATTACCGTGTCATGGCGGGGCCGAAACCGGCCTGAATCCAGCCCACGCGCGCCCGTTACGCCAATCGTTACACCCTCCGTTACACGGATCGTTACGCCCTTAACTCGATGAAATCGCAAGAAAAAATCGTGATTAGCAGCGAAGTGTAACGCTGTAACGCGGAAAAATACCCATATGCAGACACGCACACGATGCACGCGCCCACACGCCCGTAGCGCGCATATGCGACGTCATCACGCCGTTACATCGTTACATCTATATATATAATCATATAATATAATATATATATCAGTAGCTTAGAGGTGTAACGATCATTGTAACGACCCCCGTAACGGGGCTTTTCGGATCGTTACGGGCCTAAGTCATTGATTTTCATGCGCGGCGCTAATCCTGCCCTCGGGCTTTTATTGACGTTTTGCAAATACGTTTGCGCATCGATATATTCGGCCCCAGCAAATCAGGGGCAACCATGGCAGCGACAGATTCAGCCGTAGACGTCGATATGGGCTCACCGGCCCGCACTCAGAAATCACCGCATGCCATCGTGCCCCGTGACGTCAGCAACGGGGGAATGGTTCTCACGTACGGCGTGAACCTGCTGGAACCCACCGTCTTGGACAGCTACGCCCGGCGACGCATGATCACGTCACGGGAATACGAAGCCGGGATCCTGCTGGCCAAGGTGTTTCGTCGTGCCATTCACCTGCCCAGCGTGACCGCGTCCTATGGCGAAGCCAAGGGCGGCGGCGGCGGGCTCGATACCGGGGTCGATGCACGCAAGCAGCTGTGGTCGCTGCTACTGGCAACCGGCCTTGCCATGCCACTGCAAACGGAAGTGCCCTTTCAGGTCGAGCGGCAAGAGGGCTATGCCCGTGAACCCGTGCTTGGGCCAGTTGGATTGACGCCCCTCGGCTCTCTCGTTCTCAGCGTCTGCGGATACGATGACAGGGCCGGTGGAACTCGACGTATCAAGCGCCTGCGCCAAGGCCTCAACCGCCTGGCAGACAACTGGAACTTGCCCAACCCGAACACCGACAGCGAGCGCCACCGCATCGGGAAATACATCGCACCAGGCCCCCGGCCCACGGACAACCCGGCAGCCCGCGACCTGTCGTGGTCGAATCAACAGAACGAAAAGCGGAAGTCATGGGCCGAACGGCGGCGTGAGAAAGCCGAGAGGCGAGCCGCCAAAAACCCGCAAGCATACGCAACGACGCAAACGAATTGACGTTTTGAAAATTCCCTTTGACAGGTGCACGTTTTTTGACCAGATTTCCCCAGCGTGCCGCAGTGCGCCGGGGACTTGGAGAGGCCAAAAGCCTTAGCGGAGCCCGACACATAGCGGCGCCCTCGTCTCGGTCCCCCGCTGCTGAACCCGCCCCGCAAGGGCGGGTTTTTCTTTGAGGCTTGGCAATGCGTCTCTACATCGATGGCACAGCGAGCGCCGTCGAAGAATTCGCTTCCCGCCTTAGCCCCGAACGCATCAAGCAGGGGCTTTCGACCGCAGTAAACGACACCGCCCGGCAGACGCGCCGGAAAAGCGTGCAAGTCGTTCGCAAGGAATCATCGCTGCCCACCGCAGTGGTAGAGCGAGGCCTGGACATCAGGCCGTGGTCAACACCGGCCACACTCAAAGCCACGGTAGTAGGGTCAGGCAGGCCTATCAACACGAAGCACTTTGGCGCACACCAGAACGCCAAAGGCGTCGGCGCTGTCATCTGGGGCAAGGCTCAATTCTATCCACATGCATTCGTGGTGGACAGTTTGGGCGGAAATGTCTTCACCAATACCCGCGGCTACAATGAGAAGTCGGGTAGGCACAACGCCCTTGAGGCGCACTTCGGTGCAGGCATAGCCCAAGTCATGACAGAGCACGCCGTGGAGCGGGTACTCATCACCTATGGCAAGGAACGCCTAGAGGTGAATGTGAAGCGTCAGCTTGACCGCGCTGTAGCAGGCCCAGGAGGCGCAGGGCGGGCATGATATCTCATGGCCTCGACCCCAGCGCCTGACGTCGCAAAGCCCCTCTGCGGGCCTCCCCAGCCCATCGGCGACGGCACCCCCACCCCCCACCCCTATCCCCCCGAAGGTACTTCCGAGGCGGGGCGCGGGGTGCGGGTAACGCCGCCCGCAAGCCTTCGCTAGAGGGTGGCCTCTGGTTTGGGTTAAAAAATGCCCCGGCCCGAAAATCCCGTTTTTCGGCTTTCGGGGATCGGATCGCAAAAAAGCCGCCCCTTTCGGAGCGGCTCTTGGCAGTCCTGGCGCTGACGTCAGGCGGGGATACGGTACCGGCTGACCTTGCCTTCGCGGCGGCCGATGATGCCCATCTTGTGTTTTGAGTTCGCCACGGAAATGAACCGCCGCACGCTGTGCTTGAGCCAGTTCGTTGCCGCCGTGATTTCGTCCGTCGTCGCACCTTCGGGCCTGCGGATCAGATCAAGCACCATCGTGTTCTTGTCGACCTTCGGCGCTGCTGCCTCGGCTTCTGCCTTGGCGGAGTGACGCTGGCGGCGCTCTTCGCGACGGGCAAGGATTTCATCGCGGGTCGACGGGACATGCGGCGGGATCGATTCAAACACCGTGCGAAGCTTGCTTTTCGGCTTGGCCGTGGTGACGAGCATCGTCTCGCGCGTTTGCATTTCCGGCCCGGCTTCGGCCATCGCAATCGGCGTCTTCTGCACGCCATCGGCCGGGGCCTGCCACTGGATGATGGCGATTTGGTCGACGCCATTGGCGATCAGTCGTTCCCGCAAATCCTCGGGCGCTGAAATAGCCGGATACCACTGCCCGCTGTCACCAGCCTGCACCGGCTCAATCGGCCAGATGCCGGGGATATTCTCATACAGCTTGCGGGCGGCGCGCTTGGCGTTGGACTTCACGGAATGCGACTTCATGGCGGGCTCCATTGATGGGGCGTTGGCCCCGTTGCTGATGATCCGGACCATATCAAACATTATACGTCCCGTATAGTGCAATGTGCACTAAAGCATTGGAAATGATCAGGAAATGCCGGGGCTGAATTCGTCGCAGTTCGCCAAGCTGGTGGGCGTCAGCCCCACGGCCATTCACAAGGCCGTCAAAAGCGGGCGCGTTATCGTCGGTGCTGACGGCTTGATCGACCCTGACACACAGGTCGACCGCTGGAACTCGACACGCGATTTGTCAAAGGTGCGAGGGCGTGGGCGGCCGCCGACAGTCGCGACGCCGCGGCGGTCCAAGAAGGCCGCGCAGGATTTCGACGACCTCAAGGTCGAAGAAAAGTCACTGCAGATCGCCTTGCTTGAGGAAGAGTTGAAGAAGCGCCGCGGCGAGACCGTCCACAAGGCGGACGTTGAATTGGCGCTTGCCAACTTTTCGCGTTTGATCCGTGACAAATGGCTGAACTTCGCCAATCGCTACGGGCAAGAGATTGCCGGCGATGTCGGAGCCGATGCCAAAGCCGTAATGGCGTCCCTTGACCGCTGCGTGCGCGATCAGCTGATTGAGATTTCGAACACGCGGCCGACCGTGCCGGGCATACCGAATCCGTCCGCGTCCACATAATGGAGGGCGCATATCGGTGCGAGGCGGTGTTGCTGGAGTCACAGCAACCCGACCCGCCGTACACCGTCAGCGAATGGGCTGACGAACACCGCTATTTGTCGTCCAAGGGCTCGGCAGAGCCTGGCAAGTGGCGGACGGCGCGCACGCCCTACCTGCGCGAAATCATGGACAACCAGTCCTCATATTCTACCGTTGAACAGACGGTGGTCATGAAGGGCGCCCAAATCGGCATGTCCGAGGCCGGCTTCAATCTGGTCGGCTACTGCATCCATCACAGCCCAGCCCCGGCGCTGTACGTGATGCCCACCGATAAGATGGTCAAGCGGTTCTCGAAAGCCCGCCTTGATCCCATGATTGCGGACAGCCCGGCGCTGTCCGAGCGCATCGGCCCGGCCCGCTCTCGGGACTCTTCAAACACCATGTTTGAGAAGGAGTACCCGGGCGGCATCCTGATTCTGACCGGCGCGAACTCGGCTTCGGCGCTGCGTTCGATGTCGATCCGCTACCTCATCCTAGACGAGGTGGACGCGTATCCGTTGAACGTCGATCAGGAAGGCGACCCCGTCTGGCTGGCTATCAAGCGCACGGCAAACTTCGTCCGGCGCAAGATCTTCATGCTGTCGACGCCCGGTGTTGCTGGTTTCAGCCGCATCGGCAAGGCGTTCCGCGAAGGCGATCAGCGCTATTTCAACGTCCCTTGCGACAATTGCGGCGAAATGCAGCCGTTCACTTGGAAGCAGATCAAGTGGCCGAAGGGACGTCCGGACCTCGCACAGTTCCGGTGCAAGTTCTGCGACCATCCGCACGCGGAACACCGCAAATCGCCGCTGATGGCCAAGGGCGAATGGATCCCAACCGCCGAGTCGACGCGGCCGGGCCTTCGATCCTACCACATCAGTTCGCTGTACAGCCCCTGGCAGTCATGGGCCGATTGCGCGCGAGACTTTCAGGCTTGCCACGGCGACGACGGGCGGCCGGATCCTGCGCTGCTGCAGGTGTTCGTGAACACCGTGCTTGGCGAGGAATGGGAAGAGGCGGTCGAGCGCGTTGATTCCGAGGGCCTCGTTAAGCTCGTCGAGGATTGGGGCAACGAAGTGCCGGTCCGTATCGCTGTCATCACTGGCGGCGTTGACGTTCAGCCGGATCGCCTTGAAGCGGAGATCGTCGGCTGGGGTGCAGGTGAGGAATCGTGGTCTCTCGAATATCGCGTCTTGCCCGGCGACCCCGAGGAAGACGGCGTTTGGGAGGACCTGGACGAACTCTTGCAGTCGTCATGGCCCCACCTCGGCTATGAGGAAGGCATGCGGCTCCAAGCAGCCTGCGTTGACACTGGCGGCAGCAACACCAGCCGGGTTTATGCGTACTGCGACAAGCGGACCAGGCGGAAAATTTGGGCCATTAAAGGTTCAAACCAGTTCCACGCCAAGATTTGGCCCCGCAAAGCCTCTCGCTCGAAGAAAACGGGATCGAGTTTCTACATGGTTGGCGTCTCGGCCGCCAAAGACACCATTCACAAGCGCCTCAAGCGCGTCGGGGCCACAGCTTCCGGTGCCGGCGCATGCCATTTCCCGCGCAATCGGGATGCCGCTTACTTCGATCAGCTGACGGCGGAAGTCATCCGAACGAAGTTCAGGAACGGATTCCCGCAAAAGTACTGGTGGAAGGAAGATGGCAAGCGAAATGAAGCCCTTGACTGCCGTGTCTACGCCTATGCGGCGCTTCATGGCCTCTATTCCATGGGCCTGAAACTGGATCAGCAGGCGGCGAAAGTCGCCGAACGGGTAGCGAAGGCCGAACGCGACGGCCGAACGCCCCAGCAACCGGAATCTACGGCGGACGTCAGCACTCCCGAGCCCGTTCCGGCCCCCATCCCGGCCCCAAAGGCCTCGAAATCGAGAGGGCGGCGCGTCGTCCGGTCAACCTACATGTGAGCCGCCATGGAAACGCTCGAAGAATTGCAGGTGGAGCTGCGAAAGCTCCGCCGCGCCAAACGTTCGGGCGTCCTGATTATCCGGCACGGTGACAAATCGATCCAATACCGGGACATGGGCGAACTGCAGTCGGCCATTGATGACATCAGGTCTGCGATTGCTGACCTGATGGGCACCCGCCGGTCCCGCATCCGTTATCACAAGACATCGAAGGCACTAGGATGACGCCCAAGCCGCGCTATAGGGTCGGCCTGGACGGCAGGAACCCGCGAGTCATGGACGCATCGGGCGCGTTTCGCCCGTTCGGCCCGCTTGGCTCGGCATCCTCCTTCGAAGGCGCTGGCTACGGCCGACGTCTTGCGAATTTTCAGCCGTCGCACGTTCACGTAAACGTTGCGTTGCAGGCGGCCGGCCGCACGCTGGTAAAGCGCGCCCGCTTCCTCGTCGAGAACAATGGCCTGTGCGGCAATGCGGTCGACGTCTGGGCCGGTTGGGCTGTCGGCGACGGCATCACGCCTAATTTCGCGATCTCCGATCCCAAAAAGCGCAAGGCCCTCAAGAAGAAGTTCAAGCGCTGGTGCCGTCGCGCCGACGCCGATGGGCAGACGGGCTTTAGTGGTCTGCAAGAGAAGATCGTGCGCGAGGCTTATATAGCCGGCGAAGTGTTTGTGCGGCGTCGCCGTCGTCGTCGCGATGACATGCCCGGCACCGTCCCCATGCAGATTCAGGTGTTGCCGTCCGAAATGCTGGACCTCGCCTACAATGACAATCTGCCAGGCGGAAACGTCATCCGCATGGGGATCGAATTCGACAAGATCGGACGGCGTGTCGCCTATCACTTCTGGCGGGTGCACCCTGACGACACGCAGACGCAATTTCCGCCTGATGGGAACACCCGGTCCCGCGTGCCGGCGGAAGACGTCTTGCATGTGTTCGACGGACGCCAGGGCGGACAAATCCGCGGCGTGCCTAAGATGGCCCGCGCCATGGTGCGCGCATTCATATTCGACATCTACGATGATGCCGAACTCGACCGAAAAAAGACCGCTGCGCTCTACGCCGGTTTCGTCGAGAAGCAGGGCGAAGATAGCCCGATCGACGGCGAAGAGGACGAAGACGGCGATATCCCGCTCGAGCCGGGTGCGATCGTCGAACTGAACCGCGGCGAGAAGATGAATTTCAGCCAACCGGCTGACGTCGGCGGATCGTACGAGCCGTTCATGTACCGGACCACCCTGTACCTGTCGGTGGCGCTTGGGGTGCCCTATGCCTACCTCACTGGCGATTGCACCAAGGGCAATTTCTCGAATGTCCGCACGGATATTCAGAACTTCCGCCGTCGCGTATCGCAGTATCAGGCCAACACCATCATTCCGCAGGCGCTGGAGCCGATCGTCGCGTGGTGGGCCGAAATCGGCATCGGATTCGGGTACCTCGACGAACTTGATGGCGAGGACGATTTTTCCGTTGAGGACGACACCGAATGGTTGCCGCCCCACATGGAATACATCGATCCGAACAACGACGTGACGGCCGATATCAAAGCCGTCCGCGCCGGCTTCAAGAGCCGCACCTCCGTCATTGCCGCGCGCGGCGGTGACAGGGAAGGCGTTGACGACGATATCGAGCGTGAAAACGCCGATGCTGATCGGCGCAAATTCATCTTCGACAGCGACCCGCGCCGGGTTTCCTCTGTTGGCATGACGAACGCCGTTCCGGCCGGGACCGGATACGCCGACCCGCAGGACGAGAATCCGGATCCGCAGGACGTGCAGGACGCCAAAGACGAGGCAGCTCAAGAGGCGGCCAAACGTCCGGAACCGAAGCCGGCGGCCCCCGCGCCGGCCCCAGCCAAGCCCAAGAAGAAAGGGGCCGCAGAATGAGCCGCGACCTCCCTTCCCTGGTGTCGCAGGTGTTCAACACACCGCACCTGCTGCAGGGCAAGAAGCTGCAAACCATCCTCGATGCCATTGGCGCGCGGTTGCTTTCAGGCCAACCCATTGAGGCCACCGCCGAACGTCCCGAACGTGAGGCGCGTGGTGGCGGCAGCACTGCCGGGAATTTCGAGCACGGCGGCTACCTGGCAGACGGCGGAATTGCTGTGCTGCCCGTCTACGGCACCCTTGTTCGTCGCGGATCCTGGCTCGACGCCATGTCCGGCATGGCCAGCTATCAGCGCATCGAGGCCGCCGTTATCGAGATGGCCGAAAGCCCCGCCGTTCGCGGAATCATGCTCGATATCGACAGCTTTGGTGGGCAGGCGAGCGGCTGCTTCGATCTGGTTTCGTCCATCGCGGAAATCAGCCGCGTCAACGAAAAGCCCATGTGGGCCATCGCGAACGAGGCGGCCGCCTCTGCTGCTTTCGCCATCGCCTCGGCAGCCGACAAAATCTGGATCCCGCAAATGGGCGTGGTGGGGTCGGTCGGCGTTGTCGCTGCTCATGTCGACGTCACCAAGGCCGATCAGATGGCGGGCCAGAAGTGGACCTTTATCTATGCCGGCGAGCGGAAGATTGACGGCAATCCCCACATTCCGCTGTCCGACGAAGCCAAGGCGGAAGAGCAGGACGACATTGACGACCTGTACGCTTCGTTCGTCGACCTCGTCGCTGCCAATCGGCGCATGAGCGCGGAGGCCGTGCGCGACACTCAAGCCCGCGTCTATCGCGGGCAGAAAGCCATTGATGTCGGCTTTGCCGACGAACTGGGCACGCTTGCCGAGGCCATGCAGGCCTTTGCCGAATATCTCGACGAGACGCCCTCAACCGCAACCCGCCGCTTTGCGGTGGATCAGCAAAGGACTTATGTCATGTCCAGGACGCAGCGCGGAAAGCCGCAGGCGAATGCCAACGCCACGGCGGACATCGAGGAAGACCGCACCCTCGACAACCAGACCAGCGAAGGCACCGGCGAAGGTGACGACGAGGGCGAAGGCGAGGCGGATGCGCCCGCCGCAGCACCGACCGCTACCGCGCCCAAGCGTCAGCCCGCAGCGGCTGCGCCGCAGTCGTTGGACGCCGCCGCCCTCGAAACCCAGCGCTGCAGCGAACTGGCGTCCCTTTCCGCGCAGGCGGCCAAGATGGGCGTTTCGTTCGATCTGGCCAAAGCCATTTCAGGCCGGGTTTCGGTCGACGCGGCCCGCAAATCAATCCTCGACGCCGCCGCCGAAGCCGACGAGGCGATCGAAACGCACAACCTGTCGACCTCCCACACGGTGAGGGAAGGCAACACCACGGATGCCGTAACCGCAGGCTACAACCGTGCCATCGAGCGTGTCAGCCAGCGGTTCGGCTTCAAGCGCTAACCCCTCCCACCATCTGACGGACCCTTAGGAGTTCCCCATGACCGTCTTCACGGAAGGCCGCCATGCGGCCGAATTTCTGGTAAGCGAGGCCGCAGGCTATCGTTCTCGCGAAGCCATCATCATCGGTGCAGGTGCCAATCTTGAGGCCGGTACCGTGCTCGGCTTCAACGGCAACGGTTCGGCCACCGCGTCGGCCGTTGACGGCAACACCGGTAATGGCACGATCTCGGCAGTCACCGTTTTGACTGGCGCGCTCGATGGTGTTTACGAGGTGGAATTCACCTCGGCTACCGCTTTCACCGTCACGGACCCACTCGGCAAGACGATGGCCGCCGGCACGGCAGGCACCGCCTATTCCGATGACGTGGGTTTCACCATCACGGCCGGCGCCACCGCCTTCGTGGCTGGTGATGGCTTCCATATCTCGGTCACGGCTGGCGGCGGTAAGTTTGTCAGGCTGAATCCCACCGCGAACGATGGCAGCCAGGTCGCCGCCGGCATTCTTTACGCGCCTGCCTTCGCGGCTGACGCCGAGGTGCATGGCGTCGCCTTCGTCCGTGACTGCGAAGTGCACCACGACGAAATCGTTTTCCCCGCCAGCATCACCAATGACCAGCGCGCGACCGCCGTCGCGCAGCTGAAGATGGCAGGCATCATCCTCCGCTGACGTGGTCGTCACGGAATAATAGAGAGGCACGACCATGGCACACATGGACATTTTCCGTCAGGACGCCTTTTCCATGGGCTCCCTGACCGGCACCATTCAGCGCATCCCCTACGAACCGATGCTGCTGGGGTCGCTCAATCTGGCCCGCCCAATGCCCATTCGCACCGAATTCGCTTCGATCGAAGAGAAGGGCAAGAAGCTGGCCATCATCCAGACGTCGGCGCGCGGTGCCCCGCTGGAACAGGGCCGCACCAACAAGCGCAAGCTGCGGCGCTTCGATACCGTGCGCCTTGCCAAGGGCGACCGTGTCAACGCTGCGGAAATCCAAGGCATCCGTGCATTCGGTTCGGAAACCGAACTTATGCAGGTGCAGGAACTGGTGGTCGAGAAGCAGACCGAGCTTCGCCGCGATCTGGAACTCACCTTCGAGAACCATCGCCTTGGCATGATCAATGGCCTTGTTCTCGACGCGGACGGCACGGTGATTGTTGACTGGTTTGCCGAATTCAATATCGAGCGGCCGGATCCGATCTCGCTGGGATTGAGCACCGCCACCACCGACGTGGAGCTTGCCATCAGGCAGAAAGTCCTGCGTCCGATGGCGCGCGCGGCGCAGGGCCTGTGGCTGCCGAATACCTATGCGGCGGCTCTCTGCGGTGACAGCTTCTTTGACAAGCTGACCAACCACAAGACGGTGCGTGAAACCTACCTCAACACCGTGCAGGCCCAGGCCCTCCGGAACGCCTTCGGCCCGGCGGCCGATAGTCTCACCGGCGCCTTCGCCGTCTACTGGTATGGCGGCGTGCTGTGGATCAACTATCGCGGTGTCGATGACTTCGACGAGAAAGCCGAGCCGGGTACCCGCCAGGCAATGGGCGTCCGTCCGAAGGAAGCGAAGTTGTTCCCCATCAACGCGCCCGGCGTTTTCATGCGCGCGCAGTCGCCCGGCGAGGCGTTCGCGTACGTCAACACTCCCGGCCGCGACATGTATTCGGAAATCGAAATCGAAAAGCGCACCAATCCGCGCTTCGTCGACCTCGAAATCTACAGCTATCCGCTGTTCATCTGCACGCGTCCGGAAATCCTCCGCACGGTGACGGAATAAGCCGTCTTCGGCTGACAGAGCGCCCGCAGTGATGCGGGCGCTTCAATGAGCCGAAAGGGAACCATCATGGTTTCGCTATCCGACTTCGCCAGCATGTGGCAGGACGCCGGCCCCGCCCTTGCAACGGCATTCGGTGAAGACCTCCGCGTCTTGCCGCAATCCAATGGTGCTTTTGTCGTCGGCGGGCCGGATCCGTCTCGCGTGGAATACGATATCGTCGGCATCGTCGACGAGCGCACCTTCGCAGGACGGAACGAAGGGCGCGGGTCCCGCAATGCCGACCAAGTCGACCGCCTGCTGGATCGCGTCGTGATTGACTTCGATGTCAACGACTTCGGCACCAGGGCATGGCCGCAGGAAGGTGACATCATCGCCACGAAGCGCGCCGACAGATCTAAGTATGAGGTGGTCTCACCCCACCCGAGCGAAGTCGGACGCGTCGCCTTCAAGTGCGTGAGGATCACGAAGTGAGCAGCATCATCGCCTTTGCCGCTGGTGTCTCGCTCACCTATGCGCTTCGTGGCCGCACGCTTGCAGACAATGACGTGACATTTGCCCCGCAAAACCCCCTCGGGGCTGTCCTCGATGGTGTCCGCATTGCCGTGTTCGGCGGCGAAGATGGCGGCAAAGCCTGCGGGCGCGATATGTTGGCCATCGACCGCTTGGCCGATATTTCCATCCACGTGCACTTGCCCGCCGATAAGGTTGTCGTCGAGGGCACGCCGTTGGCCGTGCGCAACTCGGCATCGGATCTTGTCTATGCCCTCGTCTGGCGGCAAATCACGCGCGCGTTGGACGACGACACCACCCCATGGGGGCGGCTGTGGAAGCTGTTCACGGTAGGCGTCAAGGAACTGACGAGCCGCCCGTTCATCATCGAGACGGAAAAAGGCGTTCGCGTGCAGGCGCGCGAATACATCCTTACCGTGGAACTGATAGCCGATCCGCAGTTCGGTGAAATCGACCCGGCCACGCCGTGGGGCGAATTCCTCGACGCGATGCGGGCCGAGCCCGACATGCAGCCGTTTGCTGATCTGATGCAACGCGCCATTGAGAGCCCGGCCGATATCCCCGAGTGGGAAGAGGCCCGCTACGCGCTGGGCCTCACTTCTGAGGCTATTCACGGCATTGGTCTTGGCCGTTTGCAGCCGCCCGACTCGGCCGCCATTACACAATGGACGGTTGAGGATGCAGAAGCCGGTGACCTAGTCATCGCCGACAGCACGCCGGCGCCATGACGTTTGACGACGTGCTGGCGCACCTCCTGGCGAGGATCGCCGAAGTCGAGCGCAAGCTGGACGGCATGGTCACGCAGGGGCCGGTGCACTCCGTTGACGCTGATGCAGGAACCGTCCGGCTGCGGCTGGGCGGAACCGATGACGAACCTTTCCTGTCCGCGCCCATCCCATATGCGCAGTTCATGGGCGCATTGAAGGTGCACACACCACCGTCGATCGGGCAACAGATGACGGCGCTTGCCGGTGCCGGCGACTTTCGCCAGGGGCTCGCTATCCCGATGACGAAATCGGATGCGAACCCGAGCCCCAGCACGAAAGGCGACGAGAACGTTGCCACCTATGGCGGCTTCCGCATCAAGCTGGATGGCAGCGACCTGCAGGTCACCAAAGGCGGTGTATCCGTCACCATCAACGACAAAGTCGCCATCGTGTCAGACGTCACGATCAAGGGCAACGTTACCATTGAAGGTGACTTCAAGGCCTCGGGCGGTGCCTTCGAACACGAGGGCAAGAACGTCGGACACGATCATATTCACACAGGCGTTTTGCCCGGCCCGGCGAATACCGGGCCGCCTGCATGAGGTTCCCAATGGAAAAGAAGCTCTATCTTGTCACCGACAAGGCCGGCCCGTTCGTTGCCGGTGCCCGCAAGCCCAAGGATGGCAAGCTTTGGCTTACGGCCAACCAGGCGGAATACGAACTGATGCTCGGCACCATCGAGTTGGCGCCCGAGAAGAGGCCCGACGAGGACAAGCCCGCGCCCAAAGGCGGCAAGGCCTGATCCGCAATGCCGCTTGTCGGTTTGAACTGGACGACCGGACGTCGCATCGAGGGATGGGAGTCCACCGTTCAGGGCATGGGGATCATTTTCTCGACCAACTTCGGGGAACGCTTCTTGCGCCGCGACTTCGGTAGCGCAACGCCCCGCCTGCTTGGCGAGAACATGGTCCCGGAAACGTTCCTTCGTTTCTTCGCAGCTGTCGGCATCGCCTTGCTGCAGGACCCTCGGGTGGTACTGACGCGCGTTACGCCAGTGTCAGTCGACCGCGGCGGTAAGGCCGGGCTTCAAATCGAAGTGCAGTGGCGACCGCGCGCGCCGCTTGGGGATTTCACGGTCTACGGCAACAAGCGCGTGCTGGTGTCCAACATCGGCACCGCAGCCGTTACCATCATCGATACGACCCCGACACAAAATGGCTGATTCAACCGTTTTCGACCTGTCGGGGTATCCGCCCCCGACTGCCATTGAGGAAGTAGATTCCGAGGTGATTATCGCGCGCATGCGCGACCGCCTGCTGGAACTCTTCCCCGACGCTGCCGGCGTCATCGATTTGGAAGACGAGCCGCTGCGGATCCTCATTGAGACGTTCGCCGGCCGCGAAACGCTGGTGCGCGAGCGCATCAACTATGTGGTGTGGGCGAACCTGCTGGCAGGGGCGCAAAAGTCGGACCTCGACCACTTGGCGGCATTCTATGGCGTGGTGAGGTTGCCGGGCGAACTCGATGACGCTTTCAAGCGTCGCGTCATCCTCGCAATTCAGGGCCGGTCAACTGGTGGCACCGCGCCCCGGTATCGCTCCGTTGCGTTGGGGGCGAGCGTGCGTGTCGCCGACGCCGTGGTGTATCGCGATGGCGACGATCCCACCGTCTACATCGCGGTGTATGCGGCCGACAACAATGGCGTAGCGGATGAGCCTTTGTTGGCCCTCGTCCGCGCCGCTGTGAACGACCCTGCGGTGCGCATGGTGAATGACACCATAGTGGTTCGGTCTGCCGTTTTCAGCGTGGTGGACATCGAGGCCGACATATGGCTCCTGCCGGAAACCCCCGACAGCGTCATTCAAACGCTATCAGATGGCCTGCGGGCGGCGTGGACAAGCGAAACCGGTCTCGGCTTCGACCTCGTCCGCGCATGGATATCGGCCCGCCTCATGAAGGCTGGCGTGCAGAAGGTGGCGGTTATCTCCCCGGCTGCCGACGTCGTGGCGTCGCCGGAACAGGCCATTTCGATCCGAAACATCGTTTTGAACAACCGCGGCCGCGCGTACTGACATGGCCGAAGATCTGCTTCCGCCGGCATCGCCTCCCCTCGGGAAGGCGATTTCCCTGGCCTCCGACATCTATGGGCTTGTCGACCCCAACGTCACCGCACTGCGCGGTTTGAAGCTTGGCAATCCGCCACCTTCGTTCCTGCCGTACCTCATCTATGAGTATGGGCTCGGAGAATTGTCTCCCTATGTGCCCAGCCTCTATCAGCTGATCCGCGAAGGTATTCAGTGGCAGCGCGTGAGGGGAACACCGGCCGCCATCTTTATGGGCCTCGGATGGCTCGGCTACGGCGGCACATTGGAGGAAGAACCCACCTGGCGCAGGCGCTGGAACAGGTTCCAAATCCAGCTTGACCGGGTGCGCGACCACGACCTGCCGGACTTGGAACGCATCGACGGCATTGTCAGCCTATCGCCGCCCGTCCGCTCGAAATTTAGCCGAGGCTTCGCGGGCTATGACGTCCGCGCTTTCGTCACGTCCAAGTCAAAAGCGTCGAATGCGATCTATTCGGACAATTCCGGCGTCACCCTTCCCGGTATCGGCGCGAAATGGTCCTTCGGTCGGAATTACGACTTCACCCGGGCACTGACGCAGGCCGAACTTACCGCCCTCGATGCGTGGATTCCGCCTGTTGATGAAGGCGGCCCTTGGGGGAGCGACAACAACCTATGGGTTGACGAAGATTTCGTGTGGTCGGTTCCCGCAGCGCAGGCCCGCCGCAATGCCATTGCCGAGGCCGTAACGGCCTATCAGCCATGGCTCCGCTTCGACGACGCCGATGGCAACCCGATTGGTTTCCGCCGCGCTGTCATTCATCCCGTGGCCGTTTCGTCGGCTGGCGAATACCAGGTGGGCGCGAGCAAATGGACGACGCTCACCACAACGCCCACGGCCATGGTGCTGCGTGCGCGCACCGATTTCGGCGACGGCTCTGGCTCGGCAGCAGCTTCGGTTGCACCCGTCTTTGGCGGCGGCCCTGCTGTGGGGCTCAAGCCGGGCTTGATGTGGCTTACCCCTGACCAGTTTTCGGGCGGCATCCCCTTGGCGGGGTCGGCCGTCTCTATCCCGTTCGGCCTCACCGTACGGGAGCGCTGCACCTTTCTCCTGACATTCTGAGGTTCGACTCCATGCCATTCGAAGTCGCGGGCGCCCCGCCGATGACCTATGACCGTGCGCCGGCCAATCCGAATTGGTCGCGCGCCCTGTTCTCCGAACGGTCTTTCGTCGACGGCGCCACCTTCAATGAAGGCGCAACCATGGAGATGCGCCGCAACCAGCGCGTCGCCAACATGACGGCCCGTGATGGCGACAGGCAGACCGGTTGCGACATCATCGTTGATGCCGTCTCGAAAACCGTCACGTTGTCGTCGGGAACCGTCTTCGTAAATGGCGACGTGCGCCCGGTCGGCGCAGCCATATTCCACGACGTCCCCATGACGGGCGATGTGCAGATCGGTGTTCGCCTGCAGACCACCACCATCACGCACGAAGACGATCCGTCGCTGCGAGGGCTTGGGCCGGGCACAGAGGCCGAGAATGAACCTATCGGCGCCCGTGTAATCGAATCCCTCGTGTGGGCGCTGGAGAACGACAACCAGCCGGGTGCCTTCTATCAGGTGTATTTCCTGCAGCGCGGCACCGTCATTGACCAAACCCCGCCGTCTGCACTGTCTGGTATTCAAAACCTGATAGCTGGCTACGATTACGGCCTTGCTGGGCACTACATCGTATCTGGCAACATGGTCCAGGCAATCGGCAACCGCGGCGAAGGACAGGTGTTTTCCATCGCAGCTGGCGAGGCGAATATTCTTGGCTACAAGAAGATCCGCTATGGCGCGCTGCCTCTCGTCGTGCCAGAGGAATTCGACGTCGAAACCGTCGCGGCCGAAACCTCGATGTGGACTTCGCCCACCGGCGGGCAACACACCATCACCGTGCAGCGCCCGCCGATTGCGGCGGTTTCTTCCGTGGTGATAGTCAAGCGCACGACGCAAAGTGTGGTGCGCGGCCCCGTGCCGGGCGGGACGGATGCTTTGCAGTTTTCGTCCGTTGTCGCCATTGAGCAGATCACGCAGGGGGCTACCACCTTCGCCGGCAATACCGACTATGTGCTTTCGAACGGGAACGTTTCTTGGGCACCTGGCGGTGCCGAACCCGCCGCTGCCAGCACGTACAGCGTCACCTATCTTTACAACTCCCCGGTTCTGCCGGACGAGGTTACGCCGACGACGATCAAGGTGACGGGCGGCGTCAATGGGCAACCGGTGTTGGTGTTCTACACCTCCAAGCTGCCACGCGTGGACCTCGTCTGCCTAGACCGGTTCGGCCTGCCCGTTTACGTCAAGGGTATCTCGACGCGCCAAAGCTTGATGGCTCCCCAGCCGCCCTATGGCCTTCTTAAGCTGGCGGAAGTGACCAACACGTGGATGTCTCTTCCCGTCGTGAACAACAACGGGACCCGCCGGACGTCGCAGGACGAGATTGCGCGTATGAAAGCGCTTCTGTTCGCGGTGGCTGCGACGTTGGACCGGCAGGCGTCTCTTTCGAAGATCGCCGCGTCCTCACCAGTCGCCAAGCGCGGCATCTTCACTGACAATTTCACGACGGACTTTTACCGCGACCAGGGCGCGCCGCAGACGGCAGCCGTGAACCGCGGGGTGCTGCAGCTGGCGGTCGACCTGATCGAAATCATCCCGGTCGGCAACAATCTGGTGACGCTGCCCTACACCGAAGAAGTGGTAATCAGCCAGCCGATTGCCTCAAGCAGCATGAAAATCAATCCGCATGCCAACTTCAATTCGATGCCGGCAGAACTCCGGCTCGAGCCGAATGTGGATTATTGGAAAGAGACCGTCACAAATTACCTGTCGCCCATCACGCAAGAATTCGTGGCCGCGCCAGGACAGCCGCCGGGTGAGCAAACCCTAACGGTCGTCGAGGACACCACGCAGGAAACCGGGTCGTTCATTCGAGAGATCCCGGTGAAATGCACCATCAACGGTTTCGGCGCCGGTGAGAATCTCGCGACGCTGACGTTTGCCGGCATCGACGTGAAGCCGGCCGGGACGCAAACTGCCGATGGGAACGGTGTGCTTGTCGTGAACATCACCGTGCCGCCCAATATCCCTGTTGGCACCTCTCGCGTTCGTGCCACCGGAGCCGCCGACACCTTCGCAGAGGCGCTCTATGTGGGCAACCATGACATTGACGTCGTGACGGCACGCATGGTGACGCTCATCAGCCGCGATGCGCCCCCGCCGGTGACGATCATCAACAACATCACCAACGTGACCAACGTCGTTCGGACAACGACGGTGGTTCGCACGCCCAACACGTCGATCAATACAGGCAGCGAGCCGACGCGTGGCGGCAGCAAGGACCCGCTCGCACAGTCCTTCGCCGTTCCCGAGCCTCGCCAAATCATCGGCTTGAACTTCAAGTTCACCGAGATCGGCAACCGGGCCAAGGGCGTGCGCGTGCAGTTGGCCACGATGGACAACGGCGAGCCGACGCAAGAGGTGATGGCCGAAGCATTCATCAACATGAACACCGTCACCATTGGCGTTCCGGTGAAGCCTCGCTTCGGCGCGCCGATCTATCTGGTGGATAACGACTTGTTCTGCAACGTCATCCTTACCGACGATGCGGAGCATGCCGTCGCAATCGCCAAGCTCGGCGATGTCGACCCGGTGACGCAACAGCGCATTGCAGCGCAGCCCTATACGATTGGCGACCTCTTCTCGTCGTCGAACCGGGCCAGCTGGCTGGTTATGCTGGATGCCGACCATTGCTTCGAAGAAGTCGCGGCGAAATATACCTCGACGACGTTGACCGTCGAATTGTGGGCCGGCGACCTAGATCAGGTGTCCGACATCACTATCCGTGGCACCGTCGATATCCCCACGGAAGATGCCCGCTTTCACTTCGAATTCGTGCGGGCAACGGGTGAGGTGATTGCCCTCATGCCGGGCCAGACGTGGTCCTTTGCTGAGTACGTGACGGAACACGTGAAGGTTCGGGCTGTCCTAGAAGGCAGTACGAACATTTCGCCGATCCTATACCCCGGCGTTCAAATCATCTGCGGGCGGATCCGTCCCACCGGAACGTACATCACCAAGGCGTGGGCGGCTGGCAACCCGGTCACCCTCGATGCCGTATTTGCCAAGCTTATCCCGGCCGGTTCCGGCGCCACCATCGAAATGGACAACTCAGATGGGGTCTGGGTTCCTGTTCCCGAGGTGCCCGGCGCAACCCAGCCCCTTGGCGACGGCTGGACCGAGCCTGCCCATCAGCTGCCGGCATTCACGGGCCTTAACGGGCGGCTCAAGATCACCTTGAACGGTGGCCCCTCTGCCCGGCCCTCTATCGCGGACCTCCGCGCTTTCACTCATTGAGGCCTGACAGATGGCTGACTCTCACGAGCCGGTGCGAAACTACCCGACGCCCGACGAGACCAACACGGTAGCGCAAGAGTTTCCGCGCATCCGTGTTGCAATTATCATGATCGGGCAGGACGTTGGCGCTATTCTGACGGCTTTGGATGGCAAGGCCGCGAAAATTCACCAGCACGGCTTTGCAGATATTCCCGGCCTGCAAGAAGCGCTGAACGGTAAGCTCAACGTCGGCGCATCCTTCGGACTCGACGATTTAACCGACGTCGACGTTGCTGGTGCGGCAAACCTGCAGGTTCTGATCAAGAGTGCCACCGGGTGGATACCTGGCGTCGTCAGTGCCAACAACCTCGCCGATTGGGATAGCACCTTGTCGTCGTCGAATGTGGCGCGGTTGAATGTTAACCAGTCCTGGACAGCGCAACAGAACTTCACCGGCCTAAATGCGGTAAGCGGCCAATATACCGGCTATCTGTTCGTACCGACCGAGGCGTTGGGAACGGCGAATACCCGCGCCGCCAGCACGGCTTTCGTGAAAAACGAACTTGATGCCCGTTGGTCCGCAAGCGGATCAGCCCTCGTTTACGCGAAGACGTCGGGTGGCTTCGACGTTTCGGCGGAAGTCCGGAACGCGGCAACTGCGAATAATTCGAACGCCCAATACAAGCTTTCGACGGGCCGGGCGAACGTCTATGGCTTCCTCTATGTCAAGAACGACACGGCATCCGCAGGGTTCGCCGGCATATCGTTCGGCCCGAGTGTCACGCAGCACACGGTCAGCGTCGACAGCCACTATTTCACGAAGCAGGACGGCACCGCGCTTGCCTTACTGGATGCTTCCGGCTTCGATCTGAAGTCTGGCACTCTGAAGGTAGCCGGCGCGCTTGTAAAAAGCGCCGCGTTCAAAGATTGGGCGACCGGGGCAGAATATGCCGCCAACGTGGCCGGCAAGGTGCTGGTGACCGATGAGGTTTGGAGTGCGGCCGCCCCCAAGCCTGCCACATGGGCATCCTCGCTGACCTTGGATTTCACCAAGATCAACCATTGGTTTGTGATGGGAGGCAACACGACGTTGGCAATCCCCACTGGCATGAAGGCTGGCCAGACGGGTTATATCTCGATCTACCAAGGCACCCCGGGTGGCCAAACATTATCCTTCGCCTCTTGCTGGAAGTTCGCGAATGGCGTCATCCCGGCGCTGTCGACCGGCGATAATGCATGGGACAAGCTCTATTATCAGGTTGAATCGGTTGCGCCGGGTAGCGAGCGGATCCATGCCAACCTAGTCAAGGCAATCAACTGATGTTGCCCGGCGATACTGCAACAATGATCGGCTTTCTTCGGGCCGTTGTGCCGCAGGTGATTACACATGGCACAGCTGGAACCTTCAATGACGTTGTTCCGCAATACAACGTGATGGTCATTGAGGGCTTTGCCGCTGCCGCGGGTGGTTGCAGCACCACGGCTAGCAGCTACGGGCGCGGAACGGCTGGCGGCGACACGACCGTTGCCGCCCTGTCGCTCTATGCGCAAGGTGGTCAACCGCCAGCCGGAACCCTCAGCAACAGTTCGCTTGGCGGCCTCGGGGGCATCGCCACGGGCGGTGATGTGAATATCTCTGGCCAGCGTGGTGGCGGGGCCTATGCGTCGTCCAATCCTGGCGGCAAGGGGGGCGATAGCGGCGGCGTTGGCTTTGGTGGGGGCACCGGTGGCGCCGCCCGCTACAGCGGCGGTGGCGAGCCGGGAACCCCATACGGTGGCGGTGGTGGCTCTGGCCTCAACGCGTCGGGTGCGTATTGCGGCGCTGGCGGCGGCGGCGGGTACTTCAAGAAGACCTACTACTACGGCCAAGCCGGCGCCCCCATCCCTGGCAGCACCCTAACAAGCGTCGTCGGAGCCGGCGGCGCTGGCGGTACGGCGGGCAATCCTGGCGGCGCCGGTGCGACGGGTGGCCTCCGCATCACCATTTCTTAGCTTCGAACATTGGAACTCGCACATGCTTGTCCGCATATCGACCTTGCAGCCTTGGCGAGGCGAGCCGATCGACGATATCCAGCATCCCGCCATCATCGAACAGCTGTGGTCCCCTTTTGAGCTGGCTGCAGTGGACTTGGCTGTTCCTGGCGCGTTTGTCGTTCCCCCCGGCAAGGTGACGGTTGGGGAGCCCTACTACGTCATGTCCGAAACCGGCTTCGTCATGACAAAATATGACGTCGCCGACGCCCCACCCCCACCCGTCCCCGAGGAGCTATCGCGCTGGCAATTCTTTGCCGCCGCAGCCATCGCGGGAATCATCACGCAACAGGAAGCCGAGGACGCGATTACCGGCCCGCTGCCCGCGCCGTTCGCCGCTTTCATTGCGACGCTGCCCGAGGGCGAACGGTTCACGGCGACGATGCTGCTACGCGGGAATCAAGCCTTCCATCGTCACCACGCCTTCGTTCAGGCGTTCCTAGAAGCCAACGGCATGACCGACGAACAAGCCGACGCGATTTGGCGCGCCGGCGCAACTCTCGGCACCTGATCTCAAACACATAGGAGTGGCAATGCGCATCCTGCTTTGCGGGTTGCTGGCGCTCGCCTTGACGTCGTGCGCCACGCGCCAGCCTGACACGCCCATTTGGGCGCGCACGGCAAAGGAAATCGGCAAATGGTGAGCCTGCTTTTGATCCCCGCGTTCGCAATTGCCAACCATGTTCGGGGCGGCGGCGGCCTTTTCGGCACTCGGGTGGTCGGGCTACTGCAGCGCATCCCCGGTAATGGCGACATTACCGCAGCGCCGTTCGTGGCCATGATGGCTTGGGCGGCCGGCGTGTCCACGTTGGGGTTGCCCGGCTGGGCATCGAGCCTGATTTTCGCTTTGTGCTGGCTTGCATGGTCAACGCCTGCATGGGGTTTCCTGCAGGGACTCGGCCGTGGACCAGGCCCCATCAATGAGCGTCAGCCCTCTTGGTATGAGGCGCTTTTCATTCGGGCGGCCGGTGGCAATCCTCATGTCGCCTTCGGGTTCCGCACCACTCTCTTTCTGATCCCCATGGCAATCAACTTCGGCTGGCTGTGGCTTATCCTCGGGCCGCTGCAAGTTGCGGCTTACGAAATCGGTTGGCGGATCAAATCCCCCGGCATCGCCGTAGGGGAACTGATGACGGGCGCCCTCTGGGGTGCGGCACTCATCCTCCTTGCGTGAGTGATCAACCATGCCAGTGCGGCTCAACATTTCGATTTGGAAGGGCAACACCTTCGAACGCGGGTTCGTGCTCCTCAACAAAGACCGAACGCCCGCCCAAATGGACGGATCTGATTTCGTCTTCATCATCACTTGGGCAGGCGGAAAAATCCGCAAGACGGTTGGCTCCGGCCTGACGTTCGATGCCGCCACCGGGCGCATCTGGTTGACGATCCCACCGTTGGAAACGCGCTTGCTGCCAACGGGGCAGAACGTTGCCAGGTACGAACTGGAACGGCGGGTCGGCGACTGGCAGGGATCCCCGTTGTACGGCTCCGTCACCGTGGAGGAATGGGCCAATGACGATTGACGTCATCGAGGTCATCGTTTCGTCGGAGCCGGAAGTCGTGGTCGTTGAGGTACCCGGCCCGCCGGGGCCTGCCGGCAAAGATGGGGATACGGTTCTTGATGACCTCCCCGACCTTACCCTGATTTTCAACAATGGGATCGTGTGATGTCATTCGCCACCAATATCCAGAACCTTGCAACCCGTATCGCAACTGAATTCAAGGCGGTGCGCACGCTAGTCAACGGCAATGCCGGTGACTTGTCCGGTTTGACGACAACAGCGAAGGCCAATCTTGTCGCGGCAATCAACGAAGTGAAGGCAGCGGTTTCGGCCGCCAGCGGTATCGATGATGGGGCGACGAGTACCGGGTCGACTTGGTCGTCATCGAAAATCCAACAGACGCTTACGGCTGCAATCGACGGGATCTTGAACGGCGTCCCCTCTGCCCTCGATACCCTTCAAGAACTGGCGGCGGCCCTCGGCAATGATGCCAACTTCTCCGGCACCGTGACCACCGCGCTCGGCAATCGGGTTCGCTTCGATGCGGCGCAGACGCTCACCGCGCCGCAGCAGGCCCAGGCCTGCGCAAATATCGGTGTCGGCGACCCGGCCACCAATTTCGTGACCACCTTCGAGGCGGGCTTGGCATGAGCCTAGCAGCCGGTGTCAACGATCTCGCGTCGCGGATAGCGGCCGAGATAAAGGCCATTGTCGGGCGGGTTTCACCGGCCGCCATTGTTGCCGTCTTCGACGGCGGCGGTTCTGTCATCCCCGCTGGCACAAAAGTGACGATCCCGGTTCCCGTCGCCGGGACGGCAAAAGATTGGACCTTGCTCGCGGACGTGTCGGGCGATGCCGTCGTCAACATCTACAAATGCACCTTTGCGGCTGCACCGCCTACGGTCGCCGACAAGATTACGGCCAGCGCCCCTCCTACCTTGGCGGCAGCTGCGAAGGCTACTTCAACGGCCCTCACGGGCTGGACAACCGCCGTCGCTTCCGGTGACGTCTTCACCTTCATTGTCGACAGCAACACCGCCGCGACCAAGCTTTCGATTGCGTTGAAGGTGCAGCGTTGAGCACGTCGTGGGATCCGACGCACTGGCATGCCCAGATGGTGTTGAGTAACGGCAACCTAACGATCACGGCGGCAACCGCATATTCAGTCTGCGGCATCGCCGTGGACCCGATAACCACGAAAAGCGTCTTCGGCCTTCGCCTCGACGATACCGATGGCAATGGGCAAGTGGCGTTAGGGGTAGCCAACGCCGGTGTCTACACCAGCAGCTATCTTGGCGGCGAAGCCAACGGATACGGCTTCTGGCCCGGTGACGAAGGCCTGTATTTCAACGGCAACAAGATTTCGACGGCCCCCGCTGCCCGTTCCAACGGCATGAAGGTTTGGGTCGCAGTCGACCCGACGCTGCGGAAGTTCTGGCTACGGGCCAACAATGACGCGTGGTTCGGCGGGACGTCGCCGGATCCGGCGACCGGTAGCGGCGGCATCGATATCGCCTTTTCCGGCGCCATTTACCCGGCTGTGGCCGTGACTCGCGCAGGTGAAGTGGCAACAGGCCTGTTCGCTGCTTCGTCGCTGGAAAACGTTCCTTCCGGGTTTGCCGAGGTCAATCCGCCTGCCGTGGCCACCGTAGCCACCGCCACCGTCTACATCATCGTCTAGCCGTTCAAACCCTCACGGCTGACAGCCCACCTAGTTCAACCCCGCCCCGCCACGGCGGGGTTTTTTTATGGAGCGCCCTATGAGCACGCCCACTTTCGGCATGTCGATTACGAGTGTCGACAACGAGCCGTTGCCGGCAATCACTTCCAACATGAGCGGTGTCGGCATCGTCGGCGTTGCACCCGATGCCGACGCGGCCGAATTCCCCTATGACCAGCCGGTTACGTTCTTTTCGAACGACGCCGGCAAGCTGGCGAAGCTGGGCAAGGCCGGCACGATCTACCGCGCTATTCAGGCCATCAACGCGCAGCTTGGGCAGTTGCAGGTAGCTGCGCAGGTGGTGGTTGTCCGCGTGCAGCCGGGAGCCAATACCGCGCAGACGATCGCCAATCTTCGCGGCGACATCAATGCGCGCACCGGCATGTTCGCCCTTCTCGATGCAGGTGAAGAACTCGGCATCACGCCGCGGCTCATCTGCGTGCCCGGCTTCACTTCCCAGAACGTTGGGTATGTCTCGGCTGTAAGTTTGACGGCCAACGGCTCCAAGCTGACCGAAGCGCCCACCATCTCGTTCACTGGCGGCGGCAGCGACCCGAACAAGATCCTGCCCACCGCTCATGCTGTGATGGGCGACGGCACGACCGGCCCGGTCGACACTGTCGTGTCGGTGGTCATCGACACGGTTGGCGCGAACCTGTCCGGTGTTGTGACGGCGACGTTCGCAGGTGGCGGCAACGCGGCCGACAAGGCCCTTCCCACCGCCACGGTGACTGTGGATACCGGATCCAATGCAATCATTGCCAGTCTTGGCGGTCTGCTGGATCAGCTGATGGCGGTTTCTGTCGTGGACGGGCCGGCCACCACTATGACGGATGGCATTGCTTGGCGCTCTACTATCTCGTCCAAGCGCATCATCCCGGTCGACCCGGCCGCCAAGATTCTGGACGAGGCCGGCAACATCGTCGTGGTGCCGATGTCGCCCTACATCATCGGCGTGGCCGTTCGTCGCGACCATGAATTCAACGGCCGCCCCTTCCGCTCTTGGGCCAATCAGCCCATCAACGGAATCGTCGGCGTCAGCCGTCCGATCTCGTTCTCCATCCTCGATGGCGCGAACGAGGGGCAGACGCTGCTTTCCCACAACATCGGCGTGGTCGTTCGCGGCAACAGCACCGATGGCGCTATCGGGGACGGCGGCTATGTCTATGTCGGCACGGACACCTGCAGCCCCGACGAACTTTGGCAGTTCTACAACCAGGTGCGCGGGCGCGACTATATCCACCTGATCTTTATCAAGACGCTGCGCTATTACCTCGGGCGCTTCAACATCACCGGCCAGGCGTTGCAGGCGGTGTTGAACACCATGGAATTCGCGCTCCGCGACTTGAAGGCCGATGATGACATTCTCGGCTACAAAATCAGGTTCGATACGACTTCCAACAGCCCCGAGAAGCTGCGGCAGGGCAAGATCTTCATCGGCTTCGCCGCTGAGGAACCCGCGCCGCTGCGCTTCATCGGCCTCAGTTCGGCCCGTTACCGGCCGGCGCTGGATACGCTGTTGACTGACCTGATGTCGCAACTCGACCTCGCAGCCTAACCCGCCACCACCCTCGTAACGCAGCAGCCGCAGCCCGCACCATCGGGTGCGGCTGCCTTGCTTTGGAGCCTGCACTATGTCCAATTCCCTGTACTTCATGGAAGCCGCCAACCTGTATTGCGGCGACACCGACCCCACGAAGTCCAAGCACCTCACCATTGAGGACGTCACCTTTTCCGACCTGCAGGCGCAGTACGCCGACCATCACCCTGGCGGCAGCTATGTCGGTGTCGAATTCGAGGTGGGCGTTAACAAGCTGAATTTCTCGTTCAAGCTCAAGGGCTGGGATCCGGACCTGCTGAAGCAATTCGGCCTCGGGACCCGCCTCAAGAACACCTATACGGCCTATGGCGTCATCCGCGACAAGCGCACCGGCCGCGCCATCGAGGTGAAGGTCATCGCCGAAGCCCGCCTCGGCAAGGCCACCGCCGACCAGTTCACCCGCGGCCAGGGCCTCGGCTTCTCCTACGCTCTCAATGAGATCACGCACTACGAAATCCACTTCGACGGTGCGGAAATCTTCTATTGGGATTTCTGGACCAACACCCTGCGCACGGGTGAGGAAGACCAGAACACCGACGTGAACCGCATCCTGCGGATCCCCAACGCCTCCTGACAATTCGCCTCGACATCGACGGCCGCGTTCGCGCGGCCGCCCCTTTTTCACATGGAATCATACCCGTGAACGCAAATGCCTCGTCCGAAGCCGCCGCTTCCACCTCGCCCGAATCCACCGCCAAGACGGCCACGCCCGCCCCGACGCACGTCCGCGCGTCCGAGCGCTTCACGACCGTGCCCCTCGAATGGCCGGTCGAGTTCGGCGGCACCACCTTCTACAGCGTTGGCGTACGCCGCATGACGGTTGAGGAAATCGAAGGCTTCACCGACCGGGTTCGGAATGCCGAATCCCGCGGCGAGAAGGCCCCGACGCGCTTTCCCATGTTCGATATTCCGGATGAGGTATTTGCCATCCTCGACGTCGACGACGCCGACAAGGTGGACGAGGTGGCAGCCCGTTTTTTGCCCCGCCGCTACCTGGACGCCCCGGCGCCCGCGCAGTCCCCGGCGGCTGGCGACGCCTAGCCGCCCTGGTGATGGCGACATTTCCGCGCCTTTCCCTCCAAGAGATTCGAGCCATGGATTGGCACGAATTGATCGAATGGTGGGATGAGGCGCGGCTCCTCAAGGAAGGCGCAGGGGCACCCCTCGAATGACTGCATCTATCGCCGAACTGATCATCAAGCTGCAGGATGATGCTTCCGCACACGCCAAAAAGGTGGCGGAATCCCTCAAGAAGATCTCGCAGGCGGAAAAGGAAGTTGGCAGCGGTTCCGCTGCCATGCAGAAGCTGACGAACGAACTCCGCAAGCAGCAGGAACAGCTGGGGCGGGTCGGCTCAGTTCGGACGATGCAGCAGCGGCTTTCCGAACTCACGGCCACCTATGACAAGGCACGCCAGCGGGTTCGGGAACTCGGCAATGCGCTGCAGGCTTCGGCGAACCCGACCGAGCGCATGCAGAGGGCCTATGAGAAGGCCGCCCAGCATGTGAAGCGAACCACGGATGCCATCAGCAGCCAGAAGTTCGCGATCCAGCAGGCCGAAAAAGAATTCGGCGCGTTCGGGAACTCGGCAAACAAGCTGGTGACGGCTGAAAACCGCGTCAAAGAGGCCATCGAGCAGACGACGGCCGCCCTCCGCAAACAAGTCCTTGCCGAACAGAACGCCGCGAAATTGGAAGCCCGCCGCGAGCGCCGACGAGCCGTCATCGGCACCATGGCGTCGGGTGGGGCCATGTACGTCGGCGCGAAGGCAAGCGAGGCCGTGCGAGGTGTCGGCCACACCTATCGCGAGTTCGACAAGGAACGCCGGTACGGCAAGGCGGTGATGGGCATCACCGATGCGGAGCAAGCGCCGCTCATCGACCAGGCCATCCACATGGGTGCCACCACCAAATACAATGACGTGCAGGTGTTGGAAGCCCAGCGCGATCTTGCCGCGCGCGGTGTCAGGCGTGACGCCATCCTTGGCATGATGCCGGACGCTGCCACGCTCGGCCAGGGTTTCGACCTGTCGCTGCCAGATGCTGTGAAGCAGATGGAAGGCGCGATCTTCACCTTCAAAAAGGACGTCTCGACGGTGGCGGCTGCTGCGGAGGCGGCAAGGCAGACCGCTGACGTGCAGGTGAAGGCCTCGAAAATATCCGGCATGACGCCCGAGGATATCCGTCAGATTTACAAGTATGGCGGCACGCCGGCGTACATGGCTGGTATCAGCGAACAAAACCTGTTGGCGTTCGGCGCTATCAGCAAAAAGGCCAACATCGGCGGCGACGAGGCAGGCGTTGCCTTCCGCGCTCTCATGGCCTTCGGGCAGAAACCGACCCGCGGCGCGAAGGAAGCCATGCTCGCCAACGGGCTGGACTATTCCAACTACCAGCGCAACCCCGACCGCATCGAGGTGGACCCGTTCGTCAAGAACGTGGCGGCGCAATACGGCGTGGCGCTCAACGAAGAGGCCCGGGCCGGGCTTAAGAAAATCTTCGAAGACAAGTCGATGATTTCGGACCCGGCCAAATTCACGCCGGCCGTTATGGGTGTCCTGGCTGACAATCTCGACGGCGACGACGCCAAGGCCAAGAAGAGCATTGCCGGTATGGCGAACCGGTTCCGCGATGCCTCGATGCGCGGCGTGGATATCAACGCCCTCATTGAAGATCTGATGCCGAAGATTGCGGGCAACCTCGCCCTTGCAAACGCCGTATTCGGTTCGAAGCAGGGCGGCCGCATTGCTACCGCGCTTGGAGATTCCAAGACCTTCAAGCACATGATCGACGAACTCAACAATCATTCGGACGGCTACGCAAAGTCCGTCTCTGATGAGCGTATGGGCGGTTTCGACGGTGCAGTTTCCCGCTTTGAAGGTGCGGTGAAGAACCTCGAAACGGCTGTGGGCCGCTCCCTCGACAATTCCGGGACAGGCGGATTCCTCACCAATATTACCGACGCCACGGGGAAATTTGTGCAAGGGCTTGCCGAAGCCAATCCCAATCTGTTGGCGTTCGGCAGCGCCGCCGGATTGGCAGCCAGCAAGGTTGCCGAGTTCTCAGGCGCTTGGGGACTCGTAAACAACCTACTGGAATTCAAATCAGCCACTGCCCTGACAGCGGCGGCCGGTGAATTGACGGTAGCCGCGAGGGCTCTGCAGGGCGCAGCTGCTACCGGTGGCGCTGCTGATGCAGCAGGCGGCGCGAAGGGCGGCAAGAAGGGTGGGAAATGGAATGTAGCCGCCGGCATAAGCGTGGGTGCTGCCATCTTGGCGGCTGGGCAAGAGGGAATGGACTATCTGTTCCCGAAGCTTCCCCATCCCACGACAACCAGAACCGGGAAGCCATACGACCCCGAGGCAGAATTCAATCTGTCGATTTGGGATCGCGCCAGACGCATGTGGGGTGGCTATAAAGAGGGGCCGAACACGTGGGCAACTGCGCCCGCGACTTCCGACATGTCATTGCGCGGCATGGCTGCGAAATACCCGCAGGGCGCTGCCGGCGTCTCTCGAGCCCCAAATGCCGGGTGGACCCCTCCGTCGTCTGGTGGCCAGAACTATCAAGATGACGTGGACAAGGCGAAGCAAGCGGGCGGCGAAATCAAAAGCGCCCTCGATGTGACGGCAGCACCGAAAATCGACCTTTCGTCCATTCAGGCGGCGCAGGCGGCGGCAAACCAGCTTGTGGCCACCATCGAGAAAATCAACGGAATGTTTGTGCGCTCGCCAACCAGCGGCCAGGCGGTGCGAGGCGTCAATGCTGACGTCGGCATCGGGGCCGGGCCATAGGACTCACCATGCTTGCCATTCTTGGACCCGTCATCTTCGAAGTCTATCCCGTGAACATCACGGATTACGAGCGCACCACCGAAGCCGGGCTCGTCGAGAAACCGGTCATGGGGCGTCGCCCTCCCCTCGAATTCGTCGGCGACGGCCCCGAAAGCTTCACCATCACGATCAAGCTGTTCCCCGAAAAGCTTGGCGGGCTGGGCAGCTTGTCCGATCTCGACGCAATGCGGCAATCGGGCATCGCCCAATACTTCATGCGCGGCGATGGCGTGCCCCTCGGGTGGTTCTGTGTCGGCGGCTGCTCTGAGAAATCCACCTATCTGGGGCCGCACGGAGTCGGACGCGTCATTGACGCGTCGCTCACCCTGAAACGGGACGAGCCGCCGTCCGGCCCTGACTTCTTCGCCTCCATTTCCTGGCTGTTGCAATGACCGATTACGAGACCGTCACCGTCCGAGGTGACAACCTGATGGTGGATCTCATTCTGTGGCGGCGCTTCAAGCGCGTGGTGCCCGGCCTGCTGGAACGGACGCTTGCCGCCAACGAAGGACTTGCCGACCTCGGGCCTATCCTGCCCGTTGGCACGGTGTTCAAAATCCCTATCGAGGCACCCGACGTAGTGACACCTCGTCGGCCTGCCGTCCGCCTGTGGGATTGAACCATGGCCACCAAAACCATATGCGTTGTCACGATTGATGGGCAAAACGTCTCGTCGGCGATCATGCCTTACCTGACGGACATCACCATCACCGACAAGGCCGGCAACACACAAGACACCTGCCAATTCGAATTCGACGATCGCAACGGGCAGATTCTGCTGCCGCGCCAGGGCGTGCCAGTGTCCGTTGAACTCGGGAATGATGAGAACCCGTCCCAAATCGCATTCACTGGTACGGTCGACGAGGTTACTTCGAAGGGATCCCGGTCCAGCGGTATGACGCTATCGGTGTCCGCCAAGAGTGCTGACACGAATTCAAAGGCGAAGCAGCCTCGCAAAAAGCATTGGGATAAGAAGAAGATCGGCGAAGTGCTGTCCGACGCCGCCAAGGATTCGGACATTGACGAAGTCGTGGTCGCCCCATCCTTGGCGGAAATCACCCGCGAATATTGGGCCATGCAGAATGAAAGCTTTCTCGCCTTCGCACAGCGCGTGGCGCGGGAGGTGGGCGGCACCTTCAAGGTCGTAGGGCGCAAGGCCATCGTCGCCGACAGGAACGCAGGCAAAAGCGCAAGCGGGCAGGATTTGCCGACGTTCGCCGCGGTGATGGGCGTGAACCTCATTTCATGGGATATCAGCCCCGAAATGGGGCGCCCTCGATACAAGACGATCAAGGTTCGGCACTACGACAAGAAGCAGGCCAAATGGGTAGAGGAAGAGCAGCAGGTCCAGGACGACGGCGCTAAGGCCGAATTCGTCGACCGGTTTACAGCCGCCGATAAGGACGAGGCGAAGGCTCGGGCGAAATCGCACGCCAAAACGTCCGAGCGGGAAAAGGGCGGCGGCACCATCGTCGTGGATGGCAGCACCGCCCCCCAGCCCGAGGCAACCGTTATCCTGATCGGCGCCCGCCCCGGTGTTGACGGCACGTACACCATCGACACCGTGACACAGAATTATTCCCGGTCTGGTTGGACCACGTCGCTGTCAGTGAAGAAGCCAGCCGGCGAATCCGGGAAGGACAGTCGCGGAAGCAAGACGGCGGCCAAGGGCAAGTAGCCATTATTTGCCCTTGAAGATCTCCAGTTCCTTCGCCAGCAATACGACGCGCTTATTTTCGATGCCGCCGATGTCATCCATGGTCGAACCCAAAAGCGTAAATCGAATTGTACGACGGCACTTTTTTGTAAATGTCGACTTCACCGAGTCGCAGTCATTTTCGAGCATCGTCCGCTCGTTATCTGGCGTGATTTTCCTGGCTACAATCATGACGGTCATGCCACGGCCATTGCTTGCACAGCGGTATTCGTCTTTATCAGCGTACAGGCATTGCGCGTTTCGCCACTCGACGGCCGTACCTTTGTATTTGTTGGGTGAGACGTAAAGATCATCCGAGTCCACAACCTTGTAAGACTTAGGCTTTTCGTCCGCATCCTTTTCCGCCGTTGCAATTGAAGCGTCGTATTTGCCTTGAGCGACCGAAATAGCCTGTTCAAAGCACGCCGCTTTGCTGGCCTCCGTCTCTTCCTGTCGGCATTTTCCGCCGTCTTCGAGCACAGCGCGTAGAATACCCGTGTTGGCATCGTCAGCCATTGCCGAGTTTGCGCCGACAATAGCGATCGCCGCAATAAGTAGTGCCCGCACATTCATGTAGTCGCCTCCCCATATAGCTGAGGCGGATGGTAGCGGTGCTCTGCGCTTGAAGTCCAGAGCCATTAGTGCGGCAAATATTCTGCCGCCCCCCTTTAGGAAAACTCAATGTTGAAAGTACTGGCGGCAGCCGGCGCGCTGTCGTGCGCCATCATCACAACCGGAAAAGCAGAAACGGGCGTCGCCAGTTGGTACGGCAGCGAAAGCGGATCCCGCACCGCGAATGGCGAACGTTTCCCGACTTCCGAGCGCACTTGCGCCCATCGGACTGCACGATTTGGCAGCCGTCTGCATGTTACCGACCTCCGCACAGGCCGCGCCGTCGTGTGTCGCGTCAACGACCGCGGGCCATTCATTCGGGGGCGCGTCATCGATTTGAACCCTGCCAGCGCCAGGGCGCTCGGCATGTCGGGCACGGCCAAAGTGCGCGTGTCCCCCCGCCCCTAAGTCACCACGTTGGAGCTATCCATGACGCCCGTTACCCTCGATATCATCCGCAAGATTGCCGGGCCGCTTTCGTCCGCGCAGGTGGCCAACGCCAACAGCGTCATTGCCGGCCTGAATGCCTACGGCGCGCGGCTCGGCCTCGACCAACCTCACCGCATCGCCCACTACCTGGCGCAGGATCTTCACGAGTCCGGCGCCTTCAAGTGGGACCGGGAGATTTGGGGGCCGACGCCGGCCCAGAAGAAGTACGAGGGGCGCGCCGATCTCGGCAACACACAGCCTGGTGACGGCCATCGCTTCATGGGCCGGACTGGCATTCAGATTACCGGGCGGGCGAACACCGCGGCGTTCCGCGATTGGTGCCGGAAGAATATCGATCCCAACACGCCAGATTTCGAGGCGAAGCCGGATTTGATGAACACCGACCCGTGGGAAGGTGTTGGCCCCCTCTGGTATTGGTCGACGCGTGGGCTCAACCGCTACGCCGACCGAAACGACATCGAGACGATCACGAAGAAGATAAACGGCGGCTTGAACGGATTCGCCGACCGCCTCGATTGGTATGCGAAGGTCGCCCTTGTCCTGCTGGGCTACGGCCCCAACGACGTGCGGCAGTTCCAGACGGCTGCAAAGCTGTCGCCTGTCGACGGCGATGCAGGGCCGCGCACGCGGGCCGCGCTCCACACCGCCTTGGTAAACCTGACGAAGGCCACTGCCCGCACCGCCGACGTGCAGGCGGCACCGGTGCAGGTGGAAAAGACCGTGACGGTTCCGGTACCCGTCGACCGTCCGACCGTTCCCGTCGAGGTGGACAAGGCTGTGAAGCGCCGCACGGGCTTAGGCGGCTGGCTACTCGGCATCGGCGGTGGCGTCGGCTCGGCATTGTCCGGACTGCTTGGCGCAGACTGGCAAACCGTGCTTGCCATCGGCGGCGTCGCCCTTGTCGCCCTCGTCGTCGTGCTGCTTCTGCGACATCAGATCGTGGGCGTCCTGCAGGACGTTCGCGCCGACGTCGAGGGGTGAGCCATGGGCCTCATCTCCGTTCGCGGCTGGCTGATCATCGTCGCCGTTGTTGTCGTCGTCGGCTTCCTCGGGTGGATAGCCACCGCACTTTTGGAAGCCGGCGGACAGCGGGAACTCACCCGAATCGAAAAGCAAGATAGGAGCGCAGTAGATGCGGCTGCCAAGGCTCGGAATACTCGTCGCGCTTGCGTTGACGCTGGCGGCGTGTGGGACACTTCGACCGGCAAGTGTGAGCGGCGGTGAGTGCAGGGTGTTCGAAGCACCAAAAACCGTCGTTCACGGCAAGACGCCAGCTGACCAGGGCTGGATAGACGACACCATAGAAAGCGGTGTCGCGGCCTGCCACTGGCCCCGACCGAGGCCACGGACATGATTGTGTCGCGCGTTATCCTCGGGGCCAAGCTGCATTTCCGCGAACGGTTTTGGGAATGGCTGTTGGCAAGCATCCTGGCAGGATGCGCCTATGTCATCCTGAAACCGGATGCAGTTTTCGGCCGCTCCCCCGCCTACGACATCATGCAGTCTGTGGCGGCAGAAGAGACGTGGGGAATCGTCTTCATGCTGGTGGCTTTCATTCGGCTCGTTGCCCTGACACTCAACGGCACGTTCAAAGTGTTCCGCCGGTTCTCTCCGCTTGTGCGGGCGGGCACGGCATGGCTTTCGGCAAGCGCGTGGGGGCTGATCGTCATAGGCCTTTGGCAAGCGGACATATCCTCAATCGGCGTCGTCACCTATCTGGGCTTGATGGTGGGCGATTTGTTTCTTGCGACCACTATCGCCGACGAGGCCGGCGACGCCGAAAGGATGTATCGGAATGCCGACGCCCCCTGATTCTGACGCGTGGTACGGGTGGGCGATCGTTGCGGGTGGTATAGCGGCGGCTTTTTACAAAGGTGTCGCCAACTATTTTCGGAGCAAGAACTCCACCGCGCCGGCACGTCTGCCGGCCGTCAATGGCTCCGACGATGCCATGCGGGCCGATATCAAACGGATCCGCGAAATCTTGGAAGAGCAGCACGACAAAACCGTGTGGCGCGAAGAGGTCGACGCGGAGGTTGACAGGCGTATCGCCAAGCAAAGGGCCATCGAGGCCGAGCGGCGGGAACGCGAAGACCGAGAAAACGCCCAACGGGCAATTGAGCGGCGGGAGCGCAGGGCCGCTATTATGCGCAACAAGTCCAGGAGGCCCCATGATGAAAGCTCATAGGGTGACAGCGCGGACGCTGCGCATTGCCGCCGGCATCGAGGCCAGGGCGGCGCAGCTGGGCATGACGCCGCTTATGCTGGCGGCACGGATGATTGAGGAATGCACCGTTGAGGCGCAGCCCGAGCCCCAGCCCGTAGGCGCTGCAACCGAGCCTCCGCAACGACCCTTGCGGGCCGAAAATCGCTATTGAGAATCAGACGCCCCTGCCCTCGCGGCCGGGGCGCTTTTTTCGCTCATAAGCTTGGCCAGCAGTTGCGGCCTGTGGGATTTCGCCACGGCATTGTATGCGGCCAGGAAAGCGAAGGCATATTCCGGCACCGGGATGGCGTGCCGCGTGTTGGCAAGCCAGCGGCTGACGGTGTTCAGGCTGACGCCAAGCACGGCCGATAACGTGGTCTGCGACATTTCGGCAGAAGACATCATATCTTCAAGCTGTTGGCGGCGGTCTGACATCGGAACTCCTATACGTACCGTATACTACACGGGGCGATAGGGCGCAACGCGATCAGCCCTGTCTTGACGCTCGATCCTTGCGAGAACAAAATAAGAACACACACTGAGGCGAGCATGTTCCGATGACAATTTACGGATGGGTCCGGATGCACATGTTCTTCGTGCCGGCCGAAGGCGGAAACCAATATTGCGTCGAGGATTGGGGGTGGCGGCCGGATCCTGGGCAGACCGACGCCAAGCCCAATCGGGAAGAACCATATCAGACTATCGCCGCGTGCGACGGCATCATGATGGCACGGGCAGCGTTCAAGGAAGCGGTAAAGGAGCGGCCAAGAAACCTCATCTTGCTTCGGCAAGGCATGCGCGTGATTCTCGATTCTCAGCGGCTCGAAGATGGCAGCATTTGACGGCTACTGTGTCACCGGCGCGGCTCGATCCCTTCGGCATGCGCCCGTTTCACGTCATCCCAAGTGGCGTACGCCTCGCGCCGCGGGTCCAATTCATCGAGCGGCAGCGCCTGCAGGCGTTCCGCCACCCGCATTATCTGATTGGGCTCGCCCTCTCGGTGAAGGACAGCCATTAAGCCGGCGCATTGCTGCGGCTTGTCTCCTGGCGACGGACATTCGTCGTCGGAATAGTCCACCGTCTTGTGGCACTGAAACGAGGTGGCGCGCTGGATCTCATCCAAGCGCCCGGGTGGAAGCCGGAACATCGACCCCAGCCCAATTCGGAACGGGCAATTTTTGCAAGGCGATTTCAGGTCGAACACGGCGGGGCCTCGTCGTCGGAAGATTTCACGCCGGCCGTCTTCCTCGCCCATAGCAAGGCGGCAGCGCGGTCGATGAACGCCCCGCCTCTGACGTCCTCACCGGTCTCCGGCTGGCGGGCATGTGGATAGCAGGCATAGCCAGCGTCGAGGACATAGGCGACCAACTCACCGGCATCCGTCCGCAATTCGGCCTTCGGGAGCGTCGTGCCCTCATATGTTTCATCGAACATGCGCCACGTCGCGCCGACGAGGTTGGATTCGGGGGAGTGCCACCCGGCCCGGTCGGATTCCCGCTTCCCCCTCACAACCGCCATTCGCTCCATGGCGATAGCTCGCGCCGTCTCGGGCGTGCCCATCGGATACCCCGAGCGCCGATTGTTTGCCATGAACGCCAGCGTGCGCATGGGTATCTCAACCGCCCCAGCCGCGACGGCCAGTGCCCTCTTGCTCATGGCGATGTCGTAATGGTCACCCTGGTACCACTTGCGCGCGACGCCGATTTTTCTGGCCATGGCGTGCAATTCTTCCTCGGTATCGGCGATCATGTGCGACATCTTCATACGCCGGAACTGGCCCAGCGGCACCTTGTGCATGTCGTCGACGTAGACGGTCATGGCTTGGGCTCCCGGTGTGTCCGCAGGGTTTTTACCTTCTTGGCCCCGCGCGGCCTCAATTTCCGATGCTTCGTTTGGCGGCCGTCCTCGTCGGGCCAGCAGCCGTAGCCAACCGCAGCTTGGGGGCTCATCTTCCCGTGGCCGGTTGTCACTGAGACGGGCGCACGTTCCTTCACAGCCGGTCCTCCCACTCCGCAACCTTCACGCCGCAGAGAACCGCGAAGAACAGCGGCCAATAGAAAAGCCACAGGGCGCAGGCCAAGAGTTTGATGACGGTACCGGTGCCGGGCCGGTTCTCATGCATGAACGAGGCGGTGAACATGAAGCCCAGCAGCCAGACGAAGAGGGCGGCAGCGCCGTAGGAAAAGCTAATTGTGATCATGGTTCTTCCTTCCACCTGGCAGATGGCTGCGCAGGTATTTGACCTGTTTCGTCAGCTTGCGGATTTCGTCACGGATGGCCTGCGGCCACAGCCGGCGGGCGTAGCGCAGGTGAGCGTCTCGCGCCGTCGTCGACAGCAGTTTGTGCCGGTCAAGCGCCATCGTGACGGAGGCGGCGGCTAGCACCTTCTCGATATCAGTGGGCGGTTTCTTGGGCATCACGCCGCCAGGACAACCAGAAAGGCTATGAAGATGAGCCAGCCCCAGCCGTCATGCCCGGTGCACATCACCGCGCCCGCCATGATGCAGATCAGGAGTGCCAGGACATTGCGGTCAATGGAGAAGGTGTATTTGGTTCTTTTGGGCTGATCGGTCATATCACACCGCCATCGACGTATCTTTGAGCGCGAAGTCGCGTTCGGCCTGCTTGTCGAGGTCGAAGGCGCGCATCAGCCATTGCGGCTCGGGGTGCCATTCCGTCGCGCCGTAATGAATGGAGATCGGCACAGCGTTCCGTTCGCCCACTTCGCCGCGCCAGTTCATATAGGTGAAGGTGATGGCACGGGCCGGATCCCGCTTTTCCTTCTCAAGCTGCGCTGCGATGTCGGCGACCTGATCCAGATGCTTCTGCACCTCGGCATACCGGAAGCGCGTAAGGCCCATCACCAACCGCACCGCTTCGACTGTGGCGGCTTCCCGATGCTCGGGGACGTAGCAGCCGATATAGTCGAGAAGCGTGCCGACCGCCGTTCGCAACGGGTCGCCATCGCCACCTAACTGCGCTGGTGCCGGCTTGGCGGCATTCAGAATGGTCAGCAACTCTCTATCGCTGACGGTGACGGAATACGGATGCTTCCACCCGCCCGTGAGGAGGTCGGGAACAGACGCGCTTTCCCGAATGTACCAGCCTTGATCACGCGCATGTTCGCGCAAGCTTTCGGGTGTCCACGCTACCGGCTTCCCCGCAGGCGCGGCGGCGAAGTAGTGGCCGACAAGGTCGCAAACCATTTGGATGGCCTCGGCCTCGTCTTCGGCACTGCCCGGCGCGCCCATGTTGTTGGCAGTTGCAAAGGCATATGCCGCCTTCTTGGCGGCTTCGCGGTCAATCTGCATTGTGTTCCCCCGTAACGTCGATTGCGAACACCTCGACCGGGTCGGGGCCGAAGTGCGGATGCGTGATTGTCTCGATGGTGGAGCCGCGCCACTGACGGACGATGCGACGATCGTCGTCGCCGGCCTTTGGGTATCCCCGTGTCAGGACGATGCTGTCATAGGTCCGCCCGAGTAGGCGCTTGCACCAGAAAGCGTTGACGCGCCGGTATTCCCTCGGTTTCGTCCCGGCCTTGATGGCGTCGAAATACTCGCCCTTGAGAGATAGGTGCAGCGTGCTCATGGCGCGCCCTCACCCGCGCCGCGCATGTCGGCGATATCTTTCTCGCGAATGGATGGGCAGCCGGACGGGTAGAGGTATGCCCCGACGTGCATGCGTTCGTGGATGAAATCGCCATCCGAAAGATACACATTCACGTCGTATCTGTTGCCCGCCTCGATCTCCTGCCGGCAACGGCAGCAGGTGTAAGGCTTGCGCGCCATGTGGCTTGCCGAGCGCAGGTGCGTGAAGGAAGGTGCGTCGCTGTCATACATCGCCGCCGCCCCTCGCGAGGATCATCGCGTCGGCCAAGGCATATGCCCATCTGGCGAAGTGATGAGGCTCGTTGCGTTCGCCTTCGCGACCAGGGTATGCGGCAAGGCCGGCCAAAGCCTGTCCGGCGAACCAATCCCGTAATGACATGCCTTCGTGGATCGGTTGATACTCGGGCACGTGCGCGCCGTCGTAGCGCCCTCCACCGAACACGACCTTGCCTTTCAGGCCCAAGGGGAACGCCGCCCCACCGTCTTTCACCGGCATGGCGTCCCCCTTTCGGCGGCGCGGTCCAACCGCTCGATTTCAGCGATGATGAGGGCGGCGGCTCGGACCAGGTCCTGGCGGCGTCCTTTAGGCTTCCACCACTTCGCGGCCCACGGCCACCACGCTACGGCGCGGCGCAAATTCGTGACATATATGCGCGCTGCCGCCGTCATTGCGTAGGCAATCGCTGCCTTCGTCATACTGAAATCGGTGTGCGCGTCGTCGTGCTCGGGCGTCCAGCCTTCCACCGTCACCTGTCGACGGCGCTCGGCAAGCACGTCTACGATCGCCCGACTGTCTTCGCCATGAAACGGAAGCCAGCCTATCGGAGTGCCATGCCCCTGCGTGAAACAATCGTGCGTCCAGTTCCAACCAGCGAGCAACCATTCGTCATCGTCGGCGGTCTCCTGCTGATTGAAGCCTATTGTCCACGTAGGTTGGTCGCTGTCTTCCAGCGCGCCGTCACCGTCCGTGTAGTCGACGAGAAGTCGAACAATCGTCCCGTCACGGGGGCAGGTTTCAATCGGGCGCGGAATTGGTTTCGCGTTTTCAGCTGACACGACGCAGCCCCCTGACGACGAAGCCGGCCAGCACCAGCACGTTCGCGGCGATGACAGCGGTGAGGATAGGATTGTTGGCGACGAGGACAGCGGCGCTATAGACGAGGAAGGTCATTGCTTGCCCTCCCTTGGCGTCAGTTCCGCCGCTGGAAGGCTGTCAAGATAGGCCTTCAAGTCATCGGCAAGCACGACGGTGCGGCGGCCGATCTTGCGAGCGCGCAATTTTCCCTCTCGCAGCAGGTAGTACAGCGCCGACATTTTGAGGGTGGTTGCCTCGCAGGCCTCTTTGACCGTGTAGGCTAGTTTTTGGGGCGGGGCGGTGTCTGCGCCCCCGCTCCCCTGTATCTGCGACATTGCGTAGAACCTCGCACGCTTTCAAGTGAACGTGCGAGAGTATTTGCATATTGCAAATATGTTTGCAACTTTGAAAACACTAGCCGGTCGATTTTACCAGCTTGGCAGGCGGATCCGAAACCGCCCCAAGCGGAATGACGGCGCGTGCCGCCACCTCGTCCATGGCGTCAATGATGTATGCCGAATAGTGCTTTTCGATCATTTCCGTGGAAGTGTCGTGCAGTGCCGCGACGAGGCGCACCGGCAGCATGGCGCGCAGCCCCCGCACGATGCTGGAATGGCGCAGCGCGTACGGAATGATGTCGACCGGTAGCTCTGCCACCTCAAGCGTCTTCCGCCACAGGCGCGACATTTCCGTTGCGTTCTGCCACGGGCCGCGCCGGTCCTTCACCCACACGATTGGGCTTTCTTGCCGGTAGCGCCAGCGCTCCAAAAGCGGATCAGTGCTCTTTCTGCCGGCGATGGCCGGTCGCAGCGCGTCGACGACATCTTGCCCAATGGGGACCGCGAATCGGGACACCTTCTTTTCGCCTGTCCCCTTGAAGGACACCGGGACCATGATTCGGTTGTTGTGGCGTTGGACGTCGCCGACAACATGCCGAGACGTTTGACCGAATCGAGCACCGGTCGCGGACAGAAGGAGCACCAGCCGGTACCAGTCCCCCTCCCACCCGTCGCGGTCGTCGACCGTTTTGGCTGCGGCGATGATGGCGCGGATCTCCGCATCCGGCAGCACCTGAATATCGCGGTCGCCGGCCGACCCGCCCCCAGTGACTTTCAGCCCCTTCTTGATGATGGCGGGCAAACCAGGTGGTGCACCCTTCGTGCCGGCAGCGGCATTCAGAGCGGCCTTGAAATCATTCACCAGCCGCTTGACCGACGTCACCACCAGCCCGTCAAGGCCGTCGAGCCATTTCGAAAGGTCGTCTTCCGTCAGTTCGTGAAGCGACTTGTCCGAAATTGATTCGACGCTGAGAACGTGTCCCGTCAACCGCGAGCGGGCATCCCGCTTCAACGGCTTGCCCGGCCGTTGCGCGGCCTCCTTCTTCTCCCTGGCAGCAATATAGGCGTCCACGGCGGTGCGTACTGTTTGCACCGGTCCCGAGGCCTCTATCACCGCCTTGGCGCGAAGGTCGGCAATCGTCTCTTTAACCTTGGCAACGGCCTGACTGTAATCCAGCACGTCGAGGCCATTGGCTGGGCTCTCGTCGTCCGTCGCGCCGGGCAGCGTACCTTTTCGATATACCCCCTCGATACGCCAGCGATATTGCCAGCGGCCACCCTTGGCGCGGCTGCGATAGCCGATGTGGATATCTGGCTCGAGTTCACGCCAATATGGTTCGGCCCTCACCGCCAGTTTCGAGCGCAGATTGCGCGTCGTAATGAGTGCGTCGGGTACTTCCCTGCCCACTTCACAGCCCCCAAGCTAGGTAATATCTAGGTAATACATGCCAGTGAAAGCGGGTGCAAGCCAGCGCAACAATTTCAAATAAGCCATTGATATTGCTATAAGCCGGTGAAAGCCCATGGAAACCAGAACCCCTAGTTTTCCGCCCTCTCACGGCGAAAACACCGGTTCGAGTCCGGTTGGGAGCGCCATTCGCTTTTTCAGGCGCCCGGGCAAGCATTTCCATTGCACCCACCGGTTTGCAGCGCCTTCTGGCGCCTCGCGGCAGGTCATTTCATGCGCAAATGAAAAGCGCCGCGGTTTCCCACGGCGCCCGGTAGATTTTCATCACGGATGGCGAAGCAGCCTGCGCGTCAGCGCATGCCAACCAGGCGCTTGGGCGTACGATATTCAACGACCACAGCCCGCGGAGCGACAGCCGCACGGGGGGACTTGGCGATCGGCAGGCTGAGACGGCGCTCGACCGGCTTCACCGACCGCTTGGCGACCGCACGCACTTCCTCGACGCCGACACCGAGCAGCGATGCGGCAATCTCGACCTGCTGGTCGAAGTCGTCATTGAGGCACTCGGCGGCGAACAAGGCTTCCTCGATGGTCGGGAGGGCCTGCTTGACGCGCCTGCTGCCGAATTTCGTGTTCCAGGTCTCGCTCACGGATCTATGCCTTCTCTTTCACTTGACGGCACCATAGCAGGATTCGCGCAATGTTGCAGTGCAACAAAGGCTGAGCAGCTATGCGTTGCAATTTCGGCAAATGTTGGGAAGACCGCGCCCCGGATACCACCTGCCCTGTGCGAATAAGGCCGCTGCCTTAGGGATGTCCGGCACATCTCTCCAGCCGGGTCAGCAATAATTTTCGGCCAGACAAAGTACCCCCAACGCCAGCGTGGCCTCGTTCAGCAACCCGTGGGTGATTAGGATGGGATCCGACCATGCAAGGAGGCGTGGCGCCTCAAATACCTCTGCGTAAGAAATACCCAAAAAGGATAAATGACCCAATGGAATTCTAGAAATCACCCTCCCTAAATCGCTTAATCATGACAATTCTAATCCGCGCGCTTCCCTAGCTAATGCTGTCAGAACACCTGTCACCATCTGATCGCAATGCGGTACATTGCGTTAGACTGCGATGCAAAAACGCAACAGGCCGCCCGATTTCCAAGGGATCAGCTCTGAACATGCTTAATAAGCCTTCACTTTTCAGCTGTCGCAGCGCTATGATCGCTTCGATTGGATACCGCGTTGACCCCCACCTTCGAGTAACGGTTCGATATTTGTCATGACATTACGCTTCCCTCGCCTGGCACCGGTGCTGTTCACCCTGCTTGCTGCCTTCTCCATGCAGACGGCCGCTGCCCAGACCGCCCCGGCGAAGCAGGGACCCGAAGTCATCGGTGACGTCGTCGGCCTGACGCCGGCCGTGCATGGTTCGATGTCCGGGCGCCTGGAAATCGGTTCCAGCGTGCATCAGGGCGAGAAGATCGTCACCGGCCCGAGCGGCGTGATCGAATTGCGCTTTCTCGACAACACCCATCTGATGCTCGGCTCGAAGTCGTCCGTCACGCTCGATAGCTTCGTCTATGCCGGCAATGGCAAGGCCAAGTCGGTCGTGCTGCAATTCGCCAAGGGCGCCTTCCGCTTCGCCACCGGCGATTCGGCCAAGAGCGCCTACAAGATCCATGCCCCCCAGGCTTCGATCGGCGTGCGCGGCACCAAATTCCAGGTCGATTCGCGCACGCCCACCAGTGCGATCACGCTCTATGAGGGCAAGACCTTCATCTGTCCGCCGCGGCGCCCCATTCGCTACTGCAAGCTGGTCAAGCCGGGCGAGACCGCGCTGGTCGGCGAGGACCGTATCATCCGCATCGTGCCCGCCGCGGGCTCGCCTACCGAGCATTGCACGGGCACGCCCAATTCCAAGATCTGCGACACCTTTGGCGGCAAGTAAGGGCTTCGAGCCGAGCTGACCAGGCAATTGCAGGACAGGCGGGCCCTTCGGGGCCCGTTTCCGTTTGTGCGCCCGGGATGTCAGAACTTCTTGCTGAGAAATTTCGAGCCGCTCCAGCCGAAGCGCCAAGGCCGCTCGACCGCCTTGCTGATGCCGATACGCGGCCCCGTAGCGATGGGCGGCTCATGGGATCGGCGCAGCAGCTCGAAGGGAGGCTGCGTCAGCGCCAGCCCGTTCTGGCTGCCGGTCAACCCCAAGGCCTGGCAGAGCCGTCCCGGTCCGGAACACAGCAGCGCCGGATTGGCGAGCCCCCGCCTCTGTGCCATGCGATCCAGCCCCATCGTCGGCTCCAGTGCTCGCAGCAGCACCGCGCTGGCGCGGCCGGGCTCGCCGGAGACGATATTGGCGCACCAATGCATGCCGTAGGACAGATAGATGTAGATGTGGCCCGGCGGACCGAACATCACGGCATTGCGTGGTGTCGGCCCGCGAAAGGTGTGGGAGGCCGGATCGTCGCGATCATAGGCTTCGGTCTCGACGATGACGCCTCCGACGCCGTCGACCAGAAGAGTCATGCCGATCAGATCTTTGGCGACGGCGAGAACATCGCGCCTGTAGAACGCGGCGGGAGCATAGACCAGGGCGGAATCGGGCATTTCTCAGATTTTGAAAGATTATTGGGCGCTTTTGCGCTTTTTTGCGCAAATTCATCAGTCAAATTAATCTATTGTCACGAAATCGGCGCGGTTTGAAGCGCCGTGGCATTGACAGGCGATAATCCCTGTTTAGCTTGCGGACGCAGTAAAGCGTTTTGCGATTGGACGGAATCACCTCGAATCGTAAAGACGCGTCGAAACAAGGAGCTAGAGCAAAACGCGTTCACGCTTGAACGCGTTTTGCTCTAGAAGTTAGGAACTTTTTGATGAACGACGCTTTCGACCGGCGGCTTTTCCTCCAGGGAGCCGTAAGTCTCTCGACCCTGATGGCACTGGGCCTTCCCACCGCAGCATTCGCCGACGAGGGCGTGCTGACCTTCGGTCCGCCTGCGCCTTTCTCCTTCGAGGGTCTGGTCGAGCGCGCCAAGAAGCTGGCGATGGAGGCCTATGTTCCGACCGAGAAGCCGGCGCCGGACATCACCTCCAAGCTGACCTATGAGGAACTCGGCAAGATCAAGTTCAAGACCGAGGACGCCCTGTGGGCCAACGGTCCGGCGCCCTTCCCGGTCACCTTCTTCCATCTCGGCACCTTCTTCCAGAAGAAGGTCACCATCAATGTGGTCGAAGGCAAGAACGCCAGCGAGATCATCTACCGCAAGGCCTCCTTCGACATGCCGCCGGACAGCCCGGCTCAGGCCATGCCCGACGGCGTCGGCTTTGCCGGCTTCCGCTTCCAGGAGCCTCGCACCGGCTCCGTCGATTGGAAGAAGAACGACTGGGTCGCCTTCCTCGGCGCCTCCTATTTCCGCGCCATCGGCGAACTCTACCAATATGGCCTTTCGGCCCGTGGCCTTGCCGTCAACGCGGCCGATCCCAACCCACCCCACCAGGAAGAATTCCCCGATTTCAAGGAGTTCTGGCTGGAAGCCGTCCCGGGCTCCGCTGACCAGGTCAAGGTCTATGCCCTCCTGGACGGCCCCTCCGTCGCCGGCGCCTTCTCCTTCCTGATGACGCGCTCCAAGGCCGTGCTGATGGACATCGAGGCGCAGGTCTTCACCCGCAACGACATCAGCCGCTTCGGCCTGACGCCATTGACCTCGATGTATTGGTTCTCCGAGACGGCCAAGCAGACCGCGATCGACTGGCGTCCCGAAGTGCACGATTCCGACGGCCTGGCCATGTGGACGGGCGGCGGCGAGCATATCTGGCGCCCGCTCAACAACGTGCCGGCCACCACCACCTCGACCTTCACCGACACCAACCCGCGCGGCTTCGGGCTCCTGCAGCGCGACCGCCTGTTCGATCACTACCTCGACGGTGTCAAATATGATCTGCGCCCTTCGCTGTGGGTGGAGCCGCTGGCCCCCTTCGGCGAAGGCACCGTCCAGCTCATCGAGATCCCCACCAATGACGAGATCCACGACAATGTCGTGGCGATGTGGGTGCCGAAGGATCCGGTCAAGGCAGGCCAGCAATTCACGCTGAAATATCGCCTGCATTGGGCCGCGGACGAGCCCTTTCCCACCAATCTCGCCCGCGTGGTGGCGACGCGGCTGGGCAATGGCGGCCACCCCGGCACGCAACGGCCGGTCGGCCTGCGCAAATTCGTGATCGAGTTCCTCGGCGATCCGCTCAAGGACCTGCCCTATGGCGTCAAGCCCGAGCCGATCATCACCGCTTCGCGCGGTGAACTCTCCTACATCTTCACCGAAGCGGTGCCCGACGGCATCAACGGCCATTGGCGTGCCCAATTCGACCTGCACGCCACGGGCCCCGAGCCGGTGGAACTGCGCTGCTATCTCAAGCTCGGTGACAAGGTGCTGAGCGAGACCTGGCTCTATCAGTACCATCCGTTCGTATAGCGCCCGATGGTCTGAGACATCAGCTGGCGATCCGGGGAAAAATCCCCGGAAGCCATTGCTGGAAAAGAAGAAATCACGCAATATCGATCGCGAGAGAGACCGCCGCAAAGGTCTCTCTCTCGGGCTTGAATGAAACGACAGACGCCGGGCATATTGGCCATGAGTGGAGTTCCAGCATTCATGCAGTGATATGTGAGCCCACCAATTTCTGCCGTGTCTGCGGTCTCGAGCAGCCTTATGCTCAATATGGCCACGACGGCCGCAGTCCGACCTATGAAATCTGCTCATGCTGCGGTGTCGAATTCGGATATGAAGATCAGCTGGTTGGATCAGCGATCGATTTTCGAAAAGCTTGGTTGGCGAAAGGAGCAGGCTGGTTTCATCCGAAGCACAGACCCCCCGGCTGGGAATTGGCGCGTCAACTCCGGCAGATCCCAGCAGCTTTTGCAGACGACGAGAGTGTCTCGCGATCGTGCTGATGCGCGACTCAACTATGTAAAGCGTTGCCACCTTCCCAAAAACGGCGTCTTGCTCTAGACACCCCTTTTACCGAAGGGAGTCCCGATGCCATCCAGCACCGCGGCGGGGCAGGCCGTACCTGTCGCCATCATCATGGGAAGTCAGTCCGATTGGGCCACGATGCGTCACGCGGCGCAGACTCTGGATACGCTCGGCATCGGTTATGAAGCTCGTATCGTCTCGGCGCACCGCACGCCGGACCGTCTCTACGACTTCGCCAAATCGGCAAAGGCGAAAGGCTTCAAGCTGGTCATTGCCGGCGCTGGCGGCGCGGCCCACCTGCCCGGCATGGCGGCGGCCTTGACCCCCCTGCCCGTCTTCGGCGTGCCCGTTGAATCCAAGGCGCTTTCGGGCGTCGACAGCCTGCATTCCATCGTGCAGATGCCGGCCGGCATACCGGTCGGAACCCTGGCGATCGGGCGGGCCGGTGCCGTCAACGCAGCCTTGCTCGCAGCGGCCGTGCTCGCCCTCGGCGACGATGCGCTGGCGACGCGGCTCGAGCGCTGGCGCACCGCCCAGACGGCCGCGGTCGCCGATCATCCCGTTTCCGACGACACGGTGAAGGCATGAATGCGGTACGTGTCGGCCCGGGCGGCGTGCTCGGCATTCTCGGCGGCGGCCAGCTCGGCCGCATGCTGGCCCTGGCCGCCAGCCAGCTCGGCATTCGCTGCCACATCTACTGCCCCGACGATACCAGCCCGGCCTTCCAGGTCGCCGAGCGCTTCACCTGTGCAGCCTATGAGGACGAGACGGCGCTGGCGGCGTTCGCGCAGAGCGTGGACGCCATCACCTACGAGTTCGAGAACATCCCGGCCGCCACCGCCGCCATCCTTTCGGCCGCCCGCCCCGTGCTGCCAGCAGTACTCGCGCTGGAAACCACCGCGGACCGCCTGACGGAAAAGAGCTTCGTGCGCTCCCTCGGCATCGGCACCGCCGAATTCCGCGCCGTCGACAGCCATGCCGACCTTGCCTCCGCGGTTGCAGCCCTGGGCCGGCCCAGCGTGCTCAAGACCCGCCGCTTCGGCTATGACGGCAAGGGCCAGACCATCATCCGCCCGGGCAGCGACCTCTCCGAAGCGCTGGCGCGCATGGGGGGCCAGCCCGCCATCCTGGAGGCCTTCGTCCCCTTCGAGACGGAAGTCTCGGTGATCGCCGTCCGGGCCGATGATGGTGCCGTCCGCACCTACGACCTCACCGAGAATCTGCATCACGACCACATTCTCGACCAGTCGATCGTGCCTTCGCATTTTTCGGCCCTGGTCGAGGTCGAGGCCCGCGACATAGCCGCCCGGATCATCGCCGCCCTCGATTATGTCGGCGTGCTCGCCGTCGAGATGTTCGTCACCTCGGACCGCCAGGTCCTGGTCAACGAAATCGCCCCGCGCGTGCACAATTCCGGCCACTGGACGCAGAATGCCTGCCTGGTCAGCCAGTTCGAGAATCACGTGCGCGCCGTCTGCGGCTGGCCGCTCGGCTCCACGGAGCGCCATTCCGACGCCGTGATGACCAATCTGATCGGCGACAGCGTGCATTCCTGGCAGGGTCTGGCCGCCGAACCGAACGCCTCCGTGCATCTCTACGGCAAGCGTGAAGCGCGTGCCGGCCGGAAAATGGGCCATGTCACCCGGATCAGCCCAAAGTCCCGCTAATTGGATCTCGCTGATCCATGCTAATCAATATGGACAGCGGCGATCCCTTCTGTTATGACGCCGCTTCCAAATTCGGCGGTGCCTTGGCACCGGGTCTCTCTGTTGCCAAGCCGCCGCAGCGATTCACACCAGGATAATAGGACAGCACGCGTGCAGGTTCTCGTTCGCGATAACAATGTTGATCAGGCGCTGAAGGCGCTCAAGAAGAAGATGCAGCGTGAAGGCATCTTCCGTGAAATGAAGCTGCGCGGCCATTACGAGAAGCCGTCCGAAAAGCGCGCCCGCGAGGCTGCCGAGGCCGTTCGCCGCGCCCGCAAGCTGGCCCGCAAGAAGCTGCAGCGCGAAGGCCTGATTCCCGCAACGCCCCGCGTTGTGAAGAAGTAAAACTGATTTTCCGAGCCATTGACTGGTTGGGACGAACGCCCGGGCAATTTGGCCGGGCGTTTGCGTTTGTGTCGTCCCACGGCGTTTTGCCACTCGGTGGAACCCGCAGGAATTGCACAGGCGCGTTCGAACGAAGGGCCGCGCAAGGGAGCGTTTCCGCTCGGACGCACTTTGCCCTCGCAGGCAAGACCCGTCGTCAAGGGGCAGATGTGCGGAGAGGCTTTACTTTCCGGCAAGGTTAATCCGGCAGATTGCACGCCGTATCGCTTTTTCCAATCTGTCCGGACCACCATGGCTCAGTCTCCGTCCTGTCCGCCGATGCGTATCGCCGCAATGCCGAACACCGGCATTGCGGGCGCCAGCATAGGGCCGGTAGGATTGGGCAGCAGTTGGATCACGGCCAGATTTACGGCCCCCTTGTAAATTCGTCTCGATGGACCCGGACCGACAAGATGACACTTTCCACGACAACCACGGCAGAGCCCCCAGCCAGACCCTCCATCTCCCGCATTGCCGCGCTCCTGATGCTGGGCGTTGCGGGCCTTGGCCTGGTCGGCTGCGCCTCCACCGGCGGCGGTGGCGATGATGGCGATGCCAGCAGCCGTCAGGTGGCGTCCGCCGACATCGGTTCGCTTTCCTCGGTGATCGAAAAGAACCCCAACGATCCCGAGGCCTGGAACATGCGCGGCTCGGCCTATGCCCGTTCCAACCAATACGGACCGGCCATCTCCGACTTCAACCGCGCGCTGCAGATCGACCCGAATTTCGTGCAGGCCCTGGCCAACCGCGCTCTGGTCTACCGCAAGACTGGCCAGACCGCCCAGGCGATGGCCGATTACAGCCAGGTGATCACCAACGATCCCAACTACGCGCCCGCCTATGTCGGCCGCGGCAATATCTACCGCCTGCAAGGCCAGACCCAGCAGGCCATGGCCGACTATGACAAGGCCATCAAGATCAAGCCCGAAACAGCCGAGGCCTATTACAATCGCGGCCTGATCCGCCAGGCCGGCAGCAATCATGAAGTGGCGATCGACGACTTCACCTCGGCGATCTCCAACGATCCGCGCGCCGAAGCCCCCTATTATTCGCGCGGCAGCTCCTATCTGCAATTGCAGAAATACAAGGAGGCGCTGTCCGACTTCGACCAGGCCCTGCAGATCAACAACCGCAATGCGGCCTCCTGGGCCGGCCGCGGCTACGCCCAGGCCGGCTTGAACGATACCCAGAAGGCCCGCGAGAGCTTCCAGCGCGCGCTGGCGATCGATTCGAGCAATGCCGCGGCCAAAAGCGGCCTCAGCCGCCTCGGCGGCGGCGCCTGACGGCGGCGGTAGACATAGACCACGCCGAAAGAGGCGCAACGGACCTTCCCCGACTTCGGGGAAGGTTCCACTCTGCAGTCGATCCGATCGCAAGGACCGATCGGCTGTGCGGCATCGCCCAGCTTCGCTGTCAGGCAATCGCCATTCGACGCAGCTTGATGCCGAGGCGGCGTTCGTCTGGACCGATGCCGAGCTCCTTGGGGCTGGTCGCAGTATCCATGCCGATCGAGATTTCCAGCATCGAACCGACCGGTGCCGGCGGAAGGGGAATCCGCAATTCGCGTATTTCTGCGGTTGCCAATAGGATTTTCTCGATGAGGCCGACGGGCGGTGAAGAAATCGTCAGTTCCTGTCGGTGGCCCACATCCGGCGCGAACGCATTGAGCGTCAGAACCAGTGTCGATGCCAGCCCGTCAGCACAGGCGGGCAGCTGAAGAACCGCCAGGACTCCATCGCTCCAGACGCCATCCGGTTCCGTTCCGCTCCAACCGAATAGGCAATAGGGCTGGATATTCGTCGTTGTTTCGCCGCGCGAAAGCGGCAAGGGGGCAATGGCCGTCATGGGCCGCGGAAGTCCCCAGTTTGCCCCGAACATATGACGCAGCGGGGGAAGCGGGGATGCACGGCTCGGCATCTGAACGGCTTGATCGAGCAGATCCCCCCAGAAGGGCGCGCTCGCAGCCCTGCCGTCGATGCGCTGGAACGGGCCGATCACGCCGGGCTCGATAAACTCCACATCCGGCTTGATCAGCCGGATGGCAGGCTTGTCGAAATACGCGGCTTCCGTCGCCACGCTCGATGAAAGAGTAACGACGGCCCCAAGCCAGGGAGCCGCCATCAGGGCGTAGATGTTGTCGCGCGTGAAGCGGCTTTTGGGCAAGGCGCGATGCAGCATGGCAAGGTCGGGATTGCCAGGCGCGTAGGGATGCGGCTTCAGCAGAATCTCGCGTCCGGCGGCGATCTCGTTCAATCGATCGGCAAAAGGCACCGCACTTTGAATATGGCTGCCGGCAATCAGGCTGCTGTCATCGGGAACCTGTCCAGCGAACACGATGGCCTCCGGCTGGGCGGGCAGCGGCTGAATTCGGGCTTTGAGTTCTGCTGCGCCGGCAGCGATCTGTTCGGATGGCGCGGATTGTTCGGCCAGCCGCGCCTGAAGCACGGAATCGTTGCTGCGCATGCGCAAGAACAAATCCTCGCAGAAGCGGATGGGATCGATCGAGATATCAACCAGTCTTTGTCCGTAGGCATGGAGAGCACGGATCAAGTTGGGGGGCATCTCGAATCCCAGCACCAGATCGAATGTCCGGAGCCGATCGAGAGTCGGCATGATCAGGCCGACAACCTCCGGGTGGGAAAAGACATGCGCCCAGCCCCCCTTGTCCCGCGGCCACCCATGCCGTGCCGCGAGGTCCTCGAGCAGGGAAGGCTCGCCATTCGCCAGGATTGAGACACGCTCGACCTCAATTCGAAGCGGCCTCAAAATCTGAAGGAATCTATTGTAGAACCAGTGGCCGATGACGGGATCGGCCTCCGGCATGCCGAGCACGCTGGAACGAAAGATATCGTGGATGGTCGCTATTCTCATCGGTTCATATTGGCTGAATCGAAGGGTGCATCATGGCCCAGATCCTGCGCGACACCTGCAGGGCATCCGCAGTCCGTCGAGCGATGCAGTATAGTCATGGGTTCTGCGCCGTTCCCAGAGCATAACGGGTGTAGGCAGCCTTCCAAAACCAGGGAACGCCAACCCACGCCCCATCTTCGAAGCGGCGGGAAGAATCACACTTTGGGGCTTACATCCGACGGCATCGATCCAATATAAGGCTGAGCGAATGCGGCCGGGCAGCAGCGCCCCCGACCGCACGCCAGTTCTTTGCTGAAGAGCGCGCCCGCGCTCCGGAGATTGCCATGGCCGATACGATTGCTTCGCAGGATAAGACGTCCGACAAGATTCCCGTCACCGTTCTCACCGGCTATCTCGGCGCCGGCAAGACCACCCTGCTCAACCGCATCCTGACCGAACCGCACGGCCAGCGCTTCGCCGTCATCGTCAACGAGTTCGGCGAGATCGGCATCGACAACGACCTCATCGTCGACGCCGACGAGGAAGTCTTCGAGATGAACAATGGCTGCGTATGCTGCACGGTGCGCGGCGACCTCATCCGCATCATCGACGGCCTGCTCAAGCGCAAGGGCAAGTTCGACGCCATCCTGGTGGAGACCACGGGCCTGGCCGATCCGGCACCGGTGGCCCAGACCTTCTTCGTCGACCAGGACGTCGCCGAGAAGACCCGCCTCGACGCCGTGGTCACCGTGGCCGACGCCAAATGGCTGAAGGATCGTCTCAAGGACGCGCCCGAGGCCAAGAACCAGATCGCCTTCGCCGATGTCATCGTCCTGAACAAGACCGATCTCGTCACGGCGCCGGAGTTGCATGAGGTCGAGATGCGCATCCGCGCCCTCAACCCCTATGCCAAGCTGCACAAGGCGACGCGTTCCAACGTGGCGATCGCGGATGTGCTCGGCCGCAACGCCTTCGACCTCGACCGCATCCTCGACCTGGAACCCGCTTTCCTCGAGGTCGACGAGCACGACCATGACCACGACCACGATCATCATCACGGCCATGACCACCATCATCACCACGACCACGGCCTGAAGCACTATCACGACGAGACCATGCAGTCGCTGTCGCTGAAGATCGACGGCGATGTCGATCCGGCCAAGTTCATGCCCTGGATCGATCGCATCGCCCAGAGCGAGGGGCCGAGCCTGCTGCGCTGGAAGGGCATCCTCGCCTTCAAGGACGAGCCGCGCCGCTTCGTGCTGCAGGGCGTGCACATGATCGTGGACGGCGATCTCCAGCGCGACTGGAAGCCGGACGAAAAGCGCGAGTCGCGCCTGGTGTTCATCGGGCACAACCTCAACCGCGACGAACTCGAGAAGGGTTTCCGCGCCTGCGCGGCGTAGGGAGGAGATTGCACCCCTCATCCGGCTTCCGCCACCTTCTCCCGCGAGGGGAGAAGGGATTTCAATGGGATGTGTCGAGCCGAATCAAACTCCTTCTCCCCTCGCGGGTGTCGTCAACTCACTTGAGTTGACTAGAGGTCCCGGCAGGGGGATGGGGGTAAATCGCCGCGCAACCCCAGAACATCCCCGCCTCTTGTCCATGAGCCCCGCCTTGAACACCACCTCCTTCCCTTCCCTGTCCGAAAGCGTCACCCCGGTCGAGGCCGGCAGCCACGTGCTGGCCTGCCATTGGCTGGGCCGCACGCCCGTCTTCGCCTTGGCCGACGGCACCGTGCTCAGGGCGGAGATCGGCGAGGAGAAGCGCGACGCCCTGTTCGGCGATGCCGGCGTGCTGGCTGTCGCCGCCAATGCCAGCACGCTCGTGGCCGGCGGCGACGACGGGCGCATTATGGCCCTCTCCGCCAATGGCGAGATCGGCCAGATCGGCGAAGCCGGCAACAAGTGGATCGACGCGGTGGCGATCTCGGCAAGCGGCGCCGCGGCCTGGTCGGCGGGCAAAGCCGTCTATGCCCGCGACGAAAAGGGCAATGTGAAGCAGTGGACGGCACCGTCCAGCGTGCGGGGCCTGGCCTTCATGCCGAAGGGCTACCGCCTGGCCATCGCCCATTACAACGGCGTTTCGGCCTGGTTCCCCAATTCCACCGCCGCCCCCGAATTCTACGAATGGAAGGGCAGCCACCTCGACATCACGATTTCGCCCGACAACCGCTTCATCGTCACCTCCATGCAGGAAAACACCCTCCATGGCTGGACGGTCGCCGAGAAGAAGCACATGCGCATGTCGGGCTATCCCTCCAAGACGCGCTCCTTCTCCTGGTCGCATGACGGCAACTGGCTGGCGACCTCCGGCGCCGATGCCGGCATCGTCTGGCCGTTCCAGAGCAAGGACGGCCCGATGGGCAAGGCGCCGCGCGAATGCGGCATTCGCCACGCCAAGGTGACGCGGGTCGCCTTCCACCCCAAGGCACTGGTGCTGGCGCTCGGCTACGAGGATGGCTGCGTGCTGCTCTGCCGCCTGACCGACGCCTCGGAGATCCTGGTGCGCCGTGCCGTGCCCGGATCGGGTATCACGGCACTCGCCTGGGACAAGACGGGTGCCCAGCTCGCCCTCGGCGCCGAGGATGGCGCCGCCGGCATCCTCACTCTGCCCGGAGCCGCCTGAGGTGGTGTTCGGCCTGTTTCGCAAGCCCAGCCAGGCCGACCGCGACAGGGCCGCCGCCATCAAGCAGATGACGCGGGAGATTCTGGGGCTCGACGAGGAGACCGCCATCTCCGTCAGCGAGATCCAGTGCGGCGATGCCGCCTGCCCCGGCACCGAGACGGTGATCCTGGTGATGCAGCCGGGCGTGAAGACCAAGGCTTACAAGGTGCTGGCGCCATTGCTGGAGGTGGAGCGGGCTGCCGTCGAACAGGCGCTGGCCGAATAGGCGCATTCCGCATCGCCGGTCTCCCGTCGGCGGACGCGCCCCTTTTTTACAAAGGCGGTGAACTCAGCGCACGCACGCCCTCACGCAGGACCGCAGCCAGCGATGAGCGGGGTCGGCGTCAAAGCGCGGGTGCCAGGCCATCGAGATGGCGAGGGCATCGGTCTTCACCGGCAGGTCGAAGGTAACCATGCCCTGGCGCAGCGGTTCGGTCAGGCGCGCGGCCACCGAGGCGATGTGATCGCTCGAGCGCACCAGCGTCAGCGCGTCGGCAAAATTGGCGACAGCTACCGAAACGGTGCGCGTGAGCCCCAGCGCACCAAGCGCCGTATCCAGCGGCCCCTCGAAACGCCCGCGTCGCGAGACGGAGACATGGGGAAAACGCGTGAAGGCCTGCGGCGTCATCGGCTCGCCCGCCAGCGGATGGCCCTGCCGGATCACGCCGACGAAGCGATCATGCAGCAGGGCTTGGAGCCGGACCTCCGGTCCCATGGCACCGATGACGCCGATGTCGAGATCGACGCTGCCCTCGCGCAGCGGCTCGACATCCTCCTTGCCCTGCGGCGCAAAGCGCACCCTGACCTTCGGCGCCTCTCGCGTCAGGGCCGTGGCGATCGCGGCGCCGAAAGCGGCGACGAAGCCGTCATTGGTACGTACGCAGAAATCGCGTTCCAGCGTGGCCGGATCGATGGCACCCTCGCCCCGTATCACCGCCTCCGCGTCCTGAACCAGCCGCCGCAAGCGGTCGCGCAACGCCTCGGCGCGCGGGGTCGGCACCAGGCCACGCCCGGCCCGCACCAGCACGGGGTCGCGCAGCAAATGGCGAATGCGGGTGAGCTGGCGGCTCATGGCCGGCGGGCTGAGATTCATGCGCTGTGCCGCCCCGGCCACGCTGCCCTCCGAGAGCAGGGCATCGAGGGCGACCAGGAGATTCATGTCCACCAGGGGTGGTGGCGTGGCGGAGCTGGGGCGATTCATCGGGCTGGTGACTTCGAGTGCGTCTGATGCATTTATACATTGCCATCATTGCACTGTATGCATTATTTTGGCAGACTTAGAAACAGACCGAGATCAGTCCGGCACAGCCCGGACGCACCGCTCCCCTCGGAGCCTCCAACACTCGGTCCATCATGAATCAAGCCATTCATCCCCATCCCGCCACACCGGCGGTCCATCATCGGCCGATCCGCACCAGCTTCGTGCTTGCCGGCCTCTCCCTCGCCATCCTGCTCTCCCAGCTCGGCACCAACATCGTCAATGTCGGCCTGCCGCACCTGGTGACGACCTTCGGCACCTCCTTCGGGGCAGTGCAATGGGTGGTGGTGAGCTATCTCCTGGTCGTCACCGCGCTCATCGTCGGCGTCGGCCGCTTCGGTGACCAGCTCGGCAAGAAGCGGCTCTATCTCGCCGGCCTGGTGATCTTCATGGCAGCGTCGGTCGCCTGTGCCCTGGCGCCCAATCTCACCGTGCTGATCGCCGGACGGGCCGCGCAGGGGCTCGGCGGTGCCATCATCATGGCGCTGTCCTTCGCCTTTGTCGGCGAAGTCTTCCCCAGGGAACGCACCGGCCTGGCCATGGGCGTGCTCTCCACCATGGTCTCGTTCGGCATTGCCCTCGGTCCCTCGCTCGGGTCGCTGGCACTGGCCTCCTTCGGCTGGCCGGCCATGTTCTGGCTCAATCTTCCCTTCGGCCTGCTCGCTTATCTGCTGATCAGCCGCTATTTGCCGGCAGCGGTCGATGCGCCCAGGCACGCGGTTTCCGCCGCCCGCTTCGACTGGCTGGGCACGGCGCTGTTCGCCGGCGCGCTCACCGCCTATAGCCTGGCCATGACGTTCTCCGGGGCCCGCGGCTTTTCCGATACGCTGGTCTTGCAGCTCCTCACCGGTGCCGTCGCCGGCCTGGCGCTGTTCCTGGCCGTGCAGGTCAAGGCGTCCGCCCCGCTGCTGCGGCTGGCCATGTTCCGCAATCGGCTGCTCTCGGCCAGCATGGCGATGAGCGTGCTGATCTATGCCGTGATGATGGCGACGCTGGTGCTCAGCCCGTTCTTCCTCGCCAAGGCCGCGAGCCTGGACACCCGCAGCGTCGGCATGGTCATGACCATCGGTCCGATCGTGGCCGCCTTGATGGGCATTCCGGCCGGCTATGTCGCCGACCGTTTCGGAGCGCGGCAGGTCATGGTGTTCGGCATCGCCCTGTTCACCATCGGCGCCTTCGGCATGGCCCAGCTCTCCGTCGACCACGGCGTGCCGGTCTACATCGCTGCCATCCTGCTCATCAGCATCGGCCTGGCCTTCTTCCAGACCCCGAACAACACCGCTGTGATGGCGGATGCCCGCCCTGAACAGCGCGGCCTCGTCTCCGGCCTGCTGGCGCTCGCCCGCAATCTCGGCCTGATCACCGGTGCCTCGCTGATGGGAGCCGTCTTCGCCCACGCCGTCGGCGGCGACAGCAGCGCGGCGGCACCCGAAGCCATCGCCCGGGGCATGCGAACGGCCTTCCAGCTGGGTGGCGCCATGGGTGCTGCGGCCCTGCTCCTGGCACTGGCCACCCTGCGCCGCCGCGCCTGATCAACCTCTTCCCAAGGACCACAATCATGAGAATGCACGACCTGCATCAGGGCGCGGATCAGCGCCCCACCCCGCCCGAACGCCGCCTGCGCGTGGCTGAAGTGCGAACCATCCGTCCGGTGACGCCCCATATGCGGCGCGTCACCATCGCCAGCGCGGCCCTGGAGGCCTTTCCGGCGAACCGGCCAGGCCAATGGGTGAAGGTTTTCGTGCCGACGCCCGGCTCGGACCGGCCGAGCGGGCGCGCCTATACCATCCGGGCCTTCCGCGAGGCGGATGCCGAAATCGATATCGACTTCGTGCTGCATGGCGACGGCCCCTGCTCGCTCTGGGCGGCGCAGGCACAGCCCGGCGACGTGATCCAGATCGCCGGGCCGCGTGGCGGCTTCCGGCTCGATCCCGAGCTGCGGCATCTGCTGATCGGTGGTGACGAGACGGCACTTCCGGCCATCGGCGCCATCCTCGAAGCGCTTCCTGCCGGCGTGAAAGTCGAGGCGTTCATCGAAATCCCGGAAGCCGAGGATGCCCAGATCCTGCCTTCCCGGGCCGAGGTCAGCTTGACCTGGTTGCCCCGCCATGGCCTGCCGGCCGGTATCGGCACGGCACTCCAGGATGCGATGACGGCGGCAAGCCTGCCGCGGCATGACAGCGAGGTCTGGGTCGCCGCCGAAGCCGGCACCGTGCGCAGCATACGCCGCCACTTCCAGGCGGATCTCGGCCTCGAACGCCGGCGCATTACCGCTTCCGGCTATTGGAAGAAGGGCGAGACCGATTTCCGGGACCGCGACGGCGACCAGTGAATGAAGAGCTGCTCGTGATGGGGCCGATGAGATCGGCCCTACGCCTTTCGCCGTTCCAGCGCCTCGACATACCGCGTCAGCGGGAAGCAGATCACGAAGAAGATCAGCGCCACGAAGCCGTACACGGTAAAGGGGTCGAAGGTGGCGTTGTTGATGGCATTGGCCGTGCGCAGCAATTCCTCGAAGCCGATGATCGAGGTCAACGCCGTGCTCTTCACCAGCTGGATCAGGAAGCCGACGGTCGGGGCGCGGGTCATCGAGAGCACCTGGGGCAGGATGACCAGGCGAAGCTGGCGCCAGTAATGCAGGCCGAGGCTGGCGCTGGCTTCCCATTGGCCGCGCGGCAGGGCCTCGACGCCGCCCCGCCAGATCTCGGCGAGAAAGGCGCTGGCACACAGGGTCAGGCCCAGCACCGCCGTCAGCCAGGGATCGATGCGCAGCCCGATGCGCGGCAGGCCGAAGAAGACCAGGAAGAGCTGCAACAGGAGCGGCGTGCCCTGGAACAGGCCGATATACCATTCGGCCGGACGGCGCACCCATTTGCGCCGGTCGATGCGGGCGATCAGGATGGCAAGGCCCACCAGGCCGCCGCCGATGAAGGCGACGATCGAGAGCAGGATGGTCCAGCGCGCCGCCAGCAGCAAATTGCGGGCGATATCCCAGAACGTGAACTCGATCATGCCACACCCCCGAACAGGAAACGCTGGCCGCCGAACCGCAGCAGGCGCCGCAGCACGATGCTCAGCAAGAGATAGATCAGGGCGACCACCAGATAGGTCTCGAAGGGCAGGAAGGTGCGGGCCTGGATGAGGTCGGCCTCATAGGTCAGTTCCTTCACCGCGATCTGGGAGACGGCCGCCGATTCCAGCATCATGATGACGATCTGGCTGCTGAGGGCGGGAAAGATCACCTTGAGCGCCTGGGGCAGCACGACCTTGACGAAGACCTGCCTGGGCCGCAGGCCGAGCGCCAGGCCCGCCTCCTTCTGCCCGCGCGACACGGCATCGAGGCCGGCCCCGACGATCTCGATGCCATAAGCGGTGAGGTTGATGGTGATGGCCACGATGGCGACCACCAGCGGGTTGAGCAGGATGCCCAGCGTCGGCAGCCCGAAGAAGATGAAGAACATCTGCACGATGAACGGGGTGTTGCGGATCAGTTCCACATAGGCGGTCACCGCATAGCGCAGCGGCGCCTGGCGGCTGCGCCGCGCTGCCGCTCCCAGCACGCTGAGAACGAGCCCGAGCAGGGCCGAGACCAGGATCATCAGGATCGTGGTGCCCGCTCCCCTCGCGATCGCGGCGAGCGCCTCGCCGAGCCAGCCGAAATCGAGACTGCTGCCCATGTCAGCATTCCTTTCTCAATACCCAACTCACCAACCGGTCTCCCGACAGGCTGGCGCAGACACACATCCTGCGTTTCCAGAACAGAGCGCCGAAATCCTTCCCCGGTTTCGGGGAAGGTGTCGCCGCGCAGCGGTGACGGAAGGGGGAGGGTGGCGCCATGGAGCCGACAAAGCCGCCAGGTCGTGTTGCTCGCCCCCATCCGGTCCGGCTTCGCCGGCCCACCTTCCCCGAAGCCGGGGAAGGATTGTTGCGTCTCACTCCGCTTGGCCGCGAGTTGCGTGCTGGCTGCCAGCGGGCCGAATACCCCCAAGGCGAGCGATTACCTCAGTCCTTGAGATCCTTGGGATCGAGCGGCTTCTGCAACCACTTCACCGAGATCTCGTTGAGCTTGCCGTCGGCCAGCAGCTTGGCGACGGCATCGTTGAGGGCCTGCTTGAGGCGCGGCTCGTTCTTGTTGATGGCGATATGGTCGGGCGAGGACAAGAGCTGGAACTTCTGCTCGGGCTTGAGGTCCACCCGCTTGGCCAGCACCTGCGAGCCGACATCGTTGCCCACCACCATCACCTGGGCCTGGCCGGAGAGGAAGGCCTGGATTACCGAATTATAATTGTCGAAACGACGGACATCGGCCGAAGCGGGTACCACCGCCGTGAGGGAGGTGTCCTCCAGCGTGCCGCGGTTGACGGCAATGGACTTGTCGGCGAGATCGTCCTTGCCGCTGACCTTGAGGGCCTGCGGGCCGATCACCGCAATGTAATAGGGCGCGTAGGCCGAGACATAGTCGACTACCTTCTCGCGCTCGGCGCTGTAGCCGACGCTCATCAGGAGATCGACGCGCTTTTCGGTGAGGAAGGGAATGCGATTCTGGCCGGTCACGCTGACCAGGTTGAGCTTGACCTTGAGACCGTCGGCGATGATCTGCGCGACGTCGATATCATAGCCCTTCAGGCTCATGTCCGGATTGACCGAGGAGAAGGGCGGGAAGTCGGCGAAGACGCCGACATTGATCACGCCGGCCTTGGTGATGTCGTCGAGAGCGTCGGCCTTGGCCGCGACGGTCGCAGCAAGCAGGGTGGCCGTCAGGGTGGCGGCCCGCAGGAGACTGCGTAGGATCATGATGTCAGTCCTTTCCTTGGATGGTTTGTTCTGGTTGGAGGAAACGTCTCAGGCTGCAACCGGCACGACCACGCAGCCTTCGGCCGGCAGCCCGACGATGACCGGCTGGCCGAGGCCATGCAGGTCGCTGCCGCGGTTGGGCTGGACGGCCAGGACCTGCCCGCCGCCCTGCAGTTCGACCAGGATCTGCCGCATGGCACCGAGCGGCGTCACCTCGAGCACCTGGCCCGGGATGCGATTGCGCTCGCCGGAGGTGGCGGCGGCCTGCAGGGGCATCAGGTCGATACTCTCAGGCCGCACGCACAGATCGACCTCGCTCCGACCGGCGGTGTCATGCGGTGTCGAGACCACGAGCTTCATGCCATTGGCGCCGACAAAGGCGGCAAGGCCGTTGCCATGGGCTTCCAGGCGGCCGCGGAACCAGTTCGCCCGGCCCATGAACTCGGCCACGAAGCGCGAGCGGGGCTGGCCATAGACCTCGTTCGGCGGCCCTTCCTGCACGATCGTGCCGCTCTTCATCACGAAGACGCGCTCGCCCAGGCTCATCGCCTCCTCCTGGTCGTGGGTGACCACGATGGTGGTGGCGTCGACGGCGGCGAGCACCTGCTTGAGCTCGGCCCGCAATTCCTGGCGCAATTTGGCGTCGAGGGCGGAGAGCGGCTCGTCGAGCAGGACCAGGCCGGGGCGCGTGGCCAGGGCGCGCGCCAGGGCGACGCGCTGCTGCTGGCCGCCCGAAAGCTGATGGGGCTTGCGATGGCCGAAATCCGGCAGGCGCACCAGCTCCAGCATCTGGGTCACGCGGTCATCGATCTCGTTGCGCGGGCAGCCCCGGTAGCGCAGCCCATAGGCAACGTTCTCGGCGATCGTCATGTGCGGAAACAGCGCATAATGCTGGAACAGGAGGCCGACATTGCGCTGATAGGGCCTGAGCCGGGTGACGTCCTCGCCGGCGATGCGCACGGCACCGGCATCCGGCCGCTCGAAGCCGGCAATGATGCGCAGGATGGTGGTCTTGCCGCAGCCGCTCGGACCGAGCAGGGCGACGGTCTCGCCACCGGCGATCGAGAAGGAAACGCCGTCGACCGCCGTCACGTCGCCGAAGCGCTTGACGGCATTGATGAATTCCACCGAGTTCGCCATGTCTGGCTCCTTTGCCTGAGCATTGCCGATTATCTGAACATTCCTTGGCCGATCAGCCGGTCGAAACCGACGAGGCGCTCGAGAATGATGATGAGGATGGCCGTGATGCCGACCAGCAGGACGGCAGCAGCCGCGATGGTGAGATCGAAGGAGGCGCGCATATTGCTCACCAACGCCACCGGCAGCGTGTAGGTGGTGGGATCGGTGAGGAAGAGACTGACGGCGACGTCATCCATCGAGATGGCGAAGGTGAAGACGGCGCCGGTGACGATGCCGGTGCGGATCAGCGGCAGGGTGACGCTCCAGAAGGCCTGCTTCTCGGTGGCCCCCAGGATCAGCGCCGCCTCGGTCAGGCGCTTGTCGCGGCCGACCAGGCTCGCCAGCGTGGCGCGCAGGGCATAGGGCAATGTGATGATGATATGCCCGGCCAGGAGACGCGGAAAACCGCTGACCACGCCGATCTTGGAGAGGAACAGCAGCAGGGCGAAACCCGTCACCACCGCCGGCACGATCAGCGGGGAGAGGAAGGCGCCCATGATCACGCCCTTGCCGCGAAATTCGCCACGGTCGAGCCCGACCGCTGCGGCGGTGCCGATCACCACGTTGATGATGGTCGCCAGTACCGCGATCTCGAGGCTGGTGGTCAGGCCCACCGCCACATAGTCCTGCGAGAACAGCTTTTCGAACCAGTGCAGCGACAGGCCGGGCGGCGGCAGCGGCCCGAGATAGTCGCGGGCATCGAAGGCGAGCAACCCCGCGACCAGCAGCGGCACGATCAGGAAGGCCAGGCCCAGCCCGATTACGGCGTTGGTCGTGGAGATGGCCAGGCGGTCGCCCCACAGCTTGGTCTTGCCGTTGGCTGTCATGCGCTTTTCCTCCGGCCATGCTGCACCAGCGAGACCAGGTAGACGACAGCGAGGGTCAGGATCAGCATGGTGATCGAGACGGCAGCACCGCTGGGATAATTGGAGACGTCGCTGAAGCGGTTGTAGATCGAATTGGAGATGAACAGCACCCGCCCCTTGCCGAGCACCATCGGGATGACGAAGGCACTGATGGAGAAGGTCAGCGAGACCAGGAAAGCAGAGACCAGCGATGGCAGGCTGCGCGGCAGGGTGATGTCGAGATGGGCGCGCCAGGCCGGCGCCCCCAGGGACTGGGCGGCGTCGATCAGGCGCGGGTCGAGGTTCTGCACCGTACCGATCAGGGTCAGCACGCTGATCGGGATCACGGCATGCAGGAGCCCGGCTCCGACCAGCGTCTCGATATACCAGCGGCTGGTTGGCGCGATGCCCAGGAAGGTGAGCAGCGGCCTGAGAATGCCGACCGAACCGAAGGTCAGCTCCAGCGCATAGGTGCGTACCAGCATGGAGAGCAGTACCAGCGTGATCATCAAGCCGATGCAGGCGACCCGCCAGCGCTTGGAAAAGCGCCGTACGATGCCATAGGCGATCGGGAAGGCGATGATCATGCCGACCAGCGAGGCGGCGACGCTGATGCGGAAGGTCTCCAACAGCACGCCCCCGAAAGCTGGACTGACGAGCTCGCGGTAATTGTCGAGCACAAAGGGCGAATCCGGCGCCGAACCGATACGCCCCGGCACGAACTGCCGGAAGCTTTCCAGCGCAAGATCGATCAGCGGCGCGGCAAAGATCAGGGCGAAAACAGCGAGCGCCGGCAAGAGCAGCAGCATCGCCGCGCGATTGGGCGACGATGTCGCCGGGCTGGTCGTGGAAAGGGCTGGAGACGACAAGGCGATATCCTCCTGCAGACAGGACAGGCGAGGAGACGGACAATTGGGCCGGAAGAACACTCACATTTCTCAACTGACCCCAGTGGAGTGCGAGATCCCTCCCCCCCCTTTCGGGGAGGATGGGTCGGCGAAGCCGGGTCGGGTGGGGTAGAGCGGCGCTACGATGCCTTCTTGCCGCTAGCTCCCGCCACACTCACCCTTCCGTCGCTGCTACGCATCGACACCTTCCCCGAAGTCGGGGAAGGATTGCCGCGCTCTAGCTTGAAAGCAGGAGCGCTTTTGCCCGCATTTGCCTCACAGCAAGGGCGCGATGTCGGATTCCCAGCGCTTGGCCCAGGCGTCCTGGTTGGAGAGCACGACATTGTAGTCGGGCACATGGACGAATTCGTCCATCTCGGCCGACGTGAAGATCAGGTGCTTGAGGTTCTCGGGCTTCTCGGCCTTGGCGTTGAGCGGCGCTTCTCCGGCAACCTTGGCGTAGAGCGTGTTCATCGCCGGGCTGATGGCAAAATTGATGAAGTCCAGCGTCGCCTTGAGGTTGGGCCGGTTCTTCAACACGGCAAAACCGCTCTGATAGAGGAAGGTCGCCATGCCCTTCTGCTTGGTCAGGCGGGTCACCGGGAAGTTCTTGGCCACCGCCGCCCAGCTCGGCTCGGCGAAGAAGCCGACGGAAGTCTCGCCCGCGGTGAAGGAATTGGTGAAGTCGACGTCGGTCACGGCGATGCGGCCGATATTGCCGGACTTGGCCAGGTCCGCCATCAGCTTCCAGCCCGGTTCCATGTTCTTCTCGTCGCCGCCGCCATGCAGGGCCAGCGCCACGATCTGCAGCATCATGCTCTGGGTCGGGCCCGGCCAGCAGATGGCACCCTTGAGCTTGGGGTCGAACAGGTCATCGATCTTGGTGACCGGCATCGGCACGGTGTCGGTGCGATAGCCGAAATACATGCCGCCGACGGCGCGCGGCACCGCCATGATGCCTCCCTTGTCGTTCTTGATGATCATCTTGGCGGGGATGTCGGCGAGATTGGGAATGTCGGCCGGATTGATGGTTTCCAGCCAGTCTTCCTTGATCATCGAATTGAAGGAGCCTTCCCAGCCGGCGACATAGTCGAAATCGGTGCGCGGCCAGATAGCCTTGATCTTGGGCAGGATGGCGGCGGCGCCGCCCTGGTGCAGCACCCAATCGATATCGGCTGCGCTTTGCTGGGCGGCGATTTCCTTCATCGCCTTGACGACGTCGCCGCCCCATTCGACGGCGGTGAGCCTGGTGCCGGCGGCCCGGGCCGGTGCCGCCTGCCCCAGCAGGGCGGGCAGGCTCAGCGAGCCCATGAGAGCGAGCAGGTTCCTGCGCGACAGTTCAACCATGATGTTCCCCTCGGTAGCGATCACCATGCCCTCGTCGTGGATCGACTGTTATGGACAGGTTCAGGCGCCGTCAGGGGGCCCGAAAAAGGCCGGCTGCGGTAGCCGGATAATTGGCGTGAGGGTATAAGCGTTGCTGAATGCCCTGGGCACTCGACCTGTCACCCCCGGCCGGGCGTCGCGAGGGGAAAGGGATCCAGGAGCCAGAAGTTTCAACCCGTTGGCCCCTTAGCCCCCCTCCCCAGGCCTGCGGCCCCGCCGGGGATGACAGCCTATCCGCCCGGGTCGGTCGATCCCCGTCGCCTCTGTTCTCAGGCGTGGCCGAGCTCGACCTGGCGAAGCACGAAATCGGCCAGGAAGCGCGATTCCTCGCGGGCGCCGCTGCGCACATAAAGGCCGATATCGACCCGGGCCGAGCCCGGCATGTCGATTGATTTGTCGAGGGCACGGCAGCCCTCGGGAATCGTCGCGGCTATCATCGGACCGATGCCGATGCCGACGCGCACCGCCGTCGCCATCGCCACCAAGGTCGAGGCCTCGCAGACGATGCGCCAGTTGCGGTTGCGCATGGCCAGCGTCGCCATGGCCGGCCCCCGCCAGGGGCAGCTTTCCACGAACATGATCACGGGCAGCGGCATGTCGGGCGTGAACTCGATGTCGCTACGCCCGACCCAATGCAGATATTCGTTCCACACATGCACCGGCTTGCGGCTGCAGCGGCTGGTATCGCAGACCGCAATGTCGAGCTCGTCGTTCTCCAGCATGGCGGCGAGGCGCGCATTGGATTCGACCAGGATGTCGATGTCGACGCGGGCATTCTTGTCGCGGAAATCGCGAAGAATGTCGATCAGCCGGGTGGCAGCGAAATCCTCGACCACGCCGAGGCGGATGCGTCCCTCGATCTGCCGGCCGTTCAGGCGCTTGCCCACCTCGTCGGTCAGGGTGAGGATCTCGCGGGCATAGGGCACCAGAAGCAATCCGTCGGCGGTCAGCGTCAGCCCCTTGGGGCTGCGCTCGAACAGGTCCGAACCGACCAGGGCCTCGAGCTTGCGGATCTGCATGCTGACCGCGGCCTGCGTGCGATGCAGCGACAGCGCCGCACCGTTCACCGTCCCCACTTCGGCGACGGAGAGAAAGGCGCGAAGCAGGTAGGGATCGAGGTTCAGCATGCGGGGTGCGGTGATGCGCCGGCAAGCCGGATGGACAGCGGATGGGACGGTGGCACGTTCGCCGCCAGGCGCCGGATAGGATGGTCCATGCTCTCGATCCCCTGGTCTGGCGTCCCCGCCTGTGCCGGCCGGCCCTTTCAAGGCCCAGGACGCCTGTGGGCATTGTTCCATACCGATCGAAAATCACAAGGCCTATACCGCCCGGCAACAAGTCCCCTCTCCCTCGGTGTTCACGCCTTTGCCGCCACCACCTCCACCTCGACCTTGAATTCCTCCCGCGTGAAGCCCGAGACGATCATCAGGGTGGAGGCCGGCGGCGGATCGGCGACCACGGCGTCACGAGCCTTCATGTAGCCGGCCATGTGCTCGCGGCCGGTGACATAGGCATTGATCCTCACGATATCGGCCAGCGCCATGCCGGCCTCCGCCAGGATGGTCTCGATGGCCTCGAAAATCAGCCGGGCCTGCGCCTCGGCACCCTCGGGGACGGCTTCGTCCGGGCCGATGCCGAGCTGGCCGGAACAAAAAACCATTCGGGCACCCGCAGGCACCTCCATGGCATGGCTGTAGCGGGCGAAGGGGGCCCGCAGGGAGGGCGGCGTGATGGCGCGAAGCATGGCGGATCCTGCGAAAAACTGGCCGGCGCAAAATTAATCGTGATCACGACTTGTGCAAGCGTGAATTGGCGCTAACAATTATGCCTCGGCGTTGCGGCAATCCGATACCAGTAACTCCCAAGACGAAACCGAACAGAGGCGACAGGAATGAACAGCATGCTCAAGACCGCCGTGCTTGCAGCGACGGCCGTGGTTTTTGCCGGCCTGAACGCCGCCTGTGCCGAGGAATTGGTGAAGGTGCGTTTCGGCACCAACTGGCTGGCCCAGGGCGAGCATGGCGGCTACTATCAGGCCGTGGCGGATGGCACCTACAAGAAGTTCGGCCTCGACGTCGAGATCGTGCAGGGTGGCCCGACCGCCAACAACGCCACCGCTTTGGTCGCGGGCAAGAACGATTTTTACATGGGCGGCAATCTGGTCGAGGTCTTCTCGGCCGCCAAGGAAGGCGTGCCCCTCGTCGCGGTGGCTGCGACCTTCCAGAAGGACCCGCAGATCCTGATGACGCACCCCGGCGTCGGCCTCGACAGCTGGGCAGACTTGAAGAAGGCCAAGACCATCTTCATCGGTCCCGATTTCCAGGCCACCGGCTATGCCTGGATGAAGGCGGCCTTCGGTTTCACCGACGAAGCCGTCAAGCCCTACGACTTCAATCCCGGCCCCTTCATCGCGGACAAGGGTTCGGTGCAGCAGGGCTATGTCGCGTCCGAGCCTCTCCAGGTCGAAAAGGGCGGCGGCTTCAAGCCCAATGTCTTCCTGATCGCGGACCAGGGCTGGAACACCTATTCGACCCTGATCGTCACCCGCCAGGACATCATCGATGCCAAGCCTGACGTGGTGCAGAAATTCGTCGATGCCTCGGCGATCGGCTGGGCCACCTATCTCTACGGCGACAACAAGCTCGGCAATGCGGCGATCCAGAAGGACAATCCCGACATGACCGACGAGAACCTCGCCTTCGCCGTCAAGCAGATCAAGGCCTATGGCATCGTCATGTCGGGTGACGCCGAGAAAAGCGGCATCGGCGCCATGACCGACGAGCATATGAAGTCCTTCTTCGACAAGATGGTCGCCGTCGGCCTCTACAAGCCCGATTTCGACTACAAGAAGGCCTACACGCTGAAGTTCGTGAACAAGAATGTCGGCTCCGACCTGATCAAGAAGTGACGATGCCCGATCGAGCGTCAGTGGCTGAGTTAAGGCGTCACGCTGGCGGTGAAAGACTGTCTCGCCAAGGCGGCAGGCTAGCTCAATGTACCGGAGACCTGTCTTGAATCGAACGGCCCGCCCGACCGTCGTCTCGTTGCGCGACGTGGGCAAGACCTTCTCCTCGGGCACCACCGCGCTCCAGCATCTCGACCTCGACATCCGCCAGGGTGAGATCCTCTCGCTGCTGGGGCCGTCGGGGTGCGGCAAGTCGACGGCGCTGCGCATCATCGCCGGGCTGGGCGAGGCCTCGAGCGGCAGCGTAGTCTGGGCGGATGGCGGAGCGGACCACTCCCGCGACGTCGGCTTCGTCTTCCAGGAACCGACGCTGATGCCATGGGCCAGCGTGTTCGACAATGTCTGGCTGCCTTCGCGGCTCAAGGGCGTATCGCGCAAGGCCGTCCGCGATACGGTGATGCAGGCCCTCGACAGCGTCGGCCTCACCGCCTTCGCCGATGCCTATCCGCGCGAACTTTCCGGCGGCATGCGCATGCGCGTCTCCATCGCCCGTGCCATGGTGACCCGTCCTCGGCTCCTCCTCATGGACGAGCCCTTCGCGGCGCTCGACGAGATCACCCGCCAGAAGCTCAACGACGACCTGATGCGCCTGCAGGGCGAACTCGGCTGGACGGTGGTGTTCGTCACCCATTCGGTGTTCGAAAGCGTCTATATTTCCGATCGCATCGTGGTGATGGCGGCCCGGCCGGGACGGGCCTTCGCCGAACTCACCATCGATGCCGAACGCCCGCGCGGCGCGGCCTTCCGGACCACGCCTGTCTATGTCGACTATTGCCGCCAGGCCTCCGCCGCGCTGACCTCGGCCATCGGCAAGGCCGCCGAGACGGTCGACGGACATTGATCGCCAAGAATTTGGATCACAGCAATTCGGATCAGGAGGGCAGGAACAGGATGAGCGCGATCAGTTCGGCAGGCGGTGCCGCCTCTCCTTCCGCGACGTCCCGCCGGGGCCCGCCCGCCCTGTTGAAATGGCTGCTGCCTCTGGCCTTTCTGGTGGTGGTGCTGGGGATTTGGGAATATTGCGTGGCCGCCGGCCTCACGCCGATGAAGGTGGTGCCGGCCCCGAGCGAGATCTGGGCCGCCTTCTTTCGCGAATGGGAGACCCTGGGGCCGGCCTGGCTTTTCACCCTGGAAGTGACGTTGAAGGGCTTCGTGCTCGCCGTGGTGGGCGGGGTGTGCCTTGCCGTCCTGTTCTCGCTGTCGCGGCTCGTCGAATATACGCTCTACCCCTACGCCATCATCCTGCAGGTCACGCCGGTCCTGGCCCTGGCGCCGCTCTTGCTGGTGATCTTCTCGCAGGCCACCGTGCTCCTGATCTGCGTGTGGCTCGTCGCCTTCTTCCCGGTGCTCGCCAACACGCTGATCGGCCTGCGCTCGACCGACCACAATCTGCTCAACCTCTTCGAGCTCTACCGCGCTTCGTCCTGGCAGAAGCTCTGGTTGCTGCGACTGCGCGGCGCCCTGCCCTATTTCCTTGGCGGCGTACGCATTGCCGGCGGCCTGTCGTTGATCGGCGCCGTGGTGTCGGAGCTTGCCACCGGCGCGGGCGGCGCCCGCGGCGGGCTTGGCTATATCATCTATCTCGCGCCACGCTATTTTGCCTATCCGCGAGCCTATGCCGCGCTGGTGCTGCTGTCGCTGAGCGGCATCGCCATCTTCCTCGCCCTGTCCTATCTGTCGCATCTCATGCTGTACAAATGGCATGAGAGCGCACTGAAGCGGGAAAACTGATCGTGTCCAGATCCGCCCAGACTGCTGCAAAGATCCCGCCCACCGGCCGCTGGGCGGTCGAGGCCAGCGTGCCGGCCTGCCTGGTGCCGCAGCGGCTTGCCGGCATCGACCAGGACGGCCTGGCGCGCATATGCCTCACCGTCGCCGACGGACGCATCGAGGCGATCGAGGCCGTGACAGGCCCCTCCGACGCGCTCTCGACCGGCATGGTCTTTCCGAGCTTCGTGGAACTGCACACCCATCTCGACAAGGGCCATATCTGGCCGCGCCGCCGCAATCCCGACGGCACCTTCTTCGGCGCGCTCGACAACGTCACACTGGATCGCGAAGCCCATTGGTCGGCAGCCGACGTCGCCGCCCGCATGGATTTCTCGCTGCGCTGCGCCTATGCGCATGGCACATCCGCGATTCGCACCCATCTCGATTCGATCGGCAAGCAGATCGGCATTTCCTGGCCTGTTTTCAGTGAGATGCGCGAGAGATGGGCCGGCAGCATCGAACTGCAGGCGGTGGCGCTGTTCTCCATCGAGCATGTGGCCGATCGCGCCCATATGTCCGAGATCTCTGCCGCCCTGCGCACGCATGATGGCATCCTGGGCGGCGTCACCTATATGGTGCCCGAGCTCGACCAGGGCCTGGACACGCTGTTCCGCCTCGCCGCCGACAATGGCTTCGACCTCGATTTCCATGTTGACGAGACCCAGGATCCCACGGCGCGCTCGCTGCACCATGTCGCCGAGGCGGCCCTGCGCCATCGCTTCGCCGGCCAGGTCACGGTCGGCCATTGCTGTTCCCTCGCCCGGCAGGGGGAGGACGAGATCAAGGCCACCATCGACAAGGTGGCCGAAGCGGGCATCGCCGTGGTCTCGCTGCCGATGTGCAACCTCTATCTGCAGGACCGCGTTCCCGGCCGCACCCCGCGCTCGCGCGGAGTGACGCTGCTCCACGAATTGAAGGCCGCCGGCGTTGATGTCGCAGTCTCCTCCGACAACACCCGCGACCCCTTCTATGCCTATGGCGATCTCGACGCCCTCGAGGTTTTCCGCGAGGCGACGCGCGTGGCCCATCTCGATCATCCCTTCGGCGACTGGCCCAAGGCGATCACGGCGACGCCCGCTTCGGTGATGGGCATCGATGCCGGCCGGCTGCGGGTCGGGGGGCCGGCCGATTTCGTGCTGTTCAAGGCCAGGACCTGGACGGAATTGCTGTCCCGGCCGCAGGCCGATCGCATCGTGGTGCGCAATGGCCAGGCCATCGACACCACTTTGCCCGATTATGAAGAGCTGGATGCGCTTCTATTGGACCACACCAAGGATTTGGTCAGGGGACCGCAGGCCAGCGGCCCGTAGGCGCTCAATCAACGACATTCGACGCACCAGACATGGTGTGCCGATCTCCAGATCGGCATCTTTCTTCGACGGAACGTTTCATTTCCAAGAATGCCGATCTGGAGATCGGCACTCCGAGATCCGCCCATGACCGATATCGCCGCCCTCAAGGCCCGCCTGCCCGACATCCGTATCGAGGATCACCCGACCCTGGTGCGGCAGAAGAGCCGTGATTTCTTCTGGTATTCGCCGGTGCTCAAGCGCGAGCTCGACCACATCACCGGCGATTGCATCATCTTCGCCAAATCCACGGACGATGTCGTCGCGGCGCTCGCGGCCTGCTACGAGCTCGACATTCCCGTCACGCCCCGCGGCACCGGCACAGGCAATTACGGCCAGGCCATGCCGCTTTCGCGCGGAGCCGTGCTCGACCTGTCCTTCATGGACAAGATCATCTCGATCGAACCAGGCGTGCTGGTCGCCGAAGCCGGCGCGGTGATGGCCGAGATCGACAAGAAGACGCAGGCCCATTCCGGCCAGGAACTACGCCTGCACCCTTCCACCGCCAAGACGGCTACCATTGGCGGCTTCGTCGCCGGCGGCTCGGGCGGCGTCGGCTCGATCACCTGGGGCGGCCTGCGCGACTGGGGCAACGTTACCCGCCTCAAGGTGGTGACGATGGAGGCAAACCCGCGCATCCTCGACCTCACGGGCGAGGATCTGCACAAGGTCAGCCATGCCTATGGCACCAATGGCATCATCACCGAAGTCGAAATGCCGCTGACATCCGCCTTCAAATGGATCGACGTCATCGTCGGTTTCGACACGCTCGCCGAGGCAGCCGCCTTCGCCAATGAGACGGGCGAGGCCGACGGCATCCTCAAGAAACAGCTCGCCGTGGTCGCCGCGCCAGCGGCGCACGACTATTTCAACCGGCACCGGCGCTGGATCCCGCGGGACAAGCACATCGTCTGTGCCATGATCGCCCCGCAGAACTACGATGCCTTCCTCACCATCACCCGTCGGCGCATGGGCGCTGAACTGCTGTTCTCGACGTCTGATATGAGCGAGGCCGACCGCAAGGGCCTGCCCGATATCTACGAGCTCGGCTGGAACCACACCACGCTGCGCGCCCTCAAGATCGACCCCACCGTCACCTATCTGCAGACGCTCTATCCCTTCCCCAACCAGCTGACGCTGGTGGAGAAGATCCATGCCGTCTTCGGCGACGAAGTGGTGGCCCATCTCGAATTCGTGCGCTTCGACGGCAAGATCACCTGTTTCGGCCTGCCGCTCGTCAAGTTCACCACCGAAGAGCGCCTCGACGAGATCATCCGCATCCACGAGGACATGGGCGCGCCGGTGTTCAATCCGCACCGCTACACCCTGGAGGAAGGCGGCATGAAGCAGACCGACGCGCTACAGCTCGCCTTCAAGCGCGAGGCTGATCCCAAGGGCCTGCTCAATCCCGGCAAGATGATCGCCTGGGACGACCCCGACTATGACTATTCATCGAGCCGCACCTATCTTTTCCGCGGCATGCAAGTGGAGATCTGACAATGTGTGGAGCACACAACAGCGACAACACCAATCTGGCAACTGGAACGCTCCAGGTCGACGACGAGCGGGTGCGCATCACCCGCTACGACTTCCAGCCCGGCCAGGAGACGGGCTGGCACCGGCATGAATATCCCTATGCCGTGGTGCCTCTGGTAGATGGCACGCTGCGCATCGTCGACACCCAGGGCGAGAAGCTGGTGCCGCTCGCCGCCGGCACCTCCTATTCGCGCCCGGCCGGCGTCGAGCACAATGTCTTCAACGGAGGCCAGTCCCACATGGCCTTCGTCGAGGTCGAGATGAAGGGCTGATGCGGGTCCTCGTCCTGTTCTCGCACCCTTGCGAGGAATCCTTCGGCGCAGCGCTGCATGCCTGCGCCGTGGAGACCCTGCGCAAGGCCGGCCATGAGGTCGATGATTGCGACCTCTATGCCGAGGATTTCCAGCCGGTGCTCACGGCCGCCGAACGGCGTGCCTATCACGACACCGCAAGAAACCAGGACGGCGTGGCACCCTACGTCGAGCGCCTGCAGCGGGCCGACGCGCTGGTGATCGTCACGCCGATCTGGAACTACGGCTTTCCGGCCATCCTCAAGGGGTTTTTCGACCGGGTCTTCCTGCCCGGCGTGTCCTTCACCCTGGTCGACGGCAAGGTCCAGGGCAATTTGCACAACATCACCAAGGTGGTGGCCGTCACCACCTATGGCGGCTCGCATCTGAAGGCCCTGCTGATGAGCGACCCGCCGCGCCGGGTGGTCACGCGCATGCTGCGGGCGGTGGTGAAGCCCTTCGCACGCTTTCGCTACCTCGCCCATTATTCGATGAACCTGTCGACCGACAGTTCGCGCGCCGCCTTCCTGGCCAAGGTGGAGCGGACGCTCGCCGGGATCTAGAAGCTGCGCCGGATAGGAAATTTTTACCGGATTTCCAGCAAAAGCCTACGAAATCCTCGACATTTTCTATCAGAAACTGTATCTGAAGCCGGCTACAGCAAATCATCAGCCGGCGGATCATTGCCATGCGACATCCGGCCTCCAAGACACTTGGTTATCAGTTGATCCACGTGGCCCGTCTGCACCGGGCCCGCACTGCCAAGCTCCTCGAAGGGCTCGGCCTGTTTCCGGGCCAGGAACAGGTGCTCGAAGCCCTTGCCGGGCGGGAAGCCCTCTCGATGAGCGAATTGGCGGACATCCTGCGCGTCCGGCCGCCGACGGCCTCCAAGACCATCGCGCGCCTGTCGGCCGCCGGCCTGATCGAGCGCAAGGCGACCGATGGCGACGGGCGTGTCGTGCGCGTGGGCCTGAGCGCGGACGGCAAGGAAAAGGCCGCCGCCATCGCCGCTTTGGCGCTCGACATCGAGGCGGAAGCCACCAGCCATCTCGACAACAAGGACCGCAAGCGCCTGCGCAAGCTGCTCAAGCGGGTCGAGAAGGGCTTCAAGCACGCCCTCGGCGGCGAAATCGACGCCGATGATGACGACGAGGGCGACGCCGACGAGGCTTGAGGGGAAGTTTGTGGCGCGACAAGCCTTCTCCCCTTACGGGTGTCGTCAACTCTCTTGAGTTGACTAGAGGTGGCGCGAAGCGCCGGATGAGGGGTCTCGTGACCCATCCGGCTCGTCTCCGCAGTGGTGGCCATGACACCGAAATCAGTTAGGTCGAGAAACCCCTCATCCGCCCCTTCGGGGCACCTTCTCCCGCAAGGGGAGAAGGTTTGGAACCTCCCTCACCGCGCCATGATGGCCTCGACCAACTCCTTGCCTCGGAATTGGTAACCGGCATTGTCGACAGCCACCCAACCGCCCTTGCCGTCATCGACGATGCGGCTGCGCATGCCGCCGGCCTTGGCGATGATGTCGTAGTCCTGCCCGGAGTCGGCGGGATAGGCGAAGGTCATGACGAGATCGGTGGTGCCGACATTGACGGAGCGGTGGATCCAATAGGGCGGCACGTAGCACAGGCTGCGCGGCCCGATCTCGACGCTGCGGATCTCCCCAGCCGGCGATTCCAGCAGCATGATGCCGTGCCCGCTCTCGCCGTAATACATTTCCGGACGATTCGGATTGGCGTGGATATGGCCGCGCGTGAGGAAATATTCGCGCCCCACCTTGCCGGGAATCATGCGGGTGACCCCGATGATCATGTCACCGGCATCCGCCGAGGGTTTGTAGTCCGTCACCTCATAGACGACCTTGTCGCCGAGTTCGGCCAGGACGGCCTGGTAGGCAGCCTCGTCCTCATAGAGGCCGGCAAGGTCGCCCATCGTCTTGGTGTAGCGGTTGGTCGCCCCCCGCAACTCCCCCTTCTCGACATCGACGACGCACAGACCCGGCTCGCGCATGGGCATATCAACCAACCTTTCTTTTGACCGCGGCAATCCAGTAAGCTCGCTATTTTGTAGCATCACTACATTTTTATCAGCGCCTCGACAACCCCAGGCACATTAATTTAACTAGTTTCAAGCTAATTTCGGCAATATTGCGTTGCAATATTTCACGTATGTGATTTTGTTTCAATTTTTTAAAATTTGGCTCGCTTGACCCCTTTCAAAAAATGTACTTATGCTACAGAACAGGGCCAGGAAAAATGCCCTGACAGACGACGTGGAGGAGAGAGCCGATGAAGAAGACCCTTTTGGGCAGCAGCCTGGCCGCAGCATTGCTGGCCGGCACGATGGGCATGGCGAGCGCCGCCGACTGCAAGATCGGCGTGGCGATGTACACGCTGAGCGCCCCCTATTTCGCCGCCCAGCAGGCCGCCGCCATCGATCAGGGCAAGAAGGCGGGTTGCGAGGTCACCACCTCCGACGGCCAGAACGACATGGGCAAGCAGATTTCCGACGTCGAGGACATGGTCGCCAAGGGCGTCAACCTCCTGATTCTCAACCCGCGTGATCCGGAAGGCCTCGTCGGCGCCGCCAATGCCGCGAGCGCGGCCGGCGTGAAGGTGGTGGTGATGGATTCCTCCATCAACACCAAGGCCAACATCGTCACCCAGGTACGCTCCTCCAACGACCAGAACGGCTTCCTGGTCGGCCAGTGGCTCGCCAAGAAGATGCAGGGCAAGCCTGTGAAGATCATCCTGCTCTCGGGCTCGCAGGGCAACGAAGTCGGTCGTGACCGCCGCCTCGGCGTCTTCCGCGGCCTGGTCGAGGGCCAGCTCGTCAATGACGGCAAGGCCAGTTTCGAAGTGCTCGGCCAGGGCTGGGGCAACTGGGCAACCGAAGATGGCCTGAAGGCCGCCGAGGACCTGCTGCAGGCTCATCCCGACGTCACCGTGCTGCTGGCCGAGAACGACTCGATGGCTCTGGGCGGCATGAAGGCGCTGCAGGCCGCCGGCAAGAACGACGTGCTGGTGCTCGCTGCCGCCGACGGCCAGAAGGAAGCGCTCGCCCTCATCAAGGAAGGCAAATATGGCGCGACCGGCCTCAACGATCCCGATCTGGTCGCCCGTACCGCCGTCGATATCGGCCTGAAGGCCCTCAAGGGCGAACTCGGCGCCGACACGCCCAAGCTCGAGCTCACCACCCCGGCGGTGATCACCCAGGAGAACGTCGACAAGTACTACAAGAAGGACGCGGTGTTCTAAGCACCGACCTCGACACGAGATTCGCCTTCTCCCCTTGCGGGAGAAGGTCCCGGCAGGGGGATGAGGGGTGAAGCACAGACTCGGCAAAGTCGCGTGTCTCCCCTCATCCGCCCCTTCGGGGCACCTTCTCCCGTAAGGGGAGAAGAACAGGCGCGCCGTTTTTCCTACTCGACGACTCCAAACCAGCGAGGACACCATGTCCGAACTCGCCAGGCTCACCGCCATCACCAAATCCTTCGGCGGCGTGCACGCCCTCAAGGGCGTCGACTTCGACGTCCAGAGCGGCGAGGTCCATGCTTTGCTCGGCGAGAACGGGGCCGGCAAGTCGACGCTGATGCGCGTGCTGGGCGGCGAGCTCCAACCCAGCAGCGGCGAGGTGAAGATCGCCGGCCGCCACGTCGATTTCCGCGATCCGCGCATGGCCAAGGCCCTCGGCATCGCCGTGATCCATCAGGAACTGGCGCTGGCACCCGATCTGTCCGTAGCGGAGAACATCTTCCTGGGCGAACTGCCCGGGGTTTTCGCCGGCCCGGGGCTGAAGAAGCGCGCCGGCGAACTGATCAAGCGGCTGGGCTTCGACATCGATCCGGGTGAGCGCGTCGGCAATCTCGCCGTCGCCCACCAGCAGGTGGTCGAGATCGCCAAGGCCCTGTCGCGCGAGGTCAAGATCATCATTTTCGACGAGCCGACCGCCGTGCTTTCGGACCGGGACGCCGCGCGCCTGCACAAGGTCATCGCCGACCTCAGGGCCCATGGCGTCGGCGTCGTCTATATTTCCCACCGCCTCGAGGAGGTGATGCGCATCTCCGACCGCATGACGGTGATGAAGGACGGCCAGCTCGTCGGTACCGTCGCCGCCAAGGATGTGAGCATCGACGACATCATTCGCATGATGGTCGGCCGGCCGCTCTCCGCCCTCTTTCCGGAGAGGAGGGAGCGCAAGATCGGCGAGGAAGTGATCAGCGTCTCCGCCCTCCATGCCGGCCGCAAGGTCCGCAATGTCAGCCTGGCCGTGCGCGCCGGCGAGATCGTCGGCCTTGGCGGCTTGGTCGGCTCCGGCCGCACCGAGGTCGCCCGCCTGATCTTCGGCGCCGACAAGCCCGACAGCGGCGCCATCAAGCTCAAGGGCAAGCCGGTGCATTTCCGCTCGCCGCGTGATGCCGTCGCGGCCGGCGTCGGGCTGGTCCCCGAGGACCGCAAGCATCAGGGCGTCATCCTGGACAAGCCCATAAGGGTGAACGCCACCATGGCCCGGATGTCGTCGGTCACCACCGCGCTCGGCTTCCTGCGCCGGGGCCTGGAGCGGCGCACCGTCAGCGAACTCGGCCAGAGCCTGCGCCTCAAGGCCGCCAGCGTCGAGGCGCCCGTCTCGAGCCTGTCCGGCGGCAACCAGCAGAAGGTGGTGCTGGCCAAGTGGTTCCATGCCGATGGTGATCTCATCATCCTCGACGAACCGACCCGCGGCGTCGACGTCGGCGCCAAGACCGAGATCTACACGCTGGTCAATCGCCTGGCGGAAGCCGGCAAGGCCGTCCTGGTCATCTCCTCCGAGCATCAGGAACTCTTCGGCCTGTGCGACCGGGTATTGGTGATGCGCGAGGGCGAGATCCGCGGCGAACTCAGGCCCGGCGACTACAGCGAGGAAAACCTGCTTTCCCTGGCCATGAGCGAGGGCGGGCAGCCCGGCAAAACAATTCAAGCTGGAACGGTATAGGACAATGACAGCTCTCAGCGAGAACCGCGGCGACGGCAAGCGCGGCTATGATCTCGGCGCCCTGGTGCAGCGTTTCGCGACCCTCGGCATCTTCCTGGTCCTGGTCATCGTCGCCTCCCTGTGGACGGACAGCTTCCTGACCAAGAACAATATCCTGAACGTGCTGCGGCAGGTTGCCTCCGGGGCCGGCATCATGTCGGTGGGCATGCTCTTCGTCATCCTCACCCGCGGCATCGACCTCTCCGTCGGCTCGGTGCTGGCGCTGGGCTGCGTGCTGACCGCCTATTTCATCGCCAAGCTCGGCTATGGCGTCGGCGTCAGCATCGCCTTGGTGATCCTGTGCGGCGCCGCCTGCGGCCTCGCCGTCGGCTTCTTCGTCGCCTATATGCGCCTGCCCTCCTTCGTGATGTCACTGGCCATGATGGCGATCGCCCGGTCGCTCTCCTTCATGATCTCGGAAGGGCGGCCGATCTCGATCGGCGACGGCGGCCAGGCCCTCGCGGACTTCGGTGCCGGCTACTGGCTCGGCATCCCCCAGCCCGTCATCCTGATGTTCGCGGTGTTCATCGTCGGCGGCATCGTGCTGTCCTTCACGCGCTTCGGCCGCATCATCACCGCCATCGGCTCCAACGAGGAGGCCGTGCGGCTCTCCGGCATCGCGGTGCCGCGCTACATCCTTTCCGTCTATGTGATCTCCGGGGCGCTGGCCGGGCTCGCCGGCGTGATCTCGGCCAGCCGCACGACCATCGGCTCGGCCCAGGTCGGCGTCGGCATGGAGCTCAACGTCATCGCGGCGGTGGTGATCGGCGGCGCCAGCCTGATGGGTGGGCGCGGCGACGTGGTCAACACGCTGCTGGGCACGCTGGTGATGGGCATCATCGCCAACATCATGAACCTCGCGGGCGTGCCCGGCTACAGCCAGCAGCTCTATACCGGCCTGATCATCGTGGTGGCGATGCTGCTGCAATACGCCACCGGTACCTTGAAGCGATAGAACACGACCCGACGCGCTGCCGACTCCGTTGACAGCGCGTCTCTTTTTGTCTAGTTTTTCACATAAATGATCATATTTCACAAATGTGAATATCGATCATTCATCGCCGCCGGGCGGTGCGACACAGGGAATCCCTCCAAATGGCTGCAACTCAAGGATGGCACAGCGCGCAGGGCCGGGCTTTCGGCGGTCCGCTCAAATACATCCAGCGCGCCGGCGAGATCGACCGCCTCGCCGATCATCTCACTCCGCTCGGCAGCAAGGCCTTCCTGCTCGTCGACGGCTTCGTCTTCGAGAAGCTCGGCCCCTCGATCCTCGCCTCGCTGGAGGGCAGCGGCCTCGGCCTCACCATGGAGAAGTTCAACGGCGAGTGCTGCCGCGAGGAGATCGACCGGGTCACCGCCCTGGTCGCCGAGGCCGAGGCGGATGTCGTCGTCGGCATCGGCGGCGGCAAGACGGCCGACACGGCCAAGCTGGCCGCGATCGCCAACAAGGCCCGCATCGCCATCGTGCCGACCATCGCCTCCACGGATGCGCCGACCAGCGCCATCGCGGTGACCTACACGCCGCAGGGCGTGTTCAAGGAATCCTTCATGCTGTCGCGCAACCCCGACGTGGTGGTGGTCGACAGCGCCCTGATCGCCAAGGCGCCGGTGCGCTTCCTGGTCGCCGGCATCGGCGATGCCCTCTCCACCTGGTTCGAAGCCCGCTCCAACCTGGAATCGCGCTCGGACAATTTCATCGCCGGCGGCTATCCCGCGCCGCTTGCCGGCATCGCCATCGCCAAGACCTGCCATGAAGTGCTGATGCGCGATGCGCTGGCGGCCAAGCTCGCGGTCGAGAAGGGCGCGCTGACGCCGGCAGTCGAGAACATCATCGAGGCCAACACGCTGCTCAGCGGTCTGGGCTTCGAGAATTGCGCTGTCTCCGCCGCCCACGGCATCCATGACGGCCTGACGGCGCTGGAGGAAAGCCACGGCTTCTTCCACGGCGAGAAGGTCGCCTTCGGCGTGCTCTGCCTGCTGATGCTGGAGGGGCGCCCGCTCGCCGAGATCGAGGAAACCGCCCGCTTCTGCAAATCGCTGGGCCTGCCCACCACCCTCGCCGACCTCCGTCTCGGCAAGGCCACCGCCGCAGACATCGAGCGCGTCGCCAAGGCGGCCCTCAAGGAAGGCTCGATCACCTGGCGGGTCGCCGTGCCCCTGTCGGTGGAGATCGTCCGCGATGCCATCATCGCCCTGGACGCCTTCACCTCCTCGCTCTTCGGCGCGCATTGAGGCAATTCGACGTGGCCGAACCCAAACGAGAAAGACGCCACAATCCCTCCCCGACTTCGGGGAGGGTGGCCCGGCGAAGCCGGGTCGGGTGGGGGAGCGTGGCGCAAGCGGCGCTGGAAAACGCACTGTCGTGCCACTCGCCCCCTTCCGTCGCTGCTGCGCATCGACACCTTCCCCGAAACCGGGGAAGGATTCTCGCGCTCCCCTCTGCTTGGCCACAAACAGGTCCGCAGCAAGCGACCTCACCATCGCAATCTCAGACTTCATTTCCTATTCAAGGACTTTAACCATGCGCGCCGCCGTTATGTATTCGCCGGGTGACATTCGCCTCGAGGACGTTCCGAAACCGGTCGCCGCAACCGGAGAAGTACTGCTGCGCGTCGCGGCCGTCGGCGTATGCGGGTCGGACCTGCCGCGCATGCTGACCAAGGGCGCCCATCGCATGCCGATCATCTGCGGGCATGAATTCTCGGGCCACATCTCGGAGATCGGCTCTGGCGTGACCGGTTTCGAGAAGGGTGAGCTCGTCGGTGTCGCCCCGCTCATTCCCTGCCGGGTCTGCGATCAGTGCGCGACCGGCAATTTCTCGCGCTGCCGCAACTATGACTATTTCGGCAGCCGTCGCGACGGCGCCTATACCGAATTCGTTGCGGTGCCGGTCGGCAATCTGCTCAAGGCCCCGGCCGACGCCGATCCCCGCGCCATCGCCATGACCGACCCGGCCTCGATCGCCCTCCATGCCGTCTGGAAGGCCCCGCCCACCGTCGGCCAGCGCGGCGGCGTCATCGGCTGCGGCCCGATCGGCCTGTTCGCCATCCAGTGGATGAAGCTGATGGGCTGCACTGAAGTCGTCGCCGTCGACGTCTCCGAGCAGAAGCTCGAACAGGCGCGCGAGGCCGGTGCGACCCACACCCAGCTGATCACCGATCCGCTGCCGTCAGGGTTGAATTGCGACCTCATCGTCGAGGCGGCCGGCCATCCTTCCTCGATCAACTTCGCCGCCAAGCTGGCCGGCCCCGGCGGCCATGTCGTGTTCATCGGCATTCCCGTCGGCGAGGTCGCGCTGGAGAACCAGACCTTCCAGCACTTCCTGCGTCAGGAAGTGTCCCTGCACGGCGCCTGGAACTCCTTCGGCGCGCCCTTCCCCGGCAAGCAGTGGACGGTGTCCCTCGACGCTCTCGCCACCGGCAAGCTCAAATGGGAATTCATGATCACCCATGAGCTCACGCTCGAGGAACTGCCCGGCATGTTCGAGAGCTTCAAGCGCAAGAACGAGTTCTTCTCCAAGGTGATGTTCAGGCCGTAGACTAAGTTCCTTCTCCCCTTGCGGGAGAAGGTCCCGGCAGGGGGATGAGGGGTGATGCGCTACCTTGCAAGGCATCCTCTTCCACCCCTCATCCGGCGCTACGCGCCACCTTCTCCCACAAGGGGAGAAGGGAGTTGCGCTCTATCTTGGAGAACCTCATGCCACGTCTTCTCGGCCTGGATTTCGGCACCGGCGGCATCAGGGTCGGCGTGTTCGACCTCGACAGCCGTGCGATGCTCGGTGAGCGGGAGGTCCAGTACCCCACCCGCCACCCCCATCCGGGCTGGGCGGAACAATCGCCGACCGACTGGTGGGAGGCGCTCGGCCAGGCCAGCCGCGGGCTGATGCGCGACCTCGGATCCCCCCTCATCGATGGGGTCTGCGCCGCTACCACGGCCTCGACCGTGGTGGCCTGTAGGCGGGACGGGACACCGCTCCGGCCTTCTCTCTTGTGGATGGACTGCAGGGCCGCCGAGGAAGCCGCCCGAACCGCACGCTCGCAGCACCCCGTATTGGCCTATGCCGGCGGCAGCGACGCGGCCGAATGGCTGGTGCCCAAGGCGATGTGGCTCTCGCGCCACGAGCCGGACGTCTATGCGGACGCCGACATCATCTGCGAGTGCCTCGACTACATCAATTTTAAGCTGACGGGCCTGTGGGTCGGCTCGCGCATGAATGCGACCTGCAAGTGGAACTACGATTCCGTCAGCCGGCGCTTCCCCGACGAGCTCTATGCCGAGTTCGGCATTGCCGACCTCGCCGCGAAACTGCCAAACGATATCAAGGCGGTGGGGGCGCCGATCGCTCCGGTCAGCGCCGCTGCTGCCGAGCATCTCGGCCTCGCCAACCGGCCCACTCTGGCGCAGGGCGGCATCGATGCGCATACCGGCATCGCGGGCGCCGGTACCCTGAGGCCAGGCGAACATCTGCTGATCGGGGGCACCTCGATCGTCCATCTTTTCCAGCTCGCGGCCGAGGCACCGGTCACCGGCTTCTGGGGGCCCTATCCCCACGCCCTGGTCGACGATTACTGGCTGGTGGAAGCCGGACAGGTTTCGGCCGGCTCCGTGATGTCCTGGTATGCCCGCGACATGTTCGGCCTCGACCAGCAGGAACGAGCCGCCCTGGTGCAGGAAGCGAGCGCCCTGCGCGTCGGCGGCACCGGCCTGCTGACGCTCGATTATTTCATGGGCAACCGCACGCCCTATCGCGATCCCTTGCTGCGCGGTGCCGTGCTCGGCCTTGCCCTCAGCCATACCCGCGCGGATCTCTATCGCTCCGCCGTCGAAGCGGTGGCACTGGGTTCGGCAAACGTGTTCCGCCGCATCCAGGATCTCGGCATTCCCTGCAACCGCATCGTCTCTTCGGGCGGCTATGCCAAGAATCCGCTGTGGTTGCGGGCCACGGTCGACGCCATGGGCATGCCCGTCGAACTCCTCGGCCAGACCAATCTTACCCTCGTCGGCACCGCCGCCTCAGCCGCCACCGGCGCCGGCCTGTTCGACGACCTCTTCGCCGCGGCGGACGCGGTGGCCCAGCCGGTCACGCTGGTCGAGCCCGACCTCGTCGCCCATGCCCGCTATGGTGAATTGCTGCAGGATTATCTTGAAGCGACCGAGCTTCTTGCGCCACTCTCGCGCAAGCTGGCATCAAGACAGCTTGAGGGATCGCGTTGATGAGTGTCGGCAATCTCGACCAAGACGTCCAGTTCAGGACGATGTCCGGCGAGCAGCGCGAACTCCTGATGATCCAGGTCGCCAAGCGCTACTATGAGCTCGACATGACCATGGGCGACCTCGCCAAGGAGCTCAACCTCACGCGCTGGCAGGCGAGCCGCCTGCTGACCGAAGCACGCGAGGCCGGCATCGTGCGCATCGAGATCGTGCCGCGGGCGCCGCGCTCCCCCGACATCGAGTCCAGGCTCCAGCGCCGCTGGAACCTGAAGGAAGCGGTGGTCGTCCCCAACAATGGCGAGGAGGACGAAGGCCTCCTGCTCGATGCCGTGGCGCAGGCCGCCGCGCGCATGCTCGCCGGTCTCGGCAAGGTGCCGCTGATCGGCGTGTCCTGGGGCCGCACCATGAGCGCCGTGGCCCACCGCCTGCCGCCCTTCTGGAACGAAGGCGTGGAGGTGGTGCTGCTCAACGGCGCCATGAACATTCGTTCGCCCTCGGTGCGCACCAACAACACCGCCGAGCTCTTCGCCCGCTCGGCCAATGGCACGGCAACCTTGCTGCCGGTGCCCGCCATTCTCGGCCATGCCGCCACCCGCATCGCCCTGGAGCAGGACCCCACCATCGCCAGCGTCTTGGAGCTTGCCCGCCAGGCCCCGGTGATCTGCTTCGGCATGGGCACGATCAGCCCCGATTCCGTCCTGGTGCAATCGGGCTTTGTCACCGAGGCGGAAACCCAGGCGCTCAAGGCGAAGGGCGCCGTCGGTGACATTCTCAGCCGTTACATCGATGCCCAAGGCAATATCGTCGATGCGGATATCGACGCACGAACCATCGGCCTGGACCTGCGTTATTGCCGGGAGCGCAAATTCTCGATCGGCGTCGCTGCCGGCAAGTCCAAACAGCCCGTTACCCTTGCCTGCCTTCGGGCCGGCTATGTCAATGTGCTCGTCACCGACGAAGAGACGGCACGCTTCCTCCTGGATGAAAGCCACCATGGATAAGACCGAAAAAGGCACGCCGGCTGCCTCCAAAAAGCCCGCCCAGGTCTCCTCTGGTCAAACAGTCCCAGCTCTCAGCGTGGTGCCTGTCAGCTCCGCCCTCACCGTATCAGGCCAGGGTGCCCATGCCCGCAATTCCGGTACCGCCCTCAAGCCCGAATGGTTCGACGCGATCGAGGTCAATCTCAGCGCGACCGAACGCCGGGCCGCGACCCTGGGCGGGCGCCGCACGGTGAAGAAGGAATACCAGGCTGCCTGGCTGGTGAAGGCGGTGCAATGCATCGACCTGACCACTCTGGCCGGCGACGACACGCCCGGGCGCGTCCATCGCCTCGCCATGAAGGCGCGTCGCCCCATCCGCGAGGATATCGTTGAAGCCCTCGGCCTCGCCGATGCCCCGCCCACGGTGGGAGCGGTCTGCGTCTATCCGACCATGGTCGGTCCCGCCGTCAAGGCGCTCGCCGGCTCGGGCATTCCTGTCGCCTCGGTGGCGACCGGCTTTCCCGCCGGCCTCACCCCGCTGCCCCAGCGCCTCGCCGAGATCCGCTATGCGGTGGACCAGGGCGCCGGCGAGATCGACATCGTCATCAACCGCGCCCAGGTGCTGACACAGGACTGGAACGGTCTCTATGACGAGATCCGCGCCATGCGCGAGGCCTGCGGCGAAGCCCATCTCAAGGCCATTCTCGCCACCGGCGACCTCAAGACCCTGCGCAATGTCTACAAGGCCTCGATGGTCGCCATGATGGCGGGCTCCGATTTCATCAAGACCTCCACCGGCAAGGAGGACGTCAACGCCACCCTGCCCGTCAGCCTCACCATGCTCCGCGCCTTGCGCGACTATGGCGAGTTCACCGGCGAGGCGGTCGGCTTCAAGCCGGCCGGCGGCCTGAGGACGGCCAAGGACGCCCTCGCCTGGCTGGCCCTGATGAAGGAAGAGCTCGGCCGCCCCTGGCTGGAGCCCAACCTTTTCCGCATCGGAGCCTCTTCGATGCTCGCCGACATCGAGCGCCAGCTCGAACACTTCGTGACCGGGCGCTACTCGGCGCTGACCCACCACGCTTTGGCTTGAGGACAAGACTGTGCCCACCGTAAAGGAAATTCTGCAAACCATGGACTATGGTCCTGCGCCCGAAGCCGACAATCACGTCACGGCCTGGCTCGCGAGCCACGAGAAGGGCTTCAAGCACTTCATCGGCGGATCCTTCGTCGCCTCCAAGGGCAAGGACACCTTCGAGGTCGTCAATCCCGCCCGCGACACCCTGCTCGCCAAGGTCGCCGCCGGCACGGCCGAGGATGTCGATGCCGCCGTCAAGGCCGCCCGCAAGGCCTTTCCGGCCTGGTCGGCGCTGCCGGGCCATGAGCGCGCCCGCTATCTCTATGCCATCGCCCGCCACATCCAGAAGCGCGAGCGCTTCCTTTCGGTGCTGGAGACGCTGGACAATGGCAAGCCGATCCGCGAGAGCCGCGACATCGACATTCCCCTGGTCGCCCGGCATTTCTACCACCATGCCGGCTGGGCCGAGCTGGTCGAGACCGAGTTCGCCGGCTATGGCCCGGTCGGCGTCTGCGGGCAGATCATTCCGTGGAACTTCCCGCTCCTGATGCTGGCCTGGAAGATCGCCCCGGCCCTGGCCGCCGGCAACACGGTGGTGCTCAAGCCCGCCGAGTTCACCCCACTCACGGCGCTCGCCTTCGCCGAGATCTGCCGCGAAGCCGGCCTGCCGGATGGCGTGGTCAACATCGTCACCGGCGACGGCGCCACGGGTGCGGCCCTCGTCGCCCATCCCGACGTCGACAAGATCGCCTTCACCGGCTCCACCGAGGTCGGACGCCTGATCCGCCAGGCCACGGCGGGCTCCGGCAAGAAGCTCTCGCTCGAGCTCGGCGGCAAGTCGCCTTTCATCGTCTATGAGGATGCCGATCTCGACGGCGCCGTGGAAGGCGTGGTCGATGCCATCTGGTTCAACCAGGGCCAGGTCTGCTGCGCCGGCTCGCGCCTGCTCATCCAGGAAGGCATCGCCGAGCGCTTCCTCGGCAAGCTGCGCCGCCGCATGGAGACGCTGCGCGTCGGCGATCCGCTCGACAAGTCCGTCGACATGGGCGCCATCGTCGCGCCGGTGCAGCTCCAGCGCATCCAGGACCTCGTCAAGAAGGGCGAACAGGAGGGCGGCACGCTCTGGCAGGCCGATTGCGCGCTGCCAGCCAAAGGCAGCTTCTTCCCGCCGTCGATCTTCATCGATGTGGAACCCTCCTCCACGGTCTCGGAAGTGGAGATCTTCGGTCCTGTCGCCGTGGCGATGACCTTCCGCACGCCCGACGAGGCGATCCAGCTCGCCAACCACACCCGCTATGGCCTCGCCGCCTCGATCTGGTCGGAGAACATCAACCGCGCCCTCGACACCGCCGCCCGCATGAAGGCCGGCGTGGTCTGGGTCAACTCCACCAACCTGTTCGATGCCGCCGCCGGCTTCGGCGGCTATCGCGAGAGCGGCTTCGGTCGCGAGGGCGGCCGCGAAGGCCTCTACGAATATCTCAAGCCCGACTGGGAGAAATCCCTGCCGGCTGCCGAGGACGGCAAAGCGGCCGCGCTCGGCGTGACGCCGGCGGAAGCACCTGCCGGTACCGGCCTGCCCAGCATCGACCGCACTGCCAAATTGTTCGTCGGCGGCAAGCAGGCCCGTCCGGATTCCGGCTATAGCTACACGGTGAAGAGCACGGCCGGGGCCACGCTCGGCCAGGCCGGCCTCGGCAATCGCAAGGACATCCGCAACGCGGTCGAAGCGGCGACCAAGGCGGGCGGCTGGGGCGCAGCCACGGCGCATAATCGCGCCCAGGTGCTCTACTACATCGCCGAGAACCTGTCGGCCCGTGCCGCCGAATTCGAGCAGCGCCTGGTGAGCTACGGCCACAGCGCCAAGGCGGCCAAGGCGGAAGTGGAAAAGGCTGTCAGGCGCATCTTCTACTATGCCGCCCAGGCAGACAAATATGACGGCCGCGTGCATTCCACCCGTTCGCGCAACGTGACGCTGGCGATGAACGAGCCCTTCGGCGTGGTCGGCATCCTCTGCCCGGACGAGGCGCCGCTGCTCGGCTTCGTCTCGCTGGTGCTGCCGGCGATCGCCATGGGCAACCGCGTCGTCGTAGTACCCTCGCCGGCCTTCCCGCTGGCGGCAACCGACTTCTACCAGATCCTGGAGACGTCGGACGTGCCTGGTGGCGTGATCAACATCGTCACCGGCGCGCGCGACGAACTCGCCAAGACCCTGGCCGAGCACGATGACGTCGACGCGCTCTGGTATCACGGCTCCAGGAGCGGCGCCGCTTCTGCCGAGAAGGCCTCCGCCGGCAACCTCAAGGCGACCTGGACCAACCAGGGCCGCGCCATCGACTGGCTGAAGGACACGCAGGCCCAGGGCGCCGACTATCTGCGCCACGCCACCCAGGTGAAGAACATCTGGGTGCCCTACGGCGAATAGGGTCGGCACCATTACAAGCAACCCCGCTTGTAATGGCACGTCCCATCGAAGTCGCGCAGCCCCTCACCTCTATCCTCTCCCCGTAAGAACGGGGCGAGGGGGCGCAGGCGTCGCGATTCATCCTCGGGCCGTTCATCTCGCCCGGGGGTTGAGCGAGATGAGACGTTTTCAGTATAAAATGTACCGGCAAGGTCCCCTCGCCCCGTTCTTACGGGGAGAGCGACTGTCTTGGATGTCAAGCGGTTTGCCATGGTTGTTGATCGCGAATGATTGCATTGAGGATTGTGAGTAGCT
>NZ_LYXZ01000120.1 GCF_001676615.1 Labrys sp. WJW | reverse complement strand
GTGGATGGTCCACTCGCCCTTCCAGCCCTTCGGCAGTCCCACCGCCTCGCCGGCCCGTCCCTCGCGGGTCTGGCCGCCGGCGTCATGCAGCGACACCCGCCCCGACACGATATGGCAGGTTTCCGAATTGCGCTCGCGCGAGGCGGTGAAGCGGCCCGGCGTGCATTCCCACACGCCGACTTCCATCAGGCCGTCCTCGGACTTCCACAGGGTTTTTGCCGCCTCGACCTGGCCTTCGCTGAGGGTGGTGGGCTTGGGGCCGAAGGGGCCGAGGTCGAGGGAGGTGAGATCGGCGAAGGTACGGCTGTCGATCATGGTCATTCCAATTCAAACGCGTTGAAATAGCTGGAACCGGGGTTTCTCAGCGCCCGGTGATCTTGTTGGCGAAGGTGGCGAGGCGTGAGGTCTGCTGGAGGCCTGCCGCCTCGCGCCGGTCGGCCATGTGGTAGAGCTGGTACATCGAATGGATGCCGAGCCAGCGGAAGGGTTCCGGCTCCCATTCCCGCACGGAGCGGTTGACCCAGGGCAGGCGGGGCAGCGGCGTGTCCCGC
>NZ_LYXZ01000119.1 GCF_001676615.1 Labrys sp. WJW | reverse complement strand
AGGCAAAGCCCGTGGGAGAGCAAGGGTCTAAGTCCGTCTTTCCATCGACCCCGAACAGTCGCCAGGGCCGCCGAACAAGCCCGATTAGGCAAGGAAGGGATGAGATGGATAAGTATTTTGTGGGGATCGACGTATCGAAGGATTGGCTTGACGTCCATATCCTCCCCTCAGGAGAGAGTTTTCGGGTCGCCAATAGCTCGAGCGCGCTCGAGCCATTGGCCAAGCGTCTGAGTGAGCTTTCGCCCGAGCGCGTAGGGCTGGAGGCAACGGGCGGGTTTGAGACGGTGGCGGTAGCCGAGTTGTCGACGGTCGGCCTGGCGGTGGTGGTTCTCAATCCTGCCCAAGTGCGCTCCTTTGCCAATGCGTTGGGCAAACGGGCCAAAACCGACCCGATTGATGCAGCGGTGATCGCCGCTTTTGTGGCGGCGGTTCGACCTGAACTACGCGCGTTGCCCGATGCTGAAACCCGGCTCCTGGCCGATCTGGTTGCCAGACGGCGCCAGATCATTGCCATGATCGTGGCCGAGGAGCATCGGGCTCGCACGGCGAGTGGCCAGCAACTGGCCAAGAGCATTCGTCGGCTCCTGGCCGCACTGCGGCGTGAGTTGGAGAGCCTCGACCAGGATATGGACGGCCATATCCGCAAGTCGCCCCTGTGGCTGGTCAAGCAGGATTTGCTCACTTCCATGCCCGGTGTGGGACCGGCGGTGGCAAGAACCTTGCTGGGCGAACTGCCGGAGTTGGGAAGCCTCGACCGCCGCCAGATCGCTTCGCTCGCTGGTCTGGCTCCCTTCACCCGACAATCGGGCAAGTGGCGCGGCAAGAGCTTTATTGGCGGGGGACGAAGCGGGGTGCGATCTGCCTTGTTCATGGCGGCTCTCGTCGCCAGTCGGCACAACCCCACCCTCAAAGCTTTCCGCGACCGCCTCGTGGCTGCCGGCAAGCCCAAAATCGTCGCCCTCATCGCCACCATGCGCAAGCTACTCACAATCCTCAATGCAATCATTCGCGATCAACAACCATGGCAAACCGCTTGACATCCAAGACAGTCGCTCTCCCCGTAA
>NZ_LYXZ01000118.1 GCF_001676615.1 Labrys sp. WJW | reverse complement strand
ATGGGGGAGGCCGGGTCGGTCTTGGCGGCGGGGTTGGTGACGTCGTTGGCGCCGATCACGAAGGCGACGTCGGCCTGGGCGAACTCGGCATTGATGTCCTCCAGCTCGAACACCTCGTCATAGGGCACGTTGGCCTCGGCCAAGAGCACGTTCATGTGCCCGGGCATGCGGCCGGCGACGGGATGGATGGCATAGGAGACGTCGACGCCTTCCTCTTTCAGCTGGTCGGCCATCTCGCGCAAGGCGTGCTGGGCCTGCGCCACCGCCATGCCGTAGCCGGGCACGATGATGACCTTGCCGGCATTCTTCATGATGAA
>NZ_LYXZ01000117.1 GCF_001676615.1 Labrys sp. WJW | reverse complement strand
ATGGGGGAGGCCGGGTCGGTCTTGGCGGCGGGGTTGGTGACGTCGTTGGCGCCGATCACGAAGGCGACGTCGGCCTGGGCGAACTCGGCATTGATGTCTTCGAGCTCGAACACCTCGTCATAGGGCACGTTAGCCTCGGCCAGGAGCACGTTCATATGCCCGGGCATGCGGCCGGCGACGGGATGGATGGCATAGGAGACGTCGACGCCTTCCTCCTTGAGCTGGTCGGCCATCTCGCGCAAGGCGTGCTGGGCCTGCGCCACCGCCATGCCGTAGCCGGGCACGATGATGACCTTGCCGGCATTCTTCATGATGAA
>NZ_LYXZ01000116.1 GCF_001676615.1 Labrys sp. WJW | reverse complement strand
GGCAACAGTGCCTATCGCTCGGTGACGCCTTTGGTGAACCCGGCCAATGACGCCAACGACATGGCGGCGGCGCTGGGGCGGATCGGCTATGCGGTGACGCTGGTCAAGGACGGCGACCTGGCGGCGATGAATGACGGGCTCAGGGCCTTCCTGCGCGATGCCGATCATGCCGACAGCGTGGTGGTGTTCTATTCGGGCCATGGCGTGCAGGTGAAGGGGCGCAACTATCTGGTGCCGGTCTCGGCCAAGATCTCGGACGAGCTCGATCTGGACACCCAGACCCT
>NZ_LYXZ01000115.1 GCF_001676615.1 Labrys sp. WJW | reverse complement strand
CTCCTCACCAAGGACGGGGCGGTGGTGCATCCTTCCTTCCAGCCGCAGCCGGCCTGACGGATCTTTGGCGGGCGGGTCTTCAGCGCCATCGAGAGATGGAGCTGGCCCCGCCTGGAACGGACTGCATCTCATCAAGAGGCGGATCTGAAGGTCCGCCCCCAATCAGATCCATCCCATCGAGGAAGACCGACATGGCCGACACGCCCCAAGAGCTTCTCGACAAGGCCCAGGCCGCCGCGCAGGCTGCCGGCGAGGCCGCCAGACATGCCCAGGACTATGCCGACCAGCTCGCCGCCACGCTGGGGGGCGTCGCCCATGCCGCCACCGGCGGGGCGATCGATCCCTTCGTCTTCCGCTTCGCCATCTTCGTGCTCGCCATCTTCGTGGGCTATTACGTGGTGTGGTCGGTCACCCCGGCCCTGCACACCCCGCTGATGTCGGTGACCAACGCCATCTCCTCGGTGATCGTGGTCGGCGCCCTGCTCTCGGTCGGCGTCGCCCTGGCCGGGGACGAGAGCGGGCCGTGGTGGGCCCGCGGCTTCGGCTTCCTGGCTCTGGTGCTGGCCTCCATCAACATCTTCGGCGGCTTCCTGGTCACCGAGCGCATGCTGGCCATGTACAAGCCCAAGGACAAGACCGCCGACAAGACCAAGAAGACCGGGGCCTCTTCGGCCGCCGGCGCCGGCCAGTGAGGAAGCGTCCATGTCCGTGAATCTCACCCAATTCCTCTACCTCGTCGCCGGCGTGCTGTTCATCCTGGCGCTGCGCGGGTTGTCCTCGCCGACCTCCTCGCGCCAGGGCAACCGCTTCGGCATGATCGGCATGGGCCTGGCCGTGCTGACCACGCTGGCGGTGTCCCCGCCCTCGGGCGTGTCGGGCTGGCTC
>NZ_LYXZ01000013.1 GCF_001676615.1 Labrys sp. WJW | reverse complement strand
ACGGCTCCCTTGCCGGACTGGCGCGACCGGATGGTCTGGGAGGCGGCTTCCAGGCTCTCGGCGGTTTCGAGCAGGCGTGCCGCCGTCTGCGCCCGGCGGCTCGCCAGACGCTTACGAACCAACCGCTACACCGCCACCCGAAGCTGTCCGGGAATTGCCGAAACAGTGCCTGGAGATTATCGGAAATTATGCCTGGACTTTTCCGAAACACGCACGGCGATTGCATCGCCTAAGGTAGATTATAATCACAATATACTTACAACGAATTCAAAAATAGATCTCATAAATCGCATCTTCCAAGCGATACAATCACTTTATCGACCTCAAACGTATGAATCCAAATACAAATGCAGTTATGTATATATATTACCTCGAATCCACCATCTACCCGAGAAGCCACAAGTTCCTCAAACCCCACGAGGCATTTCAAGCGAGGTGATATAAGTTTAATTGCGGCTTCTTTCGCGCCAAACAACAGCGCCGCAGATCTCAAATCGTAAGCTAGATTGCGAGATTCACTCGAAGCCCGGATAAGGTGCAAAACCTCCCAATATCGCGCTAAGTCCGAGGTATCTATTAGATCGATCGATAGCGCTGTGACGGCAGTTTCGCGGGAATAAGCAATTGCTGCTGCGAAGTCCCCATCATGGCTGATCGAACCGTCGTATCCCGAAGGCCATACCGGCTCGCCCAAATCTCCTCTTGGTATCTTTCCGCAAGGACCCCCTAATTTTCTGAGTGCGCGCCTAGCTGCGCAACGCCCAGCAGCAAATTCCGCTCGGCGCCTCACAAGAGCTCTCCCTACAAATGGCGCTTCCTCAGACAGGAGTTCTCCACCCTGCCCGATGACTTCCACTGCGACGGCGAGAGGTTGACGAGTTAATTGCAGAAGCTCGCTTGTCGTTTGCGCATCATATGAACCATCTCGATGCCAGACGTGATCATCACCGCACAGGCCATTGATTTGAAGCCAAGCATCGACCGGATCCGTCGCTTGATGCGACGGTGATCTTGCTCGATGCGGTTGTCGAGACATTGGCTGTTGCCAATGCCGATAGCCTTCAGCTCCAACCGTGCCTCGCTTCGCAGTCGGCTTTCACTATCACAGGCGATAATGACCTGCCGGTTGGTCTAGCTTCCATCGATGACGATGCGCTCGGGTCTGCCGTGACGCTTCAATGCCGTGCGGATGAAGCGCTTGGCGGCCATCAGATCGCGGTGCTCGCTGAGGTGGAATTCGACAGTGTCGCTGACGCTGTCGATCGCGCGATACAGATACATCCAACGGCCGCGAACCTTGATGTGCGTCTCATCAACATGCCACTTCCCGGTGACTGTGCGCTTTCGCAGGTTGAACCGCTCCAGCAACAGCGGTGAAAAGCGAACGACCCAGCGGTGGATCGTCGAGTGATCGACACCGATGCCACGTTCCGCCATCATCTCCTTCAAGTCGCGCAGGCCCAGGCCGTATGCCAGGTACCAGCGCACGCAAAGTAGGATCACCGAGCTATCAAAATGGCGGCCCTTGAACATAAAACGTACTCCAGCGGTCGGAGGCGCTCATGCCGCACATTGCTTACCGAAAAGTTTACAACACAATCAACACGAGTAGCTGGCAAAATACTCGTCCTTGACCTCTTCCCAGGTCGATAGCCGTCGACGAACGACCCAGCCGCGAGATCGCAGATCAAATCCCATGACGAAAAAGTGCTGCAGGATGGCTGGCGTGCAGACGTGGGTGACCACCCAATTTTTCACGCAGCGTACAAGCGCGGCTATCGCGCTGGTACGCTGCGTGAAAAATTGTTCGGCCGAGGACACGCACGACTGAAACAAACACACCCCGCGGCTGCATTCCGCTACCAGCCATCCACGTCATGAACACCGACAGCACCATTTGCCATGAAGAAAGTGGTCCGCCCAGCCGACGCGGTATCAGGTGATTGCGGCGGTGTCGAAATCCGCCGGTGGTATCGATCGGCCACCTGCATACAAGTCGAAATCGGAACACGCCTTCATCTGCAAAGCGACGACGAAGGCTTTTATGTGGGCATGTCCCGAGCCAAGTCGGTACTCTACTTGTGCGGAACACGCGCCGCGTGTGACCGACTCTCTGTGCCGCAGTCCTTATGAGGGATGGCTTCCACCGGTAGTGCCTTGGCAATCACGTCAGTTCTGAAAGTTCGATTAGTCGGACCCAACGTCCGCTATTGGCGATGCGGGACAAGTCTTCGACCGGCCGGGATGAGGGCGCATAGCGTCGGTCAAAGCCCCATAAGCCACGTCTGCGCAGGGTCAAAAATCGACCGGTCGACCGGAAGCGTTTCGAACTTTTTCACCGCCGAACACCGCCGTTTCTATCCTTTTTCGCGCAAGGACCGTCTCACGCGCATTGCGTGGGCGCAGTTTCGGCGGTTATCGGCGGCAATAGAGGGAATCGGCGGAATTTGGCGCATCGGAAGAGACTCGAACTTCTATGTCGAAGCAATCTCGTTGCTAGGAGCGTATCCCGAACGCAAAACGCCATCTGGGCGGTCAGACCCAGATGGCGAGTGACTTATGACAGAATTGGTTGCGGGGGCCGGCAACCAAGGCGTACGCCATTGTACGCTACACTGCTCGAAACCGCGATTTTCATACGACGGATTACGACATGAGCGGCAAGTCGACTGCATTCCGCTCTAAGAATTCTTGCTTTTATTGACTGAAACGCTGCACAGGCTCAGGTGGTTAGCCAGATACTTGCGCTCCCATTACCGGCAGCGCAGAGCACTCGGAGTGATGGCCTTCGACATGGTGCACTTCCCAGAAGTGAAGACAGCTCCAGACGGAAAACCGCTATCTGAAGAGTTTGCAACATGGTCGTCGCGACAGCCACCTTCCTTGAGCAAGATCAAGGGGCGCCCCGCCAAAATCGTGTTCCCATGATCAGCACAATGTGAACGGACGATTTCCTGGCTGTCCTGGAGGTGTTGCCCATGGCCGTCGCAATCGGTGAAGCCGCCCTCAAGCCTGTCGACGACGCGCAGGCAGCCTTGATGCCCGAGCTTGGCGTGATGCTGCGTGCATTCTGGGTATCACCGATCCGGACAAACTTTGCAGCACTGACTTTCGCGATTGTGGTGGTCATCGCCCTGACCACCTATGGCCAGATCAAGCTCAACGAGTGGAACCAGCCCTTCTATGATGCCCTGGCGCGAAAGGATTGGCAGGAATTCATCAATCAACTCTTCCGCTTTGCGCAAATTGCCATCGCTCTGCTTGTGATGAATGTTGCGCAAGCCTGGTTAAATCAATCGATAAAAATCAAGCTGCGCGAGGGCCTTGTTCACGACCTTGTCGAGCAATGGATGAAACCGGGACGAGCTTTTCGGCTCTCTACGCGCCCGATCGGGATTAATCCCGACCAGCGCATGCATGAGGATGCACGCCACCTGACGGAACTCTCGACAGACCTGGGCATCGGCTTGCTGCAAGCCTCGGTACTGCTTTTCAGCTTCGTCAGCATCCTTTGGGCGTTGTCGAACGGCTTTGTCTTTCACCTGGGCGCGACCACCTTGACCGTGCCCGGTTACCTGGTATGGGCGGCAGTTTTCTATGCCGGCTCGGCCTCCCTGCTAAGCTATCTGGTAGGCCGGCCGCTGGTCGGCCTGAATGCCGAACGCTATAGCCGAGAGGCGGATCTGCGCTATGGACTGATGCGTGTCAGCGAGCACATCGATGCGATCACCCTGGCGAATGGCGAGCCCGACGAGAGACGCCGGATAACGATCGATCTGGCCAAGGTCCTGGCCGCTATGAGAAGGCTGGCATGGGGCCAGACGAGGCTCACCTGGATCACATCAGGTTATGGCTGGACTGCACTGGTAGCTCCGGTTGGGGTGGCAGCACCCGCGTATTTTTCCGGCTCCCTGTCATTCGGTGGGCTGATGGTGACAGTCGGCGCGTTCAACCAGGTCCAATCCTCGCTACGCTGGTTTGTCGACAATTTCAGCGTGATCGCGGATTGGCGTGCGACATTGCTGCGGGTCTCAACCTTTCGACGAGCAGCGGTACGGGACGATACGGAGCGAGATGGCGTCGATCAGATTCAACTGACCGAAGGCGAACCGGGACATTACCGCCTGGATCGTCTTTGCGTCTTCGTTCCCGACGGAAGCACGCGGCTGCGGGAAGAAAGCACCACCGTCGAGGCTGGCGAGAAGGTGGCGATTGTCGGAGAGCGGCGCAGCGGCAAGACCCTGCTCTTCCGCGCCCTGGCAGGGCTCTGGTCATGGGGATCGGGCAGGATCGTACGCCCGAAAGGAGAGGCGATCATGTACATGCCTCGTACCCCCTACCTTCCTCCGGGGAATTTGCGCGAGGCCCTCGCCTACCCCGTTCCGGCCGAATCTTTTGAGACGAGGTCTTATGAAACGGCTCTCGACAGGGTCGGTCTGAAAGGGCTTGCGGCCGCGCTTGACGAACCGGGGCGCTGGGATCGCCAGCTCAATGAAGACGAACAGCAGGCACTCGCTTTTGCGCGCCTCATCCTGCACAGGCCGGCCTGGATCGTCATGGACGAAGTACTCGACTCCGTGACGGGAGAAACACATCGGCGCTTCCTGCAAATCCTTCACGAAGACCTGAAACAGAGCGGTGTCATCCACATCGGCCGCAGCGAAGGGCACGACCATCTGTTCGAGAGAGTCCTCCATCTCGTACCAGCCAAGCGAACAGCCGAACAATTCGGGGAGCGACACACCCCACAGGCTTGAACTGCCTACTCAGAGGCAAGCGGATGCCAAGGCCGCGCGGCCAGAGACATTCATTTGCGATAGATCAACGCCATTCCTTCCGATGGCCCTAAAGTGCAGAGAGGATCTTTAGGGAGAGGAACGTGACAACGGCTGTTGAGAACATCCAGGCCGGCATGGCTGCGCATCCCCACTACGCTCCCGCAGCGTCCAGTTGCGGAATGTCCTGCGCCAGCAAGGCATCGTCATCGCCAATAGGCTCGGCACGGGCGGCTTCGCGCACCCAGGTCAGCCGGATGCTGCATTCGATAGAGCTGCCGCCTGAGGCCAAGAGGCCAATATGATCGAAGCCCTCGTTGACCAATTTACCAATGATCTCAAAATGCTGGCATGGCTGGCAGGACTTCTCCTCGGAGCGTGCCTCACCGTCCTTGTTGCCTACAGGGCTATGCGGCGGCGCTGAAATGCTCCCTTGATTGACGGGAAAGACCATGCCCTATCCGGCAATCGACGATCTGCCGCCGATGCAACGTGCAAGGCTGCCTCATCACGCGCAAGAAATCTATCGCGCGGCTTTCAACCATGCCCGGGACGGCTACAGTCGGCGCAACTCGCGCCGCCGCGAGGAAATAGCCCACCGCATTGCCTGGGCAGCCGTCAAAACCAAATATCACAAGGAAGGCGACCACTGGGTCTCACTGCCCTAACCGCGTCAGCTCTGACGCTCTGGCATGCGGAGCAACCGCCTCCTTGATCCGTATCAAGGCCGACCGGAGAGGCTCGACTAGATTCGACCTGCCAGTCGCGGGCATCTCAATCCCGGCGCGCCCGCTCGGCCTGTTTCATCGACAGGATTCGGCTCCTCGGCGATGTACTTGGAAGTCATGTGCTGCAACCATGAACGAGATCATGTCCACGCCTCTGCTGGTCAACTGCCTCTTCGACGAATTGGCAATCGGGAACTCCGCCAGCCTCACGCGAACCGTCAACGATGACGATATCAGGCTCCTCGCCATGGCATCGGGCCACCTCAGCCCAGGCGATCTCGATCCCGGCATTGCGGCGGGCGATGCCCGTGGTCCCACCGTCATTCACGGCATGTGGGCAGCCAGCCTGATCTCGGCAGTGCTGGATACGCAATTGCCCGGCCCCGGCACGACCTATCGCAGCCAGACGCTCGAATTCCTTCGCCCGGTATCGGCGGGAGACGTGATAACGGCCACCCTAACCGTCCAGATGAAAAACCCCGCGGACCGCTCCGTCACCTTCGAAACGCGCTGCCTCGACCAGGCAGGCAGCGAAGTGCTCGCCGGCACCACCGTCGTCATCGCACCGTCGGGAAGACTGGCACGTCGATCCGCGCTACCCCCGAAGATATCGTTCCAGTGTCGGCACCGGTTCGCCCCCTTCCTGCGCGAAGCACGCGCCTTGCCGCCGCTCACCACGGCGGTGGTCCATCCCTGCCAGCCGGAGGCTATCCAGGCCGCACTCGAAGCACGCGCCGAAGGCCTGATCGAACCCATCCTGGTTGGCCCTGACGCCAAGATCCGGGCCGTGGCCGAGCAGGCTGGCCTGAGCCTGGAGGGCATACGCATCGAGGCCACCGAACACAGCCACGCCGCTGCGGAGCGAGCGGTCGCCCTTGCCGCCAGCGGGCATGCCGCAGCCTTGATGAAGGGTAGCCTCCATACCGACGAATTGCTGGCGGCCGTGATCGCTCCCCAATCCGGCCTGCGTACGCAGAGACGCATCAGCCATGTCTATGTCCTGGACATACCGGCCTATGCCAGGCTGGTGGTAGTCACCGACGCGGCCATCAACATCGCCCCTACCCTCGAGCACAAGCGCGATATCTGCCAGAATGCAATCGATCTGCTGCATGTGCTCGGCATCGCCGAACCGAAGGTGGCCGTTCTCGCGGCGGTTGAAACGGTGAGTGCCGCCATGCCCGCGACGCTCGACGCAGCGGCACTCAGCATCATGGCGGCGCGGGGACAGATCACGGGTGCCAAGGTCGACGGCCCGCTGGCCTTCGACAATGCTGTCGATCTCGCCGCCGCCCGCATGAAGGGCATCGTCTCCCCTGTCGCGGGGCAGGCGGACATTCTGGTCGCGCCCGACCTCGAAGCGGGGAACATGCTGGCCAAGCAGTTCATCTATCTCGGAGGAGCGGACGCTGCAGGCCTCGTTCTCGGCGCCCGCGTTCCCATCATTCTCACCAGCAGATCTGACTCGGTCGACGCCCGCCTCGCCTCGATCGCACTCGCCAAGCTGGCGGCCAAGGGAAGGTCCCCTCGATGACCGACATGTTTCTCACCAGCAATCCTGGCTTTTCCACCAGCAGGTCGAGCTTCCGAAGACAGGATCCGGCCGGCCTCGGCCTCGGCTTCGAAATCGAGGCCGACGACGAGAAGGCACGCAGGATCAGCACCGACACCGGCGAAACACGCGCGCCGATGATGGCGACCAATGAGGAACAGTCCATGGCAGACGATGCCCCAACACTTCTGATCCACGCGGAGCAAGCAATTTCTTCCGGCTTCCCGATACGGGCACCCGCAATCGGACCCGTCGCTGGAACGCCTACTTCCTGACGGGGCAGCGCCATGGCATCGACGGCATCACCCGAGCATTCGCCCCCCCAGTATTCGCAAGGCGAAACGGCCGCATTCTGGATGCACTCGCCGGAAGACTGGTTCAGGACGCTGGACTGCGGCGACAACGGCCTGGCTTCGAGCGAGGCAGAAAAAAGGCTGGCGAGGTTCGGCCTCAACGCCGATCGGAACGGCCGGCACGAGACGACGCTGCATGCCATCCTGCGCCGCCTGCTGGAACCGCTTTCGCTCATTCTCTTTGGTGCCGGTCTCGTCTCCATCACGACCGGCGACGCCATTGGCGGGGCCATCATCGTCGCAATCCTGGCAATCTCCATCGGGCTGGATACTTTCCAGGAGGGGCATGCGACGCGGGCAGCCGAAGCCCTCCGCCGCTCGGTCGCCCTCAAGGCCGAGGTCAAGCGCGACGGCATCTTCAAGCAGGTTGCCGTCGAGAGGGTCGTGCCCGGCGATATCGTGCGCATACGCGCCGGCGACGTCATTCCAGCCGACGCTCTGGTCGTGGAAAGTACGGCCTTTACCGCGGCCGAGGCAGCGCTGACTGGGGAGCCCTATCCGGTTGAGAAGTCCCCGGGTAGAGTCAGTTCAGCCAATCCGGCCGATGCCTCGAACGCGGTGTTCCGTGGTGCCGTCGCGCAAACGGGCGAGGCGATTGCACTGGTGGTCACGACCGGGAGAGCAACCATCTTCGGCGCCGCCGCCAGCATGCTAGGGGAAGCGAGCGCCCCCTCTCCCTTCCAGCGTGACCTGCGCGAATTCGGCCTGGTGATCGCTCGCTTGACCTTGGCCCTGGTTGTGCTTGTTCTGGCCGCCCGCGTGATGTTCGGCCGGCCGCCGCTCGATTCCCTTCTGTTTGCCGTCGCACTCGCCGTCGGGCTCACCCCCGAATTGCTGCCGATGATCACCACGGTGACACTCTCGCGCGGAGCGATCCGCATGGCGCGCCGCAAGGTCATCGTCAAGCGACTAGCAGCCATTCACGATCTCGGGGCCATGACCGTCCTGTGCACCGACAAGACCGGCACATTGACCTCTGCCCTGATCACGCTTGCCAAGAGCATCGACGTCCATGGCGTGCAGACGGGGCGTCCGGCCGGTCTGGCGGCAGTCGCGGCCAATCTGGGAGGCGACCGGGGATCGCTCGATGCCGCCTTGATCGCGGCCGAACGAGAGCCCTCGCATTCTTGGATTCTCATAGGGCGTCGCCCGTTCGATTATACGCGCAGGCTGGGTTCGGTTCTTGCAAAAGGGCCGGATGGCCCAATGCTCATCGTCAAAGGCGCACCGGAGGCTGTCCTTGGCTTGTGCTCGCATGTGAAAGAAGGGGAACAAATCCTGCCCTTGACGGCGGAAGGACGGGCAAAGGCGTTGGAAATCCTGCATGGCATGGCGCAGGAGGGCCTGCGCAGCATCGCCGTAGCCGCGCGTCCCTGGCCGGAGCAAAGGCAGGAAGTCACCGAAAAGGACGAACAATGTCTGATCCTGGAGGGATTTTGTGCATTTGCCGATCCTCCCAAGCCTACTGCCGGCCCCGCCATCGCCCATCTTGCGAAGATCGGTGTGCACCTCAAGATCCTTTCCGGGGACGATCCGCTTGTCGTGCGAAGATTGGCCGGATTGGTCGGCCTCAAAGGACAAACGGTTCTATCCGGAAGCGACATTGCCAAACTCGACGACCAGGCTCTGGCGGTGCAGGTCCGGTCGGTGGATGCCTTTGCAAGACTGACGCCCGATCAAAAATCTCGTATCATCAAGGCGTTACAACAATCGCAGGCGGTCGTCGGCTATCTCGGCGACGGCATAAATGATGCGCCCGCCCTGAAAGTCGCCGATATCGGCCTGTCGGTCGAGGGAGCCACCGGGGTCGCCCAGGCTGCCGCGGACATGATCCTGCTGGCTTCCGATCTCGAGGTCGTCGCCGCCGGCGTGGAAGAGGGGCGACGAACATTTGCGAACATCCTCAAATATGTCCGCATGGGTGCCAGTTCGAATTTCGGCAACATGCTCTCCATGGCGCTGGCATCCATTTTGCTCCCTTTCCTGCCGATGTTGCCGACCCAAATTCTGTTGAACAACCTGCTTTATGACCTGTCGGAAATCGGCATTCCCTTCGACCAGGTCCGCCGCGAGGCAATCGCCGAGCCTCAGGTCTGGGACATGGGAGGACTGCTGCGTTTTGCCGCCCTCATGGGCCCCCTGTCCTCCCTGTTCGATTTTCTCACCTTTGCTGTCTTGCTGGCGATCTTCCACGCCGCCCCCGACGAGTTCCGGACCACCTGGTTCCTGGAATCGATGGCCACGCAGATCTTGGTGATCTTCCTGATCCGTACCGCCGGACGCCCCTGGCGCAATCGGCCAAGTCCGATGCTGGCGGCTTCGTCCCTGTTTGCCCTGCTGGTCGCGCTCGTCGTGCCCTTCACACCACTCGGCCCGTGGTTCGGCTTCGTCGCACCACCCCCAGGTCTGCTTCTGGCCACGGCCGGCATCGTCATCCTCTATCTTGTTTGTGTCGAGCTGCTGAAGCCCCTGGCCATCCGCAGACCATCGAAACCTGCCAGCCACGTCGGACCCATGCCAATCGCTGCAAGCAATGCGCAACGGTCCTCTCCTAGATGAGCCAGCCGGATTTCAGCTCGAATCCGCCAGGGGATTTGATCCCCCTCAAGGACAGAGCAAGCGAGACTTGAGAAAAGAACGGCGGACAATGCAGTTGTCGCCAGGGAGGCCCGACATGAACGACCCCATCAAGGAACTGAAAACGCGGACGGGACTTGCAATCCGGATCAGGCCTGTCACGCCCGGCGACGCCACCGTCCTGAGCGACTTGTTTCATCATCTGCGCAAGGAGGATCTACGGTTCCGCTTCCTCTCAGCCATCAGCGAGGTAGGCTCGGAATGGATCAGCAAGATGGCAAATGCCGATCACGACCGCATCGAGACCTTTCTTGCCTTCGATCAGGCCAGCAATATGGCGGTCGCCACCGCCATGCTGGTCCGCAGCGACGATGGCCAGCGCGGTGAGGTCGCCATCAGCGTCCACGGCGACTACCGAAACCGGGGAATTGGCTGGGAACTGCTGAGCTTCGTGGCCGAGCAGGCGCGACAGCGCGGCATGCGCCGGATCGAGTCCCTCGAGAGCCGAGCCAACTACGACGCCATCGAACTGGAGCGCAACATGGGCTTTAGCGTCGCGCCGGTGCCAGGCGATTCCACGTTGGCCCTGGTCTCCATGGACCTTGGAACGACTTGAACTGCCGGATGCTGAAACGGTCGAGGATGCTCCTAAAGCAACGTGCGATTTCCCGGAATCGCACGTTGCTCTCTGACTCTTTGTTTTGACGTGTTTTCTTAATCGAGAAGTCAATCAACTTTTCTGGAAAACGCTCTATGAAGGGGCGTCCTCCTTTGCCAATGCCCTTCGCAAGCGTCGGATGATCACGCGCCTGGCCCGTTCGTCCGCCGCCTGCGCCGTGGTCTGGCTGATGTCCAACAGGAGCTCGGACAATTCGTTGTTCCAGTCGAGCCGCCCGGAATTCTCCGGCGCGATACGTGGCGGATGCGGCCGGTCGAGACACTGCCCAGTTCCCCCATCCAGCAAAAAGACCTCGTCGATCGATGGCACCACTACGGACAACCCAGGCTGGGCACCCGCCAGACTGTTCTTGAACGCGGCGATGGCCTCGCGCTCGCCATGGGTCAGAAAGACGTTGCCCGCGACAGGCAGCCGCGCCTGCAGCCATGACAGCAGTTCTCCTGCATCGGCATGGCCGGAATAAAGATCGATGGATCGGATGCGGGCGCGGACCTCCACCTCCTCGCCCATCAGCCGCACGCGGGAGGTGCCGTCGAGAAGGAGACGGCCGAGTGTGCCCTGGGCCTGGTAACCCACGAGCAGGACCGTCGCCTCCTCCCGCCACAGCCAATTGCGAAGATGGTGACGGATGCGCCCCGCCTCGCACATGCCGCTGGCGGCAATGACGATGTGGAAATTACGGAAGCGGGAAATGGCCTTGCTCTGCTCCACGCTCTCGGTGAAATGAACATTAGGGGCCTGCAAGGCCGAGGTCAGGGCCTCGCCGCTGGGCATCTGGTTGACATATTTCGCGAATACGCCGCTGGCCGCGGTCGCAAGGGGCGAATCGATGAAGATCGGCGCCCTCGGCAATTCATTCGCATTCATCAGGCTGACCAGATCGACCAGCAGTTCCTGCGTTCTTTCGACGGCAAAAGACGGGATCAGCAAGGCCCCGTTCGAGCGCGCGGCCTCCTTGACCTCGCGGCTCAGCAGGTGCCGTCGTTTTTCGGTCGAGGCATCGGCTCGATCCGTATCACCATAGGTCGACTCGCAGACGACATAGTCGCAACCTGCAGGAGCTTCGGCATCGGCCTGCAACAATTTATGGCCGGGCCCGAGGTCACCGGAAAACAGCAGTCTCGTGATCTTGCCGGCCTCGTTCGCGATCTCGACCTCGATCGAAGCCGAGCCCAGTAAATGGCCTGCGTTCCAGAAGCGAGCCCTGATCCCGTTGGCGATGCGAAGCCAGGTCTTGAAGGCGGCAGGCCTGAAGAGAGCCAGCGTGGCAGTGGCATCCTCCACGGTGTAGATCGGCGTAACGATCGGCAGGCCACGACGCCGGTTGCGCATATTGAGTTGCTGGACCTCCGCCTCCTGGATATGGCCCGAATCCGGCAGCATGACCGAGCACAGGTCGAACGTGGCCGCCGTCGCGAAGATCGGTCCGGTAAAGCCCTCCCGCATGAGCTTGGGCAGCAGGCCGCTATGATCGATGTGAGCATGGGTCAGAAGAACCGCACCGATGCTGGAGGCCTCGAAGGGAAATGGGCGGTAATTGAGTTCCCTCTCGGTCTTGGATCCTTGGAACAGACCGCAATCAACCAGAACCCTGGCCTTGAGCGTCTCGATGAGGAAGCACGACCCGGTTACAGTCTGTGTGGCGCCGAAAAAGCTGAGGCGGGGAAAACTCTTGGGACCCGAGGAGGGAGCCTCCGACATGTCGCTATTGCCCTGTTTTTCAAATACCCGAAGAACGTAGACCCCCATCGGAACACGGGTCTTGCGGTAGATCAAAGCAACCCGGACTGAACAAAGCCGGGCGGCCGCCTTTATCTCGACACGCCGCCTCCGTGCTGCCTGGCAAGGGCTACACGCCGGAATCGCGCAGAACGGCGCACAGCCTTGACGCAGATCAACGTCGGTTTCGTCGAAGGCATCCATAGTGAACGAAACCAGAGGTCATCCCTGTGCCCCCGGCGTAGGAGACCTGTCGAGATCGGTAGGCTGGATGTCGTCATCCTTCTTCCCATGACGCAACAGAGGCCTGAACAGGCATTTCCGGAGAGCGCGCGGTGAGTGGCGGTTTGATCGAAGTGACGTCCAACGGGGAGCGATACGCCATAAACCCCAACCAGGTGAAATATATCAGCCTCGACGGTGACGGAACGTCCTATGTGTCATTTGGAGAACGACACGGCCTGACGCTCAACATCCCCTACGCCGAACTGATCACGCGACTGAATGACTGGATGCGACGAGAACCCGACATCGTGCCGATCGGATTGCCAGCGGCCGAATGAGCCGGGCGATTGCATGGTGGCCATCCGAAGGAATGGAGGCAATGAGCATGGCACGGCAAAAGTTGCCCGCGGTGCGATTGGAGCAGCTGTGTCTGCAAGAGATCCGCAAGATAGCCGGTCTGCATGCGACACAATCGGTGGCCGTCAAGCCGATGCGCTCCGGTGAACATTCCGGAAGGCGCCCATGGACTGTCGCTGACATCGAGCCCGATCCAGGAGGCGTGTTGACCTGGCAGCAAGCATTGAATGCCGTCCTGCCGCTACAGGGCAAATATGATCTGGAATGAAACCCAGGGGGTATCGGGCAGTATCGACCAAAGTCGACATTCGCATACATTTCCGCCTCCCCGATCATGGACGATGCAATGAAGGCCATGGTGCTTCATCAGACGGGACAGCCGCTCCGATTGGAGGTCCGTCCCGATCCAACACCGTCTTTCGGCGAAGTCAGAGTGAAGGTCGAGGCTTGTGGCGTCTGCAGGACGGATCTGCATGTGGTCGACGGTGAACTGCCCGACCCGAGAACACCGATCGTCCCCGGACATGAGGTGGTTGGAATCATCGACTGTGTCGGCAAGGGCGTGACAGGGCTGGATATCGGCACGCGCGTGGGTGTTGCCTGGCTCGGGCACACATGCGGCCGCTGTCCCTATTGCAGGTCCGGCCATGAGAACTTGTGCGATGAGCCCGCCTTCACCGGCTATTCGCGCGACGGGGGATTTGCCACCCATGTCCTGGTGGATGCGGCCTTCGTCTTTCCCCTGCCACGATGCGAGGATCCTGTCGCCACGGCTCCCCTGATGTGTGCCGGCCTGATCGGCTGGCGCTGCCTGCGTATGGCCGGCGACGCACAGCGCCTCGGTCTCTATGGCTTCGGAGCCGCTGCCCACATTCTTGCCCAGGTGGCCCGCTGGCAGGGGCGGGACATTTTCGCTTTTACGCGACCGGGCGACGACAATGCCCAGACGCTTGCCCTCTCGCTGGGCGCGGCCTGGGCGGGGGGATCCAACGAGCTTCCGCCTCAGCCCCTGGATGCTGCCATCATTTTTGCCCCTGTCGGTGAACTCGTACCCCAGGCGCTGCGCGCTGTCCGCAAGGGCGGCAAAGTCGTCTGCGGCGGAATCCATATGAGCGACATACCGCAATTTCCCTACCGTATCCTGTGGGAAGAACGGCAGCTCGTTTCAGTCGCCAACCTGACACGGGCCGACGCCGAGACCTTCCTGGAAATCGTGCCGAAAGCGGGTATCCGTACAACGGTCACCACCTACGCTCTGGAGCAGGCGAACGAAGCGCTGGCGGATCTGCGAGCGGGGCGTTTTCAAGGCGCAGCAGTCCTCGTGCCCTGATTCCATCCCAGCGCGGCCGTTCCTGCCGATCGGTTTCGACTCCGGCTCCCGACGACATGCAAACATCCTTGCGCCGAGCCGGCAAGACCGGCCGCCAGAACCGGTTCGCGTGCAAACGACCGGCGTTTGATCTGCATCAACCGGGTGCCGCCCAACTGAAGGTAACGAGGATGGATAGGCGCCCGCCGGCGCACAATTCATTCAGGAGCACATTCGTTGCGCCAGCCCCTTCGACTTTGTGTTCTCGCCGCTGTTGTGGCCGCCGGATGCACGACAAGCGGCATGTCCTTGGCCGCCGACCAGAACGCCAGCATCAGTGACCGTCTGCGCAGCCTATGGAACGGGAATGGCAAGGACGCCTTGCCCGCCGACATCGCTTCCTCGAACGGACGCATCGAAGCCGAACACGTATTGGTCGCAGCGAAATTCGCCGGGCGCGTGGCGCAGGTCCTTGTCGAGGAAGGACAGACTGTCGAGGCAGGTTCCGTCGTCGCCCGCATGGACGTCTCCGACTTGCAGGCCCAGCTCACCGGCACGCAGGCGCAGGTCCGGCGTGCCGAAAAAACCATCGCCGAGGCCGAGGCCGCGCTGGCGCAACGCGAAAGCGAACTCGTCCTCGCCCATCAGGAACTTGACCGCGCCTCCACCCTCGCCGCACGAGGGTACGGCACGACGCAGCAACTGGACCTGCGGCGCAGCCAGCTCAATGTCGCGGAGGCGGCAAAGAAGGCCGGCATCGCCAATCTCGATGAAGCCAATGCGGCGGCAGATGCCGCCCGGGCAGAGGTTGCCCGCGTCAGCTCGCTCGTCGACGACGCCGTTTTGACAGCGCCACGACGCGGCCGCATCGAATATAAGCTCGTCCAATCGGGAGAGGTCGTCGCAGCCGGTGCGCCGGTCGTCACTCTCCTCGACCTGTCGGACGTCTACATGACGATCTTCCTGCCCTCGCGGGCCGCGGGACGCCTGGCCCTGGGCGACGAAGCCCGCATCATCCTCGACGCGGCCCCCGACTATGTCGTACCGGCCACCGTGAGTTTTGTTGCCACGGATGCTCAGTTCACCCCCAAGGCGGTCGAGACGGCCGATGAACGGGAAAAGCTGATGTTCCGCGTCAAGCTGAAGATCGCACCGACACTCCTGAAGCAATACGAAGCTCGGGTTAAGACGGGCATACGCGGCGTCGCCTATGTGCGGACCAGCCAGATGGTGGCCTGGCCGGACCGGCTTCTGGTGAAGCTGCCGCAATGACCGAGCCTGTCATCGAGCTGCGCGACATCGTCCATCGCTATGGACGGCACCACGCCCTGAGCCATGTTTCCCTGGCCATACCCGCCGGCTGCATGGCTGGCCTGATCGGCCCCGATGGCGTCGGCAAATCGACCCTGCTTGGCCTCGTGGCGGGGGTCACTCGCCCCCAGCAGGGCCAGATCCAGGTTCTAGGGGGCGATGTTCGTTCCACCGAACAATTGCGCCTTAATCGCTCGCGCATCGCCTATATGCCCCAGGGCCTCGGCCGCAATCTCTATCCGACCCTGAGTGTGGCCGAGAACCTCGACTTCTTCGGCCGGCTTTTCGGCCAGGGCTCGAGCGAACGCAGCACGCGTATTGCACAATTGCTGGAAGTGACCGGCCTTTCGGCATTTCGCGACCGGCCGGCGGCCAAATTATCCGGCGGCATGAAGCAGAAACTCGGTATTTGCTCTGCCCTGATCCACGACCCCGAACTGATCATCCTGGACGAGCCGACGACCGGCGTCGATCCATTGTCGCGGCGCCAGTTCTGGCGCCTGATCGAGCGCCTTCGAGAGGACAGCCCTCGCCTGAGTGTTCTGGTGGCAACCGCCTATATGGACGAGGCCGAGCATTTCGATTGGCTGGCAGCCCTGGATGCAGGGCGCGTGATCGCGCAAGGCTCGCCGAACGACATCAAACGACAGGCCAATGCGCCGAGCCTGGAAGCCGCTTTCGTTGCTTTGCTGCCCGACGCCGGCGGCAAGCGCGAGCTGGCGATTCCTCCGCGCCCGGCTGCCCCGGAAGATGGCCCGGCAGCGATCGAGGCTTCCGGCCTCACCCGTCGGTTCGGCGATTTCACGGCCGTCGACCACGTCAGCTTCCGCATCGAAAAGGGCGAGATCTTCGGATTTCTGGGCTCGAATGGAAGCGGCAAGAGCACCACCATGAAGATGCTCACCGGGCTTCTGCCCGCGAGCGAAGGCGAGGCGCGCCTGTTCGGCCGCCCTCTGGATGCCGGCGACATGCAAACGAGGCGCCGGGTCGGCTACATGTCCCAGGCCTTCTCCCTCTATGGCGAACTGACGGTTCGCCAGAACCTCGTCTTGCACGCCCAGCTCTTCGGTCTCACGCGTGCTGAAATCGAACCACGCGTGGCAGAAATGCTCACCCGTTTCGATCTCCAATCCGTCGCCGACACCGGCCCCGAAAGCCTGCCCCTCGGCATCCGTCAACGTCTGCAGCTCGCCGTTGCGGTGATCCATCGCCCCGAAATCCTGATCCTGGACGAACCCACGTCGGGGGTGGACCCGGTGGCGCGTGACGGATTTTGGCGCTTCTTGCTGTCGCTCTCGCGCGAGGAAGGTGTCACCATCTTCCTGTCCACGCATTTCATGAACGAGGCTGAGCGCTGCGACCGCATCTCCTTCATGCATCAAGGCAAGGTGCTTGCAGTCGGAACGCCGTCGGACTTGAAGGCAGACAGAGGCAAGTCGAACCTGGAGGACGCCTTCGTCGAGGTGCTCGAGCAGGCCGGCATGGCGAGTTCGATCGGCAAGGCTCGGACGCTGGCTCCGGCCAGGGCAGCATCCACCAGGCCTAGGCGGCTGGATGGGCGTAGACTATGGGCCTATGCCCGGCGCGAGACGCTGGAGATCATGCGTGACCCGCTGCGCCTCGCCTTCGCTCTGATAGGCCCGGTCCTGCTCCTGCTCACTTTCGGATACGGCATCTCCTTCGACGTGGAGAAGATCCCCTACGCCGCTTTCGATCAGGACCAGTCCGCACAGAGCCGGCAGTTGCTCGAGAGCTTCGAGGGTTCCCGCTACTTCGCCCAGCAGCCCGCCATCCGGTCGGCTGAAGAGCTCGAAACCCGGATGCAGAGCGGGGAGCTGAAGCTGGCGATCGAGCTCCCATCCGGATTCGGCAAGGACCTGACGCGCCAGCTCACCCCGCAAATCGGTGTCTGGCTGGATGGGGCCATGCCCTTTCGCGCAGAAACCACGCGCGGCTATGTCACGGGACTGGCAACGGCCTACCTCACCGATGCCGCAATGCGGCAGGGAGGGCGAGCGGCCCCCCCCTACCCGATCGGGATCGAGCCGCGTTTTCGCTACAATCAGGCATTCCGGAGCGCCAATGCCATCGTTCCGAGCGTGATCGTGCTGATCCTGGTACTCATCCCCGCGGTGATGACGGCCTTGGGCATCGTCAAGGAGAAAGAAACCGGATCGATTGCCAATTTCCAATCGACCCCCGTCACCAAGATCGAATTCCTTCTGGGCAAGCAGTTACCCTATGTCGCAATCGCCTTCATCAGCTGCCTCACCTTGATCACGCAGGCTGTCTATCTCTTTCAGGTCCCGCTGCGCGGGTCTCTCCCCACCTTGCTGGCGGCGTCTTTCGCCTATGTGCTGGCCACCACCGGCTTCGGCCTGTTCGTATCCAGTTTCGTGCGCAGCCAGGTTGCGGCCATCTTCGCCACCGCCATCATTGCGATCATTCCCGCCGTCAACTTCTCCGGCCTGCTCGTGCCTGTCTCCTCCCTATCGGGTGGAGGGCGCCTGATGGGTCTTGCCTTCCCGGCCGCCTGGTATCAGCCCGTCAGTGTCGGCGTGTTCGCCAAGGGGCTGGGTTTTGGGGACCTCTGGCCCAATCTCACCGTTCTCCTGCTGTTTGGACTGGTCTTCATCGCAGCCTCCGTGCTCGCGCTACGCAAAAGGGGGGCCTGACATGGGCCGTCTCACCACGATATGGCGGCTCGGCATCAAGGAGCTATTCAGCCTGAAGGCCGACCCCGTTCTGGTTGCCCTGATCCTCTACACCTTCACCTTCGCCGTCTACACGGTCGCCACAGGCGCTACCTTCGAGGTGCAGAATGCCTCGGTCGCCGTGGTCGACGAGGACCGCTCCTCCCTGTCTTTTCGCCTGCGCGACGCCCTGCTCAAGCCCTTCTTCGAAGAACCCGTTCTCATCGATGCCGATGACGTCGATCGCACGATGAATGCCGGGCGCTTCGTATTCGTCGTCGAAATACCCCCGAATTTCGAACGGGATGCCTTGGCCGGGCGTCATCCGTCGGTCCAGCTCAACATCGACGCAACGGCCATGTCCCAGGCCGGGAACGGTGCCTCCTACATCCAGGCCATCCTCTACGAGGAAGCACGCAAGGCCCTGCCCAGCGCCGACAATCCGGCCCCGGTCGACCTGGTGGTCCGGGCCAAGTTCAATCCCAACCTGCAATCGGCCTGGTTCACGGCCGTGATGCAGGTGATCAACAATGTCACGATGCTAGCGGTCATCCTCACTGGCGCCGCGCTGATCCGCGAAAGAGAACACGGCACGATCGAGCATCTGCTCGTGATGCCCGTCACCCCATTCGAGATCATGCTGGCCAAGATCTGGGCGAACGGGCTGGTTATCGTCGTCGCAGCCAGCCTCTCGCTCCTGATCGTCGTCGAGCGCCTTCTGGGCGTTCCGGTCGCAGGATCGCTCGGCCTGTTCGTCGGGGCGAGCATCGTCTATCTGTTCTCAGTCACCGCGCTGGGCATCCTGATCTCCACAGTCTCCACCTCGATGGCGCAATTCGGCTTGCTGGTGATGCCGATCCTGATCGTCATGAACCTCCTGTCCGGGAGCACGACGCCGATGGAGAGCATGCCCGAATGGCTCCAGACCGCCATGCAGTTCACTCCCTCGCCGCATTTCGTCAGCCTGTCCCAGGCCATCCTCTATCGAGGTGCCGACCTCACCATCGTCTGGCCCCAGCTCGTGGCCTTGACCGTGATCGGCGTCGTCTTCCTCTTCATTGCGAGCATACGCTTTCGCAAGGCGCTGCTGGCGGCTCAGTAAGGCACTGCGACCACACGGTCGGCCGCATCAGGCGGGCGAAAACGATCTGATGCTCTGTTCGGCGAGCCTCACCGCAGCCCCTCATTCCCCGACTCCTCCCGCGATCGCCCCGAGCTTCTGGGCCTCGCACAGAAGGCGATATTTGACCCGCGTCGCCTGCAGATCCCGATACCAGGTGACAAGATCGCCCCACGGATCGTTGATCCTGCTTAGTCCCGAGAGGAAGGCGACCACCGTACCTATCTCGATTTGCCCGATAACGACGAAATAGCCTCCCAGCGCCAAAATCGCCGTCACGCCGAGCTGGGTCATCAGATTCATCAGGAAATTCATGGAGAACTTGAGCTTGTAGATGGCCATGTTCTGCATGAATATCGTGTGGGTGCGCGTGTGCTGACGGCCGTCTCCGTCAATTGCTCCCCCTGCGCCCACGATTGCGCCGCTCATTTCACGCAGCACACCGACCCTCATCTGCACCCGCCGGTTGATGGCGTTCTGCATGAGCGGCACGAAACCGATCTGCGGAAAGAATACGAACACGACGAGGAGCGCCATCAATGGCTGCAGATAGAGGAGATATCCAACGACGGAAATCAGGACTCCGGCCTGCAATACAGGCTCCGAAAAAGCCTCGCCCACAAATCCGCCGAGCGGATCCGCCTCCTCCAGAACGATCGAAAGCTGAATGCCTTCGGTCAGATCCGGCACCGGCGTGATCGTACCGCCCTCTCCCGTCACGAATACGGACTGGCGCAATGCCCGGACGGCCCTCTCGCCCACCCAGTTCCTATAGATGTTGAGGCACAGCTTCACCAAGCCTTCCGCGATGCTGATGCCCAAATAAAGGCCGGCCAGCATGAGGATAGGGCGATAGATCCCGCCGCGAAGCGCATCGTTGACGACCCGCCTTTGCACCTCGAGGGAGGAAGTGCCGACCGCGAACAAAAGGATCGACAGAACCGTGATCCACAATTGATGGGCACCGCTCACTCGCCAGATGAAGCGATACAGACTGCGTGGCATGCCCCCGTCCTCATCGACGTTGCCTCGGCCGGATTCAGCGGCATGGCCTGGGCTTTCCATCTGCAAATGTGCACCAGACATAGGCGAGCCCCCTGCACGGATGATTGATAGGCCGTCACCGGCAGTACGATGCGGCGTTCGATGAAAGGCCTCTCGCCTGTCCAGGCATTGGCGCCAAGAGGTCAGCCGAAAGCCGCCTGGCCACGCGCCCCATGGAAATAGGCTTTGACCCAGGGATCTTGAGAGAGGAGCATCGCCTCCAAACCGCCGCTGGCGACAATCCTGCCCTTCGCCATCGCTACAATCCGGCTGCACACATTGCGCAAGCTGTCCAGGTCGTGGGTTACCATGAAGGTCGTCAGCTTCATGGTGTGATGCAGAACGGAGACCAATGCGTCGAAATCGCCCGCTCCGATCGGATCTAGGCCCGAAGTAGGCTCGTCCAGAAAGACGATTTCTGGATCGAGAGCCAGAGCTCGAGCCAGCGCGACGCGCTTTGCCATACCACCGGAGAGTTGAGCAGGGTATTTGTCGGCAGCATCCACCGGCAACCCCACCATCTTCAATTTGTACATGGCGAGTTCATCCATCAGGTGGTCTGAAAGATCGAGAAACTCGCGCATCGGCAATTGGATGTTCTCCCTCACCGTCAGGGAAGAGAACAAGGCCCCCTGCTGAAACATGATTCCGCATCGAAGGCCCAGATCCCGTCGCCCTTCGGCATCGAGCGCGTCGAGATTGAGTCCCAATATCTCAATGCTGCCGGCCCGCTTGGGCACCAGCCCCACGATGCTTCGCAACAGGACGGATTTGCCCGAGCCGGACGCCCCGATCAAACCGATGATTTCGCCTTCACAAATATCGAGGTCGACGTGATCGAGAACGATCCTGTCCCCAAAGCCAACCACGAGATCGCGCACCCTGATGGCGACCTTGGCCTGCGGCTTGGACTGGATCATGGTTCTTCCTCGACGACCGCAAACCACAACGCCCGGAGTGCGACGACTCCGTCGGCCTGACAACCCGTGAGGACCTCCGACCAAGGCCAGCCATGGGCGCCAGCGACAAGACGCGTCAATCTTGGTGCACCTGCCTGTTTAGGGCTGGAACGCGGGCTCGGCTTTGATTCAGCGCAAGCTCTGCAGCTCCGGAGCTTCCGGATTGGCGCTGAGAGCCGCGATATTTGACCTCCGGATATTTCCCTTGAGCCAGATCAACGCAATGAAAGCTCGAAGAAGCAAGGCTGGCATCATTCCGCTCGGGGCATGCAGAGAGCGTGGATTCCCGTAATCAGGAGGGTTCAATGAAAGCCGACATTTCCTCGACCCAGCCACTGGAAGCCAGAGCCTCCGTTCGCCCGGACAATTACAAAACCATTGCCGTCCACCTCGATGGCAGCGAGGAGGACGAAGTTCGCCTCTCCCATGCCGAAATGCTGGCGGCGACTTTTGACAGCCATCTCACCGGCCTTTTCACCAGCCTCTTGCCCGATATTTCAATTTATGCCGGCGAGATGGGTACGGGCGTCAGCATGGACATGGTGGACCAGATCCAGCAACGCGCTACTGCCGCGATCGAACGGCTGCAGCCGCGCTTCGAGCGCCTTTCCGTCTCCAGCGAAATCCGGCGCATCGAGGATGCCGCGGGATGGTTATCCTCCCTTCTGGCAACGCAAGTCCGAACCACCGACCTGTTCATCGGCAGTTGCCCGCGCAAGGACGAGGCAGACACCGATTGGAGGCATTTGATCGAAGCGATATTGTTCGAAAGTGGCCGGAGCGTCTATCTGGCGCCGCCCGGACAACAACCCAGGCAGCCGATCCGGACCGTGCTCATCGGCTGGACCGATACCAAGGAAGCCAGCAGGGCCGTCGCGGAGGCGCTCCCCCTCCTCAGGCTGGCATCGCTTGTCAAAGTCGTGACCGTCGAGGAGGAAAGGCAAAAAGCCGACCTCGATGAGGATGTGGGTCTGGCGGATATTGCGACCTATCTGGTACGGCATGGTGTGGAAACGGTGGTGGACGTTCTTCCCCTTACTGAGGACGTGACGAGTACACTCCTGCAGGAAGCGCACCGCATCTCAGCGGATCTGATCGTTACCGGCGCTTACGGGCATTCGCGCCTGAGAGAATGGATCATGGGCGGCACAACCGTTGAACTCGTCGAGAAAACCGATGTTCCGCTCCTGATGGCTCACTGACGGAGACATTCGAAAGCCGGCATTCAGTGCAACCGGTGCTGTTTTCCGATGCCTCGATCCGGCTTCGCCTGCAGGCCACACCATGGTTCACGACCTCTCCTTAACCGCACGACGCACCGCAGATACCAAGGAAGCGTCTGCCCCGCCGACAAAGCCCGACCTGCCTCGGATGGCTTCCGCAGCACTCGCGGCGCTTCCCGCGGCTGCGCTGCCAGCAGGATTGGTTGCTTTCCTACTGGAGCGTTTGCAGGTCGCGCACATCCTATGGCTAGCCGGCACCGTACCGGTTCTGATCGTCCTTGCGATCACCATCCTGCGCGGCCTGGTGCGAGGGAATGTCGGGCTGGACATCATTGCGGCTCTGGCGATGGCGGGCGCCATCTGGGGCGGCGAAGCCCTGGCCGGCGTCGTCATCGCCTTGATGTTTGCCGGCGGCCAGGCCCTGGAGCAATTCGCGCAGGGCCGCGCGAGTTCGGCCATGACGGCCCTGCTCAGCCGGGTCGCTCGCAGCGCCCAGCTTTATCAAGGTGATCATCTCCAAACGGTGCCGATCGAATCCCTATTGCCTGGCGATCGCATCCTGGTGCGCCCCGGAGATGTCCTGCCCACCGATGGTCTGCTGATCGGGCCTGATGCGACCTTGGACGAGTCGGCCCTTACCGGGGAAGCCATGCCGGTGCGAAGGCTTGCCGGCGATGCCCTTTCGAGCGGAATCGTGAACGCGGGGCCCGCCTTCGATCTGCGGGTTTCCATGCCTGCACGAGAGAGCACATACGCCGCAATCCTCCGCCTCGTTGAGGGTGCCCGTCAATCCAAGGCCCCCATGGCACGGATGGCCGATCGTTATGCCATCGGTTTCCTCATGCTGACCCTGGGGTTGGCCGGGCTGGCTTGGTGGATCTGGGACTCTCCTCACCGCGCACTCGCAGTCCTCGTCGTGGCCACCCCTTGTCCGCTCATCCTCGCAGTGCCGGTTGCCCTGGTCGCCGGCATGTCACGCTGCGCCAAGCGCGGCGTAATGGTCAAGACCGCTGGTACACTCGAGACATTGGCCCGGATCCGCACCGTATTGTTCGACAAGACAGGAACGTTGACACACGGCTATCCGTCGATCGCCCGGATCGAGCCCGAGCCATCCGTGAGCGTTGAGCAACTCCTGCGCATGGCCGGCTCGGTCGGTCAAGCCTCTCATCACGTCATGTCGCAGGCCCTGGTCGAAGAAGCACGCCGGCGCACTATCGACCTCATTCCACCGGATGAAGTCCATGAGAGCCCGGGAAACGGCGTGGAAGGATTTGTCGAGGAAGCTCGCATCCGGATCGGACGCCTGGACTTCGTCGAGCCTGATGCTGGGGCCGAGAAGACTTCATCGGTGCCGACGGGCCATGCTGCACTCCACGTTTCCTCGAACGGACATTATGTCGGCCGGGTTCTGTTCAAAGACGAGCTGCGCCCCGATGCATATTCGACCCTCGATGCATTTCGTACCAGTGGGATCGAGCGCATCATCCTGCTGACCGGCGACCGCGCCGACATCGCCCGACCCCTGGCGACGTTGCTCAAGCTGGACGATGTCATCGCAGACGCAACGCCGCAGGACAAGGTGGCTGCCGTAGCGGCGGAAAGGCGCCACGCCCCCACGATGATGATCGGAGATGGCATCAACGATGCCCCCGCTCTCGCTTCCGCCGACGTGGGCACCGCACTCGGGGCAAGGGGCGCCGTCGCCGCCTCCCAGGCGGCCGATGTCGTGGTGCTGGTCGACAGGATCGAACGTGTTGCAGAAGCGCTCACCATCGCACACCGCACGCGTCGGATTGCCCTGCAGAGCGTACTGATCGGCATGGGGCTCTCGCTGGTCGGCATGGTAAGCGCTGCGTTGGGGTATCTCGATCCCGTAGCTGGCGCCTTTCTTCAGGAGGCGATTGATCTCGCCGTCGTGCTCAACGCTCTGCGGGCCTTGCGACCGGCATCGCCGGCCACGAACCGGCCGGCCTGACAGACCTGTCTCGACGATTCATTCCTTCGAGACATCGATCTGAAAAAACGCGGTCACCTCGGCGCAGAGTGGCGGTCATGCCCGAGTTGCTCTGCCAATCGTTCGAGGAAAGGCCGCTGAGCAGGCAGGATCTTGCTACGTCCCTCCGCCATCGCGAACCACTGCGCCTTGTCCACCTCGGGAAACTGCATGAGGCGCCGACTGCGAGGCGGCCACTCCATCTCGAACATAGTGCTGCGCAGTTCGCCGGGATCAAAATCACCTGCCACCGCCCAGGCAACGATGCGCTTGCCGCTGGAGTAATGGATTTCACCCAAGTCGATCGGCACAGCCTGGGGGCATGGCATCTCGAGTTCTTCCTCAAACTCACGCAAGGCAGCGCAGTAAGCATCCTCACCGACATCGTATTCCCCTTTGGCGATCGACCAGGCCTGTTCATCTCGTTTCGCCCAGAACGGCCCGCCGGGATGAACGAGAAGAATTTCAATGTCGCGGTCGTTCGCCTTTCAACCGATAGAGCAAGATCCCGGCACTCTTCTTCGCCATCGGTTCATAGGTCCTTTGCGCAAGATCAACGACATCTGCCACGGATCCGCTATCCCTTTGGGCAACAATGACTTTTTCATCCCATACGCGGAGCGGAAACATGACCTATACCAGCATGCTGGTCCATGTGCAGGATAACAAGGAAAGTGACGAAAGGACCAAACTCGCGGCAACGCTGGCTTCGCGGTTCAACGCCAAACTCATTGGCATTGGTTGCGTACCCGCAATCGATCTTGCGGCGAGGGAACAGGTGAAGCCGGTTTCTCTCGGCCACGATCCCGCCATTAGCCGCCCGGTCCTGCCTTGGTATGGCGACGAGGACCTGGAGCCTCGGTTCAGGGATGCCGCGGTTTCCAATCGCGAGGACTTGGAATGGCAGACCAGCATGCAGTTTCCGGCCGACGCGCTGTATCATGAAAGTGCCAGGGCCGATCTGATCGTTGTGGGACAGCGCCGCCACAACCCGCCCAATCTGCCGCACCTGGCGCTGGATCCGGCAGAGGTCGTGTTTCGCTGCGGCCGACCGGTTCTGATCGTGCCACCCAGCCTCTCGCAACTGGCGGCGGACCATGTCCTCGTGGCCTGGAGCAACACGCGCGAGGCTCGCAGGGCTGTCATTGACGCCCTTCCATTTCTGCGGGAAGCATCGCGTGTCAGCATCGTCGAGGTCGTGGAAGAAAGCGGCCGGGACAACGCTGCGCGGCGCGTCGATGCCGTCGCGGAGTTCCTCAGGCTTCACGACGTCGAAACACATGCACAGGTTCTCGAAACGGTCGACGGCACGGTTTGCGAGACCATTCTTGTCCATGCCGAGCGGCAGCATGCCGACTTGATCGTTGCCGGAGGCTATGGCCATGCTCGGGCAAGGGAATGGATGTTTGGCGGCGTTACCCACGACCTCCTGCATTCTTCAACCAAATGCTGCCTGCTGAGCCACTAGGGTTCGCCGCTCCCTGCTTTCGGGAAGTCGTCGAGGCTGGCCCTTCTTCGACGGCACACTCACATCCGAGGCGGAGTCTGGGCCGATATCCGCAATCCGGACACCTTCGCAGGCATCAACAAATAAGTATTCGCAGCGGAATTTGCTTCCTGTGCCGATCGTCTTGATAGAAATCAACGTGCCCATTCCCAGCATGTGATGAACTTCAAGTACCGGCAACCTCGCCAGGTTCAATGGAGGCCAAATCCTCGAACGCGCATTGCCAGTGACTGCGTCCAGGCCTTCACCCAGCGTCGCTCGGACGATCGAAGTCAAGAACGCCGCGTGGGCGCCGCTTCCCGGGCTTCCGGTACACTTGTCCCCGGTACTTCGCACGACACATGAAAATGGAGAGAAACGATGAATGACAAGGTCTTGCGTCAATCGATCATCGACGCCCTCGACTTCGATCCAAGCATTGATGCAGCTCGTATCGGTGTTGCAGTCGAAAACGGTATCATCACGCTAAGCGGCCATGTCGGCAGTTATGCCGAGAAGATTGCGGCCGAAACATTGGCGCGCCGCATCAAGGGCGTTCGTGCAATCGCCGAGGAAATCGAGGTCCGCTACCCGGATCACAAGAAGACAGCCGACGACCAGATCGCGTCGAGGGCCGTTTCTGTCATCTCGTGGGACGCCATGGTTCCCGAGGGCGTCGTCAAGGTGAAGGTCGAGAAGGGCTGGGTCACCCTCGCGGGCATTGTCGACTGGCAGTTTCAGCGAGAAGCCGCCTATCGCGCGGTTCGCAAGCTCTCCGGCGTACTGGGCATAACCAACAACATTGAGGTCAAGGCCCGCGTGCAGGTTCCAGACGTCGAGGCCAAGATCCTGGCCGCGCTCAAACGGGATGCCGAGTTCGAGGCCGACGGGATCAAGGTGAATGTCATCGGCGACAAGGTGATCCTCGACGGCAAGATCAAGGCGTGGCATGAGCGGCAGGTTGCCGAACGCGCAGCGTGGTCAGCTGCCGGCGTTCGCAGCGTCGAAGACAATCTGCGCGTCGCCTGACGACGGACACAATACCGGTCTTATGGCCCCTGAAAGATCACGTCCGCCTCCCTCATTTGGAAGAGCTCCTTGATGAGGAGGCTGGACGTGATCGTGCCGTTTCGGCTCGTGGGCAAAGAAGATCTCATGATCCGGGCTGGCCTGGAAGGTGGGCATCATTACTGGGACTTGGCTATCGCCTCTCGTACGCTGAGCGTATCGGCCCATCTGGAGCCGGTTCGGCACCATGGCTGAACCACGCTTGTACTCGAGGAGAGCGGTTCAGCCTCGCTCGACCGGGGGGCCGCAAGGGACTCCGGGAGAGAATTTCAATTGCTGAGCAACAGGCAGGTAGAGCATTTCTTGAGCATGTCGTGCGTTTCGCCGCCAATCGTCCAATCATGCAGGCGGGCATGGATCCGGGCCCCCATAACGATGAGGCCAGACTGGTTCGCGGTGGCAAAACCCATGATCTGCCGTGCAATTGACCGCCCGTCGTCCTCGATGATGACAGATCGGGACATGATGCCGTGATGCGCAAGAAAGCACTCTATGTCGCTCGTCTGCTGCAATGCCGTCGGACGTTGTTCGCCTCCCACAACGTTGATGACGCTCACATTTTTCGATTTGCCCAGCAAGGGCAAAGCATCGAGAATGGCACGGCGAGCCTCACGACAATCCTTCCAGGCAATCACGGCATGCGAGCCGAGGGGACTGGTCTTGACCGATGCCGGCACCACCAGCACGGGGCGCCCCGCGCAAAAAATCAGCTTAGCTGGATCGATGGCGTGATACGGCGAAACGTCGTTCCCCATCCGACCGACCAGAATGATATCGGCGGCGCGCGCCACGCCAGCCACGAAATCATTTGGATTGTCGATGGAGCTTCGCCATTCAAGGCGGCATTGATGGTTCTGCACGACACGATGAAATAGGTCCTTCGCGCAGCTCAGGTTGGCCTCGGCGCGGTCGAGATTGGGACCGCTATCCGGGCTGATGGCAAATGAGTTCTTTTCAGGGAGCACAGCCCACGGCTGCGCGGCGCTTGCCGACACCCCGATAAGTCTAGCCTCGAAATGTCTCGCGACTTCGCAGGCAAGATCGATACGAGCAGCATTGTAGCCGCCAGTATCGACATACACCATCACCGCCGAGTATCTCATCGAGCCCTGCTCCTTTTCGGCAAACTCTCAATATAATTCGAATGCTGATCTGGACATTGACAGGCATCAAGAGAAACGGCGTGCACTTTGAACAACAAGCAGCTCTGCTCATTTCGGAATGGAAAACGAGCCGGCGATTGCCGGACGCCTTCAATTTCGCCCGAGCACAGGCCCCGATTAGTTACTCTCGACGCCAGGAGGTAGCCTTCATGACCATCATGGTTGATCCGCCTGCGTGGCGGGCGCTCGAACGCAAAACGCCACCGGGGTGGTTAGACCCAGACGGCGATTGAATTATGACAGAACTGGTTGCGGGGGCAGGGTTTAATCACTGCTTGCGATCATTGGAGGTCTGCCGCCACGTACTAGACAGTCTATTTGCCGATGATCCTAGTGGCGTATTTCGTACGGCAGCATAGTTCTCTCATATGCTGGCATCGAATGTGCCGATGCGCCTTTCCCTACCAACCGCTTCAACTGTACGGCTACGATTGTTGGATATTCCGAACACCCAACGGAAGCGCAAATTCGGGTTGTCGTGCCGCAGCGAGCAATAACCTACGCGGGGTGGTCTAACGATCTCCGGCCTGCGGTGTCCCTACAAAACATGTGCGTCAGTAAGCGCTCAGGGAAGCGGGCCAGATGTCCTTCGCGGGACGAAGGATGAGGAAGAGCGTGCCAGGACTCGTGTCGACCATGGCAACGTGGAGAAAACACTGTTTAGATTGCTCCCCTCATTCCAATGCCCCACCCCGGGAGGGTCAAAAGCACCGATCCTGAAGAGAAGCGAGGCCTCGAAAGGCATCGAGCCCGCCTTGGTAATGAAGCTCGAAAGCGCCATGCTTCAACACGCCGAATAGAGAAGTCCAGGCATTTGCCACGCGACCGCTCGATCCATCGCATCAGAAGCGGGAAGTCCCGCGACAGGTTGGCGTATGTGGCACCAGAGGGATGGGTCACCCGCTCGCGTCCCCAGCTGAAACATCGCGTCGATCAACCGCCTTGCATCCGACTCCTTAATGGGCTCGTCGCTTAGCCAATACATCGCGTGGGGCAAGACCGAATTGTCGCCGGAAGGCCGTGGCAAAATTGGCCGGGCTGGCATAGCCGGCCAACTCGCTAGCCTCCTGCACGCTCTTTTCGCCCGAAAGCAAGGCGATGTGGGCGTGTTCCAATCGGATGCGTCGCACATAGTCGAACACGCTATGACCCTCGCTCAACCGGAACAGTCGCTGCAATCCGCTGGCGCAGACCCCCGCCTCCCGGGCAATCGCCTCGATGCTGAGCGGCTCGGCCAGATGCCCATCAATCAGATCCTTGGCGCGTTTCAGGCGAACGAGGTCCTGACGGGCCAAAGTGCTGCCGACCGGCCTGCGGCGATCCGTCTGCGTCGCCGCGGCGATGGTTTCTGCCACGATCTCCACGGCGCGCCCCTCCAGATAGAGATTGCGCAATTCTGGCGCGAAGGCCGTCGGCGTCATGACCTGTCGCACCAATTCGGCCAGGCGCGGCGTTAGTGTCCAGCGATGCTCACCGAGATGATCTTTCAGCAGGCCACCGACAAAACCTTCGCCATGCGCTGCTTCGAGGCCTTCGACCTGCAGCCATTCCGGCGAAGCGGACACCACCAGATGGCGCACATGCTGGCGTTCCCGTGAGATCCTGCGGAAGATCTCAGCAGTGGTGCTCATGATGGCCACGCCCTCCATCGCTCCGCGCGGACCGCCCCGGAACTCGAACCGACGGTCGCCGATCCCCAGTCCGACCTCGCCGTCCACAAAGAAGATGCAGGACAGACCCGGCTGCAAATGCGAGGTGACCGTGAACGCGTGCTCTTCGACCACGTCGCCGCCATGCAGGAATAGGCCCGGACGTAATTCCCGATGCATGAACTCGCCTTCGATCAGGATGTCGTCCATAGAAAGGCGGCTGTCGGGGCTGTCGAGAGCAACCCGCTCCCGTTCGAGGAAATCGCGCACGCGAATGGCCTTGAGCTCGCCGCCGGTCGCCTGGCCACGCCGGCTTGAAACTGCGCTCATCGGCAAAGCCCTTCCATCTGCGTTCGGCATCCCCCTACCCCGAGGTTGGGGTTTGAGACGCAGCGATCATCCGTCACCAAAAATTTCATCGGCGCGCAAAGATCTAAGATCGTTGCGCAAAGACCTTAACATTGCCAAGCACGAAACAATGCCATAGCCGATAATTTAACTCATATGGTAAGTCAATTCCCTGGACCGCGCATGTTTTTGAATAGATCAAAACTAGAATATAGTCGCAGCGTTACCAGAGAATCGTTGCGAAATTTAAAATCTAGAATCAATCTAGACTGCACAGGAATTGTATTGCAACTGCGTATGGTTACAAACGTCTCCGGGTTGGCGCTTGCCATCGCTCTGCTTCATGGCGCAACCGCACCGGCTGCTTGGGCGCAGCAGAACGCAGCAGCAACGTCACAACCGATCGAGCTCGATCCAGTGATCGTCCAGGCGACGAACGGCCCGAGTGGCGAGCGGAGCGTGGTGGCCAAACGCAACAAGAGCGCATCCAAGACCGATACGCCCCTGATCGAGACGCCGCAGGCGGTCAGCGTCGTCACGCGCGGGCAGATGGATGCGCAAGGCGCCAATACGGTGGCCGAGGCATTGCGCTACACGCCGGGCGTGATGTCGGACCCGAACGGCAACGACATCCGCTATGACTGGCTCTATATCCGCGGCTTCAATACCTATGCCACCACCTGGCTCGACGGCCTCGTCCTCCCCGGCGACCCCAGCGGCTACGCCAACCCTGCCATCAATCCCTACACACTCGACCGTGTCGAGGTGATCAAGGGACCAGCCTCGGTGCTCTATGGCCGCACCGTGCCGGGCGGCTTCGTCAACCAGGTCAGCAAGCGTCCGCTGAGCACTGCCCGACGGGAAGTGTCGCTGCAATCGAGCGCCTTCGGCGGCATCCAGGGTGCTTTCGACTTCACCGGCCCACTCAGCGAAGACGGTGCCTGGTCTTACCGGCTGATCGGCCTGGGCAAGAATCTCAACACCCAGATCGATCATGAGCGCGATCGGCAATTGCTGATCGCGCCGAGCCTGAGCTGGCGCCCCGACGAGAAAACCACGCTGACACTCTACGGCTACTATCAAAATGACAGGCCCATCTTCAATCCGCGCTTCTATCCGGCCGTCGGCACGCTGAAGCGCAATCCGAAGGGCCAGATCCCGCGCGATCTCTTCCTGGGGGAACCGGATTGGGGCCATTTCCACCGCGACTATTTCCATCTGGGCTACGAGTTCGAGCATCGCTTCGACGACACGTGGACGGTGCGCCAGAACCTGCGCTTCGCCCGCTCCGACCAGAGCATGAAGCTGGTGCTGGTAAACCCTGCGTTCGCCTGGCAGCCCGACGGACGTACCCTCAACCGTGTCACCGCCATGTCGCAGGACACACTGTCGGCCTTCACCGTCGACACCCAGGTCGAGGCCAAATTCGCCACCGGGCGTTTCGACCACACCGTGCTGGCGGGCCTCGACTATGTGCACGGCACCTCTTCCACCAATTTCGGCAATAGTGGCTCGATACGGCCGATCGACATCCTCGATCCCGTCTATGGCAATGGCCCGTTCCCATTGGCACCGCTCCAGCGATCCGGCATGCAGAAGCAGGATCAGGTCGGCATCTACGTCCAGGACCAGATCCGCTATGAGCGCTGGGTCGCGACGCTCGGCCTGCGCTACGACATCTCGCAAATTCACACGACCGTCCGCCCGCCGGGGAAGTACAGGACCTACACGACCAGGGACCGGCAGTTGAGCGGGCGGGCCGGCCTCACCTATCTGTTCGACAACGGCCTGGCGCCCTATGTGAGCTATTCGACTTCCTTCCTGCCCTTGCTTGGAACCAGCGCTTACGGGCAACCTTTCGAGGCCTTGACAGCGGAGCAGTACGAAGCCGGCTTGAAATACGAGCCCCCCGGCGGCGGGGGCATGGTGGGCGCTTCGGTCTTCCAGCTCACCACCGACAACTCACTGTCCTCCCTCGGAGTGGCGGGTTCTGTCCAGAACGGCCGCCAGCGCGTGCGCGGCATCGAACTGGAAGGCAAGTATGATTTCTCCCCGCAATTCCAGGTGATGGCCTCCTACGCCTATTCGGACTCGAAGATCCTGTCCTCCACCAATGCGGTGGAGCGCGGCCGGGAAATGCTGCGTCTGCCCGAGCATCAGGCCAGCCTGTGGGCCCTCTATCGCCCCGCCTTTACGCCCGGCCTTTCGCTGAGCGCCGGCATGCGCGCCACCTCTTCCTACCAGACCGACGTCACCTACTACCGGGACTTGCGAATTCCAGGCCGCATGCTGGTCGACCTCGGCGCCGAATATGATTTCGGCACGCTACGCAAGGAGCTTCAGGGCACGACCTTGCGGGTCAACGCCACCAACCTGTTCGACAGGACCTATGTCTCGCACTGCCTCAACCGGACCGGCGGCAGCTGCAATTACGGCGCGGGGCGCGCGATCACGGCGAATCTGAAATATACATGGTGATGATCGTAAAATTCTTTCGCACTGAACCGCAGGCTAGGGCCGCCGCCAGGATGGCCGGATCTATGGCTCTCCTCCTGCTCGGCGGGTTGATCCTGGCCACGATGAGCCTGGTATCCATTGCGCGGGCGGATATCCGGCTGACGGACGCCGCTGGACGCGAAGTCCACCTGCAACAGCCGGCCAAGCGTATCGTCACCAATGACAGCCTTGTCCTGCTATCGCTGGCTCTGGTCGATCCGCAGCCGATCTCCAAGCTCGCCGGCTGGGCCGCGCCACAGCGTTTCGACCGCGGCCTTTACGATGCCTTCCACCGCCGCTTCCCCGAGATCGACGACATTGTGGTGGTCGGCGCGGTTTCGCCCGCCAACAGTTCAGTCGAGGCGATCCTTGCTGCGCAGCCCGATCTGTTCGTCATCAGCATCTGGCAACCCGATTGGGAGGCTATTGCCACCAAGCTGGAGGCTGCCGGCGTGCCGGTGATTTTTCTCGATTCTCCTCGAAACAAGGGGCAGACGGCAGGCGAGGTGACCATGGCCTCGATCCGCCTGCTCGGCAGGGCAATTGGCCAGGAAGCCCGCGCCGAGGCCTTCGCAGCCTTTCTGAAGGTCCATTACGACCGTATCGCCCAGCGGCTCGAAGGCGTGAAAACGCAGCCCCGAGACACCTGGCCGCAGCTCCTCATCGATGCCCATGCCGGCCTGCAATGCTGCTCCATCCCTGGCGCGGACAATCCCATCACGCATGACCTGGCCTTTGTCGGCGGTCGCGTGCTCGGCGCCGACATCGTCCCCGGCTATGATGGCCAGCTCAGCCCGGAATATGTCCTGGCCGCCGATCCCCGGATCTATATCGGTACCGGCGGCTCGCATCTGGCCAAGCGCGGGGGCCTCGTTCTCGGCGCCGGAATCGAGCCGGAGGCCGCCCGTGCCTCCTTGCGTGCCGTGGTCCGGCGCAATCTTCTCGGCGAACTCAGCTCCGTGCGCGAGGGTCGCGCCTATGGCCTGTCGCACCAGGTCGCCATTTCGGCCTTGAACATCCTGGCGGTCGAATGCCTGGCCAAATGGACGCATCCGGATCTGTTCGCCGATCTCGATCCGGCGCAAACCCTGGCCGAGATCAACCAACGTTTCCTGGCAGCCCCGGTCGAGGGAACATTCTGGATCGATGCGGGACCTGTGGCGGGTCCGTCGACGCCATGAGCCCCGTCCCTTCCGCCGAGAACTCCGGTCGTTCTGCCCTCACCGACTATCGCGCGAGCCAGCGCCGCCGGCTGCTCCTGGTCCTCGCGCTGATCGCGCTCGGGCTCGCCGCTTTCTCGATCGATCTCGTCGTCGGCGCCTCAAGCGTCGGCCTACGCAACACGCTGGCCGCCCTCTTCGGCACGGACGAGGTCACTCGCTCCGTCCGGGTGATCGTCTGGCAGGTCCGCCTGCCGATGAGCGTGATGGCGCTGCTGGTCGGCGCCGCCCTCGCCTTGGCGGGAGCGGAGATGCAGACGGTCCTCGGCAATCCCCTCGCCGAGCCGTTCACGCTCGGCGTGTCCTACAGCGCCGCTCTCGGCGCGGCAGTGGCGATCGTGCTCGGCCTGTCCTTGCCCGGGCTGCCCGCAAGCTGGATGGTTTCGGCCAACGCCTTTCTGTTCGCCGTCCTCTCGCTGGGAGCAATCCATGCGCTTGCCCGCTGGCGCGGCGCCAGCCCCCAGACCCTAATCCTGTTCGGCATCGCCATCGGCCTGTCGGCCGAAGCCTTGCTGTCGCTGCTGCAATTCATGGCCTCCACCGATGCCCTGCAGCAGCTTGTCTTCTGGCGCATGGGCAGCCTGGTGCGCGCGGATGCCGCCACCACCTTGATCCTGGCAGTCGTGCTGGCGGGCAGCATTCCCTTCTCTCTGGCCGCCTCCTCGCGCTTCACACTGCTGCGTCTCGGGGAAGAACGCGCCCGCAGCCTCGGCGTCGACATTGCCAGGCTGCGCCTAGGATCGCTGTTGCGCGTCGGCCTGCTCTCGGCCACTGCGGTGGCCTTCGTCGGCGTGATCGGCTTCGTCGGCTTGGTCGGCCCGCACATCGCGCGGCTGCTGGTCGGAGAGGACCATCGCTTCCTGCTGCCCGCCAGTTTGGCGGTGGGAGCGCTGGTCATGCTGGTCGCCTCCATCGTCACCAAGCTGATGATACCCGGCCTGCTCCTGCCCGTTGGCGTGATAACGGCGCTGATCGGCCTGCCGGTGTTCTTCACCCTGGTGCTGCGGACGCTTGGGAAAGGCCGATGAAAACGGATCATACCCCGGCGCTCGTCGTGCGCGGGCTTCATGCCGGCTATGGCGGGCATGACATCATCACCGATCTCACCTTGCCGCCCCTGCAGCCAGGACGGCTGGTGGCGCTGGTCGGCCCCAACAGTGCCGGAAAGTCGACCCTGCTGCGCGCCATGGCCCATCTCATTCGCATGCGCGGCCAGGTCGCGCTGGGCGAATGCGACCTCACCCACATAAGCGCCGCCGCACGGGCAAGGCTGGTCGGCTTCATGCCTCAGGCTCTGCCGCTCGACGTCTCCCTCAGCGTGCTCGAAACGGTGATCGCGACCCTGCGGGTCGCCCAGGCCGGCGAGGCTACAAGCTCACATGCCGAGCGGGCGCTGGATGTCCTTACCGGTCTCGGCGTGCCCTATCTCGCCTCCCTGCCACTCGATCGGTTGTCCGGCGGACAAAAGCAGGTCGCGAGCCTGGCGCAAGCCATCGCCTGCGCGCCGCCCGTGCTGCTGCTCGACGAGCCGACGAGCGCACTCGACCCGTCCCGGCAATATTTCATCATGCGCAGCATCAAGAACTATGCTGCGGGCGGGCGCATCGTGGTGGCCGTGCTGCACGATCTCGCCTTGGCGGCGCAATGGGCCGATGACCTCATCGTCATGCGCCAGGGCAGGCTCCATGGCGCCGGGCCGCCCGACGAAATCCTCACCCAACGCATGCTGGCCGATGTCTACGACGTCGCGGCGCGAGTGGAACGTTGTTCGCAGGGACGGCTGCAGATCATGGTCGACGGTGTGGTCGAGCGCAGTAGCTCGGGCTCCGTCCCGGCCCATCAACACCAGAAAGCAATCCCATGAAGCGTTTTGTCGCCCAGGCCCGTATCGAATTGCCTGATCCCCAAGCGGTAATCGTGCCGCTCTGCGAGCATTTCATCGAGCATGGTGCCGAGGTCGAGCACCGCGACGGCGCTCATATCCTCAATTTCCGCGGCGCCCGGGCACGCTTTTCGAACACCGGCGCGGCCACGCTGGTCGACACCGAGGCGGAGAGCCTGGAGGAGCTCTATTTCATCCGTCAGGCTGTAGCCTCGCATATCGTCGAATTTGCCCAGGGCAGGCGGCCTGCCATCGCCTGGACCGGGGATGGCACGGAGATCTCACGCCCTCCCAACTTCCAGATCTTCCGGGTGATCGGAGTGAAGGACGTGACGCCTCACATGCGCCGCATCACGTTCTCCGCCAGTGACGTCTCGCGCTACCAGTCCATGGAGGCGCTGCATCTCAACATCCTCGCGCAGCACCCAGACCTGCCCGAACCGCAATGGCCGAGCGTCGGCCCGGACGGACTGATCCATTGGCCCAATCCCGATCGCAAACCCACCTTACGCAAATATACCGTGCGCTCGCTCGACGCCGCAGCGGGCACGCTCGATATCGATTTCGTGCGCCATGCCGATGCCGGCCCGGGCTCCAGCCTGGCGGAGAGCGTGACGCCAGGCGAGGAAGTCGGGGTTCTCGGGCCGGGCGGTGGCGGCCTGATTGAGGCCGACTGGTATCTGTTCGCGGGTGACGAGACCGCGCTCCCGGCGATCGGGCGTATGCTCGAATGCCTGCCTGGGAGCGCGCGAGGCAAGGTTCTGATCGAGGTTGCCGACAAAGGCGAGGTGCAGCAGTTCGATTTTACCGCGGCCATCGAGATCGAATGGCTGTTCCGCAACGGCGCGCCTGCCGGCACCACGAACCTGCTGGTAGATGCGGTCAGCCGTACCGCCCTACCTGGCGACGGTTCCCGCCTCTATGCCTGGGTGGGCTGTGAATATCAGGCCTTTCGCACTTTGCGCGCGCAGCTCCTGGGCGAGCGCGGCCTGCGCCAGCACAAGCATCTCATCGTCGCCTATTGGCGCAAGGCCCAGGAATGAGCCACGACCAACAATTGGTTCGAGCAGACAGCCTCGCGTGCATACATCCGGGATATCTGACGAGACCGTCGGGTGAATTTTTTCGCGACCTGGTAAAAGTGAGATCTGATCCTGTCCTCCGTCACACTCAATCAGCCGCCCTCCAAGCGAGCACAAGGAAACAGAGGGGTGCGATCAGGCTTGCAATCAAGCCAGCCGGTATTTGATTGGGGAACATCACGACCCGTCCCAGCCAGTCGGCTGCGATCATCAGCTGGCAGCCGATGGCGGCGGCCGCTGAAAACTCCCCAATCGGACGGCGAAAACCGAGCATGCGCGCAAGGTGCGGCGCCATCAGCCCGACAAAGCTCAGCGGGCCAATGGTTAGGACCGACAGCCCGACCAATCCGGAGGCGAAGGCAAGCAGGATCACCCTGCTCCCTTTTACCGGCATGCCGACTTCCATCGCCATGCCCTGCCCGAGAGGCAGAAGCTCGAGCCAGCGTGCGAGTAGCGGCAATATGGCCGCCATCACGCCGACGGCGGCGGTAAGAAGCACGACGTCACGCGGCTGGGCGAGGAATGTCGAGCCACTCAACCACCGTAGCAGATCGAACACGCGCGGATCGCCGCTGGCCAGCACGATCGAAACGAGGGCGCTGAACGCCGTCGCCGTGGCCATGCCGACAACGAACAGATCGTGGGCCTCGAATGAACGCCGCTGCGCCATGGCCAGAAGCAGGATCAGCGCGATGCCCGCGCCGGCCATGCTGAGCACGGGAGCGAGGGGCTGGGCTCCATCGGGGAGCATGATAGCGACGACGGCACCGCAGGCCGCACCTGAGCTGACGCCCAGAATTTCAGGCCCTGCCAATGGGTTTGCCGTCAGGCGCTGGATGATGCATCCGCTTACGGCAAGCAGGATCGCGCCAGCTCCCGCCGCCAGCATACGCGGCCCCCGCCAAAACAAGGTGGCCTCCCAGGTCGAAAGGCCGGAGATGTTCCAGCCGTGCAGGCCACGGCCGACCAGAAGCGAGGCGATGACGGTGAGCAGCACCAATCCAACGAGCCAGCCCGGGTGAACCCCTGCCCTGCGCCTGCGGGCGACGAACGATCGTGGCGGAAGATGCCTCTTCATCGAGCGTTGCATGACGAGCCAGACAAGCAGCGGTGCGCCCAGCAGGGCCGTGGCGGCACCGGCCGGAATCTCGATGCCGCCGAAGATCGTGCGGAAAGCCTGGTCGGTCAGCCAAAGCAGCAGCCCTCCGATCATGGGCGAAAGCAAGAATTGAGAGCCGACGCGGTGATAGCCGAGGCGGCGCACGATCTCGGGCGCGGCAAGGCCGACAAAGCCGATCACGCCGACGGCTGCAACGCAAACCGCCGTGATCCACAACGCGACGGAAAGCCCCGCGAGTCTCATTGCCCCCGGCGACACACCGAGGCTGCTCGCCGCCTCGTCGGAGACGGCAAGCACCGCGATCGGTCGAACCATGAGCAGCGAAAGCACCAAAGCTGGCACCAGCCGGGGCGCAAGATAGAAGACCGTCTGCCAGTCCTGTGTCGCAAGCGAACCGCTACCCCAGATGAACAGGGTTATCAGGCCTCCATGCAGCATGATCAGCAGGGTATTGGCGGCCCCGGCATAAAGGCCGATCACGAGCCCCGCGACGAGCGTGGTCTGAGGCGAAAACCGGCCGCGCCAGGTCATCCCGACGACGGCCAGGCCCGCAATCAGGGCCCCGGCAAAAGCGATTGCGGTCCGATTGGCACCGGCGAAGGCAGGCATGAGCATCGAGGCTGCGCTCAGCGCGAGAAAGGCGCCGGCCGCAATGCCGAGCGTTGCCGGTTCGGCGGCAGCGTTGCGCAAGACGAGCTGCAGGATCGCCCCGGCCAGGCCGAGCCCCGCACCCACGAGAAGGGCGGCGGCGATGCGGGGAAGAATGCTGTAATGGACCGTCAGTTGGCCGAGATCGCTGGCGTCGGGCGCGAAGAGAGCTTTCCACCACAGGCCGGCCGACAGGATTTCGGACATGCCATGCAGGCTGAAAGCCAGCGAAGCCAACGCCAGTCCCGCGGCCAGACACCATAAAAGCCGCTTGTTGCGGTCCTCCATTTCAAGGGACCCCGGCTTTCAGGGACGCCACGAGCAGTCTCGCGAAGCGATCCGCTGCGGACAAACCGCCATTTTCGAGAATGGCCGGTAGCTGGAACACCCTGCCGTCCCGGACAGCCGGCAAGGAATTCCAGAAGATTCCGCCCGCGCTTGCTTGCGCCATCGCATTGCCATCACCGGCATCGATGAGGATGATGCCGGCGTCCGGCACGCCAGCCAGCCTATCGAGACCCACCACGATCCGCCCTCCCCAAAAGCCGGATTTTTCCTCCGCATTGACCAAGGCAAGCGCGCCGAGCACGTCGGCGAACAGGCTTTTAGGACCAAAGAGAGTCAGATGCTGCCCATCGGCGAACATGGCTATGAAGAAGGGCCGCCCGCGCCATCTCGCCACCTCCGCTGCGGCCTGTGCGAGGTGCTGCCGAGTATCCTCGATCAAGGCTTCTCCCTGCTGCGGCATCCGCAGGAGACTGGCGAGAAGGCGGGTCGCCGTTGCTGCCGCCTCGATCGAATGACGTCCCTCATGCTCCAACGAGATCGTGACTACGGGGGCGGTCCGCTTGAGCAGGCCGCCGGCAACCTGAAGGGCCGGCGGGATGACGATGAGATCCGGCTTGAGCTCATCCAGGAGTTCGAAATTCGGCGTGAAGAGCAACCCCACGTCGACGACGCCCGAGGGAAGAGCGGGTTCGACCGCCGAGCGCCGGTAATAATCGATGGCGGGAACGCCGATGACGTTCGCTCCTATGCTGACTGCGGTCGCCGCCAGAGCCCAGTCCAGCACGACGATCCGGGGCGACGACATGGTGGGCAGAGCCGCCGTGTCATCCGGCACGCAGCTCCAGCCCAGGCCGGCCCCCAGCATGGCCAGGAACAGGCGTCGGCCCGGGCGCTTTTCGTCTGCGGCAAGCCGTCGAGGCACCATGTCACCAGTGGCTCTTGAGGCTCACCAGGAAGCTCCTCGGCTCGCCGTAAATGCCAAAATACCGGGTCGGCAGGCGATCGAAGTACTTCCTGTCCAACAGGTTCTTGACCGTAACCGTACCCTCGAAATGATCGTTCAACTTATAACCGAGCTGGGCATCGACGACGGCGTAGGCACCTTGGCTCGACATGTCGCTGGGGCCGGTCGGGGAGCCGCGTTGTGTCCGGCTATAGGCCCGCAGGCCGGCCCCGAGGCTCAGCCCCTCGAAGCGCCCGCCTTCGAACGTATATTTGCTCCACAGTTTGAAGGCATGCTTGGGTTCCTCAGGATCGAGCACCATGCCGGCATTGCTGGGATCGCTGAGATATTTCGTCTGAAGGTAGGTGTAGCCGGCGGTCAGGTTCCAACCAGGGAGGATTTCACCGCTTACCTCGGCCTCGATGCCGCGGCTGCGCGCCTTGCCGGCATCGACGGAGAAGATAGGGTTCGTTAGGTCCGCGACGGCACGGTGATTGTCGTCGATGTTGAAGGCGGCCAGGGTTGCGTTCAAGCGGCCATCCAGGAAGGTGCCTTTCACGCCGACTTCATACTGGCTGCCCACGCGTGGCTGTAGTCCTTGCCCGGTAAAGGTTGGGTCGGCCTGCGGCGTGAAGATATCCGAATAGCTCGCATAAACCGCATAGGTCTTGTTCAGCTGATAAACGATGCCGGCATAGGGAGTGAACTTGCCGTTGACGCTCGGATCGCTCGTCCAGGTACCGGTGGCGGGGATCAGGTTCCGGTGTTCATTGCCGTACCAGCTGAATCGGCCGCCCAGGACGACGGTCAGCGGGTCGAGCAGCTTCAGGCGGGTCTGGCCATAGAGGCCCGCCTCCTGTGTACGAGAATCCTGGCCATAAGTGAAAGGTACGTTCTGGTAAGGTATCGTGGCATGCGCGGAATAGATCTCGTAGACACCGCCATCCATGTAGCCGCTGAGCTGGTGCTTGTCGCGATAGGAATAGTTCGCCCCCAGCAGGAATTGGCTTTCACGACCGAACAGCTCGAAAGAACCGGAGATGTTGGTGTCGACGCCCAGCCACTTCTGATCGAGCACGCCCGACTGGAGCGCATAGTCCGACGTATTGGTGGCAGGATTCACACCATCCGTCATGTAGGCATATTTGGCGTTGCTGCGCATGTCGCGGTAGAGCAGCGAGGTGTTGCTGACCCAGCCATTGTCGAAAGTATGCTTGAGATCGGCATAGCCTTCCGCCGTGGAGAAATTGTTGTAACTCCAGTCCGCGCCGAAGAATGCGGAACGCGGAGCGTTGAGGAAGGCGCCGTTGGTATAGAGCGACTGGCCATAGTCGAACGGAGCAAATCGCTGTTTCTGATAGACGCCTGAAAGGCTCAGCGTGGTCTGGGGGGAAAGGTCGACCTGGAGCGCGCCATAGGCCGTACCATGCCATTCCTTGGCCTTGTCGTAGAAGAAGTCGCGATCCTGCCCCGCCACGATGACGCGCCCGCGGATGGTACCCTCCTTATTCAGCGGACCGGTCAGATCGATTGTCTGGCGAAGAAAGTTCCAGGATCCGTATTGGGTGTCCGTCGACAGCGAGAAATGATCGAGGGGCATTCGACGCACGAAATTGACGGTGCCCGCGGGCCCGCCCGTGCCTTGCAGCAATCCGGCGGGGCCGCGCAGGACTTCCGCACGATCATAGATCGCCATGTCGAATTGCTGCTGATACTGAATCCCCGACGAGACGGGCATACCATCATACTGAGCATCGAGCTGATAGCCGCGGGCGCTGAAATAGGAAGTCCCGTCGCCGTAATTGACGGCCGTCACGCCGGTTGCCTGGCGCAGCGCCTCATCGACGGTATTGAGGTTCTGATCCTCCAGGCGCTGCCGCGTCAATACCGAGACCGAGTTCGGAATTTCCTGGATTGGCACGGGTATCTTCCCGGCAACAGTCACAGACTGAGCATTGTAGGCGCCCGACCCTTCGGTCGTCGCCGAATTCGCACCTGCCTGGACGATGACCGGGTCCAGCTCGATGGTGCCATCGGGCGCTGACAAGGGTGTCTCGACGGGAGCCTCCCGTCCGACGACGGCTGTGCGATCGGAGCTGATGTCAAAGGAAATGCCCGTCCCCGCCAACATCCGCGCCAGGGCCTGTTGCGGCGTCAGGGTGCCATTCACCGCCCGGGAGACCACCCCGCGCGAGGTTGCCGCCGCCAGTGTCACCTGCAGGCCCGATTGCCGGCCGAAGGCATTCAATGCAGTCGCCAGCGGTTGGGCTGGAATGTCGAAGGAGCGTGCGGCATTGACCTGGGCCGCTTGTGCGACCGGTTGGAAACAAAAGGGAAGGCTAGCGAGGCCAGCCAACATGACGGCTGCCCAAGGCCGTCGTTCAACAGCCGGTCCAACTCTCCTACCGCCGGTATCAATTTGGCCCCTGACCGGCCGTCCCCTCAAAACCATCTGCCTGGATCTCCAATCCGCCGCGCGGCGCCAACACACGCGCTTGCCAACCAAAGACGACCAGCCCGCGATTTTTTCTCACGCGGGCTCAAAATTTGTTTGAGGTCGTTTTTTGAGCAGCCCTAGTAGTGTGAGAGAACTCGCACATAGGGCGACAACTCGCGCACCTTCCCGCCATAAGGCTGAACCAGCGCTCGCAAGGCTCGGTCGGGATCGCGCAGATCGTAAAGCCCGGTCACACGCCGAGCCGCCAGATTGCCGTCGGGCAGCTTGATCCAGGCTGAATGGTAGCGCTGAAGCTGTTCGACGACCGAACCGATGGTTTCGTCATTGACGAAAAGCTGACCTTCCCTCCAGCTCGCGATGTCCTTTTGGGCCACGGTCCCCCTGGTAATCTGCCCGGTGGCACGGTCCACGACGGCCATCTCGCCGGGCATGAGCCTTGCTTCACCGGGGACACCGGGATGCTTGTAGGAGACATCGATGGATCCGCGCGCGAGCTGGACCGTCGTCGCCATAGTGGACAGCCGCACGTCGAAAGCCGTGCCGAGCACCGTCACATCGACGCCGCCTGCATCGACGACAAAGGGATGCGACGCGTCATGGGCAACGTCGAAATAGGCCTCGCCGGAAAGAAGCCGGATCTTGCGGAGCCCTGAGTCTCCGATATTCACCGAGATCGCGCTATCGGCACCCAGCATGACGAGTGTGCCATCCCTCAACCTGATGTTCCGGCTTTCGGCTGTTGCCGTGATGTAGTCGGCTTCGAGCCGCAGCATGATCGTTGGCATGGCCGCGACCAGGAAGATCCCAGCAATGGCTGCCGCGACCATTGCCATGGCCCATGTCCTGCGCCTTGGCCGTGCACTCGCGGGGGCGGAAATGCGGGCCTTTCTTCTTCGTTGTGGAGCGGGGGAAAGCGCGGCCTCCTTGCGATGCCATAAATGCCGAAGAGCCGGCGCTTCCTCACCCATCAGATGCCAGGTCTTGCGCGCGGTTTCCCAGGCTTTCGCATGGGCGTCGGAGCAACGGAGCCAAGCCTCGAATTGCCTGGTCGTCGCCGGGCTGGCAGGCTCGTTCTGCAGGCGCAACAACCAGTCGACAGCTTCCTCGAGGATGGGGTCCGGCTTGTCAGCTTCGGTCAAAGTCATTCCTGGTCATTTGATGCCGTCACCGGGCATGGCGCGCAACTTTATCCGCTTCAGTCCAAAAGACGATCGACGGGCAAATTTTTTTCTCAAACCGATGAGAGGGGTCAGATATTGTCCCGCTCGATCTTCATCGCGATCCGCAAAAGCACGGTGCGGACATGCCGATGGGCCGTCGCGACGGATATATCCAGATGCTCGGCCACTTCGTCGAGGGTGAAGCCGCCAAAACGATGCATTTCGGCTGCAACCCGCACCTCCAGCGGAAGCGAAGCGAGGATATCCGATACGATCTTGATGTGATCACCCAGCAGCAAGGATTCTTCAGGCGTGGGCTTCATCTGAGGAAGAGCCCAATAGGGGCCGTCGTCCTTGGCCACTCGCTTTTCGACTTTCCGGCGCTTCAGTGCGTCAAAGGAAAGATTGCGAACAATGCGGTAGAGATAGGCGAGCGCGTGCTCGGTGCCCAAGCCATTTCCCGTCGAGGGGAAAAACTTGAGGAAGGCATCCTGTACGATGTCCTCGGCCGCTTCACGGGAGCCGAGAATAGGCGTTGCGTACTCGATCAAGGCTGAACGATTGCTGACATAGAGGCCATAGTGCACGTCGAGCTCGCGCATCAGACGCCCAGCCCACAGAAATACAGCAACACCGTCACGCTAGAGGTATCATGGACGACAACATTGATCATTTGACAGCACGCTCGACCAGAGTCTTCAGTTTGATGACGATCACATCAAGTGCTGCAATACCTATAGCTCCTAAAATACCCCTGCAAGACCAATGATTTAGACATATTCCAGCTTGCACACCGCGCGACCGTTGCGCCTTCAGGTGCCTTGGAGGAAGAAAAGTGCTCCCGGAATCTGGGCCGCCCCGGCTGGAGGATTTTCCGGGCTGAAGGCCCTTGGGCTCGCGAGGCCAATCCTCGATCGAATTTCCTCTCTATTCGCCGGAACTAGAACGCTACCGTTGGAAGGGTTGAGAGAAACTGCTCCCACGGAGCAGAACTCTTCCCATACCCTATCAATACGTTCACGAAGCTCTCAAATGGCGAACAAAGACATATTCTTATTCAATCATTATTTTACTACCGTAGTAATTTGTAGCTCCGTTAGGCCATTCAATTTTAACCAAGACAACGTCTTCCCCATGATATTCCTGCGGAGCTCTATAGTATATCCACACACCATCGATGAGGTTCTTGTTGCATTTTCTTAGCGGATTCCGAGAATTGTAATCGGGATATCCTTTGCCTGCTACAAAACGAAGAGTGCCGTGCATCGTTGATGATTCAATTTTTATTTTCGGAAATCCTGCGGATTTGCACTCCGAGTTCCCATGATACCAAAAGCCAGCACTGACTTCCTGCCCAGATTTTACCCTCTTTTGGCTTTTGAATCCGAGTGTCGTGCAACTCGTACTTAAGATCGCCAGCAACACGAGAGCGGCCGTAAAGCCCCGAATTTTCATTGTATTCCCTCTAATAAATTTACACCTGCTGACTCAAGCAATGGATTTATTTGAAGCAATATTATAGAATTCAGAACGATAAAACATAATTAACTTCTTTTGCATGTTTTTTGTTTCCGCTCATTGAAATCGATTCCTTAAGCGATGTTCACTCCTGAAGAGCCGTCTTTACCTGAGATCCCGACGCTTCGGCGCAAATTCACCCATGAAATGGGCATGAGGCTCATCATGAACGACGTCCCCGCCCAATCGATCAGGCTTGCCGCCGCCTCGGAGTGGTTTCGAGATGCCGAGCACAACATCCTTCTGGTCAGCCTAAAGAGCGGGTTGCAGCAGGCCAAACAACACCCGCACATTGAGGCGCCGATCGAGACATGAAGTTCACGCTTGTCGGCGAGGAATGGAATACCTATTCGGGTTGACGCCCCTACGCCAGCACCGGGGCGGGCGCTTCTGTCCTAGTGGCCGTTAAGTGACCGGCAACCATGACCATATTGCGGAGACGTGACATGCTCGAACTACAGGACGGACGGCGTCTCAGTGGCGCTGCACGCCGACTTCTGACCTATGTCGAGCAACATCCGAACGCGGTGCTGGTTAGTTCTGCGCTCGATTTGGCCGCCAAGATCGATGCCTCCGACGCAACTGTCATCCGGGCGATCCAGTCGCTCGGCTTCGACGGACTACCCCACCTCAAGACCGCGATCGCAGAGAAGCTTGACGCGGGTGCTCGCACGCCGGTGGAAAAGGTTGGTGTTACCCTGAGTGAGCTCACTCAGGAACACGGCCGAACGCCTTTCCAGCTCGTCATCGAGGCCTATGCCAAGATGCTCGAGAAGCTATCCCGATCCTCCCTACCGGACCAATTGGAAACTGCGGCACGACTTCTGCACGACGCCGATCGGATCGGACTTTTCGGGGGAGGACCACCAAATCGGCTGGCCCAACAAACCGCGACGCATCTCGCCCGCATCGGCCGATCCAGCTTCGCGATGCAGGATGCGGGCCATGCCTTTGCAGACGAACTCTTGGGCCTTCGGAAGGGCGACACCGTCATCCTCATCGCATATGGCAAGGTTCTCAAGGAGAGCCTGCTCATCAAGACGGAGCTTCAGAAGGTAGGCGGACAACTCGTCGTCATAACGGACAATCCGGCAGGCCGATTGGCCCATGGTGCGCAGGCGATACTGGAAGTCCCGCGCACGGAAGTCGGAAACATGACGCTGTATGGGACGATCCTGCTGGCCCTTGAGACCATTGTGCTGTCGCTCACGAAGCAGAACCCCCAGCGTGCCATGGAAACGGCACGCCGCCTGCGCGACCTGCGCGACGAACTGCAGCGCAGCGAATAGTGCCCGAGCTCCGGCCGGAACGTAGCTATCACTACATTTCCATCCGGTCCTGGCCGGCACCCCGTTCGCCTCGGTTCCAGCTATACGTATTTCTCCAATTACCAAGCAGCCAAATTGTCAATATTGCGTAGATTAGAACGATTTTAACTTATGAATTAAATAGCTTTACCTTGATTAAGGTGAATAGGAATGGTAGCTGTCACTACGCAAGATAGTGATCGAGTGGCGGCCAAAAGTTGTGATGGGCCGGAAAAAACGGGTTGCCCGGAACCGGCAACCTCTATCCGGCATCGCGATCATGCCCCCGCACATTCCGGGAGCCTCATCCATGATGTCCAGAAGAGCGGTGCTTACCGCACCCCTGGCGCTCGGCACCGCCGCCGTCGTGCTCGGTCGCTCGGCTTGGGCAAGGCAGGATCGCATTCTTCAGATCGTCTCGCCTCGCGAGATCACCAGTCTGATGCCAGACGACACGGGCTACCATTTCCGCCGGTTGCGCGTCGCCGAAACGCTGGTCGGAACCGACCCCCGGGGCAACCTGGCTCCGGAGCTCGCCAGAAGCTGGTCAGTCAGCGACGACGGATTGATCTGGTCCTTTTCGATCCGCGAGGGCGTGCGCTTCCATGATGGATCCGTGCTGAGTCCCGGATTGGTCCGGGATGCCATCAATATGCAGCGCAAGTCCCGCAACAATACGGAGATGGTCTCGCAGCTGCCAATTGCGTCCGTCAGCGCCGAGGGCCAGACGGTGGTCATCGCCCTCGAGCGGCCGTTCAGTCTCCTGCCAGCCTTTTTTACGGACGGTGCCGCCATCATCCTGGCGCCGTCAGCCTATGCCAAGGACGGCACGGTGACCCAGATAATCGGCACCGGCCCCTATCGGATCACCAATATCGACGGCAAGACCTCCGTGGATCTGGAGGCCTTTCCTGACTACTGGGGCACCCCAGCGAACATTTCCAAGGTTCATTTCACCGGCGCCACCTCGCCCGACACGATCGCCAACATGGCCGAGGCGGGACAGGCGGATCTCGTGTTGGGTCTGCCGCAAGTCCTGCGCGATAGAGTGGAGGGCAGCGGAGGGGTCCGTATCAAGCAGGTTCAGACCGCGCGTATTCTGGGGCCGATCTACAATGCCGGCGATAGTCGGTTCGATGACGTGGCGGTTCGCAGGGCTGTCTCGCTTGCGCTCGACCGGCAAGGCATTGCCGCGGCCCTGTTCCGCAATCCCAAGGCAGCCGCCAACCAACTCTTCTCGCCAGCGTTTCCAGGCTGGCACGATGCCAACCTGCCTCCAATCGAACGCAATGTCGAGGAAGCCAAGCGGTTGTTGGCGGGGGCGGACTGGGCTCCGGGACCAGATGGCATCCTTGCCCGCCAGGGAAAGCGTTTCTCCTTCATGGTCATCGTTGGAAAACAGCCGGAAATGACACCGCTGGTGCAGGCGATCCAGGCACAGCTCGCCGAAGTCGGTATCGAGGTTCTCCTGGAGAATGGCAGCCAGGCACAGGTCCTGGAATCCGTCGCCAATGGCAGTTTTGTCTTCGGCCTTACCCGGCGCAACTATGGCGCGGTACCCGATCCCGTGGCCACCCTGCTCGTGGATTATGGCAAAGCAACTGCGCAGAAAGCCGTGTGGGGTGGCATCAACTATCACAATCCCAAGCTGGAAAGCGCCCTCAACGACTATCTTGCCGCCACGAAGGAAGCCGATCGCGCGGCAGCCCACGACAAGATTCGAACCCTCGCCAACGGCGACCTGCCGGTCCTGCCGCTGGTCTGGTACGACTACAACGTCTCGATATCCGATCGGATAGAATACGACAGCGTGCCGGTCGACGCCCTGGAATTGAGCTTCTGGATCGATCGCGTCAAATGGGCTGACTGAGCGTGTCGCCCTTTCGCAGTGTTGCCGGGGTCGTCGTCGGTCATCTGCTGGCGGCGCTGGGAGTTGCCCTCGCGGTCGCCAGCCTCGCATTCGTCGCCGCACAGACGGCACCTGGCGACATCGCGTTTCGCATTGCCGAAGCGCGTTACAGCGAGCGTCTCTCCTTGCAGGCGGTGGATCAGGCTCGCCAGGTCGCGGGGCTGGATCGGCCCATCATCGTGCAATACGGGTGGTGGATCGGCTCGGCGCTGACCGGCCAGTTGGGGCGGTCGATGGTCAGTGGACGAGAGGTTGCCACTGAGATCTGGCGCAGCTTCCAGACGACTGCAAATGTCGCCATCATCGGCGTTGGCGCGGCCCTGGTTCTCAGCCTGGCCATTGGCTTTGCGGCAGGCATGCGGCGCGACGGCATCGTCGATCGGGGATTTCTCCTCGTTTCCGCAATCCTGTCGTCCGTGCCGTCATTTCTGCTCGGGATCATCCTGATCACCACGTTCGCCATCAGTCTGCGATGGCTGCCGGCAGCGGGCCATCATCAGCCCGGATATTCGATCCTGCCCTCGGCAACACTCGCTCTGGCGCTGCTGCCGGATCTTTCGCGCGTTGCCCGCAACGCAGTGGTTCGAACGATGCAGGATTTCTATCCAACCTATGGGCGGATAAAAGGGCAAAGTTGGTTGCGAATAACCTTCATGCACGCGCTGCGGCCGACCCTCGTGCCCGTCATCGCTTATTTCGGGCCGTTGGTGGCCCATACGATCGGTGGCTTGGTCGTCATCGACGTGCTGTTCAATCTCGATGGCCTGGGAACCCAGCTGATCGACAGCGTGCTCGCCGCGGACATACCCATGGCCATGGGCGCAGGGCTTCTCATCGGCATCGGCGTGGTCGTCGTCAATGGTTTCAGCGACGTCACCGTGCAACTGCTCGATCCGCGGTTGGCTACGGCAAGGCGGCAACCATGACGGTACCGTTGCCTGATCGATCCCCCATAATACGTCGGAGCCGACCGCCGCTCGCCGTCCTGCTTTTCGGTTTCCTGCCCTTGGGCGCGATGCTGCTCATTGCCTTGTTCGGGCCGTCGATGCTGACAGTCGACCCAAACCGCCAGGTCCTGGCCGCCGCCTATGCACCGCCATCGGCCGAATATCGCCTCGGCGCCGATAATCTCGGGCGAAGCATCGCGGCCCGGATAATCTCGGGAACCCGCATCTCGCTGGGAATTGCGGCTGCCGGTGTCCTCGCCTCGCTCGCCACCGGTCTCGCGCTCGGATTCGTCGCCGCCTTTCACACCGGCTGGATCCGGCAGGTGGTGATGCGGCTATCCGACGTGATCATAGCCTGCCCCAGCCTGTTGTTCGTCATCCTCGTCTCGGGCCTGCTGGGCGGCGGTATCGGCCCGATCGTCTTCGGCCTGTGGATGTCGCAATGGCCGGGCTTCGCTCGTCTCACCACGGCCATCACGGCACGCGAGCTGGCGACCGACCACGTCGAGGCATCCCGGCTGCTCGGTTTCGGCTCCGCCTACATATTCCGCACGCATGTTCTGCCGGCGATCGTCCCCTATCTGGCATCCCTGGGGGCGCTTGCCGTCGGCGCCAACGTTCTTACCATCTCGTCCGTCGGCTTCCTGGGTCTCGGCCTTCGACCGCCGGATGCCGAATGGGGCGCGATGATCGCCGGAACCATGACCTTCTTCCGCACCTCTCCGCATATGGTGCTGGCACCGGCCACAGCCATTCTGGCTTGCACGCTCTCGGCAACGCTGATCGGCGAGTATTACAGCGCAAGACGCCAGGGGATAGAGGAGGCCGCTTGAGTGAACAGCCTTGTCGTCGAACAACTCACCATCGCAACGTCTGACCGCGTCATCGTCGAGAATGTCTCCCTGGGTCTCGCCGCCGGGGAAATCCTGGCCATCCTGGGTGAAACCGGCAGCGGCAAAAGCCTTATCGGCAGCGCGATCATGGGGCTCGCCCCAAGCGGGGTCGCCGTCACCGGCCGCATCGTCGTCAACGGCCGTACCTACAGCGCAGCCGACCGCGACGCGCTTCGGTCACTCTGGGCGAAAGATCTCTTCCTGCTGCCTCAGGAACCGCTCGACGCGCTCGCGCCCTTGTTGAGTGCGAAGGCTCAGGTCGCCGAGCAGATTGCTTCGCCCCGACGATCGGACGAAGCCGCCGCCGCGCTGTCGGCGATGCAACTCGACACCGAGCATCATCGTAAACGCCCCTTCGAATTATCCGGTGGCATGGCCCAGCGCGTGATGGCGTCGATTGCCTCGGTGACGCGGGCCGGGATCGTCCTTGCGGACGAACCGACGAAAGGCCTCGATGCCGACCGGCGGGACATCGTGGCCCAGGTGTTCAGGACCCTGCGCCAGAGCGGCCGCGCGATCCTCCTGATCACCCATGATATCGCCCTGGTGCGATCGCTGGCCGATCATGCCGCCTTTGTCGACGAAAACACGATCGTCGAATCCGGACCGGCCGATGCCGTCTTGCATGAACCACGGACGGATTATGCACGTCGATACATGGCTAGTGACCCCTCGACCTGGGAGCGCAGACCCTACCAGCGATCCCACACACCGAAAGTGATCGAGGCCAATCGCCTGCGCATCGGCGTTGGCGGCAGGATCCTTGCCGACGACCTGAATTTTCACTGCCACGCGGGACATATTTCGGCACTCCTGGGAAAGAGCGGCATCGGCAAGACGACGCTGGGCCGAACGCTGCTCGGCTTGATCTCGCCCCTCGGCGGCAGCGTGCGGCGGCCGATTGCCGAAGGCGGCCGGCTCGTTCAGAAGCTTCACCAGGATCCGACCCGGGTATTCGCACCCTGGCAGTCCCTGGGGCGCAGTCTCGAGGACCTGTGTCGCCTGCCGGGCGGCGATCGCAGCTTTCGCGAAGTACCTGGATTGATGCAACGCTTCGGCTTGCGTCAAGACCTGCTCCACCGCCGACCGCATCAGGTCAGCGGCGGTGAAGCGCAACGCCTGGCGCTTGTCCGCATACTGGCGATGAGGCCGAAGATGCTGATCGCCGACGAGCCAACCTCGCGTCTCGATCCGCCGGTGCAAGAGCAGGTCATCCGGTATCTGCGAAAGGTCGCCGACGAGGATGAACTCGCCATCCTGCTCATCACCCATGATCGAGACCTGGCCAGGGCGATGGCCGACCGGCTGATGCTCATGGTGGCGGATGAGAATTCCCCGGCGACCTTGCTTGACGTCACGCGGTCGACGGTCGGCACGTCACCTCATCCCAAAACGTAATTGATACTACAATTTGGCCTATACGCAATGAGTTCGTAGTGATAGCTACAAGCAGGTTACCGCTTCTCATGGGCCTCGACATGCATTTTGACGCGCAACTCTGGACGGCGACAAGGGGATTTCGGGTTCGCATCGCCATGGCCGTGGCGCTTGGATTTCTCTCTCTTGCACTCGGAATCGCAAGGTTCGCCATCCTAGGCTGGCTGATCGCGCGCCTATTCGAAGGTACCCCACTGCCCGATCTGATGATCGCGATCGGTCTGCTCGTGGCGGTCATCCTATCGCGCATGGGCCTGGAATATTGGCGCGCGATGGTGGCGCACGGCACGGCGGCGCAGGTTCAGGACCGGATGAGGCTTAACCTCTACGACCATATCGTTGAGCTCGGGCCTGCCTGGCTCGCCGAACGGCGGACGGGCAGCATAGCCCTCTCGACAATCGATGGCGTCGAACAATTGCAGACCTTTTTCGGCCAGTTTCTCCCGCAACTGGCTATCGCTCTGCTCGCACCGGTTTTGCTGTTTGCCGTTCTGTCGTTCTGGGATGTCCCGGTAGCGGCGGTAATCTCGGGCGCAGCCATCCTCGCCTTGGTTTTCCCGGTGGTTCTCAAGCGCATTGGCGAGGAGTCGACGATGCGACGCGTGCGCTCCTTCAAAGCGTTCGGCGCCGATTTCCTGGATGCGGTCCAGGGCTTGCCGACACTCAAGGCCTTCGGGCAGAGCGCGGCATTCGGCGAGCGGCTTAGGCTGAAAGCGAACCAATTGGCGGAAAGCACGCTGTTCGTCTTACAGGCCAGCCTGATGAGCCGGGCGCTGACGGACCTCGCCATTGCCGGCGGTGCGTCCGCCGCCGTCGCACTCGGGGCCTGGCGCGTCAGTCATGGCGAAATGAGCATCGAAGCGCTGCTGATCGTTCTGATGACGGGGACCGAAGTGTTCCGCCCCCAGCGGGATCTGCGTACCCTGCTCCATCGCGGAATGGTGGCCAATGCGGCGGCCGCGGGAATCAAGGCATTGCTGCAGGCAAAGCCGCCGCGGCAACCGCGTGAGACGTCCGCTTGTCCAAAACTGGAGCCTTCGATCGGCTTTGACGATGTGCGGTTCAGCTATTCCGACGAGAGGGGCGTCGCCCTGAAGGGTATCTCGTTCGAGGTCAAGGCCGGCGAACGCCTGGGGATCGTCGGCCACAGCGGCTCGGGTAAATCGACAATCGTCAAGCTTCTGCTGCGGTTCTACGATCCCGATGCCGGCATGATCCGCCTTGGCGGGCGGGACGCCACGACGCTTGCCGCCGATCATATCCGCGAACAGATCGCCGTCGTGCAGCAGGATACCTACCTCTTCTATGGAACGGTCGAGGACAACATCCTTATTGCGCGACCCGATGCGACGACCGAACAGGTGAAGGCGGCGGCGCGCGCCGCCAATGCTCACGGGTTCATCACCGCGCTGCCGCGTGGCTATGGGACCATCATCGGGGAACGCGGCCTGCGCCTTTCCGGCGGCCAGCGGCAGCGCATTGCAATTGCGCGCGCCATTTTGCGCGACGCCCCCATCCTCGTTCTCGACGAAGCCTTGTCGTCGGTCGATGCCGAAAACGAAAGCCTTATCCAGACCGCCCTCGATGACCTTGCCAGGCAGCGAACGACGATTGTTCTCGCTCATCGGCTGTCGAGCGTGATCAACGCCGATCGCATCATCGTGGTCGCCGACGGTGGTATTGCCGATAGCGGCACGCATGCCGAGCTCATCGGTCGCGACGGTCCATACCGCAAACTGATGGCCGAGCAGGCCGCGTTCAGCGCGCACGATACGGTGCTCGACTTTGATACGGGCCGGCGAACGCCGGAGGCGAACGCAGCGGATATCCTCCAGGCTCCTTCCCCAAAACCTCAGCTGACCGAGGGCGAGAGGATTGCCTCGGGTCTCACGCCGTTCCAGACCCTTGCAACGCTTTTCAGCCTGATCGGGCCCTGGCGCCGGCAGTTGATCCTGACCGTCACCTCGGGCGTGGGGCGTGTCTACGCCCTGGTCGGCGTCAGCGCACTCAGTGCCCTGACGGTCGCGGCAATCAAGACGGGCTCATCGTTCGGCCCATACCTTCTGTGGATGGCGGCACTGGTGCCATTCGCGGCCTTCCTGCAATGGAACGAATCCTGGCGATCGCATGACATGGCTTACAGGCTGCTTGCCCGGATGAGGGTCGATCTCTATCTGGCGTTGGAAAAGCGCGCACCGGCCTACCTGCTCAAGCGCCGCTCCGGTGACCTCATCTCGCTCGGCACCCAGGATGTCGAGACGGTCGAGTATTTCTTCGCCCATGTTGTGGCACCTGCAATGGTGGCGCTACTGGTGCCGCTGTCGGTCTTGACCGCCCTGACGATCATCGCCTGGCCGACCGCTCTCGTGCTCCTGCCCTTCCTGACCTATGCCGGCCTCGCACCGGTGTTCGCACGCCGCAAGGTCGATACCCTCGGCGGCCGGGCCCGCGCCGAACTGGGCGGGCTCAATGCCTTCGTTGTCGACACCGTGCAGGGCATGGCTGAACTCATTGCCTTTCGCGCGATCGGCATACGCAGAAAGCTCTTCGCAAGCCAGATCGCCGGGTATCAGCGCACAAGAGTGGCTCTCAATGCGGACCTTTCCTTCCAGACCGCCGAGCAGGAAATGATTTCGGCTCTCGGCTCCGCATCCGTGTTGATGATCGCCGCCCTGCTGATCCACACGCATGCGTTCGAGCCGACATTCCTGCCACTCGTCACGCTGCTTGCTTCCGCAGCCTTTGCGCCCATATCGGAACTCGCCCAGGCGGCACGGCAACTCGCCGATTCCATCGCCTCCACGCGGCGCGTCCATGCCGTCCATGTGGAGCCTGTCCCCGTCGTCGACGGCCCGAAGATCTTGCCCCGTTCAGCGGGTGGATCCACCTTGGCATTCGAAGGCGTAACCTTCTCCTACGACAACACGGAAAGGGGCGTTCTCGAGAATATCGACTTCAAGGTACCGGCCGGAGCAAGGATTGCCCTTGTCGGCTCGTCGGGAGCCGGCAAGACCACCATCGCCAATTTGATGCTCCGATTTTGGGATCCGCAGCAGGGGCGCATCACGATCAATGGCTGCGACCTGCGCGATATCGCGCAGGACAGTCTGCGCGAGCATATCGCGCTCGTCGCGCAGGACACCTATCTTTTCAATGCTACCCTGGCCGAAAACATTCGGCTCGCGCGTCCAGGCGCAAGCGAGGTCGACCTGAACCGGGCCATTCAGCGGGCCGCCCTGGCGGGTTTTGTCGCGTCGCTGCCTGCCGGTCTCGATACCAATGTCGGCGAACGCGGCGTCCAGCTCTCCGGAGGCCAACGGCAGCGAATATCCATCGCTCGCGCCTTCCTCAAGAACGCACCGGTCCTGATCCTGGATGAAGCAACCTCGCATCTCGATGCGGCGAGCGAGGCGCATGTCCGAACCGCTCTCGATGAACTCATGGTCGATCGCACCACCATCATCATCGCCCATCGCCTTTCGACGATCCTCGGGGCTGATGAAATCCTGGTCATGCGGGGTGGGCGGATCGTGGAGCGAGGCATACACCGTGATCTGATGAAGCTGGGCGGTTTCTATGCTTCGTTGATCGGCCATCAGTCGGCCGGGTGGGCACCCGGCGAAAAGGCTGTGCTGGCGGTCTAATGAAAAGACCTTCCCTGGCAGCGAGAATATCCCATATGTCGCAGAGGTGGGGCAAACCTTCGAGCGAGCGATAAATTGGGAGGGCGAGTGTCCCTATGCATTGGAGAACCAGGCCACGCCGTCCGAGGTACAAGGCGATCCTGACGGTGCGACATCATCCCGCCGCAGAAGCCGGAGCGGCTCACACCCCTTGGTTCTGATTGACACGGACCGCTGCATCAGCATTGCTGATGTCAGCATTCGAGGACCAGACGCGCGCGAAGCTGATGCATCGCGCCGAGCAATGGACGCCGATGATGATGCATAAGATGGTGCTTGCGATAAGCCTGGCAGCGACGCTCGCCAGCTGTGCAACCATAACGCCCGCCGAAAGGCGTGCGGCAGATGAACAAAGCTGCAGAGGCTATGGTTTCAAGAAAGGAACTGACGGCTTCGCCAATTGTCTGCTACGGCTCGATCTCGGCCGCAAGGCCAATCGAGCCGCGATTGAGCAAAGCTGGTTCTACGATGATCCGTTCTTCTATGGCTCGCCAGTGATCCGATATCGCCCTATCTATATGTTCAGAAGGTAGTGAGACCGATGGGTCGTTCCGGGAGGCAAGGCGAGCCCTCGTCTTGGCAAGCCAACGTCGAATGCCCGCTTGGTCGATTGTCGCGAGACCAGGCTTCACAACGGTCATGCCAAGCCGCGATGCGATGGCGGAACGGCTTATCCGTTCGATCGTGAGACACCAAACCCATACGGTAGTCTAGCCTTGGCGCTGCTCCACATCAGGAAGAAGAAATAGGGCCCGCTGACTATTGCGGCGAAAAGGCCGGCTGGTATTTCAAAGGGAAACAACAGGTTTCTGCCAAGCCAGTCGGCGAGAACCATCAAGCACGCGCCCAGCATGGCCGAGCCGAAAAGCTGGTGCAACGGGCGTTGCAGCCCCGACATCGTAACCATGTGGGGCGCGAGCAGCCCCACGAAGCTAAGGGGCCCGACCGACACCACGGCAGTCCCCGTGAGCAGCGCGGTGATGGAAATCAGCACGATATGGCTCGCCCTGATCGGGACGCCGACACCGCGGGAGATGACCTGCCCGAGAGGCAGTATCGTGAGCCAGCGTGCTGTGGCGGCAGCACTCGCCAGACCGACACCCGTCATCAGCGTGACGATTCCGGCACTCCAGAACGTCGCTTGATAGGTCGTGCCGGCCATCCACGGCAACAAGCCAGCCATCCTGGGATCGCCGCTGACCAGCAGCAGACTGACGACGGCACTCATGAATGTGCCGAGCATCACACCGACCAGCACCAGCCGCCCGGAAGCGAAAGGGCCCCGCCGGGTCTGCACGAGCAGGGCAAGGAGAGCTGCCGCCCCGCCGGCTGAAGCTGCCGCTGTTTGATAGACAGCATTATCGATGGGCAACCAGAGCACTGCCGCCACAATGGCGAGTGCGGCGCCCGAAGAAATGCCGAGCAGTTCCGGCGACGCCATGGGATTGCCCGTGAGACGCTGTATCAGCATGCCCGCGCCCCCGAGCGCGGCACCTGCCGCCAATGCGACTGCGACGCGGGGAAGTCTGAGAGAAAGGACTCTCTCCCACGCATCGCCCGAACCGAAATGCCAGCCTGTGGGTCCCTGACCGAGATGGACTGACATCCATGCGAGTGCACCTAGGGCGAACGCCAGTAGCGACAGCCATAGTGCCGGTTTCGAGAGACGCCGCGCCAGAGGATCAGAGCCATCGTTGCCGGCCGGCGGTTCAGGCGCTGCCCGGCGCGATAGCCACAGGACCAGCGAGGAGCCGATGATCGCGGTGGCGATACCGGTCGGCAGTTCGGCGCTTGCGGGGAAGAGGGCCTGAACGCCTTGGTCCGCAGCGACCAGCAGCAGGCTCCCGGCTGCCGGGGACCAGGCGATGAGGCTGGCAGGGCTCCTTGCCCCTGCCAGTCGCGTCAATGCGGGCGCCGCCAGGCCGATAAAACCTATGACGCCGACGGCGCTGACCACGGTCGCGGAAAGCAGCATCGCAAGCAGGATTCCCGTCATCCTCCAAAGCTTCACGGACAGACCCAGGGCACTGGCATGGGCGTCTTCCAGAGCCAGGAGGGACATGGACCGAGTGAGGGGAAAGACGATGATTGAGATCGGCCCTATGAGCGCAGCGAGTTGCCACGCCGCCGACCAGCCGTCCTGCAACAGGGAACCGCTGCTCCAAACGAACAATCCTCGCAAGGCCTCGCCGTGAAGCAGAACCGGAACCGTGGCAAGCGCACCACAATAGAGGCAAACGAAAAGGCCGGCAGAAATCAGTCTGCCGGGAGAAAGAATCCGATCCCAGGCCAGCAGAAAGACAGTCCCTGTCGCTCCTGCCGCCCCAGCGAACGCAACGGCAAGCCTGCCAATGCCCCAGAGTTCGGGCAGCCAGAACGTGCTTGCGACGAGGGCAAGCTGCGCACCTGCCGATACGCCGAGCGTCGTGGGTTCGGCCAGCTTGTTGCGCAGGATCACCTGGAAGAGCGCCCCGGCCAGGCCGAGGGCCCAGCCGCACAGGACCGCCACGATCAGCCTGGGCAAAAGGCTTTCCCTCAACAGGATGAGGGGTATGTCATCGACGGGGGGACCGCGAAAGACTTCCCCCCATCGGCTAGCCGGCAGGATGGCGGCAATATTGTGGAGGCAGAGGCCGAGGAGGAAAAGCACAACGAGTGCCCCAATCGCCGATGCGATCCGGCCCCTGCCTGTGGTCTCGCTGCTTGAGGAGCAAAACATACTCGTCCGCTCACCCGAGGGCTTGGCCGATGGCGCGGGCGAAGCGCTCGGCGCTCGCCACCGCTCCAAAGAACCAAAGACCAGGCAACACGCTGACGCGCCGTTGACGGATGAAGGGCAGGTTCCTCCAGATTGCGCTCTCGGCCTCGGCGCGTTGCAGCTCTTTCTCGCCGAGCCCGAGATAGATCAGATGGGCGTCGCGATCTGCGGCCAGGGCATCCACGCCGGTTATGGTGAAGCCCCATGCACTGGTCTGGCCCCGCCAGGCATTGCGGAGGTCGATGCCATCAAGCACGTCCTGGAACAGACTCCCCGCGCCGAAGACCATGAGATGACGAGGATCAACAAAACGGGCGAGATAGAGCGGCCGGTCAAAACCGCCGATCGCAGCTTTTGCCTCGATGATGGCGCGATTGGCCGCCTCGATAGCGAAGCACGCCTCCGCACCCCGCCCGAATTGCGCAGCCAGCCGAGACAGTTCCCTTTGCGCGTGAAGGTAGGGATGCCCATCGGCACTGAAAATGCTGGCGGAGACACAAGGCGCGATGGACTCGATGGCCGTGGCGGAGGCCTTTTGGGTTTCGTTGACGAACACGACGTCCGGCACCACCTGCGCCAGCATCTCCAGGTTCGGGGTCGTGCGCAGCCCGAGCTCGATGGTGGCACTGGAAAGCGCCGGTGTTCCCACCCAATCCCGGTAGCCGGCGATCTCTGTCAAGGCCACGACGTTCATTCCCAGCTGCAGCGCCATTTCAGCGAGCGTCCAGTCCAGCACCGCGACACGGGGGCCTGGCGTCGCTGTAACGGCACTTGATGAGAAGGAAAGCATCCCGACCGTTGCGCCGCTTGCGAGGATGAAGTCACGCCGTGTCAGCCCTGAACCCGGTCGGCTGGCGGTCCGAACCAGCGCTACCATCGATAGGCCAGCGTACCAATGACCGTCCGCCGTTTCCCGAAACCGCACAGATTCCGGCTCCAGCAGGAGGATACATATTCCTTGTCAAAGAGATTGGTCGCGTTCAGCGAAGCCTTCCAGCCCGCAAATCGTGCATTCGCGGCTGCAAGGTCGTAGCTGATCGCCGCGTCGACGACGGTAAAGGACGGCACCTTGAAGGTGTTTTCGTCATCGCCATAGCGGGAGCCTTGGTAGCGCACGCCCAAGCCCAAGGTCAGGCCGGCGAGGCGCCCCGAAGCAAAAGTGTAATCCCCCCATATCGAAGCGCTGTCGCGCGGGGTGCCGACGACATCCTTGCCCAGGAGCGTTGGTTCATTCGTTCGAGAATTTGTGGCCAGCAGATGCGCATAGCTGGCGCGAATGTTGAAGCTGTCGAAGAGCGTGGCTACGGCGGAAAGCTCGACGCCCCTGGCATGGACCTCTCCGGTCTGCCGGTAGAGGCCTGGGATCCCGGTCGATGTCTTGACGTTGGTTTTCTTCAGATCGAAGTAGGAGGCCGTGATGAAGCCGTTATAGCCGACCGGCTGGTACTTGATGCCTGCTTCGATCTGTTTGCCCTCAGTCGGCTTGAAGGTCGTGCTGCCAAGATTGGTGCCGAGCTCGGGCTGGAAGGAGGTCGAATAGCTGGCATAGGGCGCAAGTCCATTGTCGAAGCGATAGACCGCACCGATGCGCCCCGTCAAGGCGTGGTCGTTCACTTTCGTGCTGTGGTCCGCCCAATCGGTGGTGTCGACGCTCGACCAGTCATATCGAAGGCCTCCCACGACGGAGAGATTGCCGATATCGATCTGGTCCTGGCCATACAGGCCAAGTTGATTGGCGACCTGTCGATCATCGCCCATCAGCTCAGGTCTGCCGATCCCCCCCTGATAAACCGGATTGAAGATGTCAAGGGGCGTGACCGACCAGTTGAAGCCGTAGATCTGTTCAAGCGTGGTGCGCTGGTAGTCGATGCCGAAAAGAGCCGTGTGCTGGAGAGGCCCGGTGTCGAATTTCGCCTGTGCGTTGGTGTCGACGGTGAATTGGCCCAGCTTGTCCCGATCATACATGGCATAACGATCGAGCGTACGATTATCGTCCTGCAGCCCAAAGGGCAGGACACCGCCGAACTCCGCATCCATATAGCTGTAGCGAAGGTTCTGCCGAAGAGTCCATGTGTCGTTGAAACGGTGTTCGAACGAATAGCCGATGCTCGCGCTTTGCCGGGAGTAGATGTCGTAGCTGGGCTCGCCGACATAGCGGCTGGATGGAATCTTGCCGTTTGGATTGGGCAGCACCGTCCCCACCGCCGGCAACGTATAATATTCGCCAAGGTCCGGGTCGTTCTGGTATGTCGAGAAAATCGTCAGATCGGTGTCGGCGTCGGGTTTCCAGGTAATGCTCGGCGCCACCGCAAGACGGCGGTCGCGGGTGAAATCGATTTGCGTCTCGGTGGTGCGTGCGATGCCGGTCAGACGGTAGAGCAGCGTCTTGTCGTCGTTGAGCGGGCCACTGAAATCGAACATGCCCTGCAGCCGCCTATAGCTGCCTGTCTGCACGGCGATCTCATGGTAAGGCTCTTCCGTGGGACGCTTGCTCACAAGCTCGATCACCCCGCCGGGGGATGCCTGTCCGTAAAGGACGGAGGCCGGGCCTCCAATACGTTCGACGCGCTCCAGCATGTAAGGGTCGATCTGGTTGATGCCCCAGGAACCGTCGGTAAGGCGCAGGCCATCCAGGAATTGGGTTGCCTGGAAACCGCGCGAATAGAGATTGTCGCGCTGGCTTGCCGTGCCGATCGGCTCGTCGATTCCCGGGGTATAGCGCAGCACGTCGGATACGCTCTGAGCCTGCCTGGTCTCGATCTCCTTGCGGCCGACGACGGTGACGGACTGAGGCGTCTTGATCAACGGTGTGTCGGTCTTGGTTGCGCTGGCGCTCTGGCGCGCCACATATCCCGGGACCGGGCCCCACGCCGTTTCCGCCCGCGCCTGCACGACGACAGGATCGAGTTCGATCGTGTTGCCGTCGATCGAACCGACGGCATCGCTTGCGGCAGCCTCGGGCCTTGCCAGGACGGCGGTCGTCGGCCCCGTCAGTCTTATGGTGATGCCGTTTCCGGCCACAATGCCCTGGAGGGCCTGCATCGGCGCCATGCTGCCCGAAACCGGCCGGGAGGTCTTGCCGCGGACGATCGAGGACGAGTATCCGACCTCCCAGCCTGTCGCCCGGCTGAAAGCGTCGAGGGCAGAGGCAAGCGGCTGAGCCCGGATCGAGACATTGACCACGCGCTCGGAAGACGGCGCGTTTGATTGGGCGAACGCCAGATCGGGGATGGCCGCAAGCACGGCGCATAGAGGGCTGCACAACATCACTGCATGCAGTGTTCGTTTCACCGACGGGAACGCATTCCTGTCGCCGTGCCCGCCTCGACTGCCCCTCATGATCCGCTCCATCCCGGACATCCCCCGTCACGCTCGAGGACCCGTGCCGCGCTCCGCGGCAGGGTCATCCACACCTGACGAACGAGCCGATGGAAGCTCACAAAAAAACTTCAGCGATTATCGAAGAATGAGAACGCCCCCCGGAAGGCGGGTCACGGATGCACCGGCGACCTCGGCCAGGGAGCGGATGACGCTCTCCGGATCGGCGAGGCGATAGTTGCCGCTGACGATGGAGCGACCGATCCGCCCGTCGATGGTGACGATCGGGCCGCCATAGTAGCGGCGCAGGTCGTCGAGGACTTTGGCAAGGGGTTTTTCATGAAAGACGATCCGACCGTCCAGCCAGGCAAGGGCATTGGCCGTATCGGTCTTTTCGACAGGCGATACCGAGTTCGAGGAAACCGACACCATCTCTCCTGGGTCGAGCTGTGCATGATCCTCAAGATCGGAAAGGCGGCTGACATCGATCCGGCCCCGCTCGAGTACGACAGTATCTTCGGCACCGTCGGTACGCACGGAGAATGCCGTGCCCTTGACCTCGACCTCTCCGAAGCTTCCCGAGACCCGGAAAGGGTGCTGGGTGTCATGCACGACATCGAAGAACGCCTCGCCTTCCAATAGCGTGACCGACCTGCGCTCCTTGTGAAAATCAATCGCGACGGCCGAGGCCGTGTTGAGTGTCATGCGCGAACCGTCGGGCAGCGTTACATCACTGCGCCCACCGGTGGCCGTGCGATAATCTGCCCGCCACTGCAGCATGAGGGCGGGGTATTGGTGGATGCCGATGGCGACCAGGATGCCGGCAGCCGCCACGGCCAGCGGCATGGTCCATCCGTTGGGCCGGCGCGCTTGGCGAGGCTGGAAGGGTAGCCTACCTTCCTGACGGTCGAGCCTGGCCGCCAGCGTTCTAGAGGCGACATCCAATTCCGGAAGCTCCCAAAGCGACTCCAACCTGGCGAAGGCTTCGGCATGCCGCCCATCCTGCTCGCACCAGGCTCGAAACTCCGATTTCAGCGACTCATCATCTGGGGCTTGCTGCAGGCGCACAAACCAGTCGAGTGCCGCATCCGTGACTGGATCGGGATGATTGCAGGCATCGTCTGGTCCGGAACCCTCAATTCTGTCTCGTGCCACTCAGGCCATCCGCCGGTTGCTGGATCGGACGCTCATATAGCCACGACGATCCAAGAACTAGAATCTCACAAGAAATTTCCCCGTGTCCTTCGTCTTACGTGCGACAAGCCTATCGCGCGAGGGGCAATCGTCCCGACACGACCTTCCGCCGAGGCTTTCAGTGACGGTCGAGACGTTTGAGCGCATCGTGGCAATGCGCCATGGCCAGTTTCAGGTCGTTGAAGACGGTGTTCGCCGAAACTCCAAGATGCTCGGCTATCTTTGGATAGGGCCACTTCTCGACGCGACTCAGCCGCCAAACCTGCTGGGCCCTGTGGGGCAGCCTAGCGAGCGTTTCCTCGAGTAATTTCAGTCGCTCCCTCTGGATCACGACTGCTTCAGCCGACGGCGCCTCGGCCGCCACATTGGCGATCTCAGTTTCAGAGGCGTCGTGGCGTTCGAACTTCGCGCGCATCTTATTGCGTCGCGCATGGTCGAGTGCCAGATTGCGTGCTGTCTGGTGCAGGAAGGCCTCGATATGGTCAATCGGGCCGGCCTCGATGGCCTGACGCGCCCGCACATAGGTCTCCTGGGTCAGATCCTCCGCAATTTGCGGATCACGAACGATCCGCATCAAGCTCCACATCAACGACCTGCGATGAAGCAGGAAGGCACTCGTCAGGCTCGCCGCCATAGCCCGCCTTCCTGAAGACGGATCAGGCCGACATACGATCCCTCAACCATTGAAGGAGAAATCACGTATGCATCAACTGGCTTCGCCCTCAGGCCTCGCCGCTTGTGCGTCAGCCGGTCGTCAGGATTCTGCATTTGGTGAAATGCTCCGTGGCTATGTATCGCCAGCCAGTGCCGTCAATCTATCGACTAGAAAAATATCCTACAACTACAATGATTTAGAACAAATCTAGTCTGCTCAGACAATACTTCCGTGAGGCAGACGTCTCAATGTCGCCTGCTCAAAACAGGACGACGAATGAGAAGACGCCGACGGTTTCGACGATCGGCCATACTTGGGAGGGCCCCGTCATTGATCTCCTACGAAACCGCGGCTAAATCCGATACGCATCCTGTCGCTGATGCAGTCGAAGACAGCACCGAGCAGGCGGGACCCCCAAATCATCATCTCGCACACTAGGGATTCTGGAGATACGAAACGGGCCGGCCAACCTAAAAAATCACTGATGGACGGTGAGAGACGCCACTGAATTAAGCTAGCGACCATGCTGCTTTTGTTCGTCTTCGGTGTCTTCCTCAGAGTCCTGCGCATTGTTTTCGAAAAGGGCATTCCAGTGCTCCAGGGCTGTGCTCGGTCCAGAAAGTGCCAGGAGTTGGCGCAGGGCAATGCGTATCGTCGGCCGGGCAAAGCGCCCCTGCGGCGCCACCAGAACCTCTGGGGACAAGCCTGCTTCGATACTGCTGGTGACGGACTGCTTCAGCTCGAGCAGCTCAGGAACACCGAACCGCTCGAGCAGATTCTGAAAGCGCGCATGTTCGACGGCATCGAAGGGCTTGTCCCGGCCGAGCCCATCCACGAGAGGAGATGCCGGAAACAAATGCGCGCATGGAACGAGTCCATCGGGGATCGGCTGGGTCGCCGCATGTGTGCGCCCGCTCCGCAGCAGGCGCGCCAGGAGATGCGTGTGCGGCCCGTCGGGACTGACCTGGCCCTCGGATGGAATGGGCTGATAGACCTCGGCGCGCCCCAGCCGGGTAAGGAAGACCCGATGCGGACTGGTGCGCAGGATCGCCGCCATTGCGGGATTGCCGGGCGCGAACAGCGACGTGCCGTCGCAGGCGCGCAGCACCGCGATGAGATCGGGATCGGCGGTCCGGACGGCCATGTCCACCTGGAGGAGATCGAGACCCAGATCGAACAGGATGCCGTCGCGATCCTGTTCGCGCAGCGCCTCGACATCGGGGCCGAGATCGGTCAGCACGCTTCGTCGCCGCATCGCGCACTGCGCCTCCGGCAGGCAGAGGGCAATGCCGTGACGCCACTGCCCTGCTTTCTGGCTGACCGTCTCATAGGCGACCGGCTGGAAGGGTTCGGAGATCTCGAGGCGGATGCCCCCGCGTGCCGTGGTGATCGAGCAATATGTGGGGGCGGTTTCGAAACGGGCATCCTCGTCGGGATCGCGCATGAATTCGGCGATGGCCCCGAACGTTCCCATGCTCCATTGTGTCCGGGGATCCGCGATCTCGACAGCGATCCAGTCGCCGATGCTTGAAGGCTCGCTCCGCGATGATTGTGTCATGCCTCATCTCCGTCGATCGGTGTCCATGGCAGGAAGTAACGCTGCCCTTGATGCTCCCCGGATAGGGAGGCAACCCCGTAAACGTCCCGGATCTGCTCCTCGCCGAGCAAGGAGGCCGGCCCGTCGAATACGATCCTTCCCCGCGCCAGCATGATCAGGCGGTCGCAGAAGCGGCTTGCCAGGCTGAGATCGTGCAGCACCACCGCAACGCCCGAACCGCGATGCGCAGTCTGGCGCAGGATTTCCATGATCGTAAGCTGGTGCAGCGGATCGAGGCTCGCCACCGGTTCGTCGGCGAGCAGCAAGTCGGCCTCCACCGCCAAGGCCCGGGCGATCAACACTCGCATGCGCTCGCCACCCGATAGGTCTCCCGTACGGCGCAAGGCGACGGCCTCGACATCGGTTGCCGCCATCGCACGCTCGACGGCGGCCTGGTCATCCGCGCTGGGCCCGGCAAAGGGACGCCGATATGGCAGGCGGCCCAGCGCGACCAGTTGGTGGACGCGCATCGACCAATGCACCTGATTGGCCTGGGCGAGGAATGCAAGGCGCCGGGCGAATTCGGCAGGTCGGTAATGGCCCTTCGGCAAGCCGTCATAGCGTATCGCTCCGGCCTGGACCGGAACGAGGCCCGCCAGTGCTCGCAGCAATGTCGTCTTGCCGGCGCCATTGGGACCGAGGAGACCGACGATTTCGCCAGGTCGCAACGTCATGCCGACCTGGTCCAGAATCGTGTTCGTGCCGTAGCCCAGCGTGACGCCTTCAGCCTCGACCTGCATCAGGCTTCCTCCCTCAGCCGATAGATCAGGCTGAAAAGGAAGGGCGAACCGATGATAGCGGTGATGACACCCAGCTTCAGTTCGGGGTGAATGGGGAGTAGGCGGGCGGCGACATCGGCGGCCAGAAGAAGAATGGCACCGCCAAAGCCGCTGACCAGCAGCAGGCGTCCCGGGCGATGGCCGACAAGGGGCCGCACCAAATGTGGCACCACCAGCCCCACGAACCCGATCGCACCGGTGACCGCCACGGCGCTGCCCACGGCGAGCGCCGCGCCGGCGATCAGCTGCAGGCGAAGCCGGGTCAGGCTGAAGCCGAGGCTTAGGGTAGTATCCTCCCCGAGCGTCAGGCTGTCGAGCGCAGGCGCGCAGGCCAGTATGAGGCCCCAGCCGATGATCATGAGGGGCAGAACCAGCCAGACCTGCGGCAGGCTGCGGTCGACCAGCGATCCCATCAGCCAGAAGACGATCTCCATCGCGGCATAGGGATTGGGCGACAAATTGAGCGCCAGGCTGGTCAGGGCGCCGGCGAAGCTGTTGATCGCGACGCCCGCCAGGATCAGCGTCATGGTTCCGGCGCCGCGGCCCACCAGGCCGTAGAGCAGGAGGGTTGCCAGCACGGCGCCGGCAATGCCGCCAAGCGGCAGGGCCAGGGCGAAAGCCCCCGCAAGGCCCGAATAGAAGGTGATCACCGCCCCCAGTGCCGCCGCCCCGGAGATGCCGATCACGCCGGGCTCCGCCAAGGGATTGCGCAACAGCCCCTGCATCGCTGCTCCGGTGATGCCGAGGCTGAATCCGACAAGCAATCCCATCAAGGCCCGCGGCAGGCGCAGCTCGACGAGAACCAGCGCCGGCAAATCGCGCGAGCCGCGCAGGATCCCGCCCAGAGCCTGGGAAAAATCGAGGGGGGCATAGCCGACGACGAGAGACACCATCGCCATCATCAAGCTGGCGGCGACCAGCCCCGCGATCAGCAGCCTGTGGGAGCTGGCACCCGTCATGGCATGGCCGTCTTGTCGATCAGCGTTTCCACGGCATCGACATTGGCGGGTCCCGCACATGTCCACAGGCGGGAGGAAATGGAGACGAGGCGAAGACTGCGGCTGAGCCGGCCGATGATGGGATGATGCAGCGTTTGCTCGGCAAGGGACGGGCTGTTGCCGCCATCGCCGTTCAGGATGAGCACGTCAGCCTTTTCGAGCGCAACTCTTTCGAGGGGAATCTGCGCATAGCTCGACACTCCGTCCCGGCTCGCCAGATTGGCAAGACCGGCATGGGCCATCAGGTCGTCGACCAGGCTGCCTCGACCGACGGTGTAGCCATTGGGCTGGAGCACGAAGGCATCCAATGCTGGCCGATGGGCGCGACGCGACAAGACCGCCAGGCGCTCGTCCATGTCGCGGATGACGGCTTCTCCCCGCCCCGGCTCCCCGACGAGGCCGGCAACCTTGCTGATCTGCGCGCGCACGCCATCGAGGTCCCGGGGGACATCGAGTTCGACGACATTCATGCCGACGCGGTGCAGCAGCCCGACGGTGGTCCGGCTGGTATAGGCACCGGCCAGGACGAGGTCCGGCTTGAGGGCGATGACTTCCTCCGCCAAACCGTGATTGGCGGGAATCGTCTGAGCCTCCCTGGCCATGTTGGCATTGCGCGGATCCTGCGAAAGCCAGGTGACCGAGGCGATCCTGTCGCGATCCGCCAGCCGCAGCAAAAGCTCGTCCGTGCACATGTTGATCGAGACGATACGCCTGGGAGCCGTCGATGCCGAAGCCCAGGCACAATCCTGCCCGAGGCCGGACAGCACCAGTGCCACGCCGATCGTCAGGAGGCGAAGATGGCGGCGCGAGCGTTTCAAAACGCCCGGACCCGAATGCCGCCATAGACCCCGAGGCCGGGCTGGAGAAAGCCGATGGGCTGCTGGTAGCGACGGTCGAACAGATTGTCGACGCGCATGAAGACATTGGTCTTCTCGTTCACGTCGTAGTCGGCCGCGAGATTGACCGTGGTATAGCTGGGCGCACGCATGCGCTGGATCGAGAAATCGCGGTTGCCATCGATCCAGGAGCCGACGAAGAGCAGCGTGGCGGAGAGATGGAGTGCATCGACCGGCGACCAGTTCGCCTGCAGGCTCGCCTTGTGTCGCGGACGCCGGATCAGTTCCTGGTTCTTGTCCTCGTTCTTGGCGATGGTGAAGGTATAGTCGGCCCTGAAATCGAGCTGGTCGTTCACCTTCCAAGTCATGAAGGATTCATTGCCGTGCGTCTCGGCCCGGCCGATGTTGATATTGGTGGTGAAGTCGGCGTTGGCGGCGATGAGATTCTTGATCTTGTTGTAGAAATAGGTCGAGCCGACCCGCACTCTGCCGTCGAACAGGGGCTGCTCGAAGCCGACGTCATAGCCCGTGCTTTCCTCCGGCTTCAGATTGGGATTGGCATAAAAGCCGAAGGCAGGAAAATCCTGGTAGAGCTGGCTCAAGGTCGGGGCCTTGAAACCCGTGCCGACGCTGGCCTTGAGCTGCGTTCCCGTCTGTTCGACAGTGTAGGTCGGGGCAAGGCGGTAGGTGAAGTGGCCGCCGAAGCTGTCATAATGGTCGTAGCGAATGTTCGAGGCCACGGTGAAGCCCTTGAACAGATTTGCCTCGAGCTGCGCGTAAGCCGCATTGTTGGTGTCGGACGCCTTGAGGTTCGCCAGGTCCAGGCTGTAGCGCTCGTGCTCCATCCCGAACAGCAATTTGTAATCGTCGCCGAGGGCGATCTCCTGCCTGAGGTCGAATTTCAGCTTTTCGCCCGTCGACGCGCTCGGCGCCGTGAAGGCCACCGGCGGATAGACGTTCCTGCTCCACAGATTGCTGTAGGAGACGCCGAATATGGTGCGATAGCGATCGTCGAGCGAATGCCAGATGCCTTCGGCCCGCGTGAACAATTGATGGTTCGTCAGCCAGGTACGCGAGGGATTGGGCGCGCAAAAACAGGGGCCATAGCCGTCGCTGGTAAAGCCGAGCTTCGAGTCGGTATAGCGCGCGATGACATTGACGGAGAAATTGTCGGTCAGGTCGGCGCCCACCCGGCCGGAATAGGTGTAGTTGTCATAATAGTTGGGACGCGCGACGGTGCCGAGCACGAGAAGCTCCCACGGCGTCACCGGCGTGTCCGTCGAGCGGAAATGGTCGATGCCGAAGGCGTAGTTGAAGATTGACGTCGAGCCGCTCAGGCCCAGCCGCTGGTTGAAGGTGCCGTGCGATCCGCCTTCGACGGTGGCCGTCAGTCTGGGCAGCCCCGAGCCCTTCCTGGTGGTGATCGAGATGACGCCGCCGATGGCATCGGCACCGTAGAGCCCGCCCTGCGGCCCGCGCAGCACCTCGATGCGCTCGACATCGCTGGTCAGCAACTGGCCGAGATCGGCGGCCGCGTTGGGAGCGGAGGGATTGGAGACGTCGATACCGTCGATCAGCACCTTGACATGGTTGGAATTGGTGCCGCGCATGAAGATGGAGGTCTGGGTACCCGGACCGCCCGACTGGACGAGATTGAGGCCCGGCACTGTTCTCAGCACGTCGTTGACGGTGCGCCGTTGCTGCCTGGCCATGTCGTCGGCCGTGATCACGGTGACCGAACTGCCGACCTTGTTGATCGAGGTCGGCTGCAACGTGGCGGAGGTCACGATGACCGGATCCAGCTCGACCGGGGTGGGCTGCGTCCCGGCGCTTTGCGCCAGGGCATGCGTTGTGAGAACGCAGGACACCCCGACAAGGGCGGCCGACAAAATAGCGTGTTGCAGATGGCAGGCAGTCTTGTCCATGAGGACCTCGAGCAGGATAGCCAATGGCCGTCACTGCGATTGAAGCCCCTCCCTCTGCCCCAACAGGACATCTGGATCGACCACCATCGGGGACCCCCGCCCAATGTTATCGCGCGTGACCATTGCGACGGCAGGTCTCCTGGCTCACGGGTCGTCGTGCTCTTCGTTGCCTTCCCAGGCTTGACCCCAGTGGCATGTAACGAAGGACTCACCGCCTACAGTTGCGGGGGCAGCCGCGGTTCGAAACGATCGCTCATTTCTCCGCGTTCCCTATTATTCCCCGAGGGGAACCGTCCAGGTGACGCTAGGGCCTGCCCGTTGCGGCTGTCAAGCAGGGCGGGTCCCATGTCCCCTGGCAAAGCGGAGGCTCTCGGTTCTTTGCGGGCCCACGCGATCGCAGGCCTGGCATCGGCGGAGCAAGCTACCTTTGCCTGACCTCCGGCTTGGACTGTCGCCATTGCGCCTACGCGATGTCGCTTTTGGGCCTTCTGCAATTGCTGCAACGGTGCATGCTTGAACCTGTTCAAGGTGCCCTTCGATCTTTTCGAGGGGATAATTGGGAAGCCGGTTCAAGACCGGCGCTGCCCCCGCAACGGTAACGAAGCCATCGTTTCGACGAATGCCACTGGATCCGAAATGATCTGGGAAGGTGTCGAGACAGTCCCCTCGGACAGCTCCGGAGCCCGGAAACCAGCCTCGAATGGGAACCTGACTGATCGCGGTGGGCGGTCAAGAGGCAGATCGGCGTGCGAGGTGTCGTCCCGCCGTCGTCTTACCTCCATCACCACCAGTTCAGTCCTCGCGAGAGGGACGGAACATGGATGCGCGCAATGAGATGTTGAGGCTTCTTCGCAACCGGCGGGAAGGCTTCAGCCTGGATCGGCCCTTTTATATCGACCCCGACTTCTATCAGGTCGATCTTGAGCTGATCTGGTATCGGGACTGGCTCTTTGTCGGCCATGACTGCGAGATCGCCAAGCCCGGCAGCTTCTTTACCGTCCATATCGGCGACTATCCGGTGATCGTCGTGCGGGGCCGCGATGGTGTGATCCGCGCCCTCCACAATTCCTGCCGGCATCGTGGAAGCCGTGTCTGCTCGGCCCATCGCGGCACCTCGGCCCGCCTCGTCTGCCCCTACCATCAATGGACCTACGATCTCGACGGCAGTCTCGTCTTCGCCCGCGACATGGACCCGGGTTTCAAGAAGGAAGATTTCGGCCTGAGCCCTGTCGCCTGCGAGAGTGTCGCCGGCTATATCTTCATCTGCCTGGCGGAACGACCGGCCGACTTCGCTCCCTTCCGTGCCATGGTGGAGCCCTATCTGGCCCCGCACAACCTCCGGGACGCCAAGATCGCCTTCGAGTCGACGATCATCGAAAAGGGCAATTGGAAGCTCGTCTGGGAAAACAACCGCGAGTGCTATCACTGCTCCGCCAATCACCCCGCGCTGTGCAAGACATTCCCGGAGGCGCCCACCGTCACCGGCGTCCAGGGGGCCGAAAATGACCCGGACATGCTTGCGCATTGGCAAAAATGCGAAGCGGCCGGACTCCGGTCGCGTTTCGTCATCGATGATGAAGGCCAGTACCGCACCACGCGCGCGCCTCTTCTGCGGGACGCCATCAGCTATACGATGACGGGCCGGCCAGCCGTCCGCAGGGGATTGTCGGACCAGGTGCCGGTCGACCGTTTCGGCACCCTCCTGCTCTATCACTATCCGACGACGTGGAACCATGTTCTCGCCGACCACGCCGTCACATTCCGCGTCCTGCCTCTGAGCGCAACGGAGACAGCCGTCACGACAAAATGGCTGGTGCACAAGGATGCCGTCGAAGGTGTCGACTACAAGCTCGACGAATTGACCCACGTCTGGACCGAAACCAATGACGAGGACCGCCGCATCGTCGAGGAGAACGCCTTCGGTATCAAGTCGCCCGCTTACCGTCCTGGCCCCTATTCGCAGTTGCATGAGAGCGGCGTGATCCAGTTCTGTGACTGGTACGACCGTTTCATTCAGCCGCGGCTGACTGAAGGTGGAAGTCCTCTGCTCCGCACCGTCGCTTGAGGGGCGCAGCGGCCATGATTGCGACTGCAGGTCCCCACCTTTACCGCCATCTCGATGAAATGGCGCCCTGGAACGATCGATTGCAGGTGCTGGAGATCGTCGGCATCACCGACGAGGCACCGGACGTGAAGACCTTCATCTTCCGTTCCGACGCTCAGACCTGGTTCCGCTACAAGCCCGGCCAGTTCATCACGCTGGAGCTTCCGGTCACGGACGGGCCGCTCCTGCGCACCTATACGCTTTCCTCTTCGCCGTCACGCCCCTTCGCGATCTCGATCACGGTGAAAGCCCAGGCGAGCAGCGTCGGCACGCGATGGATGTTCGACCATCTCAAGGTGGGGGACCGCATCAAGGCCTATGGACCGGCCGGCGACTTCTCCCATCACGATCATCCGGCTGCGAGATATCTTTTCATCTCCGCCGGGTCGGGCGTCACTCCGATGATGTCGATGCTGCGTTGGCTGAGCGACTGCGCGCCATGGACAGACGTGTCGTTCGTCAATTGCGCGCGGCGCCCCGAGGAGATCATCTTTCGCGAAGAACTGGGATTGCTCGGCCGCCATATGCCCGGCCTCAAGCTCGGCTTCATGATCGAGGAACGCTCGAGCCGCGAGAACTGGTTCGGGCATATCGGGCGTATCGATGCCGTTCGCATGCCCCTGCTGGCTCCCGACTTCCGGGAGCGAGAGGTCTTCTGCTGCGGTCCCGAGCCTTTCATGCGTGCCGTGAGGGAACTGCTCGCCTCGGCCGGCTTCGACCTCGGCCACTACCATCAAGAGAGCTTTGCTGCACCGGTCAGGGAGGAAGCTCTCGCCGAAGTGGCCTCGGAAGCCTTAGAGGAGGCCCAGGAAAAGGCCCAGCTGGTGCGCTTTGCACTCTCCGAAACGGATGGGCAATGCCTGCCTGAACAAACCGTCCTGCAAACGGCACGCGCTTGCGGCGTGCGCATCCCGGCGGCTTGTGAATTCGGCCTCTGCGGCACCTGCAAGATCCGGAAGGTTTCGGGCGAAGTGACGATGAACCACAATGGCGGCATCCTCGACGACGAGATCGCCGACGGTTTCATCCTCGCCTGCTGCTCCAAGCCACTGACGGCCCTCGAGGTCGAGGCGTGAATTGAGCCGTTCCCGTGCCTGCCGGTAACGGACAGGCATTCCGGAGCGGGTCAAGGGGATGGCCGCTGGCCAGCCCCGACAATGTCGCCGCGGCCCTCCAGGGTGCAGCTGCGATCCGGACCACACCGTACAGATGACAACGGAGGAGACGATATGAGCAAGAACAGAGGCGTCGTCTATATTGGCCCCGGCAAGGTCGAGGTCCAGAACATCGACGATCCCAAATTGCAGGCCCCCGACGGCAGGCGTATCGAGCATGCCGTTATCTTGAAGGTGATCTCCACCAATATCTGCGGCTCCGACCAGCATATGGTGCGCGGACGCACGACCGCCCCTTCGGGCCTCGTTCTCGGTCACGAGATCACCGGTGAGGTCATCGAGAAAGGCGCAGATGTCGAGATGCTCGAGATCGGCGACGTTGTCTCGGTGCCCTTCAACGTTGCTTGCGGCCGCTGCCGATGCTGCAGGTCGCAGGACACTGGCGTTTGCCTCACGGTAAACCCGGCTCGCGCCGGCGGCGCCTATGGCTATGTCGATATGGGCGGCTGGATCGGTGGTCAGGCGCGCTACGTCACGGTGCCCTATGCTGATTTCAACCTCCTGAAGTTTCCAGATCGCGACAAGGCCCTGGCGAAGATCCGCGATCTCACCATGCTGTCCGACATTCTACCGACCGGATTTCACGGTGCCGTCTGCGCCAAGGTGGGTGTTGGTTCCACCGTCTATGTGGCGGGTGCTGGACCTGTCGGCCTGGCAGCGGCAGCCTCGGCACGTATTCTGGGCGCAGCAGTCGTCATGATCGGCGATTTCAACAAGGAGCGGCTTGCCCACGCTGCCAAGGTCGGCTTCGAGCCAATCGATCTATCGAGAAGCGACCGGCTGGGAGACATGATCGCGGACGTGACGGGCTCGCCGGAGGTCGACAGCGCCATCGACGCCGTGGGCTTCGAGGCACGCGGCCACTCCGGCCACGAGCAGCCGGCGGTCGTGCTCAATCAGATGATGGAAATCACGCGGGCCGCCGGTGCCATCGGCATTCCCGGCCTCTATGTCACGGAGGACCCCGGCGCCGTCGACAACGCAGCCAAGCATGGCAGCCTCTCGCTGCGCTTCGGCCTCGGTTGGGCCAAGGCCCAGTCCCTGCACACCGGACAGACGCCGGTGCTTCGTTACAATCGGCAGCTGATGCAGGCCATCCTGCATGACCGCCTGCCGATCGCCGATATCGTCAACGCCAAGGTGATTTCGCTCGAAGATGCCGTGCAGGGCTATGAGAGCTTCGATCAGGGTGCGGCGACGAAATTCGTGCTGGACCCGCATGGCTCCCTGCTGAAGGCAGCCTGACAACAAAGGGCCCCACCGCCCAAAGGCGCGGATCAGGATCTTTTCTTCCCGGTCCGCGCAAGACAATCCGCTCCAAAGGCGCTCTCCCATGAACCGGTCAAGGTTGAAACGTCCCAGGCAATATGCGGCTCCAGACGGGGAACCGCGTGGCGGACGTGCTGTTCTACCTGTTGCTTCGACAGCATGCGCGCAGCCGCCAGGCGGGCATCCGGTACTTGCGCCCCAACAGCAATCGACAGGTCTGGCTTCGGGCCTCCCCGAACCCGAGGAAGTCTTCCTGGCCTGGCTGATGACGCAATCGCAGACCACTGATCTAATTGCCGCAGCGCGGACCGAACTCCTGAGGCTGGAGGCCGATGACGGGACGCATCCAGGGCCGCGCCGGCTCCATGCGTTGTTCCTGGAATTCTGCCATGATCAGGCACTGGCTCCAGCATCGGCCGGACCGCAATGAAACGCAGGCTAGCCGTCATCGGCATCGGGGCCGGTAATCCCGATCACGTCACCGTCCAGGCCGTGAAGGCCATGAACCGCGTGGATGTTTTCTTCATCCCTAACAAAGGCGGCGAGAAGCAGGAGCTTGCGCGCATCCGCGAGGAAATCCTCGGGCGTCACGTCTCGAATTCTTCATTCCGAAGCGTGGTATTCGATCTCCCCCTCCGTGGGATGGGAACAGACTACGACGCCAGCGTGATGAAATGGCACCAGGATGTCGAGGCAGTCTATGGAGAACTCATCGCCGAGGAACTCACCCCTTCGCAAACGGGCGCGTTTCTCGTGTGGGGCGATCCCACCCTCTATGACAGCACCATCCGCATTCTCGATCGTCTCAAGGCGCGCGGTGATTTCGAGCTGGAATACGAGGTCTTCCCCGGGATCAGCAGTGTCCAGGCGCTGGCGGCCGAGCACAAGGTGACACTCAACGAGATCGGACATTCGATCCTGATCACCTCCGGGCGCGATCTGGCGGCGAGCTTTCCCGACAACGCCGACAGTGTCGTCGTTCTCCTGAATGCGGAAAAGGCGCTGCGGCAGGCCGATACCGGCAGCGATGTTTTCTGGGGCGCCTATCTCGGCACTCCCGATCAAATCCTGGTTGCCGGAAAGCTCGGCGACGTCGTCGACGACATCGAACGTATCAGGGCTGAGGCGCGCCGGAAGAAAGGCTGGATCATGGACATTGCCTTGATGAAAAGGCGGAGGCGCGGCGAATCCCTATGAACATCCGGGCCAAACTCAGCACCACGCACACCGTCGGCTTCCTGCTCACGCCGGCTTTCTCGATGATCGCGTTCACAGCTGCACTTGAGGTCCTGCGCCTGACCAATCACGTTCTCGGCATGAAGGCCTATACGTGGCGGCTCTATTCTCCCGACGGCCAGGCGATCCAAGCCTCGAACGGCCTCGCAATCGCCGTGGATGGAAACTATGGTGATGCCGGCCCGATGTCCCTGACTATCGTCTGCTCGGGAATAGACGTGCAGAAATACGACCATGGCCCCCTGATCGCCAGGCTTCGCAAGCTTGCCTTCCACGGCGTTTCCATCGGTGCCCTGTGCACAGGCCCCTATATTCTGGCCAGGGCTGGTCTTCTGAACGGTCATCGCTGTGCCATTCACTGGGAAAATTTCGACAGCTTCCGGGAACAGTTTCCCGACATCGATGCCACGCAGGAGCTATATGAGATCGACCGCAATCGCTTCACCTGTGCCGGTGGCACGGCCGCGATCGACATGATGCTGGCCCTCGTCGCCGCCGAAAAAGGCTCCGAACTCGCCGGCCTGGTTTCCGACCAGTTGATCCATCATCGCATGCGCGCTTCGAATGAGCGCCAGCGTATGGAACTGCGGGCCCGCTTCGGCATATCCCATCCCAAACTGCTCGCCGTGGTCGACGAGATGGGCAGGCGTTTGGAGGAACCGGTCTCCTGCACGCAATTAGCCCGTATCGTGCGGTTGACGCCACGCCAGCTCGAGCGCCTGTTTCAACGCTACCTGAGCACCTCGCCAGCGCGATACTATCAGCAGATGCGCCTCAATCGCGCCCGGCAGCTCCTGCGCCAAACATCGATGCCGGTTCTTTCGGTGGGGTTGGCGTGCGGCTTCGTCTCCGCCTCTCACTTCTCCAAATGCTACACTGAGCACTTCGGTCGTACCCCCACCGAGGAGCGCAAGGGAGTGTCTGTCAGTCGAAAAAATGTAACACTTATGCGCGCTTCATGCCGAGAGATCTCCACCTCTTCGTCGTGAGTTTAGAACATTGGTCAGGCCGCGAGTTGTGTAAAAGATCGTTGTCCATCCGTTGGCCAACGAGAACGAATATCTTGTAAGGAGATTGAATGAATATTTTAGCTGCCATTTTGATCTGTGCCAGTTCGATCCCTATCCAAGATTGCGATCGCAGCAACGCATTGTCCGTGACGTTCGGGCCCAATCACTACAATAAGATCGACCTTTGCCAAATCGAAGCAATGGCCTACATCGCCAACACAGGCTTGGTCCAGAAAGGCGATGTCGTGAAGGTCTATTGTGGTCGCCGAGAGCAGATCTATGCCCATTTTTCGAAAGAGGGCAGGCGCGGATAAAGCACCGATCAACATGATCGACTTGTCTGTGCTAACGCATCACTCGGAATTTTTGGCGGATCCTGCTTGGCCTGAACCAGATCTTCACATGCTCGATGTCGAAAAGATCCGGAAAAGATTTTGAGCCGAAACTTTTCGGTCGTGTATGTGATAGGGCGCACCGTCGCCGCATAATCCGGCTGTTCCTTGCAAAATAAGTAATGAGCGGAGCAGCAGCTTCGAAGCGCGAGCAGATAATTCCCTGCTTGAAAGGCGAATGCTTCAACGATGACTGTATGTGTCGGCAAGATAATTCAAGGCATCCGCCCGGCTTTTTCCGGATTTGCGTAGCGTCACATATTGTTGACAGATCGCACCGAAGGAGGTGCGTCCGATGGATCGGTCAGCCACATCGACCAGACCCGTCAAAATGTCGACATAGCGCTCCTGCACCCCGATCTCATGAAGTGCATCCGCAGTTTGGGCGGCGCGGTTGGCAATCATGCGCTGATCTTCATAAAAACGCACACGTGCCTGTGAAATGGCCTTGCGCAATCGTCCGACATCTTGATCGATGGGCAAAGCCTCATGGCCGATTTCGCGACTGCGGAGCCAAAGGGCGGGATCCTGCCTGTCTCCCTGAGCCAGCCAACTCGATATAGCTCGCGGCTTGGTCGCGACAACGACCTGGCTGCTCGATGATGAAGAAGGATCGTCATCGCAGGCACCGAGGAACGCCAGAGCAATGGACGAAATAGCGAACCACCGATAGGGTCTTATCCCACTCATGGTCGAACGGCATCAGTTCGAGATGATACAGCCGAAAAATAACGCGGACCATCGCCAACTTTTATCCGCGTTAGTTCTCTCCTGCCAGCCAGTTCGATCACCGAAACATCGCCCGAGAACCAGTTGGCGACATAGGCCTTTCCGGTGGTCCCGGCAAAGACCCCTTCCGGATAACGGCCAACCTGGACCCGACCCAGGACTATTCGGGTTCTCGCATCGATGATCGCAAGTTCATTGCTATGCTGACATGTCACCAGCACCGTTGCGCCGTCGGGCGTTACTGCAACGCCATAAGGCATCGCACATACCGGAATCGTCGCAAGCGTCGAGATATTGGCGGTATCGATGACCGTGAGGTCGCTACTGTGAACATTGCCCACGTATAGGCGATCGCCGGCAGGCGCCAATGCCAGAGCAAAAGGCGCCTTCCCTGTCGGCACCGTGGCGATGACGTGCATGGAGACACTATCGATCACCGTAACGTCATTGCTGTCCCGGTTCGCCACATAAAGCCGATGCGTCCGCCTATCGAGAACGATGCCTGCCGAGCTCTTGCCGGCAGGCGCCGTGCCGGTCATCGCTGCGGTGCGGACATCGAAGCGCTTGATGCGGCTCACCGACCAATCCGAGGCGTAAATGACGCCCTCCTCTGCCGCAATTCCGAAAGGCTCTCCCTGAAACGCGATCTTGCCCGGCGGACCGCCATGGACGACATCCACCACGCCGATTGCCCCGCTGTCAGGATAACTGACGAAAGCAAGCTTCCCGTCGGGCGAAGCGCTCACATTCGCAGGACCGTGATCGACCGCAATGGTGGAGATGACCTTGTCCGCGCAGGTGTCGATCACCGCCAGCGAATTGCCGTCCTGGCTGACAACGGCGACGTGCGTCGCCTCGCAGGCACCCGCATCCAGCACGAGTGCCAACAGCATCAAGCCGACCAACAGCACGATGCGCATTCAATCCCTGCCTTCAGCCTTGCTCTTGATGCCCTCCAGACCGGTACGGAACAAGGTACCCAGCGCATTGCGGGCGGCATCGTCGTTCAACTCGTCCGCCGGTTCATTGCCGGTATCGCCGCGATAGACGCGCCCGTACCATTCCACGACGCTGCCGCCATCCGGGCCGGGCGTAACGACGAGGGTCGCTGAATACGAGCTCGCGGGCAGCGCCTTCAGGTTGGGCTCCAGCATTCGATAGGTATAGGTCATTTTTTCCGGATCATATTCGTCGACTTCCTCTTCGAGCTTCTCGCTGTTCTGAAAAGTCAGGATCCGCTTCTTGTTGTCGCCTTCGCTGGCCTTGAGGATCGCATCCCATTTGGAAATGCCGGAATAGTCTCCGGCAATCGCCCAGACGGCTTTGGGGTCGGCCTTGATCGTCACACTTTCATCCACCTTCTGCGGTGTCGGACCGTGAGCCCATGCCGGCAAGGACGCTGCTGCAAGAAACGAGATTGCAACCAGAGACGGGGTTAGACGCTGCATTCTTTGTCCTTTCGTTTATCGAGTACGAAACCTCGCTCGCAGAGGCAGGAGCGTGTAGCCGCCGATGAGAAAGGCAAGCGCGGTCGATCCGGCGACCCAGCGCAGATCGACGAAACTGTCAGTTTGACGTTTTGCCCCCGACTGCATCAGTTCGCCCGCCAGATCGAGATTGTCCGTCAGATGCCGGTAGGAAAGTCCGGTCTGTCGCCCCAGCATCTGAAGATAGCTCTCGCGAACCGATGAAAGATGCTCGGATCCGGCGGCGGCCTCGCTGCCGAACGGAGCGTTGCGCGGATTGTAGCCGGAGCGCTGTTCGGCATAGGGCGGCGGCAAGCCGAACCGGCTCTCATGGGGTACCTCATCGGCGCTCCAGAAGCCGATTTCGCGGCCACGCTCGTCAAATTTCGGGATAGGCGAAAGGCCATAACCACCAGTCCCCACGATCAGCCCGTTCACGCTACCCTTTTCGCCATCGAAAGCGGGGCCTCCCGACGAGGGAAGAGGGGGGGCCTCTTGGCCGTCTGTGATGAAGACAAGGTTCGTCTTCAGCTGACCCGCCATCCCGACGGCGCTGAACAGGCCGCTGGCGACATGACTGTCGCCCTCCCAGGCCTCACGCCAATCAATAGCGTCGATCGTCCCGGCCAGGGCGCCATAATTGGCACAGACCTCCACCGGCTCGAAGAGAAGAAATGTCACCCTCTCGGCAAACAGCGCCAGAGCAAACCGGCTGGAGCAAGGCAGATCGGCCACCATTGCCTTCACGCGTGTCTTGGCGACGGCCAACCGCGACACCGGCTCGTTCCCCAGCTGATAATCGCGGGTATTCATGCTGCCGGTAATGTCGACCACGGCAAGCACATCGTAGCCGGTGCGCTTGGAAGGGATCGGCGGCAAGACCATCGCGGCCAGTCCCGATATGAACGCTGCTGCAAGGAGCAGAGTTCGCGGATCCAGCAGATTGGTCCGCCATTCTCCGAACAGGGACATCCGGCCCGCGGTCATGGCAATCCCTCCGGCTTTCCCGGTATATCTGTCCAAATCCGTTTGGGATCGGCGGTTAGGGTATCACCATCCGTTCGCTCGAAAGCCGGAAAGTCACGAATGAGACGCGACGCTACGTCGAGATTGTATTTGGCGTCCCAGTCCCCGGGCACGAGCGTCAAGGCCCTACGATAGGCCTGACGCGCCAGAATAACCTTGGGGCCGGCATCGTCCAGTTTGCCCTGTGTAAGTAGATCGAAAGCCTGTCGCAGTCTGCCATTTCCAACATTGTAATGGGCAGCGGCACTGGCCGCCGGCTGACGAGACCGATCCAGGGCCTCGACATAGGGACTTGCTTCGTCGACCCGTTCGTGGCTGACCAGAAAGGCGACGCGGGCCAGCAGCACATCGGGTTCCGAGTCAAGGGGCACCGCAACGTCGCGATTCCCCTCCAGCATGGCGATGGTGCCGTTGGCAGCGCGCCAGTGCAGGGCGAGGAAGCAGGACACCGCGGCCATCGCTACGAAGACGACAAGCAGAACAATGACAAGCCAGAGCGACGAGCGCCCATTCAACCAGGCATGATTCATGGGCTGCGCCCGCATCAGACTGCGCTGGTCGCCGGGACCGAGTGCCGCGGAGGATAGCTTCATGGGATCCTCTGCATAGCCTGGCCGCCGCTTCGCCGCGGACGCCGCAGCCTGGTCTCGCATAGGCGAGCCAAGATCAGGACGAGGATGGCTAGGATCGCGGCAAGATATGCCCAATTCGTCAGATCGCGTCGCGGTTCCTCCTCGCTATAGGCAATGGGATGACGCTCGAGCCGGTCGATCTTCTGGATCGCCTCCTCGACCTGCTGCGGGTTCTCCACCTGAAAGGCCTGATAGTTTGCATGCAACGATTGGAAGAAGATGTGGAGGTAACGTTCAGGCATCGACTGGGGGGTATCCTCGCCCGGCGCAGGCTTGTCGAAGAGCCCCTTGCTGCCGGCGGTCCTAAGGAACAGAAAGAAAAGATCTGTGCCAATCCGGCTGAACTCGGCGCGCAACTGGTCCTGAACGCGCCCCTCTATAACCGCTCCGCCGTCCGACACCAGAAGGATGACCCGATGTTCATTGCTGCCGCGCTCCGTGAACAATGAAAGCGCCATGGCCAGCCCGCGAGCAATATTGGTGAAATCCAGCCCCCTGCGATCGGTGGCATTGATGGCCCCCTGTACGGCATCCTTGTGATCGGTCAGCGGCAGTACCAGAATTGGGGCGGTGGAGAACGCCACAGCCCCGAACAGGTCGTGCGGCCGGCTGCCGACGAATTTGCCGAGAAGGCGCCGGGTGGCCGAGGCCTTGGACTCTTCTCCGCCCTGTGGTGTTTGCCCGGCAAAGGTATCGTTCATGCTGCCGCTCCGATCGAGCAGAAGGACGATTTGCGCACCTTCGCCCATGCGATCGATCTTCTCGCCCGGGCGGTATGGCCTCGCTGCGCCGATGACCAGGCACGCCATGGCAAGCATGCCTGCGATCCGAAGCCCCTGCCCTATCAGAGCCGAGACGAGATCGGCCGGCACAGTGCCCACCGTCGCGACGCTGTTCGGTCTTTGCCCCGAAAGCAGAAGAGGCAGCACGGATAGGATGAGGAGCGCCAGAACCCAGGGACGGTCGAACCACACGCTCATGTACCCATTCTCTCAATGCGAGCGAGCTGGCGGGCAAGGTCATCGACTGCATCGAATGGGAGATCGATCTGGGCGCCGCTGGCCTCCGTTCCGAAGAAGGCAAGCCTCGAGGCGGAAAAGAACTTGGCCAGGCTCGCCTTCAGCGGGAGATAGGTCGGATGACGTGTGACGAAGAGATCGAGATCCTCTGCGAAAATGCTTGTCCCGTCTGTCTGGTCGATGCCCTTGTGGAGCGCCTGCAGGGCCTGCAGATAGGCTGGGTCGCCACCCCGTTCCCTTCGCAGTTGACGGACCCGTTTCGCAGCGCGGATGAAGGCCTGCGACGGACGAGGCTGGAATGGCCACCAGCACAAGCGCCATAGGAGTCCCACCAGGGCGAGGAAAGCAAGACCGATGAAAACCGCTGCTGCGGTCCAATACGGCCGGATCGAGCGCTGAGGCGCTCCCCGGTCCGCTCGCAAATAGTCCTTCGGGTCGTCTTTTTGTGGTGGCACCACTTCGCGCAAGGGTGAAACGCCGATTGCCCATGCCGGTATGTCGATGGGTACCGATTTGCCGGCTTGGGTCAGGACGATCCGGAAAGAGGGAATTTCGAGCTGACGTGCATCAAGCGCGTTGTAAAAATTCTGATAAACCAAAGCTAAATCGTAACGAACGCCCTCGCCGACACGTTCTTCCTTGAAGCCGATCGACCGCAGGTCCAGCCAGTAGTTGATCGGTCCCGGGCGAGGAAGCGATGCTCTATCCAGCGCGGTATTCTCCGCAACCACGAATTCGACGGAGACGTGCATCAGATCACCGACGAAGTAACCGATGTCGCGATCCGCCTTTATCGCAATGTCCTTTACGAGGTCTCCGGCTGTGAGTTCCTGTGATCGTGCGGCCGCTGGCCAAGCGATCACAAGGCCGAGGAACACGAAAAAAGAGACCGGGAAGGGGGTATGTCCCGCCATCGCTCAGCCCTCGGCGAGCTGCCGCGAGAAATCGTCGGCGTCGAATTCATTGGTAATCGTCACCGGGGTGCATCCGTAACCGCGGGCCAGTGTCCCGATCATTTGGCGGTGACGGCTCTGCGCCTCCAACCATCGTCTCTTCAGACTTGGCCTCATGAAAACCAGACGCCGGCCAGAGGTTTCGAGATCGAGAAGTTCCAGCAGCCCCCAGTCTGGCAGCCTGGCGTCCTCCGAGGTATCTCCGATCACGACCGGCACGAAATCGTGCCGGGCCAAAGCTGCGAACAACCTGGCGATCAAGTCGATATCGAGTTGATAGTCCGAGACGACAAAGACCATTTTCCGAGAGCCTGAGAGTCTCCGGGCGGCGGTGACCAGCCCTTCAGCGCTTGCACCCGAATAGTGCGCCCGTAACAGCTTTTCGCGGACTTCTTCGGCCAGGCTCAGTCTTCTGGTGGCCGGAATGAAACAGCTGGGATCCGGCTCCGCACCACAGCCGATCAGACTGCAACGGTCACCGATGCGCGTCGCGGACCGGGCCAGTGCAACGCTGAAGGCCTTAATCAGATCAATCTTCCGGCCATACCCTTCATAAAGGAGCGAAGCGCTGAGATCGGCCAGGATTACCAGCTGGGTCTCGGACCTCTGGCGGAACCTGCGCACGATCGTGCTTTCGAAGGGATCCCTCAAGGTAGCGCGGACGTCGATGCGGCGGGCATCCGGATAGGCCATGAAGGGCACCTTGTCACGGAACGTGCCCTGGGATCCAATCAGATTGCCGCCATGCGCACCGGCTCTCAAGCCGTGGATTCGTCCGCGAGGCCGATACCGTATGTCGCCTTGTCCATTCATGGTGCCGAAACCAAGGCAAGGATCGCCGAGCACAACTCACGGACGATCTGATCGCGGCGGAGGTCATAGATGGGATCGATAAAGATACGATGAGCCATCGTTTCTACGAAGACGGCCCGAATGTCCTCCGGCACGAGGATATTGCGCCCTTCGAGCCAGGCACGCACGCGTGCCGCTCGGACGAGGAAGGCGAGACCGCGCGGGCTGGCTCCTCCTTGCACCAGTCTGTCCATGTCAACGGAGCGGATCGAAATTCCTGCCGCAGCGGGCTTGAGGGTGGCGTCCCACAGGCGGACAACGTAGTCCTGCACAGCTGCACTGGCGCTCACATGGCGTTGGATCACGTCGGCGATTGTGTTGAGGCCCCGGAAATCGAGTACCGGCTCGCCGACGCTACCGATTAGGATGTCGGCATCATGAAATCGCGGGTCGAAGATGAGGGCTCGCCGAGCCTCGATCTCCTGCGGAGTTTCAATCGAAACTTCCATGAAGAAGCGGTCACGCGCCGCCGCGGGCAACTCGAAGGTCTCCTCCTTCTCAAGCCGATTCCGATCGGCGAAGACCTGCATGTGCGGGAACTCATAGGCCCTGCCGAATGCTGAGACACGCCGTTCAGCCATGAGGCCGAGCAGCAAGGAGTGAACCTGCGGCCGAGCACGGTTGATTTCATTGAAGAAGAAGACCGACAGATCATCTGCCTTCGCCAGCAGGGGCGAGGGCTCAACGCGTGGGCGCCCGTCATCGGCCAGATAGGTATGGTAGAGAATGTCGCTGGGCATCATGTCGACCGTGCCCTCGATCCTGTCGTAGGCTCCGCCCAGCGCCCGTGCGCTCGCCCGCAGGAGAACGGTCTTGCCGACGCCGACGTCTCCGGCCAGCAGAACGTGGCCCCGGGCGAATACGGCGGTGGTGATGGAACGGATCGCGTTCGACTGCCCCAGCACTACACGGCGCAGATTGTCTTCGAACGCAAATGCCGCCTTTCGCCATTCGTCCAGCAGAACTGCCTGAGAGTGTCCGTCGTCCATCTCTGCTCGTCCGCTTCATTGCAATGACCGCGCGACAAGAAGATGCCGCGGCCCAACGCCGATGTTGACACCACAACCACATCAGGCCGCGGCTGCGACGACCCTTCAAAGGGGGATAAGAGCCGCCGCAAACCTGGTGGGAACTCAATTGGCCGGGATCTTGTCCACGTCGTAGATGAACTTGCCGGATTTACGGAAATACTCGACGCGCTTGGCATTGCGCGCCTCCATGTCCCGCTCCGACTTATCCTGCTTGGCCACCTCTTTCGGGTCGAGCTTCGGATCATATTTCGAGCCGGCGATCTTCTCGGGAAAACCGGGCTTGGGTTCCCAGCAATTGCCGGGCGCCTTGCAGTGCTGGCCGTCATAGGCCTGGGCGGACGGGATGAGGGTCATGGCGCCAACGCTCAGGATGGCGACGAAGAGAGTTCTTCTCATTGGACTTTCCTCCGTTGGTTGACTTGCACTGGTTGAGTTGCACCCGCTTCATGCATCGCGTGGGCCGGTCGATCATTCAGGGATCGGCATACCCGTACACTGACCCGCTGGGGCATCGGCGAAGGTCTCTCCGGGCTTAAATTGCTTGAACTTCTGCTTCTGCTCGTCGGTGAGCCAGTCGGCGTGCGCGATATCGTCCTTGTAGAGGTGACGCGTCCAAGCCATGACCAGCAGCATTTGGTCGAGCGTCAGATCGCCATAATGGGGGCCCATCTGCGCTCGGGCTCCCCCGAAAATAGTTTCGAACAATCCCTGATCCGACATGTTTTTTGGATAGGTCCAATAGTCGTCATTCAGACCGGGACCGATCTTGCCTTCGCCGATCTCGCCGTGACATCCCGAACATGAGGTGAGAAAAAGCGACCGGCCGATTTTCATGCAGCTCATATCTTCGGTATACGGATTGATCCCGGTCGCGAAGAATTTCTTGACAGCATTGGTATCCCTTCCTTCTTCCATCGCCTCCGACAGATCCAGTGGCTCACCCGTATCGGTATTGCGCAGGTCCATCGTCGTCGGCGGGATTGCGGGGGTCGCGATGGCTACGGCCGAAACCGCGACAATCCCAAAGAAAATCTGCCCCCAAACGATGCAGCGGGCCAATCTCGTGTTCTTTTCCACGTTACTCGGGCCTTTCCTGGCATTCACTGAGTGCGCTGAACGAGCGGGATGCCCTCGTCCTCGAGCACTTTCGTAATCTGGGGTTGGGCCTTCACGAGAGCATCGTTCAGCGCAGCGAGGAGTTTCGTGTCGCCGCGCCGGACGCCCATCGACTGGTCGAATCGTTGCGGCACCTTTTCACCGCCCTGGCGCGTTGCGTCATCAGCGACGATCGTCATGGTCAGCGCGGGATTGTCCTTGACGAAACGGGCAATGTCCGGAGCAAAGGCAACGGCCAGAGCAGCATCGCCATTGTTGACTTCCGAGACGATGCGTTGAGGGGCGATCTGAACGTACTGGTTGCGGGGGGACCGGAAATCTACGAGCGAATACAGATAGGACATATTGTCGTTATACTTTCCGATCTCCTTCAACATCACCTCTCCCGGAGATCCGAACTCGACGACCATATGGCCAATGGACTTCAATCTTGGATCATTCCAGGAACTGACATCGATCTTGCTGTCCTTCTTCTGGAGAAAGACATAACCAGCCCTATAGTAAGGTGCCGTCGTCAAGACCCGGGCGTCGCCGGCATCCATGCCGACGACGACATCGCATTGGTTCTTGTCGAGGAAATCGCGGACCAGATAGATGGCCGGTTTCGTCGTGAAGACAAATTCAGGCTGACGGCCCATCGTCTGGGCAACGATCGCGGCGATCTTATTCTCGAAGCCGCTCTGGTCCGAGGCCGAATAGGGAAGTTGCTTGGCCGAGGCACAAATACGCAGTTTCGAGACATCGCGGGAGGCTGGTCCGCTTGTCCCCTGATCGGCTCCGGCCTGGACAGGCCAGAGAGCCATACTTCCGGCGGCCAGGGCCAGCATGGAGGCAAGGGTCGACCGGATGCGCGATGCCCGGAGGCGTGCCGTGAGTTTGCGTACCGTCTGTCGTGACATGACGCCGTCCACTAATGAGAGGGATAGAGGGGCCGTCGATCGCGCGGGCGATCGGCGGCCTTGCCGGCTCTAGCCTTGAGATCCACTGGGATGGGAGTTCGAGCCGATCCGTCGCCGGGATCAATTCTTGACAGGCTCGTATTCGCCCAGATTGACGTCGTCATACGGTCCCTTGCCATTGAGGGAAAAGACCATCACGCCGCCACCCATCTGCGTATAGTTGGCGAGTTGCTTGAAGGCACCCACGGCGCCCAGACCTGCCGTCGGGTCCTGGAGATCGAAGACCAGACCCACTCCCGGCCATCCGCCGACACCATAATAGATGGCGATGTATTCGGTGCCCTTGTGCTGATAGACGATCGGATAGCCGATCACGCCCGAAGGAAGCTTGAATTTCCACAACAGCTCGCCGGTTTCGCTGCTGCGAGCCTTGATGAAACCGTCCAGCGTTCCATAGAAGACCAGATCGCCGGCGGTTGCGGTCGTGCCGCCCCACACTGCGAAGCGCTCCATCTTCTCCCATTTGAAGTCGCCGGTAATGGCGTTGTAGGCCTTGATTTGGCCGAGGCCGACGCCATTTTGCCGATCGCCCTTGGGGCCGGGATACATGTTCAGCGTGGCGCCCACGAAGAACTGGCCAGCTCGATAAGGCAACATGAAGGGCTCCCAATCCATGCAGATATGGTTGATGCCCATGAAGAACAGCTGCTTGTTCGGATCGTAGGAGTCGTGCCCTTGGTTGTGATAGCCCATTGCCGAAGGGCAGATGTCCTTGGCCAAGTGGTCCATTCTGGTGCCGTATTCGGGATCGCGCACCGGCTGCCCCGTCTTCAGGTCCACGGACTTGAAGACATTGACCGTATCGTCGATCTTGTTGGCCGAAACCAATGATCCGTTGGTACGGTCGAGAGTATAGACGATGCCGTTACGATCCGGATGCGTCAGAAGGCTCCGCATCTTGCCGTCTTTGTCTTTCTGCTCGGAGAGCATCATGACGTTCACGCCGGCATAGTCCCATTCGTCATGCGGCGTCTTCTGATAGCCGAACTTGGCCTCCCCGGTATCGACGTCGCGCCCGAAGATCGTCATCGTCCACTTGTTGTCGCCCGGACGCATGGTTTCGTTCCAGGGAGCCGGATTTCCCGTACCGAAATAGATCAGGTTGGTCTTCGGATCGAAGGCATACCAGCCCCAATTGGTGCCGCCGCCCACCTTCCACGCATCGCCTTCCCAGGTCTGCAACCCGAGATCCTTTTGACCATAGTGCGGGTTCACGATGTTGAAATCGGAAGCCAGCAGCAGATCCTTGTCCGGTCCGGTCGCATAGGCACGCCAAACCTGGGCGCCGTCATGCACGTCATAGGCAGTAATGTAGCCACGCACCCCGAGTTCCGCCCCCGAAGAGCCGACGATGACCTTGTCCTTCACCACATAGGGCGCGATCGTGAGTGTCGATCCGACCTTGATGTCGGAATTCTCCATCTTCCAAACCAGCTCTCCGGTATTGGCGTTGAGTGCCTCGATGTGCCCGTCAAGCAATGTCTTGAGAATGAGAGGCGGTGTCTTCTCGTCCCCCGGCCAATAGGCCAGGCCGCGATTGACGATATCGCAACAGGCCACCGCACGAGCGGCGGGATTCTGCTTTGGCTTGTCCTGCCAAAGGATCCGGGTCGGATCATCGAGGCTCAACGCAAATGTATTGTTGGGAAAGGACGTGTGAACATACATCTTCCCATCAACGACCAGGGGCGCCCCTTCGTGGCCATTCAAGAGACCAGTGGAAAACGTCCACGCGGGCTTAAGATCTTTAACGTTTTTTGTATTGACCTGATCGAGTTTGCTGAAGTTGTCGGAATGATAGTTCTTACCGGGCATCGCCCAGTTTTCTTCGCTTTGCGAAATTTGATCGAGCTTATCATTCGCAAGTGCAGTACCAGACAGGTCCATTGACGCCGCGACAAGCAGTGCCGCGAGGGACGCCGTGTGCAAAAGCCTTTGCATTTGAGCATTTCTCCTTGGTTTCCCCGGTGCCACTAAATCTTCTGTATTTTAGTGGTGTACTTATGCTTGTTTTTTCTACTTCATAAGGAATTAATAAGCGACAAGTCATGATCATGCATAAATCACGTATTAGAAATGTTACAGCGCCCATGATCTCTATGTCATTAAGAATGTTTCTATATATTTTCGGGAAAAATTCTTAAATATTTCAGGAATTATTGCCTACAAATGAAACTATACAAAATTAAGACCAGAGACTCAAAATATTTTCTTAAATTAAGAGACAGGCGGATTGCTCTCTGGCGACTCTCAGCAGCCAAAATGGCTACCAAACCCGGCCGGCAAATACGCCTATGCGAGGGAAATATGCGGGAGGCGCAGTTTGGAAAGCACCGCCCCCCCCTGAGAAGGGCGCAGGCCTATTTCACGGCGTGATTTGCAGGGCGGGACAGCCAAGCCAGGAAGGGCGGCTCGACACGGTACAGTGAGAAAGATCGGATAACCAAATCAAGAGGCGATCGAAAACAGCACTGACATGGCGGTTCCGCCGCGGAGCGAACTGCCCGTCGTTAAACAAATCGATGACGGCAAATATCGTCTATTCTACATTAACTCACTGACAGCAAACTTAGACTGTCAGGCGCTTGCGGAGAGACGAAGAAGTTATGGGAATGAGCGCTTCCACTACTGTACCCTCCCCAGATCGTCCCGCAATCCGCAATTTCCCCCCAAGCGCCGATATTCTTTCCTTCATGCCCCGCAGGCCTAGCCCGGGACGAACGACTTCCGGTATACCCACACCATCGTCGCTTACCTTGATGCAAATTGGCCCGTCCGCGTTAGCATGTTCAATGTTGATGTACACATGCGTCGCCTTGGCATGGCGGAATGTATTCGTAAGACATTCTTGAATGACACGATAGAGCGTCAAGCTCACGATACCACTAAGATTGGCCCAAGGAACATTGTAGCTTCTATATTCGATAGAGACATCCGGGAACGCATCGCGAAGATTGTTGATCAAAGCCATCAAGGCAGTTTCAAGACCAAGATCATCCAAGGCAACGGGCCTGAGCTTTTCAAGGACGCGGCGGTTCGACGATTGTAGTGCATCAATCTGCTTACTGATAACACCCGTCGCCTCCACGATCGTGCCTGCTCCGGCTTTCGAACCGAGATGAGCAAGCGCACTAGCCTGGGCTCGGATGGCGAACAGATAAGGTCCGAACTCATCATGTAGCTCTCGAGCCAGCGCTCGCCTCTCGTCGTCCTCGATCGTCACGACTCGTTCGATCAGCAGCTGTTTTTCTTCCGTCGTGCGTTCGAGAATCTCCACCAACTCATTCAATCGTAGGCCAATATCCGCGAGTTCCGGGGGGCCCTTCGGTATGACACGCACCGAATAATCTGCCTCCCGCACTCTGGTAATCGCGCCAGCCAGATCCTTGACGGGAGCCAGCGCCCGACCAACCGTGAGATAAGTGATCCCCAACAAGACCACGGCAACAAGCAGGTCTATGGACATTTGGGATATCAGATCACTCCAAATCTCCTCCATCTCATCAAGTGGATTCGATGAGACGACGATCGCGTCCTTGACGTTGTCAACGCCAGAAATCGGGATGGTGGTCGAAAGTCGCGCGGGTCCGATAAGTGTCACGAGCCAGGAAGGAACCTCATCGAAGCGCCCTTCCGCATCGAGCTGTTCATCGTTCTCTCCCTCACTCAGTCTCCGGATCGTAATGTGACGGATGTTGCGCAGATTGCGGACGAGGTCGTCGAGAGAACGCGAGGTATCCGGCCGACGTTCTATCGTAGGAAGAATCGAGCGAACAAAATCCGCCCCCAAGCGAACACTACTCTGGCTTTCCGCCACGATACGCGGTCCAGCTTCCGCTATCATGCGCGCCATGTTGGCACTCAGTCCGAGCGTGAGCAGCAATGCGAAGAGCAGGACAAGACGCATCTTCAACGAAAGTCGAGCAAACATCCTTGTGCCTCGATTCATTGAGCGGCAGCCGCTCTCGGTATCGAGAAGGCTTCTAGCATATTCTTCACAATAGCGCCGATATGCCGGTTCTTAGAAATCGTTTGTAAAGATCTCAACTAACATCTCGAACGCGTGTTCTGCTTTCCTGCGCATTCGAGACTTGTTGATCTCACCGGTTTGGGGGTACGATTTGTGCGCAGTGGTAATCGACAATTTCGGCTGGGGCAGCGAAATGATTGCGATATTGGTAACACGGGCAACAACCCGTAAGGAGTGTGTGCACAATGCTGCTTTCCCGTACGTTCGCCGGTCCAACGGCTATCGAATGTGGCAGGGTTCGGCATGCAAGGCTGTGCCTGTCAGCTTGGTATAACTCTCATGCTGGTTTGACACATGCCCAACGAAATATTGTCAAAAGAGATACGCATCCTGATGGTGGATGACCATCCGATTGTCGTTTCTGGCTGCCGGGCAATGCTCGCAGCAGAACTAGACTGCACGATAATTGCAGCAGACTCGATGCAAGAGGGCGAGGTGTTGGCAACCTCGGATGCGCTTGATCTGTGCATCATCGATCTCAATCTCCCTGACGGGTCAGGCTTCGAATTGTGCAAACGAATTCTCGCGAATAATCCGGATATGCCGATCGTCATCTTCAGCATGAATGACGATCTCGTATTCGCTGCTCGAGCCATTGAATTGGGTGTGGCAGGATATGTAAGCAAGGCGGGAGACCCGAGCGAACTGATTGCCGCAATAAGAGAGGTTTTGCGGAACGGAGTTTACTTGCCCCATCGGATTGCCCGCAGTCTGGCCTTCTCTCGCAGAAACTCGTCCGATGGAGCCTGGAATCTCCTCAGCAGGCGCGAGATCGATATCCTGAGATATCTTGGACAGGGCAAAAGCCTCAGCGAGATCGCGCCGTTAGTCGGCGTCTCGTATAAAACGGTTGCCAATGCCTGCGTCATCATGAAGCGCAAGCTGGGAGCCCGGACGTCCTCCGACCTTGTGAGGCTTGCAGTCGAGAACAGGCTCGCTGTTCTATAAAAGCGCTTTGCATATCTGCTTATGCATCGGCTGCATCGGCCGCAATATGAACGATCCGGAGAACCGCTGTGTCCGAGATAGTAAGCAAGGCAGGATTGGCAGTCCACACGCGCCCGCTCCCATGCGTCAGCGCAATGCCGAAGAAAAGCAGGATTTCTCCTGCATAAACCAGGCGACAGATTTCTAGACGCAGGCGAATGCGAAGCTGCAGAGCTGGAGGCTGCCTGGTAGATCCGGACAGCGTCGCATTTCCCGCTTGAGCCCGCCAAGAGACGTTGGAATTTGTCGCGACTAGCAGAATCAACGACAACGAACCTGGGACGTCACGTCGATGAGTATGGCGAGAGCACGCTTCGGGTCTCATCGACCACCAACGCCCGGCCCACGGACGGAAATGCGCGCTGAGCGCAGCGGGGCCTGTCGCAGATCTTGCACCCCATCCCGATCGGCGTCCGGGCCTCGGTATCGTCGAGGCGCAGACCCCTGGAATAGACGAGCTTGCCCGCGTAGCGCAGATCGCAGCCGAGGCCGACGGCGAAGGCTTTCTCCGGCGCACCATAGCCACCGGTGGCGTGGCTGACCGCTCTTGCCACCCACAGATAGGTTCGGCCGTCCGGCATTTCCGCCAGCTGGGTCAGCACCTTCCCCGGCTGAGCAAAGGCCTCGTAGATGTTCCACAGCGGGCAGGTACCGCCGGTGCGCGAAAAATGGAAATCCGTCGCCGACTGGCGCTTGGAGATGTTGCCGGCACGATCCACGCGGACGAAGAAGAAGGGAACACCACGCGCGGCGGGGCGCTGCAGAGTGCTCAGACGGTGGCAAACCGTTTCGAACCCCACCCCGAACCTCTGGCCGAGCAGGTCGATATCGTAATTGAGATCCTCGGCGGCGGCGAGGAAAGCCGCATAGGGCAGGATGAGCGCGCCCGCGAAATAGTTCGCCAATCCGATGCGGGCCAGGGAACGGGCCTCGGGGCTCGCGAAGACGGTACCGGCGATCTGGTCGTCGATCTGTCCGCCGAACTCCAGCAGGGCCAGCTGCGTGCCTATCTGAAAGGCCTGCTGCCCCGGTGCGAGGTTGGTGGGCAGGCGCAGGATTTTACCGACGACATCGAAAGAGCGGCGCAGAGCCGGCCTGGCCCCGCTATCCTCCCAGACCACGCGAACGCCGTGACGCTGGGACAGCCGGGCCGCCAGCCCGGCCGGCCCGCGATCGGGCAGCTCAACGGAGACGGCCTCCGCACCGCGGTCCAACGCGTCGATATAGTTGTGTCGCTGGTAGAAGAAGTCGCGAACCTCCTCGAACGGAGCCGCGGCCGTCTGCGTCCCGCCATGGCGGTCATCGCCCAGGCGCGTGGCGAGTGCGGCCGACTGGTCGAGCGCGTGGGTCAGCCTCCTGTGCAGGGTCACGATCGCCCTGCCGACGGCAGGCATGTTCGCCGCGAGTTCCTTCAGCTCGGCGCCCGAGATGTCCTCCCCTGCCCGCGGATCGGCCAGGGCCTCGCGCAATTCCCCGACGAGACGCGCCTCGTCCTCATCCGAGAAGAGCTGGACGTCCACGCCGAAGGCGGCATTCAGCCTGAGCAGCACCGCCACTGTCAGGGGCCGCTGATTGTTCTCGATCTGGTTGAGATAGCTCAACGAGATGCCGATCGCATCGGCCAACGCCTGCTGGGTGAGGCGGCGCTCCTCGCGCAGCCGCTTCAACCGCACCCCCATGAACAGCTTCTTCATGCCCGCACTCGATATTCGCAAACTTTGCAAACTGGCCGATACAGCTTCGCAAATCTCTGCATTTTCAATCATTTACCGATTCTATCTTATGCGGATAATGCGAATTGAAAAGAGGCTTGGAGTGCAAGGCCGTGACAGCGCCAGCAGACCCTACCGGGGATGAGGAGATCCACTTCACGGAGATCGTCCTGCCCGAACATGCCAATCACTACGGAACACTCTACGGGCCGAATGCCCTCAGGATCATGGGCAAGGCCGCCTTCGTCTGTGCCTCGCGCTATGCACGCTGCGCCGTGGTGATGGCCAAGGCCGACGACGTCGAGTTCCGCAGGCCGGTCAGGCTGGGCAGCATCGTCGACATCCGCGCCCGCGTGGCATCGCGCGGCCGTTCCTCAATGACGGTGCTGGTCGACCTTGTACCCGGCGCCGCGGCTGCGGATCGCCCTGCGATCAGCGGCCGCTTCACCATGGTCGCGGTCGACGACGGCGGCGTTCCCATTGCCATCCCCTTCTTTGAGCAAACCCGACCAGAGGAAGTCGTCTCGTGACGCTGCATACCGTTCGCACCTACAGATCCGCTGAAAAGCTGGCGCGCGAAGACCAGCTCGCCTGGAAGATCGCATGCGTCGCCGCCGATGACGTGCCGCTCGAGGCGGATGTCGTAGAAATGCTCGGCAACCGCATCATCGACAATGCTGCCGTCGCCGCGGCCTCGCTTGGGCGCCATCCGGTGGCGAGTGCCAGGGCCCAGGCCGTGGCGCACCCCTTCCAGCCCGGCGCGACGGTCTTCGGCCTGGGGACATCGAATCGCGTCTCGCCGGAATGGGCCGCCTGGGCCAACGGGGTCGCCGTACGCGAGCTCGACTTCCACGACACCTTCCTGGCGGCCGACTACTCGCACCCCGGCGACAATATTCCTCCGATCCTCGCCGTCGCCCAGCATTGCGGACTGTCGGGATTGCAGTTGGCCAGGGGCCTGGCCACGGGATACGAGATCCAGGTCGATCTGGTGAAGGGCATCTGCCTGCATGAGCACAAGATCGATCACATCGCGCATCTCGGCCCATCGGCTGCGGCCGGCATCGGAACCGCTCTCGGCCTGCCGGTCGAAACCATCTATCAGGCCGTACAGCAGGCCCTGCACGTAACAACCACGACGCGCCAGTCTCGCAAGGGCGAGATCTCGAGCTGGAAGGCCTACGCTCCCGCTTTCGCCGGCAAGATGGCCGTGGAGGCGGTCGACCGCGTCCTGCGCGGCGAAGGGGCACCGTCTCCCGCCTGGGAGGGCGAGGATGGCTTCATCGCCTGGCTTCTCAGCGGTCCCAAGGCCGAATATGCCGTGCCGCTGCCCAAACCCGGCTCGCCCAAGCGCGCGATCCTGGATACCTACACCAAGGAACATTCGGCCGAATATCAGAGCCAGGCCCTGATCGACCTGGCGCGCCGGATGGGACCCAGGATCGGCGACCTGGCGAAGATCAGAAGCATCGTCATCCATACCAGCCACCATACCCACTACGTGATCGGCACCGGAGCCAACGACCCGCAGAAGATGGATCCGAAGGCGAGCCGGGAGACGCTCGATCATTCGATCATGTACATCTTCGCCGTGGCCCTGGAGGATGGCGGCTGGCATCACGAACGCTCCTATGCGCCGGAGCGGGCGAACCGTCCCGAGACCGTTGCGCTCTGGCACAAGGTCTCGACGGTCGAGGATCCCGAATGGACGCGGCGCTATCATAGCCATGATCCCAAGGACAAGGCCTTCGGCGGTCGCGTCGCGGTCACGATCGAGGACGGAACGGTGATCGAGGACGAACTCGCAATCGCCGATGCCCATCCCCTCGGCGCCCGCCCGTTCGTACGCGCCGACTACGTCAACAAATTCCGGGTGCTGGCCGATGGCATCGTCGAGGGCGCCGAACAGGATCGCTTCATCGCGACCGTCGAGCGGCTCACGCAACTCCGGCCCGACGAATTGACTGGCCTCACCTTTGCGGTCGCCCCCGAAAAGCTCGGGCCGACGGCCTCGCGCGGCATTTTCGACTGGAAACGGGCTTGAGGAGGACAGCATGACAGCGACAAAGCCGAAAAAGTCCGTGACCCTGTCCGGCGTCGTCGCCGGCAACACCGCGCTCTGCACGGTGGGACGCACAGGCAATGACCTACACTACCGGGGCTACGACATACTCGACGTGGCTGGGAGCTGCGAGTTCGAGGAAATCGCCTACCTGCTGGTGCATGGCGCGCTGCCGACACTCTCCGAACTGGCAGCCTACAAGGCAAAGCTGAAGGCCCTGCGGGGCCTGCCCCAGGCGGTCAAGCAGACGCTGGAACTGCTGCCTGCCTCCACCCATGCCATGGACGTGCTGCGCTCCGGCGTGTCGGCGCTTGGCTGCGTATTGCCGGAAGCGCCCGATCACAACCATGCCGGCGCGCGCGACATCGCCGACCGTCTCCTCGCCTCCCTCTCCTCGATGCTACTCTACTGGCATCATTTCGCGCAGAACGGGCGTCGAATCATGGTCGAGACCGACGACGATTCGATCGGCGGCCATTTCCTGCACCTCCTGCACGGTAGCGAGCCGAGCCCGGCGCATGTCAGGGCGATGCACACCTCCCTGATCCTCTATGCGGAACACGAGTTCAACGCCTCGACCTTCACCGCGCGCTCGATCGCCGGCACCGGCTCCGACATCCATTCGGCCGTCACCGGCGCGATCGGGGCCTTGCGCGGCCCCAAGCACGGTGGCGCGAACGAGGCCTCCTACGAGATCCAGAAGCGCTATGCCGATGCCGACGAGGCGGAGGCCGACATCCGCCGCCGCGTCGCGACCCGGGAAGTCGTCATCGGCTTCGGCCATCCCGTCTATACGCTCGCCGATCCTCGCAACGAGGTGATCAAGGCCGTGGCCAGAAAACTTTCGGTCGAGGCCGGATCGACCCGGATGTACGACATCGCCGAGCGCATCGAAGCCACCATGGCGCAAACCAAGAAGATGTTCGCCAATCTCGACTGGTTCAGCGCGGTATCCTACCATATGATGGGCGTGCCCACGGCGATGTTCACGCCGCTTTTCGTGGTTTCCCGCACATCCGGCTGGGCCGCGCATATCATCGAGCAGCGACAGGACAACAAGATCATCCGCCCCTCGGCCCATTATGTCGGTCCGGAGAATCTGGCGTTCGTGCCGATCGGGCAGCGCGGCATCCATAGCGCCGCCAACCGGGCCGCCTGAGGAGAGACCATGCCCTATCTCGTTTCCGCCGATCTGCCCGAGGCACCTGCCGGCGAGCGCTTTCGTGCCCTCGTCGAGCGCGGCGGCATCCTGCAGCTTCCCGGCGCGCATAATGGCATGGCGGCCTTGCAGGCCAAGGCGGCGGGCTTCGACGCCCTCTATCTGTCGGGCGCGGCGATGACCGCTTCGATGGGCCTGCCGGACCTCGGCATCATCACGGTCGACGAAGTTGCCTTCTTCATCCGCCAGATCGTCCGTGCGAGCGGCTTGCCGCTGCTGGTCGACGGCGACACCGGCTATGGCGAAGCCCTTAACGTCATGCACATGGTGCGGACCTTCGAGGATGCCGGCGCCGGCGCCGTCCATATCGAGGACCAGCTGCTGCCCAAGAAATGCGGGCATCTCAATGACAAGAAACTCGCGGACGCCCATGACATGGCAGCCAAGGTCGCCGCCGCGGCCAAGGCACGACGGCATCTCTATTTAATCGCCCGGACAGACGCTGCCGCCAGCGAGGGCCTGGATGGCGCGGTCACGCGGGCAAGGCTCTATGTCGAGGCCGGCGCCGATGCGATCTTCCCCGAAGCTCTCAATACCGTCGAGATGTACCGGGCCTTTGCCGAGCGCATGCCGGGCGTCCCCTTGCTGGCCAACATGACGGAGTTCGGCAAGACGCCCTTCTTCACGGCCGACGAGTTCCGCGACATGGGCTATCGTATGGTGATATGGCCGGTATCCTCGCTGCGCGTCGCCAACAAGGCCCAGCAGGAACTATACGCGGCCATCGCGCGCGACGGCGGCGCGCACCGCCTTGTCGACCGGATGCAGACCCGCGCCGAACTCTATGCCGCCATCGGGCTGCACGATTACGAAGCATTGGATAACTCCATCATTCGAACCATCATTCCCGAAGCCATGCCGCAGCGATGATGCGGCGCCTTCGCTCATCTTGCCCGCGGGCCGATGTCAAACGCCTAGCGCCCGACACATGGCCATGGCTCCGAGAATTTTTGGCCGGATAGGGGCCTTGCAAGAGCGGGGAGCTTTCAAATCCCTCGCTTGGATCCTCGGCATGTCATGGCGGGAGCGGCCATGAGACAGGCCGTCTCTCATCCGACAGGGCATTCCTGCTTTTGCATTTGCCATGCAGCTGGGGTAGGGCTGATCCCACGGTAAAGGCAGGTGTGGCCATGTCCATGTCGGTCGCCTCCCGGACTGACGCCGAACGGCCTCGATGAGATGTACCGCCCAGATGGATATCGCTGCGCTTTGCAAGGAACACGGCCTCCGGCTGACCGGGCCCCGCAGGATCATCATGCAGGTTCTGTCGGAGGCCTCGGACCATCCGGATGCGGTCGAGCTTCACCGGCGTGTCAGCAAGATCGATCCGGATATTGCGATTGCCACGGTCTACCGGACCCTCAACCTCCTGCAGGAAAAAGGCGTCCTGGAAAAGCACACTTTCGGGGACGGGCGGGCACGGTTTGAAAGGCCTCATCGCGAGCACCACGACCATCTGATCAATGTCGAGACCGGCGACGTGATTGAATTCCGCTCGGATGAAATCGAAAGGCTGCAAGAAGAGATCGCGCGCCGGCACGGCTTTGCCATCGTGAGCCATCGGCTGGAGATCTATGTAAAGCCTCTCGGCGCCCGACGATCGCCCGGCAAGAAGCCGTAGAGCCTTCGGCACTACGGCTCGTTCGTGCCGGCGCATCGCCGGGTGCGGGCAGGAGGCAACTCTGTCTCCGGTATCAGGCGGCATAGGACGCTTCGATCCGCGCCGCCTTGCGAGCGGCACGAATGAACGCGCCGATGAACAGGGTCGTGAGCACGAGCACGATGGTGGGCGCCGGCGCACTGTCGATGAAGAAGGACAGATAGGTCCCGCCAAGTGAACCGAGCACGGCCACGACGACCGCCAGGATCAACATCGTGCTGAACCTGCGCACCAGCAGGAAGGCAATTGCGCCAGGCGCAATCAGCATGGCAACCGCGAGGATGATGCCGACGGCCTGCAGGGCACCGACGATGGCCAGGCAAACCAGGCTGAGCAAGCCATAATGCAACGCGTTCACCCGCAGTCCGATCGAGCGGGCCTGCGCCGGATCGAAGGCATGCAGCAGAAAGTCCTTCCACTTGACGCCGATCACTCCCACGACAAGGGCCGCAATGAGCGCCGAGACACCAAGGTCTCTCCGGGAAACACCGAGCATGTCACCGAACAGGATATGATCGAGATGGACGTCGGACCGGATCTTGACATAGAGCACCAGCCCCAAGCCGAACATGCCGGAAAAGACCACTCCCATCACCGTATCCTGTTTGATGCGGCTATTGTCCTTCAGATAGCCGGTGGCAACGGCACAGAACATGCCCGCCACGAAGGCGCCGATCACATAGGGCAGACCAACGATATAGGCGACGACCACGCCGGGAAAGACCGCGTGGCTGATGGCATCGCCCATCAGCGACCAGCCCTTGAGCACGAGGAAGCACGAGAGCAATGCCATCGGAATGGCGACCAGGACCGAGATCGCCAGCGCATTGAGCATGAAGTCGAACCGAAGTGGCGAGAGCAACATGTCGGGGATGATCATCGTCCCTCCCCCAGTGCGAGCATCGCCCGTCTGCGGGCCGCCAGAATTCCATGCTTGGGCGCGAGCAGGAAGGCGAGCAGAAAGATGGCTGCCTGAAGCGCGACGATGATCCCGCCGGTCGCGCCATCGAGAAAATAGCTCATATAGGCGCCGGCGAAGCTGGTTACCGCGCCTATGGCGACGGCAATGCCGAGGAGCCGAGGGAAACGGTCCGTCAACAGATAGGCCGTGGCGCCGGGCGTCACCACCATGCAGATGACGAGGAAGGCGCCGACGGTCTGGAGAGCAGCGACCGTCGAGGCCGAAAGCAATGTGAAGAACATGATCTTGAGAGCCGTCGGATTGAGCCCGATCGAACGCGCATGGCTCTCGTCGAAGAACGTCACCATCAGGTCCTTCCATTTGACGAACAGGATGGCGAGCGAAATGAAACCGATGATCGCGAGCTGGATGGTGTCACCCGGGGTGATGGCCAGGATATTGCAGAGAACGATGGTCTGGATGTTTACCGAGGTGGGAGAGATCGACACCATGAACAGGCCAAGCCCAAAGAAACCCGAAAAGATCAGGCCGATGATGACGTCTTCCTTCAGCCTTGTCCGCTGGCTCAGGAAAAGCATGCCGACCGCCGCCAGTCCTCCCGAGAAAAAAGCGCCGATGGAGAAAGGCAGGCCCAGCATATAGGCACCGGCAACACCCGGCACGATCGCATGCGAGAGAGCATCGCCGATCAGCGACCAGCCCTTGAGCATCAGATAGCAGGACAGGAACGCACAGACCCCACCGACCAGGGCCGATACCCACATGGCATTCAGCATGTATTCATAGGCAAAGGGCTCGAGGAGGCCGGCCATCATTTCCACCCGCCATCGATCTCGCCAGCCATGGCGATGACGCCCTTATCCTCCACGATCAGCGGCCGTTCGTCGCCCGTGAAGACACCGTGCGGTGCCGGCTTGCCGTCCCGAGCCCCATTCAAGACGAAATGGCGCAACACGCCGCCAAACGCTCTCTCGAGATTGTCCTGCGTGAAGGTCTCGGCTGTCGGGCCAAAGGCGAGCACCGTGCCCTTGATCAGGATCGTCCGGTCGCAAAACTCCGGCACCGAGCCCAGATTGTGGGTGGAAACCAGCATGACCCGCCCTTCGTCGCGCAGTTCCCGCAAGAGTTTGATGATCTGCTCCTCGGTCTTGACGTCGACGCCGGTGAACGGCTCGTCGAGCAGAATGACGCGGCCATCCTGGGCGAGCGCCCGGGCGAGGAAAACACGTTTCTTTTGCCCTCCGGACAATTCGCCGATCTGACGTTTGCGAAGCTCGCTCAGGCCGACGCGGACAAGTGCGGCCGTGACCGCCTCGTGATCGGCGGCCTTGGGAATACGCATCATGCCCATATGGCCGTAGCGCCCCATCATGACGACATCTTCGACCAGCACCGGAAAATTCCAATCGACCTCCTCGGCCTGCGGCACATAGGCGATGAGATTCTTGCGCAGCACCTCCGACACCGGCATGCCGAGCACATGAATGCTGCCCTTCGCCAGGCGCACGAAGCCCATGATGGCCTTGAACAACGTCGACTTGCCGGACCCGTTGACCCCGACGAGCGCCGCAATCGTGCCCGTCGGGATCCGAAAGCTCGCATCCCGAAGCGCGGTATGGCCATTACGGTAAGTGACGGTTGCCCCGGTCAAGGCGATGCCGGCCCCAGGGTCCGGGAAAGGAGAAGGCGTAGGATTGATACGGGGCGCGGTCACTGCGCCAGCCCCTTGGCGATCGTGCTGGAAGTGACGCGGAGCAGGTCGATATAGGTCGGCACGGCACCGTCCGCCTCCGTCAGCGAATCCACATAGAGCACGCCGCCATATCTGGCACCCGTCTCGCGCGCGACCTGCTCGGCAGACGCCGAGGAGATGGTGCTTTCCGAGAAGACCACGCCGATCCCGTTCTTGCGAACGGCGTCGATGACCTTGCGGACCTGCTGGGGCGTACCCTGCTGGTCGGCATTGATCGGCCACAGATAGAGTTCCTTGAGGCCGAAATCCCGAGCCAGATAACTGAACGCGCCTTCGCTCGACACAAGCCAGCGCTTCTCTTGCGGAACCTTGGCGAGTTCCGCCCTGATCGGGGCGATGACGTCCCTGATCTTCGCCTTGTAGACCTCCGCATTGGCCTTATAGGTCTCGGCGTTCTTTGGATCATGTTCGACGAAGGCGTCGCGGATATTGTCGACATAGACCAATGCGGCCGTTGGCGACATCCAGGCATGGGGGTTCGGCTTGCCGGTATAGGGGCCTTCGGCGATGCCCATCGGTTCAACACCCCGGGAGACGACGGCGCCCGGCACATCCTTGAGGTTGTGGAAGAACTTCTCGAACCAGAGCTCGAGATTGAGGCCGTTCCAAAGGATCAACTGCGCGCCCTGGGCTCTCTGGATGTCGCCCGGCGTCGGCTGGTAATTGTGGATTTCCGCGCCCGGCTTGGTGATCGATGCCACAACCGCGGCGTCACCGGCGACGTTCCTGGCGATATCGGCGATGACCGTAAAGGTCGTCACAGCCTTGAATTTCGAGCCGCTCCCGTCTTGGGCCTCACCTGGAACCGCCAGCAGCATGCCTGCGAATACCGCCCCCATCATTCCGGCCAGAAACGACCGCCTTGCCCTACCCAACACCGATGTCTCCTTTGACGATTGGATCCTGATTATGTGCCGAGCAACTCAACTCGATATGCAATTAAGAATCATTTGCAATATGAGTTGCCGCTCGTCACTTTCCTCTTATTTTGCAATTGCGACCTGATTGCAATAAGAATTCTGCAAAGACGTGGAAACGCTCCCAGGGCTCTACGGATTCCGGGGCGCCACCAATTGGATGATCAAATGCTTCTTGTTCCCGATGACACTCAAACCCGTCTCCGCGCCGAACGCGACGTCATTCGTCGACCAGCCCACGACTTTGCGCGCGAAGAGATCGACGACCACAGCCAGGTAGAGCCAGCCCTGCCAGGCCCGGATATAGGTGATGTCGGTTACCCAGACCTTGTTGGCCGCATCGACGGTGAACGCGCGCTGTAGCCGGTTGGGAGCGATGATGGAGGGACGGCCAGCAATGGTTCGAGGTTTTTTATAGCCGCGTACTGGCTTGATGCCGTTTTCTTGCATGATGCGCTCTATACGGTGCAGCCCGCAGTTCTCTCCGGCTTCTCGAAGGTCACCGAAGATGCGACGCGCACCATAAACACCATGACTTGCACAGTAGGAGTCGCGGATAAGAGCGAGCAGGCGGGCATCTTCCTTGGCGCGACCGCTCACCGGTTTGTGCAGCCGTGCGTAGAACCCTGCGCGAGCCACCCGCAGAACCCAGCACATCAACGTAATGGCGTAGTCATGGCGGTGCTCGTTCATGAAGCGGTACTTCATTCGGGTTCCCTGACAAAGTACCGCGCGGCTTCCTAAGAAACACATCCTTCAGCGGGCACGAGTTCGAGCTGATATCCCAAAGATCGGGCTCGGCGCTGGAGATTGGCCAGAACCCTGCCACGATACCGCTCGTCGTAGGCCGCCGCGTCTGGATCGCGGTAGACCATTCCAAATCGCAGAGTGTTGTAGAAGAGAACGGCAATCTTGCGTGCCGTCGCCGTGACGGCCTTCTGCTTTCCTATCCGTCCCGCCAACCGCCGGTAGAATGCGCCAAGTGCAGTGTCGCTTCTGCCGATGGTTGCCGCCAATCGCAAGAACGCAATCGCCCGACTTGATGATCGGCGCGTTCGCGACGAAAGCAGCCTGCCGCCCGATATCTTGTTGCCGAGTGCCAGACAAAGCCATGAGGTGAAGTGCTTGGCGGTGGGCCAAGCCCGCAGATCCGTGCCGCACTCGCCTGTCAGCTTGAGCGCGAGGGAGGAGCCGAGACCGTGGATCTGCGTTAAATCTGTGCCAACCAGGCCATACAATGCGGCCCGCACGTCAAAGGATGGTGCATTCACCTGTCTGGTCTTCATTCGGATATTTGGTAACGGCCGAAGTGGTGTCTCAACCTCGGTAGCCATGCGGCTATTGCCATCTCGAGCTTGCGATCGCACTCGAGCATCTCCTGCTGATAAACATCGTAGAGCTCCAGCGCCTGTGAGAGCGCAAAAACGTGCTCATCCCGATCATTCCCAATCAAAGATGCCCGTATTGTCTCGGCCGATGAGTGGCAGCGAACATCGCGCAGGGATGCCAAAATATCCGGATCCCTCTCTCTGGAAACGATTGCCCGAATGATCTTCATACCCGTCACACCGGTAATGTCCGACACGACATGGTGAAGCTGCAAGTTCATCTCCATCAGTGCTATCTGCATGTGCTGGATATGAGCTGCAGCATATTCGACCAACCGTTCCTGCTGCCGCAGATAGGCGCGCAATGTGGCCACTTGCGCGTTGGGACGAAAGCTTCCTCGCAGTAGGCCATAGGAATGCAGTTGGCGGAGCCATGCCGCATCGCTGACGTCTGTCTTCCGGCCTGGTACATTCTTCGCGTAGCGAGCATTGACGAGGATCATCTCAAGCCCATGCTGTTCCAGGATTTCAAAAGCTGGGACCCAATAGACGCCGGTCGACTCCATCGCGACGCTGGTCGCCCCACAGGATTTGAACCAGTCGGCGAGATCATGAAGGTTGTGGGTAAAAGTGCCGAAGGCGCGTATCGGCATGTCGTCGCTGTCCGGGTTGACGGCAGCCATATGCATCGTGGAACCGATGTCGATCGCTGCGACGCCGGGATTCATACACGCGAGGTTCTGAGCGTTGGATGCCCCTGTCTTGGGCATGCCTTTCCTCCGATGGATCGGGAGGGGCTGGGCCGTACAAGTTCATCATTTCCTAACCGGGATCGCCGCCGAGACGGCGTCACCACTCTCAAGTACGCAACAGCCCATGTGCCACGTTTTTTAACGGGGTCGAACGCCTCTAATAAGCAGTCGGCAACTCCCCTCCGGCCAGCAACGTAGCACGGGCCTGTTTCTACCGCGCACAGGCGGACCGAAGCCCGTGATCGTTTTTTGAGAGATCTCGCTCTTCCTCGACGCGCCGCAGTTGGGAGCGAAGGCGAAAAATCTCGCTCTTGGCCTCTAGAAGTTCCTTCGATTGCTGCTCTGATCGATCGGGCGATACGGCCTTGACCCACTTATACAGACTATTACAGACTATGTGCCGACACGCCCAAACGGGCTGCGACATCCGGAACGCCATAACCGCGCTCGACCACCTGCCTGACGGCTTCCTCTTTAAATTCCGGTGTAAATCGCTGTGAATTCACAAGCTGCCTCCTATGTTCAAAGGAAAGGCGGGGCTTGTCTACCAGGATAGGGGCAGTCCAGTTAGCGAAGAAGGCGTCCACAAATGTGGGAGCAGTCCAATAGGAAGGCAGCTATCGAAGCTGCGTCGAAGGCGCTTAAAGCGTGCCAAGTGTCAAGCCAAAGAACAACAATGCGCGGAAGTCAAAAGGTCGAGGCTCACATGCAATTCACCACCTCTGCCATGGATATCGGCTCCGGAATTTTTAGTTTGGCGCGCAAGGCTGCTCGGCTTCAACAAACAGATTGACCGGCTGCAACTTTGTGACAATCTGTCCTCGGGGATGGAGTCCCCCCTTTGAGCGCCAGCCGGCTGATGACTCCTACCGTTGGGCACGACGGTAGAGCCATGTCTGGGGCGCAACTATACGCGGTCATGCTGTCTCGCCGAGCGTTTCGTTCAGGAGGACAGGCATTATGGATCGCTCTATCCAATCACTCAACGCCCTCGAAATCTTGGATTCACGCGGCAACCCGACACTTCAGGTCGCAGTTCGCCTGAATGACGGCACCATCGGGACCGCCTCGATCCCCTCAGGTGCATCGACAGGCGAGCATGAAGCAAAGGAATTACGCGATCGCGATCATTCGCGTTTTGGCGGACTTGGCGTTTGTCGAGCCGTGGAGAACGTGGAACAAAAGCTCTCTGCCGCTGTGATAGGCAAGGACGCCCAGTATCAAAGAGAAATCGATCAAGCACTTATTGATTATGATGGAACCAGCGACAAATCCAACTTAGGCGCAAACGCGATCCTCGGCGTTTCGCTGGCCGTCGCACGCGCCGCCGCTTCGTCGCTTGATATCCCTCTGTACGCTTATCTAGGTGGCCCAGACCAATGCCGCCTGCCAGTTCCGATGATGAACGTCATCAATGGAGGAAAGCATGCGAGCAACAAACTGGCGTTCCAAGAGTACATGATCGTGCCACATGGCGCGCCCAGTTACCGTGAAGCGATACGCTATGGAGCTGAGACATTCCGGGCGCTGCGCAGGGAGTTGGAGCGTTGGGGGATGTCCACTGGTGTCGGCGACGAAGGAGGGTTTGCGCCAGACTTGGCGGATGACCGGCATGCTTGCGATTTGATTGTCGCCGCGATTACGAAAGCAGGATATGTGCCTGGGCGGGATATTGCGATCGCCCTCGACCCAGCAGCGACGTCATTCTTTTCCAATGGTTTGTATCGTCTTGCAGTGGGTGAGCGGGTCAATCGGCACGCCCTTCTCACAATGTATGCCGAGTGGGCACAGGCCTATCCAATCGTCTCGATCGAAGATGGTTTTGCTGAGACTGACTGGGATGGTTTCATCGCGCAAACCGCATCCCTCGGCCGTTCGATTCAGATCGTGGGCGACGATCTATACGTTACCAATCGACGCTTCATTTCAGAGGGCATCGAACGTAAAGCGACAAACGCTGTCCTCATCAAACCCAATCAGATCGGCACGCTGTCGGAGACCATCGAGGCCGTCCACCTTTGCCGATCGGCGGGCTGGAATTATGTCATCTCGCATCGCTCAGGCGAGACGGAGGATCCCTTCATCGCGGACCTATCTGTTGCGCTTGGAGGCGGCCAGATCAAAGCAGGCTCGGTGTGTCGCGGAGAACGGATCGCAAAATACAATCGCCTGCTCGTCATCGAAAAAGAACTTGGAGATCGAGCGGAATATCGATCTCCCTTCAACGAGGCGCGTGATCACAACGATCCATTGACCACCCAATAGATGAGATTGTCGACGCAATCTCGCGTGGCTTTCGCAAATAGGTATGCCTCCTTCATCGAGCTACGCGTCGTTCGTCTGCCCGGGTTATTGATCATGGGTGCTTCAATTGCCGACAATGTCTTCCAGCAAGCCTTCCCCCTTGTTCTGTTCGCAGCCGTCCTCTTCAGCGCCGTCGCACGGGCATTTGGATGGCGCAGCGCCATCGTCGGTGGAAGCCTCGGCGTCGCCTGTTCATGGCTTGTTTTTGTGGTGCCTTCGTCCACCATGTGGCTGATCAATCTGGCGGCCGGTGTGTTATGCGCCATTATGCTGGCCATCGTTGGCGCATATCTTCTCTATGCGTTCATCGACCACTTACCCGACGACGATCAACGTCCCTGGCAGCGGGTATCCGAACAGCGACATGAAGGCGATCGCAATGTGATGGGCCTTGTCGCTGCGGCTCTAATAACCATCACGACATTGCTTGATCTTCGCGAATTGGCGATGCTCCATCAACCTTCCGGTGGTATTATTGGTCTTATTGCCTCCGCCGCCCTGCTTGCAACCATTCTTGCCGCGCTCATTGCCTGCTTGCATGCCGCGCATGTCGAGCGTTCTCTTCCCGCATACACAATGGATGGGCTGGGGGCTTTCGTAGCCATGTGCGGAAGTTGCGTGCTGCTAGCACAAATTGCCGGGGCCCTCCCATGAACAATCGCAGCTTCAGTAAGGCATGCAATTTCTGCAACCCTCATCAGCAGACGGCGCATTTGCCAGACGATGCTGCGGTGCAGTAGCAGTACGGAAACGGCAATGGAATCTGCCGGGCTTTCTCAGCCGAACCGCTCTCCGAAGAGCTAATGACTCCTACTCACCTGTTTTTTGCAGGCGAGGAGTCTTGGCTGAATGGCATCCGCGCGATGCTCACATCTGAAGCTCCTGTCCGCATCCGGAGCCGCAGATGTCTTTTTCTTCTTTGACCAATCGCTTCAGCCAGGGCTTCGCCATCTTCAGATGGGCCGCGATCGTCATCCCCATGGCTGCAGTCATCGGCAGCTTTTGCGCTCTCTTTCTTTGGGCATTGGATCAGGCAACCGAGATACGCTTTGACCATGCGTGGTTCTTGTTTGGTCTACCCGCCGCGGGTTTCGTTGTCGGGCTGGTTTATCACTGGGTCGGCCGGTCGGCTGAAGGTGGCAACAACCTGATCGTTGATCAGATACACGAACCAGGCGCGGGCGTTCCTTTGAGAATGGCTCCGCTCATTCTTGCCTCGACGGTAATCACACATCTTTTCGGCGGTTCCGCTGGACGTGAGGGAACTGCTGTGCAACTCGGTGGCAGCCTTGCCAGCGCCGTTGGCAAGATGCTGCGCCTTGAACCGAGTGAGGTGCGCCTGCTGCTTATGGCTGGAATTGCGGCCGGCTTTGGCGCGGTGTTCGGCACCCCGATTGCAGGCACCGTCTTTGCCTTGGAAGTCCTGACCGTTGGCCGCATCGAATATGAGGCGCTCGCCCCATGTCTCATTGCTGCGGTGGCAGGTGACTGGATTTGCCAGTCCTGGGGTATCCATCACACGCCCTATCACGTTACCTTCGGTGCAGGGAACGCGAGCTTTCATCTGGACGTGCTCCTGTTCGCGAAAGTCGCCTTTGCCGGCGTGGCGTTTGGACTGGTCGGGCAACTCTTCGCCGAAGCCTCCCATTCGGCTTCCGCCCTATGGAAGAAGGCGATACCTTTTGCCCCGCTCCGCCCGGTCGTTGGTGGCCTTTTGGTCATCGGCCTGGTCTTTCTCCTGGGCACGCGGGAATATCTTGGCCTGGGCGTCTCGTCTCCAAACCCAGCCGATGCGACCATCCTGGGTTTCTTTGAAGCAACTCGCGCCGACTACTGGAGCTGGCTTTGGAAGATCCTCTTCACCGTCACGACCCTGAGTACGGGGTTCAAGGGCGGTGAGGTTACGCCCCTCTTCTTCATTGGCGCCGCACTCGGCAACACCCTCGCACATCTATTAGGTGCGCCGGTTGACCTTCTAGCCGCACTCGGTTTTGTTGCCGTATTCGCCGGAGCCTCAAATACGCCGCTTGCGTGCACAGTCATGGGCATCGAACTCTTCGGCGCGCAAAACACTGTCTACATCGCGGCTGCATGCTTCCTTGCCTATGTCTTCAGCGGCCATTCCAGCATCTATCTCTCGCAGCGCCTGGGGATTCCGAAGATCAACAACGGAGCAATTCCACCAGACGTATCTCTTCGCGAAGTTCGCGAAATCAATCGCAACACGGTCATCTTTCCCGCATTCGGCTATCCGAGCCGAGGCTCGGCCGGCGCAAAATCTCCCCTCAACACATCGGAAAAGGATCCTTCTATGACTTACCCTCATATTGTCACGCCGAGCGAAGTCGGCATGGTCCGCATCTATCTCAAACCCAGGGACAGGATGCCCAGAGCCCGCGGACGAGCCTTCTGGGGGGCGCCACCACTCTATCGCGGGCTGGTTTTGGCTGCCAAAAAGGCGGGCATCATCAACGCGATCGCCCACCACACCCATTTTGGTTACAGCAACCACGGCAGTCCGCAACAGTATGATTCCGAGATTGGAAATCCAGAACTGACGATGTGTGTCGAACTCATTGGTCATCGCGGCCAACTTGAAGCCTTCTGCCAAGAGAATGGCCCGCTCTTGCGGAACAAAGTGATCATCTACAAGCACCTCGAGCGCTGGAGCATCGGTGATAAGGACGCGCGTTTGCGCGAAACCTCAATCATCGATGTCCAGACCGATGATGGTCTTGCGAAGGCAAGTTAGGTTCAGCTGATCTGGTCGCCGACCTCCCGAAAAATACAGGGGCCGACGAACTCCATAGGAGATTGTCTATGCACGAAGTTCTCAACGCGAGAGAAAATCTCTCGCATCGAGTACATCAATTGCTATGGCAATTGCTGGGCTGGGCCGGACTGATAGCCATTTGCCTGGCGGGGTGGGCTGCCGGTCTCCAATTCACCGGCAACGTCCACCAAGTCGAACCCGGGCTCTATCGATCTGCTCAATTGTCTCCGGAGAAATTGCAGGAAGTCATCACCTCCGGGGACATTCGAACCATCGTCAATCTGCGTGGCCCCCATCGCGGGGCGGGATGGTACGAAGACGAAAAACGGACGACGCAGATCCTGAAGGTGCTGCAGATCGATATCCCAATGTCGTCGGACAAGGCTCCCGATCCTGAAACCCTTGCCCGCCTTATCTCCGTTCTGAAAACCGCCAAGCAACCCATCCTGGTTCATTGCAAGAACGGCGCTGATCGCACCGGCCTCGCCGCAGCGCTCTTCGAGCATCTCGTTGCGGGAAAGACACCTGAGGAGGCAAGGCAACAATTGTCTTTCTACTACGGCCATTTTCCATGGCTTGGCAGTGGCACTGCAGCCATGGATGAGACCTTTGACAGAGTTGCAGCCAGTCGAGACCGCTAGATCCGCGCCTCCTCCATTTGAACAGCGCCTTGGAATTGTCGCGCGATGGCATCACGCAGCTGAGCGCTTAGGCGATGGGCCCGTTCGGTTCTGACTGGTCTGAAAAATCGAGTCATACAGATCCTCGCCAAAGCTGGTGTCCAGCGGCTCGCCTTCGATGAGCTTGAATGTTCGCCCTCCCCCATCTTTGCGTTCCGCGCGCAGGAACAGCGCTTCGCTTGAGTTCATTTCATGCATTTGATGAGCGAACTCATAAAGGTGAGTCACAAAGCAGATCCGAATTCCCCGATCGAGCAAGGCACAGCTGATCTGCCTGGCGATCTCTGACCCTTCCCGTTCATTGGTGGCTGCAAAAGACTCGTTGAACAGCACCAGAGCGTGCGGCGTCAGGATGTCGACCAGATCGCTCATGCGATTGAGTTCCTCGTCGAACTTGCCGCTTCTCATGCAGGCATCTTCCTCACGCTTATAGTGGGTGAAAACGCCATCGACTATGCTCGCCCTGAGACTGCGCCCCGCCACAAACAGGCCGGCCTGCATCATCAGCTGCGCAAGCCCGACGCTGCGCAAAAACGTCGACTTACCCCCCTGATTGGCGCCAGTGATCATGACCAGGCGCTTGCCGTTTGCGGCTAGATCATTGCCGACGGCTGCACGGCCCATGCTGAGAGCCAAGCATACGTCATAGAGATCATGACATCTAAAATCCGGTGGTTCTGCCGGGCACGCCTCCGGCACTGCCGTTGGAGCGCTCAATGCAGTCAGCTTCTCTGACAGATTGAGCGCTCCGACATAGAAAGCCAACTCCGTTCGCATCATGTGGAAGAAGCTGAGTATATGGTCGGCCGCCTGGCCAATAGCCGTGGCGGCGAGCGCAATGCCGCGTTGCTTGAGATCGGACATAGCCCGGGCGCCAGCTTCGTCGCGCGGATGGAGATGAAGTGTGAAGCCCTGCACCTTCCGGGGAAAAAGTCGCATGAACCAGTTGCGCGTATCTTCGTGTTGCTCCCGTAGGACATAGTCCACGCCCTTGTTGGCTTCGCCGAGGTGCGCACTCACCCATACACCCTGATTGAATTTGAGCTGGCGAAGATGCGTATTGACTTCAGCGAAATAGTCGTTGGAAAGCTCGCGCTGGAGCATGCCAAATAGGGCGCGGAACCCCTCGGAATCGAAGCATTGCTCATGGATCTCAGCGATGTCCCTGAGCCGCCTCAGCACATCCATGAATATCTGCATCACACCGATCGAACGCTGCAGTACTGTGTCCGGGGAATCCCGGAAGAGCCCCCAATAGGCCTTCTTCTCCCGTTCGATTGCCTCCACCGCGAGGTCATACAGATTGCGAATGACCGTGGGGTTCTTCAGGCTGTCGAGGAGGATGGCCTGTCGGTAGGAGATTTCGGCAATCGTGTTGTTGGCCGCTGCCAGTACCGCCACCTTTACGATGTCATGCACAAAAGAGTCCTTTTGTGCCATCGCGGCAAATAACGTTTCGAGCTCCAGGTCCTGAACAACAGCCGCAGCATTGGGCGGCAGGCATTGCTTGGGGTCAAAATCGCGTTCTCGATACATCAGGAAGGCTTTCATGACGCGAGGCGCTCCTTCAATGTCTCGTAGGTAAGGCGATATTTCTCGGCAATAGACAGGGCGTAAGCGCGTCCGTCAGCGGTTCGACGCACGACCCGATAAGTCCTCTGTGCAGGACGGTCTGGCACGACCGTACTTACCATCGAGACAGTTTGCTCGCTAAGCACAGACAGCTCGTCCATGAATGTGACGCACACACACAAAAGATCGAGGTCGATAATCCGTTGCAAAATCTGCCGCCCCAAGAACATCGCATCTTTCAGCGTCGTGGACGTAAAGATCTCGTTGAGGATAACGATGCTGTTCGTCGTTGCTCGTTCGATGATGCTATGGACTCGAACCAAGTCGTCCTCGAGCTTGCTGCGATGATTGCGAATGTCCTCCTCTTTTTCGAAATGGCTGAAGAGTTGATCGTAAAAGAACAACTGTCCTGACGTCCCTGGAACCGGACAGCCGAGCCGCGCCAGGAAATGCATCTGGCCGAAAGTGCGGGCGAATGTCGTTTTCCCCCCCTGATTGGGCCCGGAGACTACGAAGACGCGTTCGAAGCCAGCCAAATGAAAATCATTTGTAACGACCTTGTTCTTTTCGCCGACAAGCTTGGCTGCAAGGGCTAGATCGAAACACGAGGAGGCAGCAATGTCTTTACTGGTCACGAGCTTGGGATAGCAAAACGAAAGTCCTGCCCGACGCAAAGGGGCGACATATTCGAGATAAGCAACATAGAACTGGATCTCATACTCAAAGCGCCCCACCGTCGGATCGATGTAGATTTCGTTATCCGAGACGAACCGATCGAGGCGTTCGAAAACAGCAGGATGATGTTTGGCAACAAAGTCGAGGACACCCGCCTCGATGTGATTCATTTCGACAAAATCGTGAAGTTTGAATTCGAACGCCTTGGCGTCACCTTGTCGAAATTTTTCAAAAGTCTTCAGTACCTTCGCCCCATAGTCTCGCTCGCCTGTGAACCGACATACGGTGATGCTCGAATCCCGAATGAGGAGCAGGTAAATGACGTCAGCGAGATCCTTCCTCAGTTGGGTGAGCGCGGCGCGCAAATTACAAAAGGCTTCCGTCTCGACGTAGTTTTTGAGGTAATCGCGAAACGCCATCAAACCGCGCGAGCGCAATGTCTGTTCCAATAGACTATCTTGGAGATCGACAATTGCCTCACAATATGTTTGGACAGCATCGAGAAAAATCCATTCTTTCTGAAATTTGTAGTAGAATTTCTTGGATCTCGCGGTTTGCGTGCGCATTGTCTGCATTTTCCGCGAAAATCGGCTGACCAACTCATGCACCGCTGCCTGCTCGAGATCCTTCATGATCTCATGGCGGTAGTAGATCGTGTTCAAGTCCAGCGGAGGTTCGCGAAAGAACGGCGTGAGGTCGTACTCGTCCCGACCGGATACAATCGCGGCAACGATCTGGTCAAGATTGAGATCCTTGAAGAAATCCGGCTCTTGCGCCGTGGGGGACCTGCTTGCTCTGCTATGAAGATCGTAGAGGATGCTGTCGAAAACAGTCATTGGCGAGCCCTCCCTTGTGTGTTCGCCAAGCGGTTGCGAACACAGGTGGATAGGCATGCCGCCGGGCCACTCCTAAGGACCCGTGACCAATTGTGCTGGAGACTACACATGTTCGACTCCCTCCTCGGCAACCGGGTTGCGCCATCGGAAGGAGTCATCAGCTCATCAGAGCGGTTAAAGGCGAACTCCATCGCCTATACCTGCTTAGTTTGGAGCGCTTGGATGTTTTGTCAATGGCAAACCGCAATCACCGCATGAGTTCGCCGTGTGGCACAGTCATGGGGATGGCGAGGTCTTTCGGGCCGCGACCATCCGGCGGTGTATCCGTCCGCCCGTCTCTCCAAACAAGCGCGTCGCGCCGAGCGCTTCGAACCGGCTTGACAAGTGACCTGAGCAGGCTCACCCTTAAATTAGGTGATGGAGTTCACCTTATAACCGCCCTCGGGGACGATGACTCCTGTCAGGCCATTTTGGCAGACAGGAGCGTGTGTCGTGAAAGCGCCCTTCCCCAAATTTAACGCACCAGAAGTCGTGACGACATGTGTGGCATCTCTCACGGGAGAAAGGCCATGACTGCGCGCGACGTCCTTCTCCAAATCGCTCAGGTTTTGACGACGCTCTTGGTCGCGCCGCTTCTGCAGGGTGTAATCCTCCAGTTCGAAGAACGCATCCAGCGCGGCCAAGGACCAGGAATATTCCAACCTTATCGCGACCTTAGGAAGCTATTTTCAAAGCAGATTGTCCTTCCGGAAACGGCCTCCTGGCTTTACTGGGCGGCCCCTGTCGTCGCTTTCACAGCGACCTTGACTGTGCCGATCCTCATTCCCGTGCTGACCAATTTTCCGCTCCCTCTGTCCGACATGGGAGACATTCTGGGCGGCGGCCTCATACTGACACTTGGCTCGTTCATGGTCGCATTGGCCGGCTTGGACACGAGAAGCGCTTATGGAGGTATCGGTTCCAGCCGGGCCGTCATGGTGACCATCCTGGCTGAACCGACGCTCATCCTCGTCTTCGTGGGCATCACCTTGTTGGCCAAGGCCATGCTTCCGTTTGTCGTCAACCATCTGCTGGTTGCCGAGCCCTCGATCTATTGGGGCCCTACCCACCTGTTCCTGGTTGCAGCCTTCTTCGTGCTTCTCCTTGTCGAGACGGATCGGCTACCCATCCACTCAAGCACGCATATCGAGATCTATATGATCGAGGAGGCTCGCATCCTCGAATATTCCGGCCCACTGCTCGCCCTGCTCAAATGGGCATCGATGATGAAACAGTTCATCCTCTACACGATCTTCGCCAATGTTTTGCTCTTTCCTTGGGGACTTTCGTACGAGGGAAGCTCCCTCGGCGTCACTGGTGCGATCGGCGGGATCGGGCTGAAGTTCCTTATCATTGCCTTCGCGGTCGTCTTCGTCGAGACCGCCCAATCTCGCCTGAGATTCTATCGTTACCAGGAACCGCTGGCGGCCTCCTTCCTGCTCGCAATCCTCGCCATCGTCAGCACACAGCTGGGGTGATGCCATGCTTGCCGCACATCTCGATCCTCTCCCCGGCGCTCTATTCAGCCTGCTGGCAATTGGCAGCCTCTTGCTCTCCTTCGTGATGCTCGGCTCACGCTGGTTGAAGCATTATTTGATCGCGTTTGCCGCCCAGTCCTGGCTGATCGCCATTCTATCGGCCACCATTGGCTATTACGGCAACTACGCTGAGCTCTATATCGTTGCTGTCCTGACAGCCGCGTTTCGAGGCCTGCTGCTGCCCTATCTGATTTTTCGGATCATTCGCCGCCTCGAGGTGAGCCGCGAGGTTCATGTCATCCTGCAGGCCAGTTCCAGCTTGGTGATTGGCGCCTTTGCCGTCGTCTTCGCGTTGGCAGTTTCTTATCGCATCGGTGAGGCGCTCAATCTTGATGGCACCATCGTGGTTCTTGCTCTGACAGTCATGCTGTCGATGAAGCTCATCGGCTTCCTGATGTTGTCGGTGCGTCACGAAGCCATTAGTCAAATCCTGGGGCTGCTCGTTCTGGAAAACGGTGTTTTCCTCGGCACGCAGATTCTGGTCCCGGGCATGCCTCTACTCATCGAAATCGTCATTCTCTTCGATCTTCTGATCGTTGTGGCTTGTTTCGGCGTATTGGTGCGCTATTTGCTGGCACACGTCGGTTCGACGAGTTCGCTGCATCTGCGGCGCTTGGTGGGGTAGGTGTGATGATCGGATCCCTCACCCTCATCATCGCTCTGGCACCTGCTCTTGCCATAGTCCTCATTCTGGTCGCGCGAAATGGCCGCGCCGCCGAAGCTATCAATCTGGCAGGCAGCGTCATAACGCTTGTGGCCACGCTGTTTCTCGTTATCCATCTTGGCGGCCGGAAAGAAACCTTCTGGGGTGACTACATCATCGTCGATGGCCTCGGCGTCTGGGCGATCTTGTGCACGGCGATCGTCTACTTCCTGGCATCCATGTATGCAGTCGGATACATGCGTTTGATCGCCGAAGGCGAACGCCTCAATCGCTTCTATGCGATGTTTGCCGGCTTCGCGCTGACGACCCTCGTCGGCCCGCTGATGAACAATGCTGGTCTATACTGGATTGCAATCGAACTCACGACCTTGATCAGCACCTTCCTCGTTGCTTTCGAGCATGAGGCCGCAAGCATCGAAGCTGCCTGGAAATACATCATCGTGGTGTCCGCCGGCATCAGCCTGGCGTTGCTAGGGACGGTTCTGTTCTATTGGAGCGGCACGTTTGTGTTGGGACCGACCTATGACATGACCTGGGCAAGGCTGCAGCAAGCTGCTCCTCACTTGAATCCAGCTGTCGTTTCTCTCGCCTTCTTGTTGGTCTTGATCGGCTACGGCACGAAGGTCGGACTGGCACCAATGCATACTTGGCTGCCCGATGCCCATAGTGAAGGTCCTGCGCCGGTATCGGCATTGCTGTCGGGGGCCCTGCTCAACACGGCCATGATCGGGATCGTCCGATATCTTGCCGTTGCGGACGCCAGCAGCATTCCCGCCCTCGCTCACGGCACTCTTCTCGTGCTCGGCGCTTTGTCCCTGTTTGTTGCCTCGTTGTTCATTGTGCGCCAAACCGGTCTGAAACGGCTCATGGCCTATTCAAGCATCGAGCATATGGGAATGATCGCGCTCGGGTTCGGCTTTGGTGGTCCGCTCGGCGTCACCGGCGCCCTCTATCACATGCTCAACCACTCGCTGAACAAATCCGCTATGTTCTTCGGTGCGGGCAGCGTGATGCGCGCCTACGGTACTAAGCGCATTCCTGGCATTCACGGCATCTCGCAACGACTGCCGGTCCTGGGAGCCCTCTGGCTCGCTGGCGCTGTTGGGATCACAGGTGCTCCGCCCTTTGGACTGTTCCTGAGCGAACTCACCATCATTCGAGCCGGCCTGTCGCGCGAGCAATATTTCGTCGTTGGGCTGGTCGCTGTCCTGCTGATCGTGATCTTCATCGGCTTTCTCAATCATTTCCGCACGATGTATTTCGACGACGCTCAATCAGCTTCCTCGGAGAAAGGGATAGTCAGTCCCTGGTGTCTCGCGCCGGTCTGGCTGGCCCTGCTTCCCCTTTTCCTGTTCGGAGTGTGGTGGCCTCAGGCCATGTGGGAACATTTCCAATATATCGCTGCTTCCCTTTCTTCCATCTCGTTCGTGGGGACGACACCATGAAAGGGACCGTGAGAGAGAAGATTACACTTGAGACGCTGTCGAAAAAGGCACAGCGCCTGCGTGGTACCGGCGGGCGCATGCAATTTGCTTATGCTTGGTCGCCACACGACGGTCAGATCGAGCTTCGCTATATCTCAGCCCTACCTGATCAACAGGATTTTGGCCTGTGGGCACTGCCGGCAACCAAGGAGGTACCAAGTCTGGCTGAGATCTGGCCTCTCGCTGGATGGTACGAGCGCGAAATCATGGATTTCTACGAGATCCGGTTCCGCGACCACCCCGACCCCTACCCCCTCGTTCTTCGTGACGGGGAAAGTACCGATCAACGACATCGCGACTTCGCTCACAATCCGCCGACGAACGGACATCCTCATCTGCCCATCATGGAAGCACCTGATGTTCAGCAGCTTCCCTTCGGGCCGATCAGGGCGGACGTGGTGGAGTCGGCCGAATTCACATTCTTCTATATCGGTGAGCACATTCTGCACTATCAGCCGCGCCTGTTTTTCAAACATCGCGGCATGGAGCAGCGCTTTGAAGGCGTCCGGCCTGGCGAGGCCGTGGTGATAGCAGAGAGGGTGTCCGCTGTCGGTGGCATCGCTCACGCGCTCGCCTTTTGCCAGGCTGTCGAGAAAGCAGCCAATTGCCAGGCGCCCCCCCGCGCCCAAGCCCTGCGCGTCCTGCTTGCCGAGCTCGAACGTCTTTACAATCACCTTCACTATCTGGGACATCTTTGCCATACCACCACGCTGAAAGTCGGCGAGGCCCAAGGCAAGCTCCTTGAGGAGAAGGCAAAGCAACTCAACGCCAAGCTCTCCGGAAGCCGCTTTCTTCGCAATATTCTGGTGCCCGGTGGCCTACGCCGAGACCTAGAGATCGGCAAATGGCTAGCGGATGAGCTTGAGGCTCTTCGCGTTGAATTCGCCGCGTATGCCGAGCGTCTGGACCGCACAGAAAGCCATCTCGATCGCTTGATCACCACAGGCATCCTGGCCCGACGAATTGCCTTTGACCAAGGTGCCACAGGTCCCATTGAACGTGCATCCGGTCTCGACCGCGATCTGCGGCGAGACCACCCTTATGCCTGTTACAGAGAACTGCCGATACGCGTGACCATGCTCGAGGAAGGAGATGCCTACGCAAGGCAGCGTGTACGCATCGCCGAAATCGAGGCCTCCTTCGCCCTGTGCCAGCGCGTGCTGCTGCTGCTCGAGCCAGGACAGATCCGGGTTGATTGCGTCCCCGAACCATTTTCGGAGGGGCTAGGTTGGGCTGAAGGTCCGCGTGGTTCCTTGTTTTATGCCGTCCATATGGACCCGGAAGGAAAGCTCAAGCGCGTCAAGATCAAATCGCCCTCCTTCTCCAACTGGCGAGCGTTCCCCTTCACTGTGCACGACACCAACATGATGGATTACGCGATCAACGAGGCTAGTTTTGGCCTGACCATGGCTGGCTGTGATCGCTAGGAGGCCTCCATGACATTCTGGACCCTGTTCGGGCTGGCAAGTGGAAAGGCGACAACCTCCTGGCCGGGTGACAGCGGCTCCGATGGCCAGGACGGCGTGTTCGGCATGCCACGTTACGATCCGAAAGCCTGCCAAGAAAGTTGCGATGCCTGCGCCAGCACCTGTCCTACCCACGCAATCTCGCGCGAGGAAACAGGGCTGTCGGTCGATTATGGACGCTGTATCGTCTGCCAGCTTTGCACGGAGGTCTGTCCGACCGGCGCAATGACGCCATCAAATGACTGGGCCTTTGGATCACGCGAACGCAACGATCTGATGTGGTCGAGCGATACAAAAAGCGTGTCGGCTAAGCCCGAGAGCCAGAAAGCCGCCTTTCGTCGCAGTCTGCACATCCGTCACGTCGACGCAGGGTCGTGCAATGGCTGCGAGTCAGAGCTTCAGGCATTGAACAACCCATTCTACAATCTGCATCGCTTTGGGATCTTCTTTACCCCCTCCCCGCGCTTTGCCGATCTGCTTTTAGTAACGGGTCCGATCACCCGGGCCATGTTCGAACCCCTGCAGGCCGCCTACGCAGCGATGCCGGAGCCTCGGTGGGTGATGGCAGTTGGCACCTGCGCCGTGTCGGGCGGACTGCCGGCCGGCAATTATGCCTGCGGGAGCGGCCTCGAGGGCATTCTGCCGGTCGATGTCTATCTGCCTGGTTGTCCCCCTAATCCGGCTGCCGTCATTCAAGCCCTTCTGATGTTTCTGGACAGGGTGCCGCAACGCGTCAGGGGAGGACATGTCCATGGCTAATGCCCTGCTCTTGCTGACCGTCATCTTTTGGATCGGTGCTGGTATCTGTGGTCTTAGCCAACGCATCCGGGTCGGCCGGGACCTGCTGGTCGTCGGCGCGGCCGCGGCCATCCTTGCAGCAATCTTAAGTCTGCCGGCGGGGACAGCACCGTATACGCTTCCAACGCACATCGCAGGTGAGATCGTAACCTTCCACCTGCGGCCAGAGGCTCTTTGGCTTTTGGGCTTTGGGTTGGTGCCGGCCGTTGTCGCCTGTGCACTCGGGAGCCCATCCGCGGAGGGGCAGGGCGGATGGCAGTTTGGCGTGGCCTTGAGCCTGATCAGTGCACTGGGCGTGTTCGGGCTGGAGAACGGGGCAGCTCTTCTCATCGCCTGGGAAGCGATGAGCCTCGGTGGCGCCGTGATGATCCTGTCTGAAAAAATGGCCCCGATGCGAGGGCGGGCTGTCTTGTTCATGTTGGCCCTGCTCGAACTGGGCGCAATCGCGCTCATGCTGGTCGTCGCGGTTCTGGCAGTGGCAACCGGATCCCTCGATTTTGCCGCCTTCACCGCTCACGCGGCCAACTTATCGCCTACCGGCCAGATCGGAATCGGCCTGCTTGTCCTGCTCGGGTTCGGCGCCAAATTGGGCCTATTGCCGTTCTACGAATGGTTTCCGAGTGCCTATGCCTCTGGAAGTGGTGCCTCAGGGACGATCCTTTCCGGCGTCGTCATGAACGCGGCTTTCTTCGCCTTGTCGCGATCCCTTTTGGACTGGCTTCCCCCCTCTCCCGATGGCGTATTTCCGATATTGGCCACGATCGTCCTCGTCGTCGCGACGGTCAGTGCCATCCTGACCATACTTTATGCTTTCCAGCAGGATGACTGGCGCGAGTTGCTCAGCTTCTCATCCGCGGAGAATGCCTCGATCGCAGTCGTTGCTCTTGGGGCTGCCCTGTTATTGCGCAATTACCGTCTTTACGATTTGGCGGGCCTGGCCTGGACCGTCGCTCTTTTGCATTTGGCCGGCCATTCCCTCGCCAAGGGGGCAATGTTCCTGACCGCCGATGGTCTTCGCCTGGGCAATGGCGACTATGCGATCAAACCAAGCCGCGCCAATGCCCCATGGCTGCTTGGGCTTGGTGCCCTGGTCGGCGCCATGAGCCTTGCCGCAATGCCCCCGACTGTTGGATTCATGAGTGAATGGTTTGTCTTTCAGACGCTATTCCAGGGGTTCCATTTGCCCAATCTCGGTGGACGGCTCCTTCTAGCACTCGCTGGCGCTGGATTGGCACTGACGGCAGCTGTCGCTTTTGCAACTTTCGTCAAGGTGCTCGGGATCGGCCTTCTGGGCCGGGCAGCCGGCGCCTCCTCGCCTGCAATTGCCAAGACCTATTCGTTCGCTGTGGGCTTCCTGGGGCTGGCGGTACTCTTGACCAGTGTCGGTATGCCCGCATGGCTTTCGGCGCTGGACCATGCGACAGCCGTTGGATTTGGGACCTCCGTCTCCAGGCAGATGCACGATGGTCTGCTTTTGGTGCCCCTGACGGCCAAGTTTGCCTTCATCTCGCCAAGCCTTCTCATTGTCGTCATGCCGTTGTTGGCCCTGATCCCGATAGCGCTGGTCGTGGGCCGCAAGCGATATCCGGTGCGGCGTTCGCCCGTGTGGTACGGCGGGCTTACGCCCGACATGGCCAAGGCAGCAACGACGGCTCTCACCTTTTCGAATGCCATGCGGACCTTCTACAGTTTTGTCTATCGCCCGACCGAAGATACCGAACGTCAGGCCGATGCCGGCGGATATTTCGTACGCAAGCTGGTGTTTGAGCATGACGTTGCCCCGGTCTTCGGCCCCTGGCTGTTTCAGCCGGCCATACATGCGGTGCGTATCGTCGCCGGAAGGCTGAGGCTACTGCAGTCCGGCTATCTAAATTTCTATCTTGGACTGATCGGAATCCTTCTGGTCCTCATCTTGGGGCTGACATTGGTATAGCGAGCGAGGCAGCGGCATGTTGACCTATATTGCCATCGCAATCGGAGGCACGCTCGGATGCTGGGCGCGCTATGCTCAAACGAACCTCGTCCAATCGGTCTATGGCCGAGACTTTCCATTCGCGACGATGAGCATCAATGTGATCGGCAGCTTCCTCATGGGTTTCCTCTTTATAGAAACCCTGGAACGCCTCACGCTCTCGCCTGCTTTGCGTACCGGCATCCTGACCGGAGTGCTTGGGGGCTATACGACCTTCTCGACCTTCGAGATGGAAACCGTTCTCCTGGCCGAAGGAGGAGAGATGTTGAAAGCGTTTCTCTACGTCCTGCTGTCCGTAGCGCTTGGCTTTCTGGCAGCATTCGGCGGGGCCTACATCGCGCGCAATCTCTAACAGGAGGCGTTGATGGGAAACGAAATTCTGATGGTACGCATCTATCTGAGCGAAGCCGAGCACGGCCGGCGCAGGGCGTTGATGCAGGAGATCCTCACACTGCTGCAAGATCAACATGCGGTGCAGGGCGTGACCGTCTTCCGCGGTATCGCCGGCTTCGGCGCAGGTGGCGAAGTGCGGGCTGACGACATACTTCGCCTGAATGTCGATCTGCCTCTCGTCATCGAGTTTTTCGATGAACCGAAAATCGCGGAAAAAGCTATCCATCTGCTCGATGATCTGGTTCCGGGCGGACATATCGTGTCGTGGACAGCAACACGGTACGGCACTGCGGCCCTGCCGATGAAGCGACACTGAAGCCGTACCCCACAAGGGGAAACGCTCATGCCCAAGCAGCAGCTAAAGCTTGACAGCCTCCCGGATATCGCGCTGGCCGAGGTCGCGCTTACCCACGGCCAAGTCATCCGGCTGCTCACCGACCTCGGTTTTGCCAATGGCGTCAAGCGTTCGACCTTCAATTACTATGTCAAATCTCTCCGCAAGCTCGGCGTTCCGTTCGATGCGCCGGCGGAGCGACCGAGTGCACGTCGTCGCATAATCTACGGTTTCGATGATCTTATGGAACTCGCCTTGGCATTGCTGCTACGAGTCTATGGAATTTTGCCAGATGCCGTTGTCGTTGGCCTACAAAAGTTTCGCGGCGAGCTGAGACCCATTTATCATCAAGCCTATAAAGATATTCATTCTGCGCATTATGCTAACGCCTTCCTGGTCATGGCGGGGGCAAAAAGGCGCAGTTTCGGCGGCCTCTATCTCGATCTGAATCTGCGCTATTCAGGTGGGCAACTGATTGAGTTCGGCCCGCCGAGGACGCTGTCCCCTTTCGAGGCCCTGTGCCTGTACGCCCAGTCGGAATCTCCGGCTCGTTCTTATCTTCCAATCAACCTGTCTTCGATAGCAGGCATGATCGTAGGTCAATGCCAGCGCATACCCACTGTTCGCCGAGGTCGCACACGCAGGCATGGTTGAAGGAGCGGTGAGCCACTAACCTATCCAGCTGGCTTCTCGAAGCCACTCGTGTTGCCATGGCCGTTGCGTCTTGTGTGAGCCCAATTCGTCTTCTTGCCGCAAACCCAGCTTGGCGGTATGATCTAGGTGGTGGGGATGGAGTCCCCCGAAACCGCCGAGAGGCTGATGACTCCTACTACGCGAGGTCGACGTAGTAGGAAGTTGTGCCCTCAGTTTCACAATCCTCCTGCGACGATCAAAGCGGTTGCTGAGCAACCGTATCGGGCATCCAGCTCGGAGGTCGTCATGATAGATGCGCCTGAATCGATCAAAAGCCCGGAATTCAACCAAACGCCGAGCCATCGTTCTGGGTTCGGCACCCAATTCACAATCCTGGCCGTCGTTGAGGAAGCCGAAACTGCACGACGCTGCCTTGCCGTTGCTGAGCAGGCAGCTCAAATCGACAGTCGAGCATCTGTGGTCGCACTGCATATTTGTGCAGATCCAAGTCATCTTGTTGCGGCTCCAGAAGAAATTTGCCTTCAAAGGCTCCGCGTGGCCTTGGAAGGCTCGGCTCTGCAACGCATGGCAAATGTGCATTTCACGGTCGCCAAGTGGGTCGCTTTTACGCAGCTTGACAATCTTTCATGGGTCGAACGGGTCGGCGCCGTTGCCCCCACCCTCGTCACGGAAGCGAAAAACGCGAACCTGATCGTCATCGCGGCTCCCCACAACATGGACTCGGTCGACGCGTTGCATGCGGCAATCTTTAATACCCATCGCCCGGTCTTGTTTGTTCCAACTCAAATGCCGGTCCCAACGGATCTTGGTCGCCACCTTGCGATTGCCTGGAAACCATGTTCCCAGGCACGTCGCGCGATCTTGGGCGCCCTTCCCTGGCTTCGGGCGGCCTCCACCGTCAGCGTTGTCGCTGTGGACGAGCCTAGCATCACGCCCAACACACCCGAAGCCATCAAACTGTTGGCTAGCTACGGCATCATTGCCCATGCGATCCACCTTCGCACCGCGCCTGGAGAACATGTTGCCGACCGTCTGTTGCAAGAACTTGGGGTACTCCGTGCCAACGCTCTGGTGATGGGGGCCTATCGATTTGGAGAATTGGTCGAATGGATATTTGGAGGGGTGACCCGCGAAATTCTCCATCGATCCCGGCTGCCGGTTTTCCTTTCGCATTGAGCGCAGACGTACCGTTACTTCAATGCAGGAGCCATTCGCCTAACCACCCCGCACCAATACTCATGAGAACCACTATCCCGAACATGAGCCAGAGTATCAGGAAGGGCAACACAATCGGGCGAGGCCGCTTAGCCATGGGAAAGCCCCAGGTCCGGCATGAAAGGCTGGAACCCGGTGCCTTCTAAGGTCACTGGCTGCAGCATCCTGATCAACTACTCGATAGCGTTGGCTTAGCGTCGCTTATGAAATGGAAAAGCGACATCGTAAAAGCTTCCGGGCACTTTCGAGACAAGGTATGCTATTTTTTCTTCCATCTCTTCCAATTTATTCATAATAGTATCAATATCTTGGCGCTCTATCGGTTTGTTTTCGGAAGATGAATCTAAGGAAATATTTATTTTTTTGTTGCTTTCGAGACAAGGAATCTCAGACATAATCAATCTCCCAAGCTTTGCTTCAGAGTAAGCAAGTATCAAAGACCTGGGCGGGCACAGGACATAAAAAAACCCGCCGGCGGCGGGGTCATCACAGACTCCCGCTGCAGTTCTTGCAGCAGGAGTCATCAGCCCTAAGGGCGGTTATAATGGGAGAACTCCATTCCCAACTCTCAGAAGATAGCGCCGCATCGCAAAAATTCAAGCTTATTTTCGCTTTCCTATCGTTCTGATTGATGACCTTGCGCCTTGCAATTTGTTCCCGTACTGTTGCGTTCGGGAATGGAGTCTCCCTTAAGTGCCATAGTGGCTGATGACTCCTGCCAATATCGAAATCGAGCCGAAAGGCTCGTCGAGGCAGGAGTGTCATGGGCAATGATCCACACGCACCCAAAGATCCTGACTTTTGCAAGCTCTTGGCGGAGCCGATCATCCGCCAGATCATGAAGGCGGACAATGTTGACGAAGCCGAATTGCTGGCCCTCCTCGAGCGCGCCTCCAAGCAGATAAGAAGCTGGCACAACGCATCCAATACCTCAGGTCCATCGCGAGCAAATGCCAAGGGGACGCCGGACGAGCGGAGCCTTCCCCTATGAGACGCGCGACATTGGACCAGCCTTCCCCGCACGGCGACATTCGGCGACGTGCCACGCGATTTGTATTGCTGATCGGCGTCCTGAGCTTTTTTGCCGATTTCACCTATGAGGGGTCGCGAGCCATTCTGGGCCCCTATTTGGAATTCCTCGGCGCAAGCGCAACGATCATCGGCATCGTCGTTGGGCTCGGGGAATTGCTGGGATTTGGATTGAGGCTGGTTTCTGGACGCCTAGCGGACAAGACCGGTCAATTCTGGCCGATTACAATCGTCGGTTACGTCCTCCAGATGGCCTCGGTACCAGCGCTTGCCCTCACGCACGCGTGGCCCGAGGCAGCGATCCTGATCATTCTCGAGAGGACTGGCAAAGCTATCCGAAATCCTCCACGGGATGTCATGCTTTCACATGCTGCTAAACAAGTCGGGGGATATGGCCTGGTTTTTGGCATCCATGAAGCCATGGACCAATTCGGAGCGATGTTCGGGCCGCTGACGGTCGCCACCGTTCTTGCTCACCAGGGTGCCTATCACGAGGCTTTTGCCGTGCTTCTTCTACCTGCCTTGATCAACCTGGCTTTTGTGGCACTGGCTCGCTGGCTTTACCCTCGACCGCAAGATCTTGAAGGTTCATCATCCGGTGCCAGTGGACAGGCCCTGCCATGCGTTTTCTGGATCTATCTGAGCGGCGCTGCCTTGGTGGCCGCGGGCTTCGCCGACTACCCTCTCATTGCCTACCACTTCAGCAAGACACAGACTGTTCCAGCCGATTGGATCGCAGTTTTCTATGCGATTGCCATGGCGGTGAGCGGTATGGGGGCACTTGTCTTTGGCCGTCTTTTCGATCGCTTCGGTTTTAGCGTACTGATCGCGTTAACGGTTACGACGGCATTTTTTGCGCCATTGGTCTTCCTTGGGGACTTTTGGGGAACTCTTGTCGGCGCCGCGATCTGGGGCGTGGGCATGGGCGTCCACGAATCCATCATCCCGGCAGCGGTCGCGCCTATGGTCCCGAAGCACCTCAGGGCTTCGGCATTCGGCCTATTCACTGCCGGCTACGGCGTTTTCTGGTTCATCGGCAGCGTCACTATCGGCTTTTTCTATGATCTGTCGTTAGCAGCAACGATCGCATTTTGCGTCGCCACTCAGCTAGCAGCGGCACCATTCTTTGCTTGGGTTGGTCGTTGTCACGATAAAAGCGATTCATAATTGCGAATTGGTCGCTGACTCAGTGGCGTCCTCCCCCCGTTGCACCGCGCAGTCGGCCTAGGTTGAGACAATCCGGATGAACAGTCGGCGAGGAATGGCCGCAGCAGCAAAGACCTTGTCGTGTCCAATAGTCCCCTGCGGCCTATCGGCCGCGCCTAGCCCCCTCCGATAAGGAGCGCCTAATGTAGAGTGGTCTGATGTTTCACCAGCCTGTGATCGACTCCGTCCGGCCCCAGTGGATCTAAAGACGGGTCGATGGCAGCGATGTCTTGCACGGGTGCGCTCTCACGTTCGCTCTCCCCGTCCGTTACCGAAGTCCTGAATCTAAACGATATGGCCGCTGGCAAACTCGGAGCGGTTCAATCTCAACAGACGCTCATCGATGACCGAATATTCTGGAATGTTCGAATCGCTACGAAATGCAAGGTCGATCACCCTCTCCCCCAGGTCCGCCATGGGAGAAGTTAAGTTCAGGCTCCCCGAGCAGAAAAATCATCGAAGCCGAGAATTTTCGACCAGGCGGCAGCCGCAACTTCATGTGCGTCTTGATCGATTAGATCGCCGTGCGACAACACAATCTGTCGAAAGTCCCAGGCCAGTATGCGTCGGAGCGATTTCGCCAGTGAAACCTGATCGTTCCCCCCCATCCTGTACTCGGGCGCTGGTCCAGGCTTCCCCCACATCCGCAACACATATTTAAACCACAACTTCAACGCTCCCCCTGTGTTGGGTGTCGCATCCGTGAAGTTCTCGATGAGATCAACAAGGATCAGCGTTTGGCTGGCGCGGTGATACATTGCAACTTCACGCATGATGCGCGTCCCTTGCACCAGCACCTGGTCAATTTCTCCCGCCCAGCCCGCAGGCGCTACGTCACCGAGAACGCCATCGTACTTTAGGTCGGGCCGTTTTCTTTCAATACCCGGACAGATCCACGTGCTTGCACTAGGAAATGCGATCTGCGCCGAGGATGCGTGCAAATGGTGAAAATTTCCAGGGACGACAATGTGGCCCACCGAGCCAATTGCCGAGATTTCCTCGGCTATGGATGCAGTGATATGGCAGGGCGAATGCAGCATGACCAAGCCAGAGGTGAGCCGGATCGTCGTCATGCGTGCTTCGAACTTCGTCCCCGCCAGTCGAATAGGATAGGTGCAAAGCCATATTTGATCGGAGACGTAGCTGGTGAGGGCCATCTCGTTTCCTCGCCGGCACCCACAAAGGTGTGCTGTGCCAACTATACGGCCGATGGTTGGTGTGTTTTAAGTGAGGCAAGCGGCGTTGAGAGGAGGCGGACGATGAGTTGCGGATCAGTGGAAATGATCTCCGCCCCCGTTTCCGCGCGAAAGCCAGAAATGTACAGCACAGACACTACCATATAAGTTCATAATTTTTTTAATTCACAATAACTATTTTATATCTTTGGAAGGAATTTTTATGAAATTTTATTTGCAATAAACTATACTATGGCCACTGCTGCCGCTTAGTTACGTTCTCATATTGAGTTTTTGGACTGAGCCCTTGCCTAATCTCTCGATCAGACCCTGCTTTGAGATCTCTAACCGCTGCAACCTTGTCTGGTGGCATGTCCTTTTGGCCATAGAAAGTGTATGAAAGAGTGAGTTCCTGCACCCCCCTTGCGCTTGCATCGATGAGCATGTTGTCATCAATGTAGAACACAACCGGCATTCTGGCAGATTGTTTTGGCTCGAGCCGCTCTTGAGTGAAACAGAAGCATTGAATCTTGTAGAAATACGGCGCAATTGCCGACGGAGTGACATTGTAGACTGCGCGGGCGACGACGGTTTTTCCGGAATTGTTCGTGGCGTCGAAATAGACCGTGGTTGGTGAATCGACATCAACGGTGACCGATCGCTGCTCGGGTTTGAAACTCCAGTCGAGGCCAGGTGCCAAATTGGTATCAAACGTCACTTTAAGCGAGGTATGAGGTACGGAGGCACTATGATTGGCGATCGGACCGGTCGCCCTTCTTGTCGTCCCACCGAATCCAGTGGCTCCGCAGAATGCCCGGTAAAGCGCGGGTGCGTAAGACACTGTGACAAGCATGCTGCCAACAAATGCGCAAGAGAGCAACACGGTCAGTCGAACACCCTTGCTTATAGAAGTCATAACACCCTCGATGCCATAAAATATATTTATAATACTGGTTATATTTTTTCCAAATAGAAAAATATATTTAATAAACTGACATTAATCTGATATATCGTACCAAGTCGAATCGTATTTAACCATCACGGGAATTAGAAATTATATCGACTATCGATATAATAGATTCCATTCGCGACCACCGTCAAGGCCTCCTGGCCCTGCCTGCCATGCTTTGCCCCTCATTGTGTGGCATTGGTTTCTAGGCCTTACTTCGCTGGCATTCGAACGGAGATGAAATGGGGGGCCAAACATGCTCGTGAGAGCCCTAAAGAATGGTGGTCGACTGTCATGGACCGGGATGACTGTTCCGCAATCGCCGTCTTCGTTATTGCGGTCATTCTGATCGGGGCGTGTTTGTGGATTTTCCAAGGTCTTACAAGCGAAAGGGAACTGATGGCGGGCGTCCCAGCAAACGCGGACAAGGCTCAAGTAGACGCAAGATCATAAGGCAGCTCTACCGCTTTCAATAGGCTCCACAGGGCATCTATATCGCAATCAAAGGACACCCACCGACGACATCGCCGCAACGCGAAGTCGGGGAAGGCTGATGTCGACAGTCGGAATATGGCGGCATAGCAAGTGCCGGTAGCGTGAGCCGCTCCACCGTGACAGTGAGGATCGCGTGGATGCGAGTGGCGCCCGAAGAGCGTTCGGACCAAGGGCTCTGCCGATTGCCGCCAAGGAGAACCGTCCGCTGGCTCAGTTCGCCCACCTGAGCCAGCGCAAGCTCCCCTACCTCGCCGCACCATCGGTATTACTGAAAATTAATTCGGCAGTTATGTCGAAATTCGATACGAATTTGCCATCGTTTATGTCGCCGGAAGTCATCGCTTCCATGCGCCGGACGGGGCCCACAAAATGATCTGGATACGCTTTCTGGGCTTCGTTTTTTCCAGCCTTACGCTTGCGCTTTTGGCTTCAGCGGCCCTGGTGGGCGGCGTGATTGCCAGCATCAACAAGGATCTTCCCGACTATCGGCAACTCCAAAACTATGAGCCGCCGATCATGACGCGGGTTTACGCCGCTGACGGCTCAATCCTTGCGGAATATGCCAAGCAGCGTCGAATCTTCGTGCCGATCCAATTGATCCCCCAGACACTCATCGATGCTTTCCTGGCCGCCGAGGATAAGGGCTTCTATTCCAATCCCGGCATCGACCCGCTTGGCGTTGTCCGCGCGATCGTGAACAATCTGAGCCAACATGGCTCCAATCGACGACCGATGGGCGCATCGACGATCACGCAGCAGGTTGTGAAGAACTTTTTCTTGAACAACGAAGTCTCGTATCGACGCAAGCTCGAAGAAGCAATCCTGGCTCTTCGTATTAGCCAAACCTATTCCAAAGATAGAATTCTGGAGCTTTATTTGAACCAGATCTATCTTGGTTCTGGAAATTACGGTGTGGCCGCGGCGGCGCTGAACTATTTCGGACGATCGCTGAAGAACCTGTCCGTTGCGCAGATGGCCTATCTCGCGAGCCTGCCCAAGGCTCCGAGCAATTATGATCCGGTCCGGAATCGTGAAGCTGCCATTGCCCGCCGCAATTGGGTGATCGGCCGTATGGCACATGAAGGTTTCATCACTTTCGACCAAGCCGCTCAAGCTACTCAGGCTTCATTGGTGGCATCGAGCCGCCATGTCCCTTTGGACCATTCCAACGGTGTTTCATATTTCGCCGAAGATATCCGCAAACAGGTGAGCGATCGCTATGGCGCCAACGAGCTCAATGAGGGCGGCCTGGTGATCCGCTCCTCCCTGAACCGGCGCCTGCAGGCTCTGTCTCACAAAGCACTGATTGATGGCCTGGTACGCTGGGATCAGCGGCAGGGCTATCGTGGTCCGGTGGCTCATCTTGATCCAAGTCACGATTGGCACAAAGCACTTACAGGATTGGATCAGCCCGACGATGTCGCGCCCTGGCAACTGGCAGTCGTGCTCAAGGTCGATCACGACACGGCACTGATAGGCCTGCGTCACACTCCCGAAGGCAAGCCGCGGGAAGCCAGTCGTCTCAGCACCGGTACGATCAACTCGAACGGTGTGCGCTGGGTGCATTCGTTCGGCGGCCATTCCGTGGCCAGCGTGGACGATGTCCTCAAGGCTGGGGACGTCGTGTACGTCGCTCCCTCGGCCAAAGACAGCGGTTCCTTCGAACTTCGGCAGATACCGGAGATATCGGGAGCGATCGTGGTGATGGACCCCGTGACCGGCCGCATCCTTGCGATGGATGGCGGCTTTTCCTTCCAATACAGCAACTTCAACCGTGCCACACAGGCGTGGCGTCAGCCGGGTTCCTCCTTCAAGCCCTTCATCTATGCGGCAGCGCTCGATGACGGCTACACGCCCTCCACCATCGTTTCGGACGACCCGATCAGCATCGACCCAGGTAGCGGACAGCCTTTGTGGAGCCCAGCCAACGATGGCGGAAAATATTACGGTCCACGTCCACTGCGCTTTGGCCTGGAATGGTCCCGAAATGTGATGACAGTCCGGATTGCGCAGGAGATCGGCATGCCCCTGATTGCCCGCTACGCCCGCCGATTTGGAATTTACGACGACCTGCCGCCCTATATCGCCATGTCGCTGGGTTCGGGCGCGACAACGCTCACGCGCATGGTGACCGCCTATGCCATGCTCGCCAATGGTGGGAAGCGTGTAACGCCTTCGTTGGTGGATGAAATCCAGGATCGCAATGGGAGCATCATTTTCAGGCACGACCAGCGCCAATGCCCGGACTGCAATTCTCCCTCCTGGACCGGGCAAGATGAGCCCCGATTGGTCGACATCACAGAGCAAGTGCTGCCCTCCACGACGGCCTATCAGATCACGTCCATGCTGCAGGGCGTCGTGGAGCGGGGGACGGCAAGGGTCTTGAAATCCCTCGGCCGGCTGATCGCCGGCAAGACGGGGACCACCAACGATTCCAAAGACGTGTGGTTCGTCGGATACTCCCCGCATTTGGTCGCCGGCGTCTATCTTGGCTATGACGTACCGCGTCCCCTGGGCCGCATCGCGACAGGTGGGCGATTGGCCGCCCCCATCTTCGGAGAGTTCATGCAGGCCGCTCTCGCAGGGACACCTGCCGAGCCGTTCCAACCTCCGGCCGGAATAAAACTGATCACCGTCAATCCACGCACAGGGCAGCGAGCCGGCAATGAACAAGGCTCATTGCTGGAGGCCTTCAAGATCGGCACGGCGCCACCAGACAATGGCCCCATCAATGCCTCGTTGCAACAAGGTGGCCGCAGCGTTTCCCTGGGTACCGGCGATCTGTACTGAACGAAATGAGCAAAATTTGAAATTAATCAATTAAATAATTTAAGAAATTATCGAAAGTTAATTTTAAAATTATTTAATTTATTTTAGAAATTACGTGACAAAATCTCGCCAATTTTGAATTTATACATGATTGATGCTGGGAGGCATGGGGTAAAACATAGGGAGAAACCCACCATGCGAATCCGCCTTCTGGCTTCGTCGCTCGTCTTGTCGGGAGCGCTGTTGTCGGCTGGAATGCCAGCCTTGGCCCAGGACCAAACAGGAAAGCCATCCGGTCTTTGGCTGGCTACGGATTTTCCTGCGCTAACCGAGCGTATCGGCGACGACGCCAGGCTCGACATCACCTTATCCAACGTCAATCGCCCCCTCGCCACCGTGTCTTTTTCCCTGACCGGCCTGCCAAAGGATTGGCAATGGGAGCTTTCCGGCGGCGGCAGGCCCATTTCGTCGGCGATGGTGACCCCCGACCAAAACCAGCGCCTCACCCTGAAGCTCACGCCCCCCAAGGATGCGAAACCGGGAACCTACGACTTCATCGTACAAGGAAAGACCAATGATGGGCAGGCCCTCAGTCTGCCGATCGCCATGACGCTAGCAAGCCAGTCTCCAGCCAAGGTGACCCTGCAGCCCGATCTTCCCGCGCTTCGCGGCACGTCGAAGTCCAGCTTCGACTTCAATGTAGCGGTCAAGAATGACAGCCCTGATGCCGGGGCGTTCAACCTGATTGCCACGACACCCCCGGGCTTCGTCGCAACCTTCAAGGAGCAATATGGCAGCCAGGAATTGACTAGCCTGCCGCTAAAAGCGGGAGAGAGCAAGACACTCAAGGTTTCCATCGCCCCGCCCAAGACCATACCTGCCGGTCAATATGGCGTGGGGGTCGCTGCGACCAGCGCAAAGGCGAAAGGCGAGACACAACTTGGCCTCGACATCACCGGGCAGCCACAGATCAATGTATCCGGCCCCGACGGGCGCTTGTCCGGACGAGCAGTGGCCGGCAAGGAAACGGATGTGAATTTCACCCTGGCCAATTCGGGCAGTGCGCCGGCAAAGAATGTGGCGCTGACGGCGCGGGCACCAACGGGCTGGAAAGCCGAGTTCGAACCCAAGTCCCTCGATGCACTCGCTCCGAACGCCAGCCAGGAAGTCTCCCTTCATTTGACGCCCTCGGGACAGGCAATAGCGGGCGACTACATGGTGAACGTCCGTGCATCGGGGGACGGCGTCTACGACAACGCTGATTTCCGAGTCACGGTGGTGACCTCGACTGTCTGGGGAGCAGCGGGCCTCGGCGTCATTGCGGCTGCCGTCCTCGTGCTCGGCTTTGCCGTGACGCGCTACGGTCGGCGCTGATGACCCCGGTGATCGAGGCCAAAGGCCTCACCAAGCGCTATGGCCAGGCGATTGCGGTCGATGCGCTTGATCTCACCATCGAAGCAGGCGAGGTTTTCGGCCTGCTCGGTCCCAACGGCGCGGGAAAGACGACGAGCATCCTCTTGTTCCTTGGCTTGACCGAACCCAGTACCGGGCACGTGCGCGTACTAGGCTTCGATCCCTTGCGCGAACCGCTCAAGGTGAAGCGGAAAGTGGGATATCTGCCCGATGCCGTTGGGTTTTACGACCACCTCACCGCAAGAGAAAACCTAACCTACACCGCAAGACTGGGCGGGATTGCGACATACGAACTGCAGCCTCGTATCGATGCGGCCCTGTCGAGAGTACGCCTGAGCGATGTGGCCGACCGGCGCGTCGCAACCTTTTCCCGCGGCATGCGTCAACGCCTGGGAATAGCCGAGCTGCTGGTCAAGGCATGCGAGGTAGCGATCCTGGACGAGCCGACTGCCGGTCTCGATCCGCAGTCGACCCAGGACCTGCTCGAATTGATCGGCCGGCTGTCGCGAGAAGGAATGACGGTGATCCTTTCTTCGCATCTGCTCAACATGGTCGAGGCGGTCTGCTCCCGCGTTGCCCTGTTTCATCGCGGCAAGGCGGGATTGGTAGGGCGTGTTCCCGACCTTGCACGGCAGGTGCTTGGGGGCTTCGGTGTGACGGAAGTGGAAGCGCAGGGATGCCAGGCAGAAGCCCTGCTGGGTCGCATCGCTGGCGTCACCCGGATATCCTCGTCGGCATCCGGCGTATTGCGCGTCGAGGCTGACCGAGACCTGCGCAACGAAATCGCCAAAACGATCATTCAGGCAGGAGGTATGCTAAGCCGTCTTTCCTCCGAAAGATCCAGCCTCGACGATGTCTATGTCCGCTATTTTGAACAGGTGACCCATGCAGCGTGAAGGCTCGCCTTTTACCGGGACGTCGACTGTAGCCCTCAAAGAGGCCGCTGATCATATGACGAGCGCCAGGATGCATCTGGTGACTCTACTGGTGATTCTCACCGCGGCCGGCGCGATCTATGGCGCGATCGGTCAGATCAAGGCCAATGTCGGCGAAGATCCATTTCTCTTCCTGCGCCTGCTGACGACCGCCCGCGAACCGTTACCTTCCTTCGTCGCCTTCCTCGGGTTCCTGTTGCCATTGGTTGGCATCGCCTTGGGATTTGACGCGGTGAATGGCGAGTATAGTCGCCGGACGATGAGCCGTATCCTGTCCCAACCCATCTATCGTGACGCGCTCTTGGCGGGAAAATTCCTGGGCGGGATGACGGTCATCGGCATTTGCCTCCTCGTTCTGTGGCTGCTGATAACAGGCATGGGCATTCTCACTTTGGGCCTGCCTCCGTCGGGTGAGGAAGTCCTGCGCGGCATCGCGTTTCTCCTGGCTTCACTGGCCTATGCAGGCGTGTGGCTGGCGGTGGCGCTGTTGTTCTCGACGATCTTCCGCTCCCCCGCCACATCAGCGCTCGCGACGCTGACCTTGTGGCTGGTGTTCACCTTGTTCTGGGGCATGATCGCACCACTGGCGGCCAGCTTCATCGCTCCGGTCAATCCCTATGATCCGATGACGGCGGTCCATCAGATGGAGGTCTCGCACATGATTGCGCGTCTGTCGCCGAATACGCTCTATGGCGAGACGATCAGCGCCCTCCTCAATCCGGCAACCCGTTCCCTCGGGCTCGTGTTCATGAGTCAACTCGAGGGGGCGGTAATCGGCTCGCCGCTTCCGTTCGGGCAAAGTATTCTTTTGATCTGGCCGCAGCTGTCCGGAATGATTGCGGCGATGGTGCTGGTCTACACCATCGCCTACATCGCCTTCCAGCGCCAGGAAGTTAGGGCCTGATCGGGAAGCACAGCGCGACGGACGACGCCTCGATCAAAGCAGGTGCCGTCTCGCATTACGGCATTTTAACAAGCCAAATATATCGATATTCGATATATTTGGCTTCCTTTTTCGAACTCGTCTGGCGTCAGTGTTGGAGGACGAAATGCCCCGTAGGATCTGGCAGAATAAAAGCGCGCAGGATTGGCTTCTCGGCGTCCTTGCGCTCGCTCTTTTTGTCATGCCGTGGATTGCCGGCACCGGCGATCACGCAGCGAGTTGGAGCGCCTGGCTGGGGGCCATCCTGCTTGCCTATCTCGCCGCGGCGTCTCTTTTCGAAGCGTCGCTGTTCCAGATTTCCCAGTGGGAAGAATGGGTCACGACCGCGCTTGGGCTCTGGCTCGTTTTCGCCCCGCATCTCCTCGGCTTTGGGACGGATTTTCTCATCGCCTGGGCTCACCGCGTCATAGGTCTTCTGACGATCGCGGTGTCACTCTGGGCCGAGTGGTCATTCAGACATTCTCCGGTTGCCACCAAGCAATGACAGCTGACGTCATATCCCGTGCACTACAGCAAGGCTTCTGACCTCGACATAGCCGCCTTGAGGTCCACCTTGCTGAAAAGAGGGCGATAGCGAGCGCATCTTACACGCGGCTTTCACAGCTTCGAACTTGCCATCCTCGTTCAACCGATCATTTACCTTGGCAGCGACTCTGGCTTCGCCCCGATTGCCAATCTATATCGAATTTCGATATAGATTGGCTCGCTTCTTACACGGGCAGACGACCTCCTTAGGCAACGCAGGTCCCGGGCCGAGCCGCGCACTCGCGTCGACGCTCTCAAGTGGTCAATGCCCCCTTTCTTGCAAGGAATCCACGGAATGCCGGCCGCCAAACGTGTGCCTCGTTGCCCAACGAAGATCACGGCCTTTATGCCTGCCAAGATGCGATGGCGTCGTTATTTGATGTGGCCTCGGCTCCTTGCGGCCATCGCTGTCCTAGTCGGAGGAAGTTTGGCGCCCGCAATGGCGGCATCGCCGCAGCTTATGGGCACATTCGGGGACTGGAAGGTCTACTCGGTGGAGGGGTCGAACACCCTTGATTGCTACGTACAAGCCGTTCCGAAAGTAAGAAGCCCCGATGGCCTGCGCCGAGATCCCGGCAGCATGTTCGTCACCCATCATGCGGGAAGGGCTGCAATGCCAGAAATTGCTGTCTCCCTGGGATTTTCCCTCCGGACAGGAAGCTCGCATAGCCTCCAGATCGGAGGACGCAGTTTCATGGTCTATGGGAAAGGCGAGAATGGCTGGCCGCAAAACGACGGTGATCAGGGCAGGATTGTCGAGTTGATGAAAGCAGGCCAACAACTGACCATTGTGGCGTTGACTGGCCGTGGACATCGCAACATCGATACTTTCTCGCTCACTGGTTTCACCAAAGCCTGGGATCTGGCATCGCGCAATTGTCGCTAGGCGCTTTCGGTCCCGAGTCGATCGGGATCGAAGGCAAGATCGCGGGCAACAGCGCCCCATTCGATTGGCAATCATCACCGTTGAAGGCGGAGCATGCCCATGCAAGCCCATTCACCGTATTTGCCTCTCAACAGCCTGAAGCAACTTGCTGAAAACGTATGGATCGCCGACGGTCCGGAAATACACATGCGCAGTCTTGGACTGACGATACCTTTTCCCACACGCATGACGGTGATACGCCTGCCATCTGGTGAGATCTGGGTTCATTCACCCATCGCCTGGCACGATTGTCTTGCAGCCGCAGTGGCGCAACTGGGCCGCGTAACCTGCCTCATTGCTCCCAACACATTGCATTATTGGCATCTGCCGGATTGGCAAAAGGGCTTCCCGGCCGCCCGTAGCTATGGCCCTCCAGGCCTCGTCGCCAAAACACGTCGCCCGACAAGAATCGACGAAGAGCTCGGTGAGACAGCGCCTCGAGCATGGGCAGACTCAATCGCGCAATGTCTCGTGTGCGGGACCTTATTGACGGAGGTCGATTTCTTCCATCGTCCCAGCCGGACCTTGATACTCACGGACCTCATTGAGAATTTCGAGCCATGTCGAATCCACGCTCGATGGTTGCGCTGGGTCATTCGGCTCGCAGGCGCATCCGATCCAGACGGGAAGGCGCCCTACGACATGCAGTTGAACTTCCTGGGACATCGGCATCAGGTTCGTTCGGCGGTTCGACGAATGATCGAGTGGAACCCCGAGCGAATTATACTCGCACATGGGCGCTGCTACGACCGCGATGGCCTTAACGAACTCAAACGAGCTTTTCGTTGGGTACTCTGACGACTTGTCGATCGAATATCTATCCCTGCCCTGTTGATTCCGGTTTTTGAGGCGCCGGACGAAGGGTAAAGGCCTTGGACAAGGCGTGATAGAGCCGCTGCGGGCAGACGAAGGCCGACACGCCATCCGCGATAATCGCGGTCGCCAGCAGCGGCAGGATCATCGCGCGACTGTCCGTCATTTCCGCAATGATCAGCACCGCAGTGAGCGGCGCCCGCACGACACCGACGAAGTAGCCTGTCATGCCCAAAATAACGACCGCTCCAAGTGGTTCGCCGGGGAAAAACAGCGACAATAGATTGCCGACACCCGCTCCGGTAGCCAAGGAGGGGGCAAAGATGCCTCCGGGAACACCACTGAGCATGGTTATCAAAGTCGACAGAAACTTCGCAGGACCAAACCACAAGGGTTGGGACTGCGACTCGACCAACATTTTGGCAGAATCATAGCCCGCCCCCCAGGTCTCGCCACCTGTCACGATGCCAAGCGCAGCGATTGCAAAACCACACCCGGCAGCCAACGCGATCGGCCGGGAGCGCATAAAGGCAACCGGTCGCCAAGAGGTGCTGCCAAAGGCGATCACCGCTTGCGAGAAGAAGCCTCCGAATAGCCCACCAATGACGCCGGCCGCCAACGAGACGACCAAAGCCAGACGGAACGCGATCATCTGATGGACGGCGCCGAAGTAAACATAGTCACCAGCGATTCCCTGACTGACCAGCCCGGAGATCATGACCGCTGCCATGGCAAGGAGTGCCAGACGTTGCTGATAGGACGCGGCCAGTTCCTCGATGGCAAAGGCAACACCGGCAAGCGGAGTATTAAAGGCCGCCGATACGCCGGCGGCTCCCCCCGCGATTACCACAGCCGATGAAAGGTCGATCCTGAGTGTGCGGTGAACATAAGCCATGATCGCGGCGCTGACCTGAACGGTCGGTCCCTCGCGCCCTACGGAAGCGCCGACCAGCAGGGCGGCAACGGTTCCTGCACATTTGAAAATAGCGGTTTTCATGGAAATGAGGCCCGCGCCAATCGCTCGCCGCGGATCCGCCGCCCCGGCGACGACCTGAGGGATACCAGAGCCACGCGCGGCAGGCGCGAGGCGTTGTGTGAGCGCCACGAGTGCCGCCAGCCCGAGTGGTGTGATGATCAACGGTGAATAGGGGGCCCGATCAACGAGTAACAGGAACAAGCGCGAAGCCTCGTCTGCAAGCCAGGCAAACGCAAGTGCGACGAGCCCGAGCACGACGGCTCCAACCGTGGTTGCCGTTCGCCGACGCAACAGCAGGGGCAGGCCCCTTGCTTTCACCCGAAGGCCGCCTTTGCCCCCTCGCAAAGGCTCGTCAGAACGATATGGTGGGTGCTCCCCTTGTAATTTGGCTGGCACGACTTGACCTTCTCCAAAGCAAGAGCGACCAGAGTCCTATAGCCGCCGATAATGCATCGAAGTTCGATATACGCCGCCGAGAGGGGCACCTCAAGCCGCGATGCCAGTTGTGTCTGGGAGTAAGTCATGACCGAGGACAAACGCCCTTCGCGTCCCGCCACCAAGCGTTCGACGGGGAAAGAGAGCGAGGTGAACTACGATGCTCTGGCCCGGTTTCGTTACGAAATCAGAAAATATCTCGCCTTTTCGGAGGACGCCGCAGCGAAGGCCGGGGTTACACCTCATCAGTACCAAGCCTTGGTTGCAATCAAGGGCTTCTCACGCCACGAGCCTCTATCAGTGGGCGATCTTGCCGAGTTGATGTTCATTCGCCATCACACGGCCGTTTCGCTTGTCAATCGAATGGCCAAGCTCGGCCTGCTTACGCGCGTCCCTGATTCCCACGACAAGCGACGGGTGTTCATTTCACTCACCGATATCGGAGAAGAGCACCTTCGCTCGCTCGCCTCCGTCCACGTCGAGGAACTGCGGCGTGCCGGAGCGAATTTCGTTGGGACCCTTCAGGATCTGATGCAGCCACCTCAATAGGCTGTCTCCGCGGGCTAAGTTCGGGATTCACTTAGCCAAATCCACTCGTCAGCTTCCTCCTGGCGACTGGTCAGTCACATCCGATCCCGACAAGTTTTGGCGTGCTTCACTCAAGATGCCTGGAGACACAGGCATCACCCCCAGCCTGACCCGCTCAATCGACACCGTCATGTCGGTATGACCAGGTTTCCGTCAAAACGTCCTTGCCGGATCTCAGAAATGCCCTCAACTCGGTACCGCCAACCATAGGCAGTTCTACATCGAAGGAAGCACGAATGCCGGCAATCTCAGGGTTTCGTTGCACGCTGCTTCGAATGACCTGACCGTCCGATGCCCATGCAACGAGTTTAACATTGGCAACATCCAGATTTTTGGAGCCCAAGGCACCGCCTCGAAAATCAAGAATGAAGCGGATCGTTTGTTCCCGTCCCTTCGCCGTCGCAACGCCCGCCTTGGACTCGAACGTGCCAACGGAGCGACCGCCGCCGTGTAGGGGGCCTACCGCGGAGATGAGTGAATAGCTGAAATGGCTCTCGCCACCAGCGGCAGGTTGCTCGTCAGGAACCCAGCACGCCACGATATTGTCTTCGCTCTCCTTGCGAGCGTGAAGCTCGGTCAACACCACCCTGCCGCTGCCGAGAGCGTGTCCAAAATCCACCCAGTAACTTGGTCGCGCATGGTAGCGGGCCTCCAGGTCCTCATAACTGCGAAAAACACGATCGCGCTGGAGCAATCCGAAGCCCTGAGTCCCGCTGTCGACATACGAAGACATCGACGATGAAGGTGGATTTCGAAGAGGGCGCCAGATCCACTCGCCCGATCCGGAATGAATGGCCAATCCATCGGAGTCATGAACCTCCGGCCGGAAATCGCGGGGTTTCCGAAGTGTGTTTTCACCAAAGAAGAACATCGATGTCAGTGGCGCGACGCCCATGCCTGACAGATTTCGACGGGGGTACAGCGTCGCTCGCACATGCAGTTGCGTTGCAGTCCCAGGAGCCAGCTCGAATTCAAAGCATCCCGTTACCGAGGGGCTGTCAAGCAAGGCATAGATCGCAATTGCGTCTGCATCAAAGGCCGGCTCCCGGATCCAAAACTCTCTGAAATAGGGAAATTCTTCGCCAGGTAAGCCCGATCCGATCGACAGCCCCCTGGCCGACAACCCATATTGTTGGCCTCTGCTCAGAAATCGGAAGTAGCTTGCTCCGAGGAAGGATATGACCTCATCGAACTTGGTGTCGCTGTTGAGCGGCCAAAGAATGCGGATTCCTGCAAATCCAATTGAGCTAGGGAGAGAAGCAAATTTGTCGACTTGGTTTGACTTGAAGTATGTCGGGGAATAGGCGACGGGTTGGACGATAGTCCCTTTCACGACATTCACGTCGACTCGACGCTTGAATACACTGCCCCGGTGAAACATTTGAAGCCGAAAGCGTGACGGTCCATCAGCGAGGAGCGACTGATCTGTGACAAACCGGATGCTTCGATATTCGTCGTAGTTCAAGTGATCAAGCCAAGATGGCAGATCGAATGAGGGCGGTACGTGTTTTTCGCGGCTGAGTGCCCTGGCCTTGGCCTTGACCACATCGACGCTGAAATCATTTGCGCCCTGGCGCACATCTACAGCGCCTATGCTTGTGATGGCAACCAGGGAGGCGCCTGCCAATTGCAGAACGCCTCGCCTGCTCATGAGCTCGGACTGCTCCTCCGAGCTCATTTTCCGAGATTCCATTGCGCTATGCTTTCGCCTTGACGGCTCTGCTCCGAGCGATACGACCACCTAAGCCGTTCGCCTTGGCAAGTTCGGTGCGTCGCCTCGCGTAGTTGAAAGCAACAGTAGGATAGTTTGCCGGCAGATTCTATTTCTTCTTATATTCTTCAATAGTCATATTGTAGTGAGATTGTAGATGCCTCTTTAGAGTCTTAAATTTTAGACCATCCTCCAGACAAACGATGTAGTCATTTGTTACCGATCTTTTGATCGGAACCGCTGGGATTGGCTTCGAAGGCTTCTCGATCACTGCGCCATTCATCGCGATTTTGTCGAAAGCAGCCGCGAGATCGCATATGAGCGTCGGTAGTGAACTAGCCTCTACCTGATTGGATGAGACATAGCTTCTTGTGATTTGAGCTATCCTTCGCGCGGTCTGCAGAGATCTGTCGGCGGTATTCTCGACGTCAGCCTCGATCGTCTCCTGATCGCTTCGATCCATGGTCCCCTCCCCTTTATTCGTGCCGTTCACTGCCGCAGATCATGATTTCGACGATTGTTTTTGGTATTGGCCGGTCGGATGCGTGTCATTCATCGGCAGGCCGGCGATTCAGCCAGATCGCCCAAAGCGAGATAGCCATTGTCATCGCTCCGATCCCCCAAAACGTAGTTGTGGCGGCGATGCCAAAGGGCTGCCCCACGGCTTCCGGCCCGAACAAGAGTCCTGCTCCCAAAGCGGCGCAAAGCCACTCCTCCCAATCTTCGCCGCGGGAGAATGTCGCTGCAAATCCCAGATAGGCAATGAACAGAGAACTGAACCAGGCAATCCAGGCCGACGGTCTGGCAGCAAACCCAAAGAACCAAGGCGACAAGAACAAGGCGGTTGCCAGTCCGACCAGTGCCCAATCCTGTGCTTTTCTATTGAATATTATCGACCGCCACACGCCCCCTCCACATAGCGACATAGAAACTGCACACGTCAAAACTGTATCGATAGTCGATATAATGGCCGAGTTAAATTTCGTTAATTGAAGTCGCTTTTGGCCAATCTGACTGGCGCATGTGAAAGCGTAACAAAGGGGAAGAGGCCCGCTACGGGTTTCTATGGATCAGGGACAGAATGCTCTCGTCCACCAGAGCGGAGCATGGCAAACAGCACCACCCTTGCGACATTGCCGGTTTTGGTCACATCTGCTCGCATGGAAACAATGGGGCTTGTCGTCCAAGCTAAAAACTGGTCGCAGGCAGAACGGAGCGGCCATATTGCCGCTCCGTCCCGTCCTCCCACTCGGCAGTCGACACCGCTCGCCACCTCCACGATATAATGCCTGGCCCTGTCTCCCCTACTCGGCCCTGCGCGTGAAGATAGCCGTTGTCACTGCTCGATATTTATATCGAAGATCGATATTCCGAACCAGTTACAAATTGCGTATCGATCCGCGAAGAGCCCCAAGACAGCTCGTTGTCGAAATCGTCAGACTGTCTGAGATCGCTGGATGAGTCGTTTACCCTGCATATTGGCAATGCTGTTGCCTTTGTTCGTCACATCGGCGCATGCCGGCCGCAGCGAGCAAGCGCACCTTGCATTACAAGCCTGCGTGGCTCTCACTTTTGATGTGTGCATGCCACATTCTTCGTTGTCGGCAAACGGCTCGCCTATTCGCCTGGTCTGGTAAGACGAGCTTTCCAAGAGGGGCATGAGATTGGCAATCATACCTTTGATCACCGGCCTCTTACGAGCCTAACGGATGGCGAGATCGTTGCCGAAATCGAGCTGACGGACGAGGCCGTCATGGCAGAGATTGGCCGACGTCCAGATGTGATCCGCGCACCATGGGGGCTTGCCGACACGCGGGTTGCAGGCGTTGTCACGTTAACTGCGGCGTGGCGGCAGTCGGTGTAGATGGGCTTGCATGAGCCAGCCGTCCGTCAGCTACAAGCGCCACCGGTTTCCGCCTTCGGCTGTATTTTCGCTTTCCTCTGAGCCTGCGCCTGGTGGAGGAGATGCTGCTGGAGCGCGGCATCGTCGTTTCCTATGAGACCGTGCGGCGCTGGGCGATGAAGTTCGGGCGGGATTACGCCCGCCGCCTCAGGCGCAAGAGGTCGAGCCCCCGCGACATGTGGTACCTCGATGAGGTCGTTGTCAGTATCGGTGGCAAGAAGCACTGGCTGTTGTGTTTCGGCACGCGGATTTCACGCCGATCGGCATCTCAACACATTGATATAAAAGGAATCAGCGGGATCCTGGGCGATGCCGGTTCACATTCGGGCCAGTGGTGGCTTTGGAATGCCCTGCGGATGAGCCGTTTCGCGGCCGCCAGATCCCGATACTCGCTGAAGAAAAATTCGACCGTATCCGCCGACACTGTCGACGGCTCGATACAGATACATCCAAAGCCCGCCGACCCGAATGTGAGTCTCGTCGATATGCTATCGTCTCGTGACAATCCGCTTGCGCTGGTTGAACCCTTAAGCGACAGGGGCGGGAACTGGACGACCTAGCGATGAACGGTGGAGTAATCTACCAGGATGCTCCGCTCGGCCGGCATCTCTTCCAGATCGCGAAGGCTAAGGTTGCAGGCCAGATACCAGCGAACACACAGTAGGATCACTGCTCGGTCGAAATGGCAACCCACGGAACATCGCAAGCTCCTCGAAAATCGGAGGAGTTAGTTGCTGGACAGAGATTGCCATTCCATTTGCGGAGAACCGGTCGCCCTCAAGATGCATCCGCCAGCTCTATAAATCGAACGTCGGAAGCCTTGCCCCCCGAACTACAAGTCCTGTGTCGAACTGGGATAGCATGCAGCACAAGAGATCCAGCGGTGTCAGGTGACTGGCCAGATTTCTTGTAGCTTTTCGCCAGCCAGGATCCGCCGACGAGCCTCGGCCTCGTTCTGACCCAGGGCGTCGGCAGCATCGGCGACGTCGCGCAGGCGTTCCCTCGGGATGGCCACGACCCCATCGATATCGCCGAAGATCACATCGCCGGGGCTGATGGTGACATGTCCGATCCTCACGGGGATCTGGGACTGTTTCGGTTCCTTCTTTCCGGTGACGCCGACGGGGCTGGCCGCCGTGCCGAACAGCGGGTAGCCAAGCGCTCTCACCTGAGCGAGATCGCGCACTGTTCCGTTGACGATCGTGGCGGCGGCGCCATGAACCTTGGCTCCCGAACTCATCAATTCCCCTGAGCAGGAGCCTCCGGCGCAGGATGCCTCGCAGACCAGGATGCCTCCTTCCGGAACATTGTCGATGGCCTTGTGATAAACGTCCTGCGGCTCGCCCTTGCGGTCGGAGGGCTCGAACTGCACCGTCACCGCGGGACCGCACACCACTTCACCCGCCTGCAGACTGCCAAGCAGGGAAATGCCTTCAAGGTGGCCCCACAGGCCCAGATGCTCCATCGAATCGTGCACGTCGCCGGAGTACCACTTGCGCAGGCGGGCGATCGAATCCCAATCGGTGCCGGTATAGTCGAAGTCAGGCATTGTTTTCTTCTTTGCGGTTGGCGTTTTCTATGGCGACGCGGAGATATGCGGCGCTGTTGTCGATCTGGGCACGCAGCAGCGCCGTGGCGCCCGCTTCGTCGCGGTTGCAGATCATGGTGTAGATGTCTTCGTGCTCGGCATAGGCCGCTTCCAGCGACTTGGTCGGCACACGGCTGGAAACCGCGATGGCATCTGTGATGAGGCCGTAGAGATTGTCGTAGAACAGCGAGAGGATTTTGTTTCCGGCCGAACGGACGAGAGCGAGATGGAAGGCTGCGTCCTGCACCGTGAAGTCGGTGAAGTCGCCAGCGTCACGGGCGCGGCGCATGCCGTCGAGGGCCGCCGTCACTTCCTCGTTCACGGGAGTTTCCCGGCCCGTCACGATACCCAGTACCTCCGTCTCGATCATGCGGCGCGCGACCATCAACTGCAGGAGATAGTCGGGATCGCTGGAAAGAAGCTGGCGGACCGTGACGGCCAGCGTTCCCATGAACTCGCCGACGTCCGCCCGTACCACACTGGTGCGTCCGCCATGCCGGCGCCGTACCAGGCCCTTGGTCTCGAGTATCTGCATCGCCTCGCGCACCGAACGCGTCGAGACGCCGAATTCGCGGGCGATGTCGCCTTCCGAGGGAAGATGTTCGCCGATCCGCAGTTCGCCGGACAGGATCTGCGCCTCGAAAGCAGTGGCGACCGAAGAGTGCAGCTTATCGCGACTTTTGTTGTTGTTCGTGGACATCCAGGCCTTCTTCATTGGGCGACAATTGAATTCGCACCTTAAACGCGGACCGACCCGACGCTAATCCGTCGGTGCCCCTGAGGTTGCCGTGGCAGCGAAGATCCACTGCGCTGGCCTCGCATACCGGCCGAAATTGATTCTGCGTCCTGCAAACCTGCCTCCCGCTCCGGTGCGGCCGCATGCCGGGGTGCGCCGCCTTGCCACGGGCGGCTTCAAGGAGGCCGCGCGCTTAAGTTGATTGACAATAACTCATGACATAAGTCATATGTCAAGAGCGGGTTGGCCAACGCAGCCGCCCCGAAAACAACCGCGCCGGGTCTTCGATCCCGGCCGTCGGAGCGCGAGCAGCCTGCATTCGGACCATGCGGTCCGGAAAGCGGCTGACGATGAGAGGGAGGAAGGATCGATGATTGGACGGCTATTACGCCGCGCCGTGGTCACGCTGGGATTGGCGTGCCTGCTCACGGCTCCGGCTGCACTTTCCCATGCACAGACAACGGCCGACCTCGTGAAGAAAGGCAAAGTAACCATCGGCGTGCTGACGGGCATCCCGCCCTATGACACCGTCGATTCCTCGGGCAATACCGACGGGTTCTTGGTGGACCTCGCCCGCGACGTGGCCAAGAATCTCGGGACCACGCTCGAAATCGTTCCCGTCAACAATGCTTCCCGCGCTGCCGCGCTGGAATCCGGCCGGGTCGATCTGCTGATCGCCCATATGACGGCCACGCCCGAGCGCGCCAAGACGTTCCTGATGACCAACCCCTATGGTGCCTATGAAATGCGGTTCGTGGCGGCCAAGGACATGCCGCTCAAGTCGCTCGACGATCTCAAGGGCAAGCGTATCTCCGTGCCCAAGGGCAGCACGCAGGATGCCGCCGTCAGCGGCTACGCCATCGAAGGCGCCGAGGTGGTGCGCTTCGACGACGACGCCCTTGCCATGCAGGCCCTGATCTCCGGGCAAGTCGACGCGACCGCAGCGGTGGCGACCGTCGCCAACGACGTGATCGCCAAACGCAACCTCGCCAATCTCGAAGTGAAGACGGAGGTGCCGATCTTCACGCTTTACTGGTCCATGGCCGTGCGCAAGGACGCCAGCGAACTGCATCAGTGGCTGAACAACTTCATCTACTACGAAGAGATCACCGGGCGCCTCAACGAGCTGCACAAGAAATGGATCGGCGTCCCGATCCCCGGCGGCAAGTTGCCGACCTTCTGACCTCCTCCGGGATGCATCCAGGCGTGCCGGGAGATCGAGCCCCGGCACCGCCAAGGAGAGCTTGCAATGGCCTATGAGATGAATTTCGCGCCGGTGTTCGCCCGGACGCCCGATCTCGTGCACGGTATGATCAACACAATCGTCCTGTCGGCGGAATCGATCGCCATCGGGCTTGCCATCGGACTCGGCGTTGCGCTGACGCGGGTGAACGGGCCGCGGTGGAGCGCCGCCGCCGGTGCCACCTATGTCGAAGCCTTCCGCAACACACCCCTGCTGGTCCAGCTCTTCCTTCTGTTCTTCGGCATGCCCTATGTCGGCTTTCGCCTCAGCGCCGATCATGCCGCCATTGTGGCGATCTCACTCAATCTCGGCGCCTATTCGGCGGAGATCTTCCGCGCCGGCCTTCTTGCAATCCCCCGTACGCAGATCGAGGCCGGCTTCGCCCTCGGCCTCTCGCGCCTGCAGGTGATGCGCTACATCATCATCGTACCAGCCCTTCGGGTGATCTACCCCGCTCTCACTGGCCAACTCACTCTCACGCTGCTCGGCACGTCGATCGCCTCTTCGATATCCGCGACAGAACTCACGCTCGCCGGCTCGAAGATCGAATCCCAATCCTTCCGCAGCCTCGAGACCTTCCTGGTGGTTGCGGCGATCTACATCTGCATCACCTTTTGCTTTCGTCTGGTCTACTGGCTGATCGGCCTGTGGCTCTTCCGGCGTCGCGATCCGCAGACGGGCCTGGCCGGCGCAGTGCTCAAGCTCGGCACGAGGGAGGGCGGTGCATGATCCAGACCTTCGGATGGCCGAGCATCGTCTTCCTCCTCCATGGCCTGACATGGACGGCCGGCCTGTCGATCCTGACTTTCGCGTTCAGCGGCATCTTCGGTCTCGTCTTTGCTCTTGGCCGCGCACTCGGGCCGCGGTGGCTCAAGGCGCTCATCGCCGCCTACATCCAGCTCGTGCAGGCAACTCCGCTCCTGATCGTGGTGTTCCTCGTCTTTTACGGGCTGAGCTTCCTCGGTCTCTATTTCCCGCCTTTCGCGGCGGCCGCCATCTCGCTCACCATGTACGCCACGGCCTATCTTTCGGACATCTGGCGCGGCTGCATCGAGGCCATCCCGCGCACCCAATGGGAGGCCGCCGATTCGCTGGCGCTGACGCCGGTCCAGAAGCTTCGCTACGTCATCCTGCCCCAGGCGCTGCGCATCGCGCTCGGGCCGACAGCCGGCTTCATGGTGCAGATCGTCAAGAACACCTCGGTGACGGCCCTGATCGGCTTCGTGGAACTGACCCGAGCAGGCCAGCTCCTCAACAACATGACCTTCCAGCCTTTCCACGTCTTCCTGACCGTGGCGGTCATGTATTTCGCCGTCTGCTACCCGCTGTCCTGGTGGAGCGAAGCCTTGAAGGAGAGGAAGCATGCCGGCGCTGCGCATTGAGAACCTTCGGAAATCCTATGGCGCCCTGGCCGTCCTGAAAGGCATCGACCTCTCCGTGGCCAATGGCGACGTGGTCGCCGTCATTGGCCGCTCAGGTTCCGGCAAGAGCACGATGCTGCGTTGCATCAACGGACTCGAACAGTTCCAAGAGGGCGCCATCGAGGTCGCCGGCCACAAGGTCGACCGCTCCGGCGCCAATCTGCGTGCGCTGCGACGGGAGGTCGGCATGGTCTTCCAGAGCTACAACCTCTTTCCGCATCTCAATGTCGCCGAGAACATCACGCTGGCTCCCCGGGTGGTGAAGGGCCTTCCGCGCGAACAGTGTGCCGCGCTGGTGCATGAGGTCCTTGCCCGCGTCGGCCTCGCCGACAAGGCTGGCGCCTATCCGGACCAGCTGTCCGGCGGACAGCAGCAGCGCGTCGCCATTGCTCGCTCGCTCGCGATGAAACCCAAGGTGATGCTGTTCGACGAGGTGACTTCGGCGCTCGACCCCGAGCTCACCGGCGAAGTGCTCAAGACCATCTCCGAACTCGCCAGGGCCGGCATGACCATGCTGCTGGTCACCCATGAGATGGGCTTTGCCCGCCGCGTCGCGAACCGCACCGTCTTCATGCACCAGGGTACCGTCTGGGAAGAGGGGCGATCGGAAGACATCTTCGCCAATCCGCGCACACCCGAACTCCGCAGCTTCATCGCTCCGGACCTCAAGTGATTTCCAGCCTTCGCAAATCAGGAGAAGACCTTTGGCACCGCCCGAAAATACCAGTCTAGCCGCCAAGATGAGCCGCGGGGAGCCCGTGTTCGGCGCCACGATGTATACCGGTTCGACCACGGCCGTCGAAGTCGCCGCCAATTGGGGGCTCGACTTCGCCTTCATCGATGCCGAACACACGCCGGTCAATGTGGACGGCCAGATGGAAAAGCTGGTGCTCGCCGCCCTACTTTCCGGGATCGCGCCGCTGGTGCGCGTGCGCGGCACCAATGAATGGGACATCCGCAAGTCGCTGGAGTTCGGGGCTACCGGCGTGATCGTGCCGCAAGTGAACAATGCCGACCAGGCGCGCGCCATCGTGAAGGCGGCCAAGTTCCCGCCGATCGGCCGGCGTGGGGGCGATGCGTCATGCCGCGCCGCCGGCTTCGCCGGGCCGGGCTTCCAATGGTCGAAATATATGGAGCACGAGAATGCAACGCGCCTCGTGATACCGATGGCCGAGAGCTACGAGTTCTTCGACAACATGGACGAGATTCTCGAAGTCGAAGGCATCGACGTCATCAACTTCGGGCCGGCCGACTATTCCATCTCCCGCCAGATCTCGATCGACTATTCCATGTCGCATCCGGAAGTGGAGGAGAAGCTCGCGGAGCTGATCGAGAGATGCCACGCCCGCGGCATCAAGGTGATGGCACCCTGCATCCCGCCCGTCGCCGAGAACGTGATCGCCCTCTGGAAGAAGGGCGTCGACATGATCATCATGGGCAACGACGTGATGTTCCTCAATGCAGGCTGCCGCGGCGCCCGCGAGGCGATCGACACTGCCGCCAAGACGGCCTGAAGCCACAGACATCCGGAGTATGAGTTCATGAGCGATCCTTTCAGCGTGGACGGCCGCGTCGTTGTCGTCACCGGCGGCCTCGGCCAGCTCGGCACCCAGTTCAGCAAGTCCCTGGCGCAGGCCGGCGCCAGGGTGGCGATTTTCAGCCGTCGTCCCTTTGCGAGCGACAGGCTGGCAGAAAAGTTTCCCGGCCTGACCGACCGTATCCGCGTCTACGAGGCAAGCGTCCGTGACAAGACGGCCCTGCAGGAGGCGACCGACAGGCTGATCGCCGATTGGGGGGTGCCGCATGTCCTCGTCAACAATGCCGGCATCGATTCCAAGCCGGACGGCTCCGCCGAGCAGAATGCGCCCTTCGAGGACTACCCGCAGAAATACTGGGACGAGATCATTGATACCAACCTGACCGGCGTGATGCTGACGAGCCAAGTCGTCGGCAGCCACATGGCGGGGGAACGCCGCGGCTCGATCATCAATGTCGGCTCGATCTACGGCATCGTCTCGCCCAACCAGGCTCTCTACGCCTATCGAGAGAAGCGGGACGGCGTGCCCTTCGTCAAGGCGGTGTCCTATGCCGCCTCGAAATCGGGCCTGGTCAACCTCACGCGCTACCTCGCCACCTATTGGGCGCCCAAGAAGGTGCGCGTCAACCTGATCTCTTTCGGCGGTGTCAAGACCGCGAGTTTCGACAAGGAATTCATCGACGCCTTCCTCGAACGTGTGCCGATGGGACGCCAGGCCGAGATCGACGAATACAACGGCGTCATCCGCTTCCTCGCCTCGGATGCTTCTTCCTACATGACGGGTTCCAACGTCGTGGTGGACGGCGGCTTCACCGCTTGGTGAGGCTGGCCGCACCTGAAGTTATCGAGGTAATGTCCAGAATGTAGATATGCCGGTACTCCAGGGACATCTCCACTAAGCTCCCGATTTCGGGATGATGGAGATGTCCATGATCAAGGAACTCTCCAGCATCATGTCGGACATGCATTCCTTCATGGCGCAGGTCTTGGACCTCACTTGGTCGAGGCTCGGGCTGGCGGCGCGTCTTCAAGCACGATCCGGATCTTGTCTTCGGCTGAGAAACGCCGCCGGGTTTGGCGCCGGATATCCTTCTCCACCTGCTCAGCAAGGATCTTCGCTGGCGATTTAGCTTTGGAGGATCTGGACTTCATCTTCATTCCCTCGTCACTGCGACCCGTTTGGGGGGATGAGTTTATATTCCCTAAATAAAGGTCATGAGAAATTTTATCGATTTATCAATGGACTATACTGGGTTCGGGAGATTCGAGCGAGCGTCGAGCGGTTTTTGATCGTTGCCATCTTGTCTGTGGGAGCGTTGAGTGCGACAGGCGCCAAGGCACAACTTACAGGCAAAAAATACACCAAGTACTCTGGGCTGGTTGTCTGCTATTCCGCCCTATCGTTGGATCGGGCCCTTGCCGGTGCCGGACCTTGCTCCGATTACATCGTCCTGCCTAAGCTGCAGGAGGTGAGCTATATCCGCACAGCGTCGACGAGTACGAACAGATCGCTGTGTCAGGAGAGCTGGCTCGGTGTGCCTGAACAGCTTCGGGGCTGTCGCTAAATGGGTTTCAGCCTCTGTTATGCTGCTGCCGGGATTGGCGGCAGCGCGTTGAAGTAAGCCTGATCGGGCGTCCGATGTCTCAGGCTCTGATGAGGCCTCCGACGCGCTGGCATAAGCGCGTAGGTGGACCTCCTCATACTTGAATGATCTCCAGAGGCGCTCGACGAAGACATTGTCGCGCCAGGCGCCCTTGCCGTCCATGCTGATGCTGCGATCAGCAGGCCAGTGAACTCGCGGCTAGTAAACTGGGGGCCTTGGTCCGTATTGAAGATCTCCGGCTTGCCGAAGCGGGCCAAAGCTTCCTCGACGGCATCGATCCGGCGAGAGGGCATTCCAGGTGCAAGGCATCGATCCGGCGCATCAGAGCCAGATCGACGGCGGGGACTTCACGGGGCAGATGGTAGACACAGCCGCGGCTGATCCCGCGAGCCTTCGCATGCCGATTGAGCGGCAGATCGTGCCGACGATCGATCATCGCTTTGCGCTCAAAAGGCCGGCCTTCCCGAGCGCACCGGACAAAAAATCATTCTCCGGGGTCAGTTGCCCGATCTTCGCGCGCAGCGTCTTCAGGTCGATCGCCGGAGCTGGCACTGCGGCCTTCGCCTCACATCGAAGACGCCCGCAGCCCCATCGAGAAGCTGATTGCGCCATTGCGTGATCTGGTTCGGATGCACGTCGAATTGCTGCGCCACTCGACGATCGTCTTCTCGCCTTTCACGGCTGCAAGGGCCACCTTCGCCTTGAAGGCCGGCGTATGGTTCCGCCGCGGTCGTTTCGCATGGTCTCTCCTGTCACGGTCATCATGCCGCTTTCAGGCAGAAACTTCACTTATCCGGTCTGTCCAGTTTTCCCGAGCCAGTTCTGTTCTCAATGGAAATCCCGGGTCACTTCTCGACGGAAGTTAACAATCCGTGAACCTCGATGCCTTCATGGAACTCTCCTTCTCCCCACCGGGGATCATAATTGGAATATTCCAACCAAAACGGTCCGATTCAACGGAGGCACGTCAGATCCAGGAAACTGGAAAAGCAGGTGGCAACCAACAACTGAGAACTGCCCAAGCCTAGAGGCAATGCTCGTTCGATGCCAAGGGAGAGAGTTCACGCATCACTGAAGGATGGAACTGGCTTCCGGGGTGTGACTACCGGTTTAAGTCCTCCTCTTGTGGAGGAAGAACAAGCTCGACATGACTTACGCCAAGCGCCTGTGCCAACTCGTAGAGTGTAATCAGAGTTGGATTGCGCTTACCTCGCTCCAGCTTGCTCAGATATTGCTGGCTGAAACCGGAACGCGCCTCGACTTCTTCCTGCGTCAGGTTCCTCTCCTGCCGCAGTCTAGCGAAGTTCTGCCCGACCAGTTTACGCATATCCATGCGCGGTAGGGTGACTTCCAGCGTCGATGAGTAGTATCAACTATAGTATGTAATTCAGGGCCATCCAGCCCCTTAGGACCCTGTCAATAACTGGGGACGCTGAACACCCAATTTCGTCTCAGACATCGTTGCGCGAAGCGGCCATCGTTTGCTGGGACACCAGGGCATGGAATAGCGGACGTTATTGGAGATTGTAGCGCTTTTATGGATTCACACGGCCAGTGCTCCCTTCATTCGGGAGGGTCGAGAGGTGGAACGAGGCATAGATGTAGCCGGTGGCGTGCTCAAGACGGGGATCAAGGCCTTGTTCCTTCATAGCACGCAGAAGGCCGTATCGTTCGGCATCGGTGGAGAAGCGGCGTTGACGGACAACGAAGCACTCCTGTGTTTGAAGACCAAAGGTTGCCAGCGTTTCGGCAATGCCATGATAGGAATAGGGATGCATGACGAACGCTGCGACCCAGGGCCGCGAGATGGCCGCCGCTTCATAGACACGCGCGAAGGTTCGCTCGGTCGCATAACCGACGCAGCCCGTTGAAATGATAATATCGGCCCCCTCGAGTGCACGCCTTTCGGCAGCCGTGGGCTCCGACACTTCCAGATCCGAGGTGACGATCGCATCGACTAGGCCAACGCTGCGAGCATATCGGGCCGCGCGCTCGCTAGGATCGACGCCAATGAAGCGAAGGTCGGTTCCAGCATCCCTCTTCCCAAAAAATGCCCGATGGTCTGCTTTGTGCCGGCTCGTCAGAGGCCCCTTGCCCACGGTGTAAGCAGCATACAAATCGTCGAGATTCATATCGGTGCGCAAGAGAGCGGCATTGATACCATAGGAGCAGCCGACATCGACGATCTTAAGACGCTCCTTTCGACGAACTGCTCGGTAGCGATCCACAATTGCCTGAAAGATGGGTTTTGCCTGGTCGGGAATGACGTAGTCGAGCGCCAAATGGGCCTTGAGATAGCTATGCGGCCAATCGCGGTTGTAGCTGGCCGAGAAGTCATGTTTCACTATCTTGATACCGTCTGGTGACGTCATGCCGGACCTGGCCATACGAACCTCCCTGAGCAGCGCTTCTTGCTGACTTCAGCTTGACCGCGGCCGAGCGCCCTAGCAAACTACATTGCAGAATATATTCGATGATCCAATGACTTAGTGTGAGTAGGACCACCGGTATACCGGTGCACGTCATCGGAATTCCGTCGTTGACAATACATATTATAATATGTAAATTCGACATATCGGGAGGTCGCTTCATGCCGCTGAGCATCGAACATCAGGCACCATCGCCGCGTCAGCGTTTCGCCGCCATTCACCAAACGTTGCGCAACAGGATCTGTCTATTGATCTACCCGCCTGGCGCGGCTCTGAGCGAGGCGGAACTTGCCCGTGAATTCGGCGTCAGCCGAACGCCTATGCGGCGCGTAATGCAGGCATTGGAGAATGAAGGCCTGATCGAAACAACCCCAAGCGTGGGTTCAATGGTGACGGCCGTTGACCTGAGAGCCTTGCGCGATGCCTATTCGCTGCGGATCAAGCTTGCCGAACTGCTCGGCGATTTAAGCCCGGCGACGAATTTCACCCGTACGATTGCCGCACTGCGGGAGCTGGCCGCCGAGTGCACCCCCTTAATGGTCGATCACGACGTGCGGGCACTTGCCCAGATCAGCCATCGCCTTCAGGACGAGATTCTGCAGCTGTCCGGCAATGCTGAGTACCGGAGCATTTCCGAGGTTCTCTACTACAAGACGATCCGGGCCTATCTACAAATCCTGCCGGAGCTCGCTTGGTCCCCGGAGATCCTCTCCCAAGCCGAAGAGATCGGGGAGATCATCGCCTCGCTTGAGGCCGGTGACGTCAAGGCCGTCGGCTTCATCCGACGCAACCACATCGCTCGCACTCTCAACCGCATCACCAGCTTCATGCTGGGTGAGCGGGACTGACGGAGGAGATCCGATGACATCGTCTATTGCCTCTTCCAATCCAGGCTCCCCATTCCAGGCCGAAGCCGTTTTCTTGCATAACGTCGATAAAAGCTATGATGGCACCGCGAATGTTGTCGACGGGCTCAATCTCGAAGTCGACGCCGGCGAATTTCTTACCATCCTGGGACCATCGGGCTCGGGCAAGACCAGCATCCTGATGATGCTGGCCGGTTTCGAGCATCCCAGTGCCGGCTCGATCCGCATCGGAGACCGGGATGTTTCGCATTTGCCGCCCTATAAGCGCAATATCGGCATGGTGTTTCAGCATTATGCACTGTTCCCGCATCTGACCATCGCGCAAAATCTCGCCTACCCCCTGCAGGCCCGCGGATGGCCTCGCCTGGAGGTCGGCGAACGTGTCGGCTGGGCGTTGGGCCTGGTTCGCCTGGGCGAGATGGGAGACCGCTATCCAGGCCAGTTGTCGGGGGGACAGCAACAACGCATCGCCCTTGCCCGCGCACTCATCTACAATCCGCAGCTCGTGCTGATGGACGAGCCCCTGGGTGCCCTCGACAAGCAGTTGCGCGACCAGATGCAAGACGAAATCATCCGCATTCATCGCGAACTGAGGCCGACCATCATCTATGTGACCCACGACCAGGGCGAGGCCTTATCCTTGTCCGATCGGGTCTGCGTCTTCGAGGGTGGGCGCATCGCGCAGATCGGCGCCCCAACCGACCTCTACGAGGCTCCAATCAGCTCCTTCGTGGCCGGTTTTCTCGGCGAGAACAATGCCATCACCGGTACCTTTCTGTCATCGGATGGGGGAATCTGCCACGTTCGACTTGCTAGCGGCGACATCGTTTGCGCACTCAACATGGGCAATACCCACTATGGCGAGCCGGTTTCGGTCACCATCAGGCCCGAGCGTATAAGAATGGCCCGGGAAGGTGGCTGCAACGCTGTCCAAACCGAAGTGATGGATGCGACCTACCTCGGCGATGCACATCGGGTGCGCCTGCGCACCAGCGACGACGCCGAAATCATCTGGAAACTCCCCAATTGCGGCAGCCAGCCCCTGCCCTCGCAAGGGGAGACGATAAGACTGGGCTGGAACACACAGGACGCACGGGCCTTTCCAGCTCCTCGTTCCTAACACCCATTCCATCCATCCGGAGGTCGAAATGAACTGTCGTCAGACGGTATGTGCGTCCTATTGCCTACTACTCCTCGCCTCGACGGCGCCGGCACGGGCCGCCGACACGCTCACCGTCGTCTCCTATGGCGGCCAATACACCGCCAGCCAGACCAAGGCACAATACCAGCCCTTCACGGCAAAGACCGGGATTGGCATTCAATCGGTCGACTATAATGGAGGTCTGGCTGAACTGATCGCGCAGGTCCGATCGGGGACGGTCAGTTGGGACGTGGTCGACGTCGAGCAGCAGGATCTTGAGCGGGGCTGCGCGGACGGCCTGTTTGAAAAAGTGGATCCGGCCAGCCTTCCGGCCGGAAGCGATGGCACGCCGGCGAAAGCAGACTTCCTGCCGGAGGCCTTGCAGCCTTGCGGCGTCGGCTCGGTCGTATGGTCGAACGTCATAGCCTTCAACCAGACCGCATTCCCTGGGGCCAAGCCGAAAACGCTCGAGGACTTTTTCGACCTCAAGACCTTTCCCGGCAAACGCGGTCTGCCCAAACGACCCAACGCCTTGCTCGAATGGGCGTTGATGGCCGATGGCGTGGCGGCCAGGGACGTCTATGCGACCTTGGGCACGCCCGAAGGTCTTGATCGCGCCTTCGCCAAGCTCGACACCATCAAGGATCAGGCCGTGTTCTGGGAAACCGGTGCCCAGATGATCCAACTCCTGGCCGATGGCGAGGTGGCTGTCTCGGCAGCCTATAACGGCCGCATTCAAGGGGCGATCACCGACGACAAGAAGCCTCTTGCCATCATCTGGGACCGCCAGATCTGGAATGCCGACTATTATGCGATCGTCGCCGGCACCAAAAAGCGCGACAATGCCAAGACCTTTGTCGCGTTTGCGACCGGCACCGAACCGCTTGCGATGCAAACGCGCTACCTCACCTATGGGCCGGTGCGGCGCTCGGCCCAAACCCTGGTCGATCCTTCACTGGCCGCCAATCTGCCCACGGCGCCTGGTAATTTCCAAAGTGCACTTGCCTTCGATGCCAAATGGTGGATGGAGCACGGCGATGCCGTCAATGAGCGTTACGCGGCCTGGTTATCGCAATGAAGATCGCGCCCACCACGCGAACGGGCTGGCTCCTAGTCCTGCCTCTCTTCGCCTTCATTATCCTGACCTTCATCGGCCCCATCGCGCTGATGCTGGCGCGCAGTGTCTACGACCCCGAACTCGCCGACATGATGCCGCGGACACGGGCGGCCCTGTCGACGTGGAACGGGAATGGTGCGCCACCGACTGCTGCATTCGATGGCGTCCGGGCCGATCTAAGGGCGGCAGTCGAGCAGGGTACCGTGGGACGCCTTTCACTGCGGCTTAATCGGGAACAGTCTGGCTTTGGAACGCTGATCGATCGAACCGCCACAGCCCTGAGCCTGCAACCGACCGCGCCGCTGACCGACCTTGACCCGCGATGGGGGTCGCAGGCGCTCTGGCAGGTCCTCGCCAGCCGGACGCAGTCCTTCACCCCGTCTCATTTCCTCAATGCATTCGATCTCAAGGCCACGGCAGGCGGTGGCATCGAACTTCAGGACCGAAGCCGGCGTATTTATGTGGATCTCTTCGTGCGCACGCTCGGCGTCGCGGCAATCGTGACGATCCTTTGCGCGTTGCTCGGCTACCCCCTCGCCCATGCGATCGCCCGTTCCGGGCCACGGCTGCGCCTAGTGTTGCTGTTTATCGTCATGTTGCCGTTCTGGACGTCGCTGCTGGTGCGCGCCACCGCATGGATCGTGCTTCTCCAGCGCAAGGGGGTTCTCAACGAAGCACTTGTCGCCAGCGGCCTCCTTGGCGACAATCAGCGGCTGGAGCTGATGTACAATCTGACCGGTACCGTCATCGTCATGGTGCATGTCCTGCTGCCGTTCTTCGTCCTGCCCCTCTACTCGGTGATGACGGCACTCTCGGGCGCTTATGTTCGGGCATCCGCAAGCTTGGGCGCGCGACCTTTCTATACATTCTGGCGGGTCTATCTGCCCCTGACCTATCCCGGTGTCGCTTCGGGCGCGGTCCTCGTTTTCGTCCTGTCGCTCGGCTACTACGTCACGCCGGCGCTGGTGGGCGGGCGGACGGGCCAGCTCATTTCCAACCAGATCGCCTTCCACATGCAAAAGAGCTTGAACTGGGGCCTGGCCGCGGCACTCGGCAGCGTATTGCTCGCCATCGTCGTGGCGATTGCCCTGGTCCTGCCCCGCCTGACCCAACGGGGAGGATTACGAGCATGAACCGTCTGGGATCCATGGTTTTCTGGACTTTTTGCGGTGCCGTGTGCGCCTTTTTGATCGGACCCGTGCTGGTCGTGATCCCCCTCTCCTTCAATCCCGAGCCCTATTTCTCGTTCACCAGGCAGATGGTCACATTGGATCCAGCCGGCTGGTCGCTGCGCTGGTACCGAGAGATCGCTCTCAATCCGCAATGGCAGCTGGCGTTCCGCAACAGCCTGATCATAGCGGCCGTCGTCACGCCCGCGGCAACGCTCCTGGGTACGCTGGCAGCCTTTGGCCTGCGCCGCCTCCCCGTCAGGCATAAGGGAACGGTGGCCATCGTGCTTTCCTCGCCATTGATCGTTCCCATCATCATCTTCGCGACGGGCAGTTATTTGTTTCTGGCGCCCCTGGGGCTGACGCAAACCTTCACCGGCATCATCCTGGCCCATACCGCGCTGGCGGCGCCCTATGTCGTCGTCACCGTCGGCGGCGCGCTGGCAACCTTCGACGATCGACTGTTACGTGCCGCTTCCATCCTCGGCTCTCATCCACTGGCAGCATTTTGCAAGGTGACCGTGCCCCTGATGGCCCCCGGCATCATTGCCGGCGCACTTTTTGCCTTCATCACGTCTTTCGATGAGGCGGTCGTTGCCTTGTTCCTCGCCGGCTACGATCAGCGAACCGTGCCGCTGCAGATGTGGTCGGGCATGCGCGACCAGCTCAGCCCCGCCGTCCTGGCTGCGGCAACACTGCTCATCGTCCTGGTCGCGACCGCCATGCTCGTGATCGCCATTGTCCGCAGCAAAATTTCGCCCACGAGGCCGCGATGATCACCTCACCTTCGCCTCTGCAACTCGATTTTCTGGAGTCGGTGTCGCTCGTCTTTGCCGGCCATGCCTGGGAACGGACCGACCTTGCTCGACTGACGGCCTCTACCGGCAGCGGTCTGGTTTCTCCTGCCCAGGATCTTCTTCGTGCCTTGCAGGCCTTATCGGATCTCAATTTCGGCGCGGTAGCCATTCCACAACGGTCCCTCTACTGCTTCTGCGAGCCCAAATGACAAGCGGTTCTGTACCTTCTTCCCTGCGTGCACTGCGCAGGAATATCGCCACCCGCGTCATCAGCCCCAGCGATCTTGCCGAGACCTGCCTGCGCCGAGCCCGGCGGTTGCGTCGCCGTAGCCATGCTTACATCACCCTCGCGGACGACACGGCGCTCAGGCAAGCCAGGGCGCTGGAGCGCCGCGAGCACCTTGGGGCCCTTTCAGGTATTCCCTACGCCTGCAAGGACGTCTTCGATACGATCGACCTGCCGACCACGGCCGGCTCACAGGCGATGGCAGACTATCATGCTCGCGATGATGCCGGCGCTATAAGGCGCCTGCGCGAAGCGGGGGCCGTCCTTATCGGCAAGACCAATCTGCACGAATTCAGCTATGGCATCACCGGCGAGAATGCCACGTTCGGAACGCCTCCCAACCCGCATGACGAAAACTACATCGCAGGTGGATCGAGCAGCGGGTCAGCAGTGGCGGTTGCCCAAGGGAGCGCGGTTTTCGCACTGGGAACCGATACCGGAGGATCGGTGCGCGTGCCCGCCGCGCTGTGCGGATTGGTCGGGCTGAAGCCGACAATGGGCCTGATCGGCACCCAAGGGGTCATCCCCTTTTGCTGGTCCCTCGACCATGTCGGCCTGATCACGCGATCCTGTATCGACGCACTCGACGTGCTTGAGGTTTTGGCACGACAACAAGGAACAGTCCCACAGACCGAACCGTCGGCGACGGAAGGCCATGACCGTGAGGCGAATGCGTTGGAGGGACTGCGGATCGGCGTGCCGCGCCCTTATTTCTTCGACAATGCCGATCCGGAGATCATCGCCGCTGTAGATCGTGTGTTGATACGCTGTCAGGATTTGGGCGCGCGTCTCGTCCCGTTGCCTGTGCTCGACATGGACCATGTCCGCACCGCTTCGCTGGCCATCCAGCTCGTGGAAGCTTTCGCCTGGCACAAGTCTCGTTTGAAGACCCACACGTCGCTTTATGGCGAGGACGTACGCGATGGCCTGCTGCAAGGTCAATTCGTGCTCGCCGAGCACTATGTGCAGGCCCTGCGCTTCATGGAGGCCAAGCGGCTCGAGCTCGATCGATTGTTTCGCAGCATCGACGTCATGATCACGCCGACGACGCCGATCGTGGCACCGCGACTAGGAGCACGCTCGGCAATCATCGGAGAGACCGAGGAACCTGTTGGCAACGCTCTGGCTCGCTTCACCTGCCTGTTCAACCTGACCGGCCATCCCGCCCTCTCAGTTCCCATCGGCCGGCATTCCACGCGGTTACCGATCGGTCTGCAGATGGTTGGCAGGCCGTTTGAGGACAGGAGACTGCTATCGATCGGCCACATGCTTGAAAGGGTTGGGTTGGTACGATGGCGGGCGCCATCCCATCGCGACGATCCATAGTCGCCAGGCAGCGTGTTATGCCGCTTCTCCCTGCCTGGTGACCCAGTCGGCAAGATCCGTCAGCTCCGCCATATAGGCAGCCGCCAGCGCTTGGCTCACGAGGTAGGGCAAGGCTTGGGCGAAGAGCTGCGAAAACGCAACGAGCTTGTCGACAGCCGCCTCGCGATCGCGCCGGCGCAATGCCCCGACCAGCTGCGCAAAAGCATGGCGCAGCTTGCTGCCGATGCGCCGGCTTTCAAATGCGCGCAGGCGAATATGATGCGTCTGTTCACAAAGACGATGGATGCATATTGGAATTGTCTTCTCTCCCGTTGCGCGACCAAGCCCCTCGAACAGCATTTCAGTCTCGCTGGTCAGGCTCAAAGCCGTACCGCGTGCCTTGAACTGGGGAGGCGGCATGGCGCCATCGCCATCCCGCCGCAGGTCCAGGCAGACCGCAAGTTCTGCACCTTCAAGGCAATGCCGAACGATCACGCAGAGCATCTCGTTGAACTCGGCGATCTCCTGAAGACGCATTTCTCTGGCAAAGAACCCCTTGGCGGGAACGGCATCAACCAGCCCCTCTGCATGGAGCCGCATCAATGCCTCGCGAACCGGCGTGTTTGATACCCTCAGAAGTTGGGCAATGACGCTGATCGGAAGGTGCTGACCCGGCTTGAAGCGATAATGCAGAGCATGGGTCCTGAGTGTCGAGTAGACGCTGGTTCGGCGTTTGCCCCCGACGACCCCATTCGCCATCGGCGCATGGGGCACGGCAGTGCATTTATTCATTCACTAAAATCCGTCAAACTATGGAATTATCGAGCGAGTAGGGGGTCAGCCAATCGTACCCCTCTTGGGTGACGACGATCGAATCTCCGATCCGCCCCGCTCCTTTTCCGGGCAATGTGATGCCGCCATCGACGGCGAAGGTCATGCCAGCTTCAATCAGGGCGCTTTCACCCCGCTTGAGCTCTGGAGCCTCTAGGAGCGAAAGGCCGACGGCACGGCCGGTTCGATAACCGGGTTTGAAGCCTGCTTGCGCATAGGCTTCCTCGGCTGCCTGGTTCACCGCTTCGCACGTTATGCCCGGGCGGATTGCTCCCAAAGCCGCCCTCTGAGCCTTAACAGCGGCTTCCTGCACATAGAGCTGCTCGTCACTCGCCTGACCGACGAAGAATTGACGGTCGAAGCCGAGTTTGTAATTGCGAAAACGGACCATGCCACAAAAGCAAAGATAGACCGGATCACCGCTCTCCAGCCGCCGCGTGGAGGCACGACGATGAACCATGCAGGTGTCGCGGCCCGATTGCAGGATCTGCAGATCGTGAATAAGCGGGGACACAAACCGATCGCCCGGCGCTTGAAGCAGGCTGGCAGCCTTGCGCGTTCCAGCCGCCATCGCCGCCAGGGCAATTTCAAATTCCGGTACGCCGGGCCCGATCGCCTGCCTAGCACCTTCCATCATCGCGACCGCGACCTCGCCGGCCTGGCGCATGGTCGCGATCTCCTGCGGCGACTTGATCTGACGCAGCACACCGACGAGCGGACCGATGTCCTCGAAGCGGCTTTGTGCCAGGAGATTTTGCAGCTCGGCGGAGAGGACATTGGGAATAAAGCGCTCTTCCACCCCGATGCGCGCCTGTCCAGCATTCGAGAGCAGATCACGCAGTGGCCTGCGCCATTCCTCGCCACCATCGGTCCACGGCCTGATGTCTTCGATCCAGCTCATCGAAGCGCACATTTCGGATTCCATGAGCGGCGTGATGATCGTCGGCTTGGAACCGGGCTTCACGACCAGGATCGTCGGCCGTCCGAACTCCATGCCGAGATAATTCCAATAGCCAGCGAAATAAGCGATCGCATCGGGATGAGTCAGGACCGCGACGTCGATTTTCGCATCCGACATCGCCCCACATAGGGCGGACACGCGTTGAGCATATGGACTTATCATTTTCCAACCTGTATGCAGCTTAGGTGACATAATCATTAAGTATGAAGGAAAACCGATGTCAAGTAACGAAATATGCTCAAAAAACAATGATGGAGAAAAATTGCTGCATACAGGTAGGCACATTACCCCCGTGAAGATCGAATTCGATCGCGGGCGCCACGACCGGGCGAAGATCGGATTCGTGCTGTTGGCCATGGAGCAGACGATCGAGGACGATATGTTCCGTTTGTGTCCTCCAGGTGTGGGTATTCACTTTTCGAGAGCACCCATGACCAATCGGATCAGCGTCGCTACGCTCGGTGCGATGGCCGTCGGCATCGGCGATGCCGCCATGCATCTGTTGCCTGACGAGGATCTCGATGTCGTTTGCTATGCCTGCACATCCGGCAGTGTCGTCATCGGTGAGCAGCGCGTCTTCGCGGAACTCAAACGTGGCAAACCCACAGCCAAGGCAACGTCCTTGATCTCATCGGTGATGCGCGCCCTGGATACGATCGGAGCGCGCCGTATCGCGATCGCCACCCCCTATTTGGCAGAGGTCAATGCAATCGAAAAAGCCTACATGGCTGCGCGAGGCTTCGATATCGTCGACATGCAAGGGCTCGGCATCGAAAATGATGCGGACATGGTCAAGGTCGCGCCCCGCACGATCCTCGAATTCGCCCAATCGGTCGACCATCCACAAGCAGAGGCTGTGTTCATCAGTTGCGGTGCCTTGCGCTCCATCGACATCATAGCCGAACTGGAGGTAAGGTTGGGCAAACCCGTCATAACCAGTAACCAGGCGATGATGTGGGATTGTCTTCGGCTTGCTGGCGTGACCGACCGTCGTACCGATTGCGGAAGGCTGTTCCAGGATCACTAGAGCGTGCGATGGAGCCTGCAGACAAGAGCGCAGCGACACCTGCCCTTCCCGCCCCGCGGGGGCAGGCTCCGGATATCTATCGTGTCTTGCGCGAACGCATTTGCCTGTTGCGCTATCCGCCTGAGATGCGACTGAGCGAACACGAGCTCGCCAATGAATTCGCAGTCAGCCGCACGCCGATACGCCAGGCTCTTCAACGGCTCGAATATGACGGATTGGCCGCCGCCCGGAACGGCGTGGGCACCATCGTCACGGGATTGGACGACCTCGCTTTCCAGGAGATCTACCAGTTTCGTCTTCGGCTCAGCGTGATGATCGGGGATTTCCCCGCCGAAGCTGAGATTCCGGGTGCGCTTGGTGATGTGAACCTTCTGCGTCAGCGCCTGCAAAGCCTAGATAACGATCGGGAACTGGAGGCCTTCTGGGTCCTCAACCACGGTCTTCACCATGCAACCAACCGCCTGATCGCAAACAAGGCCCTGCGCGAAACCCACGAGCGCTACTACTTCCAAGCTTCGCGGATCTGGTACAGCGTCATTCATTCATTCCTGAGCGAGCAGATCGAGGACTTTGCCAGCGAACTCGACGAGACGGCGCGTGCTCTTGCCACCGGCGACGTGCGAGCGGTTGGTTACATTCAGCGCAATCACATTGCCTTCGGCTTGTTGCGTGTCGAGCGTGCACGCGGAGATTGATATCCGCCTATCTGAGCGCATTTACATGTTATAGGTGATAAGCTTCGGCGATGGCTTTGCCGATACTTGCTCTCATGGAACTGAGCAAGATTCTTGGCAAAAATGCACGGCGCATGAGGAAGGCGCTGAAGCTGAGCCAGGAAAAGCTAGCGGAACAAGCCGACGTCAGCCAGCAACAAATCAGCAAGATCGAAGGTGGCTCTCAGAACGTTACTCTGAAGTCGATCGCCAAGCTCGCTAAAGCCTTCGACGTCCCTGATATCGAACTCTTCCTGCCTCCCGATATGGAAGTGCGTAGGAAACACGATACGGAATGATCGCGCCGTCGCGGGCGAGCGGCAATGCGGATAGGTCAAGCGAGGCGTCATCGATCCTTGCAAATCGAAAATTAATTCTTTAATTTACAAGGATGCTGAATCGTCGCATCCATCCTGCCGTTCGCCAGGCCCTTGCTCGTCAAGCCGCGGTTGCTCTCATCGGCCCGAGGCAAGTGGGCAAGACGACACTGGCTCTCGAAATTGCGGAGGAAACCGGCGCTCTCTACCTCGATTTGGAGCTGCGCGCCGACCGCGCCAAATTGGTAGATCCTGCCTTGTACCTGAAGGAGCATGAGGACAGGCTGGTCATTCTCGACGAGATCCATCGCGCTCCCGAAATCTTCCAGGAATTGCGTGGTCTCATAGACCAGGGCCGTCGCCGCGGTCATCGCAACGGCCGCTTTCTCCTCCTGGGGTCGGCATCGATCGATTTGCTGCGGCAGTCCGGCGAAAGCTTGGCCGGCCGCATCGAATATATCGCGATGACGCCGCTCGATGTTTCGGAAGTTGCAGGTCCGCCCCCCTTCTCGGCCGTGACAGAGCGGCTGTGGCTTCGCGGAGGCTTTCCCGACAGCTTTCTGGCGGGCTCCGATGCCGACAGCCTCGCGTTCAGGCGCAATTTCATCCGCACCTATCTGGAGCGAGACGTCCCGCAATTCGGGCCCCGAATTCCGGCCGTAACCCTGGAGCGCCTGTGGACGATGCTGGCGCACAACCAGGGCGGCTTGCTCAACGCGTCCCGGCTTGCCGCAGGCTTGTCGATCAGCGCCCCGACCGTCAGTTCCTATGTGGATCTCCTGGTTGACCTCCTATTGGTTCGCCGCCTTCAACCCTTCCACGCCAACATCGGCAAGCGTTTGGTCAAATCGCCGAAAGTCTATGTCCGCGACAGCGGCATCGTGCATGCCTTGCTCGATATCGGCGACTCCAATGCGCTGGCAGGCCATCCCGTCGTCGGCTTCAGCTGGGAGGGCTTTGCCATCGAGAACATTCTGGCGGTGGCTTCCTCGTTTGCGCAGCCCAGTTTCTACCGCACCTCGGCGGGGGCCGAGATCGATCTTATTCTGGACGGCCCGAAAGGGCTGACTGCCATCGAAATCAAGCGCAGCCTGGCACCCACCATCAGCAAAGGCTTCCATCAGGCGATCCAGGATATTCAACCCGCCCGATCATTTGTTGTTTATGCGGGGGACGAGCGGTTTCCGCTCAAGCCCGGGATCGAGGCCATAGGGCTGCAGCCGCTCCTCGCGGTGCTGACGGCGCTCGACCGATAATCACGCATTGTCGTGGTCGTGCGAAGAGGGCGTGAGAGCGGCACCCAATGAACGATCGCCGGAAGGCTGGTGGGGCCAATCGAATCCATTCGACAATATAACTTGCCATCACGTGTTCAGCGCGGGCTGATGGACGTGGATGCCCCTCGTCATCCGCGTCAAAATCACGGGCATCTCAAAGGTTTAAGGGCGTTTCGCGACGTTGGAGCGCCCAAGGCGGGCATGAGCAAGCACGGTGGCGAATGCATGATCGACGGTCGACGGCCTTTATCGAGCGATGGCGATCCGCGCAGAACCCGATCGATCTGCGCCACCTTCGTTATGTCATCCTGGCGGCCGAGCATCGCAGCTTTCGGCGGGCGGCAGCGTCACTGAATATCCAGCCTTCCGCGATCAGCCGGCGTATCCAGGATCTTGAAGTTCGCCTTGGGACGCCACTTTTCGTCCGATCGTCCGCCGGTGTCGAGATTACCAGGCAGGGGCGTGAACTTCTCGACCGCACCCAGCCCGTGCTGGAAGAGCTGCACGCAGTTGCAATGGCCATCTCGACCGACGCCTGCCGGGCGTTGCGTATCGGTGTATGCTCGACCACCAGCCCACGCCTGCTTCACACCCTGCTGGACAGGCTCGGGTCCCGCTATCCGGCAATCCGGGAGGTCCTGTCCGAAGGCGAGGAGCAGGAGCATATTGCATCCATCCGCAGCCGGCGGCTGGACGTGATGATCGCCACCGCAAAGAGCCCTCCGCCGCCCTGCCACAGGGCAGCGCTATGGCACGAGGACGTCTTCGCCATCCTGCCCACTGACCACGACCTGGCGACGCGCCGTTCGATCGGTATTCATGATCTCCTCCAGCATTCCTTTTCGATCAGTAAGGACGAGCCGGCCGACGAGATCATCGACGCACTTCGATGGGACGATAAGCAAGCTGCCATATCTCTGCCAATAGAGGTTCGTGAGGTGGGCCGGCTTGCCCTCATGAGCCAGATCGCGCTGGGGCGATGTCTTGGTCTGTGCAGTGAGGCGGCCACCGCCATGTCGTTTCCAGGCGTGACGTTTCGCCCGATCGCGAAGGTTTTCGCTCCCCTTACCTTCAGTGCGATCTTTCTACCAGACAACAACAAGCCGGCCCTGCGCAACTTTCTCCAGATCGCCCGATCACTCAGGTTCGTACATCAAGACCCCCCTGGACGACTTGCTCTGGCTCCGCATGGCAGCTTGGAGGGCGGGACCGACGGCAAGGCGTGATCGCATAGACCTGCATCAATCCAATGTTGGCCTATGTTGGCTAGGCTTGCCTGCTCCTCTGGCCTTGGTAAATCCGCGATCGGTTGCCATGAAGCGTTCCAGCATGGGGACGATCAGCCTGACTGCATCGGTCGGTTTAACTCCGCTCTCACGGCCCAGGATTTCGGCATAAGCGACAAGATCGCGATGAAGCCTTGCCGGCAGATCCAGCGTCACCTTGACGGGCTTGTCGTCGACGATCGGCCCGAGCTTCAGTTTGGTCATGGTCATCCTCTGTAGGGTTCGAAGGCAAGGTCACGTGTGACGATGACGCGAACGGGGAAACCCGGCCGAATGGTCAGGGTCGGCGCGATATTGAGCTGGCGGCGGATGATCTGCTGGCCAGCCTCGTTGATGGTGTCCTGCGTGCCATTGCGAATGGCGCGCAAAAGTCGGTTTTGATCATCGACGGCGAGTTCGGCTCCGACAGCGAGCAGCGTCGAAAGGCCGGCTGCCTTGGCCAGGTCCCACCAGTGGTAATCGACACCGTCCTCCAATCCGGCATAACCTTGCGTATCGGCACCGGGCTGGCGCTCCAGGACGATGGAGCGTCCATTGGGCAGGATGAGCCGGTTCCACACGAGCAGCACCCGGCGCTGGCCGAACTGCACGTTGTTGTCATATTGGCCGATGATCCGCGTGCCCTGCGGCACGAGCAGAATGCGGCCCGTCGGACTGTCGTAGATGTTCTCCGTGACCTGCGCGGTGATCTGGCCAGGCAGATCGGAGCGGATGCCGGTAATGAGCGCGGCCGATATGACGGCACCGGCCTGCAGCACATAGGGTGACGCGGGCGGCGTGACGCGATCGGGCGTCACGGTGCGCCGATCAGCGGCCGCGTTGAGAAAAGCGAGTTGCGTGTCTTGGGCGGTTGATTGACCAGGCTGGCCGGCAAGATCAAGACCTGCAAGGCTGGGTACAGTCCCACCCGTCGTTCCCGCTGCCGCCGATCCTGCCCGAGCCTGGAAGAAGACCGTGCTGGTGCGGGCAGCTTCTTCCTCGGCTCGCCGGCGTTGCTCGGCTTCATCGATACCCGGCGAGGGAACGGTCGGCGGCACAACGGGCTGTCCCTTGTTCTGCGCGTCCAGGATCGGACGGCCGAGATCACCGGGCAGCGCCGGTCCCAGGATCGGGCCGGTGTAGTCACGCGGCAGGCCAGCGAGGCCATCGGCGGGTTGCCGGTTGGCGGTGGAATAGAGCTCTTCCCCGCCCGATCCGCCGCTGCGGGTTTGAAGAGCGTAGATCAGCGCCCCGCCCACGCCGAGCGAGGCGACGACACCGATGCCAACCAGCACCTTGCGCGACAGACGGGTGACGCGTGGCGGCTCCGCGCGCAAGCGCATGGCCGCAGCATTGTCGTTCTCGGTCATGACGAAGGCCTTCCATCGGTCCGCACGATCCTGACGGTCTGCTGGCGATCACTGCTGCCGAGGCGCAACTCGGCCGCGCCGAACAGGCGATCGACAATCAGGATGTGCTGGTAGGTGCGGCTGTTGACGATCTGGGCCTCGCCATCCGGGCTGATGACGAAGAGCGGCGGCATTTCGCCTTGCACGATACCGCGTGGAAATTCGACATAGACGTGCCGGCCATCGTCATAGACGGCAAGGGGTCTCCAGGGCGGATTGTCACCGGTGAGACCATAGCGATAATTGCGCGCCGCAACCGCAGGGATCGCCGGGACGGGTGGCACCGCTTGGCGCTCTGCGCCGGCCGATCGGGGATAGGCCCAGGAAACAGCCGGCATGTAGGGTTTCTCGCCTGAGCGCAACTCCAGCATGTAGGTACGACGGTCGGTGGTGATGACGAGGTTGGTGGTGATAGCCGCACGGCTGGGTTTCACCAGGACGTGAGCGCGTCGCGTCACTCCGGATCCACTCTCGGTGTCGCCTATTATCCAACGGGCGGTGTCGCCAGCGGCGATCGGCCCCGTGCCGGTCAGGCTCTCGCCGGGCTCAAGCCCGATGTCGGTGATCTGCCCGGGAGCCGCATAGACCTGATAAAGCGCGCCTTCAGACCACGGGTAAACCTGAATGGCGTTGTAGTAGCCTTCGCGGCGCGGCTGGACGCGGGCGGCGGCATTGGCATTCTCGACACGGGCTGTCGGCGCCGTGGCAGCTACGCCACCGCGCGACGGCGACCAGGCCGGCGGATTATGCAACGGCCGCGGCCGGTCATCGGTGGCTGCAGCCGGCGCAGGCGGAAGCGGTGGCACGTCTTTGTCATAGCTGATCTCGGGCGGCTTTTGCGGCGTAGCGCAACCAGCCAGCATGGCGGCAGACAACAGAAGAACCGCCATCGCTGATTTACGCAAAGCCGGATTGCCGTCTTTGCCGATCCTTAGCCAGCTCATTGGCTCATCTCCCGCGACCAGTTGATGGCATTGACGTAGATCCCGAGCGGATTGGCCTTGAGCCGGTCGACATCGCGTGGCGGCTGAATGGCGATGGTGAGGATCGCGGTCCAGCGTTCGGTCGCCGAAAGCTTGCCGTCCTCATAGCGGCGTTCCATCCAGGCAACGCGGAAGGAGTCCGGCGAGGCGCGGATGACCGACGACACCTCGACCGCTATCTGCTGCTTGCCGACCTTGGTGAAGGGGTCATTGGCGCGGGCATAGTCGTTGAGTGCCCCGGCACCGCGATCCGTCGTCCATTCGTAAGCGCGCAGCCAGTTCTGGCGAACGATGACCGGATCGGCGGGAATTGAGCGAACCTGCTCGATGAAACGGGCAAGATGCCAGGCGATCTGCGGATCGGTGGGGCGATAGTCGACCGCGGCCTGCGCGATCGCCTGCGCCTGACCGAGATTGTCGACCTGAACCACCCATGGCGCGACCGTGCCGTTTGCCGATTGCCAGACCAGCGCCGCTGCAAAGCCTGCCGACAGGATCAGCGATCCGAAGGCCATGTACCGCCAGTTCCTGGCCTGCACGCGGGCCGAACCGATGCGCTCGTCCCAGACTTGCGCAGCCTTCTGGTATGGGGTCTCGGGTTCGGGAGTCTTGCCATAATGCGCGGCATGCCGCCGGAAAGGGTTCATGAGCGATCGCCTTCAGAGAGATTGACGGAGGAGCTGGCGCCGTGGCCGTCGCCGGAGCGAACAGCATGGGCTGCTGTCTGAACGGCGTGTCCTGTATGGATGGATCGGCGAAGACGCTGCGCCTGGCCGGATACGGTCGTCGCAGCCTGGCTCGATGAAGGCGAAGTCTCAGCCGCACGGCTAACAGTTCCCATGGTCGAGGAGCCGCCTGTCGCGCTGAAACCGGATTTGACACCTTCAGCGTAGCTGGCTTCACCACTTGCAACGGCTCTGCGAAGCGGAGAGATAGACGCAACTCCCGCCGCGCGTGCCACGCCGCCGAACCCAGAGGCGGCACCGGACGCCCCGGACTTTCCCAAGGCGCCAAGCGAATAGGCCGTGTTCGCAGAGCCGGCTGCGGTCGCGCCGGCACGGATGGCAGCGGCTCCGCCGGAGAGCGCCGCGGCCCCTCCCCTCGCGGCCAGCATCGCACCGCCACCGACGGCAAGGGCGGCTCCACCGGCAACGAGCCCCGTGCCGACGGCGGCACCTGCGCCAAGCTGCGGGCCACCGGAGACCAGGCCATTGGCGATACCGGGACCGAAGATGCCGAGGCCCAGGAGTGACAACGCAGCAAGAACCACGGCCATGGCATCGTCAATGGTCGGTGTCTGTCCGCCAAAGCCGCGGGTGAACTGATCGAACAGGGTCGAGCCGATGCCGATGACGATGGCGAGCACCAGGACCTTGATACCGGAGGAAATGACATTGCCGAGCACGCGCTCGGCCATGAAGGCGGTCTTTGCGAACAGGCCGAACGGAATCAGCACGAAGCCTGCCAGCGTTGCCAACTTGAACTCGATCAATGTGACGAAGAGCTGGATCGCCAAAATGAAGAAAGCGAGGATCACCAAGGCCCAGGCAAAAAGCAGGCAGGCGATCTGGATGAAGTTCTCGAAGAAGGCGACCCAGCCCATAAGATCGGAGATGGACTCGAGCAAGGGACGGGCGGCGTCGAGGCCGGTTTGCGCCACCTTGCCGGGACGCATCAAATCGACCGTCGAAAAGCCCGTGCCACTGGCCTTGAGACCGAGACCCGTGAAGCTCTCGAAGACGATCTTCGCCAGATTGTTCCAGTTGGAAATGAGATAGGCAAAGACGCCGACGAACAGCGTCTTCTTCACCAGCCTGGCGATGATGTCGTCATCGGCGCCCCAACTCCAAAAGAGCGCCGCCAGCGTCACGTCGATGACGATCAGCGTGGACGCGATGAAGCCGACCTCGCCGCCGAGCAGACCAAAGCCGGAGTCGATGTAGCGGGTGAAGACCGCGAGGAAATTGTCGATGACGCCGCTGCCACCCATGCTTCACCTCCCTTGGCTCGAGGGTGAAGAGAACGGCTGGGATGTTCGGCCGAGGAAGCGATCGCGGGTCTGGCTCCAGACACGCGGGCACTCGGCATCCTCAACCGCTTTTTGCCCAAGCTGCTGGCATCGGCGCTGGCCTTCACGCAGCAGATCCCCACCAGATGGGAGCAGGCGCACAGGCGAAGTGAGCGGTTCGTCCTGCTTGCCAATGAGCTCGATCGCCATCACCGTAAGGGCGACAGCAACGAACACGATCGCGCCCAGGCGCGCAAACGTCTTGCCGTCCATGACGATACCCCCTTCCCGCTTCAGTTGCCGGTGTTGAACATCTGCGCATGGCCGGGCTGGTAGCCGGTGCCTGGCGCCAGAAAGCGGCGACGCTGCTCGCGCCCCTGTTCAGCCGCAGCGGCACGCTCGGCTTCGGTGAGCGCACTCGCTCTGCCATTGGAGGCGAGTAGCGCCAGCAGATCGGAGAGTTGCTGGGATTGCAGCGCGAGGATCTGATTGCCTGCCTGCGTTGCCTGCAGCGCGCCTGTCGCGCCCTGGCTCTGGCCGACCAGGGCCGACATCTGCGTGCGATTGGACTCGATATTGCCAACCACGCCGGCCTGTACCCGCATGGCATCCTGCAGGCCGCCAACGGTGTTGCGCCAACGCGAACGGGCATCGGCGACGAGTTGTTGGTCGCTCGTCGACAGCGAAACATTCCCGTATTTCTGGCTGAATATCTGGTCGACCTTCTGGACGTCGAAGGCGATGTTCTGGGCCTGGTTGAGAAGTTGCTGCGTCCTCTGGACGGACTGCTGGATCTGCTGGAGCGAGGAGAACGGCAGGCTCGCCAGATTCCGTCCCTGGTTGATCAGCATCTGCGCCTCATTCTGCAGGCTGGTGATCTGATTGGTGATCTGCTGGAGTGAACGCGCCGCCGTCAGCACGTTCTGCACGTAGTTCGACGGATCGAACACGATGACAGCATGGGCCGGTGGCACCAGCATAGGCACGAATGCGAGCGGCGCGGCGAGCAGGGTCGTGGCAAGGGCCGAGATGGACGAGCGGAAACGACGGCGGGTCATGCGTGAACCTCCTGTTCGACTTGGGGAATGAGGGCCTGGAGAGTTGGAATGAGATCGATCGCCCAACCGGCATTGCGAGCCTGGAGCCACGCTTCGAGAAAGCCCTCGCGGCCATGCTCGGCAACGAGATTGGCAATCAGCGTCTGATCTGATTTGGAGGAGGCAGCGCACAGGGCGAGGCCAACTTCAGAGAGGCCGAGCTCGAAGAGACGATTGCCGCGCCGCGACTGGCAATAATAGTCACGCTTGGGCGTGGCCCGAGCCAGGATCTCGATCTGCCTGTCGTTCAGACCGAAACGGCGATAGATCGCGGTGATCTGCGGCTCGATGGCGCGCTCATTCGGCAGGAGAAGCCGGGTTGGGCAGCTTTCGATGATCGCGGGCGCGATCGCGGAATTGTCGATGTCGGAAAGCGACTGCGTGGCGAAGATGACGCTGGCGTTCTTCTTGCGCAGCGTCTTCAGCCATTCGCGAAGCTGGCTCGCGAACCCCTCATCATCCAGAGCCAGCCAGCCCTCGTCGATGATAAGGAGCGTAGGTCGGCCATCAAGACGGTCGCCGATGCGATGGAACAGATAGGATAAGACAGCCGGCGCCGCGCCCGTGCCGACCAGGCCCTCGATCTCGAAGGCTTGCACGTTGGCGGAGCCGAGATGTTCGGCTTCGGCATCGAGCAGCCGGCCATAGGCACCGCCGACATAATAGGGTTGAAGCGCCTGCTTGATACTGTTGGACTGAAGCAGGACCGCCAAGCCCGTGATGGTGCGCTCCTCGATGGGAGCCGAGGCGAGCGAGGTCAGCGCCGTCCAGATATGGTCCTTGACCTCCGGGGTTATGGGTACACCCTCTCGCATCAGGATCGCGGCCAGCCAGTCAGCCGCCCAGCCACGTTCATAGGTATCGTGAATGCGAGCCAATGGCTGGAGCGAGACGGAGGCGTCGGAGCCTTCGGTCAGGCTGCCCCCGAGATCGTGCCAGTCGCCGCCCATGGCGAGCGTCGCGACACGGATGCTACCGCCGAAGTCGAAGGCGAAGACCTGGGACCGTCGGTAGCGCCGGAACTGCAAGGCCATCAAGGCAAGCAGCACGGATTTACCCGCACCGGTCGGGCCGACGACGAGCGTATGACCGACATCGCCGACGTGAAGGGATAGCCGGAAAGGGGTCGAGCCTTCCGTTCTACCGTAAAGCAGCGGGGGCGCATCGAAATGCTCGTCCCGTTCGGGCCCCGCCCACACGGCACTGAGGGGAATCATGTGGGCAAGATTGAGCGTCGAGATCGGCGGCTGGCGGACATTGGCATAAGCATGTCCGGGCAAGGAGCCGAGCCAGGCATCGACGGCATTGACGGTCTCGATCATCGCCGTGAAGTCGCGGCTCTGGATGACCTTCTCGACCAGCCGCAATTTCTCGTCAGCAAGACGCGGGTTGGCATCCCAGACGGCAATGGTCGCGGTGACATAGGCCATGCCAGCGAGGTCTTGGCCGAGTTCCTGCAGAGCGAGGTCGGCATCGCCAGCCTTGTTCGCCGCGTCCGTGTCCACGAGGACGGATGCCTCGTTGGTCATGACTTCCTTGAGGATCGCAGCGATGGATTTGCGTTTGGCAAACCATTGTCGCCTGATCTTGGTCAGGAGTTTGGTGGCATCGGTCTTGTCGAGCAGGATCGCGCGTGTCGACCAACGATAGGGAAAGGCCAGCCGATTGAGATCATCCAGCAGACCAGGCGTGGTCGCGGTCGGGAAACCGACGATCGTGAGGATGCGCAAATGCTGATCGCCCAGGCGCGGCTCGAGCCCGCCGGTCAGCGACTGATCGGCCAGCAATGCATCGAGATAGATCGGTGTCTCGGGGACGCGGACGCGATGTCGTTTGGTCGAAACGCAGGAATGCAGATAGGTCAGCGTCTCCGCGTCATCGAGCCAGGCGCTTTCAGGCATGAAGCCATCGAGCAGGGCCAGAATGCGGTCGGTGCGATCGGTAAAGCCACGCAGGATCTCAGACGGATCCACGCCGGTGCGTGCCCTCCCCTCGTAGAGCCATGTCTCGGCGCGTGCCGCCTCTTCGGCCGGCGGCAGATAAAGCAGAGTGAGGAAGTAGCTCGAGATGAAATGAACGCCCTGCTCCACGAAATCGGCCTTGCGCTCGGCGTCGACGAGGCCGGAGGCTGGATCGAGAAAGACACTGTCGGGATAGGTCGCAGCTTCATGCCGCTGCGCTTCGACGAAAATGCTCCAGCCCGAACCGAGACGGCGGAAGGCGTTGTTGATGCGGCCGGCGACGGCGACCAGTTCAGCCGCAACGGCGGAATCCAGATCGGGACCGCGAAAACGCGCGGTGCGTTGGAACGAGCCATCCTTGTTGAGCACGATGCCCACGGCAATGAGCGCCGCCCAGGGCAGATAGTCGGCCAGGCGTGCGGCGGAACGGCGATATTCGGCAAGGTTCATCATGACCGCCCCCTCACACCGACAGATGACCGGGGATGCGCAGATGCCGGCGGCCGACCTCGACGAAGAGCGGATCGCGCTTTGCGGCCCAGACCGCCGCGAAATGTCCGATCGCCCAGATCGCGAGCCCAACCAGCCACAGGCGCAGACCAAGGCCGACCGCACCGGCCAGCGTGCCGTTCACGATGGCGATGGAGCGTGGCGCACCGCCGAGCAGGATGTGCTCGGTCAGAGCCCTGTGCACCGGAACATTGAATCCCGGCACGGCGTCGAGCTGTTCAAAAGCGGTCGCCATCAAACGAGCGCTCCGCCGCCGAAGGAAAAGAAGGACAGGAAGAAGCTCGATGCCGCAAAGGCGATCGACAGGCCAAACACAATCTGGATCAGGCGGCGAAAGCCGCCCGAGGTATCGCCGAAGGCGAGGGCGAGGCCGGTTACGATGATGATAATGACGGCGACGATCTTGGCGACCGGACCTTCGATCGATTGCAGGATTTTCTGGAGAGGCTGTTCCCAAGGCATGGATGAGCCGGAGGCATGGGCAGCCGGAAGGAGGACGAGGTTGACATAGGCAAAGACCGCTGCTGTCGCGACCATACGGCGGACGCTCATGGTGGTGAGGATCACGGGAAATCTCCTGTATTCGGGGGGGCCTGGGTGATGCGGTAATCGCCGTCCGGGCCGAGTCCTTCGACGAAGGCGAGTTCGGCCAGCCGACGCGCGGAGCCGCGGCCAGACAAGACGGCGACGAGATCGATGGTCTCGGCGATCAGGGCACGGGGGACGGTGACGACCGCTTCCTGGATGAGCTGTTCGAGCCGGCGCAATGCACCGATACCGGATCCGGCGTGGATGGTGCCGATGCCGCCAGGGTGGCCCGTGCCCCAGGCTTTCAACAGATCGAGGGCTTCACCGCCGCGGACCTCGCCGATGGGGATGCGGTCCGGCCGCAGGCGCAGCGACGAGCGCACGAGATCGGACAAGGTGGCAACGCCGTCCTTGGTGCGCATGGCGACCAGATTGGGCGCCGCGCATTGCAGCTCACGGGTGTCTTCGATGATGACGACGCGATCGGCGCTGTTGGCGACTTCCACAAGCAGTGCGTTGGTGAGCGTGGTCTTGCCGGTCGAAGTGCCACCCGCCACCAGGATATTGGCACGTGATACGACGGCGGCCCGCAACGTCACGGCCTGGTGGGCCGTCATGATGCCGGCGGTCACATAGTCGCCGAGCGTAAAGACAGCGACGGCAGGCTTGCGGATCGCGAAGGTCGGTGCCGTCACGACCGGCGGCAGCAATCCCTCGAAGCGCTCTCCGGTCTCAGGCAACTCGGCGGAGACGCGCGGAGCGCGTGCATGGACCTCCGCCCCAACATGATGAGCAACCAAGCGTAAGATGCGCTCGCCATCGGCGGCCGACAGCCTCTCGCCTGTGTCGGCCAATCCTTCGGTAAGGCGATCCACCCAAATGCGACCATCTGGGTTCAACATCACCTCGATGATGGCGGCATCGTCGAGGAAGCGCGCGATGGCGGAACCAAGCGCGGTGCGCAGCATCCGCGCGCCGCGCGCAAGACCTTCTGAATTTCGATGCACACCTGTCATTCGATCCCCGTTTCAGCCGGGACCAGACAGAAGCTCCCCGAACGGGGTCGATTAAAAGAGCCGGATTTCAGACGGTTTCAACAACTTCCGCGAGCTGTCGTAGTCTAGCGTGCAAATACAGGAGAATGGCGGCGCGGCGCCTTCGAATGGACGAAAGGAATGTGGGGATGGAGCATCATCAAACTACTCGACGAACCGACGCGGCTGCTCTGGTGATCGCCGCATCACCACAAACAATCTATCGCGCTTTCACCGATCCTGAGGCATGGCTTCATTGGCTTCCGCCAGAGGGGATGATCGGGCACATTTACCAATTTGATGCGCGCCCGGGCGGCGCCTATAGAATGGCGCTGACCTATTGCGACAACGATCATCCCAGCGCAGGCAAGACGTCCGATGCCACCGATATCGTGGAGGGCCGATTTGTCGAGTTGGTCCCCAATGAGCGGGTGGTTCAGCTCGTCACATTCGAGTCGGCCGATCCGGCCTTCGCTGGCGAGATGCGGATGACGTGGCGCCTGATGCCAAGGCAAGGCGGGACAGAAGTTTCGATCACTGCCGAAAATGTCCCTATGGGGATCCGCAAGGACGATCACGATGCCGGTTTGCGTTCGACCCTCGAAAACCTCGCAAGGTTCGTGGCACAGCCGGTGTAGGCATTTCCTCGGCCCGTCAGCATGACGATTGTGCGCTACGCGTCACCTCCAGGGGGCAAAACATCCTCCGGGATCTCCTGTCGCAGCTTTGGTCCCTTGGCCAATTTGCGGCCCAGTGCCGTGATGAACTGATCGTAGCGCTCGTTTGCTTTGGCGCGGGCAGCCTGCGCCGCCGGCTCGGGCAAGGTGGGCGTCGTCGCCAGCCAGAATCGGATGAACACGGCAAGCGATTCAACCGCGATGCCAAGATCGCGTTCCAACCGCGCCATGCGACGATCGACTTGATCAAGCCGCTTGGTGATGGCCGCTTCCTGCCGCTCGGCCGCGTCGGGTGAAAGCAAGGATTCGATTGCCGCCTCGGCAACGAGCGAACGCGAATGATCATGTCGGGCCGCATAGTCCGCAAGTCGGCTCATGATGGCGGGATTGAGATAGACCGACAGGCGCTGCTTCCTGGGCGATTTTGTCATGGATGCCTCACAGTTCCATGCTGTCACCAGGATCGAGCGAGACCTGGCGCGCCACGCCCTCAATCACACGGGTCATGCGGCTGTTGCGCGCGACGTCGTCCTCGGCATCGTCGAGGGTGTCGGGCTCAAATGGGTTGGCAATCAAATGTTTCCTCTCGATCGGTCTGACATGGCTGAGCTCGGGCTGGTGACGGCGTTCGGATTCGGTCGGATCGTCGTCCTCCGCCTCGGCGACCACAGGTTCGTCGGCATGATGTGGCCGAGATGGCAGAGGCAAGGCCGTCCAATCGTCCGGACGCCCGTGCTTGGGCGCGACCAGATCCGGCGGCGGCAGGATGCGTTCCTTGAATCGCCCGTCCTCATAATAGCGGGCCTTCTTCGCGCGGATCGGCGGCGTGCCGGCAACCATGACGATCTCGTCGGCGGGCGAAAGTTGCATGATTTCGCCGGGCGTGAGCAGAGGGCGCGCGGTCTCCGATCGCGAGACCATGAGATGGCCAAGCCAGGGCGAGAGCCGGTGACCGGCATAGTTCCTCATCGCCCTCATTTCTGTGGCGGTGCCGAGCGCATCCGACACGCGCTTTGCGGTGCGCTCGTCGTTGGTCGCAAAGCTCACCCGCACATGGCAGTTGTCGAGGATCGAGTTGTTCGCGCCATAGGCCTTCTCGATCTGATTGAGGGATTGTGCGATCAGGAAGCTCTTCAACCCATAGCCCGCCATGAAGGCCAAGGCACTTTCGAAGAAGTCGAGCCGGCCGAGCGCCGGAAACTCGTCGAGCATCAGGAGCAGCCGATGGCGGCCTGCCTTCGCCGCCAGGTCCTCGGTCAGCCGGCGGCCGATCTGGTTGAGGATCAGACGGATCAGCGGCTTGGTGCGGCTGATATCGGACGGTGGCACGACGAGGTAGAGCGTCGTTGGCTGCTTACAGCCGACGATATCTGCAATGCGCCAGTCACAGCGCCGGGTCACCTCGGCGACCACCGGATCGCGATAGAGGCCAAGGAAGGACATAGCGCTAGAGAGCACACCCGACCGCTCATTTTCAGATTTGTTGAACACTTCGCGCGCGGCACTGGCGATGACCGGGTGCGCGCCGGCCTCCCCAAGGTGTGGTGTCCTCATCATCACCGATAGCGCTGATTTGATCGGTCGATTGGGATCGGAGAGGAAGGCGGCGACGCCGGCAAGAGTCTTGTCCTCCTCGGCATAGAGGACATGGAGGATCGCACCGACCAACAGCGCGTGGCTGGTTTTTTCCCAATGGTTGCGCTTTTCGAGACTGCCTTCGGGGTCGACCAGGATGTCGGCGATGTTCTGGACGTCGCGCACCTCCCATTCGCCGCGGCGCACCTCCAGCAGTGGGTTGTAGGCCGACGATTTCGGATTGGTCGGATCGAACAGCAACACGCGGCCATGCCTGGCTCGGAAGCCGGCAGTGAGCTGCCAGTTTTCTCCCTTGATGTCGTGGACGATCGCCGAGCCGGGCCAGGTCAGGAGCGAGGGCACGACCAGGCCGACCCCTTTCCCCGACCGTGTGGGCGCAAAACACAGCACATGCTCCGGCCCGTCATGGCGCAGATAGGCCCGGCCGTATCGGCCGAGCACAACGCCGTCTGCACCGAGCAACCCTGCCGCCTTCACTTCCCCCATCTCGGCCCAGCGGGCTGATCCATAGGTCTCGACCCTCGAAGCCTCGCGCGCGCGCCAGACCGACATGCCGATGGCGACGGCGACCGATATGAATCCCCCGGACGCCGCGATGGTCGCACCTTCGATGAAGATTGCCGGGGCATAGGCGTCGAAGCCATACCACCACCAGAAAAAAGCGGGTGGCAGGTAGAAAGGACAACCGAACACCCGGAACCAGGGCGCACCCAGCTCGGGCTGGAAGGCGAGACGCCAAGCGACCCATTCGGTCGCGCCCCAGGTCGTAACCAGAATGATGGTGAGGACAGTGAGGATCTGGCCCCACAGGATCTTGGTGGCGGACATTCGATTTCCTTCCGAAAGTCAGAGTCCGAGGCCGCGCTTACGGCCGAAGCTCCAGTCGATGCCGCCATCGTTGCGCGCGACGCCAGAGACATGTTTGCCGAGCTGTTTTTCGAGGGATGGGGTCCAGGGCACGAGCTGGAAGCCGAGGCCGTCATCAAGCATGGCGAAACGGCCGGAGGCGAGCGTGATACGCCGCTGATAGGTGCCCGCAACATATTCGCCGGTCCCGGAGCGATTGAAGGATTGGCCGGTTTCGGCCGCCAGTTTCTTCCCCTCGGCTTCGAGCTCGCGGCGGCGCAGGGTGTGGATCAGGCCGCGGTTGAAGACGATGTGCTGGCCCTGCCGCTCGGCGAGGCCTTGTTCGACCAGATGCTCGGCCCGCCTGTCGAGCGCCTGGCGCACCTCGGCGCCGAAACCGCCGTCGGAGAGCGCGGCAGGCTCTCGCGCAATGTTCTGACGGTCGAGCCAAGTGGCACCGGTTGCGGAGATCTGGCGATCGATGTCGAGGTCGGACCGGACAGCGATGGCGACCCGCCGTTCTCCCTTCGCATCATCGAACCGGCGCAGTTCGACGATCGATCCGGGCACACTGTCCCCAGCCGCATGGAGGTCGGGTAGCTTGATATGATGGGTGCGGCCATCGATGCCGTCGACCACGACATAGGCCGTGCCCTTCAGCTCGTCATCGAGACCGCGATCGACCAGGCGGCCAATGATCGGCGTGTCGAGGCTTTCGGCGGCGAGCACATAGCTTGCCGCGCCGCGTTCGATGCCGCGCTCCGTCAGCGCACGGTGCATCCGCTTGATGATGTCGCCCCGCTCGCCGAGCTCGCGCAGGGTCGCTTCGGCTTTCTCCTCGATCCTCCACTGCCCAGGTCCGACCTCAACGGCGAGGCCGAGGGTCTCGAGCTTGCGAAGCCGCCCAACCTTTTGGGGATGATACTCATCGGGCTTGCCTTGCCGGTCGGGCGCAGTGTCGATGACGCCGCTGCCGCGGCCATCGCGAACGAGCTGTCGGTCGAGCTGAGTCCAGTGTTCGGCCTCGATCTGCCGGTCCAGGTGGCGTCGGATGTCGAGGTCGGTCCGGGGCCCGAGTTCCTGCGTAACGAGATCGGCAGCGCGGGCGCGCATCCCGTCCTTGATGTAGTCGCGGGCGATGACGAGGTCCTGGCCATGATCGGTGCGGCCACGCAGAATGATGTGGACATGGGGATTGTCGGTGTTCCAGTGATCGACGCCGGCCCAGTCGAGCTTTGTGTCGAGATCCTTTTCCATCTGCCCCATGAGGTCACGGGCGAAGGATCGAAGGTCCGCCATATCGACGGCATCTTCCGGCGAGACGATGAATCGGAAGTGATGCCGGTCGTCCTCGCAGCGCGCGGCAAAGCCGCGCCCGTCCACTTGATCGCTCGCCGGCCCGAACAGCCGAGCCCTCTCCCCGTTGCGGGTCACGCCCTCGCGGCGCAGATAGTCGAGATGGGCGGTGAGTGGCGCCGTCCGCCCTTGATGTCGCACAACCCGCGTCTTGACGACGGTGATCCGCGAGCGGCCGGTCAGGAGAATATTGGCGCGCACGCTCGCCGTCCTTCCGCGTCCGAAGGTCGAACGGCTGCGGGAACTGATCCGGCCCGAGCGCGAGACGCCGGCGCCCGCCCGCTGCGCGGCGGCGAGCGCCTGCGCGATGAAGGGCCTGGTCCGCTGTGCGCGGGAGGAGCGGATGCGACCTGGCCGAATACGAAAATCATCCTCGGCGGTCATGACCGATGTCCTGCACATCGCGCCAAGCAGCGGAAATCCTTAGGAAAACGTATTTGGCACGGGGTGCGCAAAACGCTCGCACCTCGCAAAAACGAGCCATAACCCCTTGAAACAACACGACCGACCGACACCGCACCTCGCGGCCTTTTATCTCGCCATCCTCCGGTCGCCTCCCCTGGCTTCCCCTTGCGCTCCCTCCAGACCACGCCAGAGCCCGAGACAGCGCGAAGCAATACCAGCGCGCTCACGCCCCCCTCCTTCCACCAGCGTGGGCGGCGAACAGACCTTGCGAGCGCGGCATGATGGCCGTGATGCTGCGCGACGACGGTCCAAGAGCTTCGTCATTTGGCCGCCGATCGATGAGTGGACGCATGGCAACCGATTGGCCGTCGAACTGCGCGACGAAGAGCGGCGCGCCTTTCCAGGCCTTGGGATCGACCACCGCAAAAGCGAAAGGGCGCAAGCGCTTGTCGATCCCGATGATGGGTGCGAGCCTTGCCACATAGGCGCGGGTCTCGGCCGGCAAGGGACGCCCGGCGAGATAGGCCTCGTAACGTGACGGACCGGCATTGTAGGCCGCGAGGAAACCCGGCGAACCATAGCGGTCGTAGAGTTCGCGCAGATAGGCCGCTCCCGCCAGAATGTTGTCGCGCGGATCGAAGGGATCGCGGCCGAGCCCATGCCGCAGGCGCAGCTCGGCCCAGGTGGCCGGCATGATCTGCATCAGGCCGATGGCGCCCTTGCGCGAGATGGCGGAAATGTCGCTGTCGCTTTCGGCGCGCATGACGGCTCGAATCCAGGCCGGTGGCACGCCGAAGCGCAGCGCCGCCTCGCTGACGTATTTCGCATAGAGATCGCCGGGCGACGGCCGTTCGACTGCGGCGGGTTGCGCATTTGCGGCGCGCGGTATCGCAGTCGTGACAGTCAGGCCGGTAAGGAGAACAAGGACCTGACGCCGCGCAACATGGCGCAGCCCAGCGGCGGCCGATTGGTTGGTCGAAAGGCGGCGAGACGGCATCGATCAGTCCCTCTCGACGCGGTCGCGCTGACGATTCCAGTGCAGGGACCAGGACGTTTTGTCGTTGCCGTTCTGGAACAGGTTGGCGCGGATTGGCTGCGGCAAAGCCGGATCGTCGATGGACACGGCAATGTAGGCACCTGCCTTGTCACTGGAGCGCTTCCAGCCAGCCCCCACCTCAGGGCCTTCCTCACCGCCGACATGCAGCCGGTAGTCTGGCGCGTTTTCAGCATCGCTCAGTTCGGTGGGAAGGATGGCCAACGCGGTGTCGACCAAGAGTGTGTGAATGCGTCCGAAGAATCCCTTTTTCTCGCGCGTAAACTGTCCGATCTGCGTCATGTCGGGCTCCTGGGTGTCGGTGGTGATGGAAGAGGGTGACGGCGGCCGCGCCGCCGGCGAGCGCTCAGTGCATCGTTGGTCGCCAGATGAAGTGGCCGTCGCCGCGCTCGTCGATGAACAGCGGGATAGCGCGGCCGATGACGGTACTCGCCGGCATTGGGCCAAAGTAACGCCCGTCGAAGCTGTCTCGAACGTTCCGGTTCAGGACGAACACCTCGCCATCGGAGAGCCGGCGGCAACCCTGCCAGTCCGGCAGGGCGCGGTCATGCCGATCGCGATAGAGCGCCTCGCCGATCTGCACCCCATCGACCTTGATGCTGCGCCCGCATCGGCACACCACCTGCCCCGGCCGGGCTGCGATATGTTTGAGGAGCGGCACGCCTTCGCCGACATAGCCGCGCTGGACCATGAAGCGGGTGACCGGCTCGGGTGGCAGCAGAGCAGCCAGATCACCGCCAACGAGCGGGCCCGCCGATGCAATCAAATACAGACCTATCGGCGTGCTGGCCGAGGCATTCCAGACGAGCCTCGGGGACATCGATACAACAGAGGTGATGACGACGCCGAACGCAGCGAGCGTTGTCACAATGACATAGCCTCGGCGGGTCATCGTTCGATCTCCCGTCGCTTGAGCCAGGCTTGATGACGGCCAATCGTGTAGGGGCGCGGCGACAGCCCGGCATTCATGCGGTTGTGAACATGCCGCCAATGATCGGGGGCGACCTCGCTCGGATCGATGCCGAGCCGTTCAATCGCATCGATATGCAGGAGCACCCGCTCGACCTTGGGCCAGCTTTCGACCGTGAGGAGAATGTCGCCACCGGGCCGCACGAAGGGAGGCGTCTGGTAGGCTTGCCCTGGCTCGATTGCGCGCACGATGTCGATGCGCGAAAGGATCGTGCCATAGTCGTTGGCGGCCCAACGCAGGAAGGCGAAGATGCTGCCGGGACGGAAGGAAAGAACGCGCCGCTGCTGATCGATAAGTTGCTCCTGGGCTGGTTTGCCGAAACGGATCCAGTTCTCCATGCGCTTTTCGATCCATGTCAGTTCCACATGCGTGAGAACGTCCGGCACCGACGCCGACGGCATGGGGCCGCGATCGGGGTGAGAAGGTGCTGAGCCGGTCATGACCGAGCCCTCTGCAGGAGGACAGAGGCGCTACGACGCGAGGCCGTGCATGCGCCTGGCCTGCGGACGGCCGAACCGGTGCAGCCCGGGGACGAAAGATTGGCGGCCTCCGGCACGCCAGCCTCGGGGTTTTCCCCCTCGCGCGCGCACTCAAGGAAGTTAGATTCTTTGTTAGAGTCTAAGTTAAGAGCGCGATTTTCGAAAATCTTACAATGGGTTAGATCCTGTTTGGGTTCCTGATGGCACGAATGTCGGGTTCTTGATGGCACGTCACTGCCGGTTCCCGAAAGCACGAGGCCGTCCACAGCCTGTCCACAGGGCGAGATCGTCTCGAAGGACAAGAGCGAGTGTCCGCGCCGATCGACCTCGATGGACAGATCATAACCCGGCAATGGTTGGCGACGGATGATGTCGCGCAGTTCGAAGGCAAAGCGTTTGTAGGGCGAGAGGCTGCCGGACTTGAGATGCAAATGGCGAAACTCGAAGCTCCAGCCACGCCGTTGCCGCCCGCCATGTTTGCGAACGATGCGATAGAGCCAGCGCTCGAGGCCACCAGTGAGCGCGAAATAAGCGCGATCGATGGTCAGGACGAGCGCGTCATCGAGCACCGCTTGATAGAACCAATCGGGCAGCACCAACTCGATGCCATCGGCCTTGCCATGGCCGTTCAGGCGTTCCTGCCATTCATTGACCCAGGAAAAACGATGGCGCCGCTCTGCCATGGACTGGCGGATCGAGGTGCAGACGGTGGTCGACTGCAGCCGATCGAGCGCGGCTTTCAGGCGCAGATAATCACGCAGCGAGGTACCCCGCCCTGTAAATTTGAGGATCTCGTAGGGCGTCGCGGCCATGCACCTCGAGGTGCGAAGCCCGCCGTCGCGAGCCTCGACGATCTGGCTCCCGGCCCAGATCAGAATGTCGGCATCCCAGATCGTCGCCATGCCGTGCTCGGGCACGGCTTCGACCCGGATCGAGACATTGCCCGCCTGATAATCGATCGGCGCGCCTCGATGCGTCTTGGACAGCGAAAAGAAGGGATAGGCCATGAGATCCTGCGCATCTCTTGGCGCAAACTTGCCGGGGAGCGTGCGGAAGAGGTCGAGTTGCGCGCGCTCCGATGGGGTATGACATCGCGTCATCTTGGTCGCTCCTGCTGCAGTCAGCGCGCAAAGCGGCCGGCGTGGAGCGGCGGCACTGTGACGTGTCGTTTGGCCGGCAGGACCGATCCGCGCGGGTCGGAGGTCGAGGTGACGGCCCCACGATCGGTCCAAGCCAGAAGCTCATCGACGGCATAAACGACGCGTCCGCCGAGTTTTCGGTAGATCGGGCCGGTGCCATAGGTTCGGTGTTTTTCGAGGGTGCGGGCGGACAGGCTGAGGAAATGAGCAGCTTCCTTGGTGCGCAGGAAGTGCGGCGGCAGATCGCTGATCTCAGGTCGCATGAAACAAGTCTTTCGTGATGCTCGTGGATGCCGCCGATGACCGGCGGCGGACGAAGATCACGATGGCGAAGCAGCACCGGCGAGTTGCAGTGCGATCTTGGGGGTTCTCGAATTCGCACACCGCTTCAGCGGCCGGGGCCGTTAGGATCGGCGACGATGACGAAGCAGTTTTCGATAGCCACCGGCGACCATCGCCCGCGCATCACGCAGCAAGGCCATCACGGCATAGCGGCTGGAGGAGACCTGCCATTCATCGCGGCTGACACGGGCGCGGCTGAGGACGACCTCGGCGATGTGTTGTTGAGTGGCGCCGTCACGTGCCCCGTCCCAGGCCTGCAGCATCCGGCGTGCGCGCGCCCTCTGTTGCGGCGTCAGACGTTTGTCCTGGGGAACTGAGCGCCGATGAAGCGCCGCCAGAAAGCGATAAAGAGCCTCGAGGCGGTCGAACCCTTCGAGGCCAAGCGGGATGACGGCAGCCAGGCGCCCTTGCCTCTCGAACCCGTCGAGGCACAAGAGCTGGACACGCTGCATACCGCCAAGATCATAGAGGCTATGGCGCCCCATTTCGTCGACATGGGAGCCGGGCAGACAAATGTCGGCCGTCTGGCTGGCAGATTGCGTCAGCACAGCGGGTGCCGACGTCAGCACAACGCTGCTTGCATCCTCCTGAGGCAACCACAAGAGGTCAGGTGCAGGCCCGTCGAGCGAAGGATCGACCGGGAAATTGCAGCCCCCATTGTTGGCGGATCCGCATTGCCTGCGCATCATGGTTGGCATCAGGCCCGATGGATGCAGCATAGTCGCGGCCATAGGCCTCGTTGCGGCGTAGCCATTCCCAGGCCAGATCCGACGCGCTGAGATTGTCGACATGTCGGTAAGGTGCCGAGGAACGCCATTGGGATGCATCAGCCATCAACACGCCCTTCCTTTTTGCTGATTTCGTTGAGGAGGGAGGAGGATTCCCTGACAATTCCAACGGGAGAAGTCTCAGACTGGGCAACAGGTGTTGCTTCTTCGGCATCACTTCCTGTCAGGAGCGCCGGCTTTCGCGGGCCAGTTCGCGATAACCCTGCTCGGTCATCCAGTGAGCTCTGGCCAGATGGCTGTCGTGAATGCGGCGGCAACGGCCGGGATCTTCGTCGGGGTCCAGTCCGAACAAAACGCGCACCGCTTCGCGCCAGTCCGCACCATCTTTGGCGGCATCGAGCAGGCGCAGATAAAGGGACATATGGGAGCGATCATAGGCGGTCAGTCGAGGGCCGGTTGGCGGTTCGTCCTGAAAACGGGGAATGGCTCGTTCCTTGTCGGGCACCTGTGGTTTTCCTTTCTCGGAACCGACCTTCTTAGTCGCCCTGGACGCACTCTTTAACCTTCGTCGACCGTCGCAGATGCCCTCGTCAGACGAGCGCCTAAGACTTGCCACGCTGATTGCCCTGATGGAGCCGCAGAACGCCTTCTCCCTTGTCGGTCGAGAGGAGGACGATCCCCACTGCTTCAAAGGCCCGGCGTACTTGGTCGCGCGTTGATTCATATACCGTCAGATCATTCTCGGATTCGAGGCGTTTGAGCGCGGTCAAGGATATGCGAGCCCTGTCGGCGAGCGTTTCTTGCGTCCAGCCAAGCAACGCGCGCGCAGCTCGTGATTGTCGAGCGGTGATCATGCAAGACCACCTCCCACTCCTGCGAGCGCGCATGCCAGCATTACGACTATTTTAGTCGCTCTTGGTCCGTATGCTACCCAAAACATGGTGGGACGATCCAATTCGAGAGCGCCGTTTGCGGCGACAGTCGGCCAAATCGATTCGATCTCAAGAAATGTCCGCGTAAGGGAGAGGGATGTTCAAAGGGAGAGGCACAAGCCTGTCCCTTCGAGGGGACGCGAAGGCGCTCGATGTGCCTGAGCGGCCCAAATGGCGCAATATCAGGAGACAGGCGCCTGCGCGCCTGCCTCCTGAAGTCTTAGAATGGGAGGCTTACAGCCGGGACCGGCTCGGCTGGGGCGAGGAAGTCAGCCCAGAAGCTTTCAGCCTCCTCGGCGGCGAGAGCCTCGTGAGCCTCCTTGATGGCGTTCCAGATTGCCTCGCACTCAATAGGGTCGAGGCAGGCCTTGGCTTCGGCGTGCAGTTCTTCGATGTGGCGCTCGAGGCTGATTTCATAGGTCATGGCGTTCTCCTTGGTCTCGATGACGGGAGGCGGGCACGGACGCAGCGAAGACAGGATCAAGGATCGCGCAGCGACCGGCAGAGCCGGCGGGCGGGGGAGCCGAAATTCGCCAGAATTTTGGGGGGACCGCTCGTCCTTGAGGCTGACGGAGTGAGCCGTAGACTGGGACGTCAGAGAGAGAAAGAGAGTGCGGCCCCCGACAGCGCCGGCAGGTGCGGGGGCCGCTCCGTTCCGGCTGGCAAGCCGGAGTGAGAACGGTGGGGAGTGCGGCTGGAAACCGAACGGACTTAGGGGATCCGTCAGTCGGAGGGATTGTGCTTTCGCGAGCGCAGACCGGGAGATACACAGCAAGAGCTCCGTCCTTGCCGGTCACTTGCCACGGCCCCTTTGGACACACTCTTCGCGGAGGGACCAACCGCTACGTCTTCCCCCATAAAGTACCGACGCTTCGAAAAGGCAGCCCGTGACACCCGCAGCGGCCACACTCACGGGCAAGGGCGATGATAATCGTCTCTTTTCTGAATCGAGGACTGTGGTCTATGTTATTTCCATGAAGACACGTGGCAGAAAAAGTGAGATATCTCCTGATCTTACGCTGGATGGCGTCGGAGCACCGCACCAGCAGATCGAGCGTGCGATCCGCGGCAAAATCCAGACCGGCGCCTGGCCGCCGGGGTATCGAATTCCGCCGGAGGAAGACCTGGCGTTCACACTTGGTGTCTCTAGAGCGCCGCTGAACAAAGTGCTGAACAATCTGGCGAACGCCAAGATCATTGTCCGGCGACGGCGTCTGGGGACTTTCGTCAGTGAACGCACGGACAATCACGCAGTCATCGGCGTCATCGATATTCGCGACAAGATCGAGAGCGCAAACAAGACCTACAGCTTCGAACTGCTCGAACGCGAGGTCGTTGACGCCGCACAGGCCTATGGATGGCAAGAGGCGGTCGAGAACGAACGTCTGCTAAGGCTTGAACTCGTCCATCAGGCCAACGGCACGAACGAGGTGTTCGAGCAACGATTTATCCGCATCTCGGTTATTCCTGAAGTCGAATTCGAAACGTTTGATAAAGTGCTGCCGAACGAATGGCTGTTGGCGCGGCTACCGTGCACGCGGCTGATCAACACGATCCGGGCAACGAATGCAGACCGCCGAATTGCCAAGGTGCTGGGCCTCGCGCCCAACGAACCGCTGCTGGTGTCGGAGCGGCGGACATGGGCGCACACCGATGCATTGACCTGGGTGAAGTTGTCTTTTCCCGGCTATCGCAACGAGTTCATCGGAGAGTTCAGCCCGCTCCAACCTCTGGCAAGTCTGGGCTGACCGGGTCGCCGGCTTCGGGGATTACCACAGTGAATGACGCAGACAGCAGCATGGACATGACGGTTCTGGCGGCAGAACTGAGAACCAAGGTCTTCGCGGAAGTGCCGCACGAGGTTGCATTGATCGTGTCCTCCGACACGATCAACAAAAGTTATCTGTCCGGTTATGTGAGCATGGCGCACGATCTGGCGCCAACTTATCGATCCGCAGTGCTTGCCTCTCGCGACGAGGCATCGCTGGTCGCAAGCGCTGCCGATGCAGGCCCCGCGCTCGACGTGCTGGGCGATGCCGGCCTGCTATATCGGTACGGTGTTTTCCATTTCGTATCGGCAGCCCTCGGACCGGCGGACTTTGGCCGACCGGCAAGCGTGGGTTTTGAGGAAGCCCTTGCCGAAGCCTTGAGAGCATTAAGGCCAGCGAGCGGCCTCATCGGCGTGGACCGCACGAATGACGATCTGGTCTGGACCATGTGCCGCGAGATATTCGGTGAACGGTCCGTTATCGACGTCACGCTGGACATTGCACGGGCACGCGCCACGAAAACGGCCGGCGAATTGGTGCGCCTGCGAAAGGCCGTGCGACTGATCGAGAATGGCTTTCGATGGGTGATCGAGAACGCTCGCGCCGGCATGACCGAATTCGACATTGCAGCGGGGCTCACCGGTAATATCGTCACCGGCGGAGGAATTCCGCGCTTTGTTTCCGTGACATCAGGGCCAAGGTCGGCACTGGCGGATGCCTATCCCACCTGGAGGGTGATCGCCAAAGGCGAGATGATCCGTATCGATGCCGGATGCACCGTCGACGGCTATTGGTCCGATATAGCCAGGACTTTCGTTTTCGGCGAACCCGATGCCCGGCAGCGCAGGATTTACCAGGCGCTGCGTGTGGGACTGGACGAAGAGCTTGCGGCGGTGCGTGCGGGGATCGCAGCCAATGAGCTGTTCGGGGTGGCGGTAAAGGCCGTGCGTACCAACGGCTTGCCCGAGTACAGGCGGCAGCATTGCGGCCATGGCATCGGGCTGCGCTCGTATGACTCGCCGCTGATCAACCCTTCCGACACCACCCCGCTCGTCGAAGGGATGTGCCTCTGCCTGGAAACACCCTATTACGAACTCGGCGTGGACGGCATGATGGTCGAGGACACCGTCCGCGTTACGGCGACGGGACATGAGTCGCTGACCACGATGCCTCGCGAGCTTTTCGTCCTGCCATGAATGACGCTCAACCGCCGATCTCGGCACACAGGCCATAGAGCGCATCGCCGGTTGCGGTGAGGGTGGGAAATCTCCGGAAGATCACGATGCCGTCGGCACTGAAGCGGAGTTCGAGCGGTTTGGCCAGCGGCAGACCAAGCGGATGCAGATATCCTGCCGGTTCCCCGCTTTTGACCGGGTCGCCGATCTTCGCGATCGGTTCGAAAAGACCGTCTGAGGGCGCGTAGATCGAGGAGGCGGGCGGCAGCATTTTCAGCCGGCGGGCAGGTTGGGCTTCCGGTGCCGAAATCTCCGGCGCGATCCCCATTTGGCGCAGAACGCGGCGGATGCCGGCCTCCGCCAGGTCGGCGCCGGCCGGCGACAGTCCCGGTCCACCGCCGAGCTCCGTTGTCAGCGCCGCCAGTCCGTGTGCGACCGCCGAAGCGTAGAGCGTCGCGGCTCCGCCCCCACCCTTGCCATCGGTGAGAATGCTGTTTGGAGCACGGAAGGCATCGAGCAGTTCCTCGATCCGCCGCGCCTGTTGCGGCGTGCGGCCGCGATGTGCGAAGGCCACGGGCATGTAGTCCAGCGAGCTTCCGCCCGAATGAAGGTCGAGCACGTAATCGGTCAGCGGAAAGAGGACCTCGGTCACGTAATGCGCGATCATGGCGGTCGGGCCGCCCGCGGCGTCGCCGGGGAACAGCCGGTTGAGGTTTCCTCCATCCAGCGGCGAGTTTCTGCGCCCCGCGATGACCGCCGGACGGTTCAATTCCGGCAGGATGATGACCCGGCCTTTGACTTTCGTCTGCGTAAGGGCGTGGGCGATCCTGCGCAAGGCGATCTGCCCTTCATACTCGTCGCCATGGGTCCCGGCCGTCAAAAGAACGGTCGGGCCCTCCCCCTCGTTCACGCAGATCATCGGAACCGGGAGCCAGCCATAGGCTGATGTGTCGGATGAGTAGGGAACCCGGGCATAGTCGGACTGGACGCCATGCCTTTCAAAATCGATGGTGGACCAGACCTGACTAGCCATAAAACCTCTCCATTGTCTGTCGGGCGAAGCCGCCATAACCCCTTGTCCTGTTCCGTTCACGTCCGTTTCAGACGAAACTCCGCCGCCGTGGGAGTCATGCCGGCAAGGATCGCGGCCAGCATGCAGATGACCGCAGTCGCGATGAGAATCGGCGTGATGCCGATGATTGCCGACAAGGGCGCAATCGCCGACAGGCCCAGCGGCGCCAGGCCATAGGATACGATGAAATCCAGCGAGGAGACGCGCGCGAGCTTTTCGCGGGCAATCCCGTCCTGGATGGCGGTGAACCAGATGACGTTGAACAATTCCATGCCAAAGCCGGCAAGAGCATAGGCGGCCATCGGAAGCCAGAACGTCTCGGCCGCCAGGAGGCTGAGCGGCACCAGCGCGTAGCTGCCCAAGCCGGCGAGCGCCCACCACCCCCTCTTGGCCGGCTTCCAGCACGAAACCACAACGGCGCCGACCAGCGCACCCGACATGTATGCCGTGACGCTGCACACCAGCAGCGTCACGTCGCCGAACACCTCGGCGCTGATGACGGGCACAAGTACATTGGTGACGGAATAGCCTGTCGCCACGACGGCGCAGAGGGCCGCGAGCGCGGCGAAAAACCAGGGATGGCGCCGCGCTTCGCGATAGCCCTCGGCAAAGTCAGCCGCGAAGCGCTTCAAAAAGGCCGACTGCGATGTTGACCTGTCAGCCTGCTTGCGAGGCTCCGTCGGCCAGGGCGGTAGTAGGGCGCTGACGGTCCAGAGTATCCCGATCGCGAGGAATGCAGCCGCAACACCAAACAGGGTGGCGATCAGCGTGGCGGTGGCAGGCCCGACCAGGATCGTTCCCCGCACCGAGAGGCTGAGCGCCGCGTTGGCGGTTTGGAGGTCCGCTTCAGGCACGACGCATGGCACGATCGACTGATAGACAGGCCTGGAAGCGCCCTGCCCGATACCCGATAGGAGCACGCCCGCTCCGGTCAGCAACGACGCTGCCTGCGCATCCCGGGCAAGCTCGATGCAGATGAGCAGGGTTCCGCCGGCGGCGATCAGGCTTGAGGCCAGTATGATCCTGCGGCTTCCGATCCGGTCGGCCATGACACCGCCGATCGGCACCGCGGCAAGAAAGCCGAGCGAGCGGAGCGCGAGGAAAAGGCCGAGATCAATCGCGGACAGAATGTTTTGCGACACAGCGAAGCCGAGCACGAAAGGCAGCGCCCAGGTGGCAATGCTGCAAGCGGTATTGCCGGACCAGAGCCGGAGGAAGGGTAGTGAGCGGACGCTGGACACCGGCTTGCACAGGCCTTTCAGCAAGAGTCGAAGGTGCTTTTGAAAAGCGCGGCCTGGCTCTAGGCTCTCTGGATTTCGTCCAGGATGCGGAGCCAACTGCGTACGCCTTTGTGAAACCGCTCGATGTCATAGCGCTCGTCAGGCGCGTGTATCGCGTCATCGGGCAGGATGAAGCCGATCACGATGCAATCGATGCCGAGCATGTCCTTGAATTGCTGCGCGAGCGGGATCGATCCGCCGGAGCCCTTCAAGACAGTCGAGCTTTCCCATTCCCTTGCCAATCCGCGGGCCGTTGCTTTCACGAATGGATTGTCCTCGGGCAAGGTAACCGCGCTACTGCCCGGAAACCCTTCGAACTCCACCGTGCATCCCTCCGGCAAGCGCGACCGGACATGGCGCTGGAAGGTCTGGCGGACATGCGCCGGATCCTGTCCCTCCACCAGGCGGAAAGACAGCCGCGCGGTGGCGGAACCGGGGATGACGGAGCGCTCCCCGGGTCCCTGGTTTCCGCCGGTCACGCCATTGAAATCGATCGTGGGCCGGCCCCAGATGGCCTCAAGCGGCGAATAGCCTTGCTCGACGGTGCCGCCCGTCAGATCGACCTTGTCGAAAAGATCGGTTTCACCCGAAAGAGCGCGCCATTGGGCGCGAAGCGTTGGCGCAATCTCCTTCACGCCATCGTAGAAGCCCTCGATGGTCACGCGCCCGGCCTTGTCGTGGATGCCTGCAAGGATCGAACCGAGGATGCGGATCGGATTTGCCGCGACCGCTCCGAAATAGCCTGAATGCAGGTCGCGGTTCGGCGCGAAGATCGTGACCTTTTCGTGCAGCAGGCCTTTCAGGCGCAGGCTCAGTGCCGGCTGCGTCGGGGACCACATGTCGCTATCGCAGATGAAAGCTATGTCGCACGCCAGTTCATCCCGATGCGCTTCCAGGAAGGCCGGCAGGCTGTGGGAGCCGGACTCCTCCTCCCCTTCCAGCAGAATGGTCACCTTGCCCGCGAAGCCGCCATGGACGGACTTCCATGCGCGGAGCCCCTCGATGAATGTCCATAGCTGGCTCTTGCTGTCCGAGGCGCCCCGTCCGTAGAAGCGGCGAACCCCGTCTTCCTCGATGATCTTCGGCTCGAATGGCCTATGCCGCCAATCCTCCAATGTGCCAACCGGCTGCACATCATAGTGACCGTAGAAGAGCAATTTCGGCCGGCCAGCCCGGGGGTCGTCCGTCGAGTGGGCCAGCACGAGCGGGTGCCCCTCGGTCTCCACCACGCGTGCGTCGAAGCCCAAGCCGGAAAGCTCGTCGCACAACCAGCGCGCCGCCTGTTCGATGCCGGGCTTTCCTTCCGGATCGCTGGAAACGGAAGGGATCGATATCAGATCAAAGAGCTTGGCGGTCGCGGCCTGCAGATTGCGGTCCGCTTCCAGAAGGGCATTCTCGAGGTTGGACATGGTCTCGCCTGTCTGTTGATTCCGGCTGCCGGTGATGGTCGCCAGGTCGGCTGCGCGGTCCTGCGGGTCAGAGCTCGAAGCCGTATTCGCGTTTCAGGTAGGCGCGCAGCGACGCCAGATCCGCTTTCGCCATAGACACCTGCATGGATGCCGTGGGTTCCTTCAGGCCGGTCGAGCAGCCCATCACGACCACCGGCCCATCGCTATCGAGATCAGGAATATCCTCGAGAGCGGCAAAGGCGGCGCTCGAAGAGACTTCCTGCCACAGTCCCTGGCGGGCCATGACCGCGTGCGCGGCAAGTGCCGCATCGTCGTCGACCAGCAGCGGGATGCCCTTGCTTTCGCGCATTGCGACGACGGATCTGTAGCCATTCACCGTGGTGGCGGTCCCAGATTGTATCGTCGGATTTGCAGCGACCGTCGTGGCCGGCTGGCCAGCCTTGATGGCGTGGTAGAGGGGGCCGCGCGCCGCCGGCTCGACCGATACGAGCTGTGGTATTCGATCAATATGTCCCAGCAGCCGGGCCTCGTTGAAGCCTTTGTAGATGCCGTACAGCATCTCGCCGTAGCCCGTAGGCACCACCACGGCCGCTGGAACCAGCCCATCCAGATCGGCGAGAATTTCATAGGCGATGGTCTTGTAGCCTTCCGGCCCCCAAGGGTGCCCGGTGTGCACCGTCGTGAGATTGCTGACGGGGTAAGTTCCGGAAACCTGCTGAAGCAGCCGCATTGCCGGCCAACGGTCTTCCGCCGGCAGGAATATGGGAAATGCGCCATAGCCGAGAATCATGTCCCGAAATGCCGGGCTGACTTCAGGCATGGTGAGGACGACGCAATTCAGTCCCGCACGTCTGGCCATCGCCGCCGCCGATACGCCGTGATTTCCCGACGAGGCCACGATGATGGTCGATGCTCCTTCATAGAGGGCAGCCGAAACCGTGAAGCGGTTCAGCCGGTCCTTGTGGCTCCAGGTCGGGTTCCGGCTTTCGTCCTTCACAAACACGCCGCGCGCGCGGAAGCGTTGGGGCGCGACGCCTGACACGTCCACCAGCGGCGTGCCGCCGACCGGCATGGTCATTTTCGGGTGCAGCGGCGGCAGGAGTTCCTGCCAGTCGTTCCAGCCAGAGCCCTTCTTGAAGGAGACGCGGCTCACCGATGCGTAATCATAGGCCACCTCGAGCGGATATTGCATGTCCTCCTCCGAGGAGACGGGGCATCCTGAAAGCAGCGCCGGCAGCAGGGGGAATACGGGGTTCGTCGGGCCGAGCGAACGTTGCTCCGTCGCCAGCGACAGTGTGTCAGCCACTAGATTCATTTCTTATTGCCTACGAAATTGCTTGGATTCTTGGTCGATCGTCGTGCCAGGCCGAGACTCAGTGGAGAATCTGCTCCAAAAATTGCCTGGTGCGCGCTTCGCGCGGATTGCCGAAAAACACGGAGGGTGCCGCCTCTTCGACAATCTTCCCCTGATCCATGAAGATGATGCGGTCCGCGATCCTGCGGGCGAACCCCATCTCATGCGTGACGCAGATGATGGTGATCCCGTCATCTGCGAGATCGGCGAGCGTTTCCAGCACCTCCTTCACCATCTCGGGATCGAGGGAGGATGTCGGCTCGTCGCAGAGCAGGATTTTCGGCCTGGCGCACAGCGATCGCGCGATCGCCACGCGTTGTTGCTGGCCTCCCGACAATTGGCGCGGGTACTTGCCCGCCTGTTCAGGAATTCTGACCCATGCCAGATAGTGCTTCGCAAGGTCTTCGGCTTCCTTGCGCGGCATTTTGTGGACCCACCTCAACGCCAGGGTGCAGTTTTCGAGGACCGTGAGATGGGGAAACAGGTTGAACTGCTGGAAGACCATGCCGACATTCCTGCGGACGGCATCGAGCACCCTCGACTTTTGCGACAAGGCGATGCCGTTTACCCTGACGGCACCGTCCTGGAATGGCTCCAGACCGTTGATGCAGCGGATCATCGTCGATTTCCCTGATCCGGAAGGCCCGCAGACCACGATCTTCTCGCCCTCCTTCACGGTCAGATTGATGTCGGTCAGGACCTGGAAATCGCCGAACCACTTGCTCATGCCTTCGATTTCGACAGATCTCACAAAATCACTCTCGGCCATTGCCGGATTCCTCTCCAATGGAGCATCGTTCGATCGCGCCATCACAGCGCCCTGATCCGATCGCGGCCGGAAACGGCGACCAGCGAAAAGACCGTCGAAAGAGCGACGCGGCTCATGATGGTGATGCAGATGTAGATTGCGCCCGCGCTGAGCAGCGGTTCGTAGACGTCGAGCGTGCGCGAGCGGATCTCGTTGGCGAACCCCATGACGTCCATCACTGTAACGGTGAAGGCGAGCGCGGTGGATTTGCAAAGCATGATGACTTCGGTGGTGTAGGCGGCAAAACCGTTGCGCAGCATGGCTGGAAGTATCGCCACGCGGAATGTCTGGAAGCCGCTCAGGCCAAGCGATTTGGCAGCTTCGATCTGTTCCTTCGGGGTTTGAAAATAAGACCCCCGCATGATCTCGGACGTGTAGGCCATCTCGACGATGGACAGGCACAAGACAGCGCACCAGAACGGACTTGAGAACACGTCCCAAAGAATTGTGTCTCTGATGATCGGGAGCACTGGGAAACCGTAATAGATAACGTAGAGAACGAGCAGCATGGGCACGCCGCGAATGCAGAACATGAGGTTCCACACGCCCCTCGACAGCAGCCCGCCGAAGTAGATCTGGATGAAGGCGCAGGTGGCTGCGAGCACGAAGCCGATGACGAGCGAGATGATGAACAGCGCAAGGGTGGTCGATAGTCCGCCCAGGATTTCCTTGCCGTAGGTGATGATGAGGTCCATCAGATTTCTCCCATGGACCGGCGCGAGCGCTTTTCCAGCCTGTGGAACAGCTTGGCTGAGGCGAAGGCGAAGACGATGAAGATGGCGATCGCGATACCGTAGAAGGTGAACGGCGCCCCAGTTGAGCGGGCCCCGATGGAGGCGGTGCGAACGATGTCTGAAATGCCGATGATGCTCAGAAGAGCGGTTTCCTTCATGCTGATCAGCCAAAGCGAACTCAGATACGGAATCATCTTCCGATAAACCTGAGGGAGAATGATCAGGGCGAGAGACTGGAAAGCCGAGAAGCCCAGCGCGCGTCCCGCTTCATTTTGCCCGGGGGGAATGTCTGCCCAACTGGCCTTGAAGAGTTCGGTCGAATAGGCGCCGAGAACAATGGAGGTCGACATGATGCCGGGGACCAGTGGGTTCACGGTGAGGTGAGACATGCCCGGGATGGTTGCCAATGCACCGTTGATGATCCCATCAGCTGTGTAAAAGATCAGGAGCAGGAGGAGGATGTCGGGCAGGCTTCTGAAAATGTAGGTGTAGAGCTTAATGATCGCAGCCGCGCCCCAAAGCCTGGATCTCGCGATGATCGTAAGTGCGATCCCGATGAGGATGCAGAATGCGAAGCTGAGAACCGCGACTGTCAGGCTGACGCCAAAGGCTCTTGCGAATTGCCAGCCCCAACCCGCTTCCAAATACTCAAGCATCCAGCACTACCTTAAGGAATTGATCCGACGACCGCGGCTCCGCCAGCGGAACGTGCGGTTTGAGCGCCACTGTTCCGGATATGGGCCAGCAACGGATTGATACTTGCGAGAACAGATTGACGGCCGCCTGCCCCTGCTTCGAGCAGTGGATGGCCGTCTTGAAGCCTGACGCCATTGTGGCGATGTTTGGCGACGCCTACTTGATCGGCGGGCCCCACTTCTTGGCAAGCTCGGCCCACTTGCCGTTATCGCGTAGCGTCTGCAGTGCCAGGTTGAATTCATCGCGCAACCCGGTGTCCTCAGGACGGAAGGCCATGCCGATGCCTTCGGAGACCTCTACCGGGTCGCCGATATTGACCATCTTCGGCGTTTCGCCGCCCTTTGCGAGGAATGGCTCGATATCGCCCAATACGACGTCGACGCGCCCTGCCTTCAGGTCGGACACCAGTGCATCCATTGACGGATAGCGCCGAATTTCCGTGCCGGGATATGTTCTTTCGACATAGGCGGCATTGGTCGTCCCTTGCTGGACGCCGATCACCTTACCTTTCATGGTTTCGGGCGTGATGGTGAATTCCTTACCTTCCACCACCCCGAAATATGAATAGGTGCGAGCATAGGGTGCGCTGAAGATGACGCGCTTTTTGCGCTCTTCGGTGATGCCCATGCCGCCTATTATGACATCGAATTTCTTGGCCAGCAGAGCGGGAATGATACCGCTCCATTCGTTCGTTACGAAGCTGCACTTCGCCTTCATGATCTCGCACATGGCATTGCCAAGGTCGATGTCGAAACCCTGCAACGTTCCATCTGCAGCCGTCATGTTGAACGGAGGGAATCCACCCTCGTTTGCGATTGTGATCTCCCGTTGTGATTGGGCTTGCGCACCGGTGATCGATGCAATCAGAAGCGCCGTCGCGAGAACGCGGGATGGAAGCGATCTCATTGATTCCCCTCATTTTCATTTGTAATTACAAATAAACAGTACTTGAGGGATCGACGGATTGTCAACTGGCAAAACCCAGTAGCCTGGACTATCGATCAGCGCCGAGCTTCGACGCCGCATTGGCATCGCAAGTTGTGCCTTTGAAGCGCTTGACGGTGAGCGCCCTAGTCGGAGCCGCCCGACCTTGCGGCTGGCTGAACGAGCCGTAGACTCGGGCGCCATAGAGAAAGAGAAGCGCGGCCTCCGACAGCGCCGGCAGGCGCGAGGCCGCTCCGTTCCGGCTGGCAAGCCGGAGTGTGGAACCCTGGGAACACAGAGGAACCCGGCGGCTTGCGCCGCCGGGCTCGTGATATCTGGCTCAGAACGGGATCTCCGCGTCATCGTCCTGCTGGTCGTTGCCGTTGTCGGCCGCTTTGGCCCGGCTCAGAAAGTCGACGGTTTCGGCGATGATCTCGCATCCGTAGCGATCGTTGCCGTCCTGGTCGGTCCACTTGGTGTAGTGGATGCGGCCGCGAACCAGGACCTTCATGCCCTTTGCGCAATGGTCCTGGACCGTCTTGCCGAGGCCGTTGAAGGCGGTGATGCGGTGCCATTCGGTGTCCTGGACCCGGTAGCCGTCCTTGTCGCGGACGATCTTGCCTTCGGAGTAGCGCGGACGCGAGGTGGCCAGGGTGAAGTGGGTGATGTTGGTGCCGCCCTGGGTGGTGCGGGTTTCGGGAGCCTGGCCGATGTTGCCGGCGAGAATGACGATGTTCTGCATGGTAGGTCTCCGTTGCTGCTCGAAAGGACCATTCCCTCCGACGAGACCCGGACAAGGCCGACGGGAGACGCCTGCACTGCCGCCTTAAGCGGCAGCTCGACCCCCAAGGTCCGCAGTGGCGCGGGCAGCCGCGCTTGCGCGGCAACACGGTGCGGAACCGCGGGGGTTGCGGCCGGAAACCGAACGGACTTAGGGGATTAGTCAGTCGGAGGGATTGGTGCTTTCGAGAGCGCGAACAGGGAGACACGCAGCTGGTCTTTCATCCCCGCCGATCACTCGCTACGCCCCTTTGAACACGCTCTTCGCAAAGGGACGCCGATCATTGCGTCTACCAGACATACCGCGCCGGCATTTCGAAAAGGCATTCGGGACAGAGGCGCAGAGCCAGCGGGCCCAAGACACTGCGTGACCGCCCCCAACGCTACGGGCGGACGTTGGATCCACGCGCATTGCCGAAGCGACGATGAAGGTTTCTGCATCCGGAATTCTCAATGCAAAGTGGACCGACCAGCGGAGCATTGGCCTCAAATACTGGCAGGCCCCACACCAATGATGGACTTCCTAAGCCAGGCCAAGCACACCGAACCTGGGAACTGCATGAACTGCCGGACTTCTCTCTTGACTGAGAGGCTCAAGGCCTTACAGGGCAAACCGTCCTAGCTTTGCACCGAAGCAGCGGACCGCCGCCATCAGGCCGGCGTAGCGAAATCGCACGCTGAAGACGTTCAAATTCGTCATGACCAGGGCGAAGGTATGTAACCTGCAATATCGGCGACCATAACCATGCATGAAATTCCCACCGTTCAATTCAATGCACGTTTTCGCCACAACTCTTCTGATATGAAGCTTTGTCGGCGTGCCATTTCACCATCGGTCGCCGGCGTTGGCCCGGCCGAGAGCCATTCGTCCATCCTCGGCCGGGCTTCCCTCTACCTCGATCTTGCAGAAACCTCGGCAAGAGCGCGGTGACCACACTCAGATGGCCAATAGTTTAGAAAAGCCATAGTAGATATGCTGTAAGGCTGGCGCCGCGGATTGTGCGGCAGCGGAGGCCAATGAGGCGGCGTAGAAATAAGCCACGACCGAGGCGACAAAGGCCAGCAAGAGAGCGATCTCCGCCGGCCTGTGCCGGGCTGTCCGGATCAGGCCTTCGACGCGTTCACCGCGCAGATATCTTGCACGATTCCGATCGCACATCGGCTTGATCGCAAAGAGCGCACTCGCCAGGAATATCGCGGCAATTAGCTGATTTATCATCTGCGATATCTCCGTGAAACGAGCAGACATGCTCGTCTGCCGCAGAACTCCTGTCAAATGAACGCCTCGTAAGCTCGAGCTTTCACGCCTCATATTCCAATGGCGTTGGTGGAAAGACGACGCTCACGCGCCGCGTGCGAAACGATAGACCGGGATGCCGAGCTTGCGTGCCTTGTCGCCCAAATTCTCCTGGATCCCGGTGCCGGGGAAGATGAGGACTCCGATCGGTAGGACATCCAGCATGGCATCGTTGCGCTTGAACGGTGCGGATTTGCCATGTTTGGTCCAGTCCGGCTTGAAGGCGATTTGCGGTACTTTGCGATGATCGGCCCAGCGCGAAGCGATCAGTTCGGCACCCTTGGGCGAACCGCCATGCATCAGCACCATCTGCGGATACTTTGCACGAACCTGATCGAGCCGTGCCCAAATCAGATGATGATCGTTGAAGTCGGCACCGCCAGTCAGGGCAACCTTGGGACCGGCCGGCAGCATCACCTCGGTCTCGGCTCGACGCCTGGCGGCAACGAAATCGCGGCTATCGATCATGGCGGCGGTCAGGTTGCGATGGTTGACCTTCGAGCCGGTGCGCAGCCGCCAGGCGTTGCCGGTGTGGTGCTCAAAGGCTTCGGCGGCGAGATCGCGGAAGAGCTCCATGCCGTTGCGTCGCTCGATCAGTGTCTGCCCCTCCGCCGTACGGCGCTCGAGTTCGACGGATTTGACTTCGCTGCCGTCCTGTTCGCTTTGGAGCCGGCGCTGCGCCTGCTCATTATCGTCGAGCTCGCGCTCAACTCGGCTCGCGGCTCGATGGAAGAGGTTGGCGGTTCCCCAGAGCAGCTCATCGAGGTCGGGTTCAAGGCGAGTATCACTGAGCGTGGCTATGAGAGCGTCGACGATATCCGCGACCGCGGCGGCAACCTGATTGGCCTCGGGTAGCGGCCTCGCATCGGGTTCATCCTGATGGGGACGCCAACCATAGAGCTGGAGTTCGTCGAGGACCTGGTCGGTGGGAGACGAAGTGTGGATCGGCTCGAATTCAGCGGCATCGGCTTCGTTTGTCATCGGGAGCGCCCCTTGTCCGGAGACCGCGCCCATCGCGGCCTTCGCAGGCGTCGAAAGCCCTCAAGCGGGACGGACTGGCAGTCCTCGCGCTCGCGCGAGGGCCTTGATGGCCGCCCGCCTGCTATTTTGCTTCGCGATGCAAAGGCGGGGCTTGCCCCGCCGACGGAAAATAGCGGGCGCACCGTGCCATTGCCCGACCGGCCCGCTTGTGGGCCGATCGCCCTCTCAGAAGGCCATGGGCGCCGGACTCACTGACGACAAAGGTTGCTTCCGATGGTGATCGGAGACGGCAGGTTGAGATGACAGGACGTAGCACCTCGTCTCACCGCCGGCCTGTTCACTCCTGCATGAACCGACCGATGTCATCAGGGTGAATCTGCTGCTTCAAGACGTCCCGAAGAACGCCGATGCCGTGCCGGCGCAGATCCTCGTTGAAGTCTCCGCATATCGGCGACAGGGCAATCGCCTCGATCCCGACACCCCTTGCTCTGGCGACCAAACTGTCCTTGGCGCCCTCTCCGGCGGGATCGCGATCGCCAATTACATAGAGCCGGCGCAGGTTTGGAGGCCACAAGATTGCAGTAAGGTGTGTGGCTGAAAGCGCCGCCACCATAGGCATGTTGGGCAGGACCTGGCGAGGCGACAACACGGTCTCGATGCCCTCACCCGCCGCGAGCACGTCTTGGGCAATACCGAAGCGTACGCCATGCCCAAGGAGCTCGCCCATCGCCCGCCTCGGTGTCTCGACGGGGGCCTTGCCCGCACCGTCCAGGCTGAGCCAGGTGCGGTGCGCGCCGGTCTGCCGTCCGGCGAGGTCGGTGACAGAGGCGACCATCGCCGGCCAAACCTCTCTGGGCGAATACTCCTCAGGCCTATAGTAACAGCGCGGATGATAGCGAAGAGCGGTAGCACCAGCGAGCGCGGCGATCGCACGCCCGTGCAGGTAGACCTGGGCAAGCGTGCCGCCAATCGGCTGCGACATTGCAAAAAGGCGCCGCGCCGCTCTGGGCGACCCCGCCGCAGCATTCAACGCGCTACCGGCCGGCATCCTCGGCGCCTCCGGTTCGGAATGGGGCAGACTGAGGAAACGGCATGCTTCCTCGGCCACATCCTTGAAGTCGATTAAGCCGAGCGACAGTCGGATCACGTCAAGCAAGTCGCCATGCTCGCCCGTGGCGGCATCGGTCCATTTGCCGGCGGGCCCCTTGGACGAATTGTGCAGCCGGACGAACATCGAGCGACCAGGCGTATTGCTAATGTCGCCGACCTGCCAGTAGTGGCCCCGCCGGCGGCCCGCCGATAGATAATGGCGGCACACTGCCTCGGCGTGTTCGGCAAGATGACATGCCAGATCATGCGGTGTCCTCCTCATGGCAGCCTCCCCAAGAAAAAGGCCCACCGGCTGAACCGGCGGGCCAGTCGAGCCAAGTCGGGGTGGCGGATTATTCCGCCGCGAGCGTGTGGGAGGCTTCGATCGCCCGATCACTATCGCCGATGGTCTCCTCATCGGCCACGGCCGTTATGCCGTCCTTTGCCGCCGTTTCTTCGACGCTGGCTTCGGCAATCGGCAAGCGCAACGGCCCGGGGAGCCAGGCGGCGTCGGCGAGCAGGGTTTCGGCCTCGTTTGCCATCTCGCCCTTCTTGAGGTGCCGGATGCGATCGGCGGTATGTTGTCCCCTGCCCTCGACGACAGCCTCCAAGATGCGAGCCTTGGTTACCCGACCAAGATAATTGGCAACACTCGGGCGCCATCCGGCTTCGACCATGTCGAGACCTGTCGCTTGCGCCAGCCGATCAGCCTGGGCAAGCCGGGTCTTGAGGCCAAGCTCACTAACGCCATGGCCGCCATAGGGGTTCGGCTTCTCTTGGAGAGCGTTCACCCCATAACTGACACAGTGCGCGAGCAAGGCCATGCGACTGGCCTCATCGAGGCCGATGAGCCAGTCCCACAGGACATCATCGTTGGCCGGGATATCCTGCAGCCAAGCCTCATGACGCTCGGCGATGGCCTTGGCCGAAGGGCTGTCCTTGAGGTCATCGGCCTGTGCGGAGAAAAAGACATGGCGGACATGAGCCTCCAGGCACCCCGTCGTCGCCCGATGCTGGAAGGCGTCGGAGACGAGCCTATGGAGCAGCATCGTCATGGCAACCTCGGGATGCCGCGCCACGGCGTCGCGCAGGGCTAGCGTGCGGTGGGCCGTCAGCTCGACGAGAAGACGCTCGGGAAGCGGCTTGATGCCCTCGTCATCGTCTTCAGCCTCGATGGGCTGGGTGCGTTCTCCATCGATGGTGACGACCCCATCTCGGAACGCCACGTCGGCCTGTTCGCACTCCGTGCGCTCGGCATCCGCTTCGCTGCCTTCATCCGCACTCGACGCCTCGTCCTCCGGGCGGACATAGCCGCGATCGATTGAAAGAGATCCATCGGCAGCGACGCTGACAAAGGTGCCGGCGATGGCGATGTCGGCGGTGTCATAGCGGACAGGACGCGTATCGAGGGCCTCCATCGCCTCCTCCAGCTCGCCAAGACGTTGATCGACCTCCTCCGGCAGTTCCTCGATGCCCTCATATTGCTCGGACAGGGCGTTGTATTCCGCCTGCACAGCCTCACTTGCAACCCGTTCCTCCTGCGTCAGGCCGAGCACTGTGCCCAGCAGCGCACGCAGGCCAAGCGTGGCGCCATAGGGCAGGTTCACGGATACTTCGACCCATTTCCAGCCCTCGGCCGCAACCTCCTCAGCAACGGCTTTGAGCTTCTCGGCAACCAGACGATCGAGCAGGCCGGCGTCCTGGAGCCAACCGCCGGCGTCGTCCTCGAACAGATCGCGCAGAACAACACCGCCGGCGGCTTCATAGCAATCGATGCCGACAAACAGGACCCGCTTGTCGCACGCCCGCACCGTCGTCTCGGTCAGCAAGCGCCGGATCCGGTAGGGATCCTTCTGCCAGCTGTCGCGGATGGTCTCCCAGACCCGCTCTTGCCGGGCATGGTCTTGCGAAACCGAAAAGGCCATCAGCTGTTCCAGGGTCATGCCGTCCTCGGCATAAACCTCGAGCAGGATCGGCGAAACCGCGACAAGGCGCAGGCGCTGCCTGACCACCTGTACCGGCACGAAGAAGGCGGCGGCGATTGCCTCCTCGCTCATGCCCTTTTCACGCAAGGCAAGGAAGGCCCGGAACTGATCGAGAGGATGCAACGGAGCGCGCTCGATGTTCTCGGCAAGCGATATCTCGTCGACAAGGATCTCGCTGTCCGCTTCCGACACGACGCAAGGCACCGGTGCCGTCTTGTTGAGACGCTTGTACTTCACCAGCCACTCCAGCGCCTGGTAGCGGCGGCCGCCAGCCGGCACCTCGAATAGGTCGGTTTCCTGGCCGTCGGCATCGAGCACCGGCCGCACATGCAGGCTTTGGATCAGGCCGCGACGGGCGATCGACTCGGCCAGTTCCTCGATGGAGACGCCCGCCTTGATGCGCCGGACATTGGCTTGGCTCAGCACCAGCTTGTCGAAGGGGATGTCGCGCGCGGACGACAGGCTGATCTTCCGAGTGGCATTCGCCATGATGTTTGCTCCGCGACGGATGCCGAGAGCCTTTCTCTCGAATCCCAATCCGTCACGAAGCGAAGCGCCACCCTCTCACTCTAAGAGGGCAGCGCAATCACGACAGGCAGGCCGGTCGGACACCAGGGGCAAAGCCAACAACACACGAACGTCATCGCCGGCTTCGCAGCGTCCCTCACGCCGCCCTATCGAGAAGCTTCTTGGCTTTCGCCTCCATATCAAGGCGTGCGTCCTGATGCGGCTTGTCGCGAGCCACAGCGGTGATGCCGGCCACGAAATCGAAAATGCTTTCGGGCGGCCGGCCTTCCTCGGCCAGCACCGTTTCGATGATCTTGCCGGTTTCTGTTTTGGAGAAGCCGCGGCGGCGCAGGAACTCGCTGCGCTCGTCATCGGTTTTCGCCACGACGCGCTCGCGCGCCGCCTTGATGCCGTTGACGAACGGCGTGGGCGACGAATTGGCGAAGTTGAGCAGCGCAGGCGCGGCCTCATGGGCAAAGCGCGAAGCGGCATATTTGGAATGGCGAATAGTGATCTCCTCGAAATCCTCCACCCCCCACAGGTTCCGGTTCTGGCACACGGCCCTGAGATAGAAGCTTGCCATCCCAAGCGTCTTTGCCCCGACCTCTGAATTCCAGCAGTAGAATCCACGGAAGTAGAGATCTGGCGATCCATCCGGCAGCTTGCCGGCCTCGATGGGGTTGAGATCATCGACCAGGAAGAGGAAGACGTCACGATCGGAGGCATAGAGCGTGGTCGTGTCCTTGGTGATGTCGACACGCGGATTGTAGATGCCCGTCGACCAGTCGAGCACGCCCGGCACCTTCCAGCGCGTGTCGCCAGTCCCGTTGCCGGCAATTTGCTGCACGGCTTCGACCAGTTCATGATCATAGATCCGCCCATAGTCCGGGCCAGTGACGGCCCGCAGTTCGAGCCGGCCGTTGTCGGTTTCCAGCGTCTTGATCTGCTCGGCCCGGTGAGAGGCCAGACCATACTGCAGATTGATGCCGGCCAGCGCCGCTGGGAGCTGACGCAGATAGGCGGCCGGTGCTCCGACCTGGCTTGCGAGCTGGCCGAAGCTCCAATGGGTGGGTGCGACGGGCCTATCCACACCTGGCAGGATGAGAGACATCCGCTCGGGATCCTCCCGGCTTGCCTCAACGTGGATCAGCGCGCTCTCGATCACCCGCGTCCGGCTGCGCTCGGTCCTCTCTCGAACGGCAAGGCCGAGTTCCGATAGCGACAGATAGCGCTCGTCGCCAGGGCGCGAGAACCACTCGGAAGACACACGGCCGATCCGTTCACCGCGGCTGACATCGACCTTATATCCACCGCTTGCGTCGCGACGGCTATCAAGAACCTCAATGGTCATGGAACCAATCTCCATGACGGGCGCCGGAAACCTCTCTCCCGACCCTCAACCCGTCACGAAAATCCCATCCACTCTCTCACTCTAACGGGCGCTACGGCACCGCCTTATGCAGGGGGACACCGGCATCGACGAAAGGACGGACGAATGCTTTCCGATCGATAGTTAAATCGTCAGCTTCCCTCGCACGCCCGACTATCGAGGGCATTGTCATGTCTTTGCGGCCGATCCCGTCTCGTTGAAGCCATCCAGTTTTGCGCCGATCGAAGCCAGGCCGACCTGGATCGTCAATAAGGCTGAAATTCTTTGCCTTTCTGGCAGCCCGTTCAAGCCTTGCTGGATGGCTGCACGCCAGTTCGGGCCCCGATTCCAAGCCTCGGTGAAGGCTTCGGCAAGATCGTCCCCGCAGCGGGTTTCGCCGAGGGCCTCGATCAGCAGGCTCGCCTGCTGGATGTCTTTTTCACGCTTTGCAGCACTGCCGGCATCCGATTGCCGCCGTGAGGCGACAATCAATTTATGCACCGCATATCGCTGCGGCGACGGCACGACGACCGGGACGCCGGATCGGTGGAGCATGACGGTCCGCACCGGCTCCTTGATCAGGAAGTCGAGAAAGCGTAAGGGCTGGGCTGACGCACCTCCCAAAGCCGGCATCGGGCTGGCGTGATCGGCATCGTCATCAGATCCGCGGTTCGGTGTGAGGAATTCCACCCTGTAACGGGCGGCATTCTCGAATTGCGTCACACGCGCCGGATCCAGCCGGTGGGAAATTGCCCGAAAGCTGGGATCGATCGCCTTCAGAATATCGAGAACAGGGGGAAGGGTATCCTCGAGCGACGACGACACCGAATAGTGCTGGGCGAAGTCGGCATCGCCCGTCTGCAATGACGCACCGGGCAAGCGGACGCCGAGCAGGCCGGCATAGGTTTGAAAAGCAACCGTGCCGACGAGCAGTCCTCGTAGACGAAATATGCCGGCGTTGCCCATTGCCTCCACGATGTCACCGGTGAAGCGATCGGGTGCCGCCAGGCCGGCGTCCCGGGTCAAGGAGGAAACAAGCCTGCGGCGGGCGCGCAGATCACCTTTGATTTCCTGGAAGGCCTCGACCCTTCTGGCGATATCGGGATCGTTCGCGGGGCCTACATATTTGCGGGTTTTCCTTGGCTGCGTCTGTTCGAAATACCAATAGTCCCTGCCCTTGACCGGCACCCGCACAAAATTGCCGGCCGTTGAGAAATCGGTCTCAAACGATGCATCGAGGCTGCGCTGCACCAGTTCGGCGAACATGGTGCGGTAGGCAAGGTCAATGGTTTTCATATGCCCCGCCTATAAGAAATATCTTATTCTCTTATAGGCGGGGCATATTACACAGGCAAGGTCGTTATAAGAAATTAACAAAATTCTTATAACGACCTCAGAGTTCTTGGCCTCTGCCAAGCCATCAGCGTTATCCCTCTAATAGGCCGAAAGCCGGCTTGATCAAAGTCACCCAGAGATCAGGTACTACAGGTTGTCAGCCAGATGTGCAGACCCACGAAAAGCCAGAGCCATAATGGTCAACACGGGGTTGAATCCACCATTGGTCGGGTGCAAGGAGCCATCGCATATATAAAGATTGTCGTGCCCCCAAACGCGGCCATGGACATCCGTGACTGAGTGCAACGGATCGACGCCCATCCGTGCCGTGCCGGCCTGATGTTGTCCCCCGGAAAGCCGAGGCGGCGGAATCATGCCCCAGACCTTGATGGCTCCGGAGGCCTTCAGCCAAGCATCCGCCTTCTCCCGAACATAGGCCGCCGTCCGTCGGGTTTCCGGATGGGTGAGGCCGGAAAGCCGCGCTACGGGTAGTCCGCAACGATCGCGGTGCGCCCGAGCAAGAGTAACCCGGCAATCAGGCGTCGGAATTTCGTGGACAGGTCCGCGCAACTGAGTCACATGCCGATAGCCGTCGCGCATGAAATGCTTGGCACTCAAGCCGTAACGCGGCAAATCCGGCGGTAGGGCGGTCTTCCAAAATTCGACCGGTGTCATGACGAAGTCGTCTGCCAGCATGGCTCCGCCAACGATTCCTTCGTTACCGTGATTGTAGTCACAGCTGGCAATGGTGACGCCCGGCCCGTATGACGTCTCCACCACCTCTTCGAACAGACCGAAGCTGATGGGATAGGTGTGGCCCTGCAAATTGCGGCCGACCAGATCGCGACCATTGCCCAGGCCGTGTGGTTCACGATCACTGGCCGACAGCAGCAGAAGGCGAGCCGTCTCGATGGCACCGGCACTGACCACGACGCTGCGCGCCGCCACACGGCGCCTCCGCCAGTCTCCATCCTTCGCTTCGAGGACGTCGACGCCGGTGACGCACCCCCCTTTGTTGGTATTGATTTGCGCGACGACAGTATCTGTCAGGAGCTCGCATAGCCCGGTTGCCAGGGCCCGGGGAAGCGCGGTGTTGTGCGTGCCGTTCTTGGCGTCGCTCGGGCAAGGAAAGCCGACGCACGAGCCGCACTCCACACAGGCCCGCCGCCCGGAGCGGGGCACGGTGTTGATGAGAAGTGGCGGCGGAAAGGTGCCGATGCCGCGGGCTGCAGCCCCACGTCCCAGGACGCCTGTCGACGCGCTGGGAGAAACCGGCGGCATCGGATAACCTCGCGATCGCGCTCCCTCATGTCGGTTGGCACCGCCGAGACCGGCGACACCTATCTCCCATTCGGCCCGATCGTACCATGGCTCCAGCTCTTCATAACCGAACGGCCAGTCGACGAGAGAAGAGCCAGCAGGCACGCCGTAAAGAGTAGCCATGCGGAAATCGCCAGGATGAAAACGCCAGGCAAGGCCGCCATAAAGCAATGTGCCGCCGCCGACCACAGAGGCATTGGCGCTGTAGGCTTCCTCATGCGGGCGGACCAGGCGCTCCTCGCCATTGGCATCGACGTGGATGCGCGGATTGCCATCGACATAAGGACCGGCATTGAGGCCATAGCGCTGAACGCGGTGATTTCTCAGATGATCGCGGTGGCCACTGTCGGAATAGCTGCGTAACCTGCCCCGCTCGACCAGAAGCACGCGCTTGCCGGCTTCGGCCAGCACGCAGGCTGCGATGCAACCGCCTGCGCCGGCACCCACGATGACGGCATCGTAAGCGCTCATGCCCGTAACTTCCCAATCACCACTTCAGGGCTATCGGCGGGCGGACCGGCGGGCGGACCGGCGGGGCCTTCTGGCAAGCCGTGACGATAACCGATCATCTCCCAGGACCTGGCCGCGGGGTTTGCGCCGTTGCCTGGGTCCGCATAATAGCCCTCGGCCGCCAATTCGCAGAGGCAGCGAAACCAGGGCTTCATCGCAACTTCCACCAGAGCAGCATCCTGTTCGGCACTCGCGAGGCGGACAAAAGCTCGGCCATGGGCTGCCAGGCATTTTTCGCCCAGCGCCACAAGGCCTTCGGCGACAAGGCCGGCGGACGGTTCGCTTCCTGACCACCATAGAGCCAGGATAAAGCGATCGACGCCCGCCTCGCAGGCCGAGGGAAAATCGTCACCCGGGATGATGCGATCGAGCACCGCCTTCAGGCTCCCCAGATCCGCGAACTCACTTGCCGGAGCCACCGAGCAGCCCTCGCACGAAGGATTTCTGGAAGGCCAGATAGGCCAGCATCACCGGCAGGGTGGAAACGACGGTCGCCGCCATCAGCGGTCCATATTCCACCTGCGTGCCGCTGGTGAAACCGGCGATGGCGACTGTAACCGGGCGGGCATTGTCGCTACTCGTTAACGTGATGGCAAAGAGCAGATCGTTCCAGATTGCACGGCTTTGGATGATGGCGAGCGCCGCCAGGCCCGAGGTCGAGGCCGGCAGCAGCAGGCGCCAGAAATAACCGGTGACGGTGCAGCCATCGATCCGGGCTGCCTCGAACATCGATCGCGGCACCGAGGAGAAAAAGTTGCGCATGAAGAATGTGCAAAAGGGGACCGCGTAGGCGGTATGAACCAGCCACATGCCGGGAATGGTGTCGTAGAGGCCGATCGCATGGATCATCACGAAGAGCGGAATCTGGACGATCTGAAAAGGGACGAGCATGCCGGAGAGCAGCACGAAATAGACGATCTTGCCACCACGCCCCCGCGTCATCGCCAGTGGATAGCCGGCGATCGAACCGATGAGGATCGAGAGCACCACCGCAGGCGCCGTGATGAGTAGCGAGTTGAGGAAACTGCGCCCCATCTCGGAAAAGGCGACACCGTAGTTCTGCACGTGCAAAGACAAAGGCGGGGCCAGGACGCGGGTGATTTCTTCGGGTGATTTCAGCGAGGTCGACAGCGCCAGGACAAGAGGCGCCAGGAAGAGGGCTGCGAAGACCAGCACCACGACATAAGCGGCGATCCGGCGTTGCGGCAGAGCACTGGCCATCACTCGGCCTCGCTATCGGCCACGCGGCCTGACATGTAATAGATGTACGGCATGATGAACACGGCGGCGATGCCCAACAGATAGACGGAGATGGCGCTCGCCTGCCCCATCTGGAAGCGCCCGAAGGCAACGTCGTACATTTGCGTCGCCAGGACCTCGGAGGAATAAGCCGGCCCACCGCTGGTGGTGGCCCAGACCACATCGAACAGGCGCATGGCGTCGATGGCGAAGATACCGAGCACGATGATGGTGGAGGGCCACAGCAGCGGAAAGCTGACTTTCCAAAATACCTGCCAGGGCGTTGCACCCTCGATGCGTGCAGCCTCCAGAAATTCCTCAGGGATGTTGCGAAGACCAGCGAAGAAGACGAGAAAGGCAAAGCCCGTCGTCCACCACAGCACTGCGCCCATCAATGAATAGGTGACGATTTTGGGATCGCCCAACCAGTTCTGTGCCAGGTCACCAAGACCGATCAGTGCCATCATCGTGGTGAGCAGGCCGCTCGAGGGTTCGTAGACCCACCGCCAAATCGCCGCGACCGCCACCGCCGGGATGGTGAAAGGCAAGAAAAACAAGATCCTGAACCAGCGTTCACCCCGGATGCCCCGGTCAAGCAGGGCTGCCAACAGGAGACCCAGCCCCGTTGGACAGATCAACATGAAAGCGAGCCAGGACAGGTTGTTGGCAAGAGCGTGCAGGAAGCGAGGCTGGCTTGCCAGCGTCGCGTAGTTGCGCCAACCGACATAGCGCATCGTCGGAGCGATACCGTTCCAGTCGTGCAGGGAGATGTAGAGGGTCTGAGCGATCGGATAGATGAAGAAGAGCAGGAAGAGAGCGACGGGCAGCACCAGGAAGGCGCCGAAAGCGATTGTAGACCTCTGAAGGCCGAAGACGCGCGTGAAACTTGCCATACGGATCGCTGCCTACCGTGGGATTGGAGGGCGCGCCGGCGGGAGAGAACCGGGCGCGCCCTGGGCATTTTCCGGGAGAACCGGCCGGCCTTCTGGCAAATGCATCAGAACAAGCGCCAACTCACCATTTGACATAGGCGTTGTTGGCGATCGCCTCCTTACGCAAGCCCTCAAGGGCAGAGATCATGCCATCTTCATTGGCCTGGGATGGATCGATAGCGAAACGCTCGATCTGGTTGCCGAGCTCTGCGCCGACATCCGGCGGCAGCAGGAAGAACAGGTTCGGCAGCACCGCCTGACTCTTGGAGGCAAGGGCCAACTGCTCGGCGAATTTCGCGCTGGCATAACCGTAGATCTTCGGACTGACCTCGATATTGGGAGCTAAAGACCCCTTCGGCACAGCGAAGGCTGCCTGGCCGTCGACACTGGCTGCCGCCTTGATGAAACTCTCGGCCGTCTTGATATTGTCGGCCGGACCGTCCGGCACGGCGAAGGCATCCATCTGGAAGATGACCTTGTCCTCGGTGCCGGGTGCTGGGAACAGATCGAACGTTTTGCCAGCTTCCATGCCGGCCTTCTGCAGGTAGGCGGCTGCCCAGATGCCCATCATGAACATGCCGGCCTTGCCATTGGCCAAATCGTCGGAGGCCTGCGTCCAGGTCTTGCCGCTCCAGTTCTTGGCGTAGCAGCTCACCATGGTCTGGCGGTAGAGGTCGAGAGCCTTGCGAAACTCGGGGGACTCGAAGGCCAGTTCACCGCGTGCGATCTTATAGTAGCCCTCGACGCCCACGGTCGAAACCAGCGGCGCATAGAAGTTGTAGAGGCTCCAGAACGGTCCACCGGCATTGGCCATGGGCTCGACGCCACCCTTGCGCAGGCTGCCGCAGGCTGCAACGAATTCGTCCCAATTCTTCGGTGGATTGATCTTCAGCTTTTCGAAGACCGTCTTGTTATAGAATACTTCGTTGATGAGAGAAAAATCGAAGGGGATGCCATATGGTATGCCATCTATCTTTACGGCACGCTGCACACCTTCCGGGAATATTTTGTCTCCATTGATTTGTTTCCAGACATCCGTGAGCGGATGAAGCCTGCCGCCATCGACAAACGTCTTCAGTTCGGAGGCCATCGAGCTCTGATAGGCCGCTGGCGGCTTGCCACCCATCAGCGAGGTCTGCAACTGCCGGCGAAGCTCCACCACATTGCCGGGGATAACCCGGCTCGCGACCGAGGCCTGTGGATTGTGCTTGTTGGCATAGGCGATGAGTGCATCCATGCCGGCTTTTTCCGAGCCTGCGGCGTAGTAGTTCCAGATTTCCGGCTTGTCCTGAGCCTTTGCAACTGCGCACGAGGCGAGGACGGCGACGAGGGCGGTAGCCCATCTCAGGGTTCGCATGATCTTCTCCAGACGGTGGCTCTCTCTTCGCATCCGCAAACGTAAGGCCTTGGGTGCTATATTTTCTTTAGTGAAGAAAAACTGCGCTGAATCTCAAGCCCTGTCAACGCCCATCCCTACCAATGACAGACGTAATTTTCGTAAACTCAGTCAGATTGGTGGATTTTCAATCAAATAAGGCCTCGGGGCATTGACAGCGCCATACGCTTCCGCCAGAATTTTTCTTAAATATAGAAAAAGGTCGCCCTGCTGGTGAAGGTCTCCGATATAAGGCGCTATCACGCCAATGCCATCTTCCATCGCATCCGCGTCGAGCCCCAGACCTCGCAGCGCGATATCGTGCGCAAGACCGGCTTCGACAAGTCGACCGTTTCCTCCATCGTCAATCGCTTTGACGAGCTGGGCCTGATTTTGCGCTCGGCGCGGACGGCAGGAAACCGGCCAGGCCGCCCCACCGAAGGGCTTTCCATTTCGCCCGACGCCGGCCTGTTGGTGGGCGTACAGGTGGAGGCAGGGGAGATCGCCATCGTCGCTGCCGGGCTCGACGGTGCGCCGCTGGCACATCTGCGCCAATTCTTCGACGGAGCCGCCGGGAAACTGGAAGAACGTGTGGCCGAAGGCATTGAAGCGGTGATCGGGAACAATCTGCGGTCGATGCCGCTGCTGGGCGTTGGTGTCTCATTGCCGGGCCTTGTTCGCCATGACGGAAGTCTGGTTCATGCTCCCATTCTCGGCTGGCATGACATTCCGGTCTTGGAGCGCCTTCAGCGCACGGTCAGCGTACCGATCTATGTCGGCAACGACGGCAAGGCGGCCGCCATGGCTGAGCGCATGTTCGGCAGTTGCGTCGATATCGACGATTTCGTCTACATGTTCTCGGGCTCAGGTGTCGGCGGGGCACTGTTTCTTGGCGGCTCGATCTATCTTGGCGCCGAGGGACTTGCCGGCGAACTTGGTCACATCAAGGTCGTGCCGCATGGGCGGCTGTGTTCCTGCGGTGGTGCAGGATGCCTGTCGGCATATCTGTCGGAAAGCGCAATCGCCACGCATGCCAGCGTGGTAAGTGGCCGCCCTATCCATGCAATTGAAGAGATTCTGGCCCTCGCCCAAGAGGGCGATCCGGCGGTACTAGACGCTTTTTCCCTCGCCGGCGAGGTCCTTGGCACCGCCCTTTCCAATCTGGTCAATACTTTCAATCCTCCGGTCGTCGTGCTCGGCGGCGACATGGCCCGGGCCGAAGCTTATCTGCGCCCAAGCCTGGAACCTTCGCTCAAGCGCCAGGCCCATCCTTCGATCTATGCACGCAGTCAGGTGATCTTCTCGGAAATCTCCGCGGCCAAACCTTACCTCGGCGGTATTGCCCTCGCCTTGGATGGCGTGACCGGCCTCGAATCCTCCAGTGTTCTTCCCTGAGCGCACCTTCACCAAGGAATCCGTCCATGCGTATTGCAATCGCCGGTCTGTCGATCGAGATCATGCTGGCCTCGCCGCAGCCCACTGACTGGGATGCATTGCAGCATTATTCCGCCCGCGATATCGCCGAGGGTGACGTGTGGATGATCCGCGGCATGCTCGATCGCCTGAGGGCGGATTCGGACGTCGAGGCCGTGCCCCTCTATTGGGTTACCGCCCTGCCCGGCGGCGCGATGACGGCTGATGCCTATGGCAAGGTCAAGGACAAGACCTTGCGCCTGCTTCAGGAGCAAGGTCCCTTCGACGGCGTGCTGGTGGCCAACCACGGTGCGCTGGAAGTAGCCGATCTCGGCCGCGATGCGGATACCGACTTTGTTGGTGCGATCCGCGCCGCCGTGGGTCCGGACATGCCGATCGGCGTCTCGCTCGACCTGCACGGGGACATGACGCCGGATCTGTTGCGCGCCGCCACGGTCTTCAGCGTACTGCGCACGGTCCCTCATCGCGATGACCGGCAAACAGGCTATCGCGCCGCGGACCAGCTCCTGCGGGTGATCCGGCAGGGCCTGAAGCCACGCAAGGCAGCCGTCAGCATTCCCATCCTGGTCCCTGGAGAAACCGCCGTCACCGGCATGCCACCGGCCGACCGGCTCTATGGCGATCTTGCGGCGCTGGACGGGCGCGACGGCCTCATGGAGAGCAACATCCTGGTGGGGTTCGCCTGGAACGATCGTCCCTGGACTGCGGTAACGGCATTCGCGGTCAGCGAAGGCGATCCGGATGTGGCGAAGCGCGAGGCCATCGCCCTCGCAGAGCGTATCTGGGCGCAGCGCCACGAGTTCAAGCTGCGCATGGAAACGGCAGAGGTCGCGGAGGGCTTGCGGCTCGCCGTCACCTGTCCCGAGAAGCCTGTCTATGTCTCCGATTCCGGCGACAACACCACCGCAGGTGCGGCCGGTGATCTCACGCTCGTCCTACAGGCGGCGCTACGCGATACAGCCATGGGCGATGTCGTCATCGCCGGCATCACCGCACCTTTGACGGTTGAAAAGCTGGTGGCGGCGGGGGTCGGCGCCGAAGTGGAGATCGAACTTGGTGCCGAACATATCTCCCGACCAAAGACCTCGACGCGGGTCCGCGCCAGGGTGGAAGCCTGTGGCGACGCGCTGGTGCTACCCGGCTTCCAACCTTATCGCTCGGTCGAAAGCGCCTGGGCGCATGTCAGCATTGGAGCGGTACGGGCCACGTTTCACGCGCGCTCGATCGGCATCACCACGCCGCATCACTTCAGCGCGATGGGCATCGATCCGACCGCGCACAAAGCTTATGTGGTCAAGCTGGGCTATCTCCATCCTCAGCTTGAGGATATCCGCGCAAGGCATGTTCTCCTCCTCAGTGACGGCACCTCTCAGCTCGACATGACCCGCCTGCAATGGGAGACGCTGAACCGGCCGGCCATTCCGCTCGACGAGGATTTCGATTGGCAGGCAGCCAGCGCCCTCTACACCGCTTGAAACCTCCGATGATTGTTCGATCCATGGGAGACGCAGACCTTGGCTGAGGTGTCGTTGCAAAAGGTGGTGAAGGTCTATGACGGCCTTCAAACGGTACACGGGATCGATCTCGACATTGCCGAAGGCGAACTGGTGGTGCTGGTCGGTCCATCGGGTTGTGGCAAGTCGACGACGCTTCGCATGGTGGCCGGCCTCGAACAGATCACGACCGGAGAAATCCGCATCGGCGGCGTGCGAGTCAATGAGTTGGAGCCAGGCGAACGCGATGTTGCCATGGTCTTCCAGAATTACGCGCTCTACCCCCATCTCAGTGTCGCCGACAACATCGCCTTCGGTCTCAAGCTGCGGAAAACGCCACGAGAAGAGATCCGCCGCCGGGTGGGCGAGACGGCGGAGATCCTCGAGATCACTGCTCTGCTCGACCGCAAGCCACGGCAATTGTCGGGTGGGCAGCGCCAACGCGTGGCGATGGGAAGGGCCCTCATCCGCAACCCCAAGGTGTTCCTGTTCGACGAGCCGCTCTCCAATCTCGATGCCAAGCTGCGCGTGCAGATGCGGGCGGAGATCAAGCAACTGCATGCCCGGGTGCCGACCACGACGATCTACGTCACGCACGACCAGGTCGAGGCAATGACTTTGGCCGACCGCGTGGTGGTGATGAACAAGGGACGCATCGAACAGGTCGCTCCACCGCAGGACCTCTATCTCAGGCCGGCCACCGTCTTCGTCGCCGGCTTCATCGGGTCGCCGGGCATGAATTTCATTCCTGCCCAGATCGTATCCGGGAATGGTTATCTGGCCCTGCGTCTGGGCGACAGCGGCGTGCTGGCGCTACCGCCGGAAAAGGCCGAGCGCTTCAGCGCGCATTCGGGCAAGAAGCTCCTTGCCGGCATTCGTCCGGAGCATTTCAGTCTGTCGGCACCGGGCTCGAATGGCCTTTTGATGCAGGCTGGGGTCATCGAGCCGCTCGGCATGGAGACACTGGTACATGGGGCGATCGCCCGAACACAGGTCGTCGCCCGCCTCGCGCCGAGTTCGCGCCTTATTGCGGGAGCGCCCCTCACGCTCGATGTCACGCTAGACAATTTGTGTCTTGCCGACGCCGACACGGGCGCTCTCATCCATTGATGGGCACCTCGCCCTTTCGATCAGGAGTGGAGTTTCAAGATGCAAAACCATGAGGGCCTTCGCCGAATGCGGGTGGAGATGAATCGGCAAGGCAGCGATGCCCTGGCGACCCTTGATGGCAATGGCGAGGCAGTTGCCGCCGCCACTGCCAGCGCACGCAGGACCGGCAGCCTCATCCTTTGCGCGATGGGCGGTTCCCATCACGTCAACGCCATCGTGGCGCCGCTCTACCGCCGGCTTGGACTCGACTGCCGCGCCGTGACGGCCTCCGAGCTTCTGTCAGCACCTGTCCCGCGGGGAGAACACACTCTGTTCATCGCGTCCCAATCCGGGCGTTCAGGTGAAATCGTCCAGCTCCTGGACACACCGGCCGTAAATGGCGATACGTTCGCCCTGACATTGGACGGCCACAGTCCGCTTGCCAACGCCTGTAAGGGCGCGCTTATCGCCCATGGCGGTCCCGAACAGGCCTTTGCCGCGACGCGCTCCATCACCCTCACACTCGCCATGCATGGTGCCGTCCTCGATGCACTCGGATTGCCCAGCGCAGCCCTACGCACCGTGTTCGAGGCAGCGGGTGAGCCGGATGTCGCTCCCTTGGACGAAGCTCTTGCGCCCTGCGAAGCGGTGATTTTTTCCGGTTATGGCGCCATGGCGGGCGTGGCCGGCAGCGCAGCCCTCTCCATGATGGAGCTCGCGCGGGTGGTAACGATCGGCTTCGAGGGCGGCCAGTTCCGTCATGGGCCGTTCGAGGTGCTGCGGCCTTCCCTCGGCATTGTGCTGTTGCGCGATGCCTCGCCGGACGGCGCCCTCGTTTTCTCCCTGGCAGAGTCGACGCTCGACGCAGGCTGCCCGACGATCGTCGTCGACACAAGTGGGCAAGCTCCGATCACTGGAGCGACCACGCTTTCTTTGCCAGCGAATTCCGGCCTTGCGGCGGCTGCCTCGATGCTGCTTTCACTGCAGGCGCTCAATATCGCCGTGGCCCTGCGCCGTGTAACGGGCGATGTCGGCACGCCACTGCGCACCAGCAAGGTCACGATCTGAACGGAGGTCGCCCATGGCGGAAGCCGCTAGCTATATTGGCGTCGATCTCGGCGGAACGCATGTGCGTGTCGCCTGTGTCGATATGGCAGGGCGCATCCGTGCAGCGGAGCGCCAGCAGACATCAAAGGAGGGGCCGGCCGCCGTCATCCGCCAGATCTGCGAAGGGATCGCGCGACTGCGCGACCCCGATACGCACGGCGTCGGCATCGGTGTCCCTGGCGCCGTCGACGCCATGGCGGGTCGCGTGCTCAACATTCCCGCTCTCGCCAGCTGGACGGATATTCCGCTTGCGGAAGAAATATCGCGCGCATCCGGTCTGTCCTGTTTTCTAGAGAACGACGCCAAGGCCGCAGCGCGTGGGGAATGGCGCGCCGGTGCGGGTCGTGACTGCACCAATCTTGCCTATGTCACCGTTGGCACTGGCATTGGCGGCGGTATTATCGTCGACGGCCGTTTGGTGCGAGGGGTCGGCGGCTTGGCGGGCGAGGTCGGCCATACGCATGTCACCGATAGCTCGGAGCGATGTGCCTGCGGCCGGTATGGCTGTTGGCAGGCTGTGGCTTCCGGTCCAGCCCTTGCCAGCCGGGCGCGGGCCAAACTGGCTGCTGAACCTGCCGGCCGCATTGCCGCGCTGGCCGACGGACGAGAGATTTCGGCCTTCCACGTGGCGCAAGCCGCTCGTGGCGGCGACCGGCTGGCACTCGAGTTGCTGGCTGAATTTGCGCGCTTCCTTGGCATGGGTTTTGCGAATATTCAGCACTGCTATTCGCCGAGCCGCATCATCATGGGTGGCGGCATGGTTGCTTTGTTCGATCTGCTCGAAACCGAAATGGCCAGCGCTTTACGCGCCGGCCTCCTGCCAGGCTTCCCACCTGCCGCAATCGTGCCCGCGGCGCTCGGAGACGATGCAGGGCTTATAGGGGCTGCGATGGTTGCGTATGAAAGCGTCCAATAGCGGCCTGGTCCCGCAGAAGCTCGTTGTGCCACTCACTTCAATGGCGTCATCGCCTCTGGCCAGATATCAGTCTCGCATACAAAAGGAGCAGGAAAGCTCGGCCACTTCCCACTGAAACTCTATCCAGGCCTTCACCCGGCTTGCGCACTGCAGGCGTCTCACAGTTCCAGCAGGTACTCGTTGTCGGCCACGGATAATTGCAAGCAGCTACGAGCTCCGTCTAAAGACGATCACAAGTCCGAGATCTTCCGATGTGACCTGTCGCTCACGTCTCCGCCGGTCTCCTGCATGAGCAACTCGGCGGTAAACAGGTCGAATTGCGCTCCTCCGATATTCTTGTAAATCGTGATCTCATCTTCGAAGGTGCGCCCTGATCGAATCCCAGTGCATAGTTCCGATGCATCGGCTCGAATATCTTCCCACCTAAACCGTCCAGCCTCAAAGGCCTGTACGAGGTCACCAGCATTGGTGATACCGCTACGGCTGTTTACGAAAACGCTACCGCGCGCGATTGCATCCGTGTCGCATTCACACATTTCGGGCAAATAGGAGCCGACAAGGTCGAGATGCGTTCCAGGCTTCAACAGGGCGCCCTTGACCAAAGGCTGTGTCGACATCGTCACGCATGAGATGATATCGGCCTGCGGCACAGCTTCATCGAGATCTCGCATCGCCTCTGCCGTGACTCCTTCCTTGTCGCGCAACCGCGCTGCAAGTGACTGAGCCCTCTCGAACGTTCGGTTCCATACCAGAACCTTGTTGATGGACGGACGGGCAGCGCGATGGGCAGCCGCCACGTGAGGACCAAGACCGCCGGCGCCCACCACCAGCAGAATGCGCGCATCTTCCCGTGCCAGCAACCGCGAGCCGAGACCGGAATCGGCGGCTGTCTTACGAAAGGTCATCGCTTCGCCGTCTGCAACGAGCTGAGGAGCGCCTGTTTGCCCGCAGAATACACACACCAGCCCCTGTACACTCGCCTGTGGCGGCTGCAACTGCAGATTTCCAGGAAACACTCCGACCATTTTGACAGCGATCAATTCACCGGCTTGCCAACCGACCAATGTCACGAACTTGTTCGGTCCGCCGTCAGGTTCGTTGGTCAGAACCACTTCCGAGATCGGTATTTCGCCGGTCAGCTTTTTCTCTAACCACGGGATCAACCGTTGGTAGGGCAAGAGCCGATGGACGAGATCTGCATCGACATACCGCATGACCTCACTCCTCAAACCGTCCGCAGAATGTCCGCCACGGACCGCTCGGCATCCGCCTGAACGCCATAGAAGTAAGCCGTCTCCTGGCGGTAATGATCGAGCTCCGCCAGTCGGTTTTTCTCGTCCCAGCCCAGCAAGGGCGCGGCAATATGTGAAGTCTCCTCGGCAAGATCGAGCCCCAATGCCCGTTCCCAGCCCACCGACAAGCGCCTGCGCAAAATGCCTGCGAGTGTGGTTGCCTGCTCCTCTTCGATCGCCCAGCATACTGCTTCATGCGACCACCTAGCTTCGTCCGGCTGCCTCGGCACGCCATAATCGATTGGCGTCGGCTGACCGGCCGGAGAGATATGACGGGCAATCGCGCGGGTAATACGGCGTCCGGCATCGCGATGCGTCATCAGAAGGCCACCGGTGAAGACGACGAAATTCGGCAAGACCGGCGAAAGGTCATGCTCTCTGACCTCCATCGAGCCGAGTGGGTCGTTCCCATCTGCCGTGCGCGGCCGGACCCCTGCCCAGGAATAGAGCACATCCTCTCGGGCCAGCTTCATATTGGGGAACAGCATGTTGATTTCGCGCAGGATCGCGTCGATGTCCCCTTCGGTAGCCCGGAAATTCTTGCGTTCGCCGTCTGCGGGGCTGTCCCACGGCCCGATATAATGAAGGTCGTTCCAGGGAATGAAATAGAACGCCATGCCGGTGCTGGTGACGGTATCGAAGCCGATGCCTCTGAGATGATCGGGCAGCTTCACGACGATATTGGTGCCCTTGGCCCCGACGTTGAGGTCCGCTCCACCGACGCCAGCCATGCGCGTGATCTCATCGACCCAGACACCGGCAGTGTTGGCAATGGCACGGGCGCGCACTTCACCGGTTTCTCCCGTGCGCGTATGAACGCCGATACGCCAAAAGTCAGCCTCGCGCCGTAAGTTGGTGACGCCGGTATAGTTGCAGGCCGTCAGGCCAGCCCGACGCGCCTTCACTATGGTGTCGTTGACGATGCGCTCGGGCCAGCGGAACTGATATTCGGTGAAGCTGATGGCCCCTCGGATGCGTTCCAGGCCGGCAAGCCCACGAAACACGGGCAATTGCCGGGCCTCTGCGGCGGTGTAAAATCGCGTGTCGAGCGGCACTCCGCCCGAGAAAGCCGACAGGATGCGGAAAGCGAGACGGGCTTTTCCCGTCGAGACGGCATTCTCGTCGGTCAAAGGCACATAGAAGGGCACGGCGCGGACACGCTCGGGGCAGGAACGCACGAATTCGGCCCGCCCCCGCATCGCCCGGCAGGCCAATTCCAGACACTTCAGTCCAAATTCCGGCTTTAGCAAGAAGGCAGCAATGGAATTGGCAGCCGGAGAGAAATAGCTCAGCCCGCAATGCTGGAGACGCGACGTTCGGCTGGAGGTGCCACCACCATAGTCGTCGCGTTCAAAAAGAATGGTTTTATAGCCAGCGGCCACCAAGTGCTGAGCGGCGGAGGCACCGATGATGCCGGCGCCGATCACGGCGACATCATACACGATATCATTGCTGGGAAGCGGCATGCCCATGCTCCGAATGGGAAAGGAAGGCGGGCGACCATGGCCGCCCGCCAAAACGGATCACTCGATCCAGCGCGGGTCGCCTGTGTTGCCGGCAGATTCAGACAGCCCGAACTGAACCAGCGTTTTCTTGATGAACCCGTCGGAATGGAGTTCCGCGATACGCTTGTTGAAGGCCTTGAGCAGGCTTTCATTGTCCTTGTTCATGGGGAAGGAGCCCTGGCCTGGAAACTTCGAGGATACGACGCGCTCGTCTGGCCCGGCGACCGCCGCCTTGAAGCCTCCGAGTTCGCCAGCTTTCTCGGCCAGCATGGCGATGGAGTAGCTTTCGACAAAAGCGTCGATGCGCCCGTTCTTGAGATCTTGCTGAACCTGAACCAGTACCGGATAGGTCTTCAGCTTGGAGCCATAAAGTTTCTTGAGGTCGGCGACCCATAGATTGGTTTGGACGGTACCGACGGTCTTGCCTTCGAGATCCGCCAGCTTGGTGGCTCCCTCCTTCGACACGATGCCCATCTGATCGACATAGAGCGGATCACTCATGAACAGTACCTCAGAACGCGCTTTTGTTCGGTACCAGTCGCCAACCGTGACATCGGCGCGACCCGTCTGTACGTAATTGAGGGCAGCGGCGGCATCGACCGAGATCGTCTCAATGCTGAGGCACTCGAGCTTGGCGATTTGCTTGAGAATTTCGCCATCGACGCCCGTGACCGATCCATCGCTCTCGACGATCGAGAATGGCCGATATGTCTGGGCGGCCACGGTCAATACGCCGGGCTTGAGCGTCTTGACGTCGGGGGATGGTGTACAGGCCCCTGCCACCGTACCGGTTGCTGTCGCCAGCGCGATTGCGGCGAACATCGTTTTCAACATTTTTATCATTGGTTAGCTCCTCTCCTCTGGTGAGTCGTTTAACGTCTTGAACGGGCTGCAACCTTGTGTTCGATCCAGCCGACCAGAAGGGAGGCGGGAATGCAGATGGCCGCGAAAATGCCTCCGGTGAGGGCGTAGGCGGCAAAATTGCGGAAGGTTGTGGCGCCGATGTCCGTGGCTTGAGCCATGATCTCCGGCAGAGCGATGGCAAAGCACAACGAGGTGCCCTGAAAGACCAGGACGGCAAAGCCCAGTAACGCTGGCAGCGCGACCCAAAATCCCTGTGGCAAGATCACATAGCGGAAGGTGTCCCAGTCCGACAGGTTGAGCGCGTGGCTGGCCTCACCCTGGCCGGCTGGCACTGCCTCCAGGCCCCCGCGAATGATTTCCGACGTATAGGCGCCCGTACTCCAGGTTAGACCGATGATTGCCGAGGTCATGGAGGAGAGCACCAGCCCGCTTTGCGGCAAGCCTGCATAGAAGAACTGAAGCAGAACCAGTGCTGGCGCGCCCCGTCCGACTTCAACCAGGAACAGGGTAAGATAACGCAGCCCGCGCATGCGCGAGCGCACGGTCACCGCCCAGATCAGGCCGAGCGGCACGCCCAGTGCCAAGGTGATCGCCGTCAATTGCAGGTTGACGACCAGGCCGTCCCACAATTGCGGCAGCCAGGAATTGATCGTTGCCCAATCGGTCCCCATCCAGAGCTTGATCATCGCGCCAGCCTCCGCTTGAGCGTTTCGCCCAGATTTCTGGATAGCCAGGCGATAGGCAGGCTCATCAGAATGTAGGCGGCGCCGACGAGGCCAAGGACTTCCAAACCCTTATAGGTCATCTCCGTGACGTAGCGACCCTGGAAGGTCAACTCCTTCAGACCGATGGTGGAAGCAATGGCTGAATCCTTGAGCAGGCCCACCGCGTAGGTGGCGATGGCAGGCAACGAAAAAATGAACATCTGCGGCAATGTCACGTCACGGAAATGATTCCAGCGCGACATGTTGAGCGCCGTTGCCGCTTCATGCTGCCCAGCCGGCACGGCAATGAAACCGCCACGATAGATCTCGGCCATGTTGACAGCGCTGATGAGCCCGAAAGTTACGATTGCGGCAGTGAACGGGTCCATCTGGACGAAATCAGCACCGACGCCGAAGAAAATCAGAAAGATCCACACTACCGGCGGCACAGAACGTACAAGCGCTATGAACACGATGGTCAGGATGCGCAGCGGCACAAATGGGGCCGTACGGGCCAGCATGATGGGAAAGCCCAGCACCATGCCGAGTGCGAGCGCGGCCAGCGTCACCGCGATGGTGAGTGGAATGCCGCTGAGGATCAGCCAGAAATATTCCCAGGTCATCGCTCGTTCACCGCGCGCAGGAAACGGCGAGCCCGTTCGGTTTGCGGATTGGGGATGATCTCACGACTGGCGCCTTCCTCGATGATGGCGCCATCGGCCATGATCACCACATGATCTGAGACGTTCTGAGCAAAGCTCATCTCATGCGTGACGACGATCATGGTCATGCCGGAGTCGGCGAGTTCACGCATGACGCCCAGAACCTCCAGCCCCAGTTCCGGATCCAAAGCCGAGGTCGGCTCGTCGAACAGCATGACCTTGGGGCCCAACGCCAGGGCCCGTGCGATGGCGATACGCTGCTGCTGGCCACCTGAGCATCGCGACGGATATTGGCTCGCCTTGTCGGCAAGACCCACGCGCTCCAAGAGGCGGCGCGCTACGTCCTCAGCTTCCTTCTCAGAGCGCCCGAGTACCCGAACCTGCGGCAGGGTGATGTTGCGCAGGACGCTCATATGCGGGAACAGGTTGAATGACTGGAACACCATGCCAAGGTTACGGCGCAGTTCGCGTACGCGTCGTTTGTTGTCGTCCTTGCCGACCTCGATCCGCGTGTCGGCTACAGTGATGACGCCGCTGCTGGGTTGCTCGATGTAATTGAGACAGCGCAGCAGGGTCGACTTGCCAGAGCCGCTTGGCCCGATGATCGCCAGCACTTCGCCTTCGCTGACCCGAAGATCGATCTGCGGCAGCACGAGGTGATCAGCGTAGCGCTTGCTCATCTTCTGGAGAGAAACCAGAGTCTTGCCGGTGCGGGCCACGGTGCTGCTCCATGTTTTGATCAAGAATCGTCGTCATAGGGGCCGTACGAGCCGAGCGGCTTCGTACATGGAGGCATGGACGTTCCGGCTCAGGACCGCATCACCGATGCGGTAGAGTTCGAACTTGCCGGCCGGATTGGTGGCCACCGTCTGCGGCTGGAGGGCAATGAAGGCCGCCTGATCCAGCTCCCCCTGGTTGCGCGACTGCGGCTTGAGAGCGAAGTAGATGTCCGCGACTGGCTGCGTGCCCGCCTCGTAGATGATCTGATCGACTTCGCGTTCCTCTTCACGATCCGAATGAACCTCTCGCAGTACCGCGATCAGAGCGTTCCCATCGAGGTAGACCTCCATCAAGTCGAAGCTTGGCGACATCACCGTGTTGCGTTCATAAAGACGCTTCATGAAGTTGACGCGCGCCGTACGCCCGATCTCTTCGCTGATCATCTGGTCGGGCGTCACGATCTCGACGATACTGCCGCGCTGAGTGATGAAGTCGGCCGTCGTTGCCGCGACATGAGTGCCGGTAACGTCAAACAACAAGACGTTCTTGCCAGGCGCCTCCTTACCGGAGAGAATGTCGCGGGCGCTGACCGCCTTGTCGATGCCGGGAACATCCGGCACAGTTGGTTTGCCTCCGGTGGCAACGATCACGACGTCCGGCGCCTCGGCAAGCACCGCGTCAGGTGTCGCCGGACGACCGGTGCGCAGGTCAACGCCGAGCTTGCGAACCTGCATCTCTAGCCAGCGCACGATGCCTGCCATGCCGGCACGCCAGTCCACCGCCGGGGCGAGATTGAGCTGGCCCCCCGGTTTGTCGGCCGCCTCGAAGAGTACGACCTTGTGGCCAGCCTGGGCGGCGGTACGCGCTGCTTCCAGACCGGCCGGCCCCGCACCGACGATCACCACCTTGCGAGGATTGGCACTCCGAGCGACATCGTGGCTCATCGTTTGTTCGCGAGAGGTAACGACGTTCTGGATGCACAGGGCATCCTTGCCCTGGCCACCACGGTCGATGCAATAATTTGCGCCGATGCACTGGCGCACATCGTCCTCACGGTCCTCAATGAGCTTGCGCACGAGATGGGGGTCGGCGATATGGGCCCGGGTCATTGCCACCATATCGACATGACCTTCCTCCACCGCGCGACTGGCCGTGGCCAGGTCCCGGATCGCCGAGGCGTGGAAGACTGGAATGTCGACCTCGGCCTTGACGGCACTCGCCAGCTGCAGGAAGGCCGCGGAGGCGAAGCTCATGTCCGGAATCATCGCCTGTAGACCCCGGAAGTCGTCGCCGTGCGCCTGATAGACATTGATGAAATCAATCAAACCGGAGTTGCAGTAGCCAGTGATGACATCCAGGCATTCGCTCTGGGTGAGGCCACCACGCAGCAGTTCGTCGCCCGCAACACGCAGGCCCAGCACATAGTCGTCGCCCACCGCTTCACGGACCGTCTCCAGCACCTCGCGGCCGAAGCGCATACGGTTTTCCAGACTGCCGCCATATTTATCCGTGCGCCTGTTCAGCATGGGGGAGATGAAGGCGTCGATCAGGTGATGAGCGGCAGCGATGATCTCGCAGCCGTCGAGTCCTGCCTTCTTCAGGCGGACCGCCGCATCAGCGAAGTTTCGAAACACGCGCTTGAAGTCAAAATCCTCCATCTCCTTGGCATAGTGCCGATGCATCGGTTCGCGGGTGGAGCTTGGATTGATCAGCGGCAGCCAGTTCGCACCGTCCCAGGCGCCACGCCGGCCGATATGCGTGATCTGACACATGATGGCGGCACCATGAGCATGCACGCGCTCGGCGAACTGGGTGAGATAGGGCAGCACCCGGTCTTCGCTGACCGAAATCTGGTTGAAGGACAGCGGGGAATCCAGCGCCACTGACGAGGAGCCGCCGAACATGGTCAGTCCGATGCCACCCTTGGCTTTCTCGACATGGTAGAGCTGATAGCGCTCGCCGGGCATGCCGTCTTCCGCATAGCCCGGTGCATGAGAGGTGGACATGATGCGATTGCGGAACGTGATGTTCTTGATCGTCAGCGGTTTCAGCAATGCTTGATATTTGGCCATGCTACCCGGCCCTTTCTGGCGGTACGTGAATGGTGGAGGTGGGATTGCCAGCACGCACAACACCTGCCTGCTGCAAGAAAGCGCGGATCTGGGCCGCGGCCTCGAAGGGTGGGACACCTTCGACGATACGCTTGCCACCCATGCTGCCGGGTCCCGCGAAGATGCGAGCGGGACGTATGCGAAAAGGACGTAGCGTCCAGCTGGCGCGCGCGGCGTCAATGGAGGCGCTAGCCCGATGGACCAGGATCTTGCCCCGCCGGGTTCTGCCCCAGGCGACCTGCAGCGGCGCCGATGCGGCTGCACCGACCGCGAGGACAGCGCTGGCGGTCAACCGAAAGCGACGACGTCGGCCAGCCGGTTCGGCGGCCAGAACCGTCACGCCGTTCTCCTCACACACCAGATCGGTGACATTGGCGATGCAGGGCATGCAAAGATCCTGCGCGATCAGGTAGGGCAGCATGCCACTGCCTTCACCATGTTCGGCAGTCGTGCCGCACAAGACGATGTCGGGCGAAGCGGTGCGTAGGGCGTCTGCCAGCACCGGCACCGCATCATCGGCTTGGGTGAGAGGACCAAGCACCGTGAGCGTGTCGAGACCCATGCCGAGATAGTCGCCAAGCGCGGGTTCGTCATGTTGGCCGGCATGGAGCACAGTCAGCACCGCCCCCTTCTGGGCGAGCGCAAGCGCCAGACGCAGCGCACGCGCATCGCTGTCGGCAGCGCGCGGGCGACCCGTTACCGGATGGCGCCCGGCCGAAAGCAATACGGCAATCGATAGATCAGCCATGCGCACTCTCCCCGTTTTCAAGCAGAGCGGCCAGCACGGCGCCGGCGTCGGCGACAATGGCAAGATCCGCACGAGCCAGCATGGCGGCGTGAGGATCGGTGTTGACGGCTACGACATGTGGGCAGTCGCGAATACCCTCCAGATGCTGTGAGGCGCCCGAGATGCCGAAGGCAACATAAGCCTGGGCTCGCGTGATGTGGCCGGATGCCCCCACCTGTCGATCACGCGGCAGAGCCCCTGCATCGCATACCACCCGACTGGCGCCAATCGTCGCCGACAGCGACCGTGCAACGGCGCCGAAAAGCCTGAGATCACGCACGCCTCCACCGGCACTGACGATGAACTCGGCCTCTTCGAGGGCAAGCCGTGACACGTCGGCGGTTTCGATTCCATCATCGGTGATACCCGCTGGGTCGCTCGTCACGTCCTGTACAATCAAGTTCCGAGCCTCTCGACCGACGACCGGCGTCGTTGCCTTGCAGGCGCTGGCCGCGAACGTCGCGACGGGTGGCAGCGGCCGGGCATAGTCGTGTTGCCGATCAGGAGCGGGCACCAGCACTTCGTTTCCGCGTAGTTGCACGATCCCAATCGCTGGGCGCACGCTCTGCCGAGCGGCAAGAAAGCGGGCAAGATCATTGCCAGCGTCGGAACTCGGCAAAAGCACATGCCGGGGCTTCAAATCGCCACACAGAGCTGCCAACGCGGATCGGCGCTCGAAAATACCCGCATTTTCAAATGTCACCAGCCGGTCGGCGCCGGCCCGTCCGGCGTCACGTTCGGCGGCGCCAATGCGACAAAGTACGATAGCCTCGCGCGGCCCGGCGAGAGAACGAGCCAGCCCGATCAGCTCCACCTCGGCCTGCGGCCAGGTCTCGCGGGCGAAAGCAACGACGACGATATGGCTCTCGGGCTCCTCGACGCACACGACATCGGCATCGTCGCGCGCCTCAGCCTTGGCCGTGTCCGCTCCGCCGGACCGCATGGGAGTGCGTGCATCATCCCTGCGAGCGGCCGGACTTCGCATGGTTCGGCGCGGATGCGCGGGCGCGGCTGGGAAGATGGCTTCCTCACCCTGTATCTCCTCCTGGGCCCGAGACAAGCGAGGTCGGCCCGCAGGTCGTGGGTCAGAGCGAATGGCTGTATTGTTTCGACGCACTCTGGACAGAGCTTGTGCGGCTTCGACGTTCGGTGTTGATGTGACAGTCGCGACCTCTTCCATCGAGGCGACATCGCTGCGACCGGCACAGTCCGGGTCCTCAATGCGCTCGGGCGGCTTTCCTCTGTTGATGCGTGTGCGGCTCATGCACGGGCCTCCACCGCATCGAGGAGGAGTTCAGCAATGTCGCGCACGGGAGGATGTTCACCGGCAACGCCTTCCAGCATCTGCGTGCAGCCAGGGCACGCAACCGCCAAAACCGGCGCGCCAGTGGCGATAGCCTGCCCCATGCGCATGTCGGGAATGCGCCGCTCCGAATTGATTGTCGACAACGCACCGCCGCCGCCGCCGCCGCAACACCGCGAACGTGTGCGGCTGTGTGCCATTTCAGCAAGTTCAAAACCGATGGCGCCGAGCACGCGGCGAGGCCCGTCGAACTCGCCATTGTAGCGACCCAGATAGCAAGGATCGTGGTAGGTGATGCCACCGCTCGCCGGGCGAAGCACGCGAAGCCGCCCTGCGGCCACCAATTCATCCAGAAGATCGGTGTGATGGCGCACCGTATGCATCCCGCCGAAAGCCGGGTACTCGTTGCGCAGACAGTGCAGGGCATGCGGATCGATGGTGACGATCTGGCGGAAGCGATAGCGTGCCAGCGTCGCAATATTGGCCTTGGCCTGAATCTGGAAGGAGTGCTCGTCACCGAGCCGGCGGGCAAGATCGCCGCAGTCGCGCTCATCCGCACCCAGGACCGCAAAATCCACCCCCGCTTCACGCAGCAAGCGCACAAAGGCGCGCAGCACCATCTGGCCACGCCGGTCGAACGCGGCTTCCGACAGCCACAACAGGGTATCGGTCGACCCGGTTGCGCTGATCAATGGCAGCTTCAGATCCGTCGCAAAATCGAGACGCGTGGCAGGGTCAGCGCCACCGATCGTGTCGGTCATCCGCAGATTGGTGAGTGCCTGTACCGACTTTTCCGGCGTAGCCCCGCGTTCCAATGTCTGAAAGCGGCGCATGTCAACGATGGCATCGACATGCTCGATCAGCATCGGACACTCCTCGACACAGGCCCGGCACGTCGTGCAGGACCACAATGTCTCGGGGGCGATTGCCGCCTCGCTCTCAGCCACCAATTCCTGCCAGGCATCGGTCGAGCGCCAGCCATTGCCCTGGCCCGGATGTGGGCTTCCATAATAATCGAGCCGTGCCGGCACCGGGCGCATGCTGGCCGAAAGATCTGCAATCAGCTTCTTGGGATTGAGCGGCAATCCTGCCGCGAAGGCCGGGCAGGCGACCTCGCAGCGGCCGCACTGCACGCAGGCATCGAAGGCGGCAAGTTGCTTCCAACTGAAATCCGTCGGGGAGCCCGCGCCAAGGCGCGGAGCCTCGAGGTCGAGCGGTTTCAGGTCACTCGCCCGGCCTGTAAACCGTTCGGGACGAGGGTGGTTCACCAGGTGAACCGCCCCAGCAAAGGCGTGGCGCATCGGCCCACGAGCGACCATGGCGGCGAGGCGACACAGACCTGCAGCGCCGGTCAGAACGAGGAGAACGGCCAAGAGCCCATCCGGCCATCCCGCCGGTACCAAGGCAGTCAAGGCCGCGCCAAGGAAAAAGACGCAGGCGAGGGAAAAAAACAAGCGCAGCCGCGCCCAGATACCGCCAGACAACCGCTCCGGCCTGGCCAGGCGCCGCCGATACTGTAGAACGATACCTGCCCCGAGCCCGGCGACCAGGAACAGGCAAGTTCCCGTCATCGCAAGTACAAGCGCACCCGGCGCGCCTGTCAGGACAAGAGCAGCGTTGAGGGGGGATAGAAGAAACAGGCCTATGATGCTGCCTGCTGTCAAAGCATGCATGCGCGCAGACAATGGTTCGCGCGCAACGCGATCATGGACATCGCCGAAATAGCGTGGAAGGAGCCGAGGGATGCTACCCCACTCGAGAGGCGACTTGCCACCGGCAGCCCACAACCGAGAAGGCTGCAACATTTCGATTACTATTATAGCAATCGTAATCGCGCAGACAGCGATGACAACGTAGCTAGACATAATGGTAAAGACCAAACGTCATCGTTCACCGGACACATGCCCGACGTTCGGCAACTTTCGGTCGCCCCTCTGTTATTTATAATATCGTTCCATCTGGAACCATTCTCGATAATCAATTTGATGTCAATATGGTCTGTGCAGATTTTCAAGGCGCCAAACGGCTGCATTTCCGGACAAAGCAAGCCCAAGCAATTGACAATCAGCGACCGATCGCCAAGTTCACGAGTGGTATGCCACTCGCCCGTCGTGCTCAGACCTGAAAGACGGGTCCGAGCGTTGTGGAGACGCCATTGCGCAGACAGCCGAAGCCGGCATACAGACATGCCGGCCAGCCCCTGATTGAGACCAAAAGAAGCGATGAATTTTAGCGCCGAGAATTCAACTGCCCTTGACGTAACGAGTCTGTGCCGCGATCACGCGTTCGCCGAAGCACTGACCATCTGCCTTTGGGCCAACTACTGGTCGCATCGAACGATTACCGCTACGGAAAACAGTTTCGGTCTCAATCGCGACGATTGCAATGTGCTGATCACCCTGTGGCGCTACCGGCAACTAACCGCGAGCGAAATCGCCCAGCTCAACGGCAGGCCGAAGAACTCCATTGGACGGGCGGTCAAGCGCCTGACGGAGAAAAAACTGGCGCAAATCCATGCCGACAAGGTGGATTCGCGAAAGAAAAACCTGCGCCTTACCGCCGACGGTCTTGCCATGATGGAGCGCCTGAAGCCGATCTTTATCGATCGACAAGAAGATATGCTCTCCCGTCTCGACAAGAACCAGCGAAAGATCGTGCGGGATCTTCTATTTAAAACGTTCGTCGATCTGCCGGCCTGGCAGGTCGATTAACCCTAGCAAAGTGGGGAGCCGTTCACCAAGCACTGCCACCGGAGGGGCTCTATTTCGCCGGCACCTTTGAGCGACCTCTCGTTTAGGAAATATCCCAGAACACGAGCCTGCTATCGCCTGATGGTCGCAGCGTGAAAGTCTTATCGTCGACCCGCATGCTGATCGACGTGAAGGTGGCCGTGACAATGAAAGCGCCAAGACCGGGCCGCTGGCCTGGAACAAGCTCGGGCGGATCGCCCGGCATGATCGTAGCGGGGTGACCGGGCCATGGCATTTGCATCAGCTTGAGGCGCCCGCCGCGCCGGATGACAGGCCAGTTCGTCACGCTCGCCCCATCAGAAAAACTCCGATTGCCTCGGAACTGAGCCAGTTGGTGTTGCCGGCACGTCGACTGGTTCGGCAACGTCTGCCGCCTTGTATGACGGACTGTTGACCTTCGACGAGATAGGCCAGATATCCATGAGCTCCGACGGGTATGGCACCATCAGGTCTTCCGGGTCCGGCTCGATGCAGGCGATCCAGCGCTCGTAATTCTGAGCCGCGAGGATCACCGCATACGGTCGTGGATGGTCGCCATGAGGCTGTTGGCCCCGCAGGTCACCACGGTGAAGGTGTTGGTTTGCTGCCCCGTCGCGGGATCGATCCACGTGTCATAGAGGCCGGCGACCGCAAAAGGCTGACGGTCCTTCATGGCGATCGCGTAGGGCTGCTTCCTTTGGCCCTTTTTGAGCGGCATGCCTTCCTCGAGGATTTTCTGCCACTCATAGAAGAGCTGGATCGGCAGGAGGCAGCGCCTGCGCCGATAGGGTAGCTTGAATGCGCCGTTGGTCTTGACGGTTTCCTGCCGAGCGTTCGACGGATATTTCCAGCCGGAGGGATCTTTCAGCCAGGCCGGCAGCAGCCCCCATTTCATGGGCGTGTGCACCGTACGACCGTGCCCCGGGTGTCGACGGATGATCCAGAACCATTCGCCCGGAGCACCGTTCCGGTTTTCCTTATAGGCCCGGGCGAGCTCTTCCTCGGAGGCGTCCATTTCCGAGCTGATGCCGGGCAAATCCGGGCCGTTCTGATGCACTCTGCCGCACATATTGCCCTCCGTCTCGATCGCTGGCGCGGCGCCGCCGACAATCTATACAATTAGAACGAATGAAGAACAAACTGCTGGACACGACCAGATCGCGGGCCTAGCCTTCCGCCGCCCTTGGAGGGGATAGAATGATAGCTCGATCGGTCGACAACAAGGCGGCAGGACCGCCGCTGGACCTGGATGCCCGGGTCAACAAGGCGATTGCGGCCTGCGACGGGGATGCCACAGCCGCCGTGCGGGCCCTGATCATCCTGACGGATCACCTACAGGCCGACCTGGCAGCCCAGACAGAGGCCGCGGGCCGGCTGGCGGAGGGCATGTCCCGGGGCTTCATGCGGGGCCGCTGGTGATGCGCCGAAATGAGCTCTACCCGCCGATGATCGACAGGGGTTGGCCCCATCAGATCCGGCTGCCTGAGGAGGCCTATGCAGGCAAGGCCTACAACGTCGTGCACGGCTTTTGTGAGGATGAGCGCTTGAGCGTTTGCCCCCGCGGGCATTCGGTGAGCCGTGACGCCCAATGGTTCCACATTTTCTGTTTCGCGGAGCGGGCACACGCCGAACGCTTCAAGGAGCGCTTCGGTGGGGAATGGTTCGACCGCAAGGCCTGGAACGACGAGGAGCGGGCCGGGTGTATGGCACGCAGAGGCCTGCACAAGGTGCGTGGCCGCTGGGTAGCGATATCGAAATCGACCAATGACTGATGATATGAGGGTCGAATGAAACCAGTTCTGCGTATCGCTCTTTTTGCCATTCTCCTCACCTCCTCGGCCAGCGCCGCCACCTATGAAGCGGTCGACGGTAGTCGCATCGTGGTTCTTGATGGCGACACGGTTGCCCTGCCTTGCAAGAAACCTGGACGCGGCTGCGCGGAGAAGGTCAGGCTGCGTGACATCGATGCGCCCGAGGTCTTTCATCCCGATTGCAATGAGGGATTGCAGCAAGGCCTCAAGGCCAAGGCAAGGCTGGCCCAACTGATCGGGGACAAGGTTGTTTATGTGGAGCGTGACGGGCGCAAGGACCTATACGGCCGCACGCTAGGCGCGCTGCGGATCGGCAGCCCCTCCGGACTCAATGCCGGCATGCAGCTGGTTCGCGAGGACCTGGCCCGGCCGTGGAAGGCCGGAGCAGTTGCGCGAGAGGAACGACGGCTATGGTGGTGCGGGCCGACGCGATAGCCTCTATTTCGGTCTGCTGACACACTCTCGCTTCCGGGGAATGTCCGACCCGTTGCCACCCGTGATCCTTTTGATTTTGCCTGCACCACAGGTGCCGTCATCGACAAGCACCTTCATGCCTGCCCTAAGGGTTCCCTTGGGAGGTTCTTCTGTCAGGATTTGAGACTGAACCAGTTTGCTTCTCGCCCATGCCAGGTCAGCAGCCCCTATGCCAGCCACCATGATCAACGTCACTGTTACGAGTTCTCGTGTTTTCATTTGTGAGCCCCTCCGTAGCGTCCGGAGAAGACCATGTATTGCGTGATATCTTCGTGAGCAGTTCTGCTGAATGGCCCTGAAGTGAGCGCTGCCGGCAAAGCGTCTGCATCGGGTTTGGAAGAAGGACGAAGAGGGATAAGGCGCCCGTCCCCAAAAAGCCCGGCCGTGTTGGGCAGGTTGGACTAAGTTGGGGTCCACCAGCGGCACCCGCGACGGATGCGCTGCCCGGAAAATCTACGAGAGCTGCCCAGCCCCGCTTTGACATCGGTCAAGGGAATGCGGCCAAATAGCGTCACTGTTGCTTTGCTAAATGCGCCCGTCGGCGCGTTGCTTCACCATGGCGCGCTGGCAGGCCCGACCAGGCGCCATTCATTTCCCGACCGAGCCGCCAAAACAAAACCCGGCGTTGTCGGACGCCGGGCCAAGATGATTGCCTGCGACGCTTCATGGCGCCGTAAGGTGAACTCTGTGCGTTCGGGGTAATTCGAACTTGATACCGGCCGCCTAACAGCACCGTGCCCGCTACCGGCCCTTCTCGGTCAGGGGCGCTTTTTGCGTTTACGGGCGCTTATTCGGCCCGCAGGTTGCCCGCCGACATCTTGCCGGAACGACGATCCTGGACAATTTCGTAACTGACCTTCTGGCCTTCCTGGAGGGAACGGAAACCGGCCTGTTCGACGGCACTGATGTGAACGAACACATCCTTGGAACCGTCATCCGGCTGAATGAAGCCGTAACCCTTTTGCTCGTTGAACCATTTAACCGTTCCAGTGCTCATGTCGATTTCATCCAAATAAAAAGCCTTTCGGCGAGCGGATCTTATACCCTTGGTTGTGCCTTCCAAACAACCGCCCCTCTGGCTTCGAGTTAAAGGACGTCTTGTGCTCGCCAGCCTCGGCGGTACGCGATGCGCTCGCTGGACTTGGGCTCGAAAGGCGAAGCGTCTTCGGGTGTACGAAGGAGGGCAGTATTGAACGCTGCAAGACCTCGCCAGTCTCGATGCCATCGCCTTTCAACCCTTCCTCAACTCTTCCGCGCTATCCATTGCCCAACCCCGCGTTGCGTATCAGGGGTAGAAGGCCCGGTAAGTGTGGAACTGCCGGGCCTTCGCCTATAAAGGCACTAGTACTAAATAGGCGATTGCCCTTGAACGGGACGGCGACCTAGCCTGTGCACGCTTCCCGCCTGACGAGGATGGAGGCCGGAGGCCCGGATGACAGCCTCAGCAACCGTCCGCCCGGGCCTCCCTCTCCTCATCAGAAGCCTCCGCCACTCGGAGATATTTTGTTTGAATCTGTCAGGCTGTGTTGGATCGAGCCTGACGGCCCCCTGTCCGTGCCCCGTCACAACCGCTTCACATCGAAGCTGCCACAATGGCGACAACCATTCTTCCAGCGGGGAGCGATGCGATGCGCAAGCCGGCAGTAGTCGCACTTCTAGCGTTTTCACTCGCCACGCCCATCTCGGCAGCTCATGCCTGGTGGGATGAAGGCCATATGCAGGTGGCCTATGTTGCCTATCAGCGACTGAAAGACGGCCCCAAGGACAAGGCCGATCAACTTCTGCGCCTCAATCCCAGCTATCAAAAATGGACCGCCGGCGCCACTGACGAAGCGACCGCCAAACTGTATGCCTTCGTTCATGCCGCGACCTGGGCGGATGATATCAAGCTGAAGGGATCAGGCTATACCCGCGACGATCCAAACTCGCCGACAGCCGGCCAGAACATCGGCTATGCCGACCACAGCCAGCACGACTACTGGCACTACAAGGACATCGCATTTTCACCCGACGGCAGCGCCCTGGGCGAGCAAAGCAAGGTCGACGCAGTCACCCAGCTCAAGAAGATGATCGCTGCCCTCCCCGCTTCTTCCGGAGCTTCTGACGACGTCAGGTCCTATGATCTTGTCTGGATGCTTCACATTGTCGGCGATCTTCACCAGCCATTGCACGCCACGGCGCGGTATACGCGCGAGCTTCCGGCCGGCGATCGCGGTGGCAACGAGGAAAGCGTGATCCCCGCCACGGGCGAAGTCGTCTCACTGCACGCCTATTGGGATCAGACGTTCGGCGGATATTCGTCCGCCTTCGGAGCGGTGTTCGACGCGGGCGGCAAGGAGGGGATTGCTTCGCTCGATGTGAGCGGTGAGGACGTCAAAATTCTTGATCCCGAGGCGTGGGCCACAGAGAGCAAGGTGATTGCGGAAAAATACGCCTACGCGCCGCCGGTTTCGGCTGGGTCCAATCCGGCGATGCTCACACGCGATTACGAGACCTGGCCTGCTGCCGGTTTCGTGTACAAAGCTTGAGGCCAAGGCTCGGGATTGATTCAAGGCTGCTTTTTGGAAGCGGCTTTGGGCGAACGGAGCGGTCTTTCAGATGAAGAATGGGAATTGATCGGGCCGCTGTTCGGGATGATCGCCGATAAGGCCAAGGCGCTGCTCGCCGATCGTGGCTATGACTCCAATGCCATTTGCGAGGAGATCGTGTTCCACGGTGTCCGAGCCGTGATCCCGGCCAAGCGCTGTCGTCGCAATCTGGCCCTCTGAGAGATAGAACACGGCGACAGCGATCTCCTCAGGTTCAGCCCAACGGATGGGCATCCCTTGACCGAGGCTTCCCCCGCTGCGGGATCTTAGAGATAGCATGCAAGAAACGGCGGGTTGATCGAACCTGGCCCCCATGGCGTTTGACCCGCTCGATCAGTATCTTCGCGGAATCCCTCTATTAGGGAGCGCCCCTTTTCCAGTGTCATCCCCAAATACAACGTTGAGGCGCGAGGGTTTTTTACCACGTCCTCGTACATCCCATTCTTCTCCCAACACCGCTAACTGCCGCAAAAACCTTCTAAAAATTGAAAGTCCGCAGAGTGTCAGCTTGGGATAGAAAGACGGCCGCTTACACTCCAGGCCTGCAGAAATTTTATGCGGTGACATGCGCAAGCCGCATAGAACTCGCGTCATTTTTTCGATAGTAATTCTTCCTGGAAGACGCGATTCACGGCGTTGGGTGACACATTGCAACGAAGAAAATGTGCCACGCTTGCATCTGTTTTGACGATCTGCTTGGCAACGACGATGCTGACCTGCATTGTTCGCCCGGCCTCGTTGAGGGCACAGAGCTGGACGGGCGCCGTCGATAATGATTGGATGAATGCGGCCAACTGGACGCCCGCCACGCTGCCGACCAGCGGCGATGCCGTCAACATCGACACCACCACGCCCAATACTGTCATATTGGGAGTTTCAGGCGCCGAAGCGCCGGTCAATGTCGCAGATTTATCGGTCGGCTCCAGTGGCGTGGGCGCCCTTACCATTCAGGCCGCAAGCACGCTGTCTTTATCCGACCGCGGCGTGATCGCGGATGAAGCCGGCTCACAGGGAACTGTGACTGTCGCAGGGGACGGCTCGGCTCTCACCGTACAGAACGAGCTCGAGGTCGGGAAGGCCGGTAAAGCCGCGCTGATCGTGCAGGGCGGCGGTTCTGTCGAAGCGGGCACTGTCGTGGTGGCGGCTCAGGCCGGCTCCACCGGGACCATCACGGTCGACGGAGAGGGTTCTACCCTGTCGGTTGGTTCCTCTTTCCTGATCGCAGGGTCCGGCGACGGCGCGCTCACGATCGAGAATGGCGGCAAGGTCATTGCCGGTGACGATCTGACGATCGCGGGCCTCGATGGTTCTACCGGGAGCCTCGCGGTCAATGGCAGCGGTTCGTCCCTGTCCGTTGAAGGAGGGATCGCCATCGGCACAGGAGGGAAGGGCTCGCTGACGGTCACTGCCGGCGGACAGGCCAACGCTGCCGAGGGTGTCAGCATCGGTGAGGCCACAGGGTCTGGCGTACTGACAGTGGATGGCGACGGTTCGAACTTCCACAGCGATTCATTTCTGATAGTCGGCGCCGACGGGGCGGGCAGCCTCTTGGTGACCAATGGCGGCACCGTCGGCGCCGACAGCGAGATCACCATCGCCGATCATGGCGCCGGCGAGGCCACGGTGAGCAAGAACGGATCGACACTGACGACGGCCGATCTGAGTGTCGGCATGCACGCTGTCGGGACGCTGTCCGTCAATGCCGGCGGCACAGTCCGCGCGGATGATGTCACGCTCGGCGTCGGCCAGGATGGCAGCGGTTCGGTGGCGGTGGCCGGGAAGGGGTCGTCGATCTCGACGGGAACGCTCACCATCGGCTTGGCCGGCATCGGGCAATTGATCGTCAGCGAAGCCGGAACCGCCAGAAGCGGCGGCGGTATCATTGGCGGGGCCGCAGGCGGGAGCGGTACGGTTACGGTGGATGGCGCGGGGTCGAGCTGGACCGACAGTAAGGCGGTGACGATCGGCGATGTGGGTAGCGGTATATTGGCCGTGGTGAACGCAGGGCGCGTCGATACCAATGCCGGTATTCTCGGCAATACCGCGACCGGAAGCGGCACGGCGCACATCGCGGGAGAAGGCTCTGTCTGGACCAATGCCGGGGCATTGACCATCGGCAATGCCGGAACGGCTCTCTTGAACATCGATACTGGCGGAACGCTTGTGAGTGCCGCGGCCTCCATCGGTTCGAAAGCAGGCGGTAGCGGCACCGCGGTCATCGCTGGTTCGGGTTCCTCATGGATCGCCCGCGGTGCGGTGACAATCGGTGACCAGGGCACAGGCAGGCTCGACGTCATCGACGGCAGTAGGATGGTCGCTACGGGTGGCGTTCTCGTGGCATCGCAAGTGGCCGGCAAAGGGACGCTCAACCTTGGCAGTCAGGGTGAGTTGCAAACGCTCGCCCTGACGGCCGGCAAGGGCACGGCCCAGGTCAATTTCAACGTGGGCGTCCTGAAGGCTCTCGCGAACAACGATGCTTTCATTTCGGGCTTTTCCGGAACCCAGCTCAACATCCAGGCCGGAAACCTGACGATCGACAACGCAGGATTTCGGATCGCCACTTCCAGTCCCCTCACCGGGAGCGGCGCGTTGGTCAGCCAGGGATCGGGCATGCTGATCACCAATGCCGATAACAGCTATGCCGGCGGAACGCGTGTCGCCTCGGGCATCTTGGCCGTTGGCGATGCGGCCCACGCCGGTGCGGCCCTGAGCGGCGGCGGCGGCATAGAGGTTTCTGCCGGGGCAATGCTGGGCGGCTATGGTAGCGTCACCGGGACCTTGACCAATAGCGGCATCGTTGCGGTCGCCAATGCGATCGATGGTTTCGGGAACGGACGTTCCGGGACTTTTACCGTCAATGGCACCCTGTTGAACAATGGCGTGGCCAAAGTGGCTGGCACCGGCGTCGGCAATGTTCTGAGCGTTGCTTCCTATGTCGGCGGCGAGGGCAGCGCCATTGTCCTCAACACCTATCTCGGCGGGGACAATTCGGCTTCGGACCTTCTGACCATAAACGGGGGCACGGCGAGCGGGCATTCCATTCTTGCGATCCATAATGCCGGCGGCCAGGGCGCTGCGACCGTCGGCAACGGTATCCGCGTCGTGGCTGCCGCCGATGGCGCTACGACCGACCCGAATGCCTTCTCGCTGGCGTCGGTCGTCGCGGCCGGCGCCTATGACTACAACCTGTTCAAAGGAGGGGTCGGCTCGAGCGTCAACGACCAGGACTGGTATCTGCGCACGGTGGGACTGAGTGCGTCTGCCCAGACGGCGGTCGCCTACCCAGACATTCTGGGCAACTTTGCCGGAGCCACCCTCGCCATGCTGCAGCAACGCAACGCCAGCCGCATTCCGCCGCGATGCCCACCTGGCGAGAACCTGGGGCAGGAGCCGCAGATGGCAGGTCGGCCGGATGATTGCTGGGCCGGCCGCGTGGCAGAGCCGATATTGCAGGGCGCTGGCGCCTGGGGCCGGATAGGCGGCCAGGCCGCCTCCTATGATCCCAGACAGGGCAGCGCCTATAGGCAGTGGCTGGGCTTCATGCAAGCGGGCTATGAAGGAACCGCTCTGGAGACGACCGCCGGCTTTGCCACCGTCGGTCTCTACGCCAGCATAGGCACTTCCAAAGCCACGATCGATGTGACCCGCGATCCGGTCACTGGAATGGCGCGGAGGGGCAGGATCTCGACAACTGGCTATGGTGTGGGAGCCGATGTCACCTGGCATGGCAATGACGGCCTCTACGCCGATCTCACCGGCCAATTCACCTGGTTCGAGAGCAGCCTTTCCGACAAGGTCGGAGGCCATGGCGAAGGTTGGGCGACCGCAGCTGCTCTGGAGGTGGGAAAGCGCTACAGCCTGGCGCCGGACTGGACGCTCGTCCCATGGGCACGACTGACCTACACCGACGTGCACGTGGATGGCTTCACCGATATCTCTGGTGCCGCTGTCCGGTTCGACCGGGCCGAGAGCCTGCATGGCCTTGGCGGTCTCCGGCTTGAAAAGCCTGCCAGCTGGCGGGACGCCGGCGGCCAGGCACATAATCTTCTGATCTACGGCACGGCGGGCCTCGACTATGCCATCCTCAATGGTACGAGGCTGGATATCGGCGGCACCTTTCTCACCCAACGAAATCAACGGCTGTGGGGTGACATCGGCATAGGTGGCTATTATGCCTGGGGCGCCGCCTGGGTCCTCTATGGCGAAGCGGGCTATTCGATGGCGCTCGGCCCTCGCTCGGGCAGCGAAAACCATGTCCTCAAGGCCACTGCCGGCCTGCGCCATACCTGGTGAAGGGAGACGACAGGGAAAGCGCATGCCGGACAAAGATGACATCGCCACTGACTGCAGAAGAAAGGCCATAAGGATAGGGAGTGTGGCCCTTGTCGTCGCGATGGCCGTGACGATCGTCGCTGCGGACGGTGCCGAGAAACAGCTGCCCGCGCCCGCCGCCGCAGGAGCCGTCATCCCCGCTGCGCCAGTACAAAGCCCGCCTCCCACCAGGGCGACTGGAGAGGGACAGGTCATCATCCCCTTGACGTCAGGTCCGGCACCTTCCGTCTCTCAAGAGATCCCGCGCTCGGCGCCATCCCAATCGGATTTGGCGATCATTCCACTGGCGCCGTCGAAGCCGGCTCCAGGCTTCACGGTCCATCAGCCGGCCAATCCGTCTGCCGCAAACCCCGCCTCATCAAGCTCGGCGATCATTCCCCTTGCGCCCATGGCCGCGAAGCCGTCGCCGGCTGCTCCTCCGGCAGCGCCTATCGAGAGCAAAGCGACGACGGGCTCGACAACGGTTCGGACACTGGTTCCCGGGGATACGGCGGAAGATGGCGCGGTTGGGGATCGTCACGTCGATGAGACAGCCCTGGCTTATTTCGCGCGAAATGGGGAAACCAGCCGGTACATCAGCGAAGTGACGCGCCTGCAGTCTCTTTATCCCGGCTGGGTTCCGCCAAAGTCTCCCTCCCAGTCGCCGTCGACGACCGACGCAAGACTCGCCACCTTGTGGCAACTTTATGCCGAGGGGCGGCTTGCAGCCGTCCGAGAAGCCGTCGCCTTGCGCCAAAGGTCCGAGCCGAACTGGTCTCCCCCTCGGGACCTGATGGCCAGGGTAACGGTTGCGGATACCCGCGAACGCATTCTCGCGGCCTCCGATGCCAAACGATATGCTGAGGCGGTCACCCTCGCTGCGGCCACACCCAGTCTGCTCACCTGCGGCGATGTCGAGGTTCTCTGGCGCGTGGCCGAGGCATTCGGACAAACGGATCGCCGAAGCCGGGCGTTGGATGCCTATCGTTACATTCTCACCACGTGCAGCGATCCCGATATCCGGCTGGCAACGCTGCAGAAAGCCGCCGCTTGGCTCTCCCCCTCGGAACTCGGGCCGCTGCAAACTCTGGGAGCGGATGCAAGCACCGGCGACGGGTTCCGTTCCATCCGCGAGGCATTCGCCCGAGATGCTGTCACGGCCGCCGCCGAGGATCCGGCCCGGCCACTCGGCGCGGCCGATCTCAAGCTCTTCCAGGCCATGGCCGAGGCCAATGGCGCGGCTGCCGACGCATTGCTGATGGGGAATTTCTTCCTGCACCGCGACAACTTTGTGCAGGCCGAGCACTGGTATCGTCTCGCCTTCGCGCGGAACGCCTCCGCCTCTTCGGCAAATGCGCTGGCTGTCGCCCTCCTTGCGCTCAAACGGCCGGCAGAGGCGGAGACCCTTCTCTCTCCCTGGCAGAGGAACGACGATGAGGCGCGCAGAACTTACCTGCGGATCACGGCCGATCTCCTGTCGGCCAGACCTCCGGCTTCTCTCTCACCGGGTGCCCTGTCGCGCATGGCGGCAGCCGTAGCCGCCAAGCGCGACGTCTCGCTGGCTCAGGAATTCGGCTGGTACGCCCACAGTTTCAAGCAGGACGTGACGGCGCTTCGGTGGTTCGCGACGGCCCTCAGCTGGCACCCCGATGATGAAACCTCGGCCTATGGTTTCGCCGTAGTGAGCAGATCCATGGGGCGGCGTGATGCCCTCAATGATGTGGTCAAGGCGTGGGGCAGCCGTTCGCCTCGCATCCGGGCGCTGGCGCAGCTGCGCTGAGTCTCTCTCCCGCTGCGAGATTGCCGCGATCAACTGAACATCAACTGTGGGGATCGTTCGCGCCGGTATCTCTCCGTTTCCGATCTGCCACGGAACCCATAGGCATCGCTTCTCAAAAGCGGCTATGGGTGGCCTCCTTGACGGCCTCGATGGCCCCCGCTGCCTCGGAGTTGCCAGTCGCGGCTACCGCTTCGAACACGCGGCGCGCCTCGGCGAAGCGCTGCAGGTGGAAATAGGACCAGCCTCGCAACATCAGGAGATCGGTCTGTTCCGGCGCAAGGCTGGCGCGCGTGTCCAGCGCCATCAGGGCTTGGGCATACCGTCCCCCCTGATAATCCTTGAGGATGCGCTGTGTGAGAATGGACAGATTGAGCTCCCTGGCCCTACCGGTCGGCTGAGAGGCCTGGGTGGAGGCCGCTGCCGCCTGGGATGTCAGGCCCAGCCTGAGATAGGCCAGAGACAGGCCGTAGGCGGCATCCTGCCTCTGCTGGGCCGATCCGGCCGACAAGGCCGCCTGAAAGACGACGACCGCCTCGGACGGCCGATCGAGCTTCATCAGGCACCATCCGCCGGCAACCCCTCCAGGACAACTTCCTCGTCCCGCAGACGTAGCGCCCGGCGTGGCCGCGGTCTGGCGCGGGCGTGATGGTGCGCGCCTGGCAGGCCTCTCGGTCACCATCGGCTGGTCGGCGATCGATTGCCCCTGATCAGCTTGAGGCACAGGCATAAAGACCTGCGGCGGGGAGGCCGGCATCGACTGCGGCACTTGTCCGGGTAGCATCGTGGCGATAGGCGCCGACCCGCCCGAAACGGGCTGCTGGGGCGCAGGCGCAGATAGAACCGGCGCTTGCGGGAATTGCGATGGCTGGGAAGGTTGCTGCATCCCAACCGTCCAGGGAACCTGGGTCGCCGGACCGGCCTGCGGGTTCGTTCGCGCCAACTCACGGGCGAGTGCCGGATCGAAGAGAGCGCGAATGCGCAGCGAGCGTTGCCCCCAGGCATTGACCACGCTTCGGACCATGTCGCGCCGGTTCATGCCGAGATTGGCAATGGCGAGGCCGTAGGCGGAAGGTTCATCGTCGGGCTTCCAGCTCAAGGCGGCCGCGAACCAGCGGGCGGCCGTCTCCTCCTGGCGATAGTAATGGGCAAACCAGCCGAGTTGCTGCGCGGCGGCGGGATCACGTTGCGCCGCCACGGCTGCCACAACGCGGGCGAGGACCTCCGCGGTCAGTGCCGGCGGCGGCGGCTGGGCCAGCAGATTGGCGATCGCCGCCATATAGCTCTTGCGGGCCCCGTCATTGGCATCGTGCCAGGGAGCCAGAATGGCTTCCGCCTCCGCCGCCCGCTTGAGATCGATCAAGGCTAGGGCAAGGCCCTCCGCGGCAGCCGCCGTATTCTGCCGTTCGAAGGCCCGGCGATACCACTGCTCGGCCTGCGTAGAGTCGCCATGCCCGCGAAAATAACCGCCCAACAGCAGCGCATCCGCCGGCGACTTGTCGGCCCTGGCGATGTCCCCGAGTAATTGTAAGTCGGACGGATCGACCACCAGCTTGGGATCTGCGCCTCCGGCCGCAACCGCGTTGCGCGCCAGCCCTTCACGAATCGAGCGGAACTCGTCTCCATCGGTTCCGGAACGGCCGAGAGCCAGCAAGGGCTCGATATCCGAGCGAGGCAGCAATGTCGTTGCTTTTTGCATGGTCGAGAGACGATCATGCGGATCAGTACAGGAGGTAAGGATATAGCGGTAAGCATCCTGGGCCCGCATCTTGCGATCGGTCTGTGCGAAGGCTTCGGCCAGGCGCCAGAGAATGTCGACATCGCCGCAGGTAAGCAGACTGGGCGTCACCGTCGCCAGTTCGATCACCGTCATATATTGCTTGGCGCTCGAGGCGTTCACGAGGCGCTCTCGCGTTTCCGCCACGGCGAGACGGTCGAGCAGGTCCTTGGGCGGGACCCAATCGCGTTCCCTGCCCTGGCGGGCAACGATGGCAGCGCGCGCAGCAGCGAACTGCCCTTGCGAATAGAGTTGCCACAAGGAGTCGAGCTGGGGGTCGGAGACCGGCGGCGCCTTGAGCGGATCGTCGGGCGGCACCCAATCTGGATAGAGCGAGCGCAAGCGCGCGATTTCGGTGTTCAGGCGCCGTATATCACCCTGGCGCGCAAAATAGCGTAGAGCCGTTTCATCGACCGCCGGTTTGGCGGCCTGTTCCGCCACCGCTGGCGGAGGTGCCGCTTCGGCTGGCGCGGGGGAGGGCTGCAGCGGGGCCGCCGGCTGGGGCGCCGCCGATGGTGCTGGAGGGGGAGCAGGGGGAGGCTCGTCGCTTCTTGGCGTCAGGATCTCGGCGGCCTGGGCGCTTCCGGGCCTTATGACAGGGGCTGACGGCGCCGCCTCTTGCTGGCGCCAGGAAGATGATTGGGCGTCCGGCTTGGGCCATAGACCGGTGATCTGCCAGGCAACCAAGGCCAGCAGCACCAATCCTGGTATGACGATACGCAAGCCGAACGGTCTCACAGGCACTCCGGGTAATGTTGCGCAACGGCCGAAAGGGCCAGCAGATAGAGGGTGGCGGGGTAGTACACTTCCAACTTCGGCGATCGCAGTTCGGTGGGAACCGGCTTGTGGTCGAGAGCGCATTGCAGCACGGCCCCGATCATCCGATAACCTGGATCGTCCAACGCGCCGATCTGCTTGTCGCCCGCGAGATCGAAGATGGGCGGTGCCGCGGTGCCATTTCCCCAGGCCTTGGCGAACGGCTTGAGCAACGCTTGGTCATTGTTGCCCGCGCGCAGGAGATAAAGCGGGATCCGCACGGCATCATAGCTGAAGCGAGGCTCGAAGCCCGCTGCCAGCGCTGGCTTGGCTGATTTCAGGGATATCCAGTCGGCAGGAAGTTCGGCACTGCCGAAGCGGGCATCCCGTATCAGTCCTTCGCCGCTCGCGGCCAGCGCCTTCCAGTCTGTATTGGGAGCCAGGCGCGCCAATACCGGCAGAGCCTCGAAGATCCAGTAGGACAGATTGAGCACCGGTCCATCGGGCCTGTCCTGCGGGCCGAAACCCTTGACGCCTGGCATGAGGACGGTGTGCGCGCCAACCCGGCGCACAAGCCGCTGTCCGATCGCTTCCGCCATGTTGCGGGAGGTTTCGGTCCAGGATGACACCTCCCACAGATTGCCGCCCAGGGCGAGTGCATAGGCAATGAGGATGTCGCCGTCGGCCGCGTTGTTGACGTCGGTGACATGCGGCTTGCTGTCGGGGTCCCAGCGCCATACCGCCAGCCCATCGTCGCGCAGCAGCATTTCATTATGGGTAAAAGTCCAGATGCGCGTGAAAGTCGCGCGATCGAGTGCCAGCACCGAGAGCAGGAGACCGTAGCCCTGCCCCTCGCTATGGCTGATACTTTTGTTGGCCGTATCGATGACGCGGCCGTCCAGCGTCACGAAGCGGTCGCGCCAGGACTGCCATTGCTCTGTCGAAAGAGTGCCGGGCTTGGCCGGCTGCCCAAACGAGGCCGCCCCGCCCTGGCTGGCCGTCAGCATGAATGTCGCGATCATTGCGATGGTAACCAGCAGACGAACGGAGCCGAACATGCGGCGCTCGATCATTGAGAGATTCTCCGGCCTATGCGGGATAAGAGCAAAGCTGTCGCGAGGCCGAGCAGGAGGCAAGCCGCAAAAAGTAGGAATGCAAATGCCAGGAGGTTCTCCGAGAGCCAGTTCGCGGCGATCAGACGCAGATTGGTGAAGGAGAGAGGTTGGGTGGCGGTGAGAGAGGAGGTGGTAACAGGCTGGATCTGCACTTCGGCAAGGCGGGTATTGTAGGTCGCCAAGCGTCCGGAAAGCTGAAACCATTGCGGACTGGACGTAAAGGTATTGACACCGGCACGCAGTTCCCTGGTGCTTGGTGCCGTCAGCAGCGTCCAGGTCTTGTTGCCGCTGGGGCTCGGGCCTTGTGCGATCATGGCCGAGGTATCGCGCGAAGGATGAAAGGCCACGTCGCGGCTAGGCAGGAAGCGAAGGGTCTGGCTGGATACCTGGAAGGTCCGCTGGAGCCAATCCTGGAAGGAACTCACATTGCCTCGCCAGCCACCACCTTCTGCTTTCAGTGTGTCGCGCCAGCGATCGAAGGTTTCCTGGGTATCAGCGGGTTCAGTCGCGGCCACGGGCAGCGTCGCAGGCGTCGGGCCCGGCGGATTTCCATCAGCGGCCGAAGGGAGGATGGGTTCATCGTTGTGGGGTTTCCAGCCAGTGCGCAGCTGTTCATCGAGATTGAGTAGCGCTGGCACCTGCTCGGGAATATCCGGAGCCGGCGCAACGAAGAGGGCATGGCGGTCGTCGAGAGAGGGCGCATCGGGGTCGATGTTGATTAAGCGCCCCGCGGCTAAAGCCATGCGCGCCAGAAGCGTCGCGGTTGCCGACATCACCGGGCTGTCATATCTGCTGACCACCAGCGCCACCGGATCGACGGCACCATTATAGGGAAAAGCAGTGCCCTGCAGCGCTGCTAGGTTTGGCTGCTGGGCGATGCGCGCATAGTCCGGCATCACGAATTCGCTGCTATCGAACAGCGCGAAACGATTATTGCCTTTGGTCGGTCCCGCCGCACATTGCGAGTCCATCGTCGTGAAGAGCTGTGCTTCGAAGGTGACGCGGTTCGGCCCCGGACGAAAATGCGTCATGGGAATGCGGATCGGCAGATGTCGCAGGATTTCACCACCGCTGGTTCGTAGAGGCGTGGTGGCGGCTATGTTTCCGTTGACATAGATATCAAGATGGCTGCCGGGCAGCACCTCGCCGCTGTAAGCGGCATCCAGCAGCAGCGTCGCCTCGCCTGCGGAAACCGAGTAGAAGTCAGAAGGCAAGCCGATCTGGAATTCGGTCCTGAAGCGGCGGCCGGCGAACTCCTGGGTGGGAACGCCGAGATTGGCAAACCTGACATGGCTTTCCCGCAGCAGGAGCGGCGGATTGGGAGCGAACCACCGACTGGTATCGAGCATGTCGCGGATGTTTCCCCGCGGGCGGTCGACCAACGCGCCGACCGCGTCGACGGCCTTGGAGACGGAAGCGGCATCGGGGCCCGACACCAACAGTGTCGACGGGCCGAGCGCTGGATCGTCTACGAATGTCACGATGGGGCGGGAATCGGCGTCCTTCGGCACGGTGCGCAGCAACGGCCGTACCTCCTCCACGGTGCCGATCACGGCCGTCACGGTTCCAGGCTCGATCGAATCTCCCGTGCGATCGGTAACCAGAACATCCAGGTTGGGCATGCCGATGAGAATGGAAGCAGCCTGAGCGAAGCGCAGGATCGGGTTGGCGGACGCCTTGGCGCCGAGGGATGGCGCGATGATGCGCAAATGCGTCAGGCCGTTGGCATCGGGAGCCGTGGCGGCAAGATCCTCCACGCGCGACAATCGCGCCGCTGCCGAGGAGGCGAAATGAAAGGCTGTGGCCACACTGTCGATTTCAGTGCGTAACTCGTAGGTGGAGTTGATAGTGCAATCCGTACGGTGACGCTGGACCACCTGGAGCCGGACGAGATTTGGCCCGGCCTTCAGAAGATTGGCAGGCAGTTCGGCGGAAAGCTTGCCCGTCTGGTCGGAAGCCGTGATCGGCGAATCGAAAACCGTCTGATTGTTGATGGACAGGATGAGGCGGGATGCTTCAGGCGCCACCACGACGGAGGCCTTATAGCCCAAGGTCAGCGTGGTCGGGCTCGCGACTTGATTCTTGGTCAGAACGACATACCAGGCCCGGCTGTCGACTTCCCCTTCGAGGACGAGATGCCGAAAAGGCATCAGAGGCCGGTCGAAGGTTTCGGCCTGAGCCGCTTCGACTTTGGGCGGTGTCGATGGGGGAGCAATCACCTGCGGCGAGGGCGGGGGTGTCGGATCGACAGCCGGTGGCGGGGCAGCGGGCTGGGGCGCGGGCGCCGGATTGGCAGTCGGTGTCGGGGGAACCGGGCTGGGCAATGATGGCGACAAGGCGGGCGCCGGCGCGTTGCTCCTCTCGGGTGCCATGTCGAAGGGAGATGCCGATTGATCAGCCCGGGCATGGGACAGGCCTGCCAGCGGCAGCGCCATTGCGACCAGGATGAAGATCAGGCCTCTCACGTCGGCTCTCCCGCCCTTTGTTGCGGCGCCGGGGAATCGGCCCTGGCCGGTACGGAAGCACGATAGAGATAGATCAGGCCGCGCACCGTTTGCTTGAGGGCCAACGCGTAGAACCAGATGGTGCCGCGTAAGATGCCTGGATTGTAGCGACGGGCGGCCTGGAAGGCCGTCCAACGGTCGGACGTTGCATAGAGGAGATCGGCTACGAGGCGGAAATGGATCGGGTCCGACGTCTGGAAGCGCACTCCTATCGTCGTGCTTCCGGCGCCGGCACTAACCCTTCGAACGACCACCGGCAATTCCGGCCTCCCGTCCAATCGCGACAATGGGGTAAAGCGGATCCGCAACAGGCTCTCGCGCTCGAGACCCTTGACGGCTCCGACGATGCTGATGCCTGCACCATTGGTAGAGACATTCTCGATCATCGCCGGAATGACAGTATCGCCGAGTATCAACTCACAACGCCGATCCGCCCTCACGCGCTGGCTCGACTGGCGCTCGCCACGCTCCGAGACCACGCCGAGCGCGCAGCCGGCCAGCAGAACGTTCAGCAGGTTCCACATGCCGACCACCAAGGTGACATCCGCCTTGTAGGGCTGTTCGATCAGGCGGAAGACCGTCATGCCCATGCCGGCGATCAGCACGCAGAAAAAGGCGAAGAGCGGCCAGGCTATTTCAGAGAGCCTGCTTTCCTGGACGGAGTCGTCCTTGGCCGTCACCCGGAAGGTCGGTTTGGTCGGGTGCATGATGACCGATGCTAGTGCTGGCAGCAGATAGAGCGTCTGAGCGTATTCGTAGAGTTCCGAAATCCAGGGCCAACGATACGAACCATAAAGATAGTTCTGCATCATCAGGTTCACCAGCATGTAGGAGAGCGTATAAGACAGAAACTCCTGGCCGGAGGCGACGAAGATCTCAAGATTGAAGAACAGGTAAAAAAGCGGGGCGACGAGAAAGACGAGGCGCGCCAGGGGAAAGAACCAGAATAGAATACTCGACATATAGCAAAGGCGCTGGGAGATCTTGAGGCCGCGCTTCATGAAAGGACGTTGGAACAGCAATATCTGCACCATGCCTTGGGCCCAACGCGAACGCTGGCCGATGAAGCTGGCAAATGTCGCCGGCTGCAGGCCTGCGATCAGAGGCTTGTCGACATAGATGCTGTGCCAGCCTCGCGCATGCAATTCCATCGCCGTTTCGCAGTCCTCCGTGATGCTGCGGCCCTTGAAACCCTCGGTCGCCTCCAGAGCGGAGCGGCGAAGAGCCGCCGCTGAACCGCAGAAGAACGAGGAATTCCACTTGTCGAGCCCGCGCTGGATGATGCCGTAGAACATCTCGTTCTCGGACGGCATCTTCTGGAACGTGCGCAGATTGCGTTCGATCGGATCCGGGTTCAGGAAGAAGTGCGGCGTCTGGACCATGAACAGGCTCGGATCATCCCGGAAGAAGCCGACGGTGCTATGCAGGAAATCCCTGGCCGGAGCGTGATCGGCGTCAAAGACGACCACGATGTCGCTGGAGGAGTGGGCGAGGCCGTTGTTGAGGTTGCCGGCCTTGGCATGCTCGTTGCGGGCACGGGTGAGATAGTTGGCACCCAATTCCTCGCATAGGCGCTTCAGCTGCGCATGACGCTGCTGGGCCTCCATTGCCGCCTGGAGATCTTTCGAGTTGCGTTTTTGCTCCGTGCCGCCGTCATCGAGGAGATAGACATGCAGTTTGTCGGGCGGATAATCCATGCCCAATGCTGCCGCGAGCGTTCCCGCCAGAAGTTCTGCCCCTTCATTGTAGCTGGGAATGAAGACATCCACGCTCGGCAGTTCATCGTCGCGCAGGCGCGGCGCCACCCGTGACGGAAGCGGCGTGGCGACAACGAAGAGCGACAGCGCCAGCATGGCGACGCAGTACATTTCAGCCAGATAGACAATCAGCCCGACAATGAAATTCTCGGGCTGGTTTATCGGCGGCAACGTGCTGGTGGTGCGCCAGTAGACGTAGCGCAGCACGATCGATGTTCCCAGGGCAAGCGCGATCAAGCGCCAGACCCCGGTCGGCTTGACCGCCTTGAGGAGCGCCATCGCGATCACCACGGTGGTGCCCGCGATGAGATGGGTCTGCTGGCTGATCGGCAAGGTTACCAGCACCAGCACGAAAAGAGAGGTGAGCAACCAGAACAAGACGACGAGAGCTTTTGTCATGGCTGTGTCCCCTGGGGAGGAGCCGGGATCACGGGCGGCGGCACGGCGGCGGAACCGGTGCCAGCTTGCACGGCGGGAGGGGGAGGAATGGCAACGCCGGTGGCAGCCGGGGCCACGACAGGTGGTGGGGAGGCGAATACCCCGGCGCGCATAGGTGCCCGCTTGCGGCGAGGGACCGCCGCGGCGGGAGCCGCCGGCGGAGGCGCTGCCGACAGAGGCGAGGGCCCGATCGGCGCGCCGGCGGCTCCGATATCCGGGGACAGGGGGCGCGGCGCCTGTGACCAACTTCCGCTCGACAGCGATGCGTTGACATTAAGGCCCATCATGGCGGCGACGAGGTTGGTCTCGGTCGCATTGGGACGACACAGGCGAAGACGGATGGAGACGGTGGCGCGCCGGTTGAACAGGGACACGTCGAGATCCGGGGTTGCGATGCGCTGCCAGGCGTAGATGCACAATTCACCGCGGGCGGCCCGGCCGAGCGCATAGCCGAAGGGTCCATACTGATTCTGGACATAGGTCAGCGAACGGCGCATGGGCACTCCCGGCAGAGCCGTCTGGGCCTCGCCGGCGAGTTGTTCTTCATTGAGCGGTCGGTCCGCTAGCCTGTCCTCCACACCGGCAATCGAATTGCTGATGCCAAGAACATCGACCCGCAATTCGTTTTGTCCCGGCGCGGCTCCATCGGTGGCGAGCGCGATGGCCTGGCGCGTCGCATTGGCATAGGTCGTCTGGACGATCGAGATTACCGGCGGCGCCCCCGGCCCCAGGGAGGCGAAGGCCGCCTCTGGCGGCACCAGCGTGACTGCACTTGTGTCGGAAACCACCGAGCGCGGGGAACTGCAACCGGAAAGGCCAAGCATCGCTCCAATCCAGAGCACTATTGCCAATTTGCCAGTGTAAAGGCTAATCTTTCGGATCTGTTCGGCTGGCCAAATTCGTTGATTTTTCGAGGGAGGCACCGCTATCCGGCGGGATAATCCCCCGGTATTTGCAAGACACCTCATGGACAAGCCGTTTCATGCAATCGAAGAATCAATTCCATAATGAATAACGATCGCAACGTCCACGTCAATATCTTTACTTACCTTATATATTACCTTTCGTAATCTTTCCTAAGGAAATGTCTTATTTATGCCGTAAAATGATCAAGATCTCTATAGATTTTCAGGTGCCTGTGTATGCATAGAAAGCATTTCAGGTGGAAAATCCTATTTTTATCTGTTAGCGACCGCGCAAAAAACAAGTTCAGCCCGCTTCAAGCCAGTGCGACTGACGTTAAATTTTGCGAGCAACCGTCTTCGCTCTGCCTGGTCCGTTGATCGGGTCAGCTGCCCAACCAACACAATATGTCCGACGCACTCTTGACCTTGACGATCAACGTATCTGGGAAAGGTAGGTATCGACCAACGTCTCGCGTTCTCGATACTTATCTTCGCCTTTGCGTAAGATCGCCAGCACCTGCCGGACAACCTGAATGTCAAATCCCTCCTTCTTGATTTCTTGGAAAATTTCAGACTTTTCGTCGTTCAATTCCTTGATCTCGGCTTCCTTGTTTTGGAGCCTTTCTATGTACGCTTTCAATTGTCCGTTCGTGCTCATTGGGGTGCCTATCTAATGTTCTCGGGACGAGCCCTTAATGTGCCCGGGTCTTGCTCCGTTCGGCCGAGATACGCCTCGATGGCGGCAACTACGACCTCGCCAATCCGCAGATCCTTATCGATGCAATGATGCTGCATTCGTCGAAGTAGCGGCGCATCGACCTGCAATCGCAGCAACTTTCGCCCCTTTTCCAGAGCGGGGACGCTCTCACCATCTGTCTTGTTAAGCTTAGCCATCTGAACTGCCTGTATGGATTTCTCTCGCTCTCGCGCGCGCACGCGAGGCTCAAGCTCAAATTGACCGTTTGAGGTATTGTTCGAGCGCACGTTCCATCAGGTCGCTGAAATGCGCCGACTCGTCCACGCAGCGGTGACGCGCCCGAGCAATCAGTTCGATGCTCAAACGCAAGCGCATCTCGCGACGCTCATTGCGGGTCTTCTTGGGAGCCGCCTCGCGCCCTTGCGGGGCGGAGCGACGCGGAGCTACCTCTGGGGACCGGGGTTCCGTTACGACGTCTGCCCCACTGACGATCGTGGGCACGTCGACACCCATTTCCTGACCGGCAATCTTGGCGGACGCCAGCATCTCACTCAGGTTTCCAATGCCCGGCCGGTTCTTCGGAATTTTGAACGGCCTATTGGTCGCGCCTTCTTCCTGGTCGCTCATTGCCGGATTCCGGTATGCGTGAAGATCTCCTCGATCAGCCGCGCGATGTTTGCCTTCGCCCGTTGGATCTGATCGCCCTTTCCCGGACCGGTATTGAGCTGGTCCAGTGTGCCGGCATCCGGGCGGTCAAAATTTGGGGAGTGCGGCGGAGAGGCCGTAAACTTTAGCCTCAAGGCCGTCCAACAATGGGGCCGGATCAGAACGACGGCCGCTGGCCGCTACCATCGAGACTGATTGTTGCAAAACTCAATTGCAGAAGTGATGCTTCAATCGGGCTTTATGGGAAGCAAGGGCGCGGGATCAAAGAAACGGGTTAAGGAGGCAAGCTTGAAGCGATGTTTTCAGAGGCGGTCTTGCCGGTGGCTTGGTCTTATGCTGGCGATGCTCCTTACCGTCTCTGCGCAGGCCCAAACTCCGGCCCCTGTAGCCAGTGAAGTGAGCGGCAAGACCATCGAAATCCAATATCCTTTCGGGACAATGGCTATTTACCTGCGTCCAGACGGAATGAGCCTCGCAGCTCTGATTTGGGGTGGGAGACCACCCGAGGTCATGGGGCTCAACCGATGGTCGTCACAGGACGGGGCATTGTGTTTTTCCCCGTTGGATAAGGGAGTGCCGGCCGATTGGGGGTGTGCCAAAATCGCAATTGGCAAAGACAGCGCAATCAACCTGAGTTTCATTGCTGACGACCCTCTGAAAGGAAAACTTCTTTCGGAAAACCCGCATGATTTGCGTAGCGGAAGAGAGGCAATCATGGGAATTTCGGGTCAGACGATTGTGGTAAGCGATCGCGATACCTCCCGGATGTTGAAGCTCTATCTATCGGCGGATGGCGTCGCTCATGCAAATATAGCCGACTTCGGATCACCACAGCCGGATATAAGATTGGGAAAATGGTCCCTTCAAAATGATCTGTTGTGCCTCACCGGCTTCGGTGAAACGGCAACATTAAAGGACGGGTGTGTACCCATAGCCACGATGCAAGACGGGAATGCCTATCTAGGAGGCTCGATCCGGATGAGTGGCAAGGTTTGGCCAGGAAACTCCGAGGGCTTGTAATTCTGCCCTCCCGAGGACGGTCGAACGGATTGGGCAGGGCTCTTTTTGCAAAACTCCCGACATTTGTGGAGCACGGTTGGAGGCAGCATCACGGAATGAACGACTTCGCGTCGCACTTTGCTGAGTTGAGGCCGGTATCGAACACGGCAGGCCGACGCGATGGCCACTTGGCTGGAAGTTGCACGCGTCTGCACCGCTCGTGACGAACAGGGCTGACTACCCTTCAGCGCTCGCATGCCCGTTAATGTGAGAGTGCCCCCCGGCCAGCTTGGGCCATATCGACATGATACCTCCACCGCCTGGTCAACAGGTCACGACCTCAAGAGCGCATGGATCGTTCATTAAGGCATGGCGCGTATATATCCATCGTCAATTGAGAGTTGAAGTGATCATCGGGCGCCTTGTGGGCAAATGTTGGCCTGTTCACGATCTTCCATGTCGGCCTGTGAGCACTCGACCAACACTTTGATCGTTTCTTCGAGCAGGGCTCCGAGCCTGCGTCCCTTTTGCCAGAAGACGACATAGTGATAGAGGGCGCTCGGCTCGAAAGGGCGGACTTCAACGGGGAACGACGCGAACTGGCTGGCGGCAAAGGTGTTGCTGCTCGAGATACCGAGACCGGCGGCGACAAAATTGACCTCCTGGCCGATGACATCGACCTGTATCGCCAGATGCGGTTCCGCCCCCATATATCTCATGGCGTTCTCATTCATGAGATGGGATTGCATCCCGGGTCCGACATCCGCGAGCGGTTCTCCTACGAGATCTTCTGGCCGGATGACGTCCTTTTGAGTGAACCGGTGACCCCTGGGGAAAATGTAGACATTGGTCGCGGTGGTCGCCGGACACCAGTCGAAGACGTTGCCGTCTAGCGGCAGTCGAGCAATTCCGAGGTCGGCGCGTCCCTCGAGGACATGCTCCGCCACCTCAGGGTACGTGCCCGACTTGAGAACGATCCCTGCCACCGGTTGGCGTGAGCGCAGCTGGCGGAAAGCCTCGGGAAGAAGTCTGAGCGAGAAAACGTGCGGCGCCGCGATGCCGATCGTGTTGCTATCGACCCCCTTCAGGGACGCAACCGTTTTGGTGATCCTTTCTATTTGGACGAAGGTGGCGTCGGTGTCGCGAAAAAGCATCATGGTGTGGGCCGTCGGAACAAGCCGCCCCTTGTCACGCACGAACAATTGCAAGCCGAGCAGGCCCTCCAAGATCCGAATTTGCTGGCTGACGGCCGGCTGGGTGATTTCAAGCGCCTTGGCAGCGCTGCGCTCCGAGCCCGATCTGACGACCTCGCGCAGGATCTGAAGCTGGCGGAGCGTAATGCCCGTCTTTGAGATTTCCACCATGACGAGGCTTCCGCGCGGCTGGCCGATTGCCGCCCTTCCTTACGAAGATAAACTTATATGGCAATGCCGATCTCGCGCCACCTAATTGTCCCTCGCACCGCTACGGACGGCTATTCGGCATGAAGCGATGGCACTGCATATTAGCTGAACTTATCAGAAAATAATTTCGCTTATAAATTGATCTCGGAAAGCAGGCGGGCAATTGTGGGGTCGAGACGCAGTTCCGAAGGTGCTCCGCGCCGCCGGAACAAAGGGGCGTCCTACACATCGACAACAGAAATCAAAAGGATGGTGCCGCTCCCATGCGTGCAGCAAAGCCTTTGCCGCGTCCCCTATTCCCCGCGCCCCGTATCGGCGGCACGCCGCCTCCAGCGTGGAGCGCCTGATGCAGAGTGCACCGATGTTTCACCAGGCTCCGACGCACGGCATCCGTGCCGAGCGGATCGAAAAACGGCTTGGCGGCAACGACGTTTTGCGTGGCGTCAATCTTGACATCCGAGCAGGTGAAATTCTCTCGATCCTTGGCAGCAGCGGCTCGGGCAAGAGCACGCTTCTGCGCTGCCTCAACCTCCTGACGGTGCCCGACCGCGGCGATATCTGGGTCAACGGCGAGAAGCTTGCGATCCGAGTTGCATCGCAGCAGGGCGGCCAACCCAGCATCACCGACCATCGGCAGGTCCGGCGCATTCGGGCCTCGATGGGCATGGTGTTCCAGAACTTCAATCTCTGGCCGCACAAGACAGCGCTTGAAAACGTCAAGGAAGGTCCCATCCTCGTCAAAGGGATCCGGCGCAATGCGGCCGCCGATCTCGGGCGTCATTACCTCGCCAAGGTCGGGCTTTCCGACAAGGCGGACGCCTATCCTCGCCATCTTTCCGGCGGCCAGCAGCAACGTGTGGCGATCGCCCGAGCGCTTGCGATGGAACCGCGCGTGCTGCTTTTCGATGAACCGACCTCGGCGCTCGATCCGGAACTGGTGGGCGAGGTGCTCCGTGTTATCGCCGGGTTGGCGGAGGAAGGGCGCACGATGGTGATCGTCACCCACGAACTAGCCTTTGCGAGGCAGGTTTCGACACGGGTCGCCTTCATGCACCAAGGGTTGATCGAGGAAGAAGGCGTCCCCTCGAAATTCTTCTCCACGCCTGCTTCGAGCCGGCTTCGCAGCTTTCTTGCCTCCCATCGATAAAGGGGTTTCGCGCATGGACGGATTTGCCGGGCAATTCGCCAACGGGCTGAAGACGACCATAATGCTGGCGCTTGTCAGCGGCGTGCTCGGCATGGCGCTCGGTTTGCTCGCCGCAGCCGGGCGGTTGTCGCGGTGGAAGGCCATGAGCCTCACCATCAGCTTCTACACCACCATCATTCGCGGCGTACCCGAACTGATCATCATCCTGTTGATCTATTTCGGGGGCACGGTCGCCATCAGCGCCTTCTTCGGCCGCTATGTCGAGGTCAATGCGTTCCTGGCGGGCGTCGTTTCCCTCACCGTCGTCTTCGGCGCCTACACGGCGGAGATTTTCCGAGGCGCCGTGCTCAGCATACCGCAGGGACAGATCGAGGCAGCCCGCTCGCTCGGGTTGCATCCCTGGCAGACCTGGCTGCTCGTCACCCTGCCGCAGATGCTGCGCATCGCCCTGCCGGCGCTCGCGAACCAATGGATCTCCCTGGTGAAGGAGACCTCGCTGATCTCGATCGTCGGGCTGTCGGATATCATGCGGGTCGCCGCCATCGGCGCGGGCTCGTTGCGGGCTCCGCTGAGCTTCTATCTGGCCGCTTCCGCCCTTTATCTCACGCTCACCAGCCTCGCACTGGTGATCTTCAACCTGCTCGAACGGCGTTTCGCCGTTTCCGGGCGGTGAGGCGTTCCACCATGGATATCGCACTCCTCCTCACCAGCACTGTCACGCTCGCCGGCGGCATTCCGCTGACGCTTCTCCTGACATTCGCGTCGCTCCTGGCAGGCCTCATCCTCTCGGTGCCCCTGGCCTTCATGCGCGCGTCGTCGCGGCGCTGGCTGTCGCTGCCGGTGCTTGCCTACACCTATGTCTTGCGTGGCACGCCACTGCTCGTGCAGCTCTTCATCGTCTATTACGGCCTCGGCCAGATTGGCCTCATCCGCTCGAGCGTCCTGTGGGTTGTGCTGCGCGATCCTTTCTGGTGCTGCCTGCTTGCCTTCTCGCTCAATGGCGCCGCCTACACGACAGAGATCTTCCGCGGCGGGATCCAGGCCGTCGCCCCCGGCATGGTCGAAGCGGCACAATCTGTTGGCATGTCGTCGTTGCAGATCAAGCGCCGGATTATCTTTCCAATCGCCTTTCGAAGTGTCCTCCCCTCCTACGCCAATGAAGTCATCAGCCTGGTGAAAGCAACTTCGCTCGCCAGCACGGTAACCCTCCTCGAAATCACAGGGCTGTCGCGAAAGCTGGTTGCAGAGACCTTCGCGCCCTACGAGATCTTCATCGCCGCCGGCTTGCTCTATCTTGGCCTGACATTCGTGCTGACCGGTGCTTTCCACCTGCTGGAAACGCGATTGAACGGTGCGCCGCGGGCCAAGTCCGAACCAAGCCGGGTCGCCCTCGCGCAGGTGGCCCATGAACAATAGGTCTCACCAAAGTCCGCTTCAGCTCGGCGAGACCGCCTGGCGCGAGATCGATCTGTCGGCGATTGCCTCCAACTACCGCGCCATCCGGGCGGCGATCGGACCGAACACGAAAATCATCGCCTGTCTCAAGCAGGATGCCTATGGATGCGGGGCGGAAGAGGTGGCCTGCCTCCTGTCCGCAGCAGGCGTCGATGCCTTCGGCGTCGTGTCGATCGCCGATGCCCTGGCGGTACGAAAGGCGGCGCCGCGAAAGCCTATCCTGATGTATCCGGGCATTGGCCCGGATGCCATCGAGCTTGTCCGGGAGCTCGATCTGACGATTTCGATTTCCGGCGAGGAGGATCTGCGCCGCTGGCTTTCGACCGGAGCGGCACTCAAGATCTTCGTTAAGGTGGATCTGGGTTTCTGGCGCGCGGGAGTGGCGCCCTCTGGCCTTCGGTCTCTGATCGATCTGTGCGCGTCGCAGGCCAATATCGTGGTCGAGGGTCTTTATGCCCATCTCAGCGAATTCGGCCAGGCTGGCGCCTCGGCGCAAGAGCAGGTTGCGCGCCTCACCCCTCTTCTCGAGGGGATCGAGGCGACAGGCCGCCGTCCCGCGACGGTCATGGTGTCGAGCAGCGAAAGCCTGCTTCGCCATCCCGAGTTCGACATGGATGCGGTGGATCCCGGCGCGCTCCTTTTCGGACTGATCGGTGCCTGTGCGGGTCGCCGAGGGTTGCTCATCCGCCCTGCCCTGTCGGCGATCAAAGCGCGCATCGTCGCACTCAAGGCGAGCGACGACAGCATGGGCGCACCACCGTACCTTCCAGGATACCATGGGGCCATGCGCCTGGCGGTGCTGGGCATCGGCTGGGGACACGGCGTGCCGCGACATCCCGGGGCCAAGGCCGCGGTGCTGGTCAGGGGGCGGCGTGTTTCCATCGTGCCGCCCGTCCATCTCGAACATCTTCGCGTCGACGTCACCGATATTCCCGAAGCCGAGCTTGGGGACGAGGCGATCCTGCTGGGCGCAGCGGGTACCGAGCGCATCACGCTGCAGGACCTCGCATCTGCCTGGGACACGGACGAAACGGGTGCCGCCTGCGGCCTCCGCGAGAATCTGCGGCGGATACACCTCGGCGAATAATCAAGAACCGAACCAAGAAGAAGGGGAACACCATGAAACGACATCTGGCTTTGGCCGTTCTGGCAATCCTGCTCGCCAGCAGCGTTGCCCGTGCCGAGGAGAGTAAGGCGATCACCATCGCTTCGGAAGGAGCTTCGCCGCCCTGGGACTATATCGACGCAAATGGTGCGCTTGCCGGGTTCGACATTGATGTGGGCAATGAACTCTGCACGCGCATGAAGCTGCAGTGCACCTTCGTCGCCCAGGATTGGGACGGCATAATCCCCGGCCTTCTGGTCAAGAAGTACGATGCGATCATCGCCGGCATGTCGATCACGGAAAAGCGCAAGAAATCGATCGCTTTCTCCGTTCCCTATGCGGTGGGGCCGAACCAGATCGTCATGCGCCGCGACCTTGGCCTGCCGCCCGGCGATACCAAGGCCAAGCTTGATCTAACGGACATCGACGCGGAAAAGAAGGCGCTCATCGGCAAGCTGAAGGAAAGCCTGACGGGCAAGACGCTCGGCGTGCTTCGATCCTCGAATTCGGAGGCTGTCGTCCGGGAGCTCTTCGGCGATATAGCGCAGGTGCGCAGCTATGACAGCCAGGAAAATCTGAAGCTCGATCTCACATCCGAGCGCATCGACGGCGGTTTGGGAGACTATCTCGTCTGGAAGCAGTTCCTGGAAACGCCGGAAGGAAAGGCCGTCGACTTCTTCGGGCCCCAGCTTTCCGGAGGCACATGGGGTCCCGGTGTCGGGATCGGCCTTCGCAAGGAGGACGCCGATCTCATCGAAGCGTTCGACAAGGCCATTGAGGCAAGCACCAAAGACGGGGCGCTCGGCAGGATCAGTCTGAAATGGTTCGGCGTGGATATTTCTCCGCAGGCCGGAAAGTGACTGCCTCCCCTCGTCTTCCGGCGCCCTGAGGGCCTCCCTTTCCGAATTCATTCCACGGTACGCAGTCATGTCTTCGCCGTTCACGCTCGCCCTGACCGGGCAATCCCTGATTCATCATGATGTTCGACAGGTCCCCGACGAGGGGTTTGCCGCGATCAAGTCGTTGATCCGGCGAGCCGATATCGCCTTCACGAACTTCGAGACCACAATATTCGGCCGGCACGGTGGCTGGCCGATGAAGGGAAGTTATTTCGGCTGCTCGGCACCCGTGGTTCTGGATGCGTTGAAGGACATCGGATTCAATACCCTGGCGCTCTCCAACAACCATGCTTTTGATCTTGGCCCGCCGGGTATCCTGTCCACCCTCGAAGAGGTTACGGCCAGGGACTTCCTTCATGCCGGTATCGGCGCCGATCTATCGGAGGCGCGACGGCCCGGGATCAAGACCTTCGGCAAGAGGTCGGTGGCGCTCATCGCGATCGATGCAGGGCCCGGGCCGGCGACGATGTATGCCGCCGATGCAACGGACCGAAGACCCGCGCGGCCCGGCGTGAATGGGCTTGAGGTTTCAAGGGTATTCGAGGTGGACGGGTCGAGCTTTGATGCCCTGAGTGGCATTCAAGCAATGTTCCAGAGCAGTCCCATGGAACGGGGCAACTATGCCCAGCCCCACGATCCACCTGAATTACGATCAGCAGGCGACATCGATTTCTATGGCACGATTTTTCGCCGCGCGTCCGAAAACAGGCGCAGGATCCTCGTGGACGAAGCCAACCTGGAGATCCATTTGTCAGCGATCCGCAGGGCCGTCGCGGAGGGTGCCTTCGTCATAGCCTATCTCCACCACCACCACTGGGAGCCAAGCTGGCGTGATGTCCCGGCATGGGTCCAGACGTTCGCACGCATCTGCATCGATGCGGGTGCGGGTGTGTTCGTCAGCCACGGCGCTCCTGTGCTGCAGCCCATAGAGATCTATCGTCATGCACCGATCTTCTACGGGCTCGGCAATTTCCTGTTCCATCTCAATGAGGGCGAGGTGGTGTGGAGTGCGCCGGAGGTTTGGAAGAGCGTGGTCGCAACATGCCGCTTCGACGCAGACGCTCAGCTCCAATCGATCGATCTCCATCCCATCGTAATCGGCGGTGAGAAGCTAGACGCACGAAACTATCACGAGCGCATCGTGCCCGTTCCTGCGCCAACGGCGCTGGCGACTGAGATGATCGAGGATCTCGCGGTCCGCTCACGCGTACACGGAGTGTCGATTTCTTTCGAAGGCAATCATGGGACGATAAGTCAATGCTGCCACTCCTCAGACAATGGGGAGGCCCACCAATCGAAAATCCAGCATCTGACCTGAGAGCAGTTGCAGCTGTCCGCTTAGGGGCCGAGAGCGGAACGTCAGGTTCTGGCGGGAGGAACTGGGAAAGCCGACGTTCGGCATCCGACCCAATCGCAGTGATTTGCGTGGCTCTAAACAAAAGCCTTCTGGCCCACAGCCAGCGTCTGGAATGTCCGCTCGGGGACGGTCTTTGCCAAACCTATTCCCTTCCAATCTCAAAGCTCTTCAATAGTTCAAAACGCATCCAGCAAGGCATATTCCGTCAGATGAGCCGGCACACCCAGCGACTCCACGCGCTTCCGCAGCCCTTCGAGATCCCCGTAGTAGCTAACCTTCCAGCGCACCCAGTTGACGTCGATATTCGCGAGGACCTCCTCAAAATACGGGTGATCAACCTCCGACACCGAGTGACCCATCACCACAATCCGATCGACATCCGACAGCCCCGCGAAGAAGGCTGCGTTTTTCTCGATGACTTTGGCGGTGGGTTTGAACGTGTCCTTGAAGTAGTCGTCGACAATCCCCTGCCCTTCGACGACACGCATATCCGCATCCTCCGGATTCTGCTCGAAGCGGTAGGGATCCAGGTTTGGAACAGGCTCCCATCCATGGCCCAGCACCAACGTCTCCGTTGGGTTCGCGGCCGCTCCATGGATATGCAACACGTTGATGTCGGGAACCGCGTACAATCGTTGTAGCGACGGCGTGTAATTGAAATTCAAGAAGAGCCCCGAGCGATCCACCGGAACGCGCTGCCCGCTGAACTCAGCGGCCCATGGCACAGGTAGCTGGCGTATCCATTCGGCGAAGCGCAACCGCAACGTCGTCGAGATCGCCTCGACCGCTTGTTGTATCTCGTACTGGTAATCGTGGTGGTATGCGTCGCTCCAATCGTCGGCGCCGTATCCGACCAGAAAGTTGGATGCGTCCTCAATCAGTGAATCGCTGTCGAAAGAGGCCAACCGATCCTCGAATTCGGCCCAAAACTGCGCATCCATCGAAAAGTATTTCTCGACGACATCATAGGTCTTGGCATCCGACCGCCGGAGATACTCTCCGAACGCCTTATAGGATGACGGAATTCCGTGGTGGAGATCGAAGCCGTTTCCGATGATGTAAAGCGTTTTCCCCATCCCAGCCCTTCAGTGTTTTCCCGTTCGCCAACGCATTCGCTCATTTGCGCTGCTCTTCAATCGCTAATCTCCGTATCCGGCTCCGCGATCAACTCCCCCGCCAATTCCGAAAGCCAGGGCGAAACATCATCGATCTGAACCGCGTTGGCGTGCGCCGCGTAATACTCGCCGACCGTCCGGAAGCGCTCTCCGAACCGCTCCGTAAACATCCTCTGCAGTTTGGCGTTTCTGCTCAGGACGCTCGACATCGCGCGACCACCACGTAAGAACCTGATCGCATGCTCTGTTCCGAGCAAATAGAGGTGCTTGCGCTTCGCCGTTGGATGCTCCGCAAGCAGCAGGTAATCCTTGAAAACCGAATTCTGACGGATCGTCTCTGGACCGCCTCTCCACTGAATGAACTTGAACTCGGCCACCCGAACATTCGTCTCCAGATCGAAATCGCGACCGGTATTTCCCGCACCGAGAGACACAGATTCGACGCGCTCGTCCGGTTCGAGAATATGTGGCAGGCACATGAGAATGCCGAGTGCATGGATTGTGACATTGATCTGTCCGGCGAGCCGCTTCATGCCGGCCGCGGCTGCAAGAACCTCGCGGCCAGCCCCGGCATTCGCGAGGAAGCCCGTGCAATCGCCGGCCGACACGCCTCGCACCGCACCCTCGATGCTCGATAATGTCCGCGTCAAATCCGGCCCGGTAAAGCGACCGAGCAGTTTGACGATCTCGACGGGATCTCCAGTCACCCTGCTTTCCCCAGCTCAGCGCGCATCCACTCTGTCAACTCGTCGTCCAACGCCGCGTCGACATAGACGTCGCAACGCGGCGCGATTCCCGCCTTCACGTCGATCACCAGATGAAGCCCAACCAGATACCCGTAAGCCCCGGCCTGTTCCGTCATTCCCTTGAGCTTCCAGATGTCCCCACCGAAGTCCTTGTTGGTCGACTTCTTGATCTCGACGACGAGCAAATTTTCACGCTTGCCGACCCGATGTACGATGAGGTCAGGGACAATCGCATCCTTACCAATCAACTCGTCATCGCTAAGGTCATAGCGAAGGCGCTTGATCACGTCCTCGCGGCGATTCCATTCCAAATCGATTGACCAGCCGGCATATTCCCCATGCAGGAGATCCCGAATCCGAGCGACAAGCGAGCGCTCGGCAGGATCCGCATAGGCAAGATCCTTATCCTGCAGAAGTGCTCGCACAGCAGCCGCGAAAACTGTAAGTATTTCCTGCAAATAATCCCTCATAACATTCATCTATCATGAAATACCTCTGGCGTGGAAAACCGACCTCGCCCGCAGGAACACGAAACCAAAACTTGCCCATGTGAATTCTCCTCGGCCCCAATTGACCGATAGAGAAACCAGTAGGGCGCTGACGCTGAGGGGCCGGTAGCGAAGGGCCCGATATTCGACATTGGGGACCATTGTCCTGCCAATCTGATCCGTTCTCTGAGCACCCTGCGGACAAAAACGCGGCTGTGCCCTGATCGGGCGAAAAACTAAAAACTAGCTGCTCCGGGTCATTCGCTCGTGTTCGGACATCAGAAAGGTCACATAGCTGCGGATCAGGTTGCAGTAGAGCCGGGCTTCGTCCGCATTGACCGATATGCCGCTCTTGAGGTCTATGCCGTGACGGACGCCACCGCCGGTCGGCGAGGACAGATAGCCGTGCAGCGTAGAGAGCCATGCGAGCACCTGCTCAATTGTCTGGCCCTTCTTTTTATTACGCAGCTCGATGACGATCTTGTTGAAGTACTTTTCCTGGATCGCTGCGTCGCCCGCGCTGAGCCCCTTGAACGCGGTAACTACAGATTCCATCAGCCACAGGATTTCCTGGACGGCTTGTCAGGGATGCCCCTCGGCGAGAAGCCGCTCGCTTTGTGCCAGGGATTGTTGCACAATCTCCTGCGCCAGCTCGTCGAGCGACTTATAGCGCTCCGGGACTGCGATCGGCTGGTGCAATCCAACTGCCACCAGTTCGGGCGGCCGGATTTCGTATCCGAGCTCGTGTTCGCGCAGGATGCGGTTCATGCGCCCCGCGTCTGGCACGGCGATCGTACCGTCGCCGCGCAGAGCTTCGCAGCCGTCATAGAACGCTTCGATAAAGAGCGGCGCATTCTCGGCTGCGCCCCACATAATGCGCTGCAGATCTGACTCGGCCCAACTCTCCGAGGAGCTTCGGCCGGACCCGCCGAAATAGCTCTTGAAGTGTTCGAGCATGCTCCAGCGGTTGCCTTGGCCTATGACCCTGTCCATTAGGGTATCGAACGCTCGTACCGCCTCGGGCGGCATACGCCCGGGAGAATCAAAGCGCCAAGAATCTTCCATCTTCATTGCTTATACGTCTTTCAGGTCGAGAGCTTCTGGATCAGCTCTTCCTTCTGTGCAGCGTGCTTGTCCAGGTTTTCGGCGCCTCGCTTCTCGTAATAAGGAATTTCCTACGCACGGCCGGAAGGTCAACCGCCTTTGATAAGGTGAATAGGCTTAAGAGTCCGGCAAACCTTCATGCTGGCCGACAAGAGACTTTCGCAACTTGTCTCCATCCTCTCACGACTATTTGTTTCCTGAACGGTTGCAGTCACGGGACGCAGTGTGTCTCCAAGGAGCAGCCAAGTCGTCGCAATCAGAAGTCGACTTCAGCAACGCCGTCGCGTAGCCACGGCCAACAGCACCAAACACTCCTTGTATGTGGCCTCGTCAATGCAGTAATCTTTAGGCCGCTTGCCGCCAAGTCGATGCGTCGATGAACTCACCCATAGGTCCGACCGCGCAACGTCCCTGAACGCTGACCGAGCCTCACGCCTGAGCTTCTCCACCAGTCGGGCTGCCAGTTCCGTCGCCGCGATCTGCCTGTCGGTTTCCGCTTTGAAGCGATCCAAGGCATCGCTAGCGGAGGCGAAACCGCTGTCGGATAGTCTCGCTGTTTCGCGCGGCGTCTTACCGGACAGGGAGGCTAAAGGCCCATCCATCCAGGCGGCACCATGATGAGAGGCCAGGAGCCTCGTTGCCCGGAGAGCGAGCTTCTCCTCCCGTGTATTTGCCTCGGCCAATGCACGCGCCTTCCGCTCTACCTCGCGTTCCTGCTCTACTTTCCGTCTGGCCTCTGCGCGAATTGCCAGTTCTTCCAGCACTGGAAATCCAAGAGGCTCCTCCGCCCGGGCCGGATAGCTGGACATGCCGCGCCGAAGAGCTTCGAGCCTTGCCGAGAGGTCGGCGAACGCGTCGTCGTCGCCGATGGTGCCTGCAGGAACGAGACCTTGGCCGATATCGGCCGCGAACCATCCAGCAAACGTGAGCCCCTCCTTGAGGATCCCGGTTCGGATGCTGGCGAGGATCGAGTCGAAGAGCCCCTCGATCTCGTCCTTCCGCTGTTGGGGCTTCTCCAGCTCGCTGCGCCAAGGTTCGGTCTGTTCTCGGAGCCTCTTGGCAGCTACATGCCCGGTTGAGGTTTCATTCAGGAACCCGGCCTCACCAAGGCGCGAGAGGAATGCCCAGAGCGCCTGCCACGGCGGCAAGGCCTTGCGGCCGGCCACGCGCTCGATGGCGGCCGCGTCAGGCTTGCTGACATAGTTGAACCCCGGTGCGATCCATCGTCGTGCCTTCATCTCCTCGAAGACTTGCTGATGCCGGAACACGGATCCTGGCACCGCGAACCGCATCAGGGCGAAGGCACGCCATTCCCGGCTGTCGACAAGGAAGCCGACATCGTGACCCTCGTGTTCAAGAAGACTGGCTACCCCCGCATCCGAGGCGAGCTGCTCGAACTCACCAACCGATCTTTTCTCCGTCGGCTTCAGTTTCTTCAGCAGCGCCTCGGCACGCCGATCCTCGGAGGTCACCCTCTTCCGTTCGTTTTCCTGCAGCTTTGCCTCGACCTGTGACTGCCGCGGATTGTGGAGCCAAGACCGGGGCGCTTCCGTGAGGATCGCCTGATCGAGGTCGTCCAGCGGGATGTCGCGATAGCCGGACAGATCGATCTCGATCGCGCCTATGTCCATTGCCTTAAGCTTGTCGATCTTCTCGGGGCCGCAGGCGTGGGTGACCATGAATTCGACGTGGAGTGACCTTCCGCCCCTCCAGCAGACAACGTCTGGAATGACATCGCCGGTCCGCTGTTCGAGGACCGCACTGTCGAATGCGAACTCCTGCTCGGTTACGACCACAAGGCTGTCGTCGCCACGGTAAGCCTTCAGTTCCGGAAGCTTGAGTTTAAGAGCCTTGGCGAGGACATCCTTGGCGAACCGATGGAGGGCGCTCTCTCCGGCGGAACTGCAATTCACGTCTTCGGCAGCGTGCTGGAAGTGCCGACGCCGTTCTCCTTGATGTGCTACCATCCTTCTGCGGCAACCAGGACACACGCACCTGCACTTCAGGCCGTTCGCCGTGTCATTTATGTGCCGCGGTCTCCCAGTGTCGATGCATTCAGCGACAACCAGCTTGCCGTCGGTGCACGAAGTCAACTCACCGAGCGTAATCCGTCGCTCGTCGGACTCCGGATCAGACGGTGGGTTCGCAGGTTCTTTCGCGTCGTCGGACATCTGATCGAGGTCGCTATGAATAATGATCATAGCGTTGGTCCGCGATCATTGCGACTTTCGATGCCTCCGTCCAGCCGCATCTCCGTTCTTTTCGCGAGATCCATGGTGCCGCAGCAGTCGATCAGCTTCGGCTGCTGCGATGATCTAACGTGGAAGTGCTTGCAGCCGTTCAGGGATATCAGCCTGCTAACGGCTCCTCCAAGTCCTTTTGCCTTAGCGCCAACGCGTGAAGTTGAACCCGGCTGAGCACAGCGGGCATACTAGTGGAAAGAAAAACCTTCGCTGGCGTGTCGAAGCCCTTGCGCATGGCGGGGCCGAGGCACTCGATGACTTGTCGATCGAGCTCTTCCTGCTGGCCAAATGGGTCAACCTGCTCAATGACATGTGACACCAGCCCGACGATGAACGAGAGACCACGAGGCACGACAGTTCCGACAAGCTCACGCGCCCTTGGACATATCTTCTCCGCGTCGTCGTCGGATTCGGGATCTCCGCCCAATGAGCGTTCGACCTCGCAAAGGGGCTTGCCGCTGATCCAAGCGACGAGACCAGGGAGAACAAGCGCCAACTCCTCGGCGGTGAGTTCCGCGTCGCGCTTTCGACCGCATGATCCCATAAGCGACCGGCTCACGCCGCCGAGCAGCGAGTCGCGCGCATCGTCGTCAGCCGTCAGCCAGTCGATCGTCCAGATAAGCCAACCCTCTATCGTCGTGGGCAACTTTCCGGCGCCGTCCGCGATTCTCTTTCGCAGCCGGAGCAGCAGGTTCATTGACAACCCGCTCTGAGAGGCCAATTCCGCGATGGTGTTGTCGACCTCTCCCGGCGCATCCAGTGTGATCGCCTTTTTTAGATCGGTGATCTTGGATTCAAATTCTGCTTCGGCATGGCGCTTTCGCGCGGCGAACGCCCCGAATGACTTTCGAAGATCGAATAGGACGTTGGGCTCCGCTGCTCCTTCCGCTTCGCGAAGCGCTGCCATTCGATTGACGACATAGCGGACATCGGGATCGACCGCTTGACCCTGCATGAGCCGGTCGAGCACAATCTCGAGCGGATCGGAGATCACGACGCAGCGATCGTCTTCGGGCAGAACAGATTTCAGCTTTTCGATAACCTTCCACCCCAAGGGTTCGCCTTCAGAGAAACTGATGATTGGCTCGGGGATCAGCAGCACGACGCCATTGGCGAGATGACCTGCTCGACCGGCTCGGGCGGCAGCGTTTAGAATCTCATGCGCCTCGAGGTCGGCGCGCCCCTTCTGTTCAGCGTCGGCGCGCTTGTCGCCAGCGAGGATCGCAAGCTGGGCAGGAAGGTTGAGGCCTTGGGCGAGTGTCGGCGTCGCGACGATCACCTTCGCGCCGTTGGCCCTTTTGAACATGCGCTCGGCGAGATCGCGCTCGAGGCGAAGCATGGCCGAATTATGCGGAACGGCGATGGCGGGTCGAGGAAGCAAGGAATGCTTGAGGCCCCCGAGTTCAGCCTCAAGCGCGTCCCAGCGCTCTTGCTCGGCCTCGGTGACGTCGATCTTCTCGTTGAGTTCGTCTGATATCTCGCTCGCGACCGAGACCGCGTCGTTCTTGGTGTTGACGAACACGATCGATTTAAGACCACTCTGAGTGGCGGAGATGGCCAACTTGGCGGCGACGTGATTGGCATTCGGCTTTAGCCGGAGCGGACCATATTTGATGTCGCCGGCGAGCGCGACGGAAGCGTCGAGCACCTGCGTCATGACGCAGTGAGCACGCTTCTCACGCAGCCAATTATGTTGCAGCCCCCAGATCGCCCATGGGTGCGCGACGAGTTGCCGTTCCGCGACGACGCGAAGCCCCTTGGCCTTCTTTGCCTTTTTCGTGTTTTCAGCGAGCTGGGCGGCCATCGCGGCCTTCTTCGCGTCTTCCAGCTGTCCGTTTTTGTAGATCACCACTCCGCGTGCTTGCCGGCTCGGCTTCCACAAGAGGTCAACGCACACGCAGTCGCGTCCGGTGAGCTGATGGATCCAGTCGGCGAATTCGGGACCGTTCTTGAGCATCGCCGACAAGAAGAGCAGATCGGCGTCGGGAGCGATGTGATTGAATGCGAGGACGCAGAGCATGCCGTCGAGCGCACGCCGGATCTTCCCTGACTGAGGGCTCAAGAGATGGCATTCGTCGAAGATCAAAAGTCCCACATCGGAGAACGCTTTGGGCGCAAAGGAGAGCATCGCGAGGCAACGCTCCGGCGTCATCACCTCGATTTCACGGAGCTGCGCGTCCAGCCCGAAGAGCAAATCGAAGTCGCTGGAGACGACCGAGCCAAGGAGTTCCTGCGGGAAGATCTCCTGCAGATCGCCGGTGAGCTGCTCAACAAGAGCATGCGTCGGCGCGAGAAACACGATCTTTTTGCCCCGGGCGAGAGTGCCCGCCAGCTTCAGTGAAGAGACAGTCGTTTTGCCTGCTCCTGTGGGAAGGACTACAACGGCCGACTTGCCGGTCTCGTGGAAACCCTTTGCGATAGCCTCGCGGTGGTTCGGCCATAGGAACGGGAAAGCATTTGCTCTCGCGCGGATCCATTTCCCCCAGAATTTTGCGTCGGCTCCGCCGGGAGGGGAGAGGTCCGTGAGCGCAGCGCTGGCGATACCGTCATGAGCCGCGATCAGGAGCGACGCGAGGTGATGCGGTCCTGCATAGGTGTTGAGGATCTTGCCACCGAGCACATCGCCATATTGATCGTCCAAGACGGCGGAGAGCCGCAACACACGCTCGAAGGCGGCGCGCGCCGTATCGAAACGTCCAATGGCGGGTTGCGGCGTTGGTAGTCCGAGGAAGAGTGCGGCAAGCATCTCGATGCCGACAATGAGAGCCTCGAGCAGTGCTGCGAGCGCTTGCTCTTCTAAGCCAATCTCTTGACGCCTTGTCCGCCATCGTGACGCACGCTCGTAGATGCGGTCGAGCTGGCCGCGAGCCAGGTCGGCGACATTCTCAGACAGAATGGTCGCCTCGTAGCTTTGACCATCACGACGGGGAAGGATGTGCGAGGTCGCTTCGTGGGCGTCCGCATATTGTTCTGCGGCAAGAAAGAGCAGGGCGGCGGCGATCGTTGGATCGAGGCGATCCCTATCAATATTGGAGACGACGGAGGCGCCATCGGGTGCGGCCGCTTGCCGTCGTGCTAGGATTTGCTGGGCCGTTCCTGCGACGAATGCGGCTGCTCTGCGTAGAGAGCCCTCGATCTGGAGCGATGTGACCAATTCGTAAGTGTCCGAGATGCGTTCAAGCGTCCAACCGCTTTCACTGTCGCTGCCTGCATCGCCTGTGCCGCTCAATCGCGCCGACACCAAGTTCGCATAGTGCCTCGTCAGCAGCGCCGGGATGTTCTGCGGGTCGAGGCCCGGAACGGGCGGCGCCGATCGGAGCAGCTGAGCCGTGGCGGAATCAAACATCAGGCATCCTCCGCCGCTAGTTCGTCGAGATAGGCGATCGCCTGCGCTGCAAGGCTATCAAACCAGTCGCGGACTTTTCCTTCGACAATCAAGCTGGCGCCGATGCGGCGGTCCTGACTGAGGCCATCGAGTGCGTCGTACCCCTTGAAGAGTTTCTGCCGCTCAACCTCGCTGTCCTGATCCTTGGGCAGCGCGAAGGCCGCGCGGTAACGTCGCTGCTTACGATCCATGACGTTCGCCGCCAGCTTGGCGGCCGCACCCTCATCGATTCCGCTCATGCGCAACAATGCGGATGCCGTGGCGACGAGCTCGGCGGAACGCTTGTTTTTGTGGCGGTCGAGGAACGCAGGAATGACTTTTTGGAGGAACGTATCTCTAGGGTTGTCAGTGCATTTGTCCTCGAAAATCGTCGTCATCACGACTTTTGATTTGTCATCGGCCAGCTCGATCATCAGGCCGTCCAGGCCTTGAGACGTGGCGCTTACATGCGGGTCTTTCAGCAGCACGTCCTTTCCATAGACTTGCCGCGCGGCGATCCAGGAGATCGCTTCAAAGATGAAACCGTCGCGCTGCCACCGTGGATAACCGGTTCGCGGCCTTTTGGCGTCGTCCTGAACCGTCATCCTGACCCGTGCTTCTTGGCGCAAGTCGGCGTCGGAAAAAGCCGGGGCTGCTGGTAGGAGTTCCCTGAGGATGTAGGCGGCATAGGCCGCCTGGCCCATTGCAATGATGGCGATCAGCTTTGCCAGGCTCGCTCCATCATTCGCGGCCCACCGGTCGCCAACGCACTGAGCGTCGATCGAGACGGGTTGGGTGGACAGAGGTGGCGAGGCCGTTGCCAGCGGGACTACCGACTCTCCTTCGACCACTTCGTCCATATGCTTGCTCGCCCCCCGAGCGGATCAATGGAAGCTTCGTATCTTCAATTTAACAGATATCGAGCGGATTGAGCCTCAGGGCAAGCCTCCCGCCGCACCGATGCGTGGCATTTGGTCCTCTGCTATGATGTTCTGATGACTACGGAATCCACCAAAACAAAGATTTGCATTGGCGCGCCGATCGAGCACGAATCGGAGCGAAAATTCTTGTCATTCATAGTTTCATGGCTCGAAGAGAAAAAGATCCCGTCGATCGTTGTCGCCAATATCGAACTCGAAGGTCGTCAAATCGATTGCATAATCGCCACGGCGAATTCCGCTTCAGTCGTGGAGGTCAAGACCAGCCGGCTGCCGATCCGCGGTGAGGTCAACGGAACCTGGACGCGGTTGTCTGCCTCCGGCGAGTGGAAAGACTACACGAACGCCTATCAGCAAGCGGTTGGCGCGAAGAACAGTGTGCGCGACGCGATGCAGGCGGCAAAATCGGTGGGCAACTTCTATCCGGATGGGTACGTCGTGTTCACCAGCCCGATCCCTGAAGGATCCGTCGTCACGCCCGGCAACTTCAAGGCGCTCGTCACGACCATCGATCTATTCCCGGGCCAACTGAAAACGTTCGGGGCATCGCCTTGGTCATTGGCGGATTGGGAAGCATTTGCGCGCGCGCTCAAGCTAAGGCCGGTGACCTTGGATCAAGCCACAGCGGGCCGAGAAGCGCGCGAGGAGTTTGATCTGCTTGCCAGCTACAACGCCGCCATCGTGGCCGAGTATGAGAGCGATGGAAAATCGTGGCTCCCCGAGACGGAAGACCAACGCGCGGGACTGATGGAGGCGCTTGCTGGGGCTGCTGGATGCTTCATCAGTGGCCCGTCCGGCTGTGGCAAGTCCCTGATGGCGAAATGGCTCGCGGCGAGCCTTGCTGAGGCGGGACACCCGACTTTCTTTATCGCCGCGAAGAACTTCACCGGCTCGTGGGCCGAGTGCTTGCGTCGGGAGGTTGGGCTTCTCACTGATAGCGCTCCGGCGAAGCTCTATCGCGCGGTCGCGCGCTCCGACCGGCCAGTCTTTCTGATCGTCGATGGTATCAACGAGTTCGGTGCGGCGGCCTCGGATGCGCTCCGTGGTGCCCGGGCACTGGCGAGGCGGATGGGCGCGCTGCTCGTCATCACCGGTCAAGATGCAAAGCCGGGCGAATTTGCTGGGCTCGGAGGCGTGACGGTTGCGCGCCCGAGCTTGGAGTTGAAGAAGCGAATTGCACGAGCAGTTGGAGGGCAACTCACACCGGTCCCTCTGGACGTGCTCCGGGCAGTCGGATCGGGCATCGAGGCCGCTCTCGTCGGGCAAATTGGCGCCGATTTAAAGGCTAACGCCACTCGCCTGCTTCTGATCGATCAATACATCCGCAAGCGTCTGGCTGGGCACGCGCGGGCTGGATCGTATGGCTTGAGGCGGCTCGCGAGCTCGCTGCATACACAGATCGCATTCTCGATGGCGGAGGCGAATTTCGACGATTTCATGCGCGCTGAAGGCCTGGGCTTTGCCGAGTGCGATGCGTTGTTTGCGGTCGGGCTACTGGCTCGACGGACGGGACGGGTGTCGTTCTCCCATGAGATGATTCTGAATGCGTGCGCGGCGATCGACCTGGCGCGAACGGCCGAAAGCGATCCCGTAAGCTTTGGGCAGCGATTGTCGGCGCCGATCCTCGAGCCGATCGCCGGCGACATCGTTGCGGCGATCGACGATGCGGCTGTCTGTCGAGGTGTCCTTTCCGAGGTGACGAGTTCGACATTGTTGGGCGATGCGGCGAGAGGACACTTTGGTCCGATCGCAGCTTCGAGCGCATGGGATTTGTTGAACGACGCGACGGAAGCCTGTGTCGAGGAAATTCGCGGCGCTCGGCTTGCGCTGTCGAAAGAAGGGGATGCTGTCCGAATCGGCTGGGAAGATGCGACCCGGCGCGAGTGGACCTATCCGGAAGAGGCAAGGCTCCGCGCGGTCGGTCGCCTTGCTGTCCACGGATCGGGCCTCGACATCTTCCTGAGGCTTTGCGCAGAGATGGACGCCAGGTTGGCGACGGAGCGGAGCCGTTATGCGGATATCGCTCGTGAAGAGCGATATCCGATCCGAAGTCAAAGCTTCGCGTTGACGTACTACGGGTTCGGCGAATCTATCGGATTTACCGAGGTTGCCCGATCAACGCAGCGCGGCTATGAAGCAGCATCAACAGAGGAGCGAGCCTTCCCGATCAAGGTGGAGCAACTGACTTCTGGCCAGCTGCATTTCTTGCTGGAGGGGCGACGGGCGTTCTTCGATGGCAAAGATAGTGAATTCGTCGAGCAACTCATTTATCTATTTCGTGAGCGGTTTCGGTGGGAGCCGTACCACGTTCAACTCGCTATGCTAAGTTCAGTTGGCTATGCACGTCGGGCACCGCAGGAGGTACTCGAACACCTGATCGAAGCAATACAGGCTCTCGACGTGAACCCGACAAACTGGGCCATCAATTCGAGCATCGTCGACGCGCTTAAGATCCTCGGCGCGCTTGACGTGGAGGCCGAGGATTCACGGGCGCAGGTCAAAGCCGAGCTGGCGTCTGTCCTTGTTGACGATGAGGGTGTCGTCGACAATGACCTTGCTCTCTCGCTGTGCTTGAGGATGTTCGACCATCCATTTGACTCCATCTATGGCGAAGAAATTTACAACCTGGACGAAGGATTGCGACGACGCCTCTATCGCCGAGCACTGCGAGCTTCGGATATTAGGAGCTCAACGAACCTAGACTGGCTTGCCAGGGAGGTAGCGTCGTTTGGCGACCCTACCGATGCACCCTTGCTGCTGCCGCTCACGGGCCTGCCCAGCCGGACAAATCCGTTTGCACAAGAGGAGTGGGGTGCCTTTGCGACCGCGACCCGGTTTGTCGGTCGACATCATGCCGAGTTGGAGCCGGTTGATCCGACAACGTCGGAAGAGGCCTGCCTCGTCGCAATACGCTTCCTGATCTATGCCATCGAGGCGAAGCGATCGCCGGGCGCCGAGGCGGCGCGGCTCGCTTGGGCGCGGCTTCATGAAATGCCTGCTCAGCTGATCGTCGGTTGCCTGAGTGAGGTGCAGAAGGCGCTAAGCTATCGCTTTATTCCGAGCGAAAGGATCGATGCGTATCCACCGTTGAACTTCGTGGCAGCCTATCCGTCGGATTGCCTGGCAGTATCACGACGCTTCATCGACGACGGAGCCGATGCTCAGTTCTACCATCGCGTCCCGCACAGGGAGGATGGAATTACGTTCGCCTTCGACACGGTCGCGACCTATGGAGATCGAAGCGACGTCGAAAGGCTTCGAGGCCGAAGCCGGGCTCATCGCTTCGCGCGCCACGCGCTGGCGGCGCTTAAGCGTTTGGACGGCAGCGTTACAGAATAACGGTGAGCGGCGTGCCCGGTTCTAGTTCAAATACGCAGTCGCAATTGTCCGATTCCAAGTCCAGGACACAGTTTGCCAGAACGACCGAGTAGAAGGCGTGTTCCAGAATGCGGCCCCGCCATTTCTAGGCGAGGTCCCCAAGTTTAGGATTTGGCTTAGATTTCGGTCGTCTCAGCCAAGGTCAGTGCATCATCGATGTCAACCCCAAGCTATCGAACGGTGTTTTCAATCTTGGTGTGGCCAAGCAGGATCTGAATGGCTCGAAGATTGCCGGTCGCCTTGTAGATCAGAGCTGCCTTTGTCCGACGAAGAGAATGCGTTCCATACTCTTCGGGTCGCAGTCCAATCGCCGTTACCCACTCGTCGACCAACCGCGCGTATTGTCGGGTACTTAGGTGTCCATCCGGATCAAATCGGCTTGGAAAGGCAAAATCGTCGACACTGCCACCGCGGCGTTCGAGCCATGCAAGTAGGCTTGCTCGAGTATCTGCGGTTATCTCGAACTGAACAGGTCGGCCATTCTTCTGCTGGATCACCATTGATCGGTTCCGTATCGCCGGGCCAGATACGAGTGAACCGATCTTCATTTTCACAAGGTCGCAACCGCGAAGTTTGCTGTCGATCGCAAGGTCGAACAGCGCCCGGTCACGCATCCGGCCTTCGCGATCCAGGAAAAACCGAATTAGCCAGATTTGCTTGACCTTGAGCGCTCTTTTAGCGCCTACCTGCTTACCGGCATTCCAAGCAGGCCGCCCTTTGGCGACCAAGTCATACTGTGAGATACCCATAACACTTCTCCCATTGGCCAACATGGCCAATGTAGAGATAGTGGCTGGGTCGGTTGCCTGACGGGTTGCTGAACGGCCCCGTGGGACAATATGCAGATGACCGCGAAGGATGCGATGGACAGTGATCGAGCAACTCTAATCCGGCGAAATGTTGAAGCCATGGCTTTCCCACCGTCGGAAAAGGAAGCGGTCCTCTACGCGGAGGTGAGCGCGTTGCAGCGCGTAGTTGTTTACCGGCCGCCCGCAGAGGATCTATTGGCGGCAGGCTTTGTCCACTACGACTGTCACCGCAATTGCGGCGACCAAGCAGCCAACGATCCAAGCGGTAAAAGCAGGCATGTCTCTGGTTGGCTGCCACACGGCGAAGACCTGATTCTTCACTCAGTTGTCATCATGAGCGACCAGTGGATCTGTTTGACGCCGCAGTTGGTGCCAGCGCCGAACAGGTTTGAGTTTATTCCTGATACGCATCTTGAGTGGCGAGACATAAATGGGGGTGCCACTCGGATAGCATTTCGACATGGGGATGAAGTGCCGGAAGCACTTCGCAGAGACCCGGAGCGTCATATCCGCATGCGGGATGAATTCCAGGCTCTCGTCGCAAGGGGGCATTCGGTGATCGATGCCAGAGACCTTATTGCAAAGTCCGCTTTTGGGAGATCGAGCCTCAGTTCGGAATGACCGACATGGGACGCATAGCAGAAGTTTATGCAGTTGCGTGTTAGAGCCGAATTCTTGCTTCGGGCAGGTCCTCACTGTCGCGAAGCCGCTAATGCCGAATTTACCGATGAGGATTTCAAGCAAAACGAAGTCAGAAACTCTCGACCCATGGCCTGAGCTCAATCTCCCAGGTCCAGGCGCTGCGGTTCTGGCGAAGAACATCCAAGTACGTCTGCGCGATCGAGTCGGGATCGAGCGTGCTGTCAGGCGCCATATCCGGATCAGGCCTGGCTGCGCTGCGCACGCCGCCGTCGATAATGAAGTGCGCGACATGGATGCCTTGCGGCGTCAACTCTCGCGCGGCGCTCTGCGCAAGACCTCTAAGGCCGAACTTGCCCATCGCGAAACTGGCGGAGAGCGGAAATCCCTTCACGCTGGCCGTTGCGCCAGTAAGAAGAATGGCGCCGTGCTTGTTGGGGAGCATGCGTCTCGCGGCTTGTTGGACGGTGAGGAAGCCACCGAAGGCTGTGACGGAGATGGCGTCACGGACTGAGAGTGGATCTAGATCGGCAATTGGGCCACGAACGCGGGCACCAGTATTGTAAAGTACCACATCGGGTGGACCGAGATTGGCGTCCACATCGGCGAACAGCGTCGCCACGCTGTCCGGCTCCGCTGCGTCGACGGGGAAAGTCTGCGCACTGATCTCCGCAGCAAGCCCGTGAAGCTTGGCGACATTGCGAGCCGCTAACCCCACTTTGAGGCCTGCCTCGGCGAGGGCTCGCGCAACCGAGGCGCTGATGCCTGAGCCTGCCCCAACAATGAGGGCTGTGGAATAGGGGATCGTGTTCATCGTGCTCAACTCACGTGGTGGAACGATTGGAGAAGACAGCAACAATCCGCGCAATCTTCAATCGACACCAGCCGCCTTCTCCCAACCAATATGGCTTTAACCGGTACACCTACGCGATAGCTATTTTCCCTGCTGCAAAAAGTTCTCCTATCAACCCAAGGCGGCATCGCAGGACGTTGCGCCGGCACAAAAAACCCGCATGGTGGACGAGCTGAGTGTGCTGAGGCGGACCCGAGCGAGGGGTTTCATTTCTAGGAAACTTCAAGCGGACGAGTAGCGGCACGTCGACCGGAAGCGGCAAGCGCCAAGCCGGCTAGGACCAGTCCCACACCCGCCGCGAACATGAACCCCAACTCATCGCCGAACAGAAATGCGCTAGCGCTGATGCCAATGACGGGCTGCAGGTACTGGACGCTTGCTGCGACCCGGGCGGGTACGACCTTCAGGAGGTAGAGCCAAAGGATCAAGCCGACGACCGTGACCATGACGCCGAGATAGACAATGGCCCCTAAGCCCTGTGCCGTGATGTGGACAGGTTGCCGGGTCATTTCCCAGCCAGCGAGCGGCAGCACCGTCACAAGCCCGACGAGCATGTTCCAGGCGGCCACGGGCATCAAACCGTACTTCTCTGTCAGCTCCGCGCTCCAGATATAATAGGTCGCGATACCAGCCGCCGAGATCAACATCATGACCACCCCGGAGGCCGTGGTCCTCGACATGTCATCGACACCGGAGCCACTGCCGACCGCGACCAGGGCGATTCCGACGAATGCCGCCAGGAGGCCACCCCATTGCAGCGGTGTCACGGCCTGCTTCAAGCGAATAGCGGCGAGAATGACCATGAACAGCGGAATAGTCGCTGACAGGATCGTCGCGACGGAAGCCGAAGTGCCCTGCACGCCGAACGACTGGGCAACGTTGCCCAGGATAATACCCATGACACCCAGGCCAATGATGCCTGGAATGGCCTTCTTGGATACCTTGAGGTGGCGCCGCGCCAGAAACATGAAGAGTGGAACAGCCACAATGAAGCGCAGCGCCGTGAAGGTCATTGGAGGAATGCTGCCAAGGCCGAGCTTCGTGATCGGGATCGAAAGCCCCCACATCAGCGCCAGGAGGAACATGGCGCCAATGCTCTTCGTCGAGAGAGAACCCGACTGTACAAACTGGAGAGGCATGACGGCGGTTTCCAAGGAACTCTGAGACATGGTGGCAACCGTGGGTTTTTGGCACTTGCGTGATGCTGCCGCATCCATAGACTGAGCCAAATCCGTCCAACAAACGATTAGTTCTCACAGGACGTGTGATATCAGTTCACGCGTAGGACCATGGCCGACAACCTTCCTCCGCTGCAGACGCTCCGTGCCTTTGAGGCAACGGGTCGGCGCTTGAGCATGACACTGGCAGCCCAGGAGCTTAACCTGACCCATGGCGCGGTGAGCCGTCAGATCAAGGCCCTCGAAGAAAATCTGAGCGTGCCACTCTTCCGCCGTTTGACGCGCAGGATCGAGCTGACCGAAGCGGGACAATCCTTCTTCAGCACCGTCACGCGGCTCCTCTCGGAGCTGGCGCGCGAGTCGGAAGCATTGCGTCGCAAGAACGACCAGACCCATCTGATTGTGAATTGCAGCGTTTCATTCGCGAGCAAATGGCTGACGCAGCGCCTTCAGCGTTTGATGGCCTTTGTCCCCGATCTTGACGTCCATCTGGAAGTCACCGACATGGCCATCGATTTCGTGTCCAGCCACGTCGATGTGGCCTTGCGCTATGGAGACGGCAATTATGCTTCTGCGGCGGCCGAACGCATCATGAATGAGACCGTCACGCCGGTATGCTCTCCGGATTATCGCGACAAAATGGGCGGGCTGCGCGCGATGAACGACCTGGCAAAATGCCAGCTCATCCACGAGATCGGCATGCATACGACCTGGGAACGCTGGTTCGCGATGATGGAGCTGTCATATCCGGGAAATCGTGGCCCTGGTTACACGCATGGCAGCTTATCCATCGAGGCGGCGATCCGTGGAGCCGGTGTAGCACTTGGCCGAAGTGTCCTTGTCGCGGAAGACATTGCGGCGGGCCGGCTGATATCTCTCTTCCCCCAGGCCAGGCTCGAGGTGGAATGGGGTTACGATCTGATCTATCGGGTTGGCAATCAGGAGCACCCGAAGGTCCGAGCTTTCAGAAGCTGGATATTGCAAGAGGTGCGGGAGTTCACCCGGACGATGCAAGGCTGAAACACCTGGTTTGGTGCTTCAAACCCTCAAATGCCCCCGCCGGCAATCGTCTGCTTCTAGGAAGCGACCCTGCTGAGTGCTGCGGCGGAGATGGGCGCAGAGCCGTTGTTCGAGTGAGATTCCCCGTCGCTCCTATCGGATTAGATTGGCCGCCCAGTGGCCGTCGCTTCCTTAAGACCTCGGGCCACAATTCGATTAGCAGGCGTCCTCATTACAATCCGCATCCACCGTCTATTTGCGCAGTCGAACTCCTGCGCCGCCACCATTCTCTGGAATGAACTCCACCCCGGCCGCCTCTAGCGACAACTTCAGTGCTTGCGCGATCGACGGCGTTGGATCTTTGTCTCCACGCTCAACCTGCACGATCGTCCGCAAACTGACTCGGGAGATGTCAGCAAGGTCTTGTTGGGTCAGGCTGAGAAGTCCGCGCGCAGCCCGGACCTGTGAGGGAAAGTTCTTCATTCAACTCGTACATCGAAGTTTGCGCAAAAAGCGCAAATATGCATATTATGTGAAATCGACTGAGCGAGTGCTCGTAACACTCGCTCAGCCTGGCCACCACCCAAGCTGTAAGGAGCTCGGATCATGGTTGATTCTGAGACTAGCACGAGTCTGCCCAGATTATCGCGCAGGGACGTTCTCTCAACCTTAACGGCCGCAGTAGCCAGCGCGACCATGGGTCATCCGAGTGCCAAGAAAATGTCAACGATGCCGCGCCAAGACCCAGCTCTCGTCGCCTGGCAATCCTGGCACGCAGCTTCACGCAGGGCGCTCGCACTCTGTCGCGAGCAACAACGCCTAGAGACAGAGCTCATCCGAACCATCGGCTTTCCGTCCATCACTCTGAACCTGTTGACGCTCGACAAACCGGTCCAAATCGCAACTGTGGAAGCCTTCGGGGACCTTGCGGTGGCCGAACCATCAATCAGGTATTTGCGGAATTATGTCGAGGCGGAGCTGTTGGCCCAAGAAGCCAAATGGGATGCAGCCGACCGCCGGATCGGGTACTCAGCCGCTGTGCGAGCGGAAGAACTGGCCCTGTCTCACGAAGAACGACTCGCCACTGAACTATTCGCCGCCGATGCTCTCACGATTCCCGGTGTTATCGCCAAGCTTGAGGCTTTGATTGCTCTCGATGCTCCTAGCGAGGACACGGATGAGCGGCCGTGGCCACAACTTCGGCGCATACGTGCTGAACTCATTCATATGTATCGAAGGCAAAAGTGTGCGGCAGCCTGAATAGGATGTCTAGCAAACCCTCGCCCATTTTCCATTCGATACAGCACGCGGGCGTGCGCCAATCTCCTCGACGCATGCCTGTGGCCACCAGGAACCGTCCATTATTTCTCTTTGATTTCAGTTGTTTATGCTTCCCTCCTTGTTGATCCTGGTTCCGTCACCTTGCAATCGACGTGGAACAGCGCAACCATGGTCTTCGATATTCGTTCACAGCACGCTAATATACATCGGCTCGTCGAGCCGGAACTGCACTTGGAGTGCCGTGACGCCGTTCCCGACCGCCGGCTGGTCGAACTGGTCCGCTTGCTTGCTCGTCGCGCCGCGCGCGAAATTTACGAACAACAGACGATCAAGGGGCGCCGCAAATCACGCTCCTGATGCTGAAGGAGAATGATCCTTGAAGGTCGCGATCTACGCCCGCTACTCATCCGACAATCAACGCGACGCTTCCATTGCTGACCAGCTTCGCATCTGTCGCCTCCATGCAGAACGGCAAGGCTGGCAGATCGTGGAGGAATACACCGACCATGCCATCTCCGGCGCCTCGCTCCTTCGCCCCGGGATCCAGGCCCTGATCTCGGATGCAACCCGTGGCCATTTTCACCTCGTGCTTGCCGAGGCCATGGATCGGCTTTCGCGCGACCAAGAAGACATCGCCGGCTTCTTCAAGCGAATGGCCTATTCGGAGGTAAAGCTTTATACGCTCTCCGAAGGCGAGGTCTCGCACCTGCATGTCGGCCTCAAGGGCACCATGAATGCCCTGTTCCTGAAGGACCTTGCCGACAAGACCCGCCGCGGTCAGCGCGGACGGATCGAGCAGGGCAAGGCCGGCGGTGGCAACGCCTATGGCTATGACGTTGTCCGGAAGGTCGGCGCCAATGGCGAGGCTGTGAGAGGTGACCGCACCATCAACGCCGACCAGGCCAATGTCATTCGCCGGATTTTTCGTGACTTCGCCGACGGTAAGTCAGCAAAGGCCATCGCTTTCCGCCTCAACCAGGAAGGCATCGCGGGCCCGACCGGCGGCGTCTGGGGTGCGAGCACGCTTAATGGCAATCCCAAGCGGAACAATGGCATCCTCAACAACGAGCTTTATATCGGTAGGCTGATCTGGAATCGTCAGCGCTTCATCAAGGATCCCGATACCGGCAAACGCCAAGCTCGCCCGAATCCTGAATCAGAGTGGGTGATCCAGGAGGTGCCTGAGCTGCGCATCCTGGACGATGAGCTATGGGCCGCCGCCAAGAACCGGCAAAACACCGTCAAACAGGTTCAACAGGATTACGCCGGTGCCGGGAACCAGTTCTGGGATCGCCAGCGTCCTCGATATCTGTTCTCGGGCCTGGTCAAGTGTGGCTGCTGCGGTGGCGGCTATTCCAAGATTTCGGCCGATCTCCTCGGTTGCTCGACGGCACGCAACAAGGGGACCTGCGACAACCGCAAAAACATCCGGCGCGATCGGTTTGAGGCGCGCGTTCTCAATGCGCTGCGCCATCACCTGATGGACCCGGCCCTGTTCAAGGAATTCTGCGACGAGTTTACCCGCGAGATGAACCGGCTGCGCATGGAAGGCCGTGCGTCGATCGAGGCGGCCGAGGCTGAGCTGAAGCGCATCGATCGTGAGCTCGAGAAGATCATGGATCTTTATCTCAAGGATGCGATGCCGATCGACACGGTCAAGCAGCGCAGCCAAAAACTCGATGGTCGCAAAACCGAACTGACCCGCTTCCTCACAGACGCCGAAGAGCCGCCTCCTCTGCTCCATCCCAATATGGCCGAGCATTATCGGGCCCAGGTCGAGGGGCTTTATACGGCCTTGCGGGAAGAATCGGAGACCAAGCGCCTGAATGCCAGCGACATCATCCGTTCTCTGGTGAAAGCGATCGTGCTGACGCCCGAACACGGCGAACTGCAGATCGACATACGCGGGGATCTGGCCGGCATCCTGACGCTTGCGACGCAAACAAAAAAGCCCGCCGGAGGGGCGGGCAAATCGCAAGATAAGATGGTTGCGGGGGCAGGATTTGAACCTGCGGCCTTCAGGTTATGAGCCTGACGAGCTACCGGGCTGCTCCACCCCGCGGCAGGTATTTGTGACATGGTT
>NZ_LYXZ01000114.1 GCF_001676615.1 Labrys sp. WJW | reverse complement strand
ATGCCCGTGCACCCTGTGTAGTTGGAATGTGTCAGGATGGGTGCGGGCGAGAGACCGTGTGCACCCCGGCCCGTTAAGGCCGTTTTCCGGCTTGGTCCTCGCCCGCGTTCGAGTACCCAACCTGAACAGTTGATCGAGGCCGCACCACCGGACCTCGTAGCACAGGGATAGGCGCGATGATCATACACCCTGGCTTCATCGGGATCGATGTCTCCAAACACCATCTCGACATTTTCAATGCCACCACCCAGCATGTCGAGCGCATCGACAACACCCCACAGGCGATCACCTCGACTTTCGAGCGCTTGCGAGCCGATCCAATCAAGCTCGTCGCCTTCGAAGCGACCGGGCCTTATGATGGGCCGTTGCGTACGGCTCTGGCCAGCCTGCAACTGTCCCTTGTCCGCATCAATCCGGCCCGTGCCCGCGACTTTGCCAAGTCCATCGGCCTGCTGGCCAAGACCGACGCCATCGACGCCCGCATGCTCGCCGCCATGGCCCAGTGCCTCAACCTGCAAGCCGACCCTGCCGATGATCCCCACCGCCAGCAACTGGCCTTGCTGCACAAGCGCCGCGACCAGTTCGTCGCCACCCGCAAGCAGGAACTGACGCGCCTGGCTCAAGCCGACATGGCCCAGATCCGCGACAGCCTCCTGGACCATCTCGCCTGGCTGGAGGCCGCCATTGCCAGCCTCGACCAGCATATCACTCGCCTCATTGCCCGCCATGACAGCCTTGAGCAAAGGCGCCAACTCATGTGCTCCACTCCAGGCATCGGCAAGGTCATTTCCACGACCCTGCTGGCTCTCCTGCCCGAACTTGGCCAACGCTCGCCCAAGACCATCGCCGCCTTGGCAGGCCTGGCTCCCTTCAATCGCGATAGCGGCCTCATGCGCGGCACACGCAAAGTCATCGGCGGCAGACGACGCGTGCGCCAGGCCCTCTACATGGCTGCTGTTTCAGCCAGCCGATCCAAATCCAACTTCGCCCAAACTTATCGCGCACTGCGACAAGCCGGAAAGCCTCCTAAACTGGCTCTCATCGCCTTGGCCCGAAAGATCCTCATCACTCTCAATGCAATCTTGCGCGATCAGGCCCCGTTCAAGGCCTGACACTCGCTCAACTACAGTTGCCGG
>NZ_LYXZ01000113.1 GCF_001676615.1 Labrys sp. WJW | reverse complement strand
TCGGCCGGCACGCTGTAGGTCGTCTTCAGATAGTTGCGGAAGCCGTCCGCCACCGGCTCGAGCACGGCAAAGGACTCCACATCCGTCTGCTCCTGGCTCGCATCGGTACGGCCCGGGGTGAAGGGAACCGCCACGTCCTGGCCGGCCTTGCGGGCCGCCTGCTCGACCGCGGCATTGCCGCCCAGCACGATCAAATCGGCCAGCGAGACTTGCCTGCCACCGGCCTGCGCCGCGTTGAAGCCCTGCTGGATCTCCTCCAGCACGCCGAGCACCTTGGCCAGCTGCGCCGGCTGGTTGACCTCCCAGTCCTTC
>NZ_LYXZ01000112.1 GCF_001676615.1 Labrys sp. WJW | reverse complement strand
TCCCAGACCATCCGGTCGCGCCAGTCCGGCAAGGGAGCCGTCGCCGATCTGGTGACGGCGGCCAACCGCGAATTGCAGCGCTCGGACGATTTGCCGGCTGAGGGCATCAAGGAGCGCCTGGCGATCGCACTTGCGCGCATCGAGGCGCGTGCCGGCCGCTCGATGACGCGCGGCACCGGCCTGCTCGCCACCATCGGTGCCACCGCCCCCTTCGTCGGTCTGTTCGGCACGGTCTGGGGCATCATGAACTCCTTCATCGGCATCTCGCAGTCGCACACCACCAATCTGGCGGTGGTGGCCCCCGGCATCGCCGAGGC
>NZ_LYXZ01000111.1 GCF_001676615.1 Labrys sp. WJW | reverse complement strand
GTCTCGGCGATGATCTCGGCCGCCTGGCGGGTGTTGGTCAGGAAGAAGCCGGGAATGTCGCGGGTGTTGATCGCCTCGATCACCAGGCGGATGCCGGCCTTCTTCAATTCGCCGGCGGCATAGCCGATGTTCTCGACGAAGGTGGCCCGGGCCTCGCCCGCATCGACGGAGCGGGGCGCGATGCCGGCCAGGCAGTTGACCAGCTTGCAGTCGAGCGCCTTGGCATAGGTGATGGCCTCAGCAACGCCCTCGCGGAACTCGGCCTTGCGGTCGGGCAGCACGGCGATGCCGCGCTCCCCGCCCGCCCA
>NZ_LYXZ01000012.1 GCF_001676615.1 Labrys sp. WJW | reverse complement strand
GAGCAAAGCGCGTTTAGACGGAAACGCTGCATTGCTCTAACTCTTTGGTTCGACGCGTCTTTGCGATTCTTGGTGATTCCACCAAATCGCAAAACGCTTTAGCCGGATACCCTCCGGGCATCGATGAGCACTGCAAGTCCGGCCAGAACACAACACCTGAAAAGACGGAGGCAGCGAAGGATCAATCGCCAATAGGCGATGCGCCCGGCCATGCCGCACAATAGAACCGAATTTCAGGTGATAAGGAGAATGGCTCCGCGAGCAGGACTCGAACCTGCGACCCAGCGATTAACAGTCGCTTGCTCTACCGGCTGAGCTATCGCGGAACAGAGGGTGTCCCCCGGTGGAGCGGGTGTATAGCTCCAAGAATCTCACTTGCCAAGACCTATCCTGCCCTCATTGCATCTTCTTTTCGGATTAATATCTAAGGGTAAGGGAACACAACCGGATCAAAGGTCCGGTTTTGACCGTCTGGAGGGCTTTTTGGCACCCAATGAACAGATCAATCGTCCGAAGGTGAAACTCGCCGGACGACATTTTCATCTGCCAGCCTCGCGAAGCCTGCGAGTGATTCTGGGTGTTCTGCTGGTGATCGGCGGCTTTCTGGGCTTCCTGCCGATTCTGGGCTTCTGGATGATTCCGCTCGGCCTGCTGATTCTGTCGATCGACATCGCGCTGGTGCGGCGCCACCGTCGCAAGCTCGCAGTCTGGTGGGGGCGCCGGCGCCAGACACGCCCGGTAGAGGATCGCTGATTCCGTCCGCGCTTCAAGCGTTACCGGCCACCACGCGCGTTTCCTCGATGGCGACCAGGCGATTGACGACCCGTTGAAGTTCCTTCAGGGCAGCCAACCGATCCCGGCGGGGAATCTGCTCGAGGTCCTCATTCCCCTCGACCGCACAGGCGCGAGCAAGAAAATCGGCCAGTTTGATCTGGCCGAGGAAGAGTTCGAAGGCAAACACTTCCAGATAGAGGGCGTACGGCTGATCCGGCGTCGGATGGCAGGGGCAGATCTTGATTTCCAGTTCGCTCGCCTCGAGCAGATCGAGATCGCGCCGTGTCGGCATGCCTGGTGTGCCGCGGTTATGCGCCAGCCACTCCCGCTGGCGGTCGACGTCGTTGGCAGCTCGATCTCGACCGAGCGGATAGTAGCTGTCATTGGCATCCGTCATGCACCGTATTCCCTTGGCTGGCCGCGCCGGTCGATTCAAACGGCGGCCGGCCGGAAGGCCGACGGTCGCAATCAATGGACCGGCTTGCGTTAACAGACTCTCATCCAAGGTCCCCTGACAGCATCCCGTCCATGGAATCATGGCGCACCAACGGGTGTTTGGCATGACGCAAAGCGGAAATGGCGGTATCATGCTGCATCAGGCTTGCGAGGGCTCTTACCTGCCACCACAGAAGCAGGCTGCCACCGGTTCGTCTCTCTTGCTTGAGGTGCCTGGCTATCACGCGCCGATCACGAGCGTGGTCGCCTAATGATAAAAAAAGGGGAGGTATCCGATGGTGGATGACTTCAGCGCGCTGCAACAAAAGGCACAGGCGCTACAGGTCGAGATCGAGAGCCTGTACGCTTTGCTCGGGGCAATGGCCCGGGCACTTGAAGAAACCGACCAGGATTTCAAGCAGCGCGTGGCCCGATCCGCAGGAGCGGCCATTCGGGCTCAGATGGTGGATGACGATACGCAGGTGATGCGAAACCACTGCCTCCATTTCATCGCGAGCACGCTGAAAGTGCCGCTGTACTGCGTCATCCGCTGAAGGGCGGATCCTTTCTGCCTTCTTCCGGGACCGACAACTCCGGCCGTTTGGATTTGCCGTTGGAAGTCCCTTTGCGACGCATGGACGCCACGAGAATCACGCTATGCTGCGTCGGGATCGGCAGGTGTCATTGCTCGGTGCCCCCGACAACCGACGATGACAATGCCTCGCTTTCAGGTACGAGAGCGATCTCGTCGGCGCTCGAAAGGCGCAATGGAGCAGGGAACAGCAACGGCCTGGGATATTTCCAGTCGTTTCAGGTTGCCTGAGCCGTGGCAAGCCGCGCGGGAAAACTCGTCGCCACGCTATGCTTGTCATTCAGGCGGCATTCAGCTCGTCCCCACTACTTTTACGCGAAGAATAGCAAGGAGATACGCCATGTCCCGATCGGTTCTCGTCGGCATGCTGGCGAGTGCAGGCATCGTTTTTTCATCGGCTGCCGGTGCTGCAATATCGGCCCCCTTGGCCGCCCCCAATGCGTCGCCAGCCGTGCAGGTGCAATATTATCCACCTTGACCGCCCGGCTATAAGGTCACCAGCCATGGCGTCTGCAAGCCGAGCCGCTACCTCAAGAGACACCCCGGTCAGGACCCCTATAGCGAGAACTATCAGCGCCCGCGCCGGTATTACCGATATGAGGATGATCAGTCAGGTTACGATCGTCGCTATCAGCGCCCCGATTACAACAATGGCGATGACGACGGCGATTACTGATCACCGTTCCTTGCGATCAACCCTGGACATCACGCTCCCAGCTAAGCTGTCTTGAGAGCCGCCCAAATCGCCACATGGTGGCGCGATGGCCTGGGAATGGCACGGCCAAGCCTGCGTGAATTCTCGATCCAGGCCTGGATTGCGTCCTGCGCCTTGGCGACCGCGCCCTCAGGTGTTTCGCCATTGCTCACACAGCCGGGAAGATCAGGGACGATTGCGGCGAACCCGCCCCCATCCGCAACGGACCGCGGCTCGACCAGAATTGGGTATTCCAGATCGCCCATGTCGCCCCCACTAGCAAACGCACCATATCGCGCGTGGGCGTCATTTGGATGTCAGCAGGCGCAGCATTACTCGATACCGCGTCCTTGCGATGAAGGGAGATCGCGAATCGATCGTGCCCTTGCCGCCGCGGGCGCCGAAAACGGCCGCCCTTCGCACACAAACCGTATCGCATGGTCATTGAGGGGTAAGCCCCATAGCCAAATTGCCGGACGCCCCGGTGCGTCCTAGGCTTCAGACGCTCTCAGCCGGAGCCCCGGCTGATCGAGCAGGGAGGCCCGGGAGACGATCCTGCAAATCTGCCCTCCGGGCCTCCTGTTTTCTTCCAAGGAAGGCCCTGGCCGATCTCAGGGAAATCTCGTGCCGTGAGGAAGAAAGGGAAGTGGGCGAGAATCGCCTGAACCGCGAGCATCATGCCGAACCGGTGCAGGGTGAAAGCGAACAACGGACGCATCCATTCCGCCGCCGCTGTCGCCAGCAGCCCAATCAGGACGTCCGATGTATCAGAAAAATTGGAGGCCACGCCCGGAATCGAACCGGGGTGCAAGGATTTGCAGTCCTCTGCGTAACCACTCCGCCACGTGGCCATCCATTGTCGCGCTGTGCAGGACAAAGCGGAGGCAGGCGCTATAACAAGCAAGCCTCACGCGTTCAACCGGTTTTCTCAGCCGAAGCAATATTTCCGTGAATGCGGGTTGCGGGCTGTAAAACTGAAGCCTCCCACCTCGCAGCAAGGCCAGCCTTCTTGCCTTTTGCGAGGCCATGCCGCAAACAACGCTGTGACAAACAGAGATATCGAGCGATGACCGACTTCATCCAAGCGCGCCGCACCATGGTGGATTGCCAGATTCGCACCAATGACGTGACCGAGGCGCGCGTCGTGGATGCCTTCCTTGCCGTTCCCCGCGAGACTTTCGTGCCGGTCTCCAAGCAGCCCTTGGCCTATCTCGATGCCGATCTGGCAGTTGGGGGCGAGGCCGGCCAGCGCTATCTCATTCAGCCGATGTATCTGGCCAAGCTCGTCCAGGCTGCGGGCATCAAATCCACCGACACCGTACTCGATATCGGCACGGCGTCCGGCTATTCGGCCGCGATTCTCGCGGAACTCGCCGAGAAAGTGGTGGCGCTGGAGAGCGATGAGGGGCTTGCCGCTTCGGCAAAGACCGCGCTGGCTTCCTACCCCAATGTGACGGTGGTCACTGGCCCGCTCGATCAAGGGGTAGCCAGATCTGGGCCTTATGATGTGATCCTGATCGAAGGCGCCGCCGAAGAAATTCCTCCCTCCTTGTTCGCCTCGCTCAAGGAGGGTGGTCGCCTCGTCGCCGTGGTCGGTCGCGGCCGACCTGGACGCGCCACCGTGTTCGTCAAGGTCGGGTCGGACCATACCGGCCGCATCGCCTTCGACGCCTCCGTGCCGGCCCTGGCAGCCTTCGCCAAGGCCCCCGCCTTCTCATTCTGATCATCAAAACAGCACCTTAGGAGAAAATTAACCACTAATTAACCGAACCCGGGGTTCACTGTCTCTTTTTTGCGTCAACCTCGGATTTATCTCTGGGCAGCCGAAATCAGTTGTTGGTGAAAGCTGCCTGACAGGCTATTTTTTTAAAAAATATGGCGGTTTGTCCGCTTCTTTTGATTTGGGTCGGGTCGAGTCATGAAAACTGTAAGCGTTTTTTCGTTATTGGCTGCAAGTGCTTCGCTTGTTTTCTTCATGGGCGGAGCGCAGGCTCAATCGCTGCAATCGGCCCTTGCCCAAGCCTATGCGGCCAACCCAACCTTGAATGCCCAGCGTGCTGGCACGCGGGCCAACGATGAAACTGTCTCGCAGGCACTCAGTGGTTACAGGCCGAACGTTTCGGCTTCGGCGAGCATCAGCGCCGAACGGGATTTCACCAAGTCTCTGCAGGGGAGGCGGTCCAACGACACCCGATTTCCGCGCGGCGCCGACATCACGGTAACGCAGAATCTGTTTAACGGCTTCCAGACTGCAAATTCAGTGCGTGCTGCCGAATCGGGCGTGCTCAGCCAGCGCGAAACGTTGCGTGACACCGAGCAGTCGGTACTCCTCAACGGCGTAACGGCCTATATGAATGTGTTGCGCGACGCGGCTCTGCTCAATCTGCAGAAGAACAATGTCGAGGTGCTCGAGGAGCAGCTCAAACAGACCAAGGACCGCTTCAATGTCGGCGAAGTGACGCGGACCGACGTCGAGCAGGCCAATTCCAGTTTGGCGAGCGCGCAGTCACAGCGGGTCGCCGCCGATGCGCAGCTCAAATCGTCGGTTGCCATCTATCGGCAGATCATCGGCTCCCAGCCCAAGAAACTGCAGCCGGTCAAGGTACCGCGCTCGCTGCCGAGGAACCAGAACGCCGCAATCCAGGCCGGGCTTGCCAATCACCCCGGTATCACGGCCGCGCTTCATGCCGTCGATCAGGCCGCCATGCAGGTGAAGGTCGCCGAGGGCGCACTCTACCCCAGCCTGAACGCCCAAGGCACGATCTCACACAATTATGAGCCATCAGGCGCGAAGATGGGCACTTCAGCCGCGATCGGCGCCTTCCTCACCGTGCCGATCTATTCGGGCGGCGGCGACTATTCCAAGATCCGCCAAGCCAAGGAACTGCTCGGCCAGGCGCGTATCCAGGTCGACGTCAACCGCGAATTGGTACGCTCCAACGTGATTCAGGCCTGGGGCTCCCTGGACGGCGCCCGTGGCGAAATCCAGGCCTTCCAGGCTGCCGTCAATGCGCAGGGTGTGGCCCTCGCCGGCGTGCGTGAGGAAGCCAAGGTCGGCCAGCGCACCACCTTCGACGTGCTGCAGCAGCAGCAATTGCTGCTGCAGGCACGGGCCAGCCTGATCCAGGCGCAGCGCGACCAGATCGTGGCCGCCTATACCGTGCTGTCGACCGTCGGCAAGCTCAACGCCGCGGCGCTCGGCCTCAAGGTTGCCCGCTACGATCCCACCACGCATTACGATCAGGTGCGTGACAAGTGGATCGGCACCGACATCCCGGATGGGCGCTAAGCGGCGCCTGCCCACAGGAAGATGACGGCAACGCCCTCCGTATCCTTGCGATCGGAGGGCGTTCTTGCTTGAAGTGCCACCATGCCGTTTCGCGCTTGGATGGACTCGCCGAGAATCGCCAGCACAACTCGAAACGAGGAACCGGCGCAAAGCGCGATTCGAAGACATTGCACTTTGCTCCAGCGCGCCATCGGGGCACGGCGCGCTCGATGTGGAAGGAGTCGCCTGATGTCGTCACCTACGCGGGCAGATCCGCCTCGTACCCTCAAGGAACCCTCGATGGACGAGATTCTAACTTCCATTCGCCGCATCATCTCCGACGATCCGCCGGCAAAACCAGGACGCCGTTCCACCGCCGAGGCTTCTTTGTTGGCGGACCTGCCAAGTGCGGCCGCTCTGCCTCGGGAAGAACCGGCGTCGCCCCCCAGCCCGGAGCGGGGTGCCGGCGGCCTGCTCTCGGCGGAGCCTCAATCTGAGGCGGCTTCTGCCTTCGCCTCCCTCAACCATACGGTATTTTCCAAGAACGCGCGCACGATCGAAGATGTCGTGCAGGAGATGCTGAGGCCCATGCTGCAGACCTGGCTCGACGCCAATCTGCCGTCCCTGGTCGAGCGCTTGGTGCGTCAGGAAATCGAACGCATTTCCGGGCGATCGTGACGGGCTGAGGCTCTCTGTCACAAACCGTCAGGCATTTTGATTTCTCACCTCATTCACGAAGCCCTAAATCCCTCGCGTCTAGAGTTCGTCTCGAATCGATGAAGGGTAGGGCGTATGTGCGGCATTGTCGGTATTCTGGGTAAGGAAGCGGTTGCGTTGCCTCTGGTGGACGCCCTGCGGCGCTTGGAGTATCGCGGCTATGATTCCGCCGGCATCGCCACGCTCGAAGGCGGAGCCATCATGCGCCGCCGGGCCGAAGGCAAGCTGCGCAATCTCGAAAGCAAGCTTGATCGCGACCCGCTCGCAGGTGTGATCGGCATCGGTCATACGCGTTGGGCAACTCATGGAAGGCCGACCGAGGAGAACGCCCACCCGCACGCCACCGCTCGAGTCGCAGTGGTTCATAACGGCATCATCGAGAATTTTCGTGAGCTGCGCGAGGAACTGAGCGCCGAAGGCGCACGCTTCCAGAGCGAGACCGACACCGAAGTCGTGGCCCATCTCGTCACCCGCGAGCTCGACCGCGGCCTGCCGCCGATCGAGGCGGTGCATGCCAGCCTCAAGCGCCTGCGCGGCGCCTTCTCGCTGGGTTTTCTCTTTGCCGGCGCGGACGATCTCCTCATCGGCGCACGCCTGGGTTCGCCGCTGGCGATCGGCTATGGCGAGGGCGAAATGTTCCTCGGATCGGACGCCATTGCGCTGGCGCCCTTCACCAACACCATCGCCTATCTCGAAGATGGCGACAGCGTTGCCCTGACCCACGGCTCGGCAACTATCTTCGATGCTGCCTTCAAGCGAGTTCACCGCCCGATCCAGAAATCGCAGGCATCCGCAACCATCGTCGACAAGGGCAACCATCGGCATTTCATGGCCAAGGAAATCCATGAACAGCCCGAGGTCGTTTCCCACACGCTGACCTCTTTCATCGACATGGTCGGCGAGACGATCCGACTGCCCGAGAATTTGCCTTTCGATTGGAAGGAACTCAACCGCGTCACCATATCGGCCTGCGGTACGGCGTCCTTCGCCGGCATGATCGCCAAATACTGGTTCGAGCGTTATGCACGGCTGCCGGTCGAAGTCGATGTCGCCTCCGAGTTCCGCTACCGCGAAGCGCCTCTCGACAGGGGAGGTCTTTCGATCTTCGTGTCTCAATCGGGCGAGACGGCCGATACGCTCGCAGCCTTGCGCTATTGCAAGGAACAAGGCCAGCATACGCTTGCCATCGTCAATGTGCCCACCTCGACCATCGCCCGCGAGGCCTCGGTGATGGTGCGCACTTTGGCGGGCCCGGAGATCGGTGTAGCGTCCACCAAGGCCTTCACCTGCCAGCTCGCCGCCTTGGCGGGGCTCGCCATCGGTGCCGGCAAGGCACGCGGTGTGCTGTCTGCCGAGGAAGAGAGAGAGCTCGTGCACGCCTTGATCGAGGCGCCCCGCCTGATGGCCGAGGCACTGCGCCTCGAACACGAGATCGAGACGTTTTCCAGGGACCTCGCCAAGGCCAAGGATGTACTCTATCTCGGCCGTGGCACCAGCTTTCCCCTTTCCTTGGAAGGCGCACTGAAGCTCAAGGAAATCAGCTACATACATGCAGAAGGTTACGCAGCAGGCGAACTCAAGCATGGCCCGATCGCCCTGATCGACGAGACCATGCCGGTGGTGGTGATCGCGCCTTTCGACACGATCTTTGAAAAGACCGTCTCGAACATGCAGGAAGTTGCCGCACGTGGCGGCCGCATCATCCTGATGACCGATGAAGCCGGGGCGGCGGCTGCCGCGATGACGACCCTGAAGACGATCATCCTGCCTTCGATGCCCACGATCCTGACGCCTCTGGTCTATTCCATTCCGATCCAGCTTCTCGCCTATCACACCGCTGTGATCATCGGCACCGACGTTGATCAGCCGCGCAATCTGGCCAAGAGCGTCACCGTCGAGTAGGAATATCCGCGGGCGCCGCCCGATTGGACCGGTTGCACAAATTTGCATCGACAGCCGGTGACAAGGGCGTGCTAGAAGCGTGACATGGTACGAGATACGCCTCCCCACACGGTGACACCTGCCGGTCCGCCTCAACGGGTCAGCAGATTTGGCGGTTTGCACAGCTACTTTCTCACCGGCCTTGTGGTCACCGGGCCGGTCGCGATCACGCTCTACCTGATCTGGACTTTCATTCAGTGGGTCGACGGCTGGGTCAAGCCGTTCATTCCTGAGCGTTACCTGCCCGAGACCTATCTCCCTTTTCAGATCCCGGGCTTCGGCCTGGTCGTGGCGATCACCGGCCTTACCCTGATCGGCTTCTTCACCGCCAATCTGGTGGGTCGTACCCTGGTGCGCCTCGGCGAGAAGCTGCTCGACCGCACGCCGGTGGTGCGCGGCATCTACAAGGCTCTCAAGCAGGTGTTCTCGACCATCTTCTCGCAATCCGGCACGTCGTTCCGGAAAGTAGGGCTGGTCGAGTTCCCCCAGGGCGCCTGGTCGATCGTGTTCATCTCCGCCGAACCGAGCCCGGTGGTGGAGGAGAGGCTACCCGGCGGCAATGGCGAAGCCTGGGTTTCGGTCTTCATGCCCTGCGCGCCCAACCCGACGACGGGATTCTTCTTCTTGCTGCCGAAGGCAAAGGTGATCGAATTGCCCATCAGCGTCGAGCAAGCCACCAAGCTGGTGATATCGGCCGGCCTGATCCAACCCGAGACGTTGACCGTCTCCGAAGAATTGCGGCCAGGCTGAGCTTGCTGACGCCCTTGCTTCAAGGCTCGATCAGGGCGTTGTTCCAGGCCGTCTCGAGCATGGCCGCAAGGTCCTCCCGGGCGCAGGCTGCGATATCGGCTTCGTCGCTGACACGCCCTACGCTATCCCGATCGTAGCAGACGCACGGCTTCATCCCGCTCGAACAGATAGAGCAAGGTCCGCAGGGCGACGCCGCGCGGCGAGACCAGTTCCGGATCGCGCGCCAGCACCAGCCTGGCATCGTCATTGGCGGGAGCCAGCAGATGGCGATGGCTGTCGAGATCGGCCACCCGGAAGCCGGGCATGCCGGATTGGCGCGTGCCCAGCACGTCGCCTTCGCCTCTCAGTTTCAGATCCTCCTCGGCGATGCGGAAGCCATCCTCCGTCTCGCGCATGATCTCGAGCCGCTTGCGGGAAATTTCCCCAAGCGGGCCCTTGTAGAGCAGCAGGCAGGTCGATTTGTCCGAACCGCGCCCGATGCGCCCGCGGAGCTGATGGAGCTGGGCGAGGCCGAAACGCTCGGCATGCTCCACCACCATCACCGTCGCCTCCGGCACATTGACGCCGACCTCGATCACGGTGGTCGACACCAGGACACGCAGGTCGCCCGCCACGAACCGGGCCATCACCTCGTCCTTGGCCGCACCCTTCATCTGGCCATGCAGCAGGCCGACCTTGTCGCCGAAGAGCGAGACGAGATGAGCATAGCGATCCTCGGCGGCTGCGACATCGAGGGTCTCGGATTCCGCGATGAGAGGACAGACCCAATAGGCCCGTGCGCCGGTCTGCAGCAGGCGCCCCAACCCGTTCACCACCTCATCGAGCCGTTCCAGCGAGATCAAGCGCGTGTCGACCGGTTTGCGTCCGGCGGGCTTTTCGCGGAGCTGGGAGGAGTCCATGTCGCCGAAATAGGTCAGCACCAGGCTGCGCGGAATGGGCGTGGCCGTCATCACCAGCACGTCGATACCGGCATTCTTGCGGCTCAGAGCCAGGCGCTGATGCACGCCGAAGCGATGCTGCTCATCGACGATGGCAAGGCCGAGATCGCGAAACTCGACATCCTCCTGGAACAGGGCATGGGTGCCGACCACGATGTCGATACTGCCATCCTTCAGCGCGGCCTGCATGCGCGTACGTTCGCGGGCCTTGTCGCGCCCGGTGATCAGGCCGACGCGCAAGCCGGCGGCTTCGGCCAGCGGCTGTATGGTAGCCAGGTGCTGGCGGGCTAGGATTTCCGTCGGTGCCATCAACGCCGCCTGCCGGCCGCCTTCCACCATGGTCGCCATGGCAAGCAGGGCCACCACCGTCTTGCCCGAGCCGACATCACCCTGCAGCAGCCGCAGCATCCGGGTCGGCGTCGCCATGTCGGCCCGGATGTCGGCCAATGCCGTAACCTGGCTCGCCGTGAGCTTGAAGGGCAGGGCGGCCCCGATCCGGGCCGAGATCACCCCCGTTCCGGTGACGGCAAGGCCGGGCAGGGCCTTGTTGTGGGCGCGCACCATGGCGAGGGCGAGCTGCGAAGCCAGGAGCTCGTCGTAAGCCAGCCTCAGTCGGGGCGCCGAGTCCGGCGCAACGACCTGCGGTGTCTCCGGCGAATGCAGAGCGGCCAGGGCCTCGCGGAAGCCTGGCCAGCGCTGAGCCTTGAGCCAGGCAGGATCCTGCCACTCGGCGAGCTCGGCGGTGCGGGCGAGCGCTTCCTGCGCCGCCTTCTGGATCTGGCGCGGATAGAGCCCTTCCGTCAGCGGATAGACTGGCTCGACCAGGGGCAGCGATTTGAGCCCTTCCTCATCGACGATGCGGTCGGGGTGCACCATCTGGCGCATGCCGTCGAACAGTTCGATCTTGCCGCTCAGCCAGCGCTTCTCGCCGACCGGCAGGGCATGCTCGATCCAGCTCGTCTGTGCGGCAAAGAAGACGAGGGTGAGATCACCCGTATCGTCATGGACATAAACGCGATAGGGGCCCTTGCCACCGCTGGGCCGATGGCGCTCCACCATGACTTCGACCATTACCAATTCGCCGATCGGCGCATCCGCCAATTTGGGGCGGCGGCGGCGATCGAGCACATTGGCCGGCAGGTGAAACAGGGCATCGACGACCCGCGCTCCAACCGGCTCCGCGCCTCCCAGAAGGCGGGTGAGCAGCTTCACCAGCTTCGGCCCGATCCCTGGCAGGGATGAGACGGAAGCGAACAGGGGGGTCAGAATCGCCGGACGCATGAAAGCCTCATCGGCTCTTTTGACCGGGCAGGCGGCAAGAGGCAAGTTTCAGAGGAAGGAAACCGTTCGCATTGCCTCGAAAGAGAACAGGTGGCGGCACCGTGCAATCCTGTGTTTTGGTTTGCTTGGGCGCTCTGCATTTCCCCCTCATCCCCCTGCCGGGACCTTCTCCCGCAAGGGGAGAAGGAACTGGACTGAGATAGGGCGCGCAGCGGAATGGCTTTCAAATTGTGACCGCCCACCAGATTAATCCCCTTCTCCCCTTGCGGGAGAAGGTCCCGGCAGGGGGATGAGGGGGTATTGCGAGGCAAGGCAAGAAAAACAAAACGGATTGTCGTACTTAGACCCGCATGCGCTCCAGTATTCCTCCGATTACCAGCGCATGGGTGTGTTCGGCATCCCTGGCGGCATAGATCAGGGTGGCGACCTTGTCACCGATCAGGCGGCGGAGCGCGACGACAGCCTCGTTGTTGTGCGCGAGTTCACTTTCGTAGCGGGCCTGAAATTCCTGCCATTTCGCCGGATCGTGGCCGAACCATTGCCGCAGGGCAGGGCTGGGGGCAACATCCTTGGCCCAGATGTCGATATGCGCCTCCGGCTTGGACAGGCCCCGGGGCCACAGGCGATCGACCAGGATGCGCAGGCCGTCAGAGGAAGCGGGTGGATCATAAGCGCGTTTCAATCCGATCGGCATCACGGCTCCCAGTCACCCCGCAGCCCGCGCCCAGGGAATTTGACCGCACGGATGATATTTCGGTCATCCATGGTTTCCACAAGGCTTCTTACTCTCTATACAGCGAGCCAACAGGATCGAGAACATGTCCGGAACGATACGCACTTCTGAGGAACTTGACCCACGTCGCAGACGGATCGTCTACCGGGCCTGGCATCGCGGTTTTCGCGAGATGGACCTCATCATGGGCAGTTTCTGCGATGCCGTCATCGTCGAGCTGTCCGAGGAAGAAGTCGCCGACTTCGAGACTCTCATCGATGCCCCCGATCACGAACTCTACGCCTGGATCAGGAACGAAGAGCCGGTACCAGGCGAATTCGATACGCCCGTGTTCCGGCGGCTGCGCGATTACCATTTCACCATGAAGCCGATGTTTGCATGAAAGCCGCCGATCGACTCGCCGAAGTCCTGAATCGCCCCGGCGGACAACTCGTTTTCTCCAATTGCGCCGACGGCCAGGATGGCCTCGTGCTCGCCGATTTGGCGCGCAAGCTGGTGGCGCAGGCCCGAGAGCGGCCAGCGGCCCTCCTGCACGTCGCGCGCGACGGCACGCGCTCCGCTACGCTGGAAGCGGCCCTCCAGTTCTACGCACCCGATATTGACGTCATCAGTTTTCCGGCCTGGGACTGCCAGCCCTATGACAGGGTTTCTCCCAATGCCACCGTCGTGGCGCGGCGCATGACCGCGCTGTCGCGATTGGCGACCACGAGGGGCGGGGACAAGCCGCGCATCGTGCTCACCACCGTCAATGCCGTGCTGCAACGCGTGCCGTCCCGTGATCTCGTCGCCGCCCAATCGCTCTCGGCTGCGCCCGGCAATGCCGTCAACATGGATCGGCTGTCCGCCTGGCTGGAGCATAATGGCTATCTGCGCTCCTCCACGGTGCGCGAGACCGGCGAATATGCGGTGCGCGGCGGCATCCTCGATCTCTATCCGCCGGGCCTCGCCATTCCGGTGCGTCTCGACTTCTTCGGCGACACGCTCGAATCCATTCGCAGCTTCGACGTCGAGACCCAGCGCTCCCAGACCCAGTTGCGCATGCTCGACCTCGTGCCGATGAGCGAAGTCCAGCTCACCACCGAGACGATCAAGCGCTTCCGCCAGGCCTATCTCGCCGAATTCGGCGCCCAGACCCGCGGCGACCCGCTTTATGAAGCCATCTCGGAAGGGCGGCGCTATGTCGGCCTCGAGCATTGGCTGCCGCTGTTCCACAACAAGCTCGACACGCTGTTCGACTACCTGCCCGAGGTTCCCGTCGCGCTCGATGCGCTGGCCGAGGATGCTGCCGGCGAAAGGCTGGCGCAGATCAAGGACTACTATGACGCCCGCCGCGACGTGCTGGGCAAGCCCGGCGAGAGCGTCCCTTACAAGCCGCTGCCGCCGGATCGTCTCTACATCGCGCCCGAGGAATGGCGACGACGCCTCGACGAGGCCGCCTTGGCCCGTCTGACGCCTTTCGCGTCTCCTCCAACGCCCGGTCGCGAAATCGTCGACTGCGGTGGCCGGCAAGGCCATAATTTCGCAGCGGAACGTGCTGCCGAGGACGCCAACGTCTTCGACGCCGTGGTTCGCCACATCAGAGCCCTGCAGGGCAAGGGCCAGCGGGTTATCGTAGCGGGCTGGACCGACGGTTCGCGTGAGAGACTCGGCGCCGTACTGGCCGATCACGGCCTCACCCAAGCCAAGCCAGTTCCGGACTTCGCCCGTGCCCTGGCCTTGCCGAAAAGCGAGATCGCCCTCGGCGTGCTGCCGCTGGAAACGGGCTTCGAGACCGCGGATCTGGCCATCGTCTCCGAGCAGGACGTTCTTGGCGATCGCCTGGTGCGCCGCGCGTCCAAGCGCAAGCGGGCCCAGAACTTCCTGACTGAGATCGGCACCTTGTCGCCCGGCGACATCGTCGTGCATGTCGAGCACGGCATCGGGCGTTTCGTCGGCCTGCAGACGGTGACCGCCGTCGGCGCGCCGCATGACTGCCTCGAAATCCACTATGCGGGCGGCGACAAGCTGTTCCTGCCGGTGGAAAATCTGGAGCTGCTGTCGCGCTATGGCTCGGAAGACGCCGAAGCGCAACTCGACAAGCTTGGCGGGCGCGGCTGGCAGGAACGCAAGGCGCGTATGAAGAAGCGCATCCGCGAAATGGCGGGTGAGCTGATCAAGATTGCAGCGGCACGTGCCCTGCGCGAGGCGCCGAAGCTGATACCCGCCCAGGGTATCTATGACGAATTCGCCGCGCGCTTCCCCTATAGCGAGACCGAGGACCAGCAATTCGCCATCGATTCGGTGCTCGAGGATCTGGCATCTGGCCGCCCGATGGATCGCCTGGTCTGCGGCGATGTCGGCTTCGGCAAGACGGAAGTGGCGCTGCGCGCCGCCTTTGCTTGCGCGCTGACGGGCAGGCAGGTCGCTGTCGTGGTTCCCACCACGCTGCTGGCGCGCCAGCATGCCAAGACCTTCGCCGACCGCTTCAAGGGATTGCCAGTGAAGGTGGCGCAGCTTTCGCGCTTCGTTCCCGCTGACGAGGCTCGCAAGACCAAGGCAGGCCTGGTCTCGGGCGACGTCGATATCGTGGTCGGCACCCATGCCTTGCTGGCCAAGACCATCGCCTTCCGCGATCTCGGCCTCCTCATCATCGACGAGGAGCAGCATTTCGGCGTGGCCCACAAGGAGCGCCTCAAGCAGCTGCGCTCCGAGGTGCATGTGCTGACCCTCTCGGCGACGCCGATCCCGCGCACCCTACAGCTCGCCCTCACGGGCGTGCGCGAATTGTCGATCATCGCCACCCCGCCCGTCGACCGCCTGGCGGTGCGCACCTTCGTCACGCCTTTCGATCCGGTGGTGCTGCGCGAGGCGCTGATGCGTGAACGCTATCGCGGCGGCCAGAGCTTCTTCGTGGTGCCGCGCATCGAGGACATCGCGGACGCCAAGGCCTTCCTCGACGAATACGCACCCGAGGCCAAGGTCGCCATTGGCCACGGCCAGATGGCCGCCGGCCAGCTCGAAGACGTGATGACGGCCTTCTACGAAGGTAAATACGACATCCTGCTCTCGACGACGATCGTCGAATCCGGCCTGGACATTCCCACCGCCAACACGCTGATCGTCTGGCGGGCCGACATGTTCGGCCTTGCCCAGCTCTACCAGCTGCGCGGGCGCGTCGGACGCTCCAAGACCAGGGCCTACGCCCTGTTCACCCTGCCGGCCAACCGCACCATTACGCCGGGCGCCGAGCGCCGCCTCAAGGTGCTGCAGTCGCTGGATACGCTGGGCGCGGGCTTCCAGCTCGCCTCGCACGATCTCGACATCCGCGGCGCCGGCAACCTGCTCGGCGACGAGCAGTCCGGCCATATCAAGGAGGTCGGCTATGAACTCTACCAGCAGATGCTGGAAGAGGCGGTCGCGGCCCTGAAGGAAGGCGGCGTCGAGACCGAGGTCGAGGAACAGTGGTCGCCGCAAATCACCATCGGCACTCCGGTGATGATCCCGGAGGACTATGTGCCGGACCTGACATTGCGACTCAGCCTCTATCGCCGCCTGTCCTCGCTGGATACCGATGCCGAGATCGACGCTTTCGGCGCCGAGCTCACCGATCGCTTCGGCGAGCGGCCGGCCGAGGTCGACCAGCTTCTCAAGCTGATGTCGATCAAGGCCCTGTGCCGGCGCGCCAATGTCGAGAAGGTCGATGCCGGCCCGAAGGGCGTCGTGGTCTCCTTCCGCGACAACGCCTTCGCCAATCCAGACGGGCTGGTGCGCTACATCGCCGAGCAGGGCTCCTTCGCCAAGGTCCGCCCCGACATGCGCATCCTGTTCCAGCGCGATTTCGACAAGCCCGACGACCGGCTCAAGGGCACGGCCGTCATTCTCAAGAATCTCGCTCGCATCGCCGAGACGAAGAAAGCCGCCTGATCGGACACAACGATGGCAATGCCCTCCCTCTCTTCCGTCGAAACCCCCTTCGTCCAGGTCGACCTCGATATCGCCGAGCGCAATATCGTGCGGCTCCAGGCCTATTGCGACGAACACGGCCTCAAGCTGCGGCCGCATATCAAGACGCATAAACTGCCGCACCTGGCCCGCTTCCAGGTCGAGCAGGGCGCGGTCGGCATCACCTGCCAGAAGCTGTCGGAGGCCGATGCCATGACCGACGGCACCGGGCTCGACGATGTCCTGATCACCTATAATCTGGTGGGGGAGGCCAAGCGCGAGCGCCTGCGAGCCCTTTCCGAACGCATCCGTCTCAGCGTCGTGGCCGACAGCGCCGCCGTCGTCGACGAATTGGCGGCCGCCATGAAGGGAACGGGGCGCAAGCTGACCGTGCTGGTCGAGTGCGATACCGGCGCCCGGCGCTGCGGCGTTCCCACGCCCGAGGCGGCGGCGGAACTGGCAAACCGCATCGCGGCATCATCCGAGCTCACTTTCGGCGGGCTGATGACCTATCCGCCGGTCGGTGGCACCGACGCGGTACAGGATTTCATGCAAAGAGCGAAATCCCTGATCGAAGCTTTTGGAATTCCTGTCGAAACGATTACAAGCGGTGGATCGCCGGATATGTGGCGGGCGCATGAAGCGTCCATCGTCACCGAATACCGGCCGGGCACCTATGTCTACAATGACCGTTCCCTCGTCACCCGCGGCGTCTGTGGCTTCGATGATTGTGCCCTCAACGTAGTTGCCACCGTCGTATCGGTACCCGATACGCACAGGGCCATTATCGATGCCGGCTCGAAGGTCCTGACCTCCGACCTGCTCGGCCTGACGGGCCATGGCCATGTCCTCGGTCGCCCGGACATCGCGATCGACCAGCTCTCGGAGGAGCACGGCAGGCTGGTCACCGAACAGCCGATCAACCTGTCCGTGGGTGACCGCGTGCGCATCGTGCCCAATCACGCCTGCGTCGTCGCCAATATGCTGGACTTCGTGGTCCTTTGCCGTGGCGAGACCCTTATCGGTCCCGAGCCTGTCGCAGCGCGCGGCCGGGTTTGGTAGGAAGCAGTGGTTTCTTCAGCTCCATCGAGAGATGGAGCTGGACCGACCACGTCGTCCGGTGCCTCCCATAGGGTCGATCCGGAGATCGATCCGCCCGTTTTTGTCTGGTATCAGGCCGCGCCCGCAAGCGGCTGGCCGGACTTAGAAGTATCGACACTTTGGCCAAGCTCATGGAGCTGCGGTGCCTCTTGTGCGCTCATGGGCTTGCCAAAGCGTGCGCCCGTGACCTCAAGGAGGCCGACGCCTCGCTCCGTGGCTCCCGAAGCAGGGTAGGAGGTCGATACCCACCCCTCCGCCCCGAGGGGATAGGACACCTCCCGCTCGCTGACGTCGAAACCGATCCCCGGCACCTGCTGGCCACGTAGAGCGAGATAGCCGCTTTCCTCGATGCCGGCCTCGACAAGCGGCAGGGCGGTATCTTCCGGAGCCGAGACCAGGGCTTCGAGCCCGAACCTGCCATCCTCCAGCGAGCGCATCGGCACGATGCCGATCTCACCAAGCACGGCGAAATGCGGAACGGAGCAGGGAACATCGGCCGGAACGACGGCTGTATGGGGCGTGCGCACAAGGCCTGCGACCTTCTCGAGCTTGCGGCTGTCGAACAAGCCGTCGACGAGGCCGGCGCGCAGCACGACATCGGGCAGCAAGGCATGGGTGACACCATGCATCGTCATCTGAACGGCAAAGACCGTCGCATCGAAAGCCTGGTGCAGGACGAGCTGGCATCCCGTGCTGAGCCATGACACAAGGCCGCCGGCAAGCCCGGCAAGCCCTGATGGCGCCATCGGACACAGCAGGCGCGAGGTTCTCGACAGGCCGAGTTCGGCTACCAGGATGGCTGCAGCCGCATGCCATTCCCGGTGATTGCGGGCGACGGCAAAATCTCCCTCCGGGCCTCGATCGATCGTCATGATCGCCAGGCTTTCCTCAGGACGCTCGCGCCGCGACAGGCGGGTAATCGCACCCGTGCGCGGATAGCCGATGCAATCTTCGAACGAGACCGTCCCGCCGGGCAGATCCGCGCCGAAGGCTCCGATGAAGCGAATATCGGCAATGGACTCATCGACGAGATGACGCAGGGACCGCAGGGGCTGGACATCGCCCATGCGCCGCGCCGCCAGGATCGCCTTGGCGTTCAGGCGCTCCGCGACGCCGACGATCTCGGCCGAAGAGAAGTCGATCGGTACGATCACCGCCACCAGACCGGCGCGGATGCAGCCGAGCAATGCGATCAACGTATCCGTGACGTTGAGCCCCTGCACGCAGACCAGCGCCTCGCTCGGCAGTCCCATCTCGAAAAAGCGACCGGCAACCGCGGAAACGGCGGCATCGACCTGGTTCCAGGTCAGCCGGCGAGGCGCGCCGTCGGCCCAGAGCGGGCGATCCGGAGCATCGACCAGGGCCAGCGTATCGCCGCCGCGCTGGGCACTGAGGCGCAGCAGCTGGTCGAGGGTAGGGGGAGCGGGGGCAATCCTGAGCGTGATGTCTGACGTCATGGGGCCTCAGGTATTCACGGGGCACGAATCAGATCCAGGCGAGTGTAACCCCGGATGAAGGCAAAGCCATAGCCGGTTTGTCGGTCCGGGTCGTCCCATCCGCGGGCGCCATCCACACCTTGAGCAGACGTCAGCTCGCATGTCGGTACAGATAAGGCCTCTCGGGTATCAAAGCATTTGGCCTGCCCGGCCGGGCGATCCATAATCGCAGACATGATTCCCGGTCAGAAATTCCTCACGCTCCTGCGCGACATCGCCGCCGACAAGCGCCTCGCTTTCATGCTGTTGCTCGGCTTCAGTTCGGGCCTGCCCTTTCTTTTGGTGTTCTCGACGCAATCGGCCAGGCTGCGCGAGGTCGGGATCACGCGCACCGACATCGGCCTGATGTTCTATGCGACGCTGTTCTACAGCATCAAATTCCTCTGGGCGCCCTTGTTGGAGCGCTTCGATCCGCCGGTGCTGGGCCGGATGGTCGGTCGGTGGCGCGGTTGGCTCCTGATCACGCAGATGGGCGTTATCCTAGGCCTGTTCGGCCTTGCCGGCAGCAATCCGGCAAGCTCGCTGGGAATGACGATATTCTGGACCACGGTTACGGCATTCTTCGCCGCTAGCCAGGACGTGGTGATCGACGGCTGGCGCATCAATGTCATCCCCCGCGATCGTCAGGGCATCATGCTGGCGGTCTCCCAGCTCGGCTATCGCGTCGGCATCTTATGCGCCGGGGCGGGCGCCCTTTATCTGGCCGAGTATTTCGACTGGCAGGCGGCCTATGGTGCGATGGCCGCATTGATGCTCGTCGGCATCCTGGCTGCCTTGTTTGCGCCGGACCCACCTGCCGCCGAGAAGGAAACACTCGAGGGCAAGCTCGTCTCCGTATTCGACGACACCAAGCCTGCCAGTCCGCAAAGAGCATCCAGTTGGCCCGATTGGCTGATCGCTTACAAGGAAGCGTTGAGCGATCTTTTCCTCCGCCGAGGCTGGGTCCTCGTGCCGATCATGCTGCTCATCGCACTCTATCGCCTACCGGACTTCTTGGCTGGCGTGATGTCCAATCCCCTCTATATCGATCTTGGCTTCTCCAAGGCCGAGATCGCCAATATTTCGAAGATTTATGGCTTCGCCATCGGCCTGACGGCTCCGTTCGTCGGCGGCTTTTGCATCTGGCGCTTCGGCCTGATGCCGTCACTGCTCTTCGGCGGCATCGCTGCAGCCACCTCGCATTTGAGCATGGCCCTGTTGGCTTCCATGGGGGCGAATTCGACCTATCTGGCCTTGGCAGTGAGCGTGGAGAGCTTTGCGGGAGGCTTCGCCGGCACCGCATTGATGGCCTACATGTCCTCCCTGACATCACCGGCCTTTGCCGCCAGCCAATATGCCCTGTTGAGTTCGCTTTATGCGCTGCCGGGTAAGTTGCTGGCCGGTATGTCGGGCAAGATGGTCGATCTTTTCGGCTACCCTGTCTTTTTTTCGGCAACCTCGACCATCGGCCTGCCGGTCGCAATCCTTTGTCTGATCGTCTGGCGCTCGGCCGACAAGGAAGCCCCTGCCCGGCCGGAGGAAGAACGGGAACAGGCCTCCCTGGCGGGGGAAGGCGGGCGCCGCTGAGGTCCACGGCAACCGAATCGCTTCCCGATGCAGGCAGGCCGGCTTGCTCCCCCGCAATTTTCGCAACTCGAGTGCCAGATAGGGCAGGCTGGTCACGTTTTCTTCAATTTGTCATGCACAAGCTGCGACACCGTCGCCATAGGTCGTTTTCGAGGCTGGAAACCCGTGCCCGCTTCGTTTAAGGACCTTTTCCGAAATCGTCATCTTGGCGCCTTCGTCGGCGATGAGAGACATTCAGCCCCATCGGTGCGTTGCCACCCCGCGCTTGCCCAGCGCGTTGCGGCGGCGGACTTAGGACCCAAGGATTTTGCATGATGTCGTTCCGCCTCCTTGCGACTGCAGCTCTTGCGGCGCTCAGCCTTGCGGTGACACCCGCATTGGCACAGGATACGCCCGCCAAGCCGGCCGCACCCGCCACGAAGCCGAAGGCACCTGCAGCCAAGCCGGCGCAGAAGCCTGCAGCGGCCGCTCCGGCGGCAGCTGCAGCCCCCGCTGAGCCGGTTCCCGGCCTGGAAGGCGCAACCACGCCCGCCATCTCCAGCTCCCAGCCTGATTGGGTGAAGCTGTGCCAGGCCGATCAGGCCAAGAAGGAAATCTGCCTGACCCGTCGCGACCTGCGCTCCGATACGGGGCAGACGATGATGACGGCCATCCTGATGCAGAACGTCACCGACAAGAAGCAGATCCTGCGCCTCGTCCTGCCGGTCGGCGCCCTGATCCAGCCTGGTGTCGGCCTCTATCTCGACAATGCCGCCTTCTCCACCGGCAAATATGCCGTCTGCTCTCCCGAGGGTTGCCTGGTCGAACTGCCGATCGATGAGGCACAGCTCAAGGCTCTCCGCTCCTCCAAGACCCTGGCGATCGCCTTCAAGACCCCCAACCAGGGCGTCCAGCTGCCCCTGGGCACCGAGGGCTTCGCCAAGGCACTCGACAACAAGCCTCTCGATCCCCAGTCGATCGTCGACGAGCAGAAGAAGCTGCAGCAGCAGTTGCAGGACGCCGCCGAGAAGGCGCGCCAGCAGCTCAACGCCAATCCGGCGCCTGCTCAATAAGACCGCCCAGGAACAGGAATCCAGATTATGCGAAACTCTCTGATCGCTGGCGCTGCGGCAGCCTTGATCCTGTCGGCCGGTACCGCGCTGGCCCAGCAACAGCCCCAGCCTGCTGGCCAGCAGCCCGAACTGCCCAAATTCGACCAGCCGGACTGGACCAAGATCTGCGCCAAAACCCCCGACGGCAAGGACACCTGCCAGACCGTGCGTGACCTTCTGGCGCCGACGGCTGCCTGGATGATGACCGCGCAGGTCGGTCAGGAGAAGGGCGGCAAGCCCAAGCTCACCGTGATCATTCCGGCCGGCGTGGTGCTGCCGCTGGGAGCCCGCGTCCTCGTCGATGACCAGACCATCGACACAGCCAAGTATCGCATCTGCACGGGGCCGAGCTGCATCGCCGACATGCCCTTGACCGACGCCAATCTGGCAAACCTCAAGAAGGGCAAGAAGCTGAAGGTGCAGGCGATCACCTTCCAGGGGCAGCCTATTTCTCTGGATATCGGGCTGGACGGCCTCGGCAAGGCCCTCGATGCCCAGGGCATCGACCAGGCTGGCTATGCCGCCAAGCAGAAGGCCTATGGTGAGAAGCTGCAGGCGATTTTCCAGCCCCTGATCGATGCCCAGCGCAAGCAGCAGCAACAGCAGGGCGGCACCGCTCCTGCGGCACCAGCTGCCCCGGCAGCTCCCGCAGCGCCGGCAGCCCCGGCGCAATGAGATGACAAAGGCCGGCCTTCGGGCCGGCCTTTTCATATCGGAAGGTGGCTGCCTCGCACCGGTCACGGAAGCAGCCGATATGCTCAACGAGCCCGGTTGTCAGTGCCGCGTACCGGGCTTCAGCCGATAGCCGCCATCGTCATCGCGATCGAATAGTTCTTCGATCTGCGTGTTCCGGACCGGCCTGCCGCTGTCGTCGATAACCAGGTTTTGCTCGGAGACATAGGCGACATATTCAGTCTCCTCATTCTCCGCGAACAGATGATAGAAGGGCTGGTCCTTCGAAGGGCGCACATCTTCCGGAATGGACTGCCACCATTCTTCCGTATTGGCGAACTCCGGATCGACATCGAAGATGACGCCGCGGAATGGATAGATGCGGTGACGCACCACTTGACCGATAAAGAACTTTGCTTCCCGCGCTTTATTCATACGCCGTTCAATCGTCATCTGTGCTCGGCAGGCCTGCAATATGATGCCAGCAAGCCGGGCGATACCGAGTTCGCCACAACTGCGCGAACCTGCTATCCCGTTATCAGGATAGCAGTATTCTCGTCAAAGTCGTCCAATATTTCATTAAGAGAGGACGGCGTGACCCGCCGTCATCCCCAGCGCCGGTGTGCCCACATCCATTGTTCGGGATGTTCGCGGATCCACTGCTCGAACAGGGCATGAATTCTGCGCGTCGCTTCGGCAATGTCGGCATCGCGGTCAGCGGTACGCGGCACTTCGATGGCCTCAGCCTCGATGTAGAAATGCACGCCGCCGGTACGCACGCATCGCGCAGCGAGCAGTACGGCATCGGTGCTACGGGCCAGCAAGGCGGGAAAGGGCGTGGTCGGGGCAGGGCGCCCGAAGAATGGCGTCGTGATGCCCCGGCGGTCACGCAGATCCGCCAGCAAGGCCACCGAGCCGCCCTCCCGTACGATGCGCATCAATTTGCGCCCGATGTCATTGCCCTTCGGGAACAGGCCGCGCGGATAGCGGTCCCGGCGAGCCAGCGTGACATAATCATCGACCCTGGGGTTCTTCATGCGCTGGTAGACGCCGGCTGCCTTGATACCGTGAAGCAGTGTCGGATAGATCACCAGCTCCCAATTGCCAGTGTGCAGCGAAACGAAGACACTGCCCTTGCCGGAGGTTTTCAGCGCACCGAGCTGATGGCCGGCGCGGTCTTCGATGCGGCCGGCCCGGAGGATGCGCTCGCTGATCAGTGCTTCCGCGAAGGTCCGGCCAAGTTGCATCCACATGGCCCGCGCAATGCCCTCGATCTCGGCGCGCGATTTTTCGGGATAGGCTGCTGCGAGATGACGAAGGGCACGTTCGTGGCGACGCAGATGCGGCGCGACGAGGCGCCAAATCGCCCCCATCACCCATGAGCCGAAGTCGATGGGTAATATATGCAACAAGCCGGCAAGGGCACGCAGTGCACCGTATTCGAAGGCGTATTTAATCCGCCGCGTGCGGCGTCGCCCCCCCTTTTCGTCCGTGCCGCCCGCCACGATGCCTTCCGCTGTTTCCACGAATTGTTCGTCCCTCCGGCCATTGATAGCAGAAGCCGGAAGAATTCAATGCTCTGCTGCGCGCGCGAGCCCCTGCCGCATCATCACTCGTCTCAGGGGAGCGACCCGCTCAAGGGCGTAGAGCCCGAGGCCGCGCAGCCCCTGCAGAGGAAAATGCCCGGACAGCAAGGAGCGGTTCAAGAGATCGACAGCCGAGTGGCGGGTCCCGATGTCGAGCCGCCTTGCCTTGGCATAGGCCTCGATCACGTCGGCATCGCCGGGATCGCGGGCGACCTCCAGGGCCTTGGCCAGGGCTGCAATGTCGCGCAGCGTCAGGTTGAATCCCTGCGCCCCGATCGGCGGCAGCACATGGGCGGCCTCGCCGATGAGCGCAACCCGACCAACCGCCTGCGTCATCGCCACGACCGCACTCATCGGCCAGAAGGAGCGCCGGCCGTCGACCTCGACATGGCCGAGCAGGGCGTGGCTGCGGATTTCGATGGCCCGGGACAGGGCGGCATCATCCAGCACCCGCAACTCTTCGGCCTTTTCAGGGGAGACGACCCAGACGAGACTGGCCCGCTGCCCCGGCAGGGGCACCAGTGTGAACGGGCCGGACTCGGTGTGGAACTCGGTGGAGATGTCGCGATGGCTGCGGCCGATCTTCAGATTGAGGGCCAGTGCCACCTGCGGATAGTCATGGCTGCGCGTCTCGATCCCGGCAGCCTGCCGCACGAGCGAGCCGCGTCCGTCCGCGGCAATGATGAGATCGGCAGTCAGATCAGGCTGTCCGTCGAGCTTGAGAACGAGACCGGCTGGTCCCGGTTCGGCCGCAAGCACCCGCACCGGCAGATGTTCAACACCGGCATCCCGCAGACGGGCCTGCAGGATCCGGGTCAGAGCGCCGTTGGGGATGTTCCAGCCAAACGCCTCCAGACCGATCTCCTCGGCCTTGAAGGCGATAGGGCGGGCCCGCAGGAGCCGCTGGGTCGCATCGACGATGGACATCACCCGCAGCGGCGCAGCCTCGGAATGACCGGCAATCGCGATGCCTGCCCTTGCCAGGGCCTGGATGCTGCCATCGAGCAGGGCGGTGGTGCGTGTGTCGCCCACATTGCCGGGCGGGCCGACCAGGGTAGTCCTGAAGCCTTTTGCAGCAAGGACCACGGCACAGGCCAGGCCCGCAAGCCCGGCCCCTACGATGACGATCGACCGATAATTTGATTCACGATTGGCTGGCATGATGCTCAACGCAATTAACGCCCTCTGAAGCGGACGTCACGTGTTTTCCGGATGCGGCGGACCAGGCGCAATTGCACCGGAGCGCGTGAATTTGGTAATATCGGGCGGAACGGACATCGGCGATGAAAAGCTTTGTGATCGGGCTCTTTCTGGCGGCCGCTGTGCTGGTGCCGCCGCTGCGTGCGGAACCGTTCACCACCACCGCGCCCATCGCCCTGGTGATCGAAACCGGTTCAGGCACGGTCTTGCTCGACAAGAATGCCGACAAGCCGGTCGAGCCCGCCGCCATGGCCAAGATCATGACCGTCGCCGTGGTCGCCGAAGCTCTGCGCAAGGGCCAGGCTTCGAGAGAGACCGAATATCCGATTTCGGAGGACATCTGGCGCAAGGGTGGTGCTCCCTCGGGCAGCGCCACCATGTTCGCCGCCGTGAGGAGCCGGATGCGTGTCGATGATCTCCTGCGCGGGGTTATGGTCCAGGCTGCCAATGATGCCTGCCTGGCGCTGTCGGCGGGCCTCACGGGCCAGCTCGAGGGGCTGGTGCCGCGCATGAACACGCTGGCCGCCGAGATCGGCTTGCAGCACACGCAATTCCGCAATGTCACCGGCTTTGCCGATCCGGCCCAGTTGACCACGGCGCGAGATCTCGCCCGGCTGCTCGGCTGGCTCCGCCGGAACGAGCCGGACATCTATGCCATCTACCAGGAGCGGGACTTCACCTGGAACAAGATCCGGCAAACCAACCGCAATCCCCTGCTCACACAGGGCCTGGGTGTCGATGGCGGTGTCACCGGCGCATCCGACACGGCGGGCTATGGCGTGGTCGTTTCAGCCCTTCACGGCGACCAGCACTTCATCATGGTGCTGCACGGCCTGCAATCGAATGCCGAACGGGCAACGGAAGCCAAACGCGTTCTCGAATGGGCCGAAAACTCATTCCGCCCGCGTCTCGTCTTCACCAAGGGCGAGATTGTCGGCGAGGCATCCGTCTATGGCGGCACGGCCAATGTCGTGCCCGTCGTGGCCGATCGCGACGTCTCCATGCTGGTGGACAGCAGCGGTACGGAAAAACTCAGCGCCAGACTGCTCTATGATGGGCCTCTTGAGGCGCCGGTACAGAAAAACACCTCCGTCGGCCGGCTCCAGATCCTGCGCGAGGGACAGGTTTCACTGGAAATTCCCCTGTATGCAGCCGCCGATGTGCCAGTCGGCAGTCTTCCCCAACGCGCATTCGGTGCTATCTACGAACTTGGCATCGGATTGATACAGGGTGGGCACGACAAGCGATGAAGGGCCGGTTCATAACGTTCGAAGGCGGCGAGGGCGTGGGTAAATCCACCCAGATCCGCCGGCTGGCGGCATCCTTGAACGCGCTCGGCGTCGAGACCCTGCTGACTCGCGAACCCGGCGGCTCGCCGCATGCCGAGGAATTGCGCGAAGTTCTGCTTTCCGGCGGCGCCAAGCATTTCGGTCCCTTTGCCGAGACCATTCTGTTCTATGCGGCACGCGATGACCATCTCAACACCACGATCAGGCCTGCCTTGGCCAGGGGATTGTGGGTCCTGTGCGATCGCTTCATGGATTCGACCCGTGCCTATCAGGGGGTGCTGGGCGAGGTCGAACCAGCCCTGATCCGCTCGATCGAGCGTGTGGTGGTTGGTTCCACCGTGCCAGACCTCACGTTCATTCTCGATATGCCGGCCCGTGACGGGCTCGCCAGGGTCCGGTCCCGCGGCACGGCCATCGATCGCTTCGAAGGTGAAAGCCTGAATTTCCATGAGAAGCTGCGCGAGGCCTTTCTGGCCATCGCCGAATTCGAACCCCGTCGCTGCGCCGTCGTCGACGCCTCCGCCTCCCAGGATGCGGTTGCCGCGGCAATTCTCGGCGTGGTGCGAAGAAGGCTCAACCTCGATGCGGCCCAGGTGTCGGCATGAGCGAACGCCTCGAAAGCGATACGCTGGCCGACAGCCCGCATCCGCGCGAAACCACGCATCTGATCGGCCAGGACCGGGCGGAGCAGGCTCTGCTGAGTGCCTATCGTTCGGGCCGCATCCATCATGCCTGGCTGCTGGGCGGCCCCGAGGGCATCGGCAAGGCGACGCTGGCCTATCGCATGGCCAAATTCGTGCTCACCCATCCCGATCCTCACCAACTCGGCGATGCAACGAGCCTCTCTGTCGCCGCCGACACCACGGCTGCACGCCAGATCGTATCGCAATCGCATGTCGACCTTGCGATCCTGCGTCGCCTTCCCAACGACAAGACCAAGGGGTTCTATTCCAACATTCGTGTCGACGACGTCCGCAGCGTGGTGCGTTTCCTCGGCTCCACCGCCGGGGCAGGGGGGTGGCGCATCGCCATTATCGATTCTGCCGAGGACCTGGCACGTGAGGGCGCCAACGCCCTGCTCAAAGTGCTGGAAGAGCCGCCGCCGCGCGTTCTCTTCTTGATGATCTCGCATCAGCCGGCCCGCCTCCTGCCGACCATTCGCTCGCGCTGCCGGCTACTCACGCTCGATCCCCTCGGCGACGCCGATGTCCTCAAGGCCGCGGCACAGGCGCGTCCAGATCTGTCCGAGCAGACGCTGGCTGCAGGCGCTGCCTTGGCGCAGGGCAGCGTCAGGCGCGCCTTGACCCTGGCGGATGGGGAGGGGGTATCTCTGCACCGTTCCCTTACGGACCTGCTGGCCAAGCTGCCTCGGATCGATGTAGCCGCAGCCCACGCTCTCGCTGACCGCTGCGCCAACAAGGCAGGCGACGAGAATTTCGCGCTCCTGCTCGACTTCCTCGACGAATGGCTGCACCAGCGCCTGCTGGCGGCGCGTGGTGAACCCGTGGCCCGCCTTGCGCGCTGGGCTGAGGTATGGGAGAAGGCCCGTCATGCTGCGCGTGATGTCGAGGCCTACAATCTCGACCGCAAACCTTTCGTGCTCGCGACCCTCGGCTTGCTCGCCGAAGCTTCTGCAGCCTAAAGGGCTTTGCGTTAGACGCAATCGCGTCGACTCGCGAAACGCCCCAGGCATTTTCCGGCGAAAAGTCTCCCAACTTTCCCCGAAAATGCACTACATCAGGAATCCCTGATGCGCGGCCTGACTGGCGGTGTCGCGCATCGTTGTCAGGAAAAGCGTCATCGATGGCCGAGAAAGACACCTATTACATCACCACGGCGATCTCCTATCCCAATGGCAAGCCCCATATCGGGCATGCCTATGAGCTGATCGCGACCGATGCCATCGCCCGCTTCAAACGGCTCGACGGGAATGATGTGTTCTTCCTCACGGGCACCGACGAGCACGGCCAGAAGATGCTGCAGACGGCGGCCAAGCAGGGCACCACGGCCCAGGCCCTGGCGGACCAGAATTCGGAATATTTCCGCGAGATGGCTCGGGTGCTCAATGCGTCGAACGACGATTTCATCCGCACCAGCGAAGAGCGCCATCATCGCGCCTGCCAGGAGATCTGGCGGCGGATGGAAGCGGCAGGCGACATCTACCTGTCGAAATATTCGGGCTGGTATTCGGTGCGCGACGAAGCCTTCTTCGACGAGAAGGACCTGGCGCTCAATTCGGATGGCTCCCGCAGCGTGATCGAGACCGGAGCCAAGGTGGAATGGGTGGAGGAGGAGAGTTATTTCTTCCGCCTTTCCGCCTATCAGGATCGCCTGCTGAAACACTATGAGAGTCATCCCGGCTTCATCGGCCCGGAGGAACGCCGCAACGAGATCCTGAGCTTCGTGCGTTCGGGCCTGCGCGACCTTTCCATCAGCCGCACCACCTTCGATTGGGGCGTGCCGGTGCCCGGCAATCCCAAGCATGTGATGTATGTCTGGGTCGATGCGTTGACCAATTACCTGACGGCGACAGGCTTTCCGGATACCGATACCGAACGCTCGAAATTCTGGCCGGCCAGCGTGCACATCATCGGCAAGGACATCGTGCGCTTCCACACGGTTTATTGGCCGGCCTTCCTGATGTCGGCCGGCATCGAGTTGCCGCATCGCGTCTTCGGCCATGGCTTCCTGTTCAACCGCGGCGAGAAGATGTCGAAGTCGGTCGGCAACGTGATCGATCCCTTCACGCTGGCCGAGCATTACGGTGTCGACCAGTTGCGCTATTTCTTCCTGCGCGAAGTTCCTTTCGGCCAGGATGGCAATTATTCGCATGAGGCGATCGTCAACCGCATCAATGCCGACCTTGCCAATGATTTCGGCAATCTGGCCAATCGTTGCCTGAAGATGATCGCGGCCAATTGCGGCGGCAAGGTACCCAGCCCCGGCGATCTCCTGCCGTCCGACGAGCAATTGCTGAAGGCGGCGGACAATCTGATCTGGCAGGCTCGGGACGCCATCTTCAATTTCGCCCTGCACACCATTCTGGCCGATCTGTGGAGCGTGGTGGGCGAAGCGAACCGCTATTTTGCAGCCGAGGAACCCTGGAAGCTGAAGAACAGCAATCCGGCTCGCATGGAAACCGTGCTCTATGTCACCGCCGAGGTGGTCCGCCAGGTTGCCATCCTGGCCCAGCCGGTGATCCCGGCAGGGGCAGCGCGCCTGCTCGATCAACTGGCCGTACCGGAAGATGCGCGCGACTTCGACCATCTCGGCATTGACGGTCGCCTGTCGCCGGACATCGAGCTGCCGGCGCCGACAGCCGTCTTCCCCCGCTATGTCGAGGCGGCCGATGGGGCAGGCAAGGCCTGAGACGGACAAACTGAACCATGCTGATCGATAGCCACTGCCATCTCGATTTTCCCGATCTGCAAGCCGAGATCGATGACGTCGTCGCGCGTGCGCGCCAGGCCGGGATCGGGCGCATGATCACCATCTCGACCCGTATCCGCCAGTTCGAGAAGATCAGAGCGCTGATCGAGCGCTATGACGATGTCTTCGGCTCGGTCGGCACGCATTGCCTGCATGCCCATGAGGAGGACGACATCCCGCTCGAGGCCATCCTGGAACTTGCCGCCCATCCCAAGGTGGTGGCGATCGGCGAGGCCGGGCTCGACTATCACTATGACTACGCCCCGCGCGACGTGCAGGCGCGCGGGTTTCGGAAACATATCACCGCGGCACGGCTCACGGGACTGCCGCTGGTGATTCATGCCCGCCAGGCCGACCAGGACATCGGCGACATTCTCGAGGAAGAAATGGGGAAGGGGGCTTTCAGCGCCGTTCTCCATTGCTATTCGTCCGGCCCTGACCTGGCCCGTCGGGGGCTCGCCCTCGGCTTCTACGTCTCCTTCTCCGGCATCCTCACCTTCAAGTCGGCCGAGGAGATCCGGGATATCGCCCGCTTTGTCCCGCACGACCGGCTGCTGGTTGAAACGGATGCGCCCTATCTGGCGCCCATGCCATTCCGCGGCAAGCGCAACGAACCCGCCTATGTGGCCAATACCGCGCGGGTCCTGGCTGAAGCCATCGGCCTGAGCGAAAGCGAGGTGGCGAGGCAGACCAGCGAGAACGCCTTCCGTCTCTTTGCCAAAATGCCTCGTCCCGATGGCATCAAGGCGGCAGCCTGACGCCGATGAAGTTGACAGCGACATTGCTGGGCTGCGGCTCTTCCGGCGGCGTGCCTCGTGTCGGGTTCGGCTGGGGCATCTGCGATCCTCACGAGGCGCGCAACCGACGCCGGCGCTGCGCCCTGCTGCTCGAACGGGACGGAGCGGAAGGTGGCCGTACCACCGTGCTCATCGATACCGGCGCCGACATGCGCCAGCAATTGCTCGACGCCGAGGTCAAGGCGGTCGATGGCGTGCTCTACACCCATGATCACGCCGATCACACCCATGGCATCGACGATCTGCGCGTGCTGGCGCTCTATCAGCGCAGCCTCGTCGATGTCTATGCCGACCGGCGCACCGCCGCCCTGCTGCGGAACCGCTTCGACTATTGCTTCGAGACGCCGCCGGGCTCGTCCTATCCCCCCATCCTGACGCTCAACACGATAACGGTTGGACAGGCCGTCAGTATCGGGGGCGCCGGCGGTTCGATCACGGCCTTGCCGTTCGAGCAGGATCACGGAGATATCCAGTCTCTCGGATTCCGCATCGGAGACTTTGCTTATTCCAGCGATATCAATGGACTGTCGAAAGAAAGCGAAGCTTTACTGGAGGGATTGGACGTCTGGATCGTGGACGCCCTTCGCCCCACGCCGCATCCCAGCCATTGGTCACTACCGGAGACGCTGGCCTGGATCGAGAGATTGAAACCGCGCCGCGCCATCCTGACCAACATGCATACGGACATGGACTATCAGACCCTGCGGCGCACGCTGCCTGCCGGCGTGGAGCCGGGCTATGACGGCATGCGCATCGAGCTGGCACCACCACACGGCAGGCACGTTTAGACGGAAACGCTCCTCTGCTCACACTCTTTGGCGCGACGCGTCTTTGCGTTTTTGATGCGGCTGCCGGATCACAAAACGCTCTGGAACAAACTGACCGAAAAGCTCAAAATGTGACATTAATGTTCATGCTGTTTCAATTGCTTATGTGATAGATTCCTCTTTCTCGTCATGAAGAGGATTCGTCCTTAAGGAATTATTCGGTTGGCTGGTCAGCACGTTTTTCTCAATCTTCTCGCCGGTATCGCACTCCTGATCTGGTCCACCCGCCTGGTGAAGACGGGCATCATGCGGGCCTTCGGCGAGCGATTGCGCGGCGTGATTTCGCGGGCCACTTCCAATCGATTTTCGGCCTGCCTGGCAGGGGCAGGGGTGGCCGCGGCCCTCCAGAGTTCAACCGGCTCGACCCTCCTGGTGATGTCCTTCGTCGAGCGAGGCTTCCTTACGCTCGCCATGGCACTGGCCGTCTTGCTCGGCAGCAATGTCGGTACCACGCTCGTGGTCCAGGCCCTGTCCTTCGATCTTTCCGCCCTGATGCCGGTCCTGATCGTTGCCGGTGTGGCCTCGTTCATGCTCGGGCGCTCTTCCGTCGCCCAGAATGTCGGCCGCGCCATGATAGGCCTCGGCTTGATGATCCTGTCGCTTCACCTGGTTGTCGGGATCGCCGATCCGATCCGCCAGAGCGAGATTATGACGTTGATCTTCGAACGCCTCAACGGCCAGCCCTGGGCAGCGCTGCTGATCGGTGCTGCACTGGCCTGGCTGGTGCATTCGAGCGTGGCGATCCTGCTTCTGGTGATGTCGCTGGCCGGGGCAGGGGTGGTAGGCATTCCGCTCGGCCTTGCCCTGGTGCTGGGCGCAAATATCGGCTCGGGACTGGCGCCTCTCGGTCTGTCGCTGGCTGCCCCGATCGAGGTGCGGCGAGCACTGCTCGGCAATCTCGGCACCCGCCTGGTAGGAGCCGTGGTGCTCTTGCCCCTGATCGGCCTCATCCAGCCTTGGTTGGCGCAACTGGAAGCCTCGGGGGCCCGCCAGATCGCCAATTTCCATGTCGGCTTCAACTTAGCGCTTCTGATCGTCTTCCTGCCCTTCATCGACCAGACCGCCCGGTTGCTCGAAAGGCTGGTGAGGGCACCGGAAGCGCCGATCGGCGAGCGTCCTTCGCCCGTGCTCGACGAGGGGGATTTCGACAGCCCCTCGGTCGCGCTGGTGGCTGCCTCGCGCGAAGTGATCCGGCTCGCCGAACTGGTTGAGATCATGCTGCGGGAATCGATCATAACCTTCGAGGAACAGGACGATTCCAGGCGCAAGCAGATCAGCCAGCTCGATTATCAGGTCGACCGCCTGCAGGAGAACATCAAGCTCTACCTGACCCGGTTGACGCGTACGCCGCTGGACAAGGACATGAGCCGGAAGGCGTTCGAGCTCATCCTGTTCACCACCAATCTCGAGCATGTCGGTGACATTCTCGACAAGACCCTGCTGGAACTGGCGGCCAAGAAGCAGCGGCTCAATCTGAGTTTCTCGAGCGAGGGCTGGGCCGAAATCAAGGCCATGCATCGCGAAGTGGTGGCGCAGATGCGCCTCGCCATCACGGTGTTCATGACCCAGGATCCCGTCATGGCCCGCCAATTGGTGGTGGCGAAGGATCATATCCGCAATTTCGAACGCTCGGCGGCGGAGAGCCACCTCAATCGCCTGCGGGCCGGTACGCTGGCCTCGATCGAGACCAGTTCGCTGCATATGGACGTCATCCGCGACCTCAAGCGCATCGTCGCGCATCTGACGGCCGTGGCCTATCCGATCCTTGAGGCGGCAGGCGAGCTTTCGACGTCACGCCTCAAGGATGCCGGATAAAATCCAGCTTTACCAATGTGATAAATGGATTTTTTCGAGCGATTGATCGACTACAGCGGATTGGGATCACCCCGGCGCAGCGGTGAGATTTCGCACCACGTCGAGAAGCACGCTTGCACCGGCGAGAAGATCGGCATCCGGCGTGAACTCCTTGGGATTGTGGCTGATTCCGGCAACGCTGGGCACGAAGATCATGGCTGAGGGCGCAATCCGCGCCATCATCTGGGCATCATGCCCCGCCCCGGAAGTCATCCGGCGGCAGGGCAGGCCGCGCCGGCCCGCCGCCTGTTCGATCTGATCCACCAGTTCCCTGTTGAAAATGACCGGCTCGAAGCGGGCGAGGCGCTCGACGGACACCGTGACGCCCTCCGACCGGGCGAGCACGTCGAGGAATGAGGCGAGGGCGCCTTCTGCCTCGCGCAGGCGCATCTCGTCGGGATCGCGCAGGTCCACGGTAAAGGTCGCCCGTGCTGGGATGACGTTGATGGCATTCGGCTTGAAACGAAGGCTGCCGACGGTCGCCACCGATGGCGTATTGGCGGCAACGGCCCGCTCGCGCAGAAAGGTTATCACGCGCGCCGCGGCATGACCGGCATCATGGCGCAGCAACATCGGGGTGGTGCCAGCGTGGTTGGCGACACCCTCTATGGTGATGCGCTGCCAGGAGATGCCCTGCAGCGTCTCGACGGCACCGATGGCCCGGCCTTCGCGTTCGAGCACCGGGCCCTGCTCGATATGAAGCTCCAGATAGGCATACGGCTTGAGGAAGCCGGGCTCCCGTTCGCCCGCATAGCCGATCCGCAGCAACTCGGCGCCAAGCCTGGTCCCATCGGTGCCGATCGAGGCAAGCGCCTCCTCGACCGGCAATCCGCCGGCATGGACCAGGGAACCCATCATGTCCGGCGCGTAGCGTACGCCTTCCTCATTGGTGAAGGCAGCCACGGCGATCGGGCGGCTTGGGTGCCAGCCCGAGGATTTCAGCGTCTCGATGACTTCCAGGCCCGACAGCACACCATAGCAGCCATCATAGATTCCGGCGTCGATGACGGTGTCGATATGAGAGCCGAGCAGGAGCGGGGCCTCGTCCCGTACATCGTCCGGCTGCCAGATGCCGAAGATATTGCCGATCCTGTCGATAGCGACCTCAAGGCCCGCATCCTCGAGCCATCGAACCAGACTGTCGCGCCCTGCCTTGTCGGCGTCGGATGCAGCCAATCGCGCCAGTTGGCCATCGTCGCCACGACCGATCGCCCCGAGACTGCGCAGACGCCCCAGCAAGCGCTCGGCCTGGATGGATATTTCGCTCATGCCCGGGCCTCGCCATTTGCCATCCGCACATCCTCCGCGTCGAGGCCGACAAGATCCCGGTATCGCGCGGGATCGGTGGCGCCTTCGCTGTTGATCACCAGAACGCGGGCATGGGCATCCAGGCCGAGTGCCTGGCGCATGACATCGTCCCGAGCAGCCTGAAGCAAGCCGGCAAAACCGGCCGCGCCGCTCTCACCAGCGACAATAGCGGGATCGCCAGGCAAAGGACGCGCCAGGGCCTTCATCGCGGTGATCGCTTCCTCGTCCTCCACTGTCATGAAACCGTCCGCCACCCGCTCCAGGATCCGCCAGGCAACCTGGGATGGCTCGTAGCATTCCAGCATCGCCATCACCGTAGGAGCACCATGGCCGACCTTCACGGGTCGGCCGGCCTTCGCGCTGGCGAAGACACAGGCCGAGAGCGCCGGCTCGACCACCACCAGCTTCGGGCGCCGGGCATCGAGGACCAGTGCTGCATGGCCACCAAGCGCCGCCGCGATGCCGCCGACGCCGGCCTGGACGAATAAATGGGTCGGCGGTTCGCGCATCTGCTGCAGGGCCTCGCGCAGAATGGTGGTATAGCCCTGCATCACAAGGCTCGGGATGCGCTCATAACCAGTCCAGGACGTATCGGAGACAACGGTCCAGCCCCTGGCTTGGCTGACGCGCGCGGCTTCGGCAACGGAGTCGTCATAGGTGCCATCCACCCGTATGATCTCGGCCCCGAAGGCTGCGATCGCCTCCACGCGCCCCGGACTCACCCCGCCATGCACGAAGATCACGGCTTTGGCTCCGACAAGCCGGGCTCCCTGTGCAACGGAACGACCGTGATTGCCGTCAGTCGCACACGCGAAAACCATCCCGGAGGCAACCGGTCTGACGTCGTCCTGCCCGAGTTCTGCGTAATCAACTTGCCGTCCCAACTGCCGGCTTGCTCTCTCGATGACCAGCCGCACCACGGCATAGGCTCCACCAAGAGCCTTGAAACTACAAAGGCCTAGGCGATGGGCCTCATCCTTTACGAGGAGCTCGCCGATGCCGAGCCGTTCCGCCAAAGCGGGCAGGGAGAGCAGGGGGGTCGGGCGATAATCGGCACGAATGGCTAGAAAGCGCTCGACCTCGTCCGCACCGGCACTTCCCAGCATGTCTCGGTCTTCGGCGAGGATGGCGGAACGATAGTGCGGGCCGGAATTGACCAGATGCATCGGGGACCTCCATTTATCAGGCGCAATTCTATTGCGTAGCGGCCGATGAAAGCGCTCTGATTGGGGATCATTGGTGCAATTTTGTCTCGTCAGGTCTCCATGTCGCGCATTTCCGGCTCATCTCTCGAACTTGACGGCTTCGACGTCGCCATCCTGGCTATCCTGCAGCGCGACAACCACACGCCTCAACGCAAGATCGCCGATGCCATTCACCTGTCAGCGCCGGCCGTACAACGCCGCATCCGACGCCTGGAGGAGAGTGGCGTCATCACAGCCAATGTCGCCATGCTCGATCCGGCCAAACTTGGCCAGCCGTTGACCATCGTGGTCAATGTCGACCTGGAGCGCGAGCGAAGCGCCCTGATCGACGAGGCAAAGAAGGCTTTCCTGGCCGAAACCTGCATACAGCAATGCTATTATGTCGCCGGAGAAACGGATTTCGTGCTGATCTTGAACGTGCCGTCGATGGCTGACTACGAAGCACTGACGCGCCGGCTGTTCTTCGCCAACAGCAACGTCAGGCGCTTCCGGACTTTCGTCGTGATGGACCGGGTCAAAACCGGCACCGCCTTGTCCCTGGACAAGGTTCCGGGCGTCTCGTCGTCGCAATAACTCCCCAGGAAATCAGGTCCGAACAATCTTTCAACATATTGAAATACAATGAAAAATTTGAAATTTCATGTTAAGTTGTCATTGCCTTCATGACCAAGATTTCATATTGGCGGCCTTGAAGCCGCCGGGTTCTTGGCACCACATCCGGCCGTGCTGATCGATCCGGTCGAATCCCAAGATGGAGACGTCCGAAAGTTCGTGGCGAGCTCGGGCTGGGCGATCGTAGAGGAGCAAGAACGGATAATGGACCTGAATAATCTGCTTGGAAAAGTGCTGGGTGCCGGCGGTCAAGTTCTCAACACGCCGGGCAAGAAGCTGGCGGCTGGTGGCGCTGCGGCAGGCATCCTGTTTACCGAGACCGGCCGGGATCTGGCCGGCGCCGCCGTCAAATATGGCGGCATTGCCGCTATCGGCGCGCTGGCGCTGCATGCCTGGCAACGCAGCCAGGCAGGGCAAGCCGGTGCTCCGGCAACAGCCGACAACGGCGCCACGGCGGCCAATAGCGCACCAGGCGGCTTCCTGCCGCCACAATTGTCGAGCTCGCAACCGCTGCCGCCCGTCATCGAGGCACGTGCGGTCGAGGCATTGCCCGTGGAAACACCCGCCGCGGCTGAAAGCCATGCCAAGCTCTTGCTGGGCGCCATGATCAATGCAGCCAAGGCCGACGGCAATGTCGATGCCGAGGAGCAGAGCCTGATCCTCGGACATGCCGACAAGCTCGATCTCTCCGATGACGAACGCAACTTCCTGTTCCAGGAGTTGAGCAAGCCATTCGACATGGAGCCGATCGTGCGTGGTGCGAGCACGCCGGAACTGGCGGCCGAGGTCTACGCCGTTTCGCGCATCGCCGTCGGCGCCGCTTCGCCAGCCGAGAATTCCTATCTGCATGTGCTGGCCAGCCGCCTGAAGCTGCCGCAGGCCGTCACGGGCCAGATCGACAACGGCCTGGCTGCCGCCGTCGGCCGATAGCGCGGCCGGGGATCAGACCGCGTCGATCCCGAACACGAACCCCAAGACCGGGCTTTTCCCGAAAAGCCCGGTTTATCAGGCCCTTGGGCCGGTTGGGGGGATGGGTTTATGTTCCATAATATATCTTATGCGAATAATGGAGTCTCACCTTAAAAAGGGAGACTAACGCATTGAAAGATATCGTGTTCCGGGAATTGCTGACGCCGCTGGCTTCCCGGCTCGGAACCATGGCGGCGGGCGCAACGTGGGCTTACATGCCTGCGGGCCAAAACGGAGAAACGGAGTTTGCGAAGGCCGTCGCAATCATCGCCCTGGTGGCGGTTGATCTCGTGATCGGCAAGCTTCTCCGGAAAACGGAGGGCCGCAAATGAGCTGGCTCGGCGGCCTCCTATCTGCGGGCGCAAGCATCCTCGGCGGTCTCTTCGGCGGCGGTGACGATGAGCCGAAAGTCACAACCAGTTACGTCGATTATCGACGCATGGTGCGTGAAGCTGAGGCAGCGGGGTTTAATCCCCTTACTGCGATCCGCAATGGTGGCTCGGCGGGTTTCTCCGTATCGAGCACCACGGGCGGCGGTTCATCGCCGCTATCCAGGGTAGCGGGTGCGCTCCCTGGCATCGCTGATAACTTCCTGCAAGCAATCGATCCGTTCAACGATAAGTCGCGGGAGATGCAATATAAAATTCAGGAAGCGCAGCTTGCTAACCTCCAGGCCGACACGGCAGCGCGCAATCGTGTCTCGATTGGCGGAGTCCCGGCTGTGACGGGTGGTGCCGTAGCTCGCCCCCGTGTGGGGTCGGGCGTTCCGCACGGTAAGACAAATGTGTCGTTACCGGCAGCGGTCCCGCTGCCGGATAGTGCGGCGGAAACCAAGACGCCAAAGGTGGAGGCCCCTACTCTGACGAATCCGTATCCGACGCAGTCGGGGGCGGTCGTGAATAAGGGGCTCCCCGATGCGGAAGTCATCGAAAAGCGCTACGGCGAAAACGAACTGTTTTCGACGATTGGCGGGTTGGGTGTCTTCGCTGGTGACGTCTACAGCAACATAGACAAAGGCGCTCGCGCCTGGGTCGATAAGTACCGAAAGGTACCTGGGTTGTGGGAAGACGCTGCGGGCTATCTGTCGAGAACGAAGAAGGCCGCAAACAAGGCGGTCCCCGGTAGGTCTGGGGATTGGGAGGACCCACGCATGTGGTACCCCCCTCCCCTCTCGCGATAATTGGTTAGCGAGAGGTAAACGACAATGGCTTGCCGCCGTTGCTTAAAGCGACGGGTTAAGATCCGGCGTATCATCCGAAAAATCAAAGGTCTGAAGAAATGAAGACAGGTAAAGGCGCATTGGTTGCGCCCGCTGACGCACGCATGTCCACAACTCCGCTTGTGGCTCCGCGTACAACCCGACGTTGGGCCGCTCGCGGCATCACGTCGTTGCCGGCTGGCAAGATGGTGCCGGTGTTCGCCGCTCCGGTGCTGCGCGAAGATAGCGTGATCTCGGGCCGGCTGCGTCTCAATTTCGAGAGCATGGAAACGGCTGAAATTCTCATGAACGCCATCAACGTCTCGGTGAAGGCGTACTTGGTGCCGTTCCTGGCATTCGACCGGTTCGAGGGGTCTATGGACCAATTGAACCGGTCTTGGGAAGGCCAGCAATTCAAGGGGCTTCCTGTGGTGCCGTTCGTGGAAACGGCAGTGTTCGGGACGCATGGGTCGAACGCCGTGTACAAGTACCTTGGGCTGCACGCCAAGGAAACCGACATGGTGAATACCATGTATCTGGAGGCGTATAACCAGATTTGGAATTTCCGTGCGGGCAATCGGTCGGCCAAGCTGGCGAAGCGTGCTCGCCTGGCAACAGACCTGGCGCCGGCGTTCTGGAACCGGGAGCGGTTCAAGCACATTGTGCCCAGCTTCGACCAGGCCGTCATTGACGGTGAGGTTCCGCTGAACATTACGGCTGGAACTAACCGGCTGCCGGTGCGCGGCATCTATGCGGACAAGGGTTATGCGGTCGGGCCGGCGCTTGGTGCGAACCTGCGCGATAGCGCGGGGCAGCCGCCGCCGGCTGGGTCAACGGGCCTCGGGACGTTCGATGGCACGGCAGCGGCGTTTTACATCAAGCGCGTCAAGCCGGGTGCGGAACTGATGCCGGACATTTGGGCGGAGTTGAATGCGCAAGGCATTACTGTGTCGCTGTCCAACATTGAGTTGGCGCGCAAGACGCAGGCATTCGCCAAGCTGCGTGAGCAGTATAACGGCCACTCGGAGGATTGGGTGATCAATATGCTCATGGATGGTCTGTCCATTCCTGAGCAGTTCATGACGCAGCCGATGCTGGTTGCTGAGCGCGATACTGTGTTCGGCATGTCCAAGCGGTATGCGTCGGACGGCGATAACCTTTCGAAGAGCGCTGTTAATGGGGCGACGTATGTCGATATCTCGATCCAGACGCCACGCGTGCCAACCGGTGGCGTCGTCATGGTGGTCGCAGAAATTACCCCCGACCAGCTTTTCGAGCGCCAGCGAGATCCGTTCCTGCACGCCAAGGCCGTCAAGGATTTCCCGGCCTATCTGCGTGATACGCTCGATCCTGAAAAGGTCGATGCGGTGCCGTGCAGCTATGTGGATGTGGACCACGCTACGCCGGATGCGACGTTCGGTTACGCTCCGCTGAACTATATGTGGCAGTCGGATGCGCCGCATATCGGCGGCAAGTTCTATCGGCCAAAGGTCAATGCCGGGTTCGATGAGGACCGCCAAAGGATTTGGGCGGTTGAAACGATGAACCCCAAGTTGGCAGAAGACTTCTATATCTGCACCAATATTCACCAAAAGCCGTTCTTGGTGACTACTGGCGACCCCTTCGAGTGCACTACGCAGGGCGACCTAGTGTTGCAGGGCAATACGGTCTTCGGCGGCGTTCTGCATGAAGAGCAGAACAATTACGACAAGGTGCTGGCGGAAGCGCCGCAAGAGCGGCTTCCGACTTCTACCACCTAACGCAGTAGTTCTAGCGCCGTCGCGTATGCGGCGGCTGCTAGGGCAATCCCGATAAACGTTGCTCGAAGTTGAGCGCCAAATGAAGGCCAATGATCCATGATCAGACTCGGAAACCTGGGCCGCTGGGTGGCCCTGCCCCGTGGAAGCAAGATTACTTTCCCGGGCAAAGATGTAAGGCGTGTGCGCCTTACTGTCAATTCGCCCGGTGTGGCGAAGCTCTACACTATCGATGACGATGGTGAATTGCACTTCCTGGCGGCTCCTGATCGCCTGGAGGAAGTTGAGTTCTCGTATGCCGGTGATCTGGTGATCGCTACGGATGCTGACGATGTCAGCTTCCTTACGGCTGAAAACGAGCCTGAGCATATCGTCATTGACGATCCGGAAGTCTTCACGGAGATCGCCCAGCGGGCGGCGCGCAATCCTGAACTCGAACGCATGATGTACATGCAACAGCTGAATGCGGAGAAACGCATTGCGGCGATGTTCAACGATATCGAGGGAAGGATTGCCGGTGCATTCGACGCGGGACAACGGGCCGGTGCCGGGCGGACTTCGGGAGAAAATCCTGCGGATGATGGCGAAAAGCCAGCCAAACCGGCTCCTAAGCCCAAGTCACCCCCTCCGGCAGTTGGAGAGGGTGAACCCGCCGCGCCCTCTGGAGGTGCCGGTGACTGATCTGTCAACGGCAATGCGGGCGATGATCGATCAAAAGTTCGTCGCCTCGCAGCGGTACAAGGATCAGCAACACCGCGCCAATATCGAAGGCGCGCATGCTGATATCCTTGAATTCGGCAAACGCCTTGTTACGCGGATGCGTAAACAAGGCGTCCCCCTCTTCATCCTGAACTGTGTTCGGGGTGAGGCTGCGCAGGAAGAGTACTATAGAACTGGTATGTCCAGGGCGAAGTACGGTCAGTCTGCGCACAATTTCGGTATGGCCGTGGATATCATCCATGGTCGCAAGGCATATGACCTTGACCGCAAGTCCTGGGACTTGCTCGGCCATATCGGCAAAGAAATCTCTGTCCAGGCGGGGATACCTATCACCTGGGGTGGCGACTTTATATCGCTATGGGACCCCGCACATTGGGAGTTGAAAGAATGGCGAAAGATGAGCCAAGGACTGAAGCCGTTCCCGTGAACAAGCCGGATTATCCGGTTGGTCTTGGGCAAGGTCCGTTTCTGACTAACCTCAAGCCTCTGTCGGAGGCGTATCGGGACCTTCCGAAGAAAGCGCTGTCCTCGAATCAGCGCGACCATGATCTGCATGTTATGCTGATCATGCGTGATGAGGACGTGTCCAAAACCAAGGCGCTCGCACAGGCGTATTGGGAAGGCTCTGCGGGCCTGACCGAACGTCTGCGCAAGTAGCGCCGTGCGCCAGCCATGCAACCCTGTCTGCATGGCTGGCGCGAAAACATACATCTTCTTGAGTATATATGCATTTAGTGACAGGAAATCTAAAAGTCCCCTCCCCCTCCACTCGGCCTAGTCGAGTAAAGCCGTAAATCAAAAGGCAGGATGCATTCATGCATCCCTGCCTGGACGGCGAGTCCGGGGTAGCAGAGGGCAAATTCGCCGAAGGCGGGACCGGAGCTGCAGCGAAGCGAAGCGAGGACCCACAATTTTCCCGGCGCGAGGGCGGAGCCCTTAGCTCTTTCTTCCGGCAAGACCATGCTCCGCATTCGGCCCCTGGGACGCGGTCAAAAAACAAGACGGAGATAGAGCAATGTGTATAAATCCCGGACTATTAGCGGATGGGACTGAGATTGCATGTCGCATATGCTGGCAATGCAGAGATAATAAGGTCAACGATTGGGTTGGCCGCTGCATTGCCGAAACAAAAACTGCGACACACTCGTTTTTCTGCTCTCTGACCTATGGGCGCGACGAAAACAATAACTCCGACCATTTCAGGTCGGCATGGCTCACCTATTCGGACGTACAGAAGTATTTCAAGTACCTCCGCACGGACGGGTACAAATTCCGGTACCTCGTCTGTGGTGAGTATGGCCATATGAAGGGCCGTGCTCACTGGCATGCAATGCTGTTCTTCTATGGTGAGGCACCACCGCATGAATTGACGGTGGATAAAAATAACAGTCGCATGTTTCATAATAAGTACTGGCCGCACGGTCATCAAGTATGGATGACGGCAACGGAGGCCAGTGCAAAATATGTATGTAAATACATAAACAAGGACATAGGCGTGGAAGAGCGTCAAGCTCACCTAGCTATGTCCAAAAAGCCCCCGCTTGGGGACGCATATTTCAGGTTGCTGGCGCAAAAATACGTGGATGCTGGGCTATCGCCCCAAGATCTTTATTATACGTTCCCTGAAATCAAGGACTACAAAACGGGGCTTCCTAAAAAATACTATCTGCGCGATACAACGGCTTATAACTTCATAGAGTATTACAAGGCCGCTTGGAAAATGATGTATGGTAATAAATACCATCCATATTCAGAAGTGATTGAAAAACACGATGATAAAATAGCAGCGCAGAACAATAATTTCGTCCGAACGGAACCAAAAATACGTATACCTGACCTTCCAATTGGCGCTAAACGCTGGTATGAAGGCATTAACCCTGTTACGGGTTTCAAAGGTATTTACGCGGATGACATGTGGTCAATCCGCTATTGGCTCCGGAAGTCGGACGAAGGGGATTTGCTATGGCGAAGCGAAGAGGAAATGAGCGAAGAGACGAAACGAGAGTGGAGCGCGTGGCGCGAAGCTCGGGGCGGTTCGATAGAGCAGAGCGAAGCGGAACGGTCCGAAGAACTGATCCGCTGGATACGCTCGGCGCTCCGAGGTCTCTCGGGTTCTCCATAGACCCTTTTTCCAGCGATGCCCGTAAACGCGGGCCGGTCTCCTACGGCGTGAAGCCGGAAACTCAAGCCGCAAAAATGCGAGGCACCATTGCAGAGCACGCGGCGATACGGGAGCGCATTGCGCTCTCCCCTCATGAACCGGACCATAAGCGGACGTGGCGGGCCCCTACCCTGGGTGAGCACGCCCCGCGTATGAAAGATCATATTAACGATTGGTCATGTAAAAAGCGCCCTACCCGCACGCAGAAAAAAAGCGGAGGGTCGGGAAAAAAATGGGTCCCCTGGTGCAAATAGCACTTGACGAATCACGTGAGAATTAACTATATAAGTACTTGAGATTCCATTATATATCTTATGCGAATTAAAGACGTCGTCCACTACCCCACTCCTGGGCCGGTTTCGGCCGGCATTTGCGACGAGCTTGATCGCTGCTCGCCATCGAAATTGCCAGCTGTCGTTCAAGGTTCTTCAGCGCCTCTGCATCATTTGTAGCGCCGACCATCGACGCCCGTTCACAGGCATGCCAATTTTGGCCGCTAGGACCGCCGTTTCCCTGGAGGTCGTCCAATGCGCTGCATGCTCCTTGTCTGCTTGCTCTTGCTTGCGCCGCCGGCTCGGGCCGCTTCCGACTTCACCGATGGCGTATGGCTGACGACGGGATACGGCCATGCCTATGCCATCGACGGCGGACATTTGCAGCGTTTCGAGATCACGGCAATCAGTTGCCAGAAGTCGGTCTCTGCCGAACGCGTTGCGGCCTTCGAAAATTCCGCTCGCTTTGCCGGCTCCAGCATCAACAACGACACCGGGGTAATCGATGCCTTCGCGTTCCGGCGAGGTCGACAGCCGAACCGGCTCGTGCTGACTGTGGACGGCGTCGCCACCCAGACCCAACTCACACGCACCGATGCACTGCCAACGGCCTGTTCGCAGGCCGATTCCACGGATCCCATCGTCAATTTCGACATTTTCGCGCGAACTTTCGCCGAACAATATCCGTTCTTCAAGCAGCATCACGTGGATTGGGCGGCTGTGACAGCCACACATCGGATGGCTATCGGCTCTACCACGGACGATCAGACGCTCTTCAGGCATTTTCGCGAGATGCTGGCGCCACTCGAAGATGCCCATGTCTGGGTCGAGGCACCAGCCCTCGGCCTGGAGTTCAGCGGCTGGCGCCCACCCGCAGCCAGGAGCGAGGCAATCCATCAGCGCGCGCTCACCATCGTTGAAAAGCGGTTCCTGACGACGCCCCTCGCCTGGTACTGCAACCGGCAGCTTGCATTCGGCATGTTGCCCGACGGTGTCGGCTATTTGCTGATCGTCAGTTTCGAGAACTACGACAAGAATGCCGAAACTGCCGCCCAGACTGCCGCTCTCGATGCGGCGCTGGACGACATTTTCGGCAAGGTAGCCGGATTGCATGGGCTCATCGTCGACATACGCCTCAATGGCGGCGGCACTGAAATGTTGGGCTTGCAGATCGCGGCACGCCTGACCACCGTGTCCTATCCTGCCTCCAGCAAGATCTTTCGCATCGATCCGGCGGATCCGACGAAATTCAGCAAGCCGCAGCCGATCATGGTGACACCTTCCCCGCGCCCGGGCTTCTACGGACCGATGGCGCTGCTGATGGGTCACGACAGCGTCAGTGCGGCCGAGGCTTTCGCCATGTCGCTCCAGGGGCGCAGGCACAAACCCGTCTTCATCGGTGAGAACACGCAAGGCGTCTTCTCCGACGTGCTGATCCGCCATTTGCCGAATGGCTGGCGCTTCGGCGTTCCCAATGAAATCTACTTGAACCAGCATAGGCAAGCCTATGATATAATGGGCGTTCCACCTGATCTTCCGACCGCCCTGTTCACTGAGGCCGATCTCGAGGCCGAGCGTGATCCTGCTCTTCAAGCCGCGATGCATGCCATTGACGAAGCGCACCGATCGGGGCCGTTTCCCGATCTTCCAAATCGATAATGAATTAGATTCAATAGAAGATATAACGTATTGAAAAACATATATTTTTATCTTGAAATTCGCTTGATTTCGGCGATCATCTCGTCGGTGCTGCGTGTCCGGCAATAATGCCCCTTCATGCTGTCGATCGAAGCCAGATGATTTTCCGGTGTCTCGGCCGCACAGCAATCCTCTATCTGTGTCACGAGGAAGCCGCGGTCGGCTGCGTCACGTATGGCCGACTCGACGCACTGGTCGGTCACCACGCCATAGACGATCAGGAACTCCACACCGAGATTGCGCAGCACATACTCGATATTGGTGGCGTTGAAGATGCCGGATGCCGTCTTGGGGATGATGATCTCATCGCCTCTGGGACCGACAGTCTCGATCACTTTCGCTTCCCAGCAACCCTTCGGGAAATTCAGTCCTGAGATCTTGTGGTCGAGGCTGCGGTCGCGGCCATCCTGGGTCAGGCTTTCCAGCACGGTGAAGATCACCTCGATGCCGGCGGCCCTCGCCGCTTCCTGCAGGCGGGCCTGGTTGGGGATCACCACGCTGTCGATGCGTTCATAGAAGGCCCGCTTTGCCGCTTCCGGCGTGCCCGGCATGCGGGCCCGCGCCAGAATCTGCGCGTTGAACTCGCCATTCTGCATATCGACGTTGAGCAGCGCCGTTCGGGCCGCAACAATCTCGCGCTCGCGGTATGCGCCGCCCGGCGCGTCGATGGCTGGAAGGCCGGCCATGATGTCCTCACAAGATGGAATGCCTTGCTGTAATTCAAATTACGGTTTTGCCCGCAATTGACCTATCCTGTACCGAGGCACTGTGAAAGACAATGGCATCCGCGCGGGTGTCAGGAACATCCGCTCGGACATCGAGAAGAGGTATCGCCATGGAGCCCCCGAGAGCCGCCCTGCCCCAGACCGGCACGACGCTGGCCGACCGCGTCGCGGCAACCATGCCGTCGCTGAGCGATGCGGAGAAGCGTGCGGCCCGCGCCCTTCTTGCTCGCTATCCGACCACCGGCATGGAGACAGTGGCACTGTTCGCCGAGAGAGCCAAGGTCAGCGCCCCCACCATCCTGCGCTTCGTGGCCAAGCTCGGCTTCCCAGGTTATGCCGACTTCCGGCGGGCCCTGCGCGAGGAAATGGAGGCCCAGGCCGAATTCCCCCTGACGCGCCCGCATGCCGATGCCTCGACCTCTGCGCTCATCGAATTCAGCAGCGCCCTGGCCGAGACGGTGCAAGGCTCGATCGCCATGATCAACGAGGCGGAGCTCGCGCGCCTGGTCGACATTCTCGTCGATGAAAGGCGCCAGGTCTTTCTGCTTGGCGGCGATTTTACCGAGCCGGCTGCACGCCATCTGGAATTCCACCTGCGCAAGCTTCGCGGCAAGGTCCGGCTGTTCTCCGCGGGACTGATGCGACGCGCCGACGAGCTTGCCGAGCTTCGGCGCAAGGACGTGGTGATCCTGTTCGATATCCGCCGCTATCAGGCCGACACAGTGCGTACGGCCGAAGTGGCCAAGGGCCGCGAAGCCGTGGTTGCCCTCTTTACCGACCAGTGGATGTCGGATGCCGCCCAGGTCGCCGATATCGTGCTGAGGGCTCGCGTCGACGTCCCCTCGCCCTGGGATAGCCTGATCGGAGTGATCGCCTTGGTGGAAGCGGTTGCTCTCGCAATCGACTCCCGGCAATGGCCGGTCGCCAGGGCCCGTTTCGAAACCATTGAAGGTGTCCGACAGAAGCTGCTCCCATGACGTTTCTTCATTTTGCCAAAAATTACGTCATCGTCGCCATTAACATCATCTTGTAAGAAATAATTCTCACATGCTAGCGTTCGTTCCCATAAGAACAGGGGAACGGCACGCCAATGGCAACAAGGCCTGAGAGCGTCATCACGGTCTGCTGCAGCGACATTGCCGGCCAGGTTCGCGGCAAGGGATTTCTGGCAAGCGACCTGGAGAACCGCCGTCGCTTCGGTGTCGGCTGGACCCCGACCAACATCATGATCAATTGCTTCGGCCGCATCCCCGCCACTCCGTTCGGCGCGGAAGGCGATCTCATGCTGGTGCCGCAACCCGGCGGGGATATCCGCCTGCCCTATGACGACGGCACGCCCGCCGAACACATCATCCTCGGCGACATCATGACCATGGCGGGCACTCCCTGGGATTGCTGCCTGCGCAGCCTGCTCAAGCGGGCCCTCGTCGCTCTGGAGGCCGAGGCGGGCCTGCGCCTCATCGCCAGCTTCGAGCATGAATTCTGGTACGCGGCCGGAGAAGAACGCCCGGGCGACTCCTACGCCGCCAGCAGCCTCAGGGGCATGGAGGGCTTCATCGGCTCCTTCCTGGCTACCCTGCGCGCCAATAATATCGCCCCCGACACCTTCCTACCCGAATACGGCCCTCGGCAGTATGAAATCACCATCGATCCCGCGGAGGGCTTGAAGGCGGCCGACCAGGCGGTGAAACTCCGCGAAATCTGCCGCTCTCTGGCCCGCCGCCATGGCAGCCATGCCAGTTTCTCGCCCGTGGTGACACCGGGCATCGTCGGCAATGGCGTGCATATCCATTTCAGCCTGACCGACCTTGCCGGCAAGCCCGTCTGCTATCAGCCTGGACGACCGGGAGGCATGAGCGAGATCTGCGCTTCCTTCTGCGCCGGCATCCTGCGACATGCTCGCGCCCTGTGTGCCGTCACCGCACCGAGCGTGATCTCCTATGAGCGGCTGAAGCCGCATTCCTGGTCGGCCTATTATGCCAATCTCGCCGATCGGGACCGCGAGGCGCTTTTGCGCATCTGCCCCTATCCCGAGATCGAGGGCATCGACGTCGCCAAGCGTTACAACATCGAGTATCGCGGCGCCGATGCCACTGCGAGCCCCTATCTGCAGCTGGCTGTGCTGGTCTTTGCCGGTCTTTCGGGCATACGGGACGCCCTGCCCGCTCCCTTCATCTCCAGCGGCGATCCCGGGCGTTGGAATGCAACGGAACGAGCCGAACGTGGCATCGGCGACCTGCCTCGCAGCCTGGACGAAGCCCTGGATGCCTTGAAGGCAGACACCGCAGCCACCGCCTGGCTCGGCCCGGTTCTGACCGAGGCCTATCTCATGCACAAGCGCGGCGAGATCGAAATGGCTGGAGACACCGGCCTGGAAGACCTCTGTGCCCTCTATGCGAGGGCCTATTGATGATTTCGCCCCTGCGCCCTCCCCCGACCAGCCTGCTCGCTGCCGGCGATCCACCGCCGGTCGGCTTGCACAATGAAGAGGCCTTCTCGCCCTTCCTGATCATCTGCGACCATGCCGGCAATGCGGTTCCCGCCGCCCTGGCGAGATTGGGCCTGCCGCAATCAGAGCTCGACCGCCATATCGGCATCGACATCGGCATCCTGGGCGTCAGCATGGACCTGTCCCATCGGCTGCGGGCGCCCCTGATATTCCAGCGTTATTCGCGCCTGGTGGCGGAGTGCAACCGGCGGCTCGACTCGCCGAGCTTCATGACGCCAATTTCCGACGGAACGACTGTGCCGGCCAACCGAGATCCCACGGCCGATGACCGCCAGGCTCGTATCCGCGAGATCGTCGAACCCTATCATGCCGCGATATCCACCCACATCGATCACAAGCTGGCGGCCGGCCTGCCCCTGATCCTGGTGTCGATGCACAGCTTCACGCCGTCGCTTTTAGCCGCTCCCGCGCCGCGCCCCTGGCATGTCGGCCTTTGCTTTCACGACAACAGGCAATTCTCGGATCTGGTTCTCGCTGAACTGGCCAATCAGAGCGATCTCGTGATCGGGCGCAACGAGCCCTACGGCGTCAACATGGCCGAGGACTATTCCGTGCCCGTCCACGGTGAGGAGCGACGATTGCCCTATGTCGAGTTCGAGATCCGCCAGGACCTCATCGCCGATGCATCGGGCCAGGCGGCCTGGGCGGAGCGCCTGGCGCCCGTCCTGAATGCCGCCTATGCGCGCTTCAGCCTGGAGACCGGCCGATGATCCCCGATCGCAAGGCGCCCCTCGATCCCGTTCGGACTGCCATCCTGGTGATCGACACGCAGGACGGCATCTTCAACGCACAAGCCGAGGCAACACGGCCCTACTTCTACCGCTCGGCCCGAGATGTTGCGATTCCGAACATTGCACGCCTGCTGGCCGCCGGCCGGGCTGCAGGCACCGAGATCGTCTATACCGTCATCGCCAGCCTGACCCGGGACGGCCGCGATCGCAGCCTCGACTACAAGCAGACCGGCTTCCATTTCGCCCCCGGCAGCCCGGAAACCCGCGTCATCGCCGAGCTCGCGCCCGGCCCGGACGACATGGTGCTGCCGAAAACCTCGTCTAGCCTCTTCAACTCCACCAATTTCGAATATCTCGTCCGCAATATCGGGCTCGACAGCCTCGTGGTAACGGGATTCCTGACCGATCAATGCATCGACCATACCGTGCGCGACGGCGCCGATCGCGGCTTTCGCATGGTCTGCCCCGTCGACGCCTGCACCACCGATACGCCCGAGCGACACGAGCGGGCCCTGAGCGCCTTCAAGGGCTATTGCCGTCAGACCAGCACCGACGAGTTGGTCAAAGAACTGGCGGCCCCGCGGAGGCGCGGCGATGGCTGAACCGACCTCGTCGCAAGCCGCCCCCCTGCTGCACACGGCCGATCTTACCAAGGCCTTTCGCGGCCTGGTCGCCCTGCGCAATCAGGCCATCAGCGTGCGGGCCGGCGAGATCGTCGGCATCATCGGCCCGAACGGATCGGGCAAGAGCACTTTTTTCAATCTGGTGACGGGCTTCTCGCGCCCCAACGCCGGCACGATCGAGTTCCTGGGCCAATCGATCGCCGGCCTGTCGACGGCTGCCATCGTCGAGCGGGGCATCGCCCGAACCTTTCAGGGCTCGCGCCTGTTCGGCTCGTTGAGCGTGCGGGACAATGTGCTGGCTGCGGCCCAGCTTCGCCATCCCATCGGCCCCTTGGCGGCGATCCTGCGGGGCGCGCACTACCGCGAGCGCCTGGATGCCGCCCAGCGCTCTGCCGATGAATTGCTCGACCTGATGGCCCTCCAGCCGAAGGCTCGGCAACCGGCATCGGCCCTGCCCTATGGCGACCAGCGCCGGCTTGAAATCGCCCGCGCTCTGGCAACTCAGCCACGGCTGCTGCTGCTCGACGAGCCCGCCGCTGGGCTCGATTCCAACGAGACCCGTGTCCTCGCCGGGTTGATCCGGGCCATCCGGGACCGCTACGGCATTGCCGTCGTGGTGGTCGAGCATGACATGGATCTGATCATGACGCTGTGCGAGCGCATCCAGGTCCTGGCCACCGGCGAGGTCATCTGCACCGGAACGCCCGCGGAAGTGCGCAGCAACAGCAGGGTCCGGGAGGCCTATCTCGGCCATGCCTGATGCCCGCTCCTCCTCTCCTTTGCTCCGGATCGACGGGCTCGAAGTCAATTTCGGCGCGGTCCGTGCGCTCAAGGGTGTCTCCCTCGATGTCGGCCAGGGCGAAGTCGTTGCCCTGGTCGGCGCCAACGGCGCCGGCAAGAGCACGACCTTGCGCACGATCTCCGGCCTGAACCGTCTAAAAGCCGGAGCCATCACCTTCGCGGGCCAGGCAATCGCAACCCTTCCGCCCGCCGAGATCGTGCGGATCGGCATCTCCCATAGTCCGGAGGGCCGGCGCCTGTTCGGCGGCCTGACGGTAGCCGACAATCTGCGTCTCGGCGCCTGCACGCGGCGTGATCGCGACGGCATCGGCCGTGACCAGGAACGCATGTTCGCCCTGTTCCCGATCCTCAAGCAGCGCCTGGCGCAATTGGCCGGCACGCTCTCGGGCGGCGAGCAGCAGCAGCTTGCCCTCGCCCGCGCCATGATGGCGGCCCCTCGCCTCCTGCTGCTCGACGAACCCTCGCTCGGCGTGGCTCCCCTGCTGGTCCGCCACATCTTCGATGCGCTGTCCGAACTCAAGCGCCAGGGCATGACCATGCTGCTGGTCGAGCAGAACATCGCAATCGCCCTCGAACTGGCCGACAGGGCCTATGTGCTGCGCACCGGCCGCGTGGTGCTCTCCGGCAGCTCCGCCGAACTGACGGCCAATGACCGCGTGGCGCAGGCCTATCTGGGGGCCGATGAATGAACGGCTTCGAATATATCCTCCAGCAGATCATCAACGCCGTCAGCCTGGGCAGCCTCTATGCCCTGGTCGCGGTCGGCCTCTCCATCGTCTTCGGCGTGCTCAAGCTGACCAATTTCGCCCATGGCGATGTGATGATGGTGGGCGCCTTCACCACCGTGATCCTCGGCGTGGCCGGCATGCCTTTTGCCCTCGCCATGCTCTGTGGCATCCTCGCGGCGGCCCTGGCCGGCTTCGTGATCGAGCGCATCGCCTACCGGCCGATCCGCAACGCGCCGGACGTGACGCGGCTGCTGACCAGCCTCGCCGTCACCTATATCCTGGAAAATCTCGGCATCCTGGCCTTCACCTCTTCGCCGCGCAATTTTCCCCTGCCCGATTTGCTCAACGGCTCCTGGCAATTGGCCGATGGCGCTATCACCTTCACCAACATCAACATCCTGACCATCGCGCTCTCCTTCCTGTCGCTGCTGGGCCTCGGCTGGTTCATCACCCGCACCACCGTCGGGCTCGGTATGCGCGCGGCAGCCGAAGACATGTCCGCCGCCCATCTCGTCGGCCTCGACGTCAACCGGGTGATCGTGATCGCCTTCGTGGTCGCCTCCGCCTATGCCGGGCTCGCCGGCGTTCTCTGGGCCGCGCAGGCCGGGGTCGTCCAACCCCAGATGGGCTTCACGCCTTTGCTGAAGGCCTTCGTGGCCGCGATCATCGGCGGCTTCGGCTCGATCTCGGGCGCCCTTGTCGGCGGCTACATGCTCGGCGCCCTCGAGATCTTCATCGTCGCCTTCCTGCCCGATGCGGTGACGCCATACCGCGACGCCATCGTCTTCAGCCTGCTGATCGCCTTCCTGCTGTTCCGTCCTGGCGGACTGCTGCAGCCCAATCGAGAGATCAAGCTATGAAAGCCGGCCTGCCCATCGCCCTGCTCGCGGCCGTCGGCTTGGTGGTTGCCGGTGCGATTGCCATCGGCGCTCCCCTGGTCCTGAGCGACTATTTCACGCGCATCCTGATCCTGATCGCTCTCAACTCGGTCCTGGTTCTCTCGCTCTCGCTGAGCAATGGCTTCACCGGCGTGTTCTCGCTGGGCCATGTCGGCTTCGTCGGTGCCGGCGCCTATGCCTCGGGCATCCTGTCGCTGACGGTGCAACAGAAGGCTGCCCTGCTGCCGCATCTGCCGGCGCTGCTGTCGGGCTTCAGCCTGCCCTTCCTGCCGGCCACACTGGCGGCGGGCCTGTTCACCGCCCTGTTGGCGGTGATCGTCGGCTATCCCCTGATGCGGCTGTCGGGCTATTTCGTCTCGGTGGCAACGATGGGTTTTCTCATCATCGTCAATGTCGTGCTGATCAATGCGGCCGATTTCACCCGCGGCTCGCGCACCTTCACCGGCGTGCCCCTGCAGACCAACCTGCCCTGGGTGATGGCCTGGCTGGTGGTGACGCTCATCTTGCTGGCGCGCCTGGTCTATTCGCCTTTCGGCCGTTCGATGATGGCCGTCAGAGACGACACCATCGCCGCAGGCGCCGTCGGCATCGACGTGCTGCGCACGCGGCTGATCGCCTTCGTGATCGGGGCCTTCTTCGCGGGCGTCGGCGGTTCGCTCTATGCCCACTATCTCGGCTCCTTCTCGCCGATCACCTTCTATTTCGCCATGACGCTGAACCTGATCGCCATGCTCGTCCTGGGCGGCATGCGCTCGCTTTCCGGCGCCTTGATCGGCGTCGTCTGCGTCTCCTTGCTATCCGAGGTGCTGCGCTCCGCCGAGCGCGGCTTCAGCCTGCTCGGCGTGACCGTGCCGCCCCTTTTCGGGGCGAGCCAGATCGTGCTCGGCATCGTCTTCATCTTGATCATGATCTTCCGGCCGAAGGGGATCATGGGCGACCGCGAACTGACATTCGGGGCGACCAAAACATCGGCGAGCAGTCCATCAATTGAGAGGTGACCAGATGTTGACGTTGAGCAGACGCAGAACCCTCGCCCTCGGCCTGTCGGCCGCCGCCTTGCTGGTACATGTGGGGCCCGCGCTCGCTGCCGATCCGATCAAGATCGGCTATTCGGCCAATCTTACCGGTGTGCAGGCCTCGCTGGACGGGCCGATGCTGAACGGCGCCAAGCTGGCGGCGCAGGAGATCAATGCCGCCGGCGGCGTGCTGGGCCGGCCGATCGAGCTGGTGACCTACGATTCCAAATCGGACGCCACCGTGATCTCGACCGTCGCCAGCCAGATGATCGACAGCGACAAGGTCGTCGGCATCATCGGTTTTGCGGATTCGGATTCGGTGCTCGCCATCGGTCCCCAGGTCCAGAAGGCGGAAATCCCCTTCGTCACCCCCGGGGCCACCTCGCCCAAGCTGCCGGCTCAGCTCGGCAACGAGGTTTTCCTCGCCGCCTTCGGCGACAATGTCCAGGCAGCCGTGGGAGCCGAGTTCGCGCTGAAGACGCTGAACGCCAAGACCTGCTATCTGCTCACGGATATCGGCACCGAATACACCACCCTGCTCTCGGACTATTTCGTCAAGGCCTATGAGCATGGCGGCGGCAAGATCGTCGGCAAGGACAGCTACAAGATCGGCGACAAGACCTTCACGGCCCAGATCGCCAAGATCAAGGCCCTGTCCGAGAAACCAGCCTTCATCTATGCGGCCGCCAATGCCGAGGAAATCGGCCTCATCCTCAAGCAGTTGCGTCAGGCCGGCATCACCCTGCCTGTGGTGGGCGGCGACGGCTACGATACGCCTTTGCTGCTGCAGGTGGGTGGCGAGGCCGCCAACGACACCTATTTCACCACCCACGCCTTCATCGGCGACGGCGCCAGCGCCAAGGTGAAGGCCTTCATGGACGCCTACCAGAAGGCCTACAACACCGCGCCGGAAAATGCCTTTGCCGCGCTCGGCTACGATGCCGTGAAACTGATGGCCGACGCCGTCAAGCGCGCCGGAGCGCCCGAGCCCGCCAAGATCCGCGATGCGCTCGCAGCCACCTCCGGCCTTGATGGCGTGACAGGTACGATCACCTATCGCCCGAACGTCTCGGTGCCGGACAAGTCGGTCTCGGTGATCGGTGTGAAGGGCGGCAAGCTCACGCTCGCCGGAGAGGCCGCGCCCTCCTTCGTCGCGGAGCCCTGACATGGCCACTTCCCTGTCCTTGTGGGAGGTCTATCGCGCCGCATTCGCCGGCGCGATCTTCACCGATCTGAGCCACGCCTTCCACCCCGGGCAACCCCGCTTCTCGGCCTTCCCGGACGAGGAGCGCCAGCTCGTGTTCGACTATCCCAAGGGCGATGCCTTCCAGGTGCATCGCTATGCCTTTGTCGGGCAATGGGGCACGCATGTCGATCCGCCCGTGCATTTCATCGAGGGCGGACGCGCCGTGGACGACCTGCCGGTCACCGACATGCTGCTGCCCCTGGTGGTGCTGGACATTCGGGAGAGGGTTGCCGGCAATGCCGATGCCACGCCGGAACTCGCCGATCTCTCAGCCTGGGAGAGCCGCAACGGCACCATTCCCGCAGGCTGCTTCGTGGCCCTGCGCACCGGATGGTCGAAGCGCTGGCCTGACAATGAGCACTTCTACAATCGCTCGGCAGACGGCGTCTCCCATTGTCCCGGCTGGTCGCGAGCGGTACTCGAAGAACTGTTCGAGAAGCGGGGCATCGCCGCAATCGGCCACGAGCAGATCGACACCGATCCCGGCTTGGCAACATCGAAGGGCGATTTCAGCCTCGAGCATTACGTGCTGTCGCGTGATCGCTGGCAGATCGAGCTGCTCGCCAACCTCGACGCCCTGCCGGAAGCCGGCGCCCTGATCATGACAAGCTGGCCCAAGGCCAAAGGGGGATCCGGATTCCCGGCTCGTGCCGTCGCCATCCATCGCTGATGGTTTTACTCATTGGCCGACCGCTTCAGCAAAATCCCTGAAAGCGCTCGACCAGCGCATCGATCATCACCCGTGCCCTCAGGCTGAGATCGCGGCGATGAGGCCAGACAGCGTAAATCGGCAGGCTATCCGGCGCAAATTGCTCGAGAACCACAAGGAGCTCGCCGTCCCGGATGGCATCGCCAACAAGCCAGGCTGGCACTTGTGCAATGCCGAAGCCGGCCAACGCCGTTTCGGCAATCGCTTCGTAGCTGCCAATGCTCAGCCGCCCCGCAACCGCAAGGCTCAGTGCCGTTCCATTGGCGGCTTGCAGTTGCCAGCTCTGCGGCTTTCCGCCCCGGACATAGCTGATGCAGGCGTGAGCGACGAGGTCTTCGGGATGGACCGGCACTCCATGGGTGCGCAGATAGTCGGGAGCGGCACAGGTTACGATCCTCTGCTCGCCGAGCCGCCGCGAAACCAGATCGGCCGGGCGCCCAAGTTGGCCGATCCGGACGGCGATGTCGACATGATCCTCCACCAGATCGATGAGATGGTTCGAGAATCCCACCTCGATCTCGATCCCGCAATAGCGGCGCGCCACATCCCTGACCACCGGCATGACGACACGGCGTCCGAGTAGTTCGGGCACGCTGAGGCGCAAACGGCCGGTCGGCTCGAGCCTTCGCGAGGACAACAGCCCTTCCGCCAGGTCGAGTTCGCCGAAAGCACGCTGGCACGCATCGAGATAGAGCTGCCCCTCCTCCGTGAGAGACAAGCGGCGCGTCGTGCGCCGGAACAGCCGAACGCCGAGCCGCTGCTCCAAACGGGCCACGGCCTTGCTCACGGCCGATCCCGTCAGGTCGAGTTGCTCGCCAGCGGCAGCAAAACTCTCGCTACGCGCCGCCTGCGCGAAGATTCTGGAAGCACTCAGCAACTCGCCGGCTATCATTCATGTCCTCAATTATGGAATTCATTTCCAGAGTAAATGGATCTCCCGTCCGGGAAGGGAAATCAATCCTCTAATATAGTTCTCCCACAATCAGATATCGAAGCGGGAGGCGAGGATGCGCGAAAGCGAGGGGACGGCGGGCCACGATGACTATGCGCTGGGCCGCATGCCCCGCGAGGCACGACACAACTGGATCACCGTCGCCACGCAACGTTTCGGCCAGCTCTCCTGCCTGTCCCAATTCATGCTCGGAGCCACGCTCGGCTATGGCATGACTTTCTGGGATGCCTTCCTGGCGCTGACCTTGGGCGCCGTGATCCTGGAGATCGTCGCCATCTTCATCGGTATCGCCGGCCAGCGCGAGGGATTGGGCCTGGTGATGCTCTCCCGCTGGGCGGGTTTCGGCCGGCATGGGTCGAGCCTGCTCTCGCTGGTCATCACCGTCAGCCTGGTCGGCTGGTTCGCGGTCCAGAACGCCGTCTTTGCCACCGGCATCCAATCCCTGCTCGGCGGCCTGCAACTCTGGGCCTGGGCCCTCATATGCGGGTTGGCCGTCACGATGGTGGTCGCCTACGGCATTTCGGCGATGGCCTGGCTCGCCTATGTCACGGTCCCCGCCTTCCTGCTGCTGGCGGGCTGGTCGATCCTCGCGACGCTGCAACAGCATTCCCTTGCCGCCTTGCTTGCCTCTCCGGCGCCGGGGCCGAAACTCAGCCTGACGGAGGGGGCGACACTGGTCGCCGGCGGTTTCATCATCGGCGCCGTGGTCACGCCGGACATGAGCCGTTTCAACCGCTCGCCATGGGACGTGGTCAAGCAGACCGTGATCAGCATCACCTTCGGCGAATATCTGATCGGCCTGATCGCGGTGCTCCTCGCCCATGCCGTCAGGAGCGCGGATGTCGTGGCCATCATCGTCACCACGACCAATGCCATCGGCACGATCATCCTGGTTACATCGACCATGAAGATCAACGACTGGAACCTCTACTCGGCCTCGCTGGGCGGCGTGAATTTTCTGGATGCCATCCTCGGCCGTGCGATCGACCGCAGGCTCGTCACTCTCGCTATCGGGCTGCTGGGCACCCTGCTCTCGATCTGGGCCGGCATGGAGCAGTTCACTCCGTTCCTGATCATCCTCGGCACAGCCATTCCGCCTGTCGGCGGCATCATCGTCACCGATTACTTCATCCTCAGGCGCAACCGGACCGTCCTGGATGCTTCCGCCGGCCTCAACCAGATTCCCGGGCAAGCCGAAGGTTGGAACCTCCCCTGCTTGCTCGCCTGGGTCGCCGGTCTCGCCACGGGACTCTGGCTCGATATCGGCATTCCGTCCCTCAATGCCCTGATCGTGTCCGGCCTCACCTATTGGCTGCTCTCGCGTCTGTTGCAGGCCTCGTCAAAACAGCTGACCTCGCACGAGGTCTGAAGCACTTCAATCAAAAGTCTACAATTGAATACAAGGAAGATATCATGTTCGAAAACAAGAGGCTCGCCGTGATCGGCGGCACCTCGGGGATCGGCCTCAGGGTTGCCGAAAGGGTTCTCGCCGATGGCGGCGAGATCGTGATCGGCGGTCGCGACGCCAAGCGCCTGGAGGAAGCGCTCCACAAACTCGGGCCCAAGGCGTGCGGCCATCTCGTCGACAATCGCGACCAGTCCTCTCTCCGAGACTTCTTCCGGACCGCCGGGCCGATCGACCTTCTTTTCACGCCCGGTGCCAGTTACAGCCGCGGCCGCATCGACGAGGTCAGCGACGAGGTGGCGGAAAGTTCGTTCAAGTCGAAATTCTGGGGGCAGTATTACGCCGTCAAACACGCCTTGTCCTTCCTGTCCAAAGACGCGGCCATCGTGCTCATGGCCGGTGCCTACAGCGTCCGTCCGGCACCGAATGGCGCAGCCTATGGCGCCTGCAACGCCGCGCTGGAGGGGCTCGGCCGAGCCCTCGCCGTCGAACTCGCGCCTATCCGGGTCAATGTGGTCTCGCCTGGCACGATCGACAGCGAGCTCTGGAAGCGCCAGCCGGACGCGGTAAGGCAGGATGCCTTCCGCTCCTATGGCGAGGTCGCCCTGCTCAAGCGCGTCGGCACGACCGACGAGGTCGCCGAGGCGGTGCTGTTCCTGCTGTCCAATGGCTACATGACCGGCTCCACGCTTTATCCAGACGGCGGATTTGCCTTGCGATGAGCCGTATCCTGACCCCTGACGATATCGAGCCGGCAGTGCTGGGCGGCGCCATACTCGGCGGCGGTGGCGGCGGCTCGATCGAGAACGGCTTTGCCATGGCGCGGCAAGCCTTCGAACTGGGAACCGTTCGCATGGTCCCGATCTATACTCTGCCCGAGCATGCGCTAACCGCCACGGTAGCACTGGTCGGCGCCCCCTCCTCTCCCGACGCTCATGTCGGCGCCGACCAGTACCTGCAAGCGCTCGACCTTCTTCAACAGGCGGTGCCCGGCCTTGCCGCGATCAACACCAACGAGAACGGCGCCGAAACCACGGTGAACGGTTGGCTGCAATCGGCAAGGAGCGGACTGTCCCTGCTCGACTTCGCCTGCAATGGCCGTGCGCATCCGACAGGCCTGATGGGCGCCCTGGGCCTCCATCGCCATGCCGGATTCCGATCCCGCCAGGCGGTGGCAGGTGGCCGAGGCGACCGGGCCGTTAGCGGCGTGATCGAGGGGAGGCTCGACGGTGTCGCCAGGCTGGTTGGGCGAGCTGCCGTCGAGGCCGGCGGCATGATCGCCGTCGCGCGTAATCCGGTTTCTCTAGCCTATGCCCGTGCCAATGGGGCGTCAGGGGCGGTTTCGCAGGCCCTGACGGTCGGCAAAACCTTGATCGAGGCAGGGGCTCAGGGGGTCGCCGACCTGCTCGGCGGTCAGCTTGGTGCACCTGCGAAAGTCACCCTATACGCCTGCGAACGCCGGGACGGTCTCGATGTCGGCAAGCTCGTCCTTTCCGATGGAACCGGCCTCTCCTTCGTCAACGAATACATGACCTGCGAACGGGAGGGCAGACGCCTGGCCATGTTTCCCGATCTCATCATGACCATCGACGGCGATGGGTTGCCTCGCCCCTCCTCGTCCCTGCATGAAGGCGAGGACGTGAGATTGCTGACGGTACCGCGCAGCCGGCTCTTGTTGTCGACTACAATGGACATGCCGGAGCTTTTGGCGCCGATTCTGGCAATGATCGAGTAATGACGAATTTGTCGAAAACCAGTCGCGTTCCTTCACCGGTCGGATAGGTAGATTGTCATAACGAGACCGCTTTGCCAGCAGGTTCGCCCTATCTTGCACTTACCGAACACGGGTAACTGGAATCCGTGTGACCGCACAACCGTTCCATGCTAGCCTGCCGCTAGGTAATTTTGCCTAACACGCCTGGAGTGAACATGGGACTGTTCAATTTCATCAAGGACGCCGGCCATAAGATGTTCGGTTCGAGCAAGGCCGAGGCGGCGCCAGCAGCGCCGGCGGCAGCGGCTCCCACCGACATTGCCGCGCTGGTGAAAAAGCAGATCGAGGAAGCCGGCCTCAAGGCCGAGGGCCTGAATGTATCGGTGGATGGAGACAAGGTTGTCCTGGGTGGCATGGCTCCGTCTCAGGAAGTCGCCGAGAAGATCATTCTCACCGCCGGCAACAACAATGGCGTGGCACAGGTCGACAGCCAGCTCGGCGTCAACACCCCCGGAACGCCTTCGACCATGTATACGGTGGTGAAGGGCGACACGCTCTGGGCCATCGCCGAGAAGCATTACGGCAAGGGCAAAGGCAATCTCTACAAGGAGATCGTCAAGGCCAATACCCCGCCGGTCAAGGATCCCGACCACATCCTCCCCGGCTGGGTGCTGCGCATCCCGCCGATCGGGCAGGCCTGAGCCATCCCGCCGTCCAGCTGCTGATCGAACCCGGCGAGCCATCTCGCCGGGTTTTTCTTCGGCGAAAGCGCGCGCAACAATTGGTGCACGGCAATTCAGTTCCCAAAATAAATCAAAGAGATATGAAGGAATGAAAAAGCTGTGGCTTACGGCGATTGCGGTGATCGGTGTCTGGATCACCCTTGTCGTATTGAAGAACCTATTATCGATTGCCGGCCCAATGCATATCGCCATTACAGCCTTGATGTTACTTGTGTGCGCTTATGGCACCTACAAGGCGATTAGCGCCTCATACTGCGAGTGGAGGGGATGGTCCTAGTACCCTCGCCCCTTTCAAATCGAGCCTTTTACCCGCAAACGGATCCAATTGCCCGCTGGTCATTCCCCCTACGCGCATCCGCTTCGCCGTTGCGGCGCGAATGCCGCCTCCAATGCATCCCACCGAATCTCCCATCCTTGAAGCCATACTTCTTTCATTCGATTCAGCCTGCCGGGAAAACACCAGCCGCCTACTTGACCGCCCCTGCCGTCAATCCCGCCACGATCTGGCGTTGGGCGAACAGCGTCAGCAGCAACACGGGCAGCGTCACCACCAGCGCCGCGGCAGCGAGCGGGCCCCAGCTCACTTGCTCGAAGGACAGCATGTTGTAGACGGCGACGGGCAGCGTGCGTGTCTCGCGGCTAGCCAGCACGATGCCGAAGACGAAATTGTTCCAGGAGAAGATCACGGCCAGGATGAGGGAGACCACGATGCCCGGCTTGGCGATCGGCAGCGCCACCTTGTAGAAGATCTGCCAGCGCGAAGCGCCGTCGATCATCGCCGCCTCTTCCAACTCGAGCGGCGTGGTCTCGAAATAGCCGATCATGATCCAGATGACGATCGGGATCGTCACCACCAGGTGGATGATGATCTGCGGCCACAGCGTGCCGAGCAGGCCGAGCGACTGGAACAGGAGGAACATCGGGATCAGGAAGGAAAGGCCCGGCGTCATGCGGGCGATCATGATCACCATCGCCGCCTTGTCTGCCTTGATGCGGGCGATGCCGTAGCCCGCCGGCACGCCGACGATCAGTGCCAGCGCCGTGGCCGCGCCGGTCACGACCACGCTGTTCCAGAAATAGCGCAGGAAGTCATTGGTAGCGAAGATCTCGGTGTAGTTCGACCAGGCGAACTGCTCGGGGATCAGGATCGGCGGATAGGCCCCGTTGTCGATCTCGTATTTCAGCGAGAGCGACAGCATCCAGATGAAGAAGAGCAGCGCGGGCGACACCACGACAAAGCCGAGGAACAACGTGCCGGCGAGGCGTGGGAGATCTCGAAGCTTGATCGTCCGAAATTTCATCATCCAAATCCTCATCATCCTGGCCTCAAGCGTTCCATTTCGCGCGCTGGCGCAGATGCAGCAGCACCAGCGACATCACGATGATGATGATGAAGAACACCACGGCGATCGCCGAGCCGTAGCCGATGTCGTAATAGGAGAAGGCCACGTTGTAGAGGTAGAGGTTAATGGTCTCCGAGGCCGTGCCCGGACCGCCCTGCGTCATCGCATAGATGATGTCGAAGCTCTTGAGCGCATCGATCGAGCGGATGATCACCGCGATCATCATGAAGGGCAGGATCAGCGGCAGCGTGATGTAGCGAAACTTCTGCCAGGCATTGGCGCCGTCGATTTCGGCCCCCTCGAAAGGCTCGCGCGGCATGGAGGCCAGCCCGCCGAGCACGATGAGCATGATCAGCGGCGTCCATTGCCAGGTTTCGACCAGCACCAGCGACGGGATCACCGTGCCCTGCTCGAAGATCCAGGCCTGGGGCGGAATGCCTACCAGCGACAGGAGGTAGTTCAAGACGCCGAGCTGGGGATGGAACATCATGGTCCAAACCAAAGCGACGGCGACGGGCGTCGCCATCATCGGCATCACGAAGATGCCGCGCAGCACGCCGCGCAGCGGCATCTTCGAATCGAACACCAGCGCAGCCAGCGTGCCTAGGACCAGCGGCGCCACCACCGAGAGCACGGTGTAAGTGAGCGTGTGCCACATCGACTCCCAGAACCGGATGTCGCCGGCCAGGCGGATATAATTCTCCAGCCCGACGAAGCGCGGCGCCGAGCCGACCTGCCAGGCATTCGCGCTCATGCCGATGGTGAACAGCCAGGGAAAGACGATCACCGCCGCCACGAGTATGAGTGCCGGCAGGATGAAGGGCCAATAGCCCGGCCTCAGCGGGCCGGACGCACTGTTGTTCGCCTGGACAGACGCCACGGCCGGGCTTTCGGCGCTCATTGCGCCTCGCTGCGGGCGAGCACGGGTTTGAAGGCTTCCGTCGCCTTCTTCATCTCGGTCGCCGGATCGCCGCCGCCGAGCAGATTGGTCAACCCTACGCCGATGATGTCCCGGAACTCGGTGACCGGAATGATCACGGGAAGCCCGAGCTGGCTGATCGGCGCGGATTGCGCCACGCAGTCCACCCAGGCGCCGGGCATGGTCACGCCTTCGCGCACCTTGGCGTCGTTCAGGATCGAATTGCGGAACGGCACGCCCGCTCCGGCCTGCAGCAGCCGAGCCCCCATTTCCTTGGAAATCGCCCACTGGCAATAGAGATAGGCCGCTTCCTTCTTGGCCGAGGCCTCGGTGACGCCGATGCCGTCGCCGAAGGTGGCCGAGGCCTGCGCAGCCGGCCCCTTGGGCATCACACCATAGCCGACCTTGCCGACCACGCGGGACTTCTGCGGATTCTCCAGCGGCGGGGCGAAGCCGACACCGTCGAGCCACATGCCGACCTTGCCCTGCAGGAAGGCGGACTGGCATTCGGCCCAGTTGAAGCCGGTAACCCCGCGCGGGGCCGATTTGGTCATCAGGCGCTGGTAGAGTGCGGCAGCCTCAATCGCCTCGGCGGAATCGGTCTGCAGCGAACCATCGGCGCCGACGGGGTTCTTGCCATGGCCGAGTAGGAAGCTGGTCCACACCGGCACATTGGCATTCTTGGCGCCGCGCGCTACGAAGCCCGCAATATTGTTGCTGGCATCGGTGATGGTTTCGGCCGCCTTGACCATCTCCTCGAAGGTCTTGGGATATTCAAGCCCCTTGGCGGCGAACAGGTCCTTGTTCCAATAGACGATCCAGTAATCCACCGAGAAGGGCAGCGCACCGAAGCGGCCATTCCTGTCCTTGGCGAAGGCCAGGCCCGCAGCGGCGAAATCGCTCTCGACCAGGGTGGGATCCGTCAGTTCGGGATTCTTGAGGAAAGGGCCGAGATCGGCCAGCCAGCCGGCTTTCTCGAACTGGCGCTTCTGGACGTGATAGCTGACATGGATGACGTCGAAGCTCGGCTTGCCGGAGGTCAGCTCGATCACGGCCTTCTGGCGCTGCTGCTGCTCCGGCGTCTGCTCGGCATTGACCTTGATGCCGGTCAGTTCCTCGAATTCCTTCTGGTATTTCTGCAGCGTATCGCCACGCGGGCTCTTGATCAGGTTCACCTCGAGCGTGGTGCCGGCATATTTCTTCCAGTCGACTGCCGCGAAGGCCGGCCGGATACCGGCGAGGCCGGCAGCGCCGAGTGCGGCGGAACCGGCCAGGAATTGCCGGCGAGACGGCTTCAACAAATCAAAACTCATAGGTTCCTCCTCCCAAAGCTTCTTCTGGATCGTCTGTCTTGTGTATCGTCCTGGCGCTAGACCTTCAGCGCCAGGGCACGGGCGTTGTTGATGTGTTCGGCAATGGCGTCCACCGCCTTTTGCGGCTCGCGGCTCTCGATGGCATCGAGGATGGCAAGGTGCTCGCGCATCACCGGCACCACCCGGCCATCGATACGGAAACGCTCCTGGTTGATCAGGCGCATCTTGATCGAGTTGACGCGATAGGCCTTGGCGATGATCTCGTTGCCGATGGAGTCGATGATTGTGTCATGCAGGTTCCAGTCGGTCGCCTGCGCTTGTTCCACCATCTCGGGGGCCAGATCTTCCGACAGCCCCCGGGCCAGCATGTCCTCGTGCTCGCGGCGCAGCTTCGCCAGCAGGCCATCGGAGGCCGACACCGTGAAAAGGGCCACGGCCTCCTTCTCAAGGAAGAGGCGGAACTGAAAGGCGTCCTTGATGAGGTTGAGGTCGATATGGGCGATCTGGATGCCACGCTGGGGAATGGTGGAGAGCAAGCCCTCCGCTTCCAGGCGCGGCACGAGTTCGCGGATCGCTCCGAGCGGCAGGCCGGTCAGCGCCACCAGTTCGCGCTGGGATACGAACTGGCCGGGACGGACATCGCGCGCCAGCAGATGGCGGGTGAAACTGGCATAGGCCTTTTCCCGCAACCGCAGCGGTTCGCCGCCTTCTTCCATCCGCCCCCTCCCTGTTCCGGAGCAAATGCGATTTTTCGAACCGCACTCTCCTCCAGCTTCTGTTTTGACGCCTCTCTAGGCCGCCTTCGTTTGCCCGATGCGGTCAAACAGGCCAGCCAGCTTCTTGGCATCATGCTCTGGCAACGTCACCAACGGCGCCCGTGTGGCCGACCATGCCGCATCGCCGGTACGATAGGCAACCATCGCCTTAACCGCCGGGATGACCGGATAGTGGAGGAGTTCGTCGACGAAGGCGACCACCCCTGCGTCGTCCAGTCCTTCGTGAACCATGGCAAGCAGGCGCCCGGGACAGATATTCGCCATGCCGGAAATCGCCCCCTGCCCGCCCAGGCGCACGCCCGCCGCCAGGCCTCTCTCGTCGCCGATCAGGATGGCAAGGTCACCATGGGCTTCCAGCAGAGACTGCGTAAACGGCCAATTACCTGAGGAATCCTTGACGCCGGCCACCACCGACGGGAACGCCTGCTTCAGTCGCCCGATCAGGTCCACCGAAAGCTCCACGGCTGTAACCGAGGGAATGTTGTAGAGATAAACGTCCCTGGCTTTCGGCCCGACCGCCTCGAACACGGCGGCAAACCAGGCGAACAGGCCATCGTCCTGCAAGCCCTTGAAATAGGAAGGCGGTGCCAGCAGCACGCCACGGCAACCGACATCGAGAGCCTGCCGGGCTTGAGCCGCTGCATCGGCAATGGCATTCGCCATCACGCCCACCACGATCTGCCGCGCTTCGATGCCCTCAGCCAGGAAACCCGACAGCAGGATTTCGCGCTCAGTCGACGCGATCGAGGCCCCCTCCCCGGTGGTACCGAACAGCGTGACGCTGCCGCAGCCATTGGCGAGGCACCAGCGCGCATGGGCGATGGCACGGGCGACGTCAACCTGCCCCCGGCCATCGAAGGGCGTGGCCAATGCCGCTGAAAGGCCAAAACGGTGGTGCGTCATCCCTGTCTTCCATCGATTTTTCAATATGTAACTATCGATAACAGACTAACATGTCAGTCGCAAGTCGGGTGGAAAATCTTGTCTGATCAATTTCGGCTGCCGGGCTTGACCGGTTGCCGCGAGGCAGCGACATTCGCGGCATACAACCCGCGGCTCTCGCTTTGGCGAGCAGGCCGTACGGGCTCATCCCTTCAACCACCATCCGCTCATGACATTCCCCCTTGGGCTCGCAGCGACCTGGCCGGCTCTTGCCGGCAATCCGGATTTCGCCGCCCTGCTCGACCGCAGCCTCCGCCGCCTGACGGGGCGCGGGCTTTTTCCAACTCCGCCGGGCGAGCGGGCAGACGCGACATGGCTCTACGCCGAGGCGCCCTTCTGCCTTCTGGCCCATGACACCCACGCCGATCCCGTTTTCATCTATGGGAACAAGGCCGTACAAGCATGTTTTGAATATGGTTGGGAGGAATTGACGCAATTGCCGTCCCGTCTGTCGGCGGAGTTTCCGGATCGAGACGAACGCCAACGCTTGCTCGATACCGTCAAAAGCCAGGGTTTCATCGCCGACTATCGCGGCGTGCGCATCGCCAAATCAGGCCGGCGCTTCTTCATCGAGAATGCCACCGTCTGGGAAGTGATCGACGATGCCGGCAACCGCCATGGCCAGGCCGCCATGTTCGCCTCCTGGCACGATCTGCCCTGAGCCGTCAGCGGATGATCAGGGCCGTCCCCCACAGGCCGATCGCAAATACAGTATGCGCGACCAGATTGAGCAGGCGTACCTTGGTGGGATTGGGTGTTTTCGACGCGGCCCAGCCGATGCCGAGCCCGGGCTGCAGCAGGAACCAGCCGGCGCCCACCGTGACAATGCCGAGGATCCAGGCCGGCAGGAATGTCGGGTTCGCCAGCCAAGCGGCTCCGGCGAAGATCACCAGGATCACGCCATAGAGGATGCCGACCACATAATGGCCGATCCATCCCAACGCCAATTCATGGGCATAGGGCTCGGCCTTGCCGATATCGTCATGGAAGACGCGGCCTTCTTTCAGATGCCAGAACCAGCGGCCGACAGGGGCCCAGTTGGGCAGGTTCTCACCGAAGAATTTGTGCAGCACGATCGCCCATAGATCCATCAGGACCGTTGCACCAACACCGATCGCAACGCCGCGCCAGAAAAGTTCGAACATGCCGATTCCGCCAAGAGGACTGTATTCATCATACAAAACACGCCGCAGCCGGCGGGCGCAAGATTTCAAATCTCGAGAAGAGCGCGGATTTCGTCTGGATCTGCGATAATGATGCGGCGGGCCAGCGAAACGGCAAAGCCGCCGCGTGCCAATATGGCGATTTCCCGCCCGACCTCGGCGTCCCTGTCCGCCCGTCGCCAGGGACCGATGCGCCGGCGCTGCGCCAGCCGGGCGGCAGCCCTCTCCTCGGCCTTATCACGGTCCTCCCCTGCAAGCGCCTGGGCCACCAAGGCGCGATCGACGCCCTTGGCAGCCAAGGCAGCGCCGATCCGGCGAGCCGAAAGGCCGCGGCTGCGCCCAGCGTGAAGGCGTGCCTCCACGAAACTGGTGTCGTCGATGAAACCGAGCTGCCGGCAATGGTCGATCGTGCGCTCGATCAGGTCAGCGACGTCAACTTCCGGCCCCAATTTGCGGCGCGCCCGTCGCTGCAGGACCAGACGGAGATTGGCGACGCTGGTCGATCGCTGGCCCAGATAATGGAGCGCCGACCTGCGCATCCAGCTTTCTTCGCGGCTCAGCGACGGGATGATGGACATGGCAGCCTCGAATCGTTGGAAAGAACTTGCCGGAACTCGTGGCTGCGCGCCATCATCCTACGGCTCGGACCTGGCTTGACAAGAATCGCGACACGCCGGCCTCTGCACGTCTTCTCGGATCAGGCGGTTCCCATGTCCTTCTCTCTGGTGATTTTCGATTGCGATGGCGTTCTCGTCGACAGCGAGATCCTGTCGGCGGAAGTCGAGGCCGAAGCTCTGTCGGCCCTCGGCGTCAAAGTCACCGCCCATGACGTGATGCAGCGTTTCCTCGGCCTGACCCAGGAGGCTTTGGAAGAGCGCTTCGAGCAGGATTTCGGCCTCAGGCTGCCGCCTGACCATGCCGAGACCACGCGTCGCATGCTTCGGGCAGCCTATGTGGCGCGACTGGAACCCATTCCGGGCGTGCGCGAGGTACTCCAAAGCTTGCCCATGCCCTTTTGCGTGGCCTCCAACAGCCCCCCCGCCAAGCTTGGCCTCGGCCTCAGCATCACCAACCTGTTCGAACTGCTCTATCCCAACATCTTCAGCGCCAAGCTGGTGGCACAGGGAAAACCGGCGCCGGATCTGTTTCTCCATGCGGCGAAGACGCTTGGTACGGACCCAGCCAACACCGTGGTGGTCGAGGACAGCGTGGTCGGCGTCAAGGCGGCCAAGGCAGCCGGCATGACGGCGATCGGCTTCGTCGGTGGGCTGCACCATATGCCGCCGAGCGAGGAAACCCTGGTAGCCGCCGGCGCCGATCACATCGCCGAGACGATGGACGAGGTGAAGGCTCTGATCCTGGCGTAAGATCGGGCCGGTCTTCGGACCAGCCAAAGCTTTTCTGTAAACGCCAAGTTTCCGGCTGCGCCAAAGACCAGCCCCCCGATCTCAATCCATCGAAATCCTGCCGCCGCGCAGCGATTTGACGTTGGAGCGGCGCGATTTGGACTCGAGGCGCCGCGCCTTGGCCGCTTTGGAAGGCTTGGTTGCCTTGCGGGGCGGCGGTGGCGGCGTGGCCGCCTCACGCAGAAGCGCAACCAGCCTCTCGCGGGCATCTTCGCGATTGCGCTCCTGGGTGCGGAAACGCTGGGCGAGGATGACGACAACCCCTTCCTGCGTCAGCTTGCGGCCGGCGAGCTTCTGGGCCCGGATTGCGACATCGTTCGGCAGCGAGGGCGAAGTGCGGATGTCGAAGCGCAACTGCACCGCCGTCGACAGCTTGTTGACGTTCTGTCCGCCGGGTCCGGAGGAGCGAACGAAATCCTCGATGATTTCGCGCTCGTCGATGGACAAAGTTGAGGTGATCTCGATCATGGAGCCTGCATAACGTATGGCCTTGGACCGTGCTGCTAAATTCTGCGGATAAGTTCACGAATTGTTCTTGTCTTTTCGTCCTTGCTCCTTCAATTTGCGGACCAAAGAGCCTATCTCTCGGCAAAAGCCCACAGGATCGTCCGTATGTCTGGCCGCCCCATCTCCGGCAGCGCTGTTCCATCGCCTGCCGATCGCCGCTTCATTACCGTGCGCGGCGCTCGCGAGCACAATCTCAAGAACGTCGATCTGGAAATCCCGCGCGACAAGCTGGTGGTGTTCACCGGCCTTTCCGGCTCCGGCAAGTCGTCGCTCGCCTTCGACACCATCTATGCGGAGGGCCAACGCCGCTACGTCGAGAGCCTGTCGGCCTATGCGCGCCAATTCCTCGAAATGATGCAGAAGCCGGACGTCGACCAGATCGACGGCCTGTCGCCCGCCATCTCGATCGAGCAGAAGACCACATCGCGCAATCCGCGCTCGACGGTGGCGACGGTCACCGAGATCTACGACTATATGCGCCTGCTCTGGGCCCGCATCGGCATTCCCTATTCGCCGGCAACCGGGCTGCCGATCGAAAGCCAGACGGTCAGCCAGATGGTGGACCGGGTCATGGCCATGCCGGAAGGCACCAGGCTGTTCCTGCTTGCTCCCGTCGTGCGTGGACGCAAGGGCGAATACCGCAAGGAACTCGCCGACTTCCTCAAGCGAGGCTTCCAGCGCGTCAAGATCGACGGCACCTTCTATGAAATCGCCGACGCCCCTGCCCTCGACAAGAAGCTCAAGCATGATCTCGACGTGGTGGTGGACCGCATCGTGGTGCGCGCCGACATCGCCAGCCGCCTGGCCGACTCCTTCGAGACCGCGCTCGAACTCGCCGACGGCATCGCCGTGGTCGAACTCGCCGACCAGAAAGAGGCCGACGGCTCGCCCAAGCGTGTGATGTTCAGCCAGAAATTCGCCTGCCCCGTCTCCGGCTTCACCATTCCGGAGATCGAGCCGCGGCTGTTCTCCTTCAACAATCCCTTCGGTGCCTGCCCGTCCTGCGACGGCATCGGCACCGAGATGACGGTCGACCCCGTCCTGGTGGTGCCGGACGAGACATTGTCGCTGCGCAAGGGCGCGCTGGCCCCCTGGGCGAAATCGACTAGCCCCTATTACAGCCAGACGGTCGATGCCCTCGCCAAGCACTACAAGTTCGGCGTGACTACGCCCTGGAAGGACCTGCCGGAAAAGGTGCAGCAGGTGTTCCTCTACGGCTCAGGCGAGGAACAGATCGTATTTTCCTTCGACGATGGCCTGCGCTCCTACGAGACCCGCAAGGCCTTCGAGGGCGTGGTCACCAATCTGGAGCGGCGCTGGAAGGAAACCGATTCCGAGCAAGCGCGCGAGGATATTTCGCGCTTCATGGCCAACACGCCCTGCAAGGCCTGTGCCGGCTTCCGCCTCAAGCCCGAATCCCTGGCCGTGAAGGTCACGCACAAGCATATCGGCGAAATCTCGGCGATGTCGGTGCGCCAGGCCCAGCACTGGTTCGAAGCACTGCCGGCCGAGCTCAATACCAAGCAGAACGAGATCGCGGTCCGCATCCTCAAGGAAATTCGCGAACGCCTGCGCTTCCTGGTCGATGTCGGCCTGGATTACCTGACGCTGGCCCGCAATTCCGGCACGCTGTCGGGTGGCGAGAGCCAGCGCATCCGCCTTGCCTCCCAGATCGGCTCGGGCCTCAGCGGCGTGCTCTACGTACTGGACGAGCCATCCATCGGCCTGCACCAGCGCGACAATGAGCGCCTGCTCGAAACGCTGCGGCGCCTGCGCGAACTCGGCAACACCGTCATCGTGGTGGAGCATGACGAGGATGCCATCCTGCAGGCCGATTACGTTGTCGATGTCGGGCCCGGTGCCGGCGTGCATGGCGGGCGTGTCGTAGCCCAGGGCACACCGGCCGAGGTGATGGCCAATCCGGCCTCCCTTACCGGCAAATATCTGACCGGTGAACTCTCGGTCCCCATGCCTGCCGAACGGCGCAGGCGCCAGAAGGGCAAGGCGCTGAAGCTCACCGGCGCTCGCGGCAACAATCTCAAGGATGTTTCGGTCGAGGTGCCGCTCGGCCTGTTCACTTGCGTCACCGGCGTCTCGGGCGGCGGCAAGTCGACCCTGCTGATCGATACCATCTACAAGGCCGTCGCCCGCAAGCTGAACGGCGCGCTGGAGCATCCGGCGCCCTACGACAAGCTCGATGGCCTGGAACTGATCGACAAGGTCATCGACATCGACCAGTCGCCGATCGGCCGCACCCCACGCTCCAATCCGGCAACCTATACCGGTGCCTTCACGCCGATCCGCGAATGGTTCGCCGGCCTGCCCGAGGCGAAGGCGCGCGGCTATCTGCCGGGACGCTTCTCCTTCAACGTCAAGGGCGGGCGCTGCGAAGCCTGCCAGGGCGACGGCGTCATCAAGATCGAGATGCACTTCCTGCCAGACGTCTATGTCACCTGCGACGTCTGCAAGGGCAAGCGCTACGACCGCGAGACGCTGGACGTGCGCTTCAAGAACAAGTCGATCGCCGACGTGCTCGACATGACGGTCGACGAGGGAGCCGAATTCTTCAAGGCCGTGCCGAACATCCGCAACACCATGGAAACGCTGGCGCGGGTGGGGCTGGGCTATGTCAAGGTCGGCCAGCAGGCGACCACCCTGTCGGGCGGCGAGGCGCAGCGCGTCAAGCTCTCCAAGGAATTGGCGCGCCGCTCGACCGGGCGCACGCTCTACATCCTCGATGAGCCAACCACAGGCCTGCATTTCCACGACGTCGCCAAGCTCTTGGAAGTGCTGCATGAACTGGTCGACCAGGGCAACACCGTGGTGGTGATCGAGCACAATCTCGAAGTCATCAAGACGGCCGACTGGGTCATCGACATGGGACCGGAAGGCGGCGACGGTGGCGGCGAGGTCGTTGCCGAAGGCACGCCGGAAGCGATCATCCGGGAACCGCGTTCCCATACTGGGCGCTTCCTGCGCGAGGTGATGGAGCGCCGTCCCCAGGGGCGCCGAGGCGAAGCAGCCGAATAGCCCCTTAAGATGCGGGCGCCCTCGTCTGCATCCCAGATGCCCGCGGACATGCGCGGCCAAGAACCGGAGAGATTCCGCGCTCCGGGTTGCGCTCCCCGTCGGGGCCCCGATCTCCCGTCATGGCAAAGCCATTGCCAAACGAGTGTTTCGCCAGTTAACGCTATAGCCATTCATATATAGCGAGTCGGCGCGACCGCTCCGTTTCCGGGAGAAGCAAATGTTCAGGATCCTGCTCGCCGCTGGTCTGGCCCTCGCCAGCACCGCTGCCCGGGCTGACGAAGTAGTGCTTTATGGCGCCGGCAGCCTGCGTGCGGTGTTGACCGAAATCGCACAGGATTTCAGCAGGAAGAGCGGCGTCAAGGTACGCACCGACTTCGGTCCTTCCGGCCTGATGCGGGAGAAAATCGAGCAGGGCGACAAGGTCGACATCCTGGCTTCGGCGGACATGGCCAGTCCCCACAAATTGCAGAAGGATGGCAAGGCGAGTGCCGTCGTCATGTTCACCCGCAACCGGCTTTGTGCTTTCGCCCTGCCTGAAGCCAGGCTCGCCAGCACCAACTTTGCCGAGCGCCTGCTCGATCCTGCCGTGAAGCTCGGCACGTCCACGCCCAAGGCCGACCCCGGTGGTGACTATACCTGGGCCATGTTCCAGTTGATCGACAAGCGAAACCCGGGCGCCTTCGCCAAGCTGGATGCCAAGGCCCAGAAGATCGTTGGTGGCTCGACAGCGCCTATCCCCGCCGGTCAGGACCCGATTGCCGACGGCTTCAAGAGTGGGCAGATCAACGTGATGATGGGCTATTGCAGCGGAGCGGCGCAACGCAAAGCGGCCACGCCGAACCTGGAGGTCATCCAGGTCCCCGAAGCCTATGAAACCGGCCCCGAATATGGCCTGGCTCTGGCGCACACCGACAACGCCTCTGCCGTGGCGCTGATGCTAGCGATCCTCTCGCCGGAAGGTCAGGCCACCTTCGGCCGATATGGTTTCGCGCCGGTCGGCCTGCCGTCTCAACCCTGAACGCAGCGAAGGAACAGGTGGCATTCCCTGCATTGGTATATGCCGCCCCGTCATTTCCATCGGCCTTCGGGTGGCGCGTACAGCGGCGTCAGCAAATCTCCCAGCAATGCCGGCGGGAAATTTGGTGCGCATGTTACCGGCTGCTCCCAGCCACAGATGGCGCCAATGAACCAGAATGGCGCGCAGGCGCCCTGCCATCGGTCTGCGCAGCGGCGCTGCCGCCAGCAGGACAAGAGCCCATGGCAGCAGGCTTTTTCGGCCACTCGACTCACGTCCAGACCGGCCAACGGCCGAGAATGGCGTGGCCCGCAGCCAGGGCAGGCGAAACTGCGCAAGAATGGCGTGGATATCGTCCTCATAGAGCCGCCCATCGGCAAAACCGTTGGCACTCTTGTTGCCGCCCACCGGCTCGGTATGCCGAACCGGAAATTCATCGATCACGGCAAAATCGCGAGGGCTTTCAGCGACGAGGTTGCACCAGATGAGGTCGATGCCGCTTTCATAGCCAAGAGCGTAGAGCGGCGCGATCCGTTCGAGAATGTCGCGCCGAAAGACAGGACACATCATCTCCACGAAATTGACATAGCGCAGAGCGTACCGTCTCTGTCGAAGCAGGCAGGCATAGGTGAAATGGCTATCCCATGTCAGCGCCGGTTGGGCAATCTTGAGATTGTGTTGATCGCAGCGGGAAAAAATCCCATTGATGGAAGCTGGAGATGCCTCAATATCCTCGTCAAGAAAGCATATATATTTATATCGACTGATTAACTTCGCGTTTTCGCGCAAGAATCCGTCATAGCCGGCAACCTTTCTACCTAAGCGACGCTCAAAATAGACCCCATCTTCCTGGATGGCGGGCGAGTTGGGTTCGTAACTGCTGAGAAAGACATCATAATTTCTATCCACACCAGCGGCCAGCCACTTCGCGTGAAGACTCTTTGGCCCGATCCGCGCAACCAGCAGATATTTTCGGACTCTTTTCTCCGAGCCATCTCCTGAACCGTTCGTCGTCATTGCTTCAGTCTCCCGCTAACCTTCCAAGGGCTCGGCGCGTCTTGGCATTACGCAAGATCTAGATCGGATTTTATAAAGCAAAAACTCCAATTAAAATTAATAAATCTAAATTTCATAAAATAATTACCAATCTATATTGGAATATATCTTTGATAAATATATCACTGAACACATCGGAGAATTTTATTTATTCCTATTTTTTAATTCCCTATAGCATGCCAACACCTTTAGAAGCCAAGTCCAACTTTAGTGTATGCGGTACTACTGGTGGGTAACGTCCACTAAGTCTCGACAAGCGTTCCCGGCCGCCAAATTGGGGCCGCCTCGCGCCAATTGGGCCGAGCGGCTTCATCTAGTGCTTCTGGTGGCATGCGGCGGATACCACCGCCTCCTTCTGTCCCGAGGCCGTAGCCGGCCGTGACCTCAAAAGATATGCGAAATACGCATCACAACAGGCAGTCCCTGCCATTATTCGCGTTTTTCAAACGATGACAGCATTGCGACATGCAAAAATTGCATGATTGTTGTGCGATGCAGCATCTACCTCATTCGAGAAAAGGGCGGCATATAGGGAATGTGAACGGCGTTGAGGAATTCGCTTCAAGGCAGGTTCACAGAAGAGGAACCTTATCATGTTGTTCGCAGCTTTGATCGAACGTGTCCGCATCTGGCGCCGTGAGCGCGAGACGCTGGCCGAGCTCAGGCGCTTGAACGGACGCGATTTGGCCGACATCGGTATCAACCCTGCCGACGTTCGCGCAATCGCGCGTCAGGCCGCCCGCGCCTAATCTTGCAGGTAATGACCAATGGGCTGTACGGCTCATTGGTACAGTTTCGACGATCCGCCCCGCGCGTCCAGTTTTTGCAGTGGAAAGTCGTATTGTTTTTGCCAGACGGTGGTATGCCGGCAGGCGACCGGGCCGCGATGACAGCGAGCCTAAGGGAAAAGTCGTAGGCGCCGCCTTGCAGGACCAGGGCCGAGTGCCACATAGCCGCCCTTTTGGGGCGGCTTTTTGTTGGGCTGATGCTTCAATAGCCGCCCCTGATGGTTTAAAAGCCGGGGCATGAGCATTACCCCCATTCATATCATCGGCGGCGGCCTTGCCGGTTCCGAAGCCGCCTGGCAGATTGCCCAGGCAGGCGTTCCCGCCATCCTGCACGAGATGCGCCCCGTTCAAGCGACTGAGGTCCACAAGACCACGGACTTCGCCGAGCTCGTCTGCTCCAACTCCTTCCGCTCCGATGACGCCGAGACGAACGCCGTCGGCCTGCTCCATGAGGAAATGCGCCGGCTGGATTCGGTGATCATGGCCTGCGCCGATAGCCACAAGGTTCCGGCGGGCGGCGCGCTGGCGGTGGACCGGGACGGCTTCTCGGCTGCAGTCACGGAACGGCTGACGTCACATCCCTTGATCGAGATCCGGCGCGAACATGTCGACGGCCTGCCGCCGGCTGATTGGGACAATGTCATCGTCGCCACCGGCCCCCTCACCTCCAAGCCTCTTGCCGATGCCATCGCTGCACTCACCGGCGAAACCTCGCTCGCATTCTTCGACGCGATCGCGCCGATCGTGCACCGCGAATCCATCAACATGGATATTGCCTGGTATCAGTCGCGCTACGACAAGCCGGGCCCGGGCGGCACCGGCGCCGACTATATCAACTGCCCCCTCAGCAAGGAGGAGTACGAAGCCTTTCTCGACGCCGTTCTTGCCGGCGACAAGACAGGCTTCAAGGAGTTCGAGGGCACGCCCTATTTCGATGGCTGCCTGCCGATCGAGGTCATGGCCGAGCGAGGTCGCGAAACCCTGCGCTTCGGACCGCTGAAACCCGTTGGCCTCACCAATCCGCGCAATCCCGACGTCAAGCCGCACGCCATCGTGCAATTGCGCCAGGACAATGCGCTCGGCACGCTCTACAATATGGTCGGCTTCCAGACGAAGCTGAAATATGCCGAGCAGATTCGGGTGTTCCGCCTAATTCCGGGGCTCGAGAATGCCGAATTTGCCCGTCTGGGCGGGTTGCATCGCAACACCTATCTCAACTCGCCCGTACTGCTCGACGCGACGTTGCGCCTCAAATCGATGCCTCGCCTGCGCTTTGCCGGCCAGATCACCGGATGCGAAGGTTACATCGAAAGCGCAAGCGTCGGCCTGATGACGGGCCGCTTCGCCGCCGCCGAACGCTTGGGCCAGTCGGTGACGGCACCGCCAGCCATCACGGCCCTTGGTGCGCTGCTCAACCACATCACCGGCGGTCACCTCGTCAGCGAGGATTCGGGCCCGCGCTCCTTCCAGCCGATGAATGTCAATTTCGGCTTGTTCCCGCCTCTGGAAATTGCGCCCAAGGGGGAAGGTGGAAAGCGCCTGCGCGGCAGCGAAAAGACCCTTGCCAAAAAAAAGGCGATGAGCGCAAGGGCCTTGGAAGCCCTGGAAGGCTGGAAGAAGGCGACGGCTGGCGAGCAACTCCCAGCCTGAGAAATCGAGCTTGTCTCGCGCGCCGGATATTGGCCTCGAACATCCTTGTATCCGGTCTCGCCCCAGCTTTGCTGTCTGCATCCGGGCCTTGAGCTTATCTCTGTGAGCTGCCCATCACAGGCGCGTCACGGTATTCATACTTGCATATCCCTCGGAGCGACGCCGCAATCAAGGATTACGGCTCGAAGGGGAGAGAGATATGAAAATAGTGATAAATGGCAAGTTCCTGCTTGCCAGTATAGAAGGAATGCCAAGAGTTGGCCGAGAGCTAACTATAGCGATCGATAAACTTATAACCGAACCAAAGTATAGAAATTTGGATATCGAAATAGTTACACCAAGAGGTGGTTTAAATCAGATAAAATTAAAAAATATACCTATATTGGAGGTCGGAAATAGACAAGGCGTTCTTTGGGAACAATTTGATTTTCCAATTAACGTTGGGAGCGCTTATTCGTTAAATTTTACAGCGACAGCTCCGATCATAAAACACACAGGCTGCGTTGTTATTCATGACGCGCAATTTAGATCAGCAAAAAAATCCCATGGTTGGAAAACTTTTATTTTATACAACGTCATTACACCCATAGTATCAAGACGATACAAGCACATTGTCTCGGTATCGAATTACGCAAAAAACGAAATATTAAAACACAAAGTCACAAACAGAAACGACATTCATGTAATATATAATGGAGTAGATCATTTTTCTAAACCAGAATTTGAGGATGATAATAATATATTTTCAAAACTTCAAATTGAAAGGAGTCAATACGCTCTAACAAACAGTTATATTCATCACCACAAGAACGTTCGCACGATACTGAGCGCGTTCAAAGATTATTTACCAAATAGAAAACTGATCCTATTTGGATCGACCCTGAAGTCGAATTACGAAGAGAATGGCGTTTCGGTACCTGAGAACGCCATCTTTGCGGGCAGGGTAACGGATGGCGAGCTCGCGGCACTGCTGCGAAACGCCAGCATGTTCATATTCCCATCTACCACCGAAGGATTTGGTCTCCCGCCCTTGGAAGCCATGTCCCTTGGAACGCCGACCATTTGTTCCAACTTGGGCGCCATGCCGGAGATTTGCGCCGGAGGGGCTCTATTCGTCGATCAGCCATACTCGGCGCCGGAGTGGGCTGAAAGAATAGAAACTCTATGGAACGACGAAAATCTGCGGGCCGAATTGGCATCGAAGGGGCGCAGCGTTGCCGAGAGATACAGATGGGAAACCTCAGCCAGACAATATCTCGATATCATTATGGCTGCTGAATAGGGCCTCGATCGAAGGGGCATGGCTAAAGCGGCATCGATGGCGTTGGCCTCGGACCCGAAAGCGTCATCTTTTCTGGATATCTACGCTCCGATCACGCTGCTGCTCGCACGTGATCGGGCTGCGCGACACATGTCACCACTCCGAAGGCGAAAGCGGGATGGGCACTGGCTCGAGAACGATGTAGCCTGCTGGCGGTTTCCACCCTGTCCGCGTCATGGCGGGAACCCAAGGTCCGATCGACGACGTTCATAGTCCCACCTCGTCATCAGCAAAACAGGATTCTGCCATGCTCCGCCTGAGTGGCCTCGCATCCGTCCTGACCCTCCTCCTCGTTGCAGGCCAGGCCTCGGCTGCCGACACCTCATCCGACGCCCCTGCTGCCGCGGCGACGTCCGACCTCGCCTCCGTCCGGGCTCAGATCAAGGCGGAGGACTACAAGGCTGCCATAGCGGCCCTCCAGCCCCTGGCTGACCAGGGCTCGAAAGACCCCGACGTCTACAATCTGCTCGGCTTCAGCCTGCGCAAGAGCGGAGACCGCAAGACGGCCCAAACTTTCTACGAGAAGGCGCTCGCCATCGATCCCAACCACAAGGGAACCCTGGAATATCAGGGTGAACTCTTCATCGAGAACGGCGACCTTCCCAAGGCCCAGCAGAATCTCGCAACCCTGGTCAAGCTCTGCCCCGACGGCTGCGAGGAGCGTGAAGATCTGGAAAAGGCGCTGGCCCTGGCTGCGAAGCCGAAATAGTCCAAGGCAGCCCTGCTCCGAACTAACGCAGCTTGCGTGAAAAACGCCACAGATGCCATTGACTGCGCCATTGCGGCAGTTCGGCCTCCTGGCGAAACCAGTCAAAGCCCGGGCGCGTCATGCGCCTGAGCAAAGGGCCAACCAGCGCAAGACCGACATAGGCGGGTGCAACTGCAATGGGCACGGCAGGCAGCAACTGCTCCGCTGTGTCCAGATGATGCCGCGCTACCGCGGCGAGCTCGCCAAACATGGCACGCATCTCTGCGGTATTGCGCCCATTCAACAGGTCCTCGCGCGCCATGCCATGCTTGAGCACGAGATCGGCTGGCACGAAGATCTGCCCCCTCGCCGCATGCCGGGCAGCCTGTTTCATCAGGCAGGCTATGCCATAGGCCACGCCGGCATGCCCGGCAAGATCGGCAGTACCGGGGTCGCCGCCATCGGCGAGAATGAGGCTGGCTAGGCGGAACAGGCTGGAATAGGTCTCGCCGCAATAACCTTCCAGATCGGTAACGCTCTGCAGCAGGTCGTCATAGAGATCGTGCGCATGGGCATCGATCAGGGTTAAGAGCGCCGAAGCCGGGAGGTGGTAGCGATCGATCGCGGCCAGAAGCTCGGAGGCAACGGGATGCCCCGAGATCTGCCCCCTCGCCTGCCCCTCCAGCAGGTCCCGCCACCATTGCAACCGGACTTCGCCCGGCAGAGGCTCCGACACCATATCCCTCACGCGCTCGATCTCGCTGTTGAAGGCGTAGAGCGCATTGAGGCCGCGCCTGTGCTCGGCCGGCGCAAACAGATTGGCAAGCCAGCGATTGCGGTCATGTTCGCGCAGCAGGCTCGCGCAATAAGCTTCGTTCGTCATACTGATATTGGAATTGGCCAGGGAATTGGCCGGGCGGTCGGCGCTCATGGCACGGCGATCAAGGCGGCAGCCACGCGCCGATCCTCGGCGAGCAGGACATTCCAGGTGCGAGTCGCCGCACCGGTCGGCATCGCATCGACGACGATCTTGAGATCGCGAAAACGCCAGCGCAGCGCTTCGGGGAAAAATGCGACGTCGGGACCGGTGCCGACGAGCAGGATCTCGATGGCATCGGCCTCCGCGAAAACCGGCTCGAAGGCCTGCGCCGAAAACTCGGCCACGCTCGTCACCGGCCAGGCATGCATGCCCGAGGGCAGGCAAAGAAGCGAGCCGCGATGCGACATCTCCGCAAAGCGGAAGCCGCCGGTGCCATAGGCATCGATCGGCGCCACGCGCGGCAGGAAGCGGCGTTCGCCTCCGGTCATGGCAGCTTACTCCGGCTTGTCGCCGCCTGCCGTCTCATGGCTGCCCGGACGCAGGCCCAGATAGATCAGGACGGGCGATGCAATGAAGATCGAGGTGTAGGTACCGACCAGCACGACGCCGAACAGCATGGTGGCGGTGAAGCTATGAATGGCGTGGCCACCGAACAGAAGCAGGGCCAGCAAGGCCAGTGCCACGGTGACGTGGGTGATCACCGAGCGCGACAGCGTGGCATTGATCGACTCGTCCAAGAGCTCATCCATCGGCTTCTTCTTGTATTTGCGCAGGAGCTCGCGGATTCGGTCATAGATCACCACGGTATCGTTGAGCGAATAGCCGAGGATGGTCAGCAGCGCTGCAACGCTGGTCAGGTCGAAATCGATCTGCGTGACCGACATGAAGCCGATGGTGAGCACGATATCATGGACGTTGGCGATCATGGCGCCGACGGCGAACTGCCAGTCGAAGCGGAACCACAAATAGATCAGAATGCCCAGAATGGCGACGAAGATGCCGACCGTGCCGACCGTCACCAGTTCCTGCGAAACGCTCGGGCCGATGATCTGGATCTGGTCGTCCTTGCCGGAGAAATAGTCGGGCTTCAGTGTCTGCTTGACCTTCTCGGCAACCGCATTCTGCTCGGCATCACCGCCCGGCTGTAGGGCAATGCGCATGAGCACCTGTCCCTTGTCGCCGAAACTCTGAATCTGGACTTCTCCCAGCCCGAGCGGTGCCAGCTTGTCACGAATGGCCTGCACGTCGGGCTGCCCCGATTGAGCCGTGACGCCAAGGGCGATACCGCCCTTGAAATCGATGCCGTAATTCAGGCCGTGGGTGAAGAAGAGCACCAGGGCCAGGATCGACAGCACCGCCGAAATCGGAAAGCTGATACGCCGGAACCGGATGAAGCCGAAGCTGGTATTGTCGGGAACAATGCGAAGATGGCGCACCGCGCTCACTCCATCAATCTATCAAATCGGGATGGAACGAGGCTTGACCCCGCGATACCACCAGGAAACCAACAGGCGCGTGACCGTGAAGGCGGTGAACACCGTCGTGATGATGCCGATTCCCAGCGTCACCGCGAAGCCCTTCACGGCGCCGGTACCGACGAAATACAGCACGGCGGCGGCAATGAAGGTGGTGATGTTGGAATCCAGGATGGTCGCCAGCGCCCGGGCAAAGCCGGCATCGAGAGACATCAGCACGGTTCGTCCGGCCCGCACTTCCTCGCGTATGCGCTCATAGATCAGCACGTTGGAGTCGACGGCGATGCCGACCGTCAGCACGATGCCGGCGATACCCGGCAGGGTCAGCGTCGCGCCGAGCAGGGACAGGATGCCGAAGATCATGCCGACATTGAGCGCCACGGCGACGGAGGCGATGATGCCGAACAGGCCATAGCTGGCGATCATGAAGCCGATGACCAGGATCGAGCCGACCAGCGCGGCCATCTCACCGGCGCGAATGGCAGCCTGGCCGAGGCCCGGACCGACCGTCTGTTCCTGAATCACCGTCATGGGCGCGGGCAAGGCGCCCGAGCGCAGCAGCAGCGCCAGATCCTGAGCCTGCTGGGTGGTGAAGTTACCCGAGATCTGGCCCGAGCCACCGGTGATCGGCTCGCGAATGACCGGCGCCGACAGGACCTTGCCGTCGAGCACGATGGCGAAGGGCTTGTTGACATTCTCGGTGGTGACACGACCGAATTGGCGCGCGCCATTGGTGTTGAAGCGGAAGGAGACCACCGGCTCGCGCGTGTTCTGGTCGAAGCTCGCCTGGGCGTCGGTGAGTTCGTCGCCGGCAACCATCACCTGGTCTTCGATCAGGTAGTTCTGGCCTCCATCCGATGACGGCAGGACCGTGGAACCGACCGGCGGGCGGGCCCGCATGGCCTGGTCGACCGGCATGCTGAGATCCACGAGGCGGAATTCCAGCTTGGCCGTCTGGCCCAGCAGAGTCTTGAAACGATCCGGATCTTCCAGACCCGGCAACTGCACCACGATGCGATCTTCGCCCTGGCGCTGGATGATCGGCTCGACCACACCGGTCTGGTTGACGCGGTTGCCGACGATCTCCACCGAACGCTGGACGATGCGGGTCATGCGGTCGCGCAGGCCTTCATCGGTCAAGGCCACACTGACCTGCCCCGGCGTCGACGAGGCGATGGTCGCGGTGCGGTTGCCGGTGCCGAACAGATTGCCGTCAGCCGGATTGCCCAGCACCTGCAGCAACTGGACAGCCTTTTCGGTGTCGGCCGGATTGGGCAGCGTCACCAGGATACCGCGCCCCTGCAGGGCGGCCTGGCTGCGGATCTTGTTGTCGTTCAGGATCTGGCGCGCCTGCGAACGCAGGCTGGCGACCTGTTCCTTGATCACCGCATTCTTGTCGATCTCGAGCAGGAAGTAGGAACCGCCCTGGAGATCGAGCCCGAGCGTCAGTGTCTTGTGCGGCAGCCAGGACGGCATGGCCTTGACCCAGTTGGCCGGCATCAGATTGGGTGCGGCCAGCCATAGGCCGATCAGCAAGGTAAGAAGGACCGAAGCCGTCTTGGCGGGAGAAAAGTGCAGCATAGCGGAGCAATTCCGAGCCTTGACAGGCTATTCTCAGGACAGTCGGGAGATGAAGAACCGCGCCGACCCTATCCTGAGTCTCTTATCGTGTCTTGTGATCGAAGCCAAAGAGGGGAATTACCCCAGAACGCTTCAGGCCGCCTCGGACTTCTTCACCGGCTCGGTCTTGGAGCGGACGCTGACCACCATCTCACGGATGACTTTCACGCGAACGCCTTCGGCAATCTCGGCCTCGATCTCCGACTCGCCTTCGACAGCCTTGGTGACCTTGCCGATCATGCCACCCGACATCACGATGGTGTCGCCACGACGGATCGCCTTGAGCAGAGCGGCCTGTTCCTTCGCCTTGCGCTGCTGCGGACGGATCAGCAGGAAGTAGAAGATCACGAACATCGCGATCGGCAGCAGCAGCGTGCCACCGAGACTGGAGAACAGATCGCCGCCGCCCTGGGCTGCCTGGGCAAAGGCTGGTGTCGTGAACATGGGATCGCCTCTCAAGAGAAGCGGCCGGGACAGCCCGGCCGCGAATTCGCGCGGAATATAGTGAACCAGCCACCGAAAGCAAACAGAACGCCACTTTTGCCTGGCACATGACGAAAAATTCATGGCTAACGATGTGGGAAACCGTCCGTTCGGGTATCATGGCAGTGCATCAAAAGCCGGTAGCCCGGGAATCGTGGGCCCTGCGTCAAAGGCGCCAGCGCAGAGGTCCCGGCCCTGCCAGGAACGCTTCTCGGCCACGCGCCAGCGTTGCTACAGCGCGCATCGCGCCTCGCTGAAAGGCAGGCGCGGCATGCCGCCGCTTTTCAGCGCCCCATTGGCGCGTTAGAGACGAAGAGCTTACTCAAGTTCATCTCACCTGGTTGCCATGACTGATTTTTCATCCCGCGAATTGCCGCAATTGCTCGCCCGTATCGCCGACGCCCTGGAGCGGTTGGCGCCGCCAGCCGCCATCAAGGCCGATTTCGATGCCGCCGAGGCCTTCATCTGGCAGGCAGGCGAGAAACATCTTCAGCCTGTGCCCAAGGTGAACAGGGTTGCAATGCCCCTGCTCAAGGGTATCGATCTGGTGCGGGATCTCCTGGTCGACAATACCGAGCGCTTTGCGCGCGGGCTGCCTGCCAACAACGCCCTGCTCTGGGGCGCCCGGGGCATGGGCAAGTCGTCGCTAGTGAAGGCTTCCCATGCCGACATCAACGCCAAGGTCGGCGGTATCCTGAAGCTGATCGAAATTCACCGCGAGGACATCGACAGCCTGCCCGAGTTGATGAACCTCACCCGCCGGGCCCCCTATCGCTTCATCGTGTTCTGCGACGATCTTTCCTTCGATAGCGACGACACCTCCTACAAATCGCTCAAAGCCGCCCTGGAAGGCGGCGTCGAGGGGCGTCCGGACAATCTCATCTTCTACGCGACGTCGAACCGGCGTCACCTGATGCCGCGCGACATGATCGACAATGAGCGATCGACCGCGATCAATCCCGGCGAGGCCGTGGAAGAAAAAGTATCGCTTTCCGATCGTTTCGGCCTGTGGCTCGGCTTCCATCGCTGCAGCCAGGACGATTACCTCGACATGGTCTATGGCTATGCCGAGCACTTCGGCCTCGACCTCGATCGCGACACCATGCGGGCCGAAGCCCTGGAATGGGCGACGACCCGCGGCGCCCGCTCGGGCCGCACGGCCTGGCAATATGTGCAGGATCTTGCCGGCCGACTGGGCAAGACGTTGAACTGAACCCAAACCATCGGCCCGATAGAAAGTGGCCCGGACATTGCTGCCGGGCCACTCGAGCTGCTTCGGGGTCTCGCGGAGAAGCAGATTTCGGTATCAGGTGCCGGAGAGATAGCGGGTCGGATCGACCGGGGCGGCGCCCTTGCGTACTTCGAACAGCACCTGCGGCGAGGTCACGTTGCCGGTCTGGCCGGCGGTCGCGATGGTCTGGCCACGCCGGACGGTTTCGCCCTTCTTGACGTCGAGATCCTTGGCGTGGCCGTAGGCCGTGACATAGCCGTTGGCGTGGCGGATGAGAATCAGGTTGCCATAGCCCTTCAATTCATTGCCGGCATAGGCAACGACGCCATCCTCGGCGGCCTTCACCTCGGTTCCTTCCGGTACCGATATATTGATGCCGTCGCTATTGCGGCCGAAATTCTGGATGATCCGTCCCTTCACCGGCCAGCGGAACTCGGGGCTACCCGGCGTGGCGGCATTGGCATCCTTCGGCAGTTCCGCGGCGGGAGCAGCCTGCTGGGGCAGGTTCGCGGAGGGCGAGATCGTCCCGGTTGCAACCGGCGCAGGCTGGCTGACTTCGGCGGGCTTGACCGGCTTGGCAGCTGCCACCTGCGCAGGCTTGCTGGCCGGCACCTTCTGCTTGGCAGCGGCGAGCTTCTCCGCCTTGAGCTTGTTCGCCTTGGTCGGATCGACCGGCTTGGCAACCGCGACCTGGGCAGGCTTGGCCTTGGCCTCGACCGGAGCGACCTTTGCCGTCTGAACCGGCCTGACCGTCACCGGCTTGACGGTCGCAGTCTTGACGGCCTGTCCATGCGGGGCTGCGACCTGCATCGCCTCGGCGGCAATCGATTTTTGCGTCTTGGCGGTCCTCACCGGAACCGGAGTGGCGGCACGCGCCGCCTGCACCGGCTTGGGAGCAGCCACAGGCCTCGGCTGAGCGGCGGCGGCAACCGGCACGTCACGCGGCGGACGGTTGTCGACGACCTCAGCAGCCGGCGCTGGCGCAGCGGCATGGGCCGTACCGCGCACGACCAGCTTCTGGCCGATCTTGACGCTCATCCATTCATCGATGCCGTTTTCCTTGGCAAGGCGGGGGCGCGTCGTGCCATAGGCCTTGGCGATCGACGTGAGCGTCTCGCCCGGCTTGACGACATGAACGCCAGAGGCTGCGGCAACGGGAGCCGGCCTCGGCTTCGCACCGGCGGCCGGCGTGGTCGCAACAGGGCGAACCTTGACCTCGCCAACGCTGCCGCGTGACGTCTCGGGTACATCGCCCGGATAGGGTTGCTCGGTGGCGGCGGCGGCAGTCGTCACTGCGCCGTTGCCATTCTGGGCCGCGTTGTAGACGGGGATGATGACCTGCTGACCTGGCGTCAGCGAGCGGGAGGTCAGGCCGTTGACCTTCATGATCGCGTCGGAAGGCACACCGTAGCGATTGGAGAGCGTGTTGATGGTCTCTCCCGCGGCGGCCGTCACCGGCGTTCCGCCCGTCGCGGTCCAACCGCCGGCCTTGAAGCCGCCGATCTGCGGCGCGGGCGTCGAGATCGCGCCAGTCACGATCGGCTGCTCGCCGCGCGCCAGGCGATATTGCGTAGACGGTGCACTGCGCTGCGCCACGGCACCAACCGGCGGCAGTGGCTGCGAGGCGACCACACCGGCCGCAGGCACCGTGTTGACGGCATAGCCGGCGTTGTCGTAGCGCGGCCTCGCCCTGGAAGGCTGCGGCTGCGCATAGGCCAACTGGTTGTCACTCGCGGTGAATGGATTGGAGAAGGGGTTCTGGGCGAACCTCGATGTATCGCTGCAGCTTGCTGCGAGGCCAGCCACCAGGGCGATCACGGCGACGCGCGACAAATGGCGCGAACGGACCAATTCGATCGGAAAACGCATAGGACGCTCACACCCACGCTTGAGAAGAAGATGGGGTGATTAAGCCTCTATTGGGGTAAACAACGCCTTAAGAGCCGGACTCAATTTGGACAAAATCCGGGAATGGCGTCGATCGCGGGCAACCGGGCACCTTGGGATCCGTGCCACTCATCTCATTGAGATCGCTGAACTTTACAACCAGCCGCGTGATGCTCATGCCAGTTGCATGACAGGAGATCACAATCAGGAAACCGGACAGCCCCCGCCTCATGCGTTAAGGCAACACCGCGCCGGCGTTCGCTGGGAATCAGCGTGTCCGGCGCGACTCACAAATGGTGTCAGCGCGTCCATTCCAGGCGCAGATCCTCGGCGCTGCGAATGCCGCCATGGCCTTCGACCTTCAGCTTGCCGATGAGCCTTGCCTGCGGAATACGGCTGACGAGCGCTGCCAATCCTTCTTCCAGTTCGGCTTTTGCCAGGGCCTCGCCCAGGCAGCGATGGGCACCGCCGCCGAAGACATAGTGCCAGCGCGTGTGATCCGTTCGCCTGATGTCGAATCGATCGGGCTCGCCGAAGACATCGGGATCACGCAGGGCCGACATGGTGGAGAGCATCAGCAACGATCCCGGCGCCAAAGTATGGCCGCCTATCTCGATCTCTTCCAGCACCAGTCGCGGCAGCGAGGCCACCGAGGGCTCGAATCGCAGGGCCTCGGAAACCGCGCCGGGAATGAGGCTGGGATCGCCGCACACATCCTGCCATTGTTCGCGATGCTCGAGCAGAAGTGCCGTCTGGATCGCCATCGAGGCCCGGGTGGTATCGCTGCCGCCCAGCACAACGATGATGATCTGCATGATGGCCTCGAGCGGCGTCATCTCGGGATTCTCGTCGATGGCGGCGATATAGTCGGACAGGAAATCGCCGCGCGGGTTCTGGCGGCGTTCCGCCACCAGTTCATACATGTAGTCCGTCATCTGGCGGCAAGCATCCTCGAGCTCGGGAATGTCCTTTTCCGTCCACGAGGTGCCCAGACTGCGGGCGATGACGTAGATCCAATCCGCAAACTTCGGAATATCGGCCTCGGGCATGCCCAGAATGGCGGCGACGGTATGGGCCGGTATGATCGCGGAATAATCCCTGAACAGGTCCATCCCGCCGGTCTCAAAGTGCTGGTCGATCAGTTTCTCCGCCATCGCACGTACCTTGGGGCGGACCTCGGCAACCATCTTGAAGGCGAAGGTCCGCGCCATCGGGCCCCGCCGCCGCCTATGGGCAGCCCCATTCGAAAGCAGCATGCATTTGTCGTAGAAGTCGAAGAGCGGTCCGGAGGTGACTCCCCTCAATTGCAGGAGCTCGGTTTCAATCTGGCGGGTGCGCTCATCGGTGGTGAGGCTGACGACATCCTTGGCGCGCAGGACGAAGAGCGGCCCATCATCCCGCCGGATGAAAGGCGTTTCCGGTCGAAATTTGCGGAACAGGGCATGCGTGTCCTGATCCAGTTCGGCAATGCTGAATGTTGGAATATCTGAAGTATATTGTTGTGCTGCCTGTTCGGTCATCTCAAATCCCCCAACCGACTTGTGGCTCTGACTGAACGGCCAGGGGTGATCTTGAAATCAGACCTGAGCTGCCAGCCCCGCACCGTCGGAAACCGCCGCATACTGCACGGGATGGAGGTATCCCGCCATCCCTCCGTGACCTGAATTTGTCTGCATCCGCCGCGTCGGAGCCTCGCCCCCTGCCCTGCAGTCGAGCGATTGAAATCCGGCTCGACGGGAAAGACAGGTTTGTACTGTGATACCGGCGATGATGGAGCCGAATCTCGCTTCCGTTCCAAACTCGACGGCGGCTTAAAGCCGGTCGGCCACGCCCAGAATCATCGAAGCGGCACGGATGTCCATCAGCGGCGTATGATGGAAACCGTCGGCGTCGCGCACGATCATGGTCAATTGCTGCTCTTCGCCGGGCGGGCCGATCGGCGCGATCATCCGTCCCCCCAGGGCCAGTTGATCCAGCAGATCCTCCGGCACCTCGCTCATCGCCGCCGTGGTGACGATACGATCGAAGGGCGCCTGCTGGCGCCAACCGGAACTGCCGTCTGCCACCATCATGGTGACATTGAGGATGGTGACGGCCCGCAGCCTTTCCTCGGCCTCTGTGACCAAGGTGCGCCAACGGTCGAGCGTAAGAACCCGCTTGGCGAGGCGCCCGAGCACTGCGGTCAGATAGCCGGAACCCGTACCGATCTCCAGTACACGGTGCAGGGGTTCGACATCCAGGCGTTCGGCAATGGTGGCCGCGAGCACAGGCGGTGTGATGGTCTGGCCACACTGGATGGGAAGGCTGAGGTCGCGCCAGGCGAAATCGGCGAATTCCGGCAGCACGAAGACAGGGCGCGGCAAAGTGGAAACGGCATTCAGCACCTTCTGATCCGTCAACCCGTGGCGGCGCAGGCGCAGGATGAAAGCCATCATCTCCTGCGCGTGTTCGTCATCGGGATTCACAAAGGGCTCGTAATCCGTCATGTTGTCCGTCATCGCACCGTTTCAAAGCTATCCGAAAGCCGTTGCAGGGCTGGCACGTCGGTCAGGTTGAGATGGAGGGGGGTCACGGAAATCTGTTTGTTGAAAAGCGCGGCCAGATCGGTGCCCTCGAGCCTGGGCGGCGTTTCCCGCCGCGGTGCCAGCCAGTAGTAGGGACCACCGCGAAAATCCTGCCGCTCCACCACGTCGACGAGAGCCGCGTCGCGCTGCCCTTGCGTCGTGACGGCAACCCCGACGACCTCCCCGGGCTCGCAATCGGGAAAATTGACGTTGAACAAGGTTCCCCTGGCGAAACCGTGGGCCAGGAGCTTGCGGATCACGCCGGGTGCATGCTGTTCGGCGCAATGCCAACGCATGCCGTCCCTGCTCCCAATGCCATAGCCCTGGCTGAGCGCGATCGACGGAATCCCGAGAACGGTGCCTTCCATCGCGGCTGCCACCGTGCCGGAATAGGTGACGTCCTCGGCGATATTCTGGCCGCGATTGACCCCGGACAGCACCAGATCCGGCTGCTTGCCTTTGAGCAGATGCTGCACGCCCATCAACACGCAATCGGTCGGTGTCCCGCTGACCGCATAGCGCTTTTCCTCGATCTGCCGCAGACGCAGCGGCGTGCTGAGCGAGAGGGAGTGGGACACGCCGGACTGATCCGTCTCGGGCGCTACGACGATCACGTCGTCGCTCAGGCTGCGGGCGATCTTCTCCAGCGAAACCAGGCCTGGCGCATGGATGCCATCATCGTTGGTAATCAGAACTCGCATCCGCCGTTCGTCCCTTATTCGCTGAGTCCACACCAGTGTGCCACAGGAAAAGGAGCTCCGGCGAGGGTTTGTCTTACGCAATCCCCTGCCGTTGCGAAAATCCCTGCAGAAACAAAAGACTACCGCACCCTTCTTGATTCTGGAATCAAGGAGGGTATGGCAGGATGCGCAGAGTCGAGGCCTATTGTCTTTCGATCCGGCGCAGGCCGCCCATATAGGGAACCAGGACATCCGGAACGGTGATGGAACCGTCTTCGTTCTGGTAATTCTCCATCACGGCCACAAGTGCGCGGCCGACAGCCACGCCCGAGCCGTTCAGCGTATGCACGAAACGCGGAGCGCCACCGGACTTCGGACGGGTCCGTGCGTTCATACGGCGCGCCTGGAAGTCGCCACAGACCGAGCAGGACGAGATTTCACGGAACAACCCTTGCCCCGGCAGCCAGACCTCGATGTCATAGGTCTTCTGCGAGGCAAAGCCCATGTCACCCGTGCACAGCGTCATCACCCGGTAGTGTAGATCCAACCCCTTCAGCACGGCCTCGGCACAGGCGAGCATGCGCTCATGCTCGTCGCGGCTCTGCTCGGGGGTTGTGATCGAGACGAGCTCGACCTTCTGGAACTGGTGCTGGCGGATCATGCCTCGCGTATCGCGCCCCGCAGCGCCGGCTTCGGCCCGGAAGCAGTGGGTCAGCGCGGTATAGCGCAGCGGCAACTCCTCCTCGGCGGTGATCGCGTCGCGCACGAGATTGGTCAGCGAAACCTCGGCCGTCGGAATCAGCCAGAAATCGCCGGGCTGCACTCGGAACTGGTCCTCGGCGAATTTCGGCAACTGGGCCGTGCCGATCATGGCATCGTCGCGCACCAGCAAGGGCGCCGCGACCTCGGTATAGCCGTGTTCGCCGGTATGCTTGTCGATGAAATACTGACCGATTGCCCGCTCGAGCCGGGCCAGGCTCTTCTGCAGCACCACGAAGCGGGAGCCGGAGAGCTTGGCGGCAATTTCGAAATCCATCAGGCCGAGCGCCTCGCCCAGCTCGAAATGCTCCTTGGGGGCGAATGTATAGGCCCGCGCCACGCCATGGCGGTGATGTTCGACATTGCCGTGTTCGTCGGCGCCGGTAGGAACCTCGTCGAGCGGCAGGTTCGGGATCGAGATGATCTGGTCGTACAGAGCCTTGTCGGCGACGCGCAGCGCCTCCTCGTCAGCCGGCATGGAGGCCTTGAGCGCATTGACTTCGGCCATCAGGGCTTGCGCCTTGGCCTCGTCCTTGGCCTGCTTGGCCGCACCGATCTCCTTGGAGGCGGCGTTGCGACGTTCCTGGGAAGCCTGCAGCCGGGCGACGAGCGCGCGGCGGCTCTCGTCGAGCTCGAGTATGGTGGCGGACAGCGGCTCGAGCCCTCTGCGAACCCGGCCTTGGTCGAAGAGACCCGAGTTCTCGCGGATCCACTTCACATCATACATGAGATCAACTCCAGAACGGTCGTCGGGACACCGACGGGCTATTCCGAAGCCTGCGCATCGCTTTCCGCGCGCTTCTTCTCAACCCACCGGACCGAATAGATCGAGAGTTCGTAAAGGAGCACGCCCGGCACGGCAAGCGCGATCATGCTCCACGGATCGGGCGGCGCCAGCACGGCGGCGATCGCAAACACGATGACGATGGCATAGCGGCGCTTTTCCGTCAGGAAGGTCGAGTCGACCACGCCAATCCGGCCCAAAAGGGTCAGCACCACCGGAAGCTGAAACACCAAACCGAAGGCGAAGATGAGGTTCATCAGCAAGGACAGATAGCCATCCACAGTCGCCAGCAATTCGATGGTGGCGATCCCGCTGCCGCCCAGTTGCTGCATGCCCAGTGCGAAATGCATCACCGCTGGCATCGCCAGGAAATAGACCAGCAACCCGCCCAGGAAAAAGAAGAGTGGAGTGGCGATCAGATAAGGCAGGAAGATATTGCGTTCGTGCTTGTAGAGGCCAGGAGCGACGAAACGATAGATCTGGATGGCGAAGAAGGGAAAGCCGACGAAAGCAGCGGCGAAGAAAGCAACCCGAATCTGTGTGAATAGGAAATCCAGCGGATGATTGTAGATCAGCTTGACCGGATTGCCGGCTGCCGCCCATTCATAGGGCCACAGCAAGATGAGATAGATCGATTTGGAAATCGCGAAAGCGCCGATGAACAGCACGATGAAAGCAATGCCGGATTTCATCAAGCGCGAGCGTAACTCGATCAGGTGATCGAGAAGCGGCGCCTTGGAGGCGTCGATGTCGTCTTCGGTCATCTTAGGACTTGAACGCTGCAAGGGGGGCGAAGGCGGAGGGGATTTCGACCCCGACGAGTTTGGCGGCCAAGGACGAAGGGGTCGGCCCGGCGATGGAAGGCTCGCCCGACGTGGCAGCTCCTGCTCCGTTCTCCAGAATCGGTGCGATCGCTGCCGGGCTGAGCGGTGGCTCCGAATCGAACACCGAGGATTTCAGCGCGTTGCGCGCCAGGCCGGTGGGGCTGCTGATGCTACTCAAGGTTGCCGCGGATTGGCGCAGCGTGTCGAATTCCTTTTTGACATCCTCGAGATTGGCTTCCTTGAGCGCTTCGTTGAACTGGCCCTGGAACTCGCCTGCCATGCGGCGCAGCTTGTTCACGCCCCGCCCGAGGGAGCGCATCGTGCTGGGTAGCTCCTTGGGGCCAATGACGACGACAGCCACCGCCCCCACGATCAGGATATGGCTCCAGCTGATATCAAACATGCAACGCTCGGTCTGGCGAAACGAAACGCTCCGCGCATATACGCGGAGCCTAGAAAGACCCAATCTTCAGGCTGAGGTCACCGGCGCAAACCGCGTCGGATCAGCCCGCCTTGGTCTGCTCGGCCGGGTTGACGGTCGTACCGGCCTGGGTATCGATCGTCTTCACAGGCTGCTGGGCCGTCGCCGGTTCGTCATCGGCCATGCCTTTCTTGAAGGATTTGATGCCCTTGGCAACGTCACCCATCAAGTCGGAAATCTTGCCGCGTCCGCCAAACAGAACGAGGACGACGACAGCCAGAATGATCCAGTGCGTAATACCCCATGTACCCATGATACCCTCCAACGCGGCAAAGCCGATTGCAACAACACAACAACGGCGCCGCTCGCGACCCGATGATCCCAGCAGAATCTAGGCGGGCTTCACGGCAAAAACAAGAAGGTTTGCCGTTCTTACTCAACCTTCATGTTCGGGTTCCGGTTCCGGAAATGCGAAGGAAAGGTCGGCAGCCTCCAGCGGCTCCTCATCCGGCGTCAGCGCGCTGTCATCATTGGGCATGGGCACGCTGAAGCCGGGCGGCAGCCGGCCGTCGAGCAGCCCCGCTCCCTTGAGTTCATCGAGCCCAGGCAGATCGCCGACGCCATCCAGGCCAAAATGCTCCAGAAATGCCGGCGTGGTACCATAAGTTACCGGCCGTCCCGGCGCGCGGCGGCGGCCGCGCAGGCGCACCCATCCGGTCTCCAGCAACACGTCCAACGTGCCCTTGGAAATCGAGACCGAGCGGATATCCTCGATCTCGGCGCGCGTCACCGGCTGGTGATAAGCGATGATCGCCAGGGTTTCCATCGCCGCCCGCGACAATTTGCGCGTCTCATAGGCATCGCGCGACAGGATCCACGCAAGGTCGTCGGCGGTACGGAAAGCCCAGCGCCCGCCCAGCCTGACCAGATTGACGCCACGGGAGGCATAGTCGGCCTGCAAGGCAGCGATGGCGGCGCCGACATCGGCCCCCTCGGGCAGCCGGGACGCCAGCGTCGCCTCGTCCAGCGGTTCCGTCGCCGCGAACAGCAAGGCCTCGATCAGGCGCATATGCTGCTTCAGATCGGTCTGCGCTATGTCTTCCGGTTGGAACGATGCTATTTCGCCCAAAGCCTAATCCTTCCCTATGCGGGCAGCGTCACAAGAATGAAGCGCGGGCCGCATGGCCAAACAAAACCTGCGTCGTCCCAGACCGATTGCGCCCCGGGCGGTTTGCCGCACAAGGGGATGAGACGCCGCCAATTCTTCTTGATGGAACCCTGGTTCGATCAGGAAGAATCGGCCTGACCAGTCTCCCCGCGCGAGCGCAAATAGATCGGCGAGAAGGGAGTGGCCTGTCGTAAATCGAGCTTGCCTTCCTTCACGAGTTCGAGGCTCGCAGAAAAGCTAGAGGCCCGAACCGTGGCCCGTGTCGAGGGCTCGGCCAGATAGTCCACCAGAAATTCGTCGAGACTGAGCCAGTCCGCCGCCGGCCCGATCAGCGCTTCCAGCAATTCACGCGCTTCGGCCAGTGTCCAGACATTGCGTTCGGGCAGCTTGACATAGCCGACCATGGCGCGCTGGCGCTGCTGGGCATAGGCCGAGAGCAGATCATGCAGCGTCGCCTCGAATCGCCCGTGATTGTTGAGCCGAATGCCTTCGGGCATGCCGCGCTTGAAAACGTCGCGGCCCAGAACGGCCCGCTCCTGCAACTGGGCGGCGGCATTGCGCATGGCCTCCAGGCGCTGCAGGCGGAACGCAAGGGCGGCAGCCAATTCGGCGGCGGGCGGTTCTTCGCCCTTGGGCGATTCCGGCAGCAGCAGGCGCGATTTGAGATAAGCCAGCCACGCCGCCATCACCAGATAGTCCGCCGCCAGTTCAAGCCGGAGCCGGCGGGCCTCCTCGACGAAGGCCAGATATTGCTCGGCAAGGGCGAGGATGGAGATGCGCGTGAGATCGACCTTCTGGCGTCGCGCCAATTCGAGCAGCAGATCGAGCGGTCCTTCGAAGCCGTCGACATCCACGACGAGCGTAGGATCGCTGACTGCCTTGTCCGCCCTCACCTGCTCGTCGAATTCATCGCTCATTCAGACCGTCTCTCCGCTGGCGAGCGCCGCCGCCAGCCGTTCCCGTGCCTCGCCGATGTCGAGCGGCTCCGGCAGGTGCCGGATGCGGGCCAAGGCGGCATCGGCACGGCGGCGTGCCTTGCCTGCCAGAGCCGGGGCAGCACGCGCCACTCCGATCATCTCGTCCATCTTGCCGTTGCAATGCAGGCCGAGATCGCAGCCCGCAGCGAAGGCCGACGCAGCCCGCTGCTCCAAGGTTCCCTCGAGGGCCTGCATGGAAAGATCGTCGCTCATCAAGAGACCATCATAGCCGATTGCCTTCCTGATCACATTCCGGATCACCTTTTTGGACGTCGTAGCTGGGGATGACGGGTCCAAAGCCTGGTAAACCACATGCGCGGTCATCGCCGCGGGCATATCGGCCAGCATGCGGAAGGGCAGGAAGTCGAGTGATTCGAGTTCAGCCCGGCTCGCGGTGACGATCGGCAGTGAGAGATGACTGTCCACGCCGGCCCGGCCATGACCGGGCATGTGCTTCATCACGGGTAGCACGCCGCCGGCGATCATGCCCTCGGCCGCAGCCCTGCCAAGCGTGCCGACCGTGGTTGCGTCGAGACCATAGGCCCGGTCGCCGATCACATCATGCGCGCCTGGTACGGGAATATCGAGCACCGGCAGGCAATCGACATTGATGCCGACCTCCAGAAGATCATGCGCGATCAGCCTCGCGGCCAGCCGGGTGATCTCGCGACGTGTCACCGGATCATTGGCATGGATCTGGCTATAGCGCCGCGCTGCCGGATATTTCGGCCAATGGGGAGTCGTCAGCCGCTGGACCCGCCCGCCCTCCTGGTCCACCAGAACGGGCGCATCGCGTCCCACTGTCTCGCGCAGCGAATCCGTCAGGGCCCGAACATCCTCCGGCGTACCGACATTGCGCCGGAACAGGATGAACCCCCAGGGATCCGCATCGCGATAGAAAGCGCGCTCGTCGGGAGTGAGCGACAGGCCGGAACAACCCAGGATCAGCGCTGATTGGGGCATGACAGTCTCTTAGGCTTTCAGGAAAATATGAAGGACGGGCAAGCCAACTGGATCGGGGCGATCGGAACTCGGCCCCGATCGCCCCGATCCAGTTGGCTTGCCCGAAATCTCTCGAACCTCTGGTTCCGTCGCCGCGCCGTAGAAACAGCGCCAGGATCGGGCCAGCCGGTATCAGTTGCGAGCGATCACGCAATCCCCGCCGGCAGCCTTGAGCTTGCCACAGAAGGCCGTTGCCTCGGCCGGGCTGGACCAGCCGCCAACACGCACCCGGTAGTAGGTGCCGCGGTCAGGCAGATCGACCTTGCGGATCGAAGGCTTCATGCCGCCCAGCACACCTGCAAAGCGGCGCTGCAGCGACTGGAACGCGTTCTGGGCGTCAGCTGGCGAACGTTGTGAGGAAACCTGGACGACATAGCTGCCACTGGCGACCGGGGCAGCTATCGGAGCCGACGCCGCGGCCGGGGCAACCCCGGCGGCCGGTTCGGCCGACGCCACCTGCGCCGGCTTCGGCGCCGGCGGCATGTGGCGGGGGCGAACCGGTGGCACCGCGGGC
>NZ_LYXZ01000110.1 GCF_001676615.1 Labrys sp. WJW | reverse complement strand
CAGGGCACCTTCGCCTCCAAGCTCGAGGTGGGCGGCGACAAGATCGACGTCGTCAGGGAGGTCGATGGCGGCCTGCAGACGGTTGCGCTCAACCTGCCGGCGATCATCACCACGGACCTGCGCCTCAACGAGCCGCGCTACGCCTCGCTGCCCAACATCATGAAGGCCAAGAAGAAGCCGATCGACGAGACCAGCCCGGAGGCGCTCGGCGTCGACATCGCCCCGCGCCTGACGGTGGTGAAGACGGTGGAGCCGGCGGCCCGCCAGGCCGGCAAGAAGGTCGCCTCGGTGGCCGAGTTGGTCGACAAGCTCAAGAACGAAGCCGGCGTCATCTGAGCCGAGAAGGAAACCTCTATCATGACCACTCTTCTCATCGCCGAGATCGACGCGACCGGCCTCAAGGACGTCACCAACCGCGCCCTCACCGCCGCCAAGGAACTCGGCGCTCCGGT
>NZ_LYXZ01000109.1 GCF_001676615.1 Labrys sp. WJW | reverse complement strand
GTCTCGGCGATGATCTCGGCCGCCTGGCGGGTGTTGGTCAGGAAGAAGCCGGGAATGTCGCGGGTGTTGATCGCCTCGATCACCAGGCGGATGCCGGCTTTCTTCAATTCGCCGGCGGCATAGCCGATGTTCTCGACGAAGGTGGCCTGGGCCTGAACCGCATCGACGGAGGCGGGCGCAATGCCGGCCAGGCAGTTGACCAGCTTGCAATCGAGCGCCTTGGCATAGGTGATGGCCTCAGCAACGCCCTCGCGGAACTCGGCCTTGCGGTCGGGCAGCACGGCGATGCCGCGCTCCCCGCCCGCCCA
>NZ_LYXZ01000108.1 GCF_001676615.1 Labrys sp. WJW | reverse complement strand
TCGCCGCTGTAGCGCTTGTCGTCGAGCCAGACGTTCTCGCTGCCCCAGTAGACGTCCTCTTCCGGCTCCCACACGTCCTCGCGGCCGCCGGCAAAGCCGAAGGTCTTGAAGCCCATCGATTCCAGGGCGCAATTGCCGGTCAGGATCATCAGATCGGCCCAGGAGATCCGGTTGCCGTATTTGCGCTTGATCGGCCAGAGCAGGCGGCGGGCCTTGTCGAGATTGACGTTGTCGGGCCAGGAGTTGAGCGGGGCGAAGCGCTGCTGGCCCGCGCCTGCGCCCCCGCGCCCGTCGCCGGTGCGGTAGGTGCCGGCGCTGTGCCAGGCCATGCGGATGAACAGCGGGCCGTAATG
>NZ_LYXZ01000107.1 GCF_001676615.1 Labrys sp. WJW | reverse complement strand
TCCAGGGCGTTCGATGTGGAGTGCGGCGGCGAGGCGGTGGCGCAGGTCACGGTCTCATCCGCGCAGAATGGGCGGCAACGTACCTCTGCAGTGGTCAGGCCCGACCGTTCCGATGAGATGAAGCTAGCCGTAACCCTCTCTGTTTCAGGTTCCTGTTTGGCGGCTGGACCCATTTATTTCACGGGCCGGGCGGGCCCGCTGCGCGAGCGAGCGGCACCCTTGCCCCGAGGCCCAAAAAGGCTAAGGTCAGATAGGAGGTGCAACCTATGCGCGCTGCAAGCAAAAACGTGCCAAGTCAGCACGGGCCGGGAACCGTCCGCGTCGCCTGACGCGCTGGTTCATCGGGTTGGCATTCGCCTTCGTTTCGGCGGCTGGATTATCCAGGGCGTTCGATGTGGAGTGCGGCGGCGAGGCGGTGGCGCAGGTCACGGTCTCATCCGCGCAGAATGGGCGGCAACGT
>NZ_LYXZ01000106.1 GCF_001676615.1 Labrys sp. WJW | reverse complement strand
GTTGACAGTGCGGTCTGGGGTCCCCTATACAGCGGCCATCGACGGACGGCGTTGCCGCGGATTGAGCGGCGGCGCTGACGTGTCGCTTCACGGACAAGGAGCTCTGGCTTAACCGGCCGATTGGCGGGTGTAGCGGGGTGTTCGCTGAAGGTTGGGAGACGTTGAGTTTCCCTTGCTATTTGACAATTGCATCGGAAGAAAGAGAAGCGTAGGCGACGATGTCCTTGCGGTGCTGGGAAACCGGCACGAAAGAGACAACGGCGTACTATGTATTCAAGAGCCACCAGGCTTGATCAGCTGTGAAGTTGGTTAGGTTAATGGTGCTCTCGTCAAGACGTAGTAATGTCCGGTTCAAATGTTTCAAGTTCAACTTGAGAGTTTGATCCTGGCTCAGAACGAACGCTGGCGGC
>NZ_LYXZ01000105.1 GCF_001676615.1 Labrys sp. WJW | reverse complement strand
TTCTGCGATCCCCGCCTGTGGCGCGCCTGGATCACCGGTTATGGCGGCGGCTCCTCCTTCGACGGCAACACCGTCGTCGGTTCCGGCAATCTGAAGACCCATAACCAGGGCATCGCGGCCGGCCTCGACTACCAGTTCGATCCGAACTATCTGATCGGCCTGTCGGTGGGCGGCGGACATTCCGCCTTCGGGGTGGAGCAGCGGGCCACCACGGGCAAGGTGGATGCCGGCCATATCGCGCTGTACGGGGCGGCCAAATACGGCAATTTCTACGCCAACGGCCTGCTCGGCTTCGACTTCCTGCACGCCACCACCCAGCGCTACGCCATGATCCAGGGCACGGATGCCCCGGTCAATCCGGTGGCGGGTGCCTATGACGCGCTCGGCAACAGCTTCGACGGCCGTGCGATCAGCGGGCGCCTGGAGGGAGGCTACAAGGCCAATTTCTCCGGGGTGAACGTCACGCCCTTCGCGGCACTGCAATTCTCCTCGCTGCACCTGGACGGCTCGACCGAGCATGCCCAGGGCACCACTGGCGGCCTTGCCCTCAATTATGCCGGGCGGACCATCAATTCGTTCCCATCCTTCCTGGGGGCGCAGATCGATACCCGGTTCTATTTCGGCGAGACGACCTATCTCGAGCCCTTCCTGCGTGCCTCCTGGGTGCACGAGTTCGCGAACCGGCGCTCGGTCGAAGCCGGCTTCACCGCGGCGCCCGGCTATAATTTCGTGGTCTACGGCGCTTCGGCGCCGCGGGACTCGGCCTTGGTGGAAGCGGGCGTGAACCTGGTCTCGGCCTCGGGCCTGTCGATCTACGGCAAGTTCAGCGGTAATTTCTCCAAATCCTCGCACGACCTCACCGGGTCGGGCGGGCTTCGCTACAGCTGGTAAATTGAAGGACGGATAGGCGACGATGCATCGTATGGTTGAATTGACGGTGGCGGCGGGCCTGGCTTGCCTGCTGGTGGGCAGTGCGCAGGCGCAGGCCAAGAAGCCGGCCGCCCCCGAGGCTCCCAAGGCGGCGGCCCCGGCACCTGCTGCGGCCCCGGCTCCCGCGGCTCCCGGCTGGGTGACGCGCTGCACCACGGACGCCCGGCAGGGACCGCTCGACTGCGTGGTCGAAGAAAACGCGGTGATGAACAATACCGGCCAGCTCGTGGTCGGCTTCTCGGTTCGCGTTCCCAGCGACACCCGCGCGCCTGTGGTGCTGGTGCGCCTGCCGCTCGGACTTTATCTGCCGGCCGGCCTCAAGCTGCAGGTCGATGACGGCCAGGTGGCGAGCTATCCCCTGCAGACCTGCGACGGCGCCGGCTGCTATGTCGGCACGCCGCTCGATGCCGGGTTGCTGGCGCGGATGAAGACCGGCAAGCAGCTCAAGACCACCTTCCAGAACCTGCAGCGCAACGATGTCAGCGTGCAATTGCCGCTCGCGGGCTTTGCGGAGAGCTACGCCAAGATCCAGTGAGATTTCGTCTTACCCCCACGGCCCCTTTGGGCCGCGTGGGCCGAGATCGTCGAGGTTGACGCCCTCGACGAAACCGCCCTGGCGGGGCGGCTGCCGGCTTGCGCCCGTGCGGCGGGCCAGTTCCTCCAGCGCCGCAATGCGGTTCTGGGTGTCGGGATGGGTCGAGAACAGGTTGTCCATCGGCCGGCCCGACAGCGGATTGATGATGAACATATGCGCCGTGGCGGGATGAGCCTCGGCCTGCTCGTTGGGAATGGCGTGGGCGGCATTGTGGATGCGCGCCAGGGCGGAAGCGAGCGCCAGCGGATTGCCGCTGATCTCGGCGCCCAGGCGGTCGGCCTCATATTCGCGCGAGCGCGAGATCGCCATCTGCACCACCATGGCGGCAAGCGGCGCCAGCACGGCGAGCAGGATGCTGCCGATGGGGCCGAGCGAGTTGCGCTCGCGATTGCCGGAGAAGAACATGCCGAAATTGGCCACCATCGAGATGGCGCCGGCCAGGGTGGCCGTGATGGTCATCAACAGTGTGTCGCGATGCTTGATATGGGCAAGCTCATGGGCGATCACGCCCGCAACCTCGTCGCGCGACAGCGATTGCAGCAGGCCGGTATTGATGGCGACGGCGGCATTGGCCGGATCGCGCCCGGTGGCGAAGGCATTGGGCTGCGCATCGTCGATGAGATAGAGCTTGGGCATCGGCAGGCCGGCATTGCGGGCAAGGCCGGCCGTGAGCTTGTAGAGCCCCGGCTCGCTGGCGGGGCTGACCTCGCGGGCCCCGTACATCGACAGCACCATGTCGCCCGAACGCCAATAGGCGAACAGATTGGTGCCGATGGCCACCAGGAGGGCGATCATCATGCCGCCCTTGCCGCCCAGCATCAGCCCGATCACCATAAACAGGGCCGTCATGCCGGCAAGGAGCAGGGCAGTGCGCGCGTAATGCATCGGAAGGAACCCGTTCGTCATGGCCTGAAAATCGGGTCTGCGATGGTTCATGTGCAAGAGGGTTGCGCATGAAAATTTCGTCACGTGGAGGCTGCAGCGCCAATCAACAGGGGATCGACTGAGGACGGCACGGTTGCGGGCGCGCCGAGGCCGTCCCGCAATCGCTATACTCCGCACTATACTGGGACGGCCTCCGGGCGTTCGCCGGACGCCGCTATCACATCGCCGCTTCCTGGTCGTCGTAGCTGCCGTCACCGCCGTCGCCGCCACTGCCCAGCACCACAACGCGCGTGCCGACGGGCGTGTTGTTGTAGAGATGGATGATGTCCTGGTTGAGCAGGCGGATGCAGCCCGACGACATCGACTTGCCGATCGAGGAGGGGTCGATGGTGCCGTGCAGGCGGTAGAGCGTGTCGCGGTTGCCCTGGAACAGATACATCGCGCGGGCGCCCAGCGGGTTGCCGGGGCCGCCGGGCATGCCGCCCGCCCATTTGGCCGCTTCGCTGTCGCGCTTCACCATGTCGGAGGGCGGGGTCCAGCGCGGCCACACCGCCTTGCGCTTGATCGTGGCCCGGCCGTTCCAGGCAAAGCCCTCGCGGCCGACGCCGACGCCGTAACGCGTGGCGTTGCCGCCCTCATGCACGTGATAGAGATAGTGGTTGGGTGGGTCGACGACGATGGTGCCGGGCGCCTCGCCGGTCGGGTCGGAAACCTCCCGGCGCAGGAAGGCGCCGTCGATCCGCCTCAGGTCGATCGCCGGGACTGGATTGCCGTTGTCGTCGAAGCCCGCATAGATTTCGCCGTAATCGTAATCGCTGCCGCCCCAGCCATCGAAGATCGAGTCCGCGGAAAGCCGCTTCGACGAGGCGCAGCCGGCCAAAAGGAGGGGAGCGCCGAGCACGAAGAGGCGGCGGGACAGTTGAGGCATCACAGACCTTCCAAACCGGGAATCAGAATGAGCATGCGAATCGCGCGCATACTACAAGCTGATCATCGTTAATTCTTCATTATCCGGTACAATAAGGGCGTTCAGAATTCCTGCCTCAAAGGCGGTTTCCCAACGTCATCCGTGGTAATCGGCAAGAGTTCGTGGTGCCACGGGAAGTTGCATGCGCGTCTCGCCATCGAGCGGGGCGCGCATTTGAAGTATCCTTGCGGGCGGTGGCCCGGCCGTCTGCGCTACGCTCAGATCCAGGGCCGCGCCGCGGCCGTCTTCTGCTCGAAGGACGCGATGGAGGGGGTCTTCTCCATGGTCACGCCGATATCGTCGAGGCCCTTGAGCAGTTTGTTCTTGCGGGCCGGATCGATGTCGAACTTGACGCTGCCGCCATCAGGGCCGTGGATTTCCTGGGCTTCCAGGTCCACCGTCAGCGTGGCATTGGCGCCGCGCCGGGCATCGTCGAACAATTTTTCGAGATCGGACTCGGAGACGACGATCGGCAGGATGCCGTTGTTGAAGCAGTTGTTGTAGAAGATGTCGGCGAAGGAGGTGGAGATCACGCAGCGGATGCCGAAATCGAGCAGGGCCCAGGGGGCGTGCTCACGCGAGGAGCCACAGCCGAAATTGTCGCCGGCGACCAGGATCTTGGCCTGGCGATAGGCGGGCTTGTTCAGCACGAAATCCGGATTCTCGCTGCCGTCATCGTTGAAGCGCATCTCGGAAAACAGGCCCGCGCCGAGGCCCGTGCGCTTGATGGTCTTGAGATATTGCTTGGGGATGATCATGTCCGTGTCTACGTTCATGATTTCCAGCGGCGCAGCGACGCCGGTGAGCGTGGTGAACTTGTCCATTGTGTTCAAACCGTGTGAGATGGGGCCCTGTTGCCCGGTCTTTTATGGCCAGATGGCCCAAGTGACAAGCTAATTGGATGGCAAGCAAATTGGGTGGCAGGTAAATTGGACCGGAACGAACCATGTCTGGCTTGTTGAGGCTGAGCGAGGCGGCGCGACGCGCGGCCGTGAAGGCATTGGCGCCCGCCGAGCCGATTGTCTACGTCACCGCGCCTGACCCGCGCGAGGCCGCGCGCAATGCCTTGCCCACACTCGGGGCCGGGGTCCTGCTCGCCGTGCTCAGCCTGCCGATCGCCTGGGCCTGTCTCGCCGCCGTCTGGCAGGCCATCCACAATGGCGGCTCGCTGATCCTGCCGGCCTTGTTCAGCCTGCTGGCCGTGCCGGCCTTCCTGTTCGGTCTCTACCTCGTCTGCGCCCCCTGGGCGGCCTATCGGCGCGCCAAGGACCGTGTGGTGCTGATCACCGACCGGCGCCTGGTGCTGATCTCCATCCGCAGCGGCGTCGAGGAAGCCCTTTCCGGCAGGGCCATTCTGGGAGTCGAGCGCAAGAGCATCGAACGCGGCTTCGGCACCCTGGAAATCCGCCATGAGGCGAAGGGCGACGAGGCCGAGACGACCCTGACCGGCCTCGACAATGTCATGGCTGCCGAACTCGCCATCCGGCGGCTTTCGCTCGATCATTCCGTCACCATCATCTCCCCCGTGCACTGACTGCTAGAGCAAAGCGCGTTCACACGTGAACGCTTGCTTGCTCCAACTCTTCGGTTCGACGCGTCTTTGCGATTCTCGGTGATTCCGAGAAATCACAAAACGCTTTGGAAACTGTCGCCTGCAGAACAGGGAATGTCCGGTTTCAGTCTTTGATGTCCCGCCATCTCGCTAGCATCGACCTCGTCCAGTCAGGGCATGCACATGGCGAGACCATGCCGGAGAGGGCGCCACCATCCCTCCCCGACTTCGGGGAGGGTGGGCCGGCAAAGCCGGCTCGGGTGGGGTAGGGTGACGCGACATCGCGGTTTTGCCGGCCCGTTCGGCGTCACTCTCCCCCTTCCGTCATTTCTACGAAATGACACCTTCCCCGCAGTCCGGGAAGGATATCGGTGCTCCATCCGGAAACTTCGAGACGTGAGCATGCCCTGATATCAAGCAGGGAGCGGGGCTATGGTGGTGGAAGCAACAGTGGAAGCTCGGCGTCCTCGTTCCGGCCGGCGCGGGGCGCGGAGCGGACCGGCGGCACCGGCCTATATCACCCGCCGGATTCCGCCCTACGAGATCCTGTCGGAGGAAGCCCTCGTTCGCATCGAGGAGCATGCCGACCGCATCCTCGAGGAAGTCGGCTTCGAGATCCGCGGCGACCAGGAAGCCGTCGACCTCTTCCGCAAGGCCGGCGCCGAGACCGATGGCTGGCGCATCCGCCCGCCGCGCGGGCTGGTGCGCTCCATCATCCAGGCGAGTTGCCCGGCGAGCTTCGTGCAGCATGCCCGCAATCCCGAGCGCTCGGTGGTGATCGGCGGCCCCAACACGGTATTCTCGCCGGCCTATGGCTCGCCCTTCGTTTCCGATGCCGATCGCGGCCGGCGCTACGGCACATTGGAGGATTTCGGCAATTTCGTCCGCCTCGCCTACCTCACGCCCTGGCTGCACCATTCCGGCGGCACCGTATGCGAGCCGGTCGACGTGCCGGTCAACAAGCGGCATCTCGACATGGTGCTGGCCCATATGACCCTGTCGGACAAGGCATTCATGGGCTCGGTCACCACGGCCCCGCGTGCCGCCGATTCCATCGAGATGTGCCGCGTGCTGTTCGGGCCGGACTTCGTCGATGCCAACTGCGTGATCCTGGGCAACGTCAACACCAATTCGCCGCTGGTGCTGGACGGGGAGGCCTCACGCGTCATCCGCACCTATGCCAGGGCCAACCAGGCGGCGGTGTGCGTGCCTTTCATCCTGGGCGGCGCCATGGGGCCGGTGACCACGGCGGGCGCTTTGGCGCAATGCTTTGCCGAAGCCATGATGTGCGTGGCGCTCACCCAGCTGGAGCGGCCCGGCGCGCCGGCCATCCTCGGCAATTTCCTTTCCTCGATGTCGCTGAAATCCGGTGCCCCCACCTTCGGCACGCCGGAGCCGGCGCTCGGCTATCTCGGCATCGGCGCGCTGGCGCGCCGGCTCGGCGTGCCGCTGCGCTGCGGCGGCAATCTGTGTGCTTCCAAGATCCCGGACGCCCAGGCCGCCTATGAGAGCGCCAATTCGATGTGGCCCGCCTTCCTGGCCGGTGCCCATTTCATCCTGCATGCGGCCGGCTGGGCCGAGGGCGCGCTGGCGATGTCCTACGAGAAATTCGTGATCGACGCCGACCAGCTCGGCGCCTTCCACACCTTCGCCCAGGGCATGCCCGTCGACGAGAACGCCTTCGCGCTCGACGGCTTTCACGAGGTCGGCCCGGGCAAGCATTTCCTCGGCAGCGCCCACACCATGCGCAATTACGAGACCGCCTTCTATGACTTCCCGCTTTCGGACAACAATTCCTTCGAGCAGTGGAGCGAAGAGGGCAGCCACGACATCGTCCAGCGCGCCAATCGCAAATGGAAGGCGATGCTGGAGACCTATGAACAGCCGGCCCTCGACGCGGATAAGCGCGAGGCCCTGGAGGCTTTCGTGGCCGAGCGCAAGGCCGCCATGCCCGATGCCTGGTATTGACGCGGGTGCAGTCTGCGGCCGGGCCCCGCCACCAAATCGCCGCATTGCATAAAGCGGCTCTTCGGGTTAAAGCCCCTTTATCCAATTCTGGGGATGAAAATGGCCGAAGCACATCACGACACGATGACCGCGCACGACTTTTCTGATCACAAGAACACCTATGAGGGGTTCCTGCGTTTTTCCGCGATCGGAATGGCCTGGACTCTGGGCATCGTGGTTGCGCTGGCCATCGGCGGCACCAGCGGCCGTTGGGGCATCTGCTCGATCATCGCAATCCTGTCGACCATCGCCACCGTATTCGGCATGGCGGTGAAGAGCTGGAGCTGGAAGCCCGGTGCCCTCGTGCTGATCCTGGGCCTGCTGATCCTGCTGCTTCTCTCCCACTGAAGCGGCTGCTGCCGAATAGGGGACGTCACTGGACCTGAGAGCGTCCCGTGAAGGCGGGAATCTGCTGCCGCCGCGTCCTCTGGAGCAAAGCGCGATTTCTCCGAATCGCACTTTTTTACCTAGCTATTTGTTTTTACGCGTTTTCTTGAACGAGAAGTCTATCGGCTTTTCTGGAAAATGCTCTCTGCGAACGATCCCGGCGTAGACCGGAGCGACCTCTCTGCATATCCCTGCAGCCCTGTGCGAGGAGCGATCATGATCGGCATAGCTGTCCCGGCAGAAGTTGAATCCGGCGAGCCCCGTGTCGGCGCCTCGCCGGACACGGTTAAGAAGCTGATAGCGCTGGGCGCGACGGTGACGGTCGCGAGCGGTGCGGGCCTGGCGTCCGGGATCACGGACGAGGATTACGCGCAGGCCGGCGCCACGATCGCGCCCTCCAATGCCGAGGCGCTGGCGGGTGCGGCTGT
>NZ_LYXZ01000104.1 GCF_001676615.1 Labrys sp. WJW | reverse complement strand
GCGGCCTTGGCGGCACCCTTGGCGGTGCAGTCGGTGGTTTGACGGGCGCGATCGGCGGCATCGGTGGTGATGGTGGCCTGGGTGGCGTGGTCGGCGGCCTGACGGGTGCGATCGGCGGCATCGGCGGCGAAGATGGCCTCGGCGGCATAGTCGATGGCCTGACGGGCGGCCTCGGCGGTGATGGCGGCCTGGGCGGCGTGGTCGGCGGCCTGACGGGTGCGATCGGCGGTGATGGCGGCTTGGGTGGCGTGGTCGGCGGCCTGACGGGTGCGATCGGCGGTATCGGTGGCGAAGATGGCCTCGGCGGCATAGTCGGTGGCCTGACGGGTGCCATTGGCGGTATCGGTGGCACACTCGGTGATGCAGTCGGCGATTTGACCGGTGCGATCGCTGGTATTGGCGGCGACGGCGGCGGCAACACGGGCGGTGGCAATACCGGCGGTGGCAACACGGGTGGCGGCAACACGGGCGGTGGCAACACGGGTGGCGGTAACACCGGCGGTGGCAATACCGGCGGTGGCAATACTGGCGGTGGCAACACGGGTGGCGGTAACACCGGCGGTGGCAACACGGGCGGTGGTAACACCGGTGGTGGCAATACCGGCGGTGGCAATACCGGCGGTGGCAACACGGGTGGCGGTAACACCGGCGGTGGCAACACGGGCGGTGGTAACACCGGTGGTGGCAATACCGGCGGCGGCAACACGGGCGGTGGTAACACCGGTGGTGGCAATACCGGTGGTGGTAACACCGGTGGCGGTAACACCGGCGGCGGCAACACGGGCGGTGGCAACACCGGTGGCGGCAGTCCTGGTGTTGGCGACATTGGCGGGGGGGCTGGCGGCGACGTCGCCAACAACAACGCAGCCGGCAGTGGAGTTGACTGCGACACGTCCGCTGACGGCAACTGCAGCGGCTCGCGCGACAATTTGGCCGGTTTGCCGAATAGTCGGCCTGGCGTGGCCAACGGCAACGGTAGCGGCAATGTCGGATCGGCTGGTGTTCCTGCCAATGTGGCTGGCAATCCTCTCGGTGGTGTTCTCGCCGGAGCGGTCGGAGGCACCGGTTCGAACGACCCGCCCACCAACATCGCGGGCAACCCGGCCGAGGGAGTTCCCAACGGCACCAGCGGTGGCGGCAACGCCGGACCGACCGGTGCTCCTGCCAATCCGGTTGGTGATGCTCTTGCCGGAGCGGCTGGCAACAACGGCACTGACTCGAACGGCCAACCCGCCAATATGGCTGGCAGCCCGGTTGCTGGCGTTCCCAACGGCAACGCCGGACCGGCCGGCGCTGCTGCCAATGCGGCTGGCAATGCTCTTGCTGGAGCGGCCGGCAATAACGGCGCCGGCTTGGGCAATCTGCCCTCGGGCACGCCTGATGGTTCAAGTGGCGGTTCCGGCAACGGAACTGGCGGTAGCACCGTTCTGCCCGGTGAGCTTGCCTATCTGGCCGACAATCCGGCTGACGATGTTCTCAACGGACCGGCTGGGGGCATCGGCTCGACTGACCAACTCACTGGCGTGGCAGGCAACCCGGTCGCCGGTGTTCCTGGCAGCAATATCGGTCCTGGCACTGCCGGCACGGCTGGCAATCCGGTCGGTGGTGCTCCTGCCGGACCGGCGGGTGGCATCGGCTCGACTGGCCGACCCACTGGCGTGGCCGGCAACCCGGACGCTGGCGCTTCCGGCAGCGATATCGATCCTGGCACAGCCGGCACGGCGGGCAATCCAGCCGGCGATGGCCTCGATGGAACGGCCGGCGGCAACAGTGCCGGCCCGGGTAACCAAAGCACAGGCACGGCAGGCAATCCGGTCGGTGGTGCTCCTGCCGGATCTGCGGGTGGCATCGGCTCGACTGGCCGGCCCACTGGCGTGGCCGGCAACCCGGTCGCCGGCGCTTCCGGCAGCGATATCGGTCCTGGCACAGCCGGCACGGCGGGCAATCCAGCCGGCGATGGCCTCGATGGAACGGCAGGTGGCAACAGCGCCGGCCCGGGTAACCAAAGCGCAGGTGCAGCCGGCAACCCGGTCGCCGGCGTTCCCGGCAGCGACGTCGGTCCTGGCACAGCCGGCACGGCGGGCAATCCAGCCGGCGATGGCCTCGATGGAACGGCCGGCGGCAACAGCGCCGGCCCGGGTAACCAAAGCGCAGGTGCAGCCGGCAACCCGGTCGCCGGCGTTCCCGGCAGCGACGTCGGTCTTGGCACTGCCGGCACGGCGGGCAATCCAACCGGCGATGGCCTCAATGGAACGGCTGGCAGCAACAGGACTGGCTTGGGTAGCCTGCCGTCGGGCACGGCAGGTGGTCCAGGAGCCGGCAACGGAACTGGCGGCAACAGCAGTTTGACCAGCGAGCTTGCCTATCTTGCCTATCTGGCCAACAATTCAGTCGACGATGTTCTCAACAGGTCGGCTGGGGGCATCGGCCCGAATGGCCAGCCCACGGGCGTGGCCGGCAACCCGGTCGACGGTGCTCCCGGCAGTATCAACGGTAGCGGCAACGCCGGTACAGCTGGCAATCCGGTTGGCGAGGTTCCCAACGGAACGGCCGGCAGCAACGGTGTCGGTTCGAACGGGCAGCCTGTCACGACGGCCGGCAACCCGGCCGGCGGTGCTCCCAACGGCGTCGATGGTGGCGGCAACGCCGGATCGGCTGGCGGTACTGCCAACTCGGCTGGCAAGCCGGCCGCTCGTGCTCCCAAAGGCGCGGCCGGCAACAACGGTACTAGCGCGGGCAACCCGCCCTCAGGCACGGCTAGTGGTCCAGAGGCCGGCAACGGGACTGGCGGCAGCACCGGTTTGCCCGGCGAGCTCGCCTATCTGGCCAACAATCCTGCTGACGACGTTCTCAACGGACCGGCTGGGGGCAGCGGGTCGAATGGCCAGCCCACCAACATCGCCCGCAACCCGGCCGGTGGCGCTCCCAATGGCATCGACGGCAGCGGCAACGCTGGATCGCCCGGTGCGCCCGTCGGCGCGGGTGGCAACCCAGCTGGCGCGGGCCTCAATGGAACGGCCGGCAGCAACGGTGTCGGTTCGAACGGGCAGCCTGTCACGACGGCCGGCAACCCGGCCGGCAGTGCTCCCAACGGCGTCGATGGTGGCGGCAACGCCGGATCGACCGGTGCGCCCGTCGGCGCGGGTGGCAACCCAGCTGGCGCGGGCCTCAACGGACCGGC
>NZ_LYXZ01000103.1 GCF_001676615.1 Labrys sp. WJW | reverse complement strand
GGCGGTTGCGCCGGGGTTATTGATAACAATTGGCGTGTCCGTACCAGGAGCTCCCGCCGCTCCCGAGCATACGAAAGTCGCCGGGTCGCAGCTTCCCGCAAACGCAGCACCAGGAGCCGCTACCATTCCACCGCAGGACAGCGCAGCGGCAATGGCGATGGTCGATGTTAAGGCTTTCGGATGAACGAGGCTACGCTGCGCCACCCGAACCGGGCTACCTACCGTTAAAGTAGCTCCAAGAGGCGAAGAAGACTTCTTGTGCTTGCCGACGAGTCGAGGGGACATGGGGATTTCCATAATTGAACGTATTTTTGAACATATTTACTCCCCAGATTCCTCACAATTTCACAAAATGTCTTTACATGTCACTTCCTGACACAAACTATCTCATTCGGAAGGATTATCCCCCCAGGTCCTCCGAGTATAAATACGAATTTTTCTGGACAGTGACCGAAAAGCCATACTATTCCGCGAAGGTGAACCCTTGTCCGCGAATGGCATGCAGGGGTAGCACCATGTTTAGCTTCTTGGCCCTTCGACGTAGGCGGCTTACGATGGTATCAAGGTGGGTATAGTTGAAGTCATAGACATCAGCGCCCATGGCTTCGACCAGCGCGCTCCTCTCGACAGTGTTGCCGCGCGCCCTGAACAGGCATCCCATGAGGCGCTGTTCGGAGACTGTCAGGCGCAGGTGGTGGCCCAGGCCGTCAACGAGTGTCCATCCCCCTTCCACGAGGGCCCATTGCGGACTCTTGGGAGGAACGGGCAGTTTGCGATTCTTGGCGACGCGATTGTGGAGTGCCACCACCGTGGCGGCCAGTTCCCGAACATCGATGGGCTTGACGAGATAGGCATCCGCGCCTTTCTCGAGGCCGGTGACCCGGTCATTGATCGATCCACGGGCCGTGGCCATGATGATCCCGACCGGTTGCGAGGCCCGCATATGGGTCGCTATCGACAGGCCGTCTTCATCTTGCAGGCCAATATCGAGGACAACGATCTCGCATGGCATGCCAGCATAGGCCCGGTACAGAGCCGCAGCACTGCCAAACCCCTGTACGTTCAAGCCCAATCTGGTTAGGCCCGCCACCATTTCTTCGCGAAAATCCTCATCGTCATCAACGAGATAAACGAGAGGAGCGATCGCGACATCGCCCGGTTTAGCTTCTCTTGCGAACATCAATGCCCCCTCCATGTCGCACTTCCGCAGCATCCGATTCCACCTAATCGTTGCTTTGTCTATCTTGTTTAGTTGCTTTGTGGTGCAAGCCTCATGGGGGCTTTCACTCAAATCGACGGACGGTATCAAAGGCGCGGTTTCCCTGAGCGGTCACCTCGCCGTCCTCAATGACCGGAGCGGTGCACTCACCATCGAGGACATCGTCGCAGGACAGCCCGATCTTCAATTCGTTCCCGTCCCTTCGATGCTCACCCAAGGGTATCAGAAAGGCGCGATCTGGGTTCGCTTCTCCCTTGCCGCTCCGGAAGATTCCAGTCAGTGGCTCCTGCAGATCGAAAGGCCCCTGATCGAACACGTCACTCTCTATGCGCCGACCGGAACCGGAAGCCTGGCAGCCGTACCGCCTAGCTCCTTTCGCCTGGAGGTGGAAGACGAGACCGACGCCTATTCCGCCGTTTTTCGAATTGCTGCCCCCCCCACATCGACCGACTATTACATCCGCTTGCAGTCATCCACCTCGATCACAACGTCATTGAATATATGGCAAAAAGCAGGTTACGAAAAATACATAAATGTAAATGACTGGATTATAGGAGTATTAATAGGTTCCATCCTGGCAATGATATCAGCGAATTTGCTTTATTATTTCTGGCTTAGGGATAACATATTTGTACTTTATATATTATTGATTTCATTTTCAGGACTCATAAGCATATATCATATGGGGTATTCGTCCGAGGCTTTATTTTTCCTTGGGCCCGAATTCATACGTATGTTCTGGGGAATTGTCGTCTGTTCATACAGCATATTCTTGATGCTATTTTTAGAAAATCTTTTCGAATTTCGACGCTATTCACTTCTCGTGTGCCGCATCTCCCACGGCATTGTCCTTCTCAATGTCGCCGCTTTGATGTTCGCGTTTGCGGGACGGTATGGCGACGTCGGTTTCTTTGTCTCGCGATTGCAGCAGATTTATCTCATCCTCGCCGCCATTTTTGTATTATATTTGCTTATTATTCGACGAAATTTCCAATATCTATTGCCGGCATTTGCCTTTTTAAGTGTAGTTCTCCTGGCATCTGTTATGCAACTGCAATATACTGGATTCAATCCACTGAAGATCGACAGTTCTTTGGCAAGGCTTTTGGCGGTGGGTACTTTAATCCATCTCATGCTGCTAAGCGCTGCCGTCGCCAAACGGGCTCGGCTTGCCGAGCATAATCTCAGCAAGGAAAAAGATCGCGTCATTGCCATGTCGCGGTTCGCCGAACAGGAACTGACGACCAAGGTGCGGGAGAGAACCGCCGAACTCGCGGAAAGTAACGCATCACTCAAGGAGGAAATGGATCGGCGCCACCTGCTTGAAATGAAACTCAGGCGATCCCTTGCTTCCGTCAATGATGCCCTGGCTCAGCAACGGGGCTTCGTTGCTCTGGTATCGCACGAATTTCGCAATCCCCTGGCGGTGATCTTGGCTGCCGCCAACAATCTCTCGCTATCCGCTGCAGGAGATGTCGACACTGTCAAGGTGCGAGCCGCCAAGATCCGGCAGGCTGTCGAGAGAATGTCGATGCTGATTGAAAATGTCCTGGCTGAAGAGCGGCTCGACACCGGGCAGGCATGGTCATTCCCGATACTCGAAATATTCGATCTCAACGAGGTTCTGGACACCGCCGAGGCAGGATTGGATGACACCGCGACCAAGCGCGTACGCTTTGTTCGGGGCGACGAAGCGATGGTGAAAGGGGACCCCAATCTACTGGAAATTGCGGTGTTGAACCTAATCCAGAATGCCTTGAAGTATTCGGCTGAGAGCACCGTCGTGACGGTGCAGCTGAGGTCAGACGAAGATACCGTATTCATCAATGTCATGGACGACGGAATTGGCGTTTCCGAAACTGATCGTGAACGCATATTCCAAAAATACTATCGCGCGGCAGGGCAACGAATAAATGGCTCCGGCTTGGGGCTTTATATTTCAAGGGAAATTGCTCGCCAGCATGGCGGCGACCTCATACTGGCCGCTGGCGACCGGAGCGGCTCCACATTCTGTCTCTCGCTGCCTCTCGTGAAAGGAGCCTCTCAATCGTGAACAAGTCGATTGAGGTCCAACTGAAATATTCCAAACCGATACACCACCCCGTGGTGAAGGCTGACGACACAGCACTGGATTGCGCGAGGAGAAGCTGGCGGTTTTCCGTCCTGGTGGCCGGCTTGAAATCGCTCTCCTGGGACAAACGCATGGAAACGACATCGCACTGATTTGTGGAGCAATGCGGAGCAGCAAGACTTGCGCCGACACCGAGCTGACAAGGCTTGCGTCGCACGATACCGACCGAGGAATTCCGCCCTTCTTCCTCCCGAAAGCGGCAACTTTTGCCACTTATCGTTAAAAAAGTTCCAAGTTCGCGACTGATCACGACAGGTATAGTTCCACCTTCGGCGCTGGGTAGCCGACTTTTGCCGTAGGATTGGGTTCCCCCACCGACACAAAGTGCGGTATTGGGTGATATAGAGACAGGAAGTGACAGGAAGAACGCGAGAATAGACCGATGCGGCCGGAGCCTAATACCAGATTGGTATTGGACCACGAAGTGTCATGTTCAAATGGATAGCTTTATATCGAAATCCAAGACGATAAGCTGACCTTCAACAAAGCTTCACTCGCGAAAAGGAGATCCAGCATGGCCGATCACAGCATCAAGGGAAAAGTGGCGCTGATTGCCGGCGGCGGCAAGAATCTGGGCGGGTTGCTCGCTCGCGACCTGGCGGCGCA
>NZ_LYXZ01000011.1 GCF_001676615.1 Labrys sp. WJW | reverse complement strand
GGGTTTTACCGCCATTATGAGCCAGAGACTGCATGGCAGCATCGTCCCCGCTTCTTTCCATGGACGGCATCACCAAGAGTTTTGGCGGTGTCAAAGTCCTGCATGGTGCGACCCTCGACATCGCCCCCGCCGAGGTTATGGCCCTGGTCGGCCAGAACGGGGCCGGCAAGTCGACCATGATCAAGATCCTCAACGGTGCCCATTCGCATGATGGCGGCACCATCACCTTCGGGGGAGCGCCCTGGCAGGCGAGCTCTCCGCAGCAGGCCCAGCGCCTGGGGGTGAGCACCATCTTTCAGGAACTCAATCTGATCGGCTATCGCTCGGTCGCCGAGAACATCTATCTCGGGCGCGAGCCCAAGCGTGCCGGTCTGTTCATCGACTGGAAGGCGATGAATGCCGGTGCACGGGAACTCCTGGCCCGTTTCGACGTGAATATCGACGTCACCCAGCCCCTGGGAGGATTCCCCACCGCCATCCAGCAGATGGTGGCGATCGCCCGCGCGGTATCCTTCAAGGCCCGCCTGGTTATCATGGACGAGCCGACCTCCTCCCTGGATGAGGCCGAGGTGGCGGTGCTGCTGCGCACCATCCGGCAATTGAAGAGCGATGGGGTCTCGGTGCTGTTCGTCACCCACAAGCTCGACGAGCTCTATGCGGTCTGCGACCGCGTGACCATCATGCGGGACGGGCGTACGGTCGCCGTCTCGACCATGCAGGAGATGCCCAAGCTCACTTTGGTCACCACCATGCTCGGCAAGGCTCTGGCCGAGGTGATGGCAGGCCCCACCGCCGCCGAGCGTGACGAAGCGCCGTCACGCCGGGAGGAACTGCTCGGCGTGCGTTCGCTCGCAATCGGCCGCCGGGTCAGCGACGCCACGCTTTCGATCGACAAGGGCGAGATTGTCGGACTTGCCGGCCTGCTCGGTTCGGGCCGAACCGAAACCGCCCGCGCCATCTTTGCCGCCGATCGCCGGGCCAAGGGAGAGATCGCCTTCGGTGGCGCCAGGACGGATTTCCGTTCACCTGCCGAGGCGATCAAGGCCGGCATGGGGTTCTGCTCCGAGGATCGTAAGGTCGAAGGCATCATCCCCGACATGTCGGTTGCCGACAATCTCACTCTTGCACTGATGCCGGCCCTCTCGCGTTCCGGCCGCTTCGACCTCGCGGAGCAGAGGCGGATCGTCGAGCGCTTCATCAAGGAAATCGGCATCAAATGCTCGAGCCCGGATCAGAAGATCCGCGAGTTGTCCGGTGGCAACCAGCAAAAGGTCCTGCTCGCCCGCTGGCTGTGCATGAATCCTAAACTTCTCATCCTGGATGAACCCACGCGTGGCATCGATGTCGGTGCCAAGGCGGAAATTCTCAACCTGATCCGGCGCTTTTCTGCCGAGGGACTCGGTGTGCTGGTGATTTCGTCGGAACTTGAGGAAATCATCGAGGCTGCGACCCGCGTCTTCGTGCTGCGCGACGGCTTGAGCGTGGCGGAGCTGCGGCCGCCCGATATCAGCGAGGACAGCATCATGGCCGCGATGGCCCACGGCGCCAGCCCTGTCGCCGACGAGACGGGGACGCCAGCCCACGGAAAACCCGGCCATGCGTGACGTTCCTGCGTTCCTGCAGCGCTACGGTGTCTTCATCGCGCTGCTGCTTCTGATCGGCTTCAATTTCGCCGTCACACCCAATTTCGCCACCACCCAGACCCTGCTGCTCAACCTCACGCAGGTCTGCACCATCGTGATTGTCGGCATCGGCATGACGCTGGTGATCGCAACCGGCGGCATCGACCTGTCGGTCGGTTCCTTGATGGCGATCGCCGGTGCGTTGTCGCCGATGATCTTCACCGGCAAGCTGGTGGATTTTCCCAACCTCTATGTCGCGATCGCCTTCGGCATCGTCATCCCGGTGCTGGTGGCCGGTCTGTTCGGCCTGTTCAACGGCTGGCTGATCACGCGCTACAACATCCAGCCGATCATCGCGACGCTGATCCTGTTCATCGCGGGCAGGGGACTTGCCCAGGTCTCCACCAATGGCGACCTGCAGGTCTTCAAGGTCCCCGAGTTCCAGGCGATCGCGCTCGGCAAGGTGCTGGGATTGCCGTTCCAGGTCTGGATCATGGCGGTCTTGGTGATCGCGGCCGCCTATGTGCTCAAGGGTACCGTCTTCGGCCGCCAGGTTCTGGCAGTCGGCGGCAATGAGTCGGCTGCCCGGCTCGCCGGCGTGCCGGCCGCCCGCGTCAAGGTGCTGGTCTATTTCATCTGCGGGCTGTGCGCCGGCATTGCGGGTCTCATCGAGATCGCCATGAACTCGGCGGCCGATGCCAATCTGATCGGCATGGGCAAGGAACTCGATGCCATCGCTGCGGTGGCCGTGGGTGGCACGCTGCTTTCGGGCGGCAGGGCCACCATCGTCGGCACCCTGTTCGGAGCCCTGATCATCCAGCTGGTGCGCTATACCTTGCTTGCCAACGGCGTGCCGGATGCGGCGGCCCTCATTGCCAAGGCGGTGCTGATCGTGCTCGCCGTCTGGCTCCAGCGGCAGGGAACGGCGTGATGAAGAAATTCCAGTTCACGCCGGTGATCGGCGTCCTGCTCGCCCTCGTGCTGCTCGCGGCCTTCGGTGCCTGGCGCTATGACGGTTTCCTCGGCACCTACAACATCCAGACCGTGCTGCGTTACAACTCGATGTTCATGCTGGTGGCCCTCGGCATGTGTTTCGTGATCATGACCGGCGGCATCGATTTGTCGGTCGGCACCACCGCCGCGCTGGCGAGCGTCGTGTCCGCCTATCTCAGCTCCTATGGCTTGCTTGCCGGTGTGGCCGGCGGGCTTGCGGCGGGGGCAATTGTCGGCCTCATCAATGCGCTGATCATCACCCGGTTGAAGATCCTGCCCTTCATCGCCACGCTTGCCACCATGCTGGCGGCGCAGGGCACCGCCCTGCTGCTCGCCAACAACCAGTCGGTGTCGGCCTCCTATGACACCGCCTTTACCGTGCTCGGGCAAGGTGATCTTCTCAGCTTCCTCAGGCCCGAATGGGTGGATGCCGAAAATGCCGGTATCGCGGCGACCATTCTCGGTTTCATCCTGAGCTTTCCGACACCGGCCTGGATCGCCCTGGCTGCCTATATCATTGGTGGCGTCACGCTGAATTCCACCTCTTTTGGGCGCCATGTGCTTGCCGTCGGCGGCGGTGCGGAAGCCTCCCGGCTGATGGGATTGCCAGTGAATCGCACCATCTTCGCCGTCTATGTGATCTCGGGCGTGACGGCCGGGATGTCGGGTGTGATCCTGGCTTCGCAATTCGGCGCGGGGCAACCGATCGAAGGCATTGGCTGGGAGCTGATCGCCATCGCCTCGGTGGTGGTGGGCGGCACGCTGCTGACGGGCGGCAAGGGCTCCATTGGCGGCACGCTGGCCGGCGCCTTGCTGCTCGGCCTGATCTACACCATCCTCAATTTCGAGAACGGCATGGGCTGGATCTCGCTCTCGGCCTATTGGCAGTCGGTGGTGCGCGGCGCCTTCCTGCTGGTCGTCGTCATCCTGCAGGCCAAACTCATGCAGACCAAGCCTGCGCAGATCGCAAAATAGGAAAGTATCATGCTCAAGAACATCGATCCGTTGCTGAATGCCGATGTGCTCTATGCCCTCCGGGCCATGGGCCATGGCGATACGCTGGTGATCTGCGACACCAATTTCCCGGCCGATTCGGTTGCCCGCGAAACGGTGCTGGGCGATCTCCTGCGTATCGACGGCGTAACGGCCGCGCGGGCGGTCGAGGCCGTGCTCTCGGTCGTGCCGCTCGACACCTTCGTCGACGACTCGGCCCGCCGCATGGAGATCGTCGGCTCGCCTGACGAGATCCCGGCGGTCCAGCAGGAGGTGCAGGCGGCCATTGACCGCGCGGAAGGCAAGTCCTGGCCGATGACCTCGATCGAGCGCATGGAATTCTACGAACACGCCAAGAAAGCCTATTGCGTCATCGCCACCGGCGAGCGCCGCTTCTATGGCTGCTTCATCTTCCGCAAGGGCGTGATCGCGCCGTAGGAGGTGTTGCACCCCTCATCCCCCTGCCGGTACCTCTCGTCAACTCAAGGGAGTTGACGGCACCCGCAAGGGGAGAAGGAGCCTTTGTGGGATGGGCCGCGCGATGTTGAAGCGGCCGGATGTGGCAAAAGCGAGCCCGATGAAATCCCTTCTCCCCTTGCGGGAGAAGGTGGCGGCAGCCGGATGAGGGGCGCGCGCTGTCCCTCCTCTTCAAACCCGATAAGCCTTGAGCCTGCCGAATGTCAGGCGATGGTGCGGGCAGGGGCCATGCGTGTCGATGGCGGCGGTATGTTCGGCTGTGCCGTAGCCCATATGGCGCTCGAAGCCATAGAGCGGATAGGTGACCGCCAGCTTGATCATCAGGCGGTCGCGGGTGACCTTGGCGATGATCGAGGCAGCGGAAATAGCCGGCACCAGGGCATCGCCGTCGATGATGGCGCGGGCCGGAAGCTGCAGGCCGTGCGGCACGTCCTTGCCGTCGATCTCCACCGACGAAGGGCGCAGGGACAGGCCCCTGACGGCTCGCCGCATGGCGTCGAGCGTGGCGCCGCGGATGTTGAGCCGGTCGATCAGGGCAGGGCTCGAAAAGGCAACCGACACCGAAAGCGCCGACGCCATGATCTCCTGATAGAGCTCTTCGCGTCGTGCCGCCGTGATGACCTTGGAATCGGCCAGGCCGACGGGCACTCTGTCAGGATCAAGGATGACGGCGGCTGCCGAAACCGGGCCCGCCAGCGGTCCCCGGCCAGCCTCGTCGACGCCAGCGAGAAGAAGTTTTGTCATGAACTGGCGTTAGAAGATTCCTGCCGACAGGTCCAGCGTGGAAGATGGCCCGAAACTGTACCGATACAAATCGTGACTTGCTTTGTGCCCCTGCCGTGTCAAGTTGAGCCGCAATATTTCACGGCATGTTGCCGACAACGGTAGCTAGCATCTGGGCAGATAGCGTTTGTTGCAGGGCAGGGTGGAATGCAAAAGAACGTGACCGATATCGAGGCAGTTGCGCCTTCTCAGGACCATCAATCCAAGAGCGAAGTGGCATCCGCCCCAAACCCGGCTCCGGCCAAGGCCGGCCTGCACTCCGACAATGTGTTCGATCGTCTGGTGCATGACGAGGAGGATGTCGTCGGCCTCCTCGCTTTCTCCCTTTCCATGCAGAACAAGCGTGACTGGCTGGCGGCGTTCAAGAAGGAGGTCGGTCGTGACCCGACGCCCCAGGAACTTGCCGCCTATGACATTGGCGAGCGGATCGATCGTCGCCTGGCGACCTATCGCAAGCTTGCCGAGCACGCCTTGGCCGGCAATTCCTTCTGGGCGTCGGCGACGCTCACACCGGTGAGCGAATTGCCCGGCCCGTCCGTGAGCGAGTCTTCCTCGGTGCCGGCCAAGCCTCAACGCTCATCCTGGTTCAGCGGTAGCAAGGGGTGATTGCCGGCAGTTCTTGAGATGGCGGAGTGGACAAGGACCGTTTCTTGGGCAATTTGACCGAGGGACGGAATATCCGCCCGCTCAGAACAGCGCCAACTGCTCGCCCATCCGCACCGGGCGGGTGAACAGGTCGGTGCGCAACTTCAGCCGCCTTGCGTTGATGCCGAGCCGCGCGGCGGCCAGTTCGAAGCGCCGGCCGATCATCCAGGCATAGGGTCCGGTTCCCGACATGCGCAGGCCCCAGCGTGAATCATAGTCCTTGCCGTCGCGGCTCGACCGCATCAGCGAGAAGACATGGTTCATGGCATCGGGGCGATGCTCGTTGAGCCAATCGCGCATCAGGCCCGAAATCTCCAGCGGCAGGCGCAGCATGACGTAACCTGCCTCGCGTGCGCCCGCCGCATGGGCCGCATCGAGGATGCGCTCGATTTCGGCATCGTTGATCTTGGGGATGATCGGCGCCACCATCACCGTCACGGGAATGCCGGCATCGGCTAGCTGGCGCATGGCCTTCAGGCGCAGGGACGGCGTCGCCGCGCGCGGTTCGAGCGAGCGCGAAAGCTTGGCGTCGAGGGTGGTCACCGACAAGGCGACCTTGACGAGACCGCGCCTGGCGAGGCGTGCGAGAATGTCGATGTCGCGCGTGATCAGGCCCGATTTGGTGACGATACCGACCGGATGGCTGGTTCTATCAAGGACTTCCAGAATGGAGCGGGTGATGCCGCGCTGGCGCTCGATCGGCTGGTAGGGATCGGTGTTGGTGCCCATCGCGATGGTGCGCGGCTGGTAGTTCTTCGCCGACAATTCCCTTTCCAGCAGTGCAGCGGCATTCGGCTTGGCGAACAGCTTGGTCTCGAAATCGAGTCCCGGCGAGAGGCCCATATGCGCGTGGGTCGGCCTGGCGAAGCAATAGACGCAGCCATGCTCGCAACCGCGATAGGGGTTGATCGAGCGGTCGAAGGAGATGTCCGGCGAGTCGTTGAAGGTGATGATCTTGCGGGCATGTTCCTCCTGGATCTCGGTGCGCAGGGTCGGCAGTTCCTCGATCGAGTTCCAGCCGTCATCCTCGATGAAGCGCGAGAGCCCCTCGAAGCGCCCGCTGGCATTGGAGCCGGCACCGCGCCCCCGTCGTCGCTCGATGTCGACCACGGTCGTGCCCACCGGCACCGCATCGGTAAGAGAGACCTTGCTTATCGGCACGCCCATGGCCGCCTCCGCGAATCAAATTTCTCTGTTCTCATTAGAACAAAAAGGGAACATTTGAGCAAGGGAAACGAAAATGCCAATCATTTGAGCAGGATCGCGCATTCGCGCCCCTCACGCCCGGCGGTGGCGCGTGATATGCGGACGCTTGAGAAAAGTGACCGTTCCAGACGGACCAGACCTGCCATGATCAGTGTCGTCATTGCCGCAAACGGCCAGGAAATCGCGCTGGCGGAAACGCTGGCTGCCCTCGTTCCGGCGGCGGCGGACGGTTTCGTGCGTGAGGTGGTGGTGGCGGAAGCCGGACCGTCGCAGGGCACACGGCTGGTGGCCGACGCGGTCGGTTGCGTCATCGTCGAAGGCGATGCCAGGGCCGGTCTGGAGGCCGCCCGCAGCGACTGGGTGCTCATGATGGCGCCAGGCGTCCGGCTGGAAAGCGATTGGTTCCGCGAAGCCGGCGCGATGATGCAGCGATTGCAAAGAGCCGACGACCACCCGGTCGCCATGCTGTTTCGGGGCGCGGTCGACGATTACGGCTGGCGGGCAAGGCTCCGCGAGATCGTGCTCAAGCTGTCACGCGGCCGCAGACGGAGGCAGGCCATGCTGGCACCGCGCAAGGCGTTGCTGGCGGGCGGGCGTTTGGGAACCCATGCCTTGCGCGCCCGCGCCTTTACAGGCGGGGTAGGGGCGGAGAGCTGAAATCCGGGATCGCAGGCTTCCAACCTGCTCTTGAGCGGTTCGTGTTTCCAAGAGCAGGCTGGAAGCCTGCGATCCCGGAGGAATTATCGCCGCAGCGAAGCGCCTTCCCGGTCGAAGACATGGCAGAGGGCAGGGTCGGCACGCAGAGGCACGGTTTCGCCATGGCGGACCCGCAACTGGCCGGGGGCCGAAATGGTCAGGTTCTCGCCACCTGCGGTGGCAGCGTAGAGCACCGTCTCTCCGCCGAGATGCTCCACCAGATGGACCTTGACCTCCCCGAGCGCCTCGCCGGCCTCGCCGCCGACCAGGATATGCTCGGGGCGGACGCCGAAGGTGACCGGGGTCGCCGCGTTGGCACCCGGCAGCGGCGTGCCGAGGCGAACGGATTGCCCGGCGACCTCGATGGCATCGCCAGTCCCGGCCAGGCGGCCGGCCAGGAAGTTCATCTTGGGCGAGCCGATGAAGCCGGCCACGAACTGGTTGGCCGGTGCATTGTAGAGGTCGAGCGGCGCGCCGACCTGCATCACCACGCCGTCGCGCAGCACCACGATCTTGTCGGCCATGGTCATCGCCTCGACCTGGTCATGGGTGACATAGATCATGGTGTTGCCGAGGTCCTGGTGCAGCTTGGCGATCTCGACGCGCATCTGCACGCGCAGTTCCGCGTCGAGATTGGAGAGCGGCTCGTCGAACAGGAAGATGCGGGGCTCGCGCACGATCGCCCGCCCGATGGCGACGCGCTGGCGCTGGCCGCCGGACAGGGCCTTGGGGCGGCGCTGCAGATAATCCTCGATCTTGAGGATCCTGGCCGCATGACGCACCCGTTTCTCGATTTCGGCACGCTTGTAGCCGGCTGTTTCCAGGCCGAAGGCGAGGTTCTTGTACACTGTCATGTGGGGGTAGAGGGCATAGGACTGGAACACCATGGCGATGCCCCGGCGCGAAGCAGGGACATTGTTCATGCGCTCGCCGTCGATGGTGAGGTCGCCGGCCGAAATCGGCTCGAGCCCAGCGATCATGCGCAGGAGGGTAGACTTGCCGCAGCCCGATGGGCCAACGAACACCGTGAACTCGCCCGGTTCGATGACGAGATCCACGCCATGAATGACGTCCAGAGATCCGTAGCGCTTCACCACCTTGTCGAGCCTGATGCTGGTCGCCATGTCGTCCTCCTTACGGCCGCCAACCGCGATATTTCGGGTGATCCGGTCCGATCGGCAGAACCACGTCACTGCCGGTCTGGGCCGAGTGGTAGAAGGCAGTCGCCAGTTCCAGCGCCCGACGTGCATCATCGACCGTGACCGGGACCGGCCCGCGTCCGTGCAAGGCCTCGTGAAAGGCATCCATCTGCCCGAGGAAGCGGCGGCCGACCGGCGGCAGGTCGGCGACGAGATCCTGGATGCGTGCGGCCACGGCCTCGTTGGCGGGCAGGATCGTCCAGGGCTCGTCGCCCGGCGAATAGGCCTCGCCGCCGCTCTCGAAGGTGACGTTCTCGAAGCACAGGCGCAGCCGGCTGATCTCGTTCTGCGAGCCCAGAGTGGCGCTGGCGGCCACCAGCGCGCCATTGGCCATTTCCCAGGAGGAAGAGACGCAGTCCTCCACCTCGATGGCGTTGACGCGGGTCGTCGCCCGCGCGAACAGGCGCCGAACCGGGCCCATCAGATAGGTCATCATGTCGTGCTGGTGAATGGCGTGGGTCATCAGCACGCCGCCGAGCTCGGTCTCCCATTTGCCGCGCCAGTAGACGGCATAATAGTCGGGCGTGCGCTTCCAATGGGTTTCGACCGTGCCGAGATAGGGCTTGCCGGCCAGCCCTGCTTCGATGATGCGCTTGGCTTTCTGTACTCCCTCGCCGAAGCGATACTGGAAGATCGGCATCAGGATCTGGCCGCTCTGGGCCTGGGCATTGGCCAGCAGATCGGCGTCGTGCAGCGAGCCGACCAGCGGTTTTTCGCAGACGACGTGCTTGCCGGCTGCCAGGGCCCGGCTGACCAGCTCGAAATGGGTGGCTGGCGGGGTGGCGATGTCGATCACGTCGATATCGTCGCGGGCAAGAAGCTCGTCGAAATGAAGGGTACGGTTCTCGGCCGAGAATTCGTTGGCCACCGCATCGAGGCGCTCCTGGTTGCGGTCGCAGACGGCGGCGAGGCGCCAGCGTTCGGGGCGCGGGGCATAGGCCTCGGCGATATGCGAGCGGCCGATGTTCAGCCCGACCACGGCGACGGATTTGATCTCGCCCATCACGCGGCCTCCTCGGCGCGCTGCTGGGCCTTGAGGGCGAGTTCCATCGCCTTGAAGCAACGGGCCTGCGGCATGGCCGTTTCGGTGCGCTCGAAGACGTCGGCGATGAACTGCCGGCCGAAGGGAAGCTCGACCGAAGAACAGTCGATATGCTGCATGCCCTTCCGGTCGGTGAGGAAAAGATGGTCGCCGCCGTCGCGGCCAGCGACGTCGACATATTTGCGCAGCTCGATCGTGCCTTGCGTACCGGTGATGAAGAGCCGCCCGTCGCCCCATACCGGCAGGCCGTCCGGCGTGAACCAGTCGACGCGGATATAGCCGGTGACGCCCTCAGGCGTGCGCAGATGGACATCGCCGACATCCTGCAGGCCCGGCCTGTCGGCATTGGCGCGATTGCCGACGGAGGCCGAGAGAATATCGGCATCCTCGGCGCCGGTGAAGAACAGGAACTGCTCGAACTGGTGGGCGCCGATATCGACGAGGATGCCGCCATAACGTTCGCGCTCGAAGAACCAGCCCGGCCGCTGCGGCTTGCGCAGGCGATGGGGCCCGAGCCCGGCCATGGTCACGACGTCGCCGATGGCGCCCGAGGCCACCAGTTCGCCCGCCTTCACCGTAGCGGGTACCTCGAAATGCTCCGAATAGAGGATGGAGAGGATGCGCCCGGTCTCCGCCTGCACCAGGCGCACGCTTTCGAGCTGATCGAGGCTGGTCATGCCAGGCTTGTCGAGCAGCACGTCCTTGCCGTGGCGCATGGCCTTGACGGCGATGTCGGCGCGATCGCCTGGAATGGCGGCGCTGACGATCACGTCGATCGCAGGATCCTCATAGAGCCTTGCCGCCTCCGCGACGCGCGGGACCTCGGGATAGGCGGCGGCAAAGGCGGCCGAAAGATCGTTCTCGACGGCATGAAAGCCGGTGCAGACGGCGCCTGCCTGCCGGAGCGCCCGGATCTGGCCATGGATATGGTCGTGATTGATGCCGATGACGGCGAATTTCAAAGGTTTCATATCAATGATCCGGGAAATTTTCAGCGTTTCATGCCCGTGGTGGCGATGCCTTCGATCAGAAGGCGCTGGAAGAACAGGAAGACCAGGAAGATCGGGATCAGGGAGAGCACCGACATGGCAAACAACGCACCCCAGTCGGAGGTGCCGCTGGCATCGACGAGGGAGCGCAGGCCGAGCTGCACGGTGTAGGTGTGGATGTCGCTCAGATAGATCAGCGGCCCGAAGAAATCCTCCCAGGTCCAGATGAAGGAGAAGATCGCGGCCGTGGCGAGCACGGGTGTCGAAAGCGGCAGCACGATCTTCCAGTAGATGCGCCAGGCGCTGCAGCCATCCATCATGGCGGCCTCGTCGAGCTCGCGCGGCAGGCCGCGGAAGAACTGCACCATCAGGAAGATGAAGAAGGCGTCGACGGCCAGGAATTTGGGCACCACCAGCGGCAGCCAGGTGTTGACCCAGCCCATGCTCAGAAACAGCACATATTGGGGAATGAGCGTGACGTGATAAGGCAGCATCAGCGTGCCCAGCATCAGGGCGAACCAGAAATTCTTGCCGAAGAACTGCAGCCGCGCGAAGGCATAGGCCGTCAGCGAGGCCGCCATGACGTTGCCGATGGTCGCCAGCACGGAAATCGCCAGCGAGTTGAGGAAGAAGGTGCCGAAGCTCACCTGCAGGCCGAACCAGCCGGTCTGATAGGCCCGGATCGAGATCTGGGAAGGGATCAGCGAGGTCTGGCCGCCGAAAATGTCGTCGGCCGGGCGCACCGAGCCGGCCAGCATCCAGAGCAGGGGATAGAGCATCACGAAGGAGGCGCCGATCAGGGCGGCGTGGATCAGGGCGGAACGCAGGATCGAGCGCTCCGGCGCGTGCACGGCGGCATCAGTCGTCATAATGCACCCAATAACGCGCGGTGAGGAAGGAGAAGGCGGTGAAGAAGGCGATGATCAGCACCAGGATCCAGGCCAGCGCCGAGGCATAGCCCATGCGGAAATAGCCAAAAGCCTCCTGGTAGAGATAGAGCGTGTAGAACAGGGTCGAGTTGATCGGGCCGCCATTGCCTTCGGAGATGATGAAGGCGGGCGTGAAGGCCTTGAAAGCCTCGATGGTCTGGATGACGAAATTGAAGAACACCACCGGGGTGAGCAGCGGCAAGGTGATCCTGAAGAACTGCCGGGCCTTGGAGGCGCCGTCCAGGCTTGCGGCCTCGTACATGTCCTGCGGAATTTGGCGCAGGCCCGCCAGGAAGATGATCATGGGCGAGCCGAACTGCCAGACCGAGAGCGCCACCAGCGTGTAGAGCGAATAGCGTGGATTGGAGATCCAGCTCGGCCCATCGATGCCGACGAGCGCAAGCAGCGAATTGACGAGGCCGTCGGCGGCGAAGAGCTGGCGCCAGAGCACCGCAATCGCCACGGAGGCACCGAGCAGCGAGGGCAGGTAGAAGATGGCGCGATAGAACGGCAATCCGCGAATGCCGCGATTGAAGGCCATGGCCAGGGCCAGGGCGAAGATCAGCTTGAGCGGCACCGACAGGAGCACATAGGTGAAAGTGACCTTCATTGCCGCCGCGAATTTCGGATCGGCGGTGGCGATGCGCACATAATTGGCAGTGCCGGCGAATTGCGGGCTCTGCAGCAGGTCGTAATTGGTGAAGGACAGATAGAGCGAGGCCAAGGCCGGCCCCAGCGTCAGGCCGAGAAAGCCGAGCAGCCAGGGGGCGAGGAACAGATAGCCGGCGGCGTTGCGGCGCAGGGCCTGCCGCAACCGGCTTTCGGAGATCTCGCTCGGACGGGCCAGAGTGGTCGAGGCCAGGGTCGTCGGGGCCATGGCGGTCAGCCCCGCTTCAGGATCGACTCGGCTTCCGTGACGAATTGTTCGCCCCCTTGCTCGGCTGTCGTGCCGAAGGCGACCTCCTGGCTGATGCGCAGCAGCACGAAGGAGATCTCGCCGGCGCCCTTGGGCGGGGCGGGGGGAAGGGGGCCGACATAGGGGTCGAGCTTGCCGACATAATCGACCATCTGCCTGCTGACCTCGTCGAGCGAGGCGGCCGCGAGGTCGCGCATGGCGGGCGAGGCAGGCACGCCCCGTTCCACGCCGAGGATCTTGACGCCGGCCGGATCATGTACCGTGAAGTTGGCCAGCTTGACGGCAAGCTCCGGCGCCTTGGTATCCGAGGAGACCGACCACATCTGCGAGGGCTTGAGATAGTGGCCGGGCTTGCCGCCGGTCGTGACGGGATAGGCCGTGATCGAGAGCTTGGCCTTGCTGAGCTGCTGGGCGCCGATGAACTGGTTGGAATGCAGGAAACTGGCAGCGGCATAGCCGAGGGCCAGCGGCGAAGTCTCCAGCGTCAGCTTGTCGAGAGCCTGGATGTCGGCGGTGACACAACCGCCGGAATCCCGCAGGGCGCCCCACAGCTTGAACCAGTCGGCCGCGTCCTTGGCATCGAAAGCAAGCGCGCCCTTGTCGTCATAGAGAGCCTTGCCCCGCTGCCGCAACCAGAGCTCGAAGGCCGGCTCGAGGCCGCTGGCATCGACGGAAGCGTAGAACTTCTTGCGCTTGTTGGCCTTGCCGAAGGCCTCGCATTTGCTGGCGAATTCTTCCCAGCTCGTCCCGAATTTCGGCGGCTCTACGCCCGTCTGCTGCCAGGCGGCCCCGTCAAGGGCCATGGCGGAGGAATTGACGCCGAGATTGATGCCGTAAAGCTTGCCGTCGACGCTGCAGGATCCCAGATTGGTCTTGCCGAAATCGGCGATGTCGAGAAGATTGCCCAGATATTGATCGAGCGGCACGATCGCGCCGCGGCGGGCATATTCGAACATATAGCGGTAATCCATCTGCACCAGGTCCGGTGCATTGCGCCCGGCGACCCGCGTGGCGAGGCGGGGCCAGTAGTCGCTCCATCCGGTGAATTCGGTCTTGGTGTCGATGCCGGCATTGGCGGCCCGGAAGGCGTCTACCGCCTTGTTGGTGCGATCGGCCCGCTCCTGCGAACCCCACCAGAACACCCTGAGCTGCTTGTCCTCGGCGCGGGCCGGGTTGCCTAGCATGGCGGAGGCGGCAAATCCGCAGCCTGCTCCGAGCAGGGCACGACGACTGACGAGATGGGCACTCATGGCTTCCCCCTTTTCCGGCCCGTTTGGCTGGTCGAAAGGCCGGTTCTTGCGCGTTCTTGTCTTTGTACTCGTGCGTTTCGATATCGATATGACGTTACGTGACACTGCACACCGCGGCGGTAGGCGATGTCAGAGCTTGTAGGCCCGCTTGGCGAGATTGTAGGCGAGGTCGACGGCGATCTCGGCTGCCTCCTCCTCCTCGAGGCGATGGTCGGCCACCAGGCGGGCAAGGCAGGCGCAGTCGACGCGGCGGGCCATGTCGTGCCGTGCCGGGATGGAGAGATAGGCCCGGGTATCGTCGTTGAAGCCGACCGTGTTGTAGAAGCCGGCCGTCTCCGTCGCGAGCTCGCGGAAGCGGCGCATGCCTTCCGGACTGTCGAGGAACCACCAGGGTGGCCCGAGCCTGAGCGCCGGGTAATGGCCCGCGAGGGGCGCAAGTTCGCGGCTGAAGGCCGTCTCGTCCAGGGTGAAGAGCACGAGGGTGAGGCCGGGCTCGTTGCCGACGGCGTCCAGGAGCGGCTTCAGTGCCTCGACATAGCCGGTTGGCCTGGGAATATCGGCGCCGACATCCGGGCCGAAACGGGTGAACAGGGCCGGATTATGGTTGCGGTGGGAACCTGGATGGATCTGCATGGTCAGCCCATCCGTGAGGCTCATCCGTGCCATTTCGGTCAGCATCTGGGCCCGGAACAGCTCGGCATCCGCCGGCGTGGCGGGGCCGGCAAGCAGGCGGGCGAACAGCCCCGCAGCATCGGCCCTGTCGAGATTGGCCGTGCGGGCGCTGGGGTGGCCATGATCGGTCGAGGTCGCGCCCAGAGACTTGAAGAAGGCGCGCCGCTCGCGATGCGCCGCCAGATAACCGTCCCAGCTCGTCGGTTGCCCGGTCATATCGAGGAGGCGGCGAACCTCGACTTGGAAATCGGCCCTGTCGGCATCGACGACCGCATCGGGGCGATAGGCCGGCAGGACGCGTCCCTTCCAGCCTGACGCGCGGATGGCCTGATGGGCTTTCAAGGCATCGGTGGCGGCGTCGGTTGTGGAAATCGCCTCGATGTTGAAGCGGTCATAGAGGGCGCGGGGGCGGAATTCAGGCCGTTCCAGCGCGGCGGCGATTTCGTCGTAAAGACGGTCGGCATTGGCCGGCGCCAGACGCTCGGTGATGCCGAAGCCGCTTTCCAGCGAATGCTCGAACCACAAGCGGCTCGGCGTGCCCCGGAAGAGATACCAGTGTTCTGCGAACAGCCGCCAGATCTTGCGGCCGTCGGTTTCGACATCGGTTCCATCCCGGCTGGGAATGCCGAGCGCCTCCAGCCGCACGCCCTGCGAATAGAGCATGCGGGTGATGTAGTGGTCGGGCTTGACGAACAGCGTGGCGGGGTCGGGAAAGGGCGCGTCCTCGGCGTACCAGCGCGGATCGGTATGGCCGTGCGGGGAGAGGATCGGCAGGCCTGCCACCTGCCCGTAGAGGCGGCGCGCGATGGTCCTGGCGTCCGGTTCGATCGGCAAAAGCCTGTCTGGATGAAGTGCCATGCGGGGCTCGGCCCTGTTCTGGTTGGCGTCTCCTCTTGACGTTGGCTTTAACACTAAGATACTAGTGTGTCAAAATCTGATCATCGTGATGCCGCAGGGCACATCAGGCCAGGGCCATGGAGAGCCAGGATACGAGCCATTCGCTGGAAATCCTGACGGCGCGAGGCAAGGCGGCGCAGTCCGGCGTTCGCCCCAGGCGGCCGCGCGTCACTACGGCAACCCTGATCTATGACGATCTGCGCGAGGCGATCCTCGGCATGCGCCTGGTGCCCGGCACTCCCTTGCAGGAAAAGGCGCTGACTCAGCGCTTCGGCGTGAGCAAGACGCCGGTGCGCGAGGCCCTGATCCGCCTGGCCGAGGACGGCCTGGTCGACATCTTCCCGCAATCGGGAACCTTCGTGTCGCGCGTGCCGGTGGCTGCCATTCCCGAGGCGGTGGTGATCCGCCAGTCCCTGGAGGATACGGCGGTGCGGCGCCTGATCGAGATCGCCACGGTTGCCGACATCGCCAGCATCGATGCCATCCTGGCGCGCCAGCGCCTTCTGGCCGATCTTGGCGACAAGGATGCCTTTCACGAGGCGGATGAAGCCTTTCACCAGGCCATTGCCCAGATCGCCGGCTATCCCAGCATTCCGCGCCTGCTGCGCCAGATCAAGGTCCAGATGGACCGGGCACGGCGGCTGACCCTGCCGGTGGCGGGGCGCATGCATCAGGTCATCGCCGAGCACAGCTTCATCCGCGATGCCATCGCCCGCCGCGATGTCGAGGTGGCCAGCAAGGCCATGAAGGCGCATCTGAGCGCCGTGGTTCCCGACATCGACAGGCTGAGGGTGCAGTATCCCGATTATTTCGTCTGAGCGTCCTGGAGAAAGATCCCGTTCCCGGGCGCCTCAACAGCCAGAACCGCATGAGGAAACGCTATGACGATGCAAGCGACGAGACATGAGGAGGGCGCCGAGCGGCATCGGGTGGCCCTGGTCGGCACCGGCCATCGCGGCGCGGGCATGTGGGGCAAGGAATTGCTGCAAGGCTGGCGGGACCGGGCCGAGTTCGTGGCAATCTGCGACATCAACGAGATGCGGGCCACGGCGGCGCGCACCGCGATCGGCACCAACGCGCCCGTCTATACCGATGTCGACGAGATGCTGGCGAGCGTGAAGCCGGAGATCGTCATCGTCTGCAGCCGTGACGACACCCATGACGAGATCATCGTCAAGGCGCTGGAGGCGGGTTGCCGGGTGATTACCGAGAAGCCGATGACCACCACGCCGGAAAAGTGCCGCCGCATCCTTGAAGCCGAGGCGCGCACCGGCCGGCCCGTCGACGTGACCTTCAACTACCGCTTCGCCCCCACGGCCGCTCGTATCAAGCAGCTGCTGCGCGAGGAAGCGGTGGGCACCGTGACCTCGGTCGACTTCCACTGGTATCTCGACACCCAGCATGGCGCCGACTACTTCCGGCGCTGGCACGCCAAGGAGGCCCATTCGGGCAGCCTGTTCGTGCACAAGGCCACCCATCATTTCGACCTGCTCAACTGGTATCTGGACTCGGTGCCGCGCGAGGTCTCGGCCTTCGGTACCCAGCGCAATTACGGCCGCAACGGGCCGTTTCGCGGCGAACGCTGCCAGACCTGCAGCCACGCCCAGGATTGCGATTTCTATTTCGACATGAGCGGGGATCCCTGGCTGACCCTGCTCTATGAGGACCCGTCGAGCGAGGACGGCTATGTGCGCGATGCTTGCGTCTATCGTGAGGACATCGACATCGCCGACACCATGACGGCGATGCTGCGCTTCGAGAACGAGGTGATCGTGTCCTATTCCCTCAATACCTTCATGCCGATCGAGGGCTACCACCTGGCCTTCAACGGGACCAAGGGACGCATCGAGGTCCGCCAATATGAGCGACAGGCCTTCGAGACACCCGACCATGACGAGATTCTGCTGATGCGCAATTTCGGCGATGTCGAGCGTATCAGCGTGCCGCATGCCGGCGGCGGGCATTTCGGCGGCGACGACCGCCTGCGCGACATGCTGCTGCGCCCCGGCATGACCGACCCGCTCGGCCAGCGTGCCGGCGCGCTGGCCGGCGCGATGTCGATGCTGTGCGGGGCGGCGGCTGTTGCCAGCATGAAATCGGGCCGTCCGGTCAGGTTGGCCGAGCTTGGCGGCTTGCCGGCCTGAACGGGGGGCTGCGACCCCTCATCCCCCTGCCGGGACCTCTAGCCAACTCAAGTGAGTTGGCGACACCCGCAAGGGGAGAAGAGGCCATTTTGAAAGGCGCTGAGCTAACCCGATCCCTTCTCCCCCTGCGGGAGAAGGTGGCGCGAAGCGTCGGATGAGGGGTCGTGATGTCCTATCCGAACTTCGCGATCCGCCCGATGCCGAACCGGCCAATGCGATGCTTCCAGGCGGCTCTGAAGAACCGCCCCCCAATTCCCTCAGATATTACCGGAGGTGTCGCAGGAGCGGATCTGGCCGCTCTTCAGGCCGGCGACGAACCAGCGCTGGCGCTGGGCCGCCGTGCCATGGGTGAAGCTGTCGGGCACGACATAGCCCTGCATCTTCTTCTGCAGCATGTCGTCGCCGATGGCCTGCGCCGTCTGCAGTGCGCCTTCGATGTCGCCCTGCTCGATGAACTTGAAATCCTGCTGGGTGCGGTTGGCCCAAACGCCGGCCAGGCAATCGGCCTGCAGTTCCTGGCGCACCGAGGCGCCGCCGGCACCGGCGCCACCTTCGCGCAGCAGGCCGAGTTCGTCCTGCACGTGGTGGCCGACTTCATGCGCGATCACATAGGCCTGCGCGAAGGCGCAGGCACCCTGGCCCGCCGGGCAGGCATTGAAGCGGTTGCGCATCTCGTCGAAGAAGGCGGTGTCGAGATAGACCTTCTTGTCATTCGGGCAATAGAAGGGACCCATCGCCGATTGGGCCGTGCCGCAGGCCGACCGTGTCACGCCGCTGAACAACACCAGCTCGGTCGGCTGGTAGCTTCTGCCTTTGACCTGTTCCTGAAACAGCTTGGTCCAGGTATCCTCGGTCGACCCCAGGATCTTGCGCACGAAGGTGCCCGAGGCGTCGGTGGCTCCGCCTGTCTGACTGGAGGGACGCGGCTGCTGCTGTTCCTGGATCTGCGGCTCGCCGCCGCCACTGAGGCCCTGCAGGGCATTGAAGGCCGCTTCGGGGCCGACGAGGAAATAGAGCGCGGCCACGATCACCAGGCCGCCCAGGCCGATGCCGCCTCGTCCGCCCGGGAAACCACCGCCGCCGCCACCGCCGCCGAAGCCACCGCCTTCGCCGCGACGATCGTCGACATTGTCGGAGGCGCGCATATCGTCGAGTTTCATCGCCCTGTCTCCTGCTCCCCGGATGCCGGCCGTCCATCGCTGTGAGGGCCGGCATGGTGATTTCAACTGCTCAAGCCATACCCAATAAATATGTCTTCGCAAAGCCCGTTACAGGGGCTCTAGCCGGTGCTTACGTAGGGAAATACAGTTTTGTCAAAATGCGTCGTGATTGCGCTCTCCCCATCTTCAAGGGAGAGGGGCTGCGTCCTCGTGCGCATTCAGGGGGCGTCTTGCTCGAGTGCCGTGCGGATGGCGCGGAAATCACGCCAGGCCAGGCGTTTTTGCACCGGCTGGCGCAACAGATAGGCCGGATGCAGCGTGGCGATCGCCCGGATACGCTGGCCGCCCAGATCGTAGTCCAACCAGCGGCCGCGCAGTTTCAGGATACCGTCGGTAACGCCGAGCAGCGCCTGGGCGCTGCGGGCGCCGAGGCAGACCAGGACCTTGGGCGCGACCAGTTCGATCTGCCTTTCGATGAAGGGACGGCAGATCGTGGTCTCCTGCGGGGTCGGATCGCGATTGCCGGGCGGGCGCCAGGGCACGACATTGGCGATATAGGCCTTGGTGCGGTCGAGCCCGATGGCGGTGAGCATGCGGTCGAGCAGCTGGCCGGAGCGGCCGACGAAGGGCTTGCCTTGGATGTCCTCGTCGCGTCCCGGCGCTTCGCCCACGAACATCACCTTGGCGTCGGGCGCGCCATCGGCAAAGACGAGACGGTTCGCCGTGGCCTTGAGGGCGCAGCCGTCGAAGCGCTCGAGCAGGTCCCGCAATTCGTCCAGCGTGCGGGCACTGCGTGCCTGTTCGCGCGCCGCCAGTTCCACCGCGTCCGGCGAGGTGGTCAACATGGAAGGGGCGGGGGAGGCCATGCGGGGCTGAGCCGTGGCGGTGGGCGTCCGACGTGCCGGTTCCGGTTCGGGAAGGGCGCGCGCGGGGGAGGCAGGCGGCAGGGCGCTTTCGGCGAAACGGTCGACGGGCTCGTCGCCGATCGCAATGTCCACGCCCATGTCGGCATACCATTGCAGCAGCGCGACGATCTGTTCGGGGGGCATTGGCGAGGACATCATGGCGCGAGGATAGAGCAATCCTTCCACGGTTGGAACAGGCTGGCCGCCTCTGTTAACTCCCCATCAAGGTTAATGCATCATCAATGAGTTCATCGGCCAGGCCGAAAATCTCGATACTGCCCACGAATGGGCAGTATCGAGATTGTCTGCAGATGTTTGAAATCTTGCAGGTTCTCCATGATCACGCCACGGGCGCGATCATGGAGAACCTGCATAGGCCGTGTTGGTTGAACCTGTGAGCCTCGTCCATGCTGCTGCGCCGGCCCGTCATCATCGCCCTTCTGCTCTGCGCTGGCGCTACCAGCACGATGATGTATCGCCGCTCGACCGCCGTGCAGGCGAGCCCGGCCGTTGCCGCCAGCATGCATGGCGCCCTGCAGGGCGGTGTGGGTGTGCTGGGTGCACGTCGCGCTTCGGTGATGCGGGCCGGGCTGTTCGCGATGCCGCAGCTCAGCCTTGCCGATATCGGTTCGGCGCCGCAGACGGCCTTCGGAGACGGCTTCACGCTGCGGGCCATGCCCGCCAGCCTGACGCTGACGCCGAGCCGAAGCGATTTCATGCCGCTTCCCGACGATGTCGGTCCGCCCAGCGCGCCGATCCGGGATGCCACCAAGAAGGGCATGACGATCTGGCCCGAGGTGATCCGGACCGCCAAGGGCGATCGCCGGCCAGACCGGGGTGCCGGAGAGAATGTCGCTTATATGGCATCGGGCGATCCGCATGTGCTGATGCCCAAGGTCGGTGCCAGGCCGATGGGGCGCCTGTCGCGCAAGCTCCAGCCGCCTGAGACCGCCGAGAGCCTGCAGCAATTCCAGCCCTCCCGACTCAGCGCCATCGTCGTCACCAAGCTTGCCGAGCGGCTCTCGATTGCTGACGCTGAGCTCGGCGGACATGACGGAGCCGTGCCTCTCGATCATTCGCTGGCCCCGGCTGGCGGCATGTCGCCGGCGGCCAGCCGCCCCGACCTTGCCAGCCTGACCAGCAGCACCACCCGTGCCGACGAGGCGCTACCGGTCGAACTCGCCATGGCCGAGCCGGGTGCTCTCCAGCCGGTGGTGGCTCTGGCGAACGTGCAGCCGGTGATGACGCCGGACGATGCCCAGACCATGCCCGAAATCGGCAGTGACGAGGGCTTGACCGATGCACAGAAGAAATCGCGCATCGCCGGCCTGCCCGGGCTGGACGATGGCAAGGCCCGCCCGCTCGACTTGCCGCCGGCCGCATTCACCAAGGCACAGACCTGCCTGGCGACGGCGATCTATTTCGAGGCGCGCGGCGAGAGCCGGGAAGGGCAGGTAGCCGTCGCCCAGGTCATCATCAACCGCCTGCGCTCCCCCTTCTATCCCAAGAATGTCTGCGACGTGGTCTATCAAGGCGCCAGCAACAAGCGCTATGGCGGTTGCCAGTTCTCCTTCGCCTGCGATCTCGTCGCCGACAAGGTGACCGAGAAGGAGCCCTGGGAACAGGCCCTGGTCCTCGCCGAGCGGGTGATGAACGCCAAGGACTGGATCCCCGAAGTCGGCAACGCCACGCATTATCACGCCAATTATGTCCGTCCGCGCTGGGTGCGCGACATGCGCGAGAAGGACAAGATCGGCAAGCACATCTTCTATCGCGTCAAATGGTGGGCGTGACTGGCAAGTCTCCCGGAGAGGACATCCACAGCTCCTGTATCCGGCGGGATACCCAAGATCCGGATTCCCGCGTATGGCTGGCATCGAAGTTGCGTTTGTGGACGGCATGATTATCGCATCGTCGATGCGAGCGTCGTGAAGCAAACCGAAGCTTACCGGTGCGGCAATTGTTGCTGCTGCATTGGCGCGCTACGCTTGTCGTGACGGCAAAGACCTTGTCCACAATCAAAGCAGCTTCGATTGCCGGGCCGATCGTCGGCGATCATAACCTGACTCCGCGCGGAGCCCGCGCTGTAATGACCTGCCACGGGTGAGCATGTCCGAAGAAAGCGCCTTCCTCCTCATCGGCCTGCTGGTGCTCGCCTTTCCGGTGCTGGCGATCGTCGCCTTTGTGATGACGCTTGGCCTCAGGCGCAGGGTGCAGGAACTGGAGGAAAGGGTTCGCCAGCTGGCGGGCCAGCGCCCGATGCTGGTTGACGCCGCCAGGCCGGTTACGTCGGCGGTAGCGGAAGGGAAAAAGGCCGCGGAACCCGTGCGGGAAGCGGTTGCACCGGTTCCCGCTGCCGTGCCTGTCGAGAAGTCGCCGGCCGTCGAGCCGGCGCCAGCCAGGCCGGAGCCGGTGCCGGCAGTTTCCGCGCAGGCCACACGCCGACCGGTACCCGACAAGCCCAAGGTCAGCCTGGAGGAGAAGCTCGGAACGCGCTGGGCCGTCTGGGTCGGCGGATTGGCGCTGGCACTCGGCGGTGCCTTCCTCGTGCGATATGCCATCGAGGAGGAACTCCTCGGTCCTGGCGCGCGCATCCTGGCCGGCCTCGTCTTCTCGCTGGTGCTCATCGCCGGCGGCGAATATCTGAGGCGTCGGCCCGTGGCGCCTACGACGGCGCAGGCGGCCTATATTCCCGGCGTGGTCACGGCCGCGGGCACGGTGGCCCTCTTCGCCACCGTCTATGCCGCCTATGCACTCTATGATTTCCTCAGCCCGGCCCAGGCTTTCGTGCTTCTCGGCCTGGTTGGCATCGCCACCATGTATGCGGCGGCGCTGCATGGCCCCTGGCTCGCAGGGCTTGGCCTTGTCGGCGCCTATGGCGCTCCGCTGCTGGTTTCCTCGAACCAGCCCAATCCCTGGGCTCTCGCCCTCTATGTCGTGGTGGTGACGGCGGCCGCCTTCATGCTGGCGCGCATTCGGCTCTGGCGCTGGCTCGCCATCGCCGCCGGTATCGGTGCCTTCTGCTATGGCTTCGTCCTGGGCAGCATCATGGGCGAGGACACCGGCGCCATGGTGTTCTACATCCTTGCGCTGTCGGCCTTGGTCGGCGCGGTGCTGATCTATGAGCCTCATCACGGCAAGACCTATCAACGCTTCGACCCCATAGGCCTCGGTGCGGTCGCGGGCCTTGCGGTCCTGGCCGTCTCCTTCGCCGGCGCCGATGTGTTCGGGCATGCCTCGCTTGCCACGCTGCTGATCGTGATGGCGCTGGCGCTGGCGGCCGCGCTCGCCTTCGATGCACTCGCCCCGGCGGCGGGGATCGCCGGCCTGGCGGGCCTGGCCTGCCTGTGGATCTGGCCGATCGATGGGCAGATCGCTGCCGAGCCGCTGGTGGTGGTGCCGGGCCATCTCTATCTGCCCTTCCTGATGCCGGATGCGCTCCAGGCCTATCTTGAGATCGCGATCATTCCGGCTGCCGTGCTGCTGCTGGCCACCACGATCAGCCTGATGCGCCATCCCAGGCCGCAATGGCCGGCATTGGCCCTGGCGCTGGCGGGGACGGGAACCCCGATCTTCGCGCTGGCCATCGCCTATCTGCGCATCGAGAGCCTGCGTGCCAGCCTGCCCTTCGGGGCGGTCGCAGCCGGGCTGGCGGTGCTTTTTGCCGCGACGACCGAGCGTTTCCTGCGGCTGGAGAGACAGGCGGTGGAGGACGGGACACCGGGGGCGGGTTCCTCCCTCCATGCCGTCGCGAGCGCCTCGGCAGTGGCGCTGACGCTCACCTTCCTGATTGCCGATTCCCCGCTCACACTGGCTTTCGGCCTGTCGGCACTCGGCGCGGCCTGGGTCTCGACCCTGCGGCCGCTGCCGGCCCTGCGCTGGTGCGCTGCCGGATTCGTCCTGCTGGTGCTGGCGCGCATGGGAGGAGCCTGGACCTTGGCCGGTGCCAGCCTCGAACGCTTCCCGGATTGGCAGGATATCGTGTTGCGCTATGCCGTGCCGGCGTCGTCGTTCTATTATGGCGGCATCCTCCTGCGCCGACGCAAGATCGATATTCCCGCCGCGATCCTCGATCTCGGCGCCATTCTGCTCGCCTGCGTGGCGGTGGTCTTTGCCATCCGCCTCGGCCTGCGCGGAGCGGAGGAAGCCGCTCATCCCGGCATGTCCCTCGCCGAGGCCGGGCTCTACACGGCGCTCGCCTTTGCCGCCTCGATGGCGTTGGTCTATCGCTCCGGGGCGACAACCAGCGCGGTCTACCGGGCGGCGGCGCCGATCAGCGTCATCATCGCGCTCTGCCTGACAGTCTCGGGGCCACTGATCACGGCCAATCCTGCGGTCAGCGGCGAGATGATCGGCGGCGGTGCCCTGTTCAACGCGTTGCTGCCGGGCTACGCCCTGCCGGCCCTGCTGGCGGGGACAGCGGCGCTGTTCTGGCACTGGTATGGCCGCGGGGCCGGCAAGAACGAACCGAAGAATCTGGGCATGGAGAACGCCCCCTTCGCCCTGCTAAGCGGGATCTGTGCCTTCGCGCTCGGCTTCGTCTATGTCACGCTGGAAGTGCGCAAGATCTTTGCCGACGGCGTGCCCGATTTCGCCTCGATCTCCTCTGCCGAAAACTGGGGCTATACCATCGCCTGGCTGATTTACGGCCTGGTGCTGCTCGCCCTCGGTATCTGGGCAAAGGCGCGGGCCATCCGCCTGGGCTCGGCCATCGTGATCATGCTGGCTGTCGCCAAGGCCTTCCTGTTCGACATGTCGGAGCTGGAAGGGATCTGGCGCGCCTTGTCCTTCATGGGGCTCGGTGTTGCCCTGATCGGCATCGGTCTCGTCTATCAGCGTCTGTTGTTCGGGCCCAAAAGCGGGTCCGCACAGGAACCGCGGCAATAGCAGTGAATGGCTGAAATCGAGTCCTGTCCCAACGATGTCTTGCAGCGCCTCAGGCCGGAAATCGTCCTGCTGAACTTTGCCGCGAACCGGCTCGCCCGACAGCCACAAAGCCATGGCAGGCTGGCCGACGACATCTGGCTCGACCGGACGCAGGGCAACCCGTCATCCGAGGAGGTCGCCCGGTTTGAGGCCGCGCATGAGGCAAGGCGCGCGGCCTGGATGGCCGATCCCGCCTTCGTTACGGCCGTCCGGCGGCTGCAGGGCGCTGGCGTGGATTGGGCGTTCGGCCATGAAAGCGATGTCAGCGGTGAGTTCTCGCTGCTGCGCCTGCGCATCGCCGCCGATGATCTCGGCGCCTTGGAAGCGCTGGCCGCCGAGGATGCGGGTTATGCCACGCCCCAAGCGCGAGCTTCGGCCGCCGAACGCTTCCACATCTTCATGCTGCGCAACTACCACCCTGATTGGCGGCGCAATCGCGAGCTCTATGCCGATGTGGGCGGCTCGCCCTATGCGGCCCCGGCAACCTGGTCGCGCGAAACCTGAAGGCAGAGGCCTTCCGTCCCGGAGGCCGCACATTCCGTGTCATCGGCTCGTCATCGGCGTGCGCCATGGTCGCGGCCATCGAGCTGTCCGTTCCTCGACGGCAATGCGATGTTTGACCTTCCTTTGGCCTGGCTTGACGCCGGGCCTCTTTTTTGGCGGGCTGCCGAGCGGCGCTTTCCTGTCGATACGCCCTACAACTGCAAAGCGAAAGGCACGCCTTCGAAGCAATCCTCGCCGCGGCCGATGGCGTCGATGGCGGCCAGCATGCGGCCATTGCGGCCGAGCCGCACATCCGCCAGCGCCACGATGCGGCGGTTCGGGGTGGCGGTGGGCGACAGCCGGCGGATGGTCTGCGCCAGCTCATGCTCGTCGAGCGTCGGGTTGAGGGCGCAGGCCGCCGTGAAGGCCGCTGCCGTCGAGCGGCTGACCCCGGCATAGCAATGCACCACCAGCGGCGTCGCCTGGTCCCAGGCCCTGACGAAAGCGAGGAGCTGGGAGAGGTGATCCTCGCCAGGCAGGATCTGCCCTTCTTCCGCCAGCTCGACGATATCGTTCATGCTCAGGAACAGGTGGCGGTCTTCCTCGACCGCATCAGGGCGGATCACCTTGGTGCCGGCATTGATCAGGGTCAGGATTTGGCGGGCACCCGTGGCGGCGACGGTGGCGTCGAGGCGAGAGAGCGAACAGACATTGATTTGCATGGCGATTACCGGAAGAGCTGGGCGAAACGGTCGAGAAAGGCCTGCTGGGCCTCGGCGGCCGGCAAGGGTACCAGCCGTGCCTGATCCACCGGCCGGGGCAGGGGGCGTGGATCGCCGAAAATACGGCAGGATTCCTCGATGCCGAAGCCGGCAAGCTGGGTCGCTTCGAGGAAGGCTGCTACGGTATCGGCCTTCTTGGTCAACGCCTTGATCGCCGGCGGAGGAACGGCCGGCAGGCCGAAGCGCAGATGGATGGCACCGAGCAGGCGGGCCTCCACGCTTTTATAGCTTTCGCCGATCACCGCCTTGAAGGGCGAGATCATGTCGCCGATGACATATTCGGGGGCATCGTGCAGCAGCACCATCAATCGCACGGTATCGGGCTGGGCAGGCTCCATCGCATCGAGCACGTCGAGCACGAGTACGCTGTGCTGGGCCACCGAGAAGATGGCGTCGCCGCGGGTCTGGCCGTTCCAGCGCGCGACCCGGGCCAGGCCATGGGCGATATCCTCGATCTCTATGTCGAGCGGGGAGGGGTCGAGTAAATCGAGCCGTCGCCCCGACAGCATGCGTTGCCAGGCCCGGTGGGGAGCCGCTTTCTTCATGCGTGCCATGGTCAGCCCGGATGTCCCGCCTTGCCGAGCTCGGCGCATTCGGCATGGCGGAAGCAGTCGACGAGGTGATCGTTGACCATGCCGACCGCCTGCATGAAGGCGTAGACGATGGTCGGCCCGACGAATTTGAAACCCCGCACCTTCAGGTCCTTGGAGATCTTCTGCGACAGCGCCGTCTCCGCCGGGACGTCGCCATGGGCGCGCGGCGTGTTCTGCAGGGGGCGCCCGTCGAGGAAATCCCATAGATAGCGGGAGAAGCCCTGGCGTTCCTCGATCTCCAGCCAGAGCCGGGCGCCGATGATGGTGCCTTCCACCTTGGCGCGGTTGCGGACGATACCGGGATCGGCCATCAGGGCCTCGACCTTTTCCGGCCCGTAAAGCGCGATCTTGGCCGGTTCGAAATCGTCGAATACCTTCCGGAAATGCTCGCGCTTGCGCAGGATGGTGATCCAGGACAGTCCCGCCTGGAAGCCGTCGAGGATGAGCTTTTCATAGAGGGCGCGACCGTCATATTCGGGCACCCCCCATTCCTCGTCGTGATAGGCGACATAGAAGGGGTCGAGCCCAGGCCAGGGACAGCGTTGCTTGCCGTCGGCGTGCAGAATGACTGTGCGTTCCATGCCGCCTTCTTGCCACGGCGAAAGCCGACTCGGGAAGAGGGAAGAACATTTCGTGATCGTCGAGAAGGTGGCCTGCGCCCTTCCTTGCCAGGGCGGCAAAGGCCCCTATATTAGTTCGATCGTCATCGAATTTTGTCGTGCCCTTTTCATGATCCCGATTTCAGTCCTCGACCTTTCGCCCATCGCCGTCGGCAGCAATGCCGGGCAGGCCCTCCACAATTCGCGGGACCTCGCCCGCCATGTCGAGCGGCTCGGCTATAACAGGCTGTGGCTGGCCGAGCATCACAACATGCCGGGCATTGCCAGCGCCGCCACGGCGGTGGCGCTGGCCCATGTCGCCTCCGGCACGTCCACCATCCGCCTCGGAGCCGGCGGCATCATGCTGCCCAACCATGCGCCGTTGATGGTGGCCGAGGCCTTCGGCACGCTGGCGGCCCTGCATCCCGGGCGCATCGATCTCGGAGTGGGCAGGGCTCCCGGTACCGACCAGATCACCGCCCAGGCGCTGCGCCGCAATCTCAACGCCGAGATCGACGCCTTTCCGCGGGACGTCATCGAACTGATGAACTATTTCAAGCCGGCAGGCCCTGACCAGCGTGTGCAGGCCGTTCCGGGGGCAGGGCTTGAGGTGCCGATCTGGATCCTCGGCTCCAGCCTGTTCGGAGCGCAACTCGCCGCCATGCTCGGCCTGCCTTTCGCGTTCGCCTCGCATTTTGCGGCGGCCGATCTCGAAGGGGCGATCGCGATCTATCGCGGCCGCTTCGAGCCCTCCGAATATCTCGACAAGCCTTATGTCATGTTGGGCATGAACGTGGTCGCCGCCGACACCGACGAGGAGGCCCACTTCCTCCAGAGTTCGCGGCTGCAGGCCTTCGTCAGCCTGCGCACCGGGCGGCCGGGCCTGATCCAGCCGCCGGTCAAGAATTACGAGGAGACCCTCGATGCCATCGGCCGGGCGACGCTGCAGCATATGAACCATGCCTCGGTGGTGGGCTCGCCGGCGACCGTCAAGGCGGGCATCGAGGCATTCGTCGAGCGCACCGGCGCCGACGAGATCATCGCCACCAACATGATCTTCGACCATGAGAAGACCAAGCGTTCCTATGAGATCCTTGCCGAGCAGCTGATCGGTGCTCCGGCTCAGGTCAGCGTGTCGTAGAGGCCGAGGGCCCAGCCGATCTCGGCGACCAGCGCGATGATGGCGAAGGCGAGCTGGAAGCGCTGGTTCGAGACGACGATCGCAGCCGCACTGGTGACGACGAAGAAGGCGATGCGCACCCAATATTCCGGGCCGAGCGATTGGACATAGTCGCCGCCCTTGATGAGGGTGTCGATGATGTCGAGAAAGAAGGTGCCGATCAGGATGCCGAAGAACCATTTCCGGCGGGACATGAAATAGTCCTCGAAACCCTTGTATTCATACATGGTGTCCGGAAAGAGCATCGTGCACATGAAGAAGAACACGCTCGCATAGAAGGCGACGAAGCCATAGAGCGGGAAGGTCCACTGCACATTGACCAGGTGGAATTCCCACCACCAGAACGAGATGATGTGCAGCAGCATGAAAAAGGTCCACGCCAGGTGGACGCTGTAGATCTTGTGCTGGCGCGGATGCTGGACGAAGCGGGCAAGGCCGGTGAGCAGTCGCCCCATGCTGAGGCCGACGATGATGCTGATCACCGTGCGGACATGGCTGAGGACGGTGGGGTCGAAGGCGTGGGGCTGGTTCATGGAGGCATCCTCGCGCTTTTAGGGCGGCAGCATGCCATTGCAACCACGACGCCCGGCACACTCACGAAGAGTCCCGCGCTCGGGCGGGTATGAAACTACTTTCCCAGCATTGCCTGGAATCAGCACAGGAGCAAGACAGGCAGGGCAGGGGGTTGGGGAAGGCCGCCTGGCGGCGTGGGAATACGGCGCCGGCCGAGATTTAGTTTGGTCGGGAGTCACATTCCTGGGTCGCCATCTCGTCTTGAGGGCAGGACCATCAAACGGGAGAGGATGGCGTGCTCGACCTGCCCATTCAGGACACCGACCTGTTCAACGCATTTCGGCCTCGTCTCAAGGGACTGGCCTACAAGATGCTCGGCTCGATCGCGGATGCCGAGGATGTCCTCCAGGACGCGTTCATTCGCTGGTTGCAGGCTGATCGCAGCCTCGTCCGGGAGCCTGAAGCCTATCTCAGGCAGGTGGTGACCCGCCTGTGCCTGGACGAGCTGAAATCGGCGCGGGCACGGCGGGAGGCCTATGTCGGCTCCTGGCTGCCGGAGCCCCTGCTGCAGGAGGAACCCTCCGAGGACATCACCTTGCCGCTTCTGCTGGTGCTGGAACGCTTGTCCCCGTCCGAGCGAGCCGCATTCCTGCTGCATGACGTCTTTGGGGTTGCCTTTGACGAGATCGCGCTGACGATCGGCCGGGATGCCGCGGCCTGCCGGCAGATGGCGCGGCGAGCCCGCCTTCGTATCCGGGCGGAAAGGCCTCGGCTTCCTCCGCAGGATACTAGGGGGCAGGAAATTGCTGCCGCTTTCTTCACCGCCTCGCGCACCGGCGACATCGACGGGCTTCGAGCCCTGCTCGCTCGGGATGTGATGATCCAGGTGGATGGAGGCGGCAAGGTTGCCGCTCCTCCGCACCCGATCATGGGCATCGAAGCCGCGTTGAAGCTGATGGCTGCCTTGGCAAGGCTGTTCTCCGCCCAGATGTCGCAACTCCTGCGCTATGCCAGTGTCAATGGCTTGCCGGGGTTCGTCACGCTCGAACGGGGATGCGAACTCCAGACCACGGCCTTGGATGTCCGGGGAGATCGGATTGCTGCGGTCTATGTCTGTCGCAATCCGGAAAAACTCGGTCACCTCGTGATCGACCGCACCGCCCCGAACCAGGTCCGGCCTGCATCGAAGGGGACCTGCCAGTGACAAAAGCCACCATTGCCATCGTCTATCACAGCGGCTACGGCCATACCGCCCGCCAGGCGCTCGCCGTCGAACAGGGGGCGACACAGCTGCCCGACGTCACCACGCTGCTGCTGACGGCGCAGGAAGCGCCGGAGCATTGGCACAGGCTGGCATTGGTCGAGGCGATCATCTTCGGGGCGCCCACCTATGTCGGCGGGCCATCCGCCGTGTTCAAGGCCTTTCAGGAAGCCAGTTCGAATGCGGTGATGTCAAAAGGCCTCGGCTGGAAGAACAAGATCGCGGCGGGCTTCACCAATTCGGGCTCACGGTCGGGCGACAAGCTTGCAACCCTGATGCAGATGGCCCTGTTTGCCGCCCAGCACGGCATGCACTGGGTCAATCTGGCCCTGCCGCCGGGCAACTGCTCCTCGACGGGCAGGGAAAGCGACCTCAATCGGTTCGGCTTCTTCCTCGGCGCTGCCGCCCAGTCCAACACCGATGAGGGGCCGGAGGTGGCACCGCCCGAAGCGGACCTCGCCACCGCACGGCATCTTGGCCGGCGTGTTGCCGAGACGACCCTGCAATTCGTGCGGGGTTGCAATCCTGGTTGAGGCGGGTGCCAGGCTCAGGCCGTCGCCTTGTGCGCCTCGCTCGGCCCGATCCACCAGGATGGCTTTTCGAGCGCCAGGGCAAGGCCCTCGGCCGCCAGGGTTTCACCGGCAGCCAGCCCCTCTTCCACCCGGTCGAGCCGAAGCAGAGCCAGCCCTTTGATGCCGGCCGAGGAGCCGAGCGTGCCCGCCGGCCGGTCGCCGATGCGGATTTCGGTGCCGACGGCCGGCAGCGGGGCGCTGGCCGTTACCGGTACGATGCGGGTGCGTGCGGTGCCCCGATGCTGCATGCGGCTGACGACTTCCTGGCCAACGAAGCAGCCCTTCTTGAAGTCGACCCCGGCGAGCATGTCCATCAGCACTTCATGGGGAAAGGCCTCGCCGAAGCGAAAATCCTTGCCGCCTTCAGGAATGCCGAGCTCGATGCGGCGGTGGTGATAGGCAGAGGCCGTATCGCCCGCCATGGCGACGACAGGCGCGAGGATGCGGAGCCCGAGTTCGGGGCGCCTGGGATCCGGGAAGGTGAGTGCGTCTTCGATATCGACACTTTCGGGAGGCAAGGCGGCGTAGACGCCCCAGGCAGGTGACAGGATCTCGACCGAGACCTTGGCGCGCAGCCGATAGAAACCGAGCCGCTTGGCAAAGTCCGCCGCCAGCGCGGCATCCGTATCGAGATAGAGCCCATCCTGGCCGATCGTCGCCAGGAAATCGAACAGGATCTTGCCCTGCGGCGTGAGCAAGGCTCCCCATCGTCCCTGGCCGGGCTCGAGATGAGCAATGTCGCAGGTGACGAGATTGGCGAACCAGGATCGCGCATCCTCTCCGCTGAGGCGTAGCACGGCGCGGTCGGGCAGGTAGATCATGGCAAGGCAGTCCCGTTTCAGCCTCTCCTATATGGCAATCCCTGTGCGCGGCGTGAAGAGGCGACGGATTGGCGGTTGAAAGCTGGCGCTCTCTGGGAGAAAAGCGCAGGGTTTCAGCTTCGTCATCGAGGAGAGCGCCATGCCCCAGACCTTCGACCGCATCTTCCGCAATGGCGAAATCGTCAACCAGGACGGCCGGCATGGCGGCGACGTCGGGGTGAAGGACGGGCGCATAGCGGCGCTGGGCGATCTGTCGCAGGCCAGCGCCGGCGAGGTGATCGATTGCACGGGACTCACCATCCTGCCGGGCGTGATCGACAGCCAGGTGCATTTCCGCGAGCCGGGGCCGACGCACAAGGAAGACCTCGAATCGGGCTCGCGGGCGGCGGTGATGGGCGGCGTCACCGCCGTGTTCGAAATGCCGAACACCGATCCGCTCACCACCTCACCGGAGGCTTTGGCCGACAAGGTCCGCCGCGGCACGCATCGCATGCATTGCGACTTCGCCTTCTGGGTTGGCGGCACCCGCGAGAATGCCCCTGAGGTGGCGGAACTAGAGCGCCTGCCGGGTGCGGCCGGCATCAAGGTGTTCATGGGCTCGTCCACCGGTTCGCTGCTGGTCGAGGACGATGAGGGCGTGCGCGAAATCCTCAAGCGCACGCGCCGGCGCGCTGCCTTCCATTCGGAGGACGAATATCGCCTGCGCGAGAGGCGTGACCTGCGCGTCGAGGGGGATGCCTCCTCCCATCCGGTCTGGCGCGATGTCGAAGCCGCCCTCAATTGCACGCGCCGCCTCGTCGCCATCGCCGAGGAGACCGGCGCGCCCATCCATGTCCTGCATATCTCGACGGCGGACGAGATTCCTTTCCTCGGCGCGCATAAGCGCCTGGTGACCTGCGAGGCCACGCCCCACCATCTCACGCTCGCCGGGCCCGAGGCCTATGAGAAGCTGGGCACGCTGGTGCAGATGAACCCGCCCGTGCGCGACGCCGGCCATCGCGACGGCATCTGGCAGGGCATCCGCCAGGGCATCGTCGACGTGCTCGGCTCGGACCATGCGCCCCATACGCTGGAGGAAAAGGCCAAGCCCTATCCCGCTTCGCCCTCCGGCATGACCGGCGTGCAGACGTTGGTGCCGGTGATGCTCGACCATGTGAACCAGGGCCGGCTGTCGCTGGAGCGTTTCGTCGACCTGACCAGCCATGGTCCCTGCCGGATCTTCGGCATGGCCGGCAAGGGCCGCATCGCCGTCGGCTATGACGCAGACCTCACCATCGTCGACCTCAAGCGCAAGGAAACCATCCGCAACGAGTGGATCGCCTCCAAATGCGGCTGGACGCCCTATGACGGCGTCGAGGTCACCGGCTGGCCAGTCGGTACCATCGTGCGCGGCGCGAGGGTGATGTGGGAGGGCTCGCTGGACGAACATTCGCGTGGCGAGGCCGCACGCTTCTGGACGGCGTGAGGCTGGGAGCGCGGACGTCCTGTCCCTAGGCGCTAAGATAAGATTGGAGGCGCGGGTTCTTTACCCTCCCCTCGATGGGGAGGGTCGGCCTGAAAGGCCGGGGTGGGGTGGAGATACGCAGGTCTCAACGGCGAAAGCGATGAATTCTTGCGAAGAAGTCACCCCACCCCGACGCTGCGCGTCGACCCTCCCCATCAAGGGGAGGGTATTGTCGCGCCTGGTTCGCCTTATCTTAGCGCCTATGGACTTCCTGTCCGCGCTCCATTCTACCGCCTGCTGGCGTGCGCCGTGCCAAAGATCCAGGCCAGGGCAATGCCGGCGATGAAGCCGATGCCGTGCGCGGTGAAACTGATCTGAGGCAGTGAAAGGTCGATCGCCGCCTGGATCAGCAGCACGATGACGATCAGGCTCAGATTGTGTCGGTCGGCGATATGGCGCGTCGCCAGGAAGTCGGAGAGGCGACGCAGGGCGATGGCCCCGATCAGGGCGAAGATGGCGCCGGAAGCCCCGACCAGGACATCGGGCTGGGTCAGGCCGGCTTCGGTGAGGGCGAGCACTCCGGCCATGGAGACCAGGCCGCCGATCAGATAGATGAGGCCCATGCGCAGGCTTCCGACCGTAGCCTCGACCATGCGGCCGAGCAGGAAGAGCCCGATCATGTTGCTGATCAGATGTTCGGGGCCGGCATGTAGGAACATGGCGCTGAGCAGGCGCCACCATTCATGATCCCGGACCACCGCGTCGGGCCATAACCCTCCGAGCCGGAACAGGTTTTCGGCATCGGTGGTGTCGCCATGCCACAGCTCGACGCCGAAGATGGCGCAATTGGCCAGGATCAGCAGATAGGTCACGGGGGCGGCCTGCCAGCCGTTTCGGCGCAGGGGGGCGTTGCGCCGGATATGCATCTCCAAATCGTCGAGGAAGGTGGTTGCCTGCGGAGAGAGTTGACCTTCCGCCTGGCTCGCCGGCTTGTCCAGGCGCGCGATCAACGCCTCATTCTGGGCGGGCGTCAGGGAGGCGGAGGCGAAGCCGCGCAGCAGGGGCTCGGCGAGTTCACCCCGTGCAGCCGCCTGGAGGGCGGTCGCCTGCCAGAACGCCTTCACCGAGACCGGCATGGCATGGAACGAGGCCAGCATCGAGTCCGTGGCCTGGACGCGGCCGCAGAAGGCGAGGAGCATCAGGGTCGACAATTGCCCGGCCCCGAGCAGGCCGCGATAACGCATGGCTGTCGCCACCATGGCTTCCAGCTGGCCAGTCTCCCCGAGGGCCCGAATCGGGAAGGCGACCGCATCTGCGCCTGCCGGCACGGGGTTTCGGGCAAGGTAATCGACGATGCCCTGCCAGTTCTGGCGCTGCCGCAGCAATTGCAGGTCGAGGATCACTTCCTGATCCGGCTTGCCGGTCTGGCGCAGTGCTTCGAGGGCGCCGATCCGTTCCTCGCGCGTCGATTCGGAAAGAGCCTTGAACAGATTGGCCGTGAAGCGGATTTGGCTGGTGGGCTGGATGAGGCTGGCCAGGCGGGCGAGCAGGGCGGCGCGTTCGTTGCGGCCGGCCAGCAATTCGCGATTGGCCCGATTCAGCAAGGGTCCCGGCGCGATGATCACCAGCAAGGCGAGGGCTGCCAGGAAACCGTAATAATCAGGCAGAAACCGATATCCTGCGACGGCGATGGCGATCACGGCCGCATGCCCCGCCAGGTAGATCGCGATGCCTGGAAAGCGATAGGTCCGGGTGACGAACACCTGGGCGATGGCTACGGCTGACAGGGAACCGGCGGAGAGCGCGAGGAAGGTCTGCAAATCCATGCGCCGCTTGTGCCGGAAGCGGGCGCGAGCCGCAACCTGTCGATCTCATGTCCCTTATGCACGGTTGGGTCGCGCCACTTGCACGGCTTTTTCTTTCAATACGGCTGGGTTAGGGGCTATAGAGGGGAAAATCGAGAGCGTTTTGCGATTGGGCGGCATCGCCAAGAATCGCAAAGACGCGTCTAACCAAGGAGTTAGAGCAAACAAGCGTTTCCGTCTAAACGCGCTTTGCTCTAGAGATCTGACAGGTTGATAATGGCCGACAAGCCGTCCGACATCGCAACGCTCAGCTTCGAGAAGGCGCTTGCCGAGCTCGAGCAAATCGTGCGCAGCCTCGAAGGCGGCAATGTGCCGCTGGAGGAATCGATCACGCTCTTCGGGCGTGGCGAGCAGCTCAAGGCTCATTGCGACAAGCTTTTGAAGGTCGCGGAGGCCAAGGTCGACAAGATCCGGCTCGATGCCGAGGGCAAGCCCGCCGGGCTCGAGCCTCTCCCTGAAGCCTGATATTCGACAGCCTCGAAGGCGCCCAGCGCTCCACCAGAACGGCCGTCATCACAAAGGCGCGTCGGAACAAAGAGTTAGAGCAAAATGATGTTTCCACTTATGCGTGCTTTGCTCTAGTCTCCCCGGGTGAACAATTTGGCAAACACTTCCGCAACCCCGCTGCTCGACACTATCCATCTGCCGGCCGATCTGCGCCGCCTGCCCGAGGACAAGCTCCAGCAGGTGGCCGACGAACTGCGGCGGGAGACCATTGACGCCGTTTCGGTGACGGGCGGCCATCTCGGTGCCGGCCTCGGCGTGGTCGAGCTCACCGTGGCCATTCATGCGGTGTTCAATACCCCGGACGATCGGCTGATCTGGGATGTCGGCCACCAGGCCTATCCGCACAAGATCCTCACCGGGCGGCGCGACCGCATCCGCACCCTGCGCCAGCCGGATGGCCTCAGCGGTTTCACCAAGCGCAGCGAGAGCGAATACGACCCCTTCGGCGCCGCGCATTCCTCGACCTCGATCTCGGCCGGCCTCGGCATGGCGGCGGCGCGCGATCTCGACGGCCGCGACAACAACGTCATCTGCGTGATCGGCGACGGCTCGATGTCGGCCGGCATGGCCTATGAGGCGATGAACAATGCCGGGGCTCTCGGCTCGCGCCTCGTTGTCATCCTCAATGACAACGACATGTCGATCGCTCCGCCCGTGGGCGCGATGTCGGCCTATCTGGCCCGGCTGGTTTCCGGCGGCACCTACAAGAATTTGCGCGATTTCGGCAAGATGCTGGCCAAGAAGCTGCCGAAATTCTTCTACGACAAGGCCAAGCGAACCGAGGAATATGCCCGCGGTTTCTGGACCGGCGGCACGCTGTTCGAGGAGCTCGGTTTCTACTATATCGGCCCGATCGACGGGCATAATCTCGACCACCTCCTGCCGGTGCTCAAGAATGTGCGTGACCAGGCCGATGGGCCTGTGCTGATCCATGTCGTCACCCAGAAGGGCAAGGGCTACGGCCCGGCCGAGAACGCGCCCGATAAATATCACGGCGTGGTGAAGTTCGATGTCATCACCGGCGCGCAGGTGAAGGCCAAGGCCAATGCGCCTTCCTATACTCGCATCTTCGCCGAAAGCCTGATCAAGGAAGCCCGCAAGGACGACAAGGTGGTGGCGATCACGGCGGCCATGCCGTCCGGCACCGGGCTGGACCTGTTCGAGCAGGCCTTCCCGCAACGGCTTTACGATGTCGGCATCGCAGAGCAGCATGCCGTCACCTTCGCGGCGGGCTTGGCGAGTGAAGGCTACAAGCCGTTCTGCGCCATCTATTCGACCTTCCTGCAGCGTGGCTACGACCAGGTCGTCCACGACGTTGCCATCCAGAACCTGCCCGTGCGCTTCCCGATCGATCGAGCCGGTCTCGTCGGGGCGGATGGCGCCACCCACGCCGGTTCCTTCGACGTCGCCTTTCTTGGCTGCCTGCCCAACATGGTGGTGATGGCTGCCGCCGACGAAGCCGAGCTGGTGCATATGGTCGCAACCGCGGCCGCCTATGACGGCGGTCCGATCGCCTTCCGCTACCCGCGCGGCGAGGGGGTCGGAGTCGAGATGCCCGAAGCCGGCGTGCCCCTGCCGATCGGCAAGGGACGCGTCCTGCGCGAGGGCAGCAACATCGCCTTGCTCTCCTTCGGCACGCGCCTGGCCGAGTGCCTGAAGGCAGCCGAGGACCTGGCGGCGCTCGGCCTGTCGGCGACCGTTGCGGATGCCCGCTTTGCCAAGCCGCTCGACGAGGAACTGGTGCTTAGGCTCGCTCGCGAGCACGAGGTGCTGCTGACCGTCGAGGAAGGCTCCGTAGGAGGCTTCGGCAGTTTCGTGGCCCAGTGCCTGGCCGAGGCGGGCGCTTTCGACAACGGCCTGAAATTCCGCTCCCTTGTGCTGCCCGATATCTTTCTCGACCAGGACAAGCCGGAGGCGATGTATGCCCAGGCCGGGCTCGATGCCGCCGGCATCGTGACCAAGGTTCTGTCGGTGCTCGGGCGCGATGTCGTAACCGGCGCCAAGCGGGCCTGATGCGCAAGCGCGCCGACGTGCTGCTGGTCGAGCGCGGTCATTTCGACAGCCGCGCGAAGGCACAGGCGGCGATCTCCGCCGGCCTTGTGACGGCCAATGGCAAGCCCGTGCGCAAGGCGTCGGAAAGCCTGGAAGCAGAAGCCGCGATCGAGGCGCAGCCGGCCTTTCCCTTCGTGTCGCGTGGCGGGCTCAAGCTCGAACATGCGCTCGATATATTTTCGGTGCCGGTGGAGGGGCGTGTGGCGCTCGATATCGGGGCTTCCACTGGGGGCTTCAGTGACGTGTTGCTGCGGCGCGGGGTGGCACGGGTCTATGCCGTCGATGTCGGTCACGATCAGCTCCATGCCAGCCTGCGCGGGAATGACAGGCTGATCTCGCTCGAAGGGCAGGATGCGCGCAAGCTCGACCGCAGCCTGGTGCCTGACCCGATCGATCTCGTCGTTGCCGATGTCAGTTTCATCTCACTGGCGCTGGTGCTGCCGGCGGCTCTCGCACTTGCCGCACCGGGCGCGGATCTCGCCGTTCTGGTCAAGCCGCAGTTCGAGGCAGGTCGCGAACGGGTCGGTAAGGGTGGCGTGGTCAAGGACGAGGCCGTGCATGTCGAGGTCTGCGAGCGTATCGCCGGCCTCGTCTCGTCGCTTGGCTGGAAGGTGAATGGGGTCGTGCCGTCTCCCATCGAAGGCGGGGATGGCAATAAGGAGTTTCTGCTGTCTGCCCATAGGGTTAGTGTAGCCGAGCTCATAGATTGAATCAGGGGGCTTGCGCGCCTGGATTGAGATTTTGATTCATCTCTTTCAGGTGTCGCTTGATGAAGTTGAGATCGTGAATCAGCACGTTGAGACATCGCTGGAACTCAAGATCGAAAGGCTGGGGCATCGTGGTGACGGCATTGCGCCGGGCCCGGTCTTCGTGCCCTATGCCTTGCCGGGCGAGACGGTCCTGGCCGAGGTGGCCGGGGAGCGGGGGCGGCTGATCGCCCTGCAAGAACCGAGCCCGGATCGGATCGACCCCTTCTGCCCCCATTTCAGCCATTGTGGCGGCTGCGCCATCCAGCATTTGTCGCTTTCCACCTATCAGGCCTGGAAGCGTGGCCTGGTGGTCGAGGCGCTGAGGCAGGCTGGCATCGAGGCGCCGGTCGAGCCGCTCGTCGATGCCCATGGCCGAGGTCGGCGCCGGGCAACCCTGCATGCCCGCAAAGGTAAGGTAGGCTTTGCCGAGGCCCGCTCGCATGCGATCGTCGAACTCGACGCCTGCCCGATCCTGGTGCCGGAACTGAACCGCGGCCTGGAGGCGGCGCGTGCGCTGGAGAAGCAATTGCGCGGTCTCGGCAAGCCGCTCGATCTGGTGCTGACAGCCACGATCACCGGCCTCGACTGCGACATTCGTGGCGCCGGACGCATCGACGACAAGATGCGTTTGAGGCTCGGCGACCTCGCCCAGCAGTTCGATCTGGCCCGGCTTTCCAACCACGGCGACGTGGTGATCGAGCGTCGGGCGCCAGTGGTGCGGTTCGGGGCCGTGGAGGTTTCACCACCGCCGGGTGCCTTTCTGCAGGCTACGGCCGAGGCGGACATCGCTCTGACGAGCCTGGTGCGCGAGGGCTTGTCCGGCGCCAAGCGCATCGCCGATCTCTTCTCCGGCTGCGGCACCTTCGCCCTGGCGCTGGCGGATGCCATGCACGTGCAGGCCTTCGATTCGGACAAGCCGGCCATCGGGGCTCTCGACCGTGCCGCCCGGCGGGCCCAGGGCCTGAAGCCTGTCAGCGCCACCGTGCGCGATCTCTTCCATCGTCCCTTGCTGGCCGAGGAACTCAAGCCCTTCGATGCCGTGGTCTTCGATCCGCCGCGCGCCGGTGCGGAGGCGCAGGCCAAGCGCCTTGCCGCCGCCAAGCTGCGTCGTATCGTCGGGGTATCCTGCAACCCGACGACCTTCGCCCGCGATGCCGCGCTTGTGATTGCCGGCGGCTATCGGCTCGCCAAGGTGACGCCGGTCGATCAGTTCCGTCACTCGGGGCATGTCGAACTGGTCGGCGTGTTCGAGCGAAGATGACGGTGTGCCGGTCTTCAGACCGGCATTTTTCGAACGGTCGAGGACATGCCGGTCTGAAGACCGGCACACCACATACCGCCTGTCATCCCTTGCGTTTCCCTTGGCCTCTCCCTTACCAAGGGAGTGCTTCAATCGCCTGCGGATGAAATGCCATGACTTTAGTCTCGCCTCTTCCCACTGCCCTCATCGTCATGGGCGTTTCCGGTGCCGGCAAGAGCAGCATCGGCGAGCGGCTTGGGTTGCGACTTGGCTGGACCTTCCGCGATGGTGATTCCTTTCATCCGCCGGCCAATGTCGCCAAGATGCATGCAGGTATTCCGCTGACGGACGAGGACCGCTGGCCCTGGCTCGCGGCCATCGCCGCCTGGATCGCCGAGCTGAGAGGGGCGGGGCAGCATGGCGTGGTTGCCTGCTCGGCGCTCAAGCGCGCCTATCGCGATGCCCTGCGGGATGGGTATGCGGATGTCCGCTTCGTCTTTCTCGAAGGCAGTGCCGAAGTGATCGCGGCCCGGTTGGCCAAGCGCAAGGATCATTTCATGCCGCCGAGCCTGCTTGCCAGCCAGTTCGCCACGCTGGAACCACCGGGTGCCGACGAGGCGCCGATTAGTGTTTTAATCGAGGCGGAACCCGACGCGATCGTCGCCAACGCGCTCCACCAGCTTGCCCACTAGGATAAAGCGCGCTCAAGTGTGACCGTGCCTTGCCCCGACTCCTCATTTTGGCGCGTCTTTGTGATTCCAGCTGCGTTCACCCATCGCAAAACGCCTTAGCCAGGATACTCCTTCCATGTCCGCTCAGCTTTCTCCCGAACTCCTTGCACGCTTCGCCGCCCTTGTCGGCGAGCGCTACGCCATTGCCGATGCGGATGCCCAGCAGCCCTTCCTGAAGGAATGGCGCGACCGCTATCACGGTAAGACGCCGCTGGTGCTGCTGCCTGGCACGGTTGGGGAGGTCGCCGCCATCCTCAGGCTTGCCGACGAGACGGATACGCCGATCGTGCCGCAAGGCGGCAATACTGGCTTGGTCGGCGGCCAGGTTCCGCACGCGGAAGGCAATGAGCTGCTGGTTTCACTCAGGCGGCTGGACAAGGTTCGTGCCGTCGATCCCGACAGCAACACCATCGACGTCGAGGCCGGCGTGACGCTGCAGCGGGTGCAGGAGGCGGCGGAGGCGGCCGGGCGTTTCTTCCCGCTCACTTTGCCATCGGAGGGGAGCTGCACCATCGGCGGCAATATCGGCACCAATGCAGGCGGCACCGGCGTGATCGCCTATGGCAATACGCGCGACCTGGTGATGGGCCTGGAGGTCGTGCTGCCGGGCGGGCGGATCTGGCATGGCATGCGCCATCTGCGCAAGGACAACACCGGCTATGATCTGAAGAACCTTTTCATCGGGGCCGAGGGCACGCTCGGCATCGTCACCGCGGCGGTGCTGAAGCTGTTCCCCAGGCCGCGCTCCGTCGGCACGGCCTTCATCGGCGTCGACAATCCGGCCGCGGCGTTGGCGCTCCTCAACGTCGCCCGGGAGAACGGCGGCGGCACCGTGACGGCGTTCGAACTCATGCCGCGCATCGGCATCGATTTCGTCATCCGCCACGTCGCCGATGCCCGTGATCCGATCGAGGGCAGCTATCCCTGGTATGTGCTGCTGGAAGTGTCCAACTCCGCCGAGGGCGGCGTGAACGAGGCGCTGGAGGCGATGCTGATGACGGCCTATGAGCAGGGCTACGCCCGCGATGCCGTGATCGCCGCCTCGCTCGAACAGGCCGCCGATTTCTGGCGCCTGCGCGAATTGCTGTCGGAAAGCCAGCGCTTCGAGGGTGGCTCGATCAAGCATGATGTGTCAGTGCCGATCCGGCTGGTGCCGGCTTTCCTCGACAAGGCCATCGCTGCCGTGGAGGCCTTCATTCCGGGCGCACGTCCGTTGCCCTTCGGCCATCTCGGCGACGGCAACATCCACTTCAACGTTTCGCAGCCCGTGGGCGGTGACAAGCAGGCCTTCCTGGACAAGTGGGAAAAGACCAACGAGATCGTCCACGGCATCGTCGCCGAGTTCCACGGTTCCATCTCGGCCGAGCACGGCATCGGCCAAGCCAAGCGCAAGTTGCTGCCAGGGGTCAAGGACCCGGTGGAACTGGAGATGATGCGCGCCATCAAAGCGACGTTCGATCCCAAAGGCATCATGAATCCCGGCAAGGTGCTCTGACATGCGGGCGATGGTCGTCATCGGCCATCCCGCACCGGCGAGTTTCAACCACGCCTTGGCCGAGGCGGTGCGAGGGGCTTGGCAGGAGGCCGGCTGCAAGGTCGCCTACCGCGACCTGTCCGCCGAGGGCTTCGACCCGCTGCTGACCGCCGAGGAGGCTCGCGGCCATCCGAGCCGGGATGCCCTTGTGCAGGCCCATATCGCCGAGCTGCAGTCGTGTGATCTCATGGCGGTCATCCATCCCAATTGCTGGGGCGCGCCGCCTGCGATCATGAAGGGCTGGATCGACCGGGTCTTCGCGCCGGGCGCCGCCTATGGCTTTGCCAAGGGGGATGATCGGGGTGACGTGCCGCAGGGCCTCCTGCGGGCGCGCGCCGCGTTGGTGCTCAACACCGGCAATACGCCTTTGGACCGCGAGCAGGCCGTTTTCGGCGATCCGCTCGATCGCATGTGGCGGGAAGGTATTTTGCGCTATTGTGGCGTCCGTCACGTCCGGCGTGCGCTCTATGGTGTGATCGCCACCAGCACTGCGGCCGATCGGGCCGGCTGGCTCGCGGATGCGAAGGTCTTGGCGCTGCAGATGCGGGATCTCGCCGTGGAGGTATGATCGGGAAGAGGACGATGCTGCAAGCTTGCCTGAACGGCAGCAGGAGCCGCGATTTCCATCCTGCACTACCCTGCACGCCGGCCGAACTGGCGCGTGATGCCAAGGCGGCCATTGCAGCCGGAGCCGAGGAACTGCATGTCCATCCCCGTGGACAGAATGGCGAGCAGAGCCTGGAGCCGGCCGATGTCGCCGCAGCCCTGCAAGCGATCCGCGCGAGCGTGCCGGGCGTGCCCGTCGGCATCTCGACCCTGTGGACGATTCCGCCGGTCGGGCGCTCGCGCCAGGCGCCGATGCGCGAATGGCGGACCCTGCCGGATTATGTTTCGGTCAATCTCAGCGAGGAAGATGCGCCGGAGATCATGGCGCTGATGATCCAGTTCCGCATCGGCATCGAGGCGGGTTTGGCCACCGTCACCGACGCCTTGCGCCTGGTCGCGCTTCCGTCCGCCGAGCGCTGCCTGCGTGTGCTCGTCGAGATCGAGGAGCAGGAAATGGCGGCCGGTTTGCATGTCGCCCATGAGATCCTGGCCGTCTTGCGCCATGCCAATCTCGGCCTGCCGATCCAACTGCACGGCAGCGACCTGACCCAATGGCCGATGCATGACGAGGCCGTCCGCCTGGGTCTCGACCGCCGCATCGGCCTGGAGGACGGCGCCGATCTGCCCGATGGGACCAGGGCTGCCGACAATGCCGAACTGCTGCAAACCGCGGTGGCGCGTGCCTCGTCGTGAATGCTGCAAAAGAATCGGACGCGAACGTCATAGAAACGCTTCATTGATTGGGCCGTTCGGCGGCCGAAAGGGATATGGATAGGATGTTTTGGAAGAGTCTCGGATGCTTGGCGCTGATTTTGGCGCTTCACGGCCCTGCGCGCGCGTCGGATGCGACGCCCATCCTCGTTGTCGATGTCGCGAATGATCAGGTGCTTCATGCCGAGGAGGCAGGGCGTCCCTGGTTTCCGGCCTCGACGACCAAGCTGATGACGGCCTTCGTCACCTTTGAGGCCATTCGCGCCGGGCGTGTGTCGCTGGAGACGCCGGTGGTGCTTTCCAAGCATGCGGCGAGCCAGAAGTTCCTCGACTCGGGCCTCCACGCCGGCAGCACCATGACGCTGGAGGACGCTCTTTTCGCCGTCATATCGGGCTCCACCAACGATGTCGCCATGGCGATCGCCGAGCAGGTTGCGGGGTCGGAGGAAGCTTTCGTCAAGGCGATGAACGATGCCGCCAGGCGATTGGGGATGACGGGCAGCCGGTTTGTGAATCCGAACGGCTTGTTCGATCGCCGGCAAAAGTCGACCGCGCGCGACATGGCGCTGCTTGGCATCGCCATTGACAGGCAGTTCCCGCAATATCGCCGTTTCTTCGAGACGTCGGCTGTCGTCATCGACGGAAAGACTGTGGAATCCCACAACGCGTTGCTGACCCGCTTTGACGGTGCCAGAGGCCTGAAGACGGGCTATCTGTGCGCATCGGGCAACAATGTGGTCGCTCTCGCCGAAAGAGGCGGGAGGCAGGTCATGGTGGTCGTGATGGGCGCGACAACCGAGCGCGAACGCAATGAACGGGCCGCGATGTATCTGACCCAGGCGTTTTCCGGCGAGCTTTCATCCGGCAACACAACGCTCTCCGCCCTGGCCAACGACATCAAGCGCAGCCCTCCGGATATGCGGGCAAAGCAATGCGGCGAGCAAACGCGTGACTATGAGCGAATGCGCGATGCCGCCTATCCGATGGGGCTGCCTGGGCAGACCAGCTATCTCGCGCAGGCCGAGGCCGCCAAGAAGGTACACCCGATCACGACTTGGCTGACCCCCAGCTCCGCCAAGCCCGAGAAAACCTCGACCTCCGCCAAACCGAAGCGGGGATGATGCGGCGAGGTTCAGTCCTCGCTGCCGTCGGCAGGCCGTGTCACGCAGCCGCGCTGGCGATGCACGCCGCTGCCGCTTGCGTCGGGAGCCTCGATGCTGGCGCCGACGCTGCGTGAGCAATAGGTCGACCCTCGCTCATCGGCGCTGTAGGTCGCGCTGCCGACGCTGACACCGGCGCTGCAACCGGCGAGGGTCGCTGCGGCCGCAAGCGCGAGGGTTGCGGATAGAGCAAAGCGCGATTTTCTCGAGTCGCACTTTTTCTCCAACTTATTGTTTTGACGCGCTTTCTGAATCGAAAAATCTATCAACTTTTCTGGAAAACGCTTTAGGGTCTTCATCATCGTTTTTCCTTCAGAGCGTTTTGCGATTTGGCGGTTGCGCCAGGAATCACAAAGACGCGTTGAACCAAGGAGCCAGAGCAAATGGGCGTTCACACTTGAACGCGCATTGCTCTAGGGATCGAATCTCGTCGAACAGGAAACCGTCCTCTCTCACAAGATTTCGCTAAGAATTTGAACATGCGTCATGTCAGGCTTCGGCATGGCAGGGGTTCAAAGACCGTGCTTCAGATCCGGTGCATCCGGCGCCAGTTCGAGCCTATCGGCGGCCGGTGGCCGCAGCAGGGCGGCTGCTTCTCCTGGCTTGGTCAGCGGATCGAGCCAGAAGGCCATGGCATCGGCCTCGATCAGCACCGGGCTGCGGTCGCCGAGCGCCGCCAGCGTGCCGCTGGCATCGGTGGTAAGAAGGCCGACCGTGTCGATCTCGCTGCCGTCACAGCCCGACCAAGTCTCCCAGATCGCGGCCAGGGCCATGAGGCCGCCGCCGGGCCGACGCAGCAGATAGGGCCGTTTCGTGCGCCCCTGCTTCTGCCATTGGTAGAAGCCGTCCGCTGGTATCACGCACCGTCGCCGCGCAAAGCCGTTGCGGAAGGAAGGCTTCTCCTGCACCGTCTCCGAGCGGATGTTGATCAGCAGCGGATAGCCGGCCGTATCCTTGATGAAGGCGGGGATGAAGCCCCATCGCATGAGAGTGAAATGCCGGGCCGAGAAGTCGGCATGCACGACGGCAACAGGTTGGCTCGGCGCGATATTCGCGCGCGGCGGGAAATCCGGTTCCTCGACATAGCCGAACCAGTCCCGCACCTCTCGTGGCGAATGGGTGAGCGCAAAACGGCCGGTCATGACCTCGAAAGGGGTTGCGGGGCAGGGCGCCGCCGCCAATAGTGGCGCCATGACGGAAGCGCCGCGATCCTATCCCGCCAGACCGATTCTTGCAGCCAGCATCGCTCTCTTCCGCGACGGCAGAGTGTTGCTGGGCGAGCGGGCGCGAGCACCGGGCCAGGGCCTGTTCTCGCTGCCCGGCGGTGTGGTGGAACTGGGTGAAAACCTGGAAGCGGCGGTCAGGCGGGAAGTCCATGAGGAGACCGGTCTGGAGATCGAGATCACCGGCTTCGTCCGCCATCACGAGGTAATCAGCCGCGATGAAGCGGGAGGCGTGCAGCGCCATTTCGTGGTGGCGGTCTTCGTGGGGCGTTCGGCGCAGGGGGAGCCGCGGCTCAGCGAGGAAACCTTGAGCTTTCGCTGGGCCGATCCTGTCACCCTCGACGGCCTGCCGCTGACCGACGGACTGGCTGATATCGTTGCCGCTGCCAGGAGGATGCTGTGAGCGGCCGCCAAGTCCTGCCGGCCGCCCTGCTGGCGTTTGGAACGATGGTGGCGGCGGCCTGCGCGCAGACGCCGCCGCCCAAGCCGGTACAGCCAACGCCGGCGCCGGCGGCTCCGCAGATCGCCCCCTATGAACCGCAATTGCTGCGGCTCGCCGAACTGATGGGGGCCTTGCACTATCTGCGCGGCCTGTGCGGCTTTGCGGATGCACCGGCCTGGCGAGACAAGATGAACGCCCTGGCCGAGGCACAGGGTTTCGATGAGACCGCCAAGGCGCGCTTTGCCGGTGCCTTCAATCGCGGCTATCGCAGTTTCAGCGAGAGCTATCGCAGCTGCAACGAGGCCGCCGGCTCGGTGATCCGCCTCTATCTCGATGAGAGCGGTAGCATCATCAAGGCACTGGAAGCGCGTTACGGCCGTTAACGATTAATTTGGAAGTGTCTATTCCTGGGACACCAGCATGCTATGGTCCGGTTCGCCCGCAGCCATCGCCGCGGCAGGATTTTGTCATGTATGATCGCGTTACCCATCTGAAACAGCAATTCGCCGCAGACGATGCCCGGCGGGCAGCGCTCGACTATCTGCTGCAGGCCTGGGAAGAGGCCATTCTCGATGGCATCGACGGCGATTGCGTGGCCAATGCGGCTCTTTTTGCTGCCTTCAAGGAATTGGTCGCGACCTATGGCGAAGAACCCGTCGCCCGCTTTGCCGAGCGCCTGCCCGAGCGGGTGCGCAATGGCGAGTTCACGGTCAAGGGAACCCATCAATAGAATGTGACGGGCGGCGAGAGTCCGGGAAGGCTCGCAATCGGACGCGGCTGTGGCTAGGCTATTGCCCAGCGAATGCCGTGATTCGCCTGATCCCGGATTGATGCCGCCCATGCGCCTGATAACCCTTGCCGCTCTCGCAGCCACCCTGCTCGGCGCCGTGCCGTCGCAGGCGGCCAACGACACGACCAAGAATGCGCCGGGCTCGTCTCCGCCCGTCAGCACGCAGACCCCCACGGTGACGGTTACCACCCCCGCAAACGACGACAGTGCAGCCTCCCAGGCTACGCCCCAGGTCTTCTATGGCGACGCCGACCTGCCGGCACAGGTGAAGGAACTGAGGCAGAAACTGCTGACGGCGATCAAGACGGGCGAACTTGAATCACTGCGCCCGATCTTCGCCGCCAATGGCGGCAATCCCGATCTGCCCGGCGGCGAGAGCGACGATCCAATCGCGACGCTGAAGCTCCTGGCCGGTGATCCGAAGGGGCGGGAGATCCTCGCCATCATGGATGACGTGCTCGAGGCGGGCTATGTCCATGTCGATGTCGGCACGCCGCAGGAGGCCTATGTCTGGCCCTATTTCGCGCGCTATCCCCTCAACAAGCTGACCGGCCCGCAGATGGTCGAGCTGTTCCGCCTGATCACCGCCGGCGATTTCCAGGACATGCAGGACAAGGGTGTCTATTCCTTCTATCGCCTCGGCATCAGCCCGCAGGGCAAGTGGCAGTTCTTCGAGGACGGGGATTGATTCTCCTTTGCAGGAGGAGGGTCGATCTTCAGATCGACCATTCTTGAAACGGCGCGTGAAACGGAGATGAAGGCGGTCGATCCTGAGATCGACCCTCCATGCCGCCCGCGCGTTTGGGTAGGCGATTTACCCGTTCGCGAATATATCAGCCTGCATAGAGATTGACTCACCAATTCCGTCATTGCGAGCGAAGCGAAGCAATCCAGGAGCCGTAAATTCTATGCCTTCAAGCTCCTGGATTGCTTCGCTTCGCTCGCAATGACGGATCATTCTTTCCGCACTCTGGTATGACAGAGGACATATCCGCGATAATTCCTACGCCTGCATCAAGGTGGCGACATGCACGGCGCTGGAGCGGGCGAGGGCGGTCAGATCATAGCCGCCTTCGAGCACGGAGACGATGCGCCCGCCTGCCGTCCTGGCCGCGAGATCGATCAGCACCGAGGTTGCCCAGGCATAATCCTCCTCGACGAAATTGAGCCCGCCGAGCGGATCGCGTTCGTGGGCATCGAAGCCGGCCGAAATCAGGATGAGATCCGGAGCGAATTCCTGCATGCGCGGCAGGATCACGCTCTGCATGGCTTCGCGGAATTCGCTGCCGCCCTGGCCGGGCCTGAGCGGGGCATTGACGATGGTGCCGGCCTCGCCGGTTTCGCCGGGGCCGCCGGTGCCGGGATAGAGCGGCATCTGGTGGGTGGAGGCATAGAGTACGCTGGGGTCGTTCCAGAAGATCGCCTGGGTGCCGTTGCCGTGATGCACGTCGAAATCGAGGATCGCCACCCGCTCGGCACCATGGGTCTTCTGGGCATGGCGCGCGGCGATTGCGACATTGTTGAACAGGCAAAAGCCCATCGCCCGTTGCGGCTCGGCATGGTGGCCGGGCGGGCGGGAAGCGCTGAAGGCGTTCCTGGCCTTGCCGGTCATGACATGGTCGACCGCCAGCGTCGCGCCGCCGGCACCGCGCAGCGCAGCTTCGAAGCTGCCCGATGACATCGAGGTGTCGCCGTCGAGCTGGGCCAATCCTTCATCGTCATGCGGGCTCAGGCGCTGCAAGGTGTCGATATAGGCGCGCGGATGGCAGGCCTCGATCATCTCGATCGAGGCCTCCGGCGCCTGGACGCGCTCCAGCCCATCGAACAGGGGATTGGCCAGCACCGCTTCCACCGCCAGGATACGGTCGACCCGCTCGGGGTGGCCTCGCGGCGTCTCGTGGCGGGCATAGGCCGGGTGCGTGACCAACAGCGTCGTCATGCCGGATATCTCCCTGCGACCTATGGCGTCTTGCGATGTGCCGAAATCGGCAAGAACCACAAGGACGCGTCGAAATGAAGGACTGGAGCGTTTTGCGATTTGGTGGAATCACCAAGAATCGCAAAGACGCGTCGAACCAAAGAGTTAGAGCAAACAAGCGTTTCCGTCTAAACGCGCTTTGCTCTTGAGCAAATAGGCGCTCACGCGCGACTGCGCTTTGTTCTACAGCATCGAACCTGATTTCTGAATCAGGCTCGATGCGGTAATTCCTTGTTGTCGCATCTTTTTTGCCGAAAACCGGTACCCACTTTTCGGCGCGATGCTCTAGTGCATGGCCTCCCCGATGACCACGCCGGGGGGCGGTACGGAATCGTCGGGCACGAAGAAGTCGGGCGCCAGGGTTTCGCCCGGGACCGCGCGGTAGGCTTCGAAATCGGTGACGCCCTCGCCATAGAGGAAGGTGTCGTCGATCAGGAAGTTGCCGGTGAAGCTGACCGGCTTGTGGAAGATGCGATAGGCGGCATCGGCCAGGATGTCCGGCTTGCGCGAGCGGCGCATCAGGGCGTCACCGCCGAGGATGTTCTTGATCGCGGCCGTGGCGATGGTGGTGCGGGGCCACAAGGCGTTCACCCCGATGCGGTCGCGCGTCTCGCCGGCAAGGCCAAGCACCACCAGGCTCATGCCGTATTTGGCGATCGAGTAGGCGGTATGGGGCGCGAACCACTTCTCCTTCATGTCGAGAGGTGGTGACAGCATCAGGATATGCGGTTGCTCGGCCTTTTCGAGATAGGGCAGGGCCGTCTTCGAGACCAGGAAGGTGCCGCGCGCATTGATCTGGTTCATCAGATCGTAGCGCTTCATTTCGGTGTCGGCGGCCTTGGTCATCTGGATGGCCGAGGCGTTGTTGACCACGATGTCGATGCCGCCGAACTGCGCCGCCGTCTTGGCGAAAGCGTCCTTGACGCTGTCCTCGTCACGCACGTCCACCACCAGCGGCAGGGCCTTGCCGCCTGCCTTCTCGATCTCTTCGGCGGCCGTATAGATGGTGCCTTCCAGCTTGGGGTGGGGGGTTTCGGTCTTGGCCGCAACGGCGATGTTGGCGCCATCCCTGGCCGCCTTCAGCGCGATGGCGAGCCCGATGCCACGCGAGGCGCCAGTGATGAACAGGGTTTTGTTGGCAAGCGACATTCAGGAGTCCTGTCAGAGAACGGTTTCGAGTCCGGCGGCAACGTAGCCGCTAACCGCGCTTTCCGCGAGCCCCTCGGCCTGCGGCGAAATCTGCGTGGCGTAGAAATGCGCGGTGTCGATGCGCAGCCGATTGGCCGGGTCGAGCGGATCGATGGCAGCCGCCGCGAGCGCTTCTTTCGCCACCACGGCCCCACCGGCGGCGATAGCGAAGACGCGCAGATAGGGTGTGGCGCCGGCGAGAACGTCCTCGGGCCGCTCACGCGGCGCCAGCATATAGGCGGTGGCGCGCTCCAGCGCGTCGATGGCACGTCCCAGCAGAGGTGCGAGAGAGGCGAGGCGCTCGCTGGCCGCGACAGCCGCGACGGTCTCCCGCAACTCAGCGATGAAGCCGCCGACGACGGCGCCCCCTTCGAGCGGCAGCTTGCGGGTGACGAGATCGATCGCCTGGATGCCGTTGGTGCCCTCATAGATCGCGGCGATGCGGGCATCGCGGAAATGCTGGGCGGCGCCGGTCTCCTCGATATAGCCCATGCCGCCATGGACCTGGACGCCGAGGGAGGCGACCTCGTTGCCGATATCGGTCGAGAAGGCCTTGGCCACCGGCGTCAGCAAGGCGGCACGGTTGGAGGCTTGTCTACGCCTGTCGACTTCGCTTTCGTGATGGGAACGGTCGATCGCTGCGGCAAGAAGGTAGGAGATGCCGCGGGCGGCCACGGTCTTGGCCCGCATCTCCAGCAGCATACGCCTGATGTCGGGATGCTCGATGATCGGGCTCATGCCGCCATTCTGCCAGAGCGGGCTCTTGCCCTGCCGGCGCTCCCTGGCATAGGCGAGGGCGTGCTGATAGGCGCGTTCGGCGATGGCAACCCCCTGCAGGCCGACGGCGAGCCGGGCATTGTTCATCATGGTGAACATGCAGGCCAGGCCCTTGTGCTCCTCACCGACGAGATAGCCGACAGCGCCGCCTTCGTCGCCGAACACCATCACGCAGGTCGGTGAGCCGTGAATGCCGAGCTTGTGCTCGAGCCCCGAGCAGAAGGCGTCGTTGCGCCGGCCCGGATTGCCCTCGGCATCGGGCAGATATTTCGGCACCAGGAACAACGAGATGCCGCGCGTGCCTGCAGGCGCGTCGGGAAGCCGAGCAAGTACCAGATGCACGATGTTGGGGGTCAGGTCGTGATCGCCATAGGTGATGAAGATCTTCTGCCCGAAGATGCGATAGCTGCCGTCGTCGCGCCGTTCGGCGCGGCTGCGCAGGGCGGCGAGGTCGGAGCCGGCCTGCGGCTCGGTCAGGTTCATCGTCCCCGTCCACTCGCCGCTGACCAGCTTGGCGAGATAGGTTTCGCGCAATTCCGGCGTGGCATGGGCGGCGAGGGCCTCGACTGCGCCCATGGTGAGCACGGGGCCGATGCCGAAGGCCATCGAGGCCGAGTTCCACATTTCCAAGCAAGCGGCGTTGAGCAGCAGGGGCAGGCCCTGGCCGCCGAATTCCACCGGTCCCGCCAAGCCATTCCAGCCGCCGCCACTCCAGTCGGCATAGGCCTGCCGCCAACCCGGAGCGGTCACCACGCCCTGCTGTTCGAGCCGGGCGCCGACCCGGTCGCCCTCGCGATTGAGCGGAGCAATGCGATCGGTCGCGAAATGGCCGGCTTCCTCCAGGATGGTGTCGACCAGGTCCGGCGTTGCGTCGGGGAACAATCCCTCGCTCTGCAGCGCATCGACATCAGCGACGTGACGAAGCGAGAAGGCAATGTCGGCGACAGACGCTTGATAGGTCATTGTTGGTTCTTGAACTCCATTGCGCGCCTTCGAACTTGACGGAATGCGTGGCTACGGGCAATGGCGCATCACGCATCGATCAACAAAAGAGCGGACGGCAGGCCCGGATGACACATCGAAACACTCTGCATCTCGGGGCCGATCCATCCTCCCTGGCGACGGCGGGACATATCCTGGCGCAGGGCGGGCTGGTCTCCTTTCCCACCGAGACGGTCTATGGCCTGGGCGCCGATGCCACCAACGGACGGGCGGTCGCCGGCATCTACGAGGCCAAGGGCCGTCCGCGCTTCAATCCGTTGATCGCCCATCTCGCTTCTTTCGAACTCGCCCGTGGCCAAGGCGTCTTCTCGCCTGCGGCCGAGCGCCTGGCCCGGGCCTTCTGGCCGGGGCCGTTGACTCTAGTGGTGCCGAAGGCGCCGACCTGCACGGTGAGCGAGATTGCCACCGCCGGGCTCGACAGCGTGGCCCTGCGGGTACCCGACCACCCCGTGGCTCATGCCGTGCTCGAGGCGGTCGGCCGTCCCGTCGCCGCACCCTCGGCCAATCGCTCCGGCCATGTCAGTGCCACGACGGCAACCCATGTCGCCGCCGATCTCGATGGCCGCATCGATGCCATCGTTGATGGCGGCGCCACCAAGGTCGGTGTCGAATCGACGATCCTGTCCTGCCTCGGCGATCGCGTGGCGATGCTGCGTCCCGGCGGACTCTCGCGGGACATGATCGAGGAAGTGCTCGGCTTCGCCCTGGCCGAAGGCCCCGAGGGCGCCGGCGACGAGCCGGTGGCACCCGGCATGCTGGCGTCCCATTATGCGCCTCGGGCCCATGTCAGGCTCGATGCCGAGGAAGCTGGACCGGACGAGGCCTGGCTCGGCTTTGGCCCGGGTGGGGATGGGCGGGCTCGTATCGCTGCCAATCTCAGTCCGAGCGGTGACCTTACCGAGGCCGCCGCCAATCTGTTCGGCATGCTGCGCCTGCTCGATCGGGCCGACATTCATGCCATAGCCGTCGCTCCCATTCCCGGCGACGGACTGGGAGAAGCGATACGCGACAGGCTCGCTCGCGCTGCCGCCGAACGATAGGGCAGCTGGCCGGCGACTCGCCTGTTGACGGGAGGGCTGACATCACAGGGATGGAGGTTCCATAACACCGTTTCATGCCGCCGATCATGTGACTCCGCCCTTCGCTGTCTTGCTTCCTGGTCGCTGCGGGTGAAGGTCCAGTCCCCGAGGAATAAATTTTTGTTGATCGGATGAGAGTGGACTAGCCAGTTGGTGTCAGGGGCCGACAGCGAATTCAGCGTGTCCCCGCCTCTTGGTTCGACCTTGGTGGCCTCCGGCCCGACGTGCTCCATCCAAAGTCATTTTTGTAACGATTCCAGAGTGATAGGTATTGCAATGTTTTCGGGCGCGCTCAGAAAGACGCGCAACTGTTGAATGGTTTGCCGAACCTGGAACTTTGGACGAGAGTCGGCGTTCTCTTATCGTCCGACCGCCGAATGCTGGCCTTTGCGAAAAAACTGAGACTAACCGTAGGTTGAACCAGCCGGGAAAGTATGTTTCCTGTGATGTGACGCTGGGTAGTTGCTGGGGGGCGCTGAGTAGCAAAGACAACACCCGATCATGGAGATCAATTGTTCGAGCGAAGGAGACGCGATGTCGCACCATGTTCTTGTGGCCTGCATGCCGAAATCGGCTTCGACATTCATAAGCAGCGCCATAGCAAACGCGGTGAACCTTAATTCAATCAATTTGATTCCAAGTTACGGACGCCGCGAACAGGAACTTTGTGAAATCTGCCTGGCTCAAAACGCCAAGCTCGACTACGTCGCGCAGCACCACATCAAGCATAGCACCTGGACCGAGGAACTGTGCAGCGAATACGATGTCTCCATCATCGTCCTGATCCGCAGCCTTTTCGATGTCGTAGTCAGCATTCGGGATCATGTGCATCGCGAGAGCCCGGTAAATCCCTTTTTCTATCTCGACAAGCAGCATTTAAGCCGGGACCGAGCCGAACTCGAGCACATGATCGCCATGCTGGCGATGCCCTGGTATATCAATTTCTACATGGGCTGGCGCAGCTCGAAGGCCGCCCGGATCTTCATGTATGAGGATTTCATTGCCGATCCGGACAAGGCAGTAGGCGAGATGCTGACGTTTGCCGGTATCCCGGCAAGCACGGCGCAAATTACCGCCGGTCTGGAGGCTGCGAAATCCAAGGGCAGCCGCATCAATGTCGGCAAAGCCGGTCGGGGCATGGACCTCAAGCCGGAGACGGTCATGATGATCATGGACATGCTGGCGGCCTATCCTGAAATTCAGGATGACCCCTATGTCCAGATGATGAAGACACAGGCAGCGCGTATTCTGGCTGCGGGGACCGACCAGGTTGCCGCGCCGTCGCCGCTTCCCGCTACGGCTAGGGCGACGCATCGTCCTTCCTTTGCGATGCGGGCGAGGCGCTATTTCAGGCGCAAGGTGAGGCTGCTCGGCAAAAGACGGAACCCGCTCATAGCGGCAGGATTACTGGCCATTGCGGCTCTTTATTACGCGTTCCTGTATAATTTGATTCCAAACTCGCTGATGGGCGGGCGCATCGATGATCTCATCGTGCCGGCTGCCTGTGTTTTCGTCGCTGCCAAGCTCCTGACGCGGACCAAGGTCAGGCCGGTTCCGGTGCCATTCAGGACAACCGACGCGGCAGCCTCTGCGTCATCGCACTGAGCTTGCCCTGAGAAGGTCGCGCCGGGGGTATCCCTGCCGATGCCCCCGGGTCGCCGTCGTGGTCAGGCCTGCAGAATGCTTTCTGCGCTGACATAAGCCAGATTATGCGCTTCTGCGACCGGGCGGCAGGTGATCTTGCCATCCACGACGTTGAGGCCGTTGCGCAGATGCGCATCGTCGCGTAGCGCCTGCTTCCAGCCCTTGTCGGCCAACGCCACCGCGAAGGGCAGGGTGACGTTGTTGAGCGCGAAGGTCGAGGTGCGCGCCACCGCGCCTGGCATGTTGGCGACGCAGTAATGCACCACGCCATCCACCACATAAGTCGGGTTCGAATGGGTGGTCGCCTTCGAGGTCTCGATGCAGCCTCCCTGGTCGATCGCCACGTCGACGATCACCGCGCCCGGCTTCATGCTGCGCACCATGTCGCGGCTGACGAGCTTGGGAGCCGCCGCGCCCGGAACCAGCACGGTGCCGATCAGGAGGTCGGCGCGTTTCACCAGCTCCTCGATGGCCGAGCGGGTCGAGAAGACGGTGGAGATCGACGTGCCGAACTGGGCGGCAAGCCGCTTGAGAGCCTCGGCCGAGCGGTCGACCACCGTGACTTTCGCACCCATGCCGACCGCGATGGTCGCCGCATGCGTGCCCGAGACGCCGCCGCCGAGAATGACGACCTCGGCTGCCGGAACGCCGGGAACGCCGCCCAGCAGGATGCCGCGTCCCCCCTGGGCCTTCTCCAGGCTGTGGGCGCCGACCTGCGGTGCCAGGCGACCGGCCACTTCGGACATCGGCGTCAGCAGGGGCAGGGCGCCGGTGGCCGAGGTCACGGTCTCATAGGCAATGCAGACGGCGCCGGAGGCGACGAGGTCATGAGTCTGTTCGGCATCGGGAGCCAGGTGGAGATAGGTGAACAGAATCTGGTCCTGGCGCAGCTTCCTGCGCTCGACCGCCAGCGGTTCCTTCACCTTGACGATCATGTCCGCCTTGGCGAAGAGGATGTCGGGATTGTCGACGATCTCGGCACCGGCGCCGATATAATCGGCGTCCGAGAGGCCGGCGCCGACACCGGCATTGGTTTCCACCCAGACCTTGTGGCCGTGATGCACCAATTCCGCAACGGAAGATGGGATCAAGCCGACGCGAAATTCATTGTCCTTGATTTCCTTGGGGACGCCGATCAGCATTGTTTTCGCCTTGTATGGTGATGAAGCCAGCCCTTGTCGTCGGGCTTTAGGCTAGAAAGGCATGTTGGCGCGGAAATCGCGCAATTTCTCGCGGAAAAGTCTGGTGTTCAGGGCGTTCTGTCGCATAGTATGCGACAAATTGATCCAATGATCGCTGTTTATGCCAAGATCCGAGATCTCGCTCGATATCCGCGACCGTGCCATTCTCAGGCTGTTGCAGGCCGATGGGCGCCTGACCAATGTCGACCTGGCAGAGAAGGTCAATTTGTCGCCCTCCGCCTGCTTGAGGAGGGTCAAGCTTCTTGAAGAGCGCGGACTGATCTCGCGCTATGTCATGCTGCTCGACGAGAAGGAAGCTGGCCTGCCGGGGGTGGCCTTCGTGCTCGTCACGCTGGACCAGCAGGGACGCGGTGCGCTCGATGCCTTCGAGGCGGCGATCCAGCGCCATCCCGAGGTGACGGAATGCTGCCTCTTGGCCGGTGCCGCCGACTATATGGTGCGGGTCGCCTATGCCGATGCCGCTGATTTCGAGCGCATCCACACCGAGATCCTGACTCAGCTTCCCGGTGTGGTCCGCGTGCAATCGACGCTGGCTTTGCGCAGCGTCAAGAAGACGACCGCGCTGCCGGTGTAAGGAGAGGGGGCGGTCTTCAGACCGTTTCGGTGCCCTTGATCTCGATGCCGAAGCCCGAGAGCCCGATATAGGTGCGCGGCTTGGTCGAGAGCAGCTTGATCGACGAGACGTCGAGGTCGCGCAGGATCTGGGCGCCGAGCCCGACCTCGCGCCACTGTTCGTTGCGTACGGCCTCCGAACCGTGGTCCGAGCCGTGCGTCACCATGGGGACGCCCGCGGTGCCGTCGCGCAGATAGACGATCACGCCCCGGCCTGCTTCCTTGAACTTGGCGAGGGAGCTGCCGAGCGTCTTGGCGCCGCCGAACACATCCGTCACCACGTCTGCGCGGTGCAGGCGGGTCGGTACGTTCTCGCCATCACCGATCTTGCCGTAGACAAAGGCGAGCTGCTGCACCTCGTCATAGGGCGTGGTGTAGGCATAGGCCGTGAGCGGTCCGATCTCGCTTTCCACGGTAAAGGTCGCCACGCGCTCGACCAGCTTTTCGCGGGCCTGGCGGAAGGCGATGAGATCGGCGATCGACACCACATGCAGGCCATGGGTTTCGGCGAAGGCCACGACTTCGGGGCCGCGCTTGACGGTGCCGTCATCGTTGGCGAGCTCGCAGATCGCGGCGACCTGGGGCAGGTCGGCGAGCTTGCACAGATCGGTAGCCGCCTCGGTATGGCCGGAGCGCATCAGCACGCCGCCTTCCTTCGAGATCAGTGGGAAGATGTGTCCGGGGCGCACGAAATCCGTGGCGCCCATGTTGGAGTTGGCGAGTGCCCTGACCGTATTGGCGCGCTGCTCGGCCGAGATACCGGTGGTGAGGCCGTGCTTGACGTCGACCGTGACGGTGAAGGCCGTGCCGAGCGGAGCGTCGTTCTGTGACACCATCGGGTCGAGGCGCAGGCGCCTGGCTTCTTCCACCGTCAGCGGTGCGCAGACGATGCCGCAGCAATGGCGGATGATGAAGGCCATCTTCTCGGTGGTGAGGTGGCTTGCGGCGATGATCAGGTCGCCTTCGTTCTCGCGGTCGTCGTCATCGACCACCACCACGATCTCGCCACGGGCAAAGGCCTCGATGGCGGCCTGAATCTTCTGATGGGACACGACAGTCTCCTTGAGGGGGTCTCGAACCGGGGCAAGGCCCAGAAAATCATTGGGGGTGACGCTGCCGCCGGTCGCTTCGGCAATGCGCGCGGCTGTCTCGCGGGAAATCCACGCCGTCTCGTCATTGCACAGGGCGGTAATGCTCGCAGGCGACAGCGCCACCGTCTTGGCGAAGGCGCTGCGGGGGGTGGCGGTCTGTTTGAGCCAAGCGTCGAGTTTCATGGTGCCAAGGTAGGCACGAAGAATTTTAATTTCAACCGAAATGTTGAATGAATTTCAGTATTACTGAAAAATGGAAATATCAGATGCCAATCAGGGCTCGCAAGGTGGGTAGAGCGAGGTCGAAAGCCAGGCCGACGGCGATGCCGGCGGCGAAAATGCCGACATAAGTCCAAAGCGTGCTGTCGCGATGCCAGGCAACCGGCTTGTCGTGACGCAGTTTCAGCATCATCGAAAGAGGCAGGGGCTCGCGCGCGATGGGGGCGAGGGCGGCATGAAGGGCCTCGCTCTGGCGCTGCCAGGTCGCGGCGCGTTCGTTGCCTTGGGGATCGGTTTCCAGCGCCTCGCGCGTTTCGCGCTCCACCCGCGCGGAGAGCCGGCCATCGACAAGGGCGTTGAAGATTCGGTCGGGAATACGGGTCGGTTCGGTCATTTCACGATCCGCAGCACGGCATGGCGCTGGCCGTCCACCTGGCGCGAAAAGGCCTCGCGGGCCCGAGTGAGGCGGGCGATGAAGGCTTCTTCGCGCACCGCCAGCACGGTGGCTGCCGTCTCATAATCCAGACCTTCGATGATGATCAGTGCCAGGACCTCGCGATCGGTCAGGGGCAGGCGATCGAAGGCGCGCAGGATGTCGGGATGGCTAGAGCAGCCAGCCTTCATCGGCGGCCGTTGTGCCTTGAGCTGGTTTTCCCGGTCGTCGAGGTCGCGGCGGCGGGCGATCAGCGCCGTGAGCAGGCGGGGATAGTCGAGGCGCTTGCCTTCATGTGCCGACAGGATTTCCAGGACCAGCGCATCCGCCCCATCGGAATCATGGCTGAGCGCCCGGGCAAAGCGCCTCAGGCGCTGGACGACGGCTTCTATCTGCTGGCCCATCGGTCGATCCTCCGGCCGCCCCCGGCTGGCCGCTTCTCCCTGCGGATTGAGCCGGAAATCCGTGCTGGGCGCACGTCTCGGCACGCCCTGACGCATCATACTGCGCGCCTTTTTGGGGGCCAAGCATTTTGGCGATGGCGGAGCCTATGCAGAGGGTAAATTTATCACGCCGGCCAGCAGGATGAGCCCGAGCGCAAAGACCATGAAGGCAAGGCCCATTTCGAGCGTGCGCACCGTGATGGCAGCGGCAAAGCTCTGCGGGGCGGCAAGGCGGACGGCAAGGCTCTTGGCCATCACTGCGACGGTGGCGATGATGGCGATGGTGAGGGCGGTGCCCAGGCCCATGGCGAATGTCGCGATGATGCCCGAGCCGTAGATGCCCTGCCGCCAGGCGAATACCAGCACGATGATGGCGCCCGTGCACGGCCTCAGCCCCGCAGCGAGGATGGCCCGCACATTGTTGCGCTTGGCGGTTTCGCTGTCGGTCGGCAAGGCGAGATGACCGCAATTGGCGTCATGGACATGGATACTGGCGCCGGGCAGGCCGAAACGAGCGGCGATCAGGCCCCAGAGAGCGCGGCCCTTGCGCCAGAACAGCCAGGCGCCGACGGCCATCACCATGAAGTTGGAGAGACGCTCCAGCATCAGGGTGGAGGCATCCATGGTCTGGGCCGTGACGTTCAGGATGGCCGCCAGCACCGACACCATGGCGATGGCGGACAGCGCCTGCACAAGGGCGAAGGCGCCGGACAGCGTGATGCCGCGTTTGACGGCCTCGTCATTGGCGAACAGATAGGAGGAAATCACCGCCTTGCCGTGGCCCGGGCCGGCAGCATGGAAGACGCCATAGCCGAAGCTGAGGGTGATCAGCGCCACGCTGGCCGTGCCGTTCTGCTTGGATTCCTTCAAGGCATCGACGAGCAGTTGATAATAGCGCGCCGTCTCGGTGAGGATCCAGGCCAGGAAGGGACTGGCGGGACCTGTGATCGATTGCTCCGGCCGGCTGATGCCGAAAGGCGTGCTCTTCTGGGCGAAGGCCTCGCCGGCGGCCAGCAGCAGCAGGACCAGCACGGCCGGTGCCGCCTGCGCGACCCGCCTGTAAATCCGGCCTTTGCCCGTCGTCACGGGCAGTTCACCTGGATGTTGTTGGCGAATTTGGCGCCGAAATCCTTGTTCTGGTCCAATGCGCTGAAATAGGCCTCGTCGAGCTGCAGGGCGGCGGCCTTCTGGTCTTCGCTCGGCGGCTTGGGCCTGATGACGTTGAGTGCGCAACCCTGTGGGGAACCGTTGAGCTTGGCAGGCGTCTCGTCATCCAGGGTAAACGCGACATAATAGGTTGGGTCGTAGATCTGGATCGCCAGGGCCTTCTGCCCTTGTGTCTGCGGGGAGGACAGGGGCAGGAAGAAATGCAGGGTCAGGACGCCGTTGGTGAAGTCGAGATAGGGGTCGACCGGATCCTTGAACAAAAGCTCCTTGCCGCCGAGCTTGGCGAAGGTGAAATAGCCGAAATCCTTGAGGTTCTCGACATTGGTCTGGGCCAGCGGAGCGAGAGCCTCGCGGGTGTAGCCACCATTCGCGTTCTGCTGCAGCCCCTGCGTGGCATAGGAAGAGAAGGCCTCGTCGAAGGTCCAGTTCTGCTTGACACCGGTTACCCGCCCCTTGTCGTCGTAGACGATCTCGCTGGCCGAATTGACGAAGACATGCGGATGGGCTGCAGCTCGTCCAATGAGACAGCCGAGCAGCACGGTGGCGAGAAGAAGCGAACGCATGAACGATCCGGTTTGCAGAGGGCGGTAGCTGTAGCGATTCACCACCCGAAGGGTTGTAACCCGCTGAGTGGGGCGGAAGCATGGCGCTCCCTAGCGCAAAACACGTTCAGGCTTGAACCCTTTATTGCTCCAGTTCGTCGGTTCGGCGCGTCTTTGCAATTCGACGTGATTCCATCTCATCGCAAAACGCTACGGCGTTTGGTCCCGGATTGCCCGCTGTTTGATAACAGCTTCCGGCTTCGGAACCTGTCAACGCGGCCGAGTTGTCCCGAACTCTTCACGGGCGCGGGGTTTCCGCGCCCGCATGCCGCTCGCGTTTCTCAGAAGCCCTCCAGCACGATCTTGCCCTTGGCGCGCCCGCTTTCGATCAGGGCGTGCGCCTGTTTCAAATTTTCGGCATTGATCGGACGCAGCGCTTGGCTGAGCGTCGTGCGGATCCTGCCTCCATCGATCAGTGTGGCGACCTCGTTCAGCAGTTTGCCCTGTTCGTCCATGTCCGGCGTCTCGAAGATCGCCCGGGTGAACATCAGCTCCCAATGGATGGAGACCGCCTTGCGCTTGAAGCCCATGATGCTCAGTGCCTCGGGGTCGTCGATGAGCCCGAACCGTCCCTGCGGGGCGATCAGCTCGACGATCTCGTCGAGATGACGGTGGGTCTCGGTGGTGGAAAAGACGAAGGCGGGCGCTCCGATCCCGAGCGCTGCGATCTGTTCGGCGATCGGCTTGCCGTGGTCGACGACGTGATGGGCGCCCAACTCGCGGACCCAGTCCTGCGTCTCCGGGCGCGAGGCGGTGGCGATGACCGTCACGCCGGTGAGCGCGCGGACGAGCTGGATGGCAATCGAGCCAACGCCGCCGGCGCCGCCGATGATCACGATGGCATTGGCTGCTCCGGGCACGGGGCGGCGAATGTCGAGCCGGTCGAACAGCATCTCCCAGGCCGTGATGGCCGTCAGCGGCAGGGCCGCAGCCTCGGCATTCGAGAGGCTTTGGGGTTTGTGGCCCACGATGCGCTCGTCGACCAGATGGAACTGGCTGTTGGCGCCGGACCGGGTGATCGAGCCGGCATAGAACACTTCGTCGCCGGGCTTGAAGGCGGTTGCCGCCTCGCCGATTTCGGCCACCCTGCCGACCGCGTCCCAACCCAGCACCTTCCACTCACCTGCTTCGGGCGAAGCCCTGCGGCGCACCTTGGTATCGACCGGGTTGACGGAGATAGCCGCGACCTCGACCAGGATGTCGCGGCCGGTTGCCTTGGGCCGGGGCAGCTCGACGTCCTCGAGCGCCGTCGTGCTGTCGATGGCACCGGCCGTCCTGTATCCGATTGCTTTCATGGCTCGTTCCTCGTCGCTGATTGCTATGGGCGGAACTTGTCCCTATGATCGATCATCGTCAATATGCACAAAAAACGCCTATAGTATCAAAAAGGATACTGTCATGGCCAAAGCGCGCCATTCGCGGTTCGACTGCACGCCGGGTTGTTCGGTCGAGGCCGCCATCGGCCTGATCGACGGCAAATGGAAGTCGATCATCCTGTTCCATCTGCTCTCGGGCACGCTGCGCTTCAGCGAGATCCGGCGCCATATCGCCAATGTCACGCCGCGCATGCTGACCAACCAGTTGCGTGAACTGGAGGAGGATGCACTGATCGAGCGCAAGGTCTATGCGCAGGTGCCACCCAAGGTGGAATACAGCCTCTCGCCGCTGGGCCGCAGCATGGAGCCGGTCCTGCTGGCGCTGAAAGCCTGGGGGGATGCCAATATCAACCTTTATGGCAAGCCGCATGCCGCCGAGAGGGCGGACGCGGCCTGATTCCATCGCGGGAAAGCCGCCTCCGTTAGAGCAAAGTGCGATTTCTCTGAATCGCACTTTGCTCTATCTCTTTGTTTTGACGCGTTTTCTTAATCGAAAAGTCTATCAACTTTTCTGGAAAACGCTCTAGCCCTGGAGCATGGCGACGTCGATCACCTGGAAACGCCCGCCATCCTCTTGGCGAAACAGGCCGAGGCGGTCGATGCGAAGGTGACGGGCGACCTCCAGCTCCTTGGCCCGGGCGTCCAGGCATTCGCCGATGGCCGCGGCATTCTCGATGGCGCCCGACAGCGTCATGTGGAAGCGGAATTCTTCGAGCACATGCGGGTAGCCATGGGCATGGAGGTAGCTGCGCTGGCGCTCGCTCAGGCGGTCCGGGTTGCGGCGAGCGATTTCGGCGGGCGTGAGCGGCGCGCGCAGCCTGTCGAAATGCCTGACGATACTGGCCTCGATGGCGGCCAGCTCAGCCGGCGGTTCTGCCGGCACCATGGCGAGAAAGGCGCGGCCATCGCGCGAGGAGGGAATCGGCCGGATGACCCAGGCGCCGAGATCGACGGGCCGATGGGTCTTGGCGAAGGCGACGAGCTCCGATGCAAGAGCCGCCTCGTCCACGCCCTCGGCAGCGCGGAAGGGGGCCTTCAAGGTGGCATGAAAACCATAGAGCCGGGGATCTGCAGTCATCTCGTGCCAGGCGGAAGCAGGGGTAAGGGCAGGATGCCATTGCGGCACATCCCGGCCGGTGAAGGCATCGTAGCCCAGGACTTCGCTGCCGAAGCGCCAGAGGGCCGTATCTGCAGCGGGCACATAATAGATCGCGTAGCGTGTCGCCATTCTCAAACGTCCATAAACCTGCTCTGCAGCATCGAACTTGATCCCGGAGGTAAGGTCGATGCCGTAATGTGTTGTTTCCAAGACCCTTTTATTAAAAGGCCAATGTCCCCCTTCGGCTCGATGAACTAGAGCCCAAGTGCACCGCCGTCGGCACGCGGGTCGTGCACGGCCTCGATGCGTCCGTCCCTGATGTGACGGACGAGCGCGCCGGCATGACCGAAGCTGTCTGCATAGGGCCGGCCGATGTCGATGGGATGACCGGCGCGGTCGAGCGCGTTGAGGAGGCTTTCGTCGAATCTGTCTTCCAGCTGAAGTACGGATTTCTGGATCTTCTCGTCGCGAGCGAGGACGAAACGAGGAGCATCGACGGCAGCAGCGAGGCCTTCGCCCAGGCGATAGCGCGAGAACAATTGCGCCAGGATCTGCGGCTGGGCCTCGCCGCCCATGGTTCCGAAAGGCATCACCCGTCCGTCGGCAAACAGGGCCATGGCCGGGGCCAGGGTGTGGAAGGGCAGGCGCCCGGGGGCCAAAGCGCGGGGGGAGCGGGCGTCGAGCGAAAAGGCCCGGCCACGATTCTGCATCAGCAGGCCGGTCTTCGGCAGGACCAGGCCCGAGCCGTAGTCCCAATAGATCGATTGAATGTAGCTGACGGCAAGGCCTTCCTGGTCGATCGCGCCCATCCAGACGGTGTCACCCTTGGCGCCCGGCAGCGGGGAAGGGGCGGCACGTGCCATCGAGATCGCAGCGGCTTCGCGCTCCAGGAAGGCAGGGGTGAGGAAGGCACCCGGATCTGCACCCATTACGGCAGGATCTGTGATCTCGCGATGGCCGATGGCCGATGCCCGTTTGGCCGCCTCGATCAGGCCATGGAGGTGTTCAAAGCCGCCCGCCCGTTTGAGGCCGAGGCGTTCGGCGAGGCCGAGGATGACCAGGGTGGACAGGCCTTGCGACGGCGGCGGCAGGCTATGGAGCGTGACCCCCGGCAGGGCGAGGCTCAGCGGCTCGCGCAGCCGTGCTTCATAGCGCCGGAAATCCTCCCGCGTGACGAGGGCGCCGGCGCGGTCGAGATCGGCGGCGATCTCACGGGCCGCGTCGCCACGATAGAAATCGTCGAGCCCGGCATGGGCAAGCTGCTCCAGCAGACCCGCGAGGGCCGGCTGAAGGAGGCGGTCGTCGGCCTTGGGGACTTCGCCGGATGGCATGAAATGGGCGGCGAAGCCCGGCACGGCCCTGAGTTCATCGATGTCGGCCGCTTCGACGCGGGCTTGCGAGGCCGAAACGGCGATGCCGTCGCGGGCATGACGGATGGCGTCTTCCAGCAACACGCCGATGGGCAGCCGGCCGCCGAAGGCCCTGGCCATCTCGGCAGCGATCTGCCAGCCGCCTACTGCTCCGGGAACGGTCAGGCTGGAAAGGACACCGCGAGATGGCACTTCGTCATAGCCGAGATCGCGCAGAGCCGAGATCGAGGCCCGGCTACCGGCAGGGCCGCAGGCCTGGATCGTCCGGACGCGGCGGCTCCTGTCGGCCACCAGCCAGAAGCCGTCACCGCCAATGCCATTCATATGCGGATAGGTGACTGCGATGGTGGCCGCCATGGCGATCATCGCCTCGATGGCGTTGCCGCCCTGGATCAGGATGCGCTGGCCGGTCTCGCTGGCCGGATGATGGGGCGTGGCGACGGCAGCGTGACCGAAAACGGGGGGTTCCATGGAGCAGGGGGCTTTCCAAGCGAAGACTTATATGGACGATTTGTCATCTCACGCGCCCTGCGATCCGCCGGGAATCGCAAAGGCACCTGAAAACAAGGCGTTAGCGCAAGAGTGCCGATGCGCTCCAGCGTGCTTCATTCCACAAGGGGCGTAGCAAAGCGCGGCGCGATGGTATAGAGGCAAGAGACGACGTTCACGGAAGCCGCCAGGAAGCCGCCTTTGTCCAGCTCTGACAGATCCATCAATTGGACCAGCCTGATCACCATTTGCTCGGTTGCCATTCTGATCGGCACCGAGTTGCTCGGTGCGGCCTGGGCTTCCGGCTGGGCGTTGGCGGGATTTTTCCAGCTTGGGTCCACGGCCGAGGTCATTCTGCAAGGCGTGTTCGGCCTCATCGCCCTCTATGCCATTTTCGTCTTCCTCAGGCAGGCCAGCCGGGTCGAGCCGATCTTCAAGCGTGAAGGCGCCGGCTCCTAAGGCGAAAGGTCCTGAACCGCCATCCGGCGGCAGGATGGCGGAAGCCGCCGAAAGCAGCCTCGCCGCGCGCTCGCTCCACGGCCTGTTTCGCCTGCTCAGGGTCAAGGAGTGGGCGAGGCCGCCTTTTCTGAAGGCTTTGATCCGCCTGAGCCGTCGGACCGGCCCCGCGTTGCCGTCCGCCCGTTTGCGCAATCTCTGCGAGATCCGGCAGGAAATCGTGCATGGTGACCGCGTATTCCACCTCGGACCCCGGGATGGCGGGACAGCGCCCTTCCATCTCATCTATTTGCATGGCGGCGCCTATTCGTTCGCGATCAGCTTCCTGCATTGGCGCTTCCTCGAAGATCTGATCCGCCGTACCGGTTGCAGCGTCACGGTGCCTTTCTATCCTCTGGCTCCGGAAAACGATCACCGCGACGTGCTGGCGAGCGCGCTGGCGCACTACACCGATCTATGCGCCCGCGTTGCACCGGAGCGTGTGGCGGTGATGGGCGATTCGGCCGGAGGCGGACTGGCACTTGCACTGGCCCAGGCCCTGGTCGCGGCCGGTCACCCCCAGCCTGGCCAGGTCGTCCTGCTCTCACCTTGGCTCGACCTCACCATGGACGACCCGGCGACGCTGGCCCATCGGCCGCATGACCCCGTGATCACGCCGGAGGCAGCCCGGGCGGCGGCGCGCCTCTATGCCGGTGACCTGCCGCTGGACGATCCCGGCATCAGTCCGCTCTATGGCGAAATGCGGGGGCTGGCGCCGGTCGCCATCATGACCGGCACGGCCGATCTTCTCAATCCCGAGGCCCACAGGTTGGTGCAGCGCCTGGAGGCGGCGGGACAGCCCGTCGAACTCCTCGAGCAGGCCGGCATGGTGCATGCCTGGATGCTGCTGCCGCTGCCGGAGGCCATACAAGCGCGGAGGCAGATCGGCGATCTGTTGAATGCGCGCTTCCGGCCGGACGGCAAGATGGCCCATCCGGCCTGATTTCCGGCCCCTCAGGTCAATAGCCGCACCGGCCTCTTCGACCAGACCAGGCTGTAATAGCAGGCCTGAAACAACAGATTCGCGGCGAACCCGGCCGCATAGCCGATCCAGATACCGGACAGGCCGAGCTTCGCGTCGAGTAGGCAGGCCAGCGGCACCTCGACCAGGGCGATAGCGGCCACGAACAACCCCGTCGGCACCAGGACCGTACCATCCGCCCGCATGACCCCGCTCAGCACCGCTGACCAGCCGGCGAGCACCACGCTCCACAGCACGATGCGCAGCAGGTCCACCGCGGCAAGAGCCGTGGCAGTATCCGTGATGAACAGGCCGATGGCCACCGGGGCAATCAGATAGGCAGCCGTCACGAAGGCGCCCGTCGTAACCAGGTTCAGACGCAGCCCCGTGGCCAGGATAGGCCCGACGGCGCCTGGCCTGCCAGCGCCGATGGCGTGGGAGGCCAGGACCGTCGCCGTGATGCCCAGCGACATCACCGGGAACTGTACCCAGCTCATGATCTGATTGATCGCGCCGTAGCTGGCGGTTGCGCCGATGCCGTGCCGGTTTACCAGGCCAAGCAGCACCAGTTCCGCCACCGCCAGGCTCATCATCTGGCCGGCCGTCGGCAAGCCGATGCGCAGGATGGCCGGCACGAACGAGATGTCGAAGGCAAGGGACAGCGACGGCGCCAGCGGATGCCGGCGACGACGCCAGTGCCAGGCAAGCCAGAGCAGCGACAATGCATAGGCCCCGATGGTGGAGACGGCGGCGCTTGCGACACCGAGACGAGGCAGTCCCGCCCAGCCCTCGATCAGGGCCGGCGTGGCGGCGAGAGACAGTGCCGTTGCGAGGAGGAGCACGAAGAGTGGCGAGACGGCATCGCCGACACCCCTGCTCATCGAGGTGACGAGCCAGAGCAGGAAGATCACAGGACAGCCCATTGTCATCAGGCGCGCATAGTCGATGGCCGCCGGCAGGATCGCCATGGGCGTGCCGAGGGCCTGCAGCAGGCCGGGAATGGCGAAATGGCCGGACAGGGCGATCGGCAGGCTGAGGGCGAGCATCATCACGGTGGCAGTGGCGGCGATGCAGCGAACGCGCGGGCGATCGCCTGCTCCCCAAGCCTGGCCGATCAGCACGGCGGCGCCGCTGCTCAGGCCGATCACCAGCGAGAGCGCCAGGAACAGGATCGGAAAGAAGGCTGATACCGCGGCAATGGCCTGGAGGCCGAGCAACTGGCCGATCCAGATGCCGTCGAGCGTGCTGGAGGCGGCCTGGAGGACATTGGTCAGCATCATCGGCAGGAGGATGCCGAGATAGAGACGCCATAGGGGGCAGGAGGCGGGAGACGATGACATGGCGGATACCGGGCAAGCGGGTGCAATCCGGGCGGCGGAGCGCCAGGTGCACGCGGGAAATCGACGGGTGAAAATCAGGCGGGAATCGGCAGTTGCGTCAGCGGCAACAGGCGTGAATCGGCCAGGGCGGCGGTGCGGTGCCCGAGCCCGGCGAGATAGTCCCGGTCGTCGGCAAAAGCGAGGAAGCTCCGCACCGAGGCCTGCCGGATCAGCATGACCAGGTCCCAACGTTCGGTTTCGGGGCCGATCAGGAAGGCACCGCCGCTCCCGAGAAACTGAACTTCGCCGCCACTACGGGACAGGAAGGGCAGGGTGTGGACGATATAGCGCTGGAAGGCTTCCTCGCCGCTGATCGGAGCGGCGGGGGCGAGATCCGGTGAGGCCGAATAGTCGGCGATTTCACGAAAACGCAGGAGATTGAGCATGGTGACGGGGCCGGCAAGGCCCCGAGTCACGAAGGCTCGCCCGGCCTCCTGCGTGGGGGAGAGAAAAGGCGGCATGATTTTTCCTCGGCATTCGGGAAGCGTCCAGCCTGGGCAGGCGAGCGTACGCTGCCGAGCCGGCTGAATGAAACGGCTCCCTTTATATCCGGGTGAAATTTTCCATGTCAATATACCCGGGTAATATTGCCGAGTGCACGGATCTCGTTTAAGGCTGTCCGCCGAAGCGCTATGTCATTCCGGTTTGGCCGAAGGAGGCCGCCCATGAAACGTGAAGATCGCAAGGCGGTTGTCGACGCCTACAAGAAGCGCAAGGTTACGGCCGGCATCTATGCCGTCCGCTGTGCGGAGACGGGGGAGTGCTGGGTCGGCCGGGCGCCGGACCTCTCAAAAATCCGCAACCGGCTCTGGTTCACCCTGGGCCAGGGCGTCAGCCTGAATCAGGCGTTGCAGTCCGCCTGGAAGAAACATGGAGAGCGGGCCTTTAGCCTCGAGATCATTGAGGAACTCGAGGAAGAGGAGGTCGCCTTCGTACGTGAACGGGTCCTGAAAGAAAGGCTCGATCACTGGATTACAGCACTGGCGGCGAAGCCGGCTTGATTTCGCCTCTCTCTGGAGAAAGACGCCTCTTCCTGTGATAATTGCCCCCAGGGCGTCTGGCGATCCTGAAGGGACGCAGCCGGTCGGGCCGCGCTTCCGAGCCCGTAGGCCAGTCCAAGCGACGTGACGCTTCTCATTTGCCGCCTGAACAGCGCATGATGGGGACTGCGGTTACCGGGGGCCTTTCGCATGTCCGATCTTCCAAGCGACGATCAGCTTCGTATCACGCTGGCGCGAACACTCGGTCTCGTCTTCGAGGATTGGAGCATGCCCGATCCGACACGCATGGAATTGGATGTCGAGCAGGCGATTCGACAGGCGGTCCGGCGAGCCTGGCCGGGCTTGACCGTCACCGCGGTGGTGGCCGGCCTTCGGCACGAAGGCGAAGTCGATAGCATCGATCTCCTGATGGCCGACACCCGCAGCGGCATCAAGAGACGGTATCTGGTGTTTCCCTGACATGCGTCGCGTTCGGGACAGGGCGCCTGCAGGCTCCAACGGTGCCGATGGCCGACCTCGTCCCGCAAGGGGGCGAAGTCGGCCCCGGAAGTCGATCATTGCGGCAGGGCCAGCTTCACCTCATTACGTATGCCTGCCTTGATGTCGACGTCCTGGACGACGCTGACATCGCCCTTCCAGGCACTGATCTTGTATTTGCCGGCAGGCAGGACGTAGTTCGCCGGCAGCGTGTAGAGCCGGGTGATTTCTTTCGCCTCGCCATAGATATCGGTTTCGGGACTGGTGATGCGCACCGAGTCCGCGCCCGGCGCATCGAGGGCGGCAAGGCCTGCATCGAGGGGGAAGGAAGCCGTGACCGTCTCGCCGGCCTTGATCTCCAGGGGGAAGACGCGATCCACCCCGTCGATCTGGACATGAACGCGATAGGTACCGGCAGCAATGTCGAAAACGGGCTCGCCGTCATAGGCATCGACCAGGAACGACTCACCGTCGATCGGTGTGGCGCCGGCGAGGATCTCCACATGGGGATCTTTCGCAACGGGGCCTCCGGAAACGAAGACAATTTTGCCTTTGAGTTTGCCCACGCCGGCAATGATCTCGACGGGGACCGTTTCGGCCGGTGCGACCTCGACGTCGCGGGATTGAATGGAGGTGCCGAGCTTGAGGGTGACGCTGTATTCGCCCGCCGGCAGGATGACGGACGTCTCGGCATCGTAGGCGGTGAACAGGTCGTCGCTGCTGCCTTTGACCTTGACGGTCCAGGTCGCGTTTTCCAGGGCCGTTTCGGTCGCGGTCCGCTTGGCGCGCAGCCCAAGGCGGCCGGCATTCAACGCCATGTCGACTCGGTTCATCTCGCCGGCCTTGATGGTGATGGGAGCCTTCACGCTGGCCTGTCCCACCGTGAGCGTCAGGATGTAGTCGCCCGGGGCGACCTGTTCATGGATGTTGGCGTTGTAGCTCGTCATCACGGTTTCAGACGCCGCGCCTTCCGGCGCCGGGCGGGCGAGTTCCCACTGTACATTGTCGGTGAGCGGGTCGTCGCTGGCCGCCAACCGGGCATAGCCGGTCAGGTTCCAGGCAGGCTTGGGATCCGCCTTCGGCTCGGCCTTGGGTTGCGGAGCCGGTGCCGGCGGCGGATTGCCTTGCGCCGTGTGCACCGCCTGTTGGATGGCCTTGGTGAGTTCGCCGGCATCCTCTGCCTGCAGGGCGACGCCGCCGGTCGCCTCCGCCATGCAGCGCAGTTCCCGGTTGGCTTCGGGATCCTTGATGTCGAAGCCGACGGTATCGACGACGAGGTCGATATCGGCCTTCTTCAAGGCGGCGGCGACCTCGCAGGGGTCGGCGTTACAGGTCTCGACGCCATCGGAGACCAGGATGATGGTCGACCGGCCCTCCTGTCCCTTCATCGCTTCGGCGGCGGCTCGCACGGCATCGGTCATCGGCGTGCGGCCCTTGGGCGACAGGCCGCCGACCATGGCCATGAAGGCCTGCTCCTCGACGGGCCCGACCGTTTTGAGCATCTCGATGTCCTTGCAGTCGCCCTTGCGGCGGTGGCCATAGACGATCAAGCCGAGCTGATCCTCCGCAGGCCAGCCTTTCAGGATGGTGCCCACGGTTTGGCGGGCCGCCTCGATCTTGGTGATGGCGCCTACCTTGCCCCACATCGAGCCCGAAGCGTCGAGCACCAGCATGACGCGAGCTCCTTCTCCTGCCCTCGCGCTCTCAGCCATCGGCATGAAGGCGCCCACCAGGCCGAAAATGCCCAGAAGGAGGAAGCAAAAGCCTTTCTGCATGGAAAACTCCAATGGATCTGCCGATCGGGCGACCGTCCGGCCATGCTCGCCGTTCGCCGGTTCGAACACAAGCGAAGGTTGCATGCCCGGATATGACTGCGGAATGTGCTGCCGTCCGTTACCTCTGTGCGCTTTCGCATAGGGGGATGCAGGGTGATGGTGTTCATTCGGCCTTGACGGCGCCACCCTCCCGCGCACCGCTTGAATGCCCTTCTCCCTGATTGGACAGGCGGCATGCTGATACCGCCCCACAGCGATGTGCGAAAACGCACAGCGCGAAGGGGCCGTTTCCAATTAACCATTGCTGTATCAGCGGGGCCGGAAATCAGCACGAGCCCACGCAAAATCGTCGGGGACTATCGATGTTGACCTCAAACGCACGCCTGGCCTGGAACGACGACATCGACATGTCGGCGCCAGATATCACCGAGCTGCATCGCGCCTACATGTTGTCGATCCGCCAGCACCAGCGTCTGCTGGGCGAGCTTTGCGCGACGCTGTCTAGCCTCGGTGTTGCCATCGACAATTCTCCTCTCGACTCGCAGATGCGGGATGCCCTTTCCGCCGGCGTCGGCCGTCACGTCGACTTGGCCCGTGGGATTATCGCTGGAATCGACAGCGCATTGAGCTTCTCGGCGCCGACGCGTCCGTCGACCGCTCATTGACGAATAGTCGCTGCAGCGGCAGCCGGCTGTGCCGAAAGGCACAGGGGTGCAGCGGCCGGGAAACCGGGTTGCCGTGGACGTAACTCTACTCTCCATAGCAGTACCTTGAGCGGACAGGCCTTGCAGGAGGTTTGTCCGCTCCTTTCAACTTGGGGTTCCCGTAGAGAACGAACCTTACGCTTGGTCGCTTCAGGAAGCCGGCACGGCTTTGCCAAGAAAGAGGCACGATGCATGCCCTTAACTCGCCTGCGTTACAATAAGGCAGGGGCGGTTTCGCCGGGATAGAGCACGTTCTTTTTCGACCTCTCTCCTGTCCAAACTGTTTGTTTGTGCGTATCTTCGTCATTTCCTGGGGTTCCGCTAGGTTGCAAAACGCTCCAGGGTCCCGGCTCCCGAGTGGGTGACGGGAGCGGCGTATGATATCGGCAACACTTCTTGTTTTTTAATCAAACCGCATTGACACCCACTGGCTGTTTCATTTTTGTACTGCTGATGTGTTGATGTTTCCGGCTCTCGTCTGCCTAGTACCGCCGGACTTAACCGAACAGTAACCATAATGATGTCGGTACTAGCTACGCGCTGACGTATTCGGGGGTACTATGAAACTGGTCCATTTTGCCGTGCTCGCGGCCATATCGCTGAGTCTGGGCGCCTGCCAATATACCAAGACGGCCGATCCCGTGCTCTCGGAGCGGGACGCGCAGTTCATGGCGATGATTCCCACCGGCGATGTGGACAAGATGTTTGCCCGCTACATGGTCGACAATCCCACCGGCGAGCCGGCCGGCGTGGTGGTGGTCGAGACCAAGCAGCATCTGCTCTATTATACGCTGCCCGACGGCAAGGCGATGCGCTACGGCGTGGCTCTCGGCAGCGAGGCTTTCGGCTGGACGGGCGAGGCCGTCATCGACCACAAGGCGGAATGGCCGACCTGGAATCCGCCGGCCGAGATGATTGCGCGTTGGCCGCATGTCAAGCGGACCGAGGGCGGCTGGACCAATCCTCTGGGCGCCCGCGCGCTCTACCTCTTCCAGGGCGGCAAGGATACGCTCTATCGCATCCATGGCACCAACGAACCCGAGAAGATCGGCCGCAGCGTGTCGTCCGGCTGCATCCGCATGCGCAACATCGACGTGATCGATCTCTACAATCGCGTTCCCGCCGGCACGAAGGTGATCGTGCGCTGAGAATTGCGGTTTCTGGCATCTCGGCGCGTCCGGGGTCCCTGCCCAGCATTCGCGCTAGACATGAAGCCTCGGATTTTTCCGGGGCTTTTTGTTTGCCCGACCGGTGCCCTGCGCGGTTGCCGAGTGAAGGGCAATCTTTCTGGGCGGATTGAGGGAAATCCCTCATCCGAGGCGCGCAGTATAGAGACTATCTTCGGTGAACGGCTCATATCAGCTCCGGAGAGACCATCATGACCGACCGCTCGGAAGACAGGCGTCCTACCCCAGACCGTGCCGAGGAGAATGCCTTCTTTCCATCGCCCTATTCACTGAGCCAGTTCACGTCCGCCAAATCCGACCTGGGGGATGCGCACTACCCCGACGCCTATCGTGGGGGGTGCTGGAAAATCCTGATGATCGCGGCGGACGAGCGCTATCTCCTCATGCGCAACGGCACGATGTTCTCGACCGGCAACCACCCCGTCGAGATGCTGCTGCCGATGTACCACATGGACAAGGCCGGTTTCGAAATCGAGATCGCCACCCTGTCGGGAAACCCGGTCAAGCTGGAGCTCTGGGCCTTTCCGAAGGAGGACGATGCGGTCCAGGGCATCTATCGCAAATATCTCGACAGGCTGAAGCAGCCACTGAAGCTGTCCGACGTCATCGAGGGCCGGCTCGGAGACGACTCCGACTACATCGGCGTCTTCATCCCCGGAGGACATGGCGCCTTGATCGGCCTGCCGCAAAGCCGCGACGTCAAGGCGGTGCTCGAATGGGCGTTGCGCAGGGACAAATATGTCATCTCGCTCTGTCATGGCCCTGCAGCCTTGCTGGCCGCTTCGATCGGCGAAGCCGAGGGAGACTCTCCCTTCAAGGGCTACAAGATTTGCGCGTTCCCCGATTCGATCGACGCGAAGACGCCGGATATCGGCTATATGCCGGGAGCTATGCCCTGGTTCATCGGCGAGAGGCTGCGGGAAGCCGGCGTGGAAATCCTGAATGACGACATCACGGGCCGGACGCACCAGGATCGTAAACTCATTACCGGCGACAGCCCTTTCGCATCGAACAATCTCGGCAAGGCGGCAGCCCGCGCTCTGATCACAGAGGCAGCCGCGCTATAGTCGCCCCGACGGCGGCGCATGAAGAGACGGATGAAGACATGGATCAGTTCTATGGAACGGTCTTCGCCATCGAGAGAAGCGAAGACCTTGCATCGATCCAGCAACGTGTCCGCGCTATCGCTTTGCCGTTCGGATATGATCGTTTCGTACTGTTTTCCGCGTCCCCGGTGCGAGACGACCTGGTCGAGAAGATCTACTGGGCGGAGGGGGATTGGTTTGGCGACGGGACGTTTGTGGATGCGAAGACCTATGTCCAGCGCTGCCCGGTGACGCGCCATATCCTGTCCACCGACGAGGCCTTCTTCTGGACCAAGACGGTTTCGAGCCGCGGCGAGAAATACCGCGTGGTCCGCATGCCCAGGGGAGCGGGCGTGCATGGGCTGCAGATTCCTGTCTTCGGCCCCGCCGGTCTCGAAGGCGCCGTGACCTATGGCGGTGAGCGGATCGACAGCTCTGCGCGGGCCCGCATTGCCCTGACGATCATCGGCATCGCGGCCTTCCGTTCGGCGCGGCGCCTTATCGAGGGCGGTGGCGGCGACACGGCTGCCAACCTCACGCCGCGGGAGCGCGAAGTCCTGCGCTGGACGGCAGCAGGCCGGCGACAGGCGGACATTGCCGCGACACTCGGTCTGTCGGAGCGGACGGTTGAAAATCATCTACGCCGGGCGCGCCTTCGCCTGGGAGCGGCGACGACGGCGCAGGCGGTCAGGACGGCGATTCGACAGGGCGAAATCAACGATTAAGCGAGTCGCTTCTGAAAAAAGCGCTTTGCTTTCGCACATCCTGCCAAGCGCCACGGGGGACAACCCCAGAGCGTGGGAGCCGCCGGCCTGACGTACCGGCCTGCAATATTGCCAAGTCTTACGACTGGGCCATCTGCTGAAGGCGAGTATAGGCCGCCTCCGCGCTCATCTGGCGCTGGTCCTTTTCCTTGCGCGCCGCACCCACGGCGGCGGCCAGAGCCGGGATGGCAATCTTGCCATAACGATCCTCGAGCTTTTCCCGCTTCTGTTGCGCGGGCTGCTGGAGACGCGATCCCTCGATGTCCATAATCTGGTCCTCAACCAAGATACACGACAAGTACGTGCACGGATTTACGCAGTTACGACAACAACTTACCCCATAATTGACAGCGAAGGCGTGGGAATTATGACGGAACGGCGACATGATTAGCTCAATTGCGACATTGTCGTTATTTTGCTGCAGCATGTTGCAAGAACGTCACAAGTAAATGGGCCACAAGGCCATAAAGAAAGCCGCGCTCTGCAGCGCGGCTGTGATGCATTCATAAGTTCAATGTTACCGATATGCCGCGCGCATGTCGTTGCAGCCGCGTCGCATATCGACAAAAGCAGGATGCTTCCGTTCAGGCGGCGAGATCGTCGTCTTCGTCGCGCAGGCAGGCCGGCATTTCATGCTTGGGCTTTTCAGGCTTGGCCACGACACGGGCCACCTGTGCCGCGGCTGCGGCGACGGCCGAAATGCCGATGGCGCGATAGAGATGCTGCAGCTGCTCGCGCGGCGAGCCTTGCTGGGGCGCGAGCCCTTCGCCCGGTCGGGCGGCGGAAAGAGGGGAGGTCGTCATAATTAACTCCATACGCAACGACACGCTCTACTTACATTCACCCTGGAGGTGCTTTGAAGCGAGGTGAGGGCCGGACTGTGAATATTTGGCGGCGAAGCTATCATGGTTAACGTGAAGGCTCCGTGATACTTCGCACGGCATGGTGGACAGTATAGGCCCGGCTACCTGAATGTTCGATTAACCGGGCCGCCGGCACCGGCAATTCATGCCCTCGGCAAGGCCCAGGGCTGCACGCTGACGATCGACCAGGCCGTACCGCTCTTGCGGCAACCCTTGCCCTGATACCATTGCGCCGGGTTCGTTCCTCGGATGGCCCCGCCGGCCTGGTCCGACTGCGCCGCCACGAAGCTGCGGCAGGTGAGCTTGTTCTCGACATAGGTCTCGGCCACTGGCGTCACCGAGCCGTGGGCGCCGGTCGTCATGTTCGACCATTGAATCGAGGCGCCCGGATTCTGAGGGTCCATGGCGGCCTGCAGCGCGGCCTTGGCCTGCTGCCAGTCGGCGTCGGTCATGCTGGCATTGAGGCGGATGTCCTGGACGGGAATCGAACCGGTCGTGGTCTGATCCTCGGCCGAACCGAAGATCGGGCCGAGAGGCGTCGAAATGGCGCAGCCTGTCAAAATGACACTGGCGAACAGCACTGACAGTGGGCCGCGGACACGGTACGCGTTATAACCGCCCTTGAAGACGAACAGGCTGAACACAGTGGAGCCACCCCAATGACCATGACGTTAGGTAATCTTGGCACGGGCGAGTTAACGCCGGGTGACTCGGCTGGCTTCCTCGACGCGTCCGAACCGTTTTTGTTGTTCGCGCAATGGCTCGCGGAGGCGGAGAAATCCGAACCCAACGACCCCAACGCCATGGCGCTCGCCACGGTGGATCCCGAAGGGCTGCCGGATGTGCGCATGGTGTTGCTCAAGGGCCTCGATGACAAGGGGTTCGTGTTCTACACCAACACCCAGAGTGCCAAGGGCCAGGAACTGGCCGGCACGCCCAAGGCCGCCCTGCTGTTTCACTGGAAGAGCCTGCGCCGGCAGGTGAGGGTGCGCGGGCCGGTGGAGCGTGTCACCGATGCCGAGGCCAACGCCTATTTCGCCACGCGCCCGCGCGGGAGCCGAATCGGCGCCTGGGCCTCGCAGCAGTCGCGGCCGCTCGAGGGGCGTTTCGCCCTCGAAAAGGCAGTAGCGACCTACACGGCCAAATTCGCCATCGGCGAGATCCCGCGCCCGCCCCACTGGACCGGTTTCCGCATCCTGCCGGTACAGATCGAGTTCTGGCACGACAGGCCGTTCCGGCTGCATGACCGCCTGGTTTTCAGGCGTGCCGAGAGCCAGGGCGGCTGGCGCCGCGAGCAGCTTTATCCCTGAGCCAGCGCGCGGCAATTCGGCGTGCCCTTTGCCGCGAGCCGCCGCCCTATTTCATTTGGGCGTCGTGATATCTATGTCTTCTGGCATGGCTCTTGGGAGCCGCCCCCTTTTTCGATCGGTTACATCAATGACAAGCAGTTCCGCCCAGCATCCGCAGCGCGCGATGATCCTCACCGGCGCCTCCCGGGGGATCGGGCATGCGACCGTCAAGCGCTTTTCAGCGGCAGGCTGGCGGGTCATCACCTGCTCCCGTCATGCCTTCCCCGAGGAGTGCCCGTGGGAGGCGGGCCCCGAGGATCACATCCAGGTCGACCTGGCCGATCCGGCCAATACCGAGGAGGCGATCCAGGAGATCAAGCGCCGTCTCGACGGCAGCGGCCTGCACGCGCTGGTCAACAACGCGGCGATTTCGCCCAAGGGCAAGAGCGGCACGCGGCTGAGCAGCATCGAGACCGGGCTTTCGGATTGGCAATGGGTGTTCCAGGTCAATTTCTTCGCGCCGATCATGCTGGCGCGCGGGCTGATCCAGGAACTGGAGCAGGTCAAGGGCTCGGTGGTGAACGTCACCTCGATCGCCGGGGCACGTGTCCATCCCTTCGCGGGGGCCGCCTACGCGACCTCGAAGGCTGCCCTGGCGGCGCTGACCCGCGAAATGGCCTCGGACTTCGCACCGCGCGGCATCCGGGTCAATGCGATCGCGCCCGGTGAGATCGATACCTCGATCCTGTCGCCCGGCACCGAGAAGATCGTCGCGCAAATCCCGATGCGCCGCCTCGGCACACCCGACGAAGTGGCCAAGACCATCTACTTTCTGTGCACGGATCAGAGTTCCTATGTGAACGGGGCAGAGATCGCCATCAATGGCGGCCAGCACGTCTGACGGCGGTATTCCGGGGGCGACAAGGTTCCCGACCATGCTCCCGGCATGACGGGGACGGTCTATTCCTCAACAAATAGGTCTATCGCCCCTTCCCCCCTGCGCAGCCTTCCGTTATTCATGCCGTTCCTTTCGAATAGGCAGTTGCGGAATGACAGCAAGTGGATTGATGGCCGGCAAGCGCGGCCTCATCATGGGTGTGGCGAATAATCGATCGATCGCCTGGGGTATCGCCAAGGCGTGCAGGCAGCATGGCGCCGAGCTCGCCTTCACCTATCAGGGGGATGCCCTCAAGAAGCGCGTCGAGCCCCTGGCTGCCGAACTCGATGCCCTTGTCGTCGGCCATTGCGACGTCACCGACGGCGCCAGCATCGATGCGGTGTTCGCCGAAGTTGCCGCCAAGTGGGGCAAGCTCGACTTCATCGTCCACGCGATCGCCTTTTCGGACAAGGATCAGCTCGACGGCCGTTATCTCGAGACGACCGAAGAGAACTTCACCAAGACGATGCTGATCTCCTGCTATTCGCTCACCTCGGTCGCCCAGCGCGCCGAGAAGCTGATGACGGATGGCGGCTCGATCCTGACGCTGACCTATTACGGCGCCGAGAAGTGGATGCCGCACTACAACGTCATGGGCGTGGCCAAGGCCGCGCTCGAGGCGAGCGTGCGCTATCTGGCTGCCGATCTCGGTGAGAAGGCGATTCGGGTGAACGCCATCTCCGCTGGTCCGATCAAGACCCTGGCCGCTTCCGGCATCGGCGATTTCCGCTACATCCTCAAGTGGAACGAATATAACGCGCCGCTGCGCCGCACAGTCACCATCGAGGAGGTGGGCGAAGCGGGGGCCTATCTGCTCTCCGACATGTCGCGCGGCGTTACCGGCGAAGTGCACCATGTCGATGCCGGCTACCATGTGGTCGGCATGAAGAACCCGACCTCGCCCGACATCACGCTCGCCGGCAAGGACTGAGCGGCAAGCGCAGGCTTTGGAGCACCGGTTCAGCAGCTCATGAGGGGCCGGCAGCACGAAAACGAAACGGGCGTTCGCCGGCTGGCGTCATGCCCGTTTAGGGAGGCAGGACGGCCTCCCGTCTGGTTCATACGTCCAAAGCAGGAGTAAGCCCGTGGCGCCCACACTTTACTTCATGCGCCACGGCGAGACCGATTGGAACGCCGAAGCGCGCCTGCAAGGCCAGCAGGACATCCCCCTCAATGAAGCGGGGCGCAAGCAGGCTGCCGAGGCAGGCCAAAGGCTTGCGGGGGTCCTGCCTGAGCCGGATAGCCTGCCCTGGCTGGTCAGCCCGCTTGGGCGCACGCGCGAGACGGCGGAACTGGCGCGCAAGGCGATTGGCCTACCGCCGCAGCGCTACACCACCGATGACCGCCTCAAGGAACTGACCTTCGGCGATTGGGAAGGCCGCACCTGGGCAGAATTGCGTTCGGTGGACCGCAACATGGTGAAAGCGCGCACGGCCGACAAATGGGCCTATGTCCCGCCGCGCGGCGAAAGCTATGCCATGCTGCACGACCGTATCGCGCTCTGGCTCAAGACGGTGACGCAGGATCAGGTGGTTGTCAGCCATGGCGGCGTCGCCCGCGTATTGATGGTGCTGCTGGCCGGTAAAGCCAGCGCTCAAGCCGCCGAGGAGCCGATCTGGCAGGGCAAGCTGCTGGTCTTCCGCAACAAATCGGCCGAATGGGTCTAAATACCAGGCCGCAAGAAAGACCGACCTATGAGGGCATTCCTGGGAGCGCGGACGTCCTCGTCCGCTCTTGTTTTCCTGCGAATATCCTGTCTCCAAGAGCGGACGAGGACGTCCGCGCTCCCAGGAAGAGCCGTCGAAGCGCGGCGGCTCCCGTCGCCAGGCTGGTCGCTCAGGTAACCGGGCCACCCTTGCGCTTGCAGCTTTCGCGGAACTTCTTGCGGGGCTTGCCCTTCAGCCCCTGCTTGTCGGCGGCGTCGGAGCAGGCCTTGGAAATGGCCGCCTTCTTGCTGGCATCGACTGCCGGTTTCTTGGCCTTCGGGGTCGTAGGCGTGGCACTCGGCGCCATCTGTTCGGTTGGCGCGGCCGTCGCAGGTGGCGTGGTCTCAGGCGTCGTCTGTGCAGAAGCTGCGCCCACACCCAAGGAAAGTGCCAATGCAATTGCCGGAAGCAGACCAAAATGGCGGACGTTCATGGTATTTCCTCCAGTATATTCGATTTCGGTAACGATTTCGATACCCAGCCCGCTCCAGGCATGGAACCATGACATGGCCGAATTTTGACCTTCGTTTGAGAATTCAGCGGCGGTGTCTGATCGAATCCTATTTCGATGTCAGGTTATGCCTTGCTTATTCTGATCGCCTTGCATGGCTCCGGATGCGTTTGCAGGAGACCTTCGACCCTATCGGGGCACGGCCGAAATTGAGTTTTGGCGCGAATGCTGTAGAAGGCGGCCATCACTTGTTCCCTGCGAGTTCCCATGTCCTTTAACAGCTTCGGCCATCTCTTCCGCGTTACCACCTATGGCGAGAGCCACGGCGTGGCGCTGGGCTGCGTGATCGATGGCTGCCCGCCGCGTCTGCCGATCAGCGAGGCGATGATCCAGGGCTTCCTCGACCGCCGCAAGCCGGGCCAGAGCCGCTTCACCACGCAGCGTCGCGAACCCGATGCCGTACGCATCCTCTCCGGCGTGATGGCGGACGAGGCGAGCGGGCAGTTGCTGACCACGGGGACGCCGATCCATCTGATGATCGAGAATGTCGATCAGCGTTCGAAGGATTACGGGGAGATCAAGGACAAGTATCGCCCCGGCCACGCCGACTATGCCTATGACGTCAAATACGGCATTCGCGACTATCGTGGCGGCGGACGATCCTCGGCTCGCGAGACGGCAGCCCGCGTAGCGGCCGGGGCGGTGGCCCGGCAGGTCCTGTCCGGCGTGACCGTCCGCGGCGCGCTCGTGCAGATGGGGCCGCACAAGATCGATCGCAGCCGCTGGGATTGGGAGGCGGTGGACGCCAATCCGTTCTTCTGCCCGGACCCGGTCGCGGCCGCCTTCTTCGAGGAATATCTCGACGGCATACGCAAGGCCGGCTCTTCGATCGGTGCGGTGATCGAGGTGGTGGCCGAAGGAGTGCAGCCAGGCCTCGGTGCTCCGATCTATGGCAAGCTCGATTCGGATCTTGCGGCGGCGATGATGAGCATCAATGCGGTCAAGGGCGTGGAGATCGGGGATGGCTTTGCCGCTGCCGAGCTCGGAGGCGAGGCAAATGCCGACGAGATGCGCATGGGCAATGACGGAAGGCCGCTGTTCCTCTCCAATCATGCCGGCGGCATTCTCGGCGGCATCTCCACCGGCCAGCCGGTGGTGGTGCGCTTTGCGGTGAAGCCGACCTCCTCCATCCTGCAGGAGCGCCGTACGGTCGACCGCTACGGCCGCGACACCGATATCGTCACCAAGGGACGCCATGACCCCTGCGTCGGCATCCGCGCCGTGCCGGTGGGAGAGGCGATGATGGCCTGCGTGCTGGCCGACCATCTTCTGCGCCATCGCGGGCAGGTCGGCACGCCGGTGGCCTGGCCATTCGAGAAATAACGGGGTGTGGGTCTTCAGGCCCGCCGACATGCACCGCCTGATGGCGGGTCTGAAGACCCGCCCCCGATTCAACGCCCGATGTCGTAGCCCTTGTCGCGCAGCTTTACGAGGGCCGCCTCGAGTTCGGGATCGATCTTGCCCGGCATGATGATCCGGGGCTGGACTATGAGGTCGCCGGCCCCATCCTTGGCCTGCACGCCCTTGCCCTTGAGGCGGAAGGAGCGCAGCCCGGTCGTGCCGGCGGGCAAGGTGAGATCGACCGAACCGTCGAGCGTCGGCACGCGCACCTTGGCGCCGAGAGCGGCCTCGTAGAGGGTCACGTTGACGTCGACGCGAACATTCTTGCCTTCGGCACGAAACGTCTCATGCGGTGCCACGGCCACCGTGATCAGCGCATCGCCGGGCTCGCCCCCGAACGAGCTCGGCTCGCCCTGGCCCCTGAGGCGAATGGTCTTGCCTGGAGCGATGCCGGCCGGAATGGAAGCGTCCACCATGCGGCCCGGCCCGAGCTCGACCCGTGTCTTGCCGCCCAACGCCCAGACCGTGAAGGGAATCTGACCGGTCACCTGAATGTCCTCGCCGCGGGGCGCCGAGCCGCGCGAACCGCCGCCGCGCTGAGCACGTCCACCGAACATCTCGCTGAGGATATCGTCGAAACCGCCCGCGAAACCTCCACCGCCGCCGCTGCCGCCGCGACCGCCACCGAAATTGAACTCGAAGCCGCCGGTGTCGCGCCCGAAGCCACCGGGGCCGCCCGCGGCCTCGAAGCCCTGGAAGCGCGGCTTGCCCTCAGCATCGATCTCGCCGCGGTCGAACTGGCCCCGCTTCTTCTCGTCGCCGACGATTTCATAGGCGCTGTTGACCTCGGCGAACTTCGCCGCGGCTTTGGCATCCTTGTTCTGATCGGGGTGGTACTGCTTGGCGAGCTTCCGGAAGGCCTTCTTGATCTCAGCCAAGCTTGCCGTCTTGGAAACGCCAAGGACGCTATAGGGGTCACGCATATTCAAAATCTCTCCCGCCGGCCCCCTGATGGGCAGCCCGCCACCGTGGCACAAGGCCCACATGCGCCCAAGAGATGGGATTTAGCATGAGATTCCGCAATATGCTCGCGCCGCGAAATCTCGGGAAGGCGGCGATTTCCACCAACGTGCCGGTTCGGGTGCTGGGTTTGACGCTCAATGGACGATCTCTTGTTCCAGCCTCCTGTTTCCGCGCGAATTCGGTATGCCGCGCCTGCCAAATTCCTTATGGAGGGCGAGAAAGGGCTGTAGACTGGGATTCGCCATGCCGATACGCGCCATACTCTTCGACAAGGACGGGACCCTGGTCGACTTTCACCTCACCTGGAGCGCTGCCGCCTATGCCGCGATGCAGCGCCTGAGCGGTGGCGACCCCGAGAAGATGGCTCGGCTGGTCGAGATCAACGACTATGACCTGGCGAGCCACCGCATCCTGCCGCATTCGGTGCTGGTGGCCGAATCTTCGGCCGATTACGGCGTCGCCTGGGCCGAAGTGCTCGGGGAGGTTGCCGATACCGCCTTCTTCGAACAGATGGACCGCATCTTCATCGAGGAGGGCCTGAAACATGTCACGCCCATCGGTGATCCGCCCTGGCTTCTGTCCACCCTGAAGAGCCGAGGCTATCTACTGGGCATCTGCACCAATGATTCCGAGGCGGGCGCCCGCGCCCACTGCGAGAAGCTCGGCCTGATTCCCTGGCTCGACGCCGTGCTTGGCTATGATTCAGGGCATGGGCGCAAGCCGGAGCCGGGCCCGGTGCTCGGCTTTGCCCAGGCCTTCGGCGTGGCACCCCAGGAAATCGCCCTGGTCGGCGACTCCACCCATGACCTTCATGCCGTCAAGGCGGCCGGCGGCACGGCCATCGCCGTGCTCAGCGGTTTCGCGAAGCGGGAGGAATTGGCGCCGCATGCCGATCACGTCATCGAGAGTGTGATGGACCTGCCGGATCTCCTGCAGTCGCTGGCGGATGCGCCCTGATGCTGCGACGTCCGGCGCCTCCGCCAACCGGCTGGGCCCGTACCGCGCAGAGCCTGGCGGTCTTCGCCTTCGAGGTGGTGCTGATCGCGCTGGTGCTGCTGCGCTTTCATCTCGCTCCGCTCAAGGCCGGTTTTGCCGCCCTGTGCGCGGGGCTGCTGGCAGCCTGCGCCGCCCTGCTCTGCGCCGTGATCGCCTTCCAGGTGATCTGGCGCAAGGGCGAACGAGGCTTCGGCCGGGCCTTCAGCGCCTTCCTGCTTGCCATTCTGGTGCTGGGGCCCGCGGCGATCGCCACCAGCCTTGCCCTCAGCGTGCCTGACATCGTCGATGTCAGCACAGATCCCGATGATCCTCCGCCCTTGGCCCATGCCAACCGCACACGCGCGGCGGACGCCAATTCCACCACCTATGCAGCGGGGCTGGCGGGCTATCAGCGCGAGGCCTTGCCGCAGATCCAGTCGATTCTCCTCGACGTGCCGCCGGACGATATCCGCAAGATTGCCCTCCGCCTGATGCGGGAAAGGCGCTGGCAGGTTGTGGGCGATCTGCGCTTTGGCGAGATGGCCGCGCGTATCCGCCTGCCCGACAGCATCCGCGGCGATGGCGATCCCGTGGACCCCGACGCGATGGGCGGCTCGCCCGCTGCGCAAAGGCGCTTCGGCGATCGCATCGAGGCGGTCGCCTCATCCACCATTCTGGGTACTGTCGACGACATCGCACTCCGCGTCCGGAGCGAGGGCGGCAAGACGCGCATCGACATGCGCTCGGCTGCTCGCTACGGCTCCTATGATTTCGGGGCCAACGCCAAGCATGTGCAGAGCTTCATGGCCGAATTGCGCGATCGGGCCCTGACGCCGGATCAGGCGAGCCAGTAGCGGCCCGCCATGGAAGGATCCCCCTCGGTGACGACCTTGCCGCGCTGGACCAGGTCTTCGAGATGGGCGAACAGATTGAGGGCCGCGGCTCCCTGCAAGCCGGCGGGAAGTCCCGCGTAAACCCTGGCGGTCAAGGGTGTGATCGGCGCGGGGCCTTCGCCGAGCGCCTGAAGGATCGACGCCTCGCGCATGCGGCGGTGCTGGATCATCGCGCGCACGAAGCGCTGGGGCTGTTCGACCGGCCCGCCATGACCGGGGAAATAGCGGGCCTCCGGCCTGCCGAGGAGCTTCTCCAGCGAAGCCATGTAGTCCCCCATCGAGCCGTCGGGTGGGGCGACGATGCTGGTGGACCAGGCCATGACATGGTCGCCCGACAACAGCACCTTGTCCGCCTCCAGCGAAAAGGCGAGGTGGTTGGCGCAGTGGCCGGGCGTCGCCAGCGCCGTCAACGGCCAGTCCGGCGGACCGAAACGATCGCCCTCTGCCAGGACCACGTCGGGCCGGAAGGCAAGGTCGCCGGCGGCATCGAGCAGATTGATCTCGCCGTCGTGCAAGGGGCGGGCGCTGCGATGCGGGCCGGCGCCGTAGGTGGGCGCCCCGGTGGCCGATACCAGCGCCGGCACACCCGGTGAATGGTCCCGGTGGGTGTGGGTGACGGCAATCGCCACCACTTCCTCGCCGCGTACGGCCGCGAGCATGGCAGCGGCGTGGCCAGGATCGTCCGGTCCGGGGTCGATGATGGCAACCTTGCCGCGTCCGACGATATAGGAACAGGTACCGGTAAAGGTGAAGGCACCACCATTGGAAGCCAGGATGCGGCGGACACCCGGAGACAATTCCTCGAGGACGCCCGGGGATGGCGCCTCGCGGTTGTAAGGTATGTCTTCGCCCATGGGGATTTCCAGTATCGGTGAAATTTGTCCGGTGCGGCAAAGGCCTATCGATCCAGCAGCCGATATCGCCTCTTGCGTACAAACGTCCTTTGGATGAAACTCATTGCGTACTGGTGTGGAATGGATCTGGTCATCCGGCCAGATCGGGACTGGGAGCGTAAGATGGCGCAGAGCGGCACCGTCAAGTTCTTCAACACCCAAAAAGGCTATGGCTTCATAACGCCTGACGATGGTGGACGCGACATCTTTGTTCACATCACCGCAGTCGAGAGTTCCGGTCTGGGTACATTGTCTGAAGGCCAGAAGATCTCCTTCGATGTCGAGCCCGACAAGAAGGGCAAGGGACCGAAGGCCGTCAATCTGGTGAAGGCCTGATCGGTATTTCCGCACTTGCGGCTGAAATGCGGTAATGGATGGATGAGCGCTTGCAGGCGCTCGTGATTCCAGCACCTGGATTTCGGCTCCATCATGCAATTGCGCTCCTCGCCGCCTTCGCCCTTCGGCCGGAAGGTCAAGATCGCCGCCCACTATCTCGGCCTGTCCGATCGCATCACCGTGGTCCCGGCGGATACCAATGATCCGCAGGACAGCCTGCGCGGGCAGAACCCGCTCGGCAAGATCCCGGTGCTGATCCTGGAGGACGGGACGATCCTCTACGACAGCCGGGTCATTCTCGATTATCTCGACCACCTCGCAGGAGGCGGGCGGATCATGCCGCAGGGCCCGGAACGCTATGAGGTGCTGACCCGTCAGGCCCTTGCGGACGGCATCATGGATGCCTCCCTGCTCCAGGTCTATGAAGCAAGGATACGTCCCGAAGACCAGCGCAGCGCCAAATGGCTCGACATCCAGGCCGGCAAGGTCGCGCGTGGCCTGGCTCAATTCGAGGCACGGGCAGGGGGCTTCGACCCGGCATTGGACGCGGGAAGCATCGCGCTGGCCTGCGCGCTCGGCTATCTCGATTTGCGCTTTGCCGGAACCTGGCGGCAGCATCATCCCAAGCTGCAAGCCTGGCTGGCCGCCTTCGAGGCGGAAATCCCGGCTTTCGGCCTGACGCGTCCGCAATGAAACGATGGGCCTGAACGGCGGCCCCTCACGCTTCCAGCCCGATGGCCGCCGGGCTGGAGGCATCCACAAGCTAGGCTTTCAGGACTGGATTCGAATAGACAATCGCAGGCATCCTTGCCTGCTTCCGTGAACGCACCGGCAAGAGGACCGGAAGAGCAGGCAAGGATGCCTGTGATCCCAGGGAAACCCGTTTTCGACGGATCAGTACTTTCGAGGCTCGGCCTGAAAGCCTAACCGGGCGCTATGGCGTTTTGCGATTTGACGGAGTCACCTCGAATCGCAAAGACGCGTCGAACCAAGGAGTTAGAGCAAACAAGCGTTCAGTCTTGAACGCGCTTTGCTCTACCGCTGCCCTGCTTCTTCACGCTGGCGTGCCTCCCAGGCCGCGCGCAAAGCAGCGCTCTCTCCCTCGAAACGCTCCTGCATGGCCTCGCAATGGCGGATGCGGTCGGCCCTGAAACTGCGGAAGTCCCGGCGCAGTTCGCACCAGGCCACGACATGCATCACCTCGACATAATAGACCATGGCGATAGGGCGAATGACCCGCCGGCTTTCCCGCCCCTCGACGTCGGCGTAGTGCAGCAGCAATTTGCGTTCGTCGCGAATGGCCAGGCGAATGGCGGCAAGATCGATGCTGATCGGCTCGGGATGGATCCATTGCGGCACGAAAAGGCTGGTCTTGTCGATAGGCTCGCGATTGGCGATCGGCAGGACGGTGGCGATCTTGGCACGGATCGAGCCCGCTGCCGCCTTGAGCGCGCGGTCGTCGGTGCGCTCCAGCAGTCCGAGCGCGACCACGAGAGCCTCGACCTCCTCGATCGACAGCATCAGCGGCGGCAGGTCATAGCCGGAGCGCATGACATAACCGATGCCGGCTTCGCCATAGATAGGCACCGAAAGGGCCTGGAGCGAAGCGATGTCGCGATAGATGGTGCGTTTGGCGACTTCGAGTTGCGTGGCGATCGCCTCGGCCGTCACCGGCTTCTTGGCGACACGCAGCAATTGGATGATCTCGAACAGGCGTGTGGTGCGACGCATGGGAAACAAGCCGGTGATTGCGGTCCGTGCAGAGACCGCTGACTGCTGACAGATTCTTGGCAGCAGGGTTCTGCTTCAATCGGCATCTGTCAATCGGCATCCAGCCATATCGGAGATTGCCATGTCCATCGAAGGGAGCATACCGGCCGCATTCTCGCCGCGCCATGTCGGCGTGGCGCTGGTGACGGCCTCCGCCATCCTGTGGAGTTCGGCCGGCTATTTCACGCGGGCGGTGCCTCTCGACATTGCCGCCCTGCTGTTCTGGCGCGGCCTGTTCGGCGCAGCCACCAGCCTCGCCTTCATCCTGGCGCTGGAAGGCCGCAACACCTGGCGCAGCTTCAGGGCGATGGGATGGGTCGGCCTGGGCTTTTGCCTGCTGTCCAGCCTGGGCATGGCCTGTTTCGTGGCATCGCTGCGCCTTACCAGCGTGGCCCATGTCTCGATCATCTACGCGACGGTGCCTTTCGTGGCGGCGGGCTTGGCCTGGCTGGTGATGCGCGAACGGGCTTCCGCGGCGGTGCTGGTCGCAAGCCTGTTCGCCGTCGTGGGCGTGGTGCTGACCGTGGCGGGCGGCAGCGGGCAGGGGAGCCTGATCGGCGATGCCCTTGCGCTGGCGATGACCGTGCTGGTGGCCGCCTTCGTGGTGATGCGGCGGCGCTTCCCCGATGTGCCGCTGGTGCCGGCGGCCTGCCTGTCGGCGCTGGTGCCGGCCCTGATCAGCGCGCCCTTGATGTCGAGCTGGCCGATGGATGGCCGCGAGGTCGGCATGCTGGTGGCGTTCGGCGTGAGCAATATGGGCCTGGCTCTGGTCTGCTTCACCATTGGCGCGAAGTTCATTCCGGCGGCCCAGACGGCGTTGATCGGGGCGTTGGAGACACCGCTTGCGCCCCTGTGGGTCTGGCTTGCTTTCGGAGAAGCGCCGGGAACGGCTGCCCTGGCGGGCGGCGGCGTGGTTCTCCTGGCGGTGGTGGGCAGCATGGTCTGGGAAGGCCGGACGTCAACGGCCCAGTCCGGCTGACGATCGTCGAACGAAAAAGGCCCGGCGTTGTGCCGGGCCTTTTCGGAGCGCTGTCTTCCGAATGGATTAGAAGTGATAGTTCACGCCCAGCTTGATGTCGCTGCCGCTATAGCCGGCCTTGACGATACCGCTGCGGATGTCGAAGTCATCCTTACCGTAGCTGGTATAGTTGTATTCCGCCCGGACCGACACTTCCGGGGTCACGCGATATTCGGCACCGAAGCCCGCGGTCCAGCCGACCTGCCACTGCGAATCCTTGGCGCCGAAGCGATTGATCTCCGTATCGCCGAAAGCCAGGCCGGCCTTGATATAGGGCAGGAAGTCGCCCATGGCGTAGCCGAGACGGGGCGTGATCGAGCCGTTGAAGCCGTAGGTGCCCTTGTGGCCGTCATATTTGTCGGTGATGTCGGCATAGTTCAGCGAGCCTTCGATGCCGACCACGATCGGATCGTACTGCATGTTGTAGCCGGCCTGGACACCGCCAGTGAAGCCGCTGGCCTCGTTCAGGCGGACGCCGCGATCGGCATCGAAGTCGCCGGAAAAGCCATAGCCGAGATTGATACCGGCATAGAAGCCCGTCCAGGTCACGTTCGAGGCCGGTGCCTGGTAGGCCGGAGCGGGCTCCTGATAGGGCGGAATGTCGGCCGCAAAGGCGGCCCCGGTGATCAGCGTCACTGCTGTAGCGAGAAGAAGCTTTTTCATCGTGAACTCCTGGAACTCATACACGCGATGACGCCGGTATCCCCAACCCATCGAACAATCATGCGACCGTGTTACGTGAAGACTCTTAAGAGAAGGTTGCCTGATGGGTTTATTAAGTAGATTTAACAAGGCAATATTATGGCAATGATTTCAATTATATTTGAAATATTTTGTTAACCATGATGTATGTTCTGTAAATTGACTTAACGTAACTACGGGATTATTATGGTTAACGAGAGATTAATTTCGTGAATTATTGCACCGTTAAATAGCTTGTCATTCCCAGCCGGCCGCATAGGGCTCGGGCGCATTGGCAAAATCGGAATGGACCGTGCCCAAATCATAGTTGAACGCCGTCGCCCGGGCCGACCAGCGATTATGCTGGGCGCCGCCGCAAGCCAGATCATCGCCCCGGCCCGAGGTCAGGCCGGGCAGAAGGCAAAGGCCTGCCGGGCGCGCGATGCGTGTGAGCGCGCGATTCTTACCGTTTTCTCTCGAGGCATCCGCCGGGATGGAACCGACGATATCGATGTCGTCATCACCGGTTGCCGGGCGGGCCGGCTTGGCGGCAGCCTGCGGGGCGACGCTAGCCAGCACCGGCGCCTTGGTCACGGCAATGAAGCGACCGGTCCACACCAGCGACAGGGCGGAGGGCGCCCCGGGCACAGCCTCGCCAGCCTGCGCCACTCCAATGAGGGGCTGCCAGGCCAGGATCGCGCAAGTGAGGAAAGTGACCTTCAGCATCGTGTCCCAGTGTTGCCCGTTCCGGTGCCAAAGCGTCTTGCGATTGGAGGGAGCCACCACGAATCACAAGCGCGCGTCGAACCAAAGAGCTGGAGCAAAAAACGTTCAGCCATGCGCGCGTTTTGCTCCAGTGCTGGCATCGGCCAGTCCGTCACTTGAACACTGCCCAATGGTTGATCGACGTTAACGCTGGGCAGCAATCTGCCTGCATCGTAAACGCAGTATGAAGACAAGCCTGCGGAAGGAATGGAGAAAATGGTGGAAAAGGCTCGTGCGCAACGCGCTTTGGTGACGGGTGCCGCCAAGCGTATCGGTCGGAGCATTGCGCTTGGCCTGGCCCAGGCCGGATATGATGTCGCGCTCCATTGCAATCGTTCGCGCGCGGAAGCGGAGGATGTGGCGGCACAAATCGCGGCCATGGGACGCAGGACATGCATCGCCGTGGGTGATCTGGCCGCGGGCGACGAGGTAAGTGCAATTGTCGAGGAGGCGCGCGCCGGCATCGGCGTCCTCGATCTGCTGGTGAATTCGGCCTCGATGTTCGAGCCCGACAGCGTCGGCAGTCTCCAGGCGCAGATCTGGAACCGGCAATTCGCCGTCAATGCCCAGGCCCCGATCTTTCTCGCCCAGGCCTTTGCGGCCCAGGTCGACCCGCTTGCCTGCGATCCCTCCATCGTCAACCTGATCGACCAGCGCGTGCTGAACCCCCGGCCGGACTATGTGTCCTATTATCTCAGCAAATCCGTGCTGCATGTCGCCACGCAGACCCTGGCCCAGGCCCTGGCGCCACATATCCGCGTCAACGGCATCGGTCCCGGCCCGACCCTGCAGGCCGCCTCGCAGACACCTGAGGAATTCGCCGCCGAGGCGGCCGGCACACCGCTCGGCCATGGCAGCGCCGTGGAGGACATCGTGGAGGCCGTGCTTTATCTGGCCCGTGCCCGCAGCGTCAGCGGCCAGATGATCGCCGTCGACGGGGGCCAGCACCTGGCCTGGGCTGAGTAGAGGCCGGACGCATTGATCCGGGCACGCCGGCGGTGGTGGCCAATTTCACCGGCATTTAGCATGCCCTCTCGTCAGCGTGCCTCCTGCGTCCTATTTATCAAGCCATGACCGACTCGCCCGATCTTGCCGAAACCGAGGAAGCTTCCTCCTCCGTCGACCTCGCCTTCGACGAGAAAGCCGTGCCATCGTCGCTGCGGGCGGGAACGGCAGTCATTCACGCCTTCTGGAAGACGCTGCCCAATGCGCCGGGTGTCTATCGCATGATCGATGCGGAAGGCACGGTGCTCTATGTCGGCAAGGCGCATTCACTCAAGAAACGGGTGGCGAGCTATGCCCGCGGTATCGCGCCGACGGCGCGCATCGCCCGCATGATCGCCGAGACGGCGGCGATGGAATTCGTCACGACCCAGACGGAAACCGAAGCGCTGCTGCTCGAGATCAACCTGATCAAGAGCCTGAAACCGCGCTTCAACGTGCTGCTGCGCGATGACAAGTCCTTTCCCTATATCCTGCTGACGGGTGACCATCCTGCGCCCCAGCTGACCAAGCATCGCGGGGCGCGCACGCGCAGGGGCGATTATTTCGGTCCCTTCGCCAGCGTCCTGGCGGTTAACCGCACGATGAATGCCCTGGAGCGTGCCTTTCTCATCCGATCCTGTACGGATTCGGTGTTCTCCACCCGCACGCGCCCCTGTCTGCTGCACCAGATCAAGCGCTGCTCGGCTCCCTGTACCGGCGAGGTCTCCATCGAGGATTATGCCGGCCTGGTCAGCGAGGCGCGCGCCTTCCTGACCGGCAAGTCCAAGGCCATCAAGGAAGCGATGGCGCATGAAATGGAGCAGGCCGCCGAGACCCTGGAATTCGAGCGTGCCGCCCGTTATCGCGACAGGCTCGCGGCGCTTTCGGCCATCCAGTCAACGCAGGGCATCAATCCGCGCTCGATCGAGGAGGCGGACGTCTTTGCCGTACACGAGCAGGCCGGCCAGTTCTGCATCGAGGTCTTCTTCTTCCGCACCGGCCAGAACTGGGGCAACCGGGCCTATTTTCCCAAGGCCGACCGTACGCTCAGCGAGGCCGAAGTGCTCGATGCCTTTCTCGGCCAGTTCTACGACGACAAGCCGGCGCCCAAGCTGGTGCTGCTTTCGCATGAGGTCGAGGGCGGGGAGATCCTGCGTGAGGCGCTGTCGCTGCGTGCCGGCCATCGTATCGAGATCGCGACGCCGAAGCGGGGAGAGAAGCGCGACCTCGTCGAACATGCCCTCACCAATGCCCGCGAGGCCCTTGGGCGCCGCCTGGCCGAATCCTCCTCGCAGCTCAAGCTGCTGGAGGGCGTCGCCGAGGCTTTCAGCCTCGAAGAGCCACCGCGCCGCATCGAGGTCTATGACAACTCCCACATCATGGGCACCAACGCCGTTGGCGGCATGATCGTGGCCGGACGCGAAGGCTTCGCCAAGACGCATTATCGCAAGTTCAACATCAAATCGACGGAGATCACGCCGGGCGACGACTACGGCATGATGCGCGAAGTGCTGGAGCGACGCTTTTCCCGCCTGATCAAGGAGACACCCAAGGACGAGCCGGGCGAGGCGGCGGAGCCGGACGATGTCGTGATGCCGACCTGGCCCGACCTCGTGCTCATCGACGGCGGTGCCGGCCAGTTGCAGGTGGCCCGCGAGGTTTTCGCCGACCTCGGTGTCGAGGATGTCGCGCTGGTCGGCGTCGCCAAGGGTGTCGATCGCGATGCCGGCCGCGAGACCTTCATCGTCGAGGGCAAGCCCCCCTTCAAGCTCGCCCCGCGCGATCCCGTGCTCTATTTCGTGCAGCGCCTGCGTGACGAAGCCCACCGCTTCGCCATCGGTGCCCATCGCCAGAAGCGCTCCAAATCGCTGAAGGAAGGAGGGCTCCAGGAAATCGGCGGCATCGGCCCGCAGCGCAAACGTGCGCTGCTGCGGCATTTCGGCACTCTCAAGGCAATCGAACGGGCTTCGATGGCCGATCTCGAAGGCTGTCCGGGCATCGATCAGGCGACCGCCCGCAAGGTCTACGACTTCTTCCACGACAAGGCATCTTAAACCCGGTTGACGGCGCGGCCCGCGCCATGTTCCTTCAAGCCATGACATCACCTGCGCCCACCAAGCGGACCTCACCGCTCTCCCTGCCGAACATCCTCACCTATGGCCGGATCGCGGCGGTGCCGGTGGTCGTGGCCTGCCTGTTCTGGCCGGAGGTCATCTGGGTACGCTGGGTCGCCTTCGGGGCGTTCGCCCTGGCGGCGGTGACGGACTATTTCGATGGCTATCTTGCCAGGGCCTGGGGGCAGCAATCCTCGCTCGGACGCATGCTCGATCCGATCGCCGACAAGCTCTTGGTATCGTCCTGCCTGCTCATGCTGGCGGCGACGGGAACCATTACCACCGACAATTTGTCCGTGTGGGCGGCGATCGTCATCCTGTGCCGCGAGATCCTGGTTTCCGGCTTGAGGGAGTTCCTGGCCGAATTGCGGGTTTCCGTGCCGGTAACGCGGCTGGCCAAATGGAAGACCACCGTCCAGCTGCTGGCGATCGGTTTCCTGCTGGCGGGGCCGGCCGGCGATGCCGTCCTGCCGGGCTGCACGATCATCGGCCTGGTGTTGCTGTGGGTTTCGGCTGTGGTGACGCTCTATACGGGGTATGATTACTTCCGCAGCGGCGTGCAGCATCTCCTCGAAGATGCGTAATGAGGCTGGAGGACGTGCGATGAAGCTGATCTATTTCGCCTGGCTGCGCGAGCGCATCGGCGTGCCGGAAGAGGAAGTCGACCTGCCGGCCGAGGTCAGGACGGTCGAGGATCTGATGCAGTTCCTGTCCGAGCGCAGCGAAGCCCATGCCCATGCCTTCGAGAACCGCAAGATCGTCAGGGCGGCGATCGATCGGCGCCATGTCAAGCCGGCCGCACCGATTGCCGGTGCGGGTGAGATTGCCTTCTTCCCGCCCATGACGGGCGGCTGAGCCGGCGGGAGCTGATACGGTGAGCGTTCGTCTGCAGCGCGAGGATTTCGACGTTTCGGCCGAGGTTGCCGCCTTGACCCGCGGGCGGACCGATATCGGTGCCGTGGTCAATTTCATCGGCATCTGCCGGGCGGGGCCGGACGACGACCGTACCAGCGCCATGACGCTCGATCATTATCCCGAGATGGCCCAGGCCGAGCTCGAGCGGATCGAGGCGGAAGCGCGCGAGCGCTGGCCCCTGCAGGGCGTTGCCATCATCCATCGCCATGGCAGGCTGGTGCCGGGCGACAATATCGTGCTGGTGGTGACGGCCTCGATGCATCGCCAGGCTGCCTTCGAGGCCGCTTCCTTCCTGATGGACTATCTCAAGACCCGCGCCCCCTTCTGGAAGAAGGAAGAGCGTGCCTCTGGCACCGGCTGGGTCGCCGCCAAGGACGAGGACGACGCAGCCGTGGCGCGCTGGGAAACGAAGAAGCCTTGATGCGGTTCCCCTGATGCGTTCCCTTGGCGACAGACTTGGCCGCTTCCGGCGTGCCATTGCCGCCGTTGCGATGGACAGGAGAGATTTTCATGCCGGATGGATTGAGAAAGCTCGCGGGCGCCGCAGCGGTGGCGACCTTGCTATGCGGCGTCGCAGGAGCGGCCTCGGCCGATTCGGAACTGCGGCGTGCCCTGTCCCACGTTCCTGCCAAGGTCGCGATGGATCGCAACGGCATTGCCGCCAGCTTTGTCGGTCTGTCGGAATTACGCAAGCTCTATGCAGGGGATCCCGCCGCGATGCGGCTGCGGGTAAATTTGGGCGGCAGCGACACGGCAAAGGCATTCTTTTACAGCGACGAAGCGTCCTGGAAAGATAGTACCGGCTTGAAGCACGACGACATTGCCAGCTTTACTGAATATGGCACACCGCCACGGGCCGTCGTCATCTGGCGCTTCACGGAGCCCGCCATATCCGCTCCTTTCGTGGAGGGGCTCGCCAAGCGCGGCTTCAGCCAGGTCAACGGCATATGGCGCAATGGTGAGCCGATGAAGCTCGATTTCACCAAACGCAGCGTCACCAATCCTTTCTTCGGTCCTCTGGGGCGGGCATCGATGTTGGCGCCCTTCGCCAGTGGCGTGGCGCAATCGCCCGACCCCGGGGCTGCTGCCGAGGCAGGCGCCGTTTCGGTCAAGACCAGCCTCGCCGGTCTGGCGCCGGTTGAGGCCGCCCTCGATGCCATCGAGAAGGTGGCCGCCCAAGGCTCGGTCCTGCAGGCGATCGTGCTCACCCCGGCGATCTGGATGCAGGGGGACGATGTGCTGGACATGATGGCAACCTCGCCCACCGTCGACAAGAAAGTGCTGGCGGACAAGATGGCCGAGCGGGCGAAGAAGCCGCCCACGCCCGTGTCCCTCGGGGTGGTCATTGCCGATGTCGAGACGAAGGAGCCCGCCAGCAATGGTGTGGTGATCGCGCTGCCCTATGGCGATTGCGACACCGCCAAGGAGGGGGCGAGGATCTTCGCCGACAAGTGGAAGAATGCTGCCGGCCGGGATGGCCAGACCGGTGCCCAGCGAACCGGCCGGGAGCCCGCGGTGACGGTGCATCAGGCAAGGGAGGCCTGTGTGGCCCTGCTCTCACTGATGGGCGCACCCGATACCGAACGCGGCAATTCTGTTCTGCGCTATATCACCGGTGCAATCTGGCAGCGCGATTTCAAGGCACTTCAGGGTGGATAGGGTACCGCGGATCAATGCAGCGAGCTTTCGTTTCAGGCGGAACGCCGCTGCAAACACGAAATACACAGGTTTCACTTTGTATAAGGCGCCCTGAAGCGGGGTTCGATCAGCGGATTAATTGAAACGAAACCAGAATCTGTACAGATTGTCGCAGGCGGTCATCTTTTCAGCAACCAGCCGCCACTGAAAGCGGAAGTCGACAATGGAACAGATTCTTATCAACCTGGTAGCGGGCGCGCTTGGCGGCGCCGGCTCAGGCAAGGCTCTGCCGCAATTCGACATGGGCAATATCGGCAACATCATCGCCGGCCTGGTGGGTGGCGGTGTGCTCGGCCAAATCATCACCGCTGTCTGGCCGTCCGTGGCGGCCTCCATGCAGTCGGGGAATTTCGACATCGGCTCGATCGTCACCAACGTCATCGGCGGCGGTGCCGGCGGCGCGATCCTTCAGGTCATCGTCGGCATGATCAAGAATTCGATGAGCAAATAGTCGCTGCGACCGGGTGTTACGGCAGCTGCGTCATCATAAGCACGGTGAGGCGGTCCGGTCTCCTACGGCGAGAGACTGGACTGCTTCACTTCATTCGTGATGATCGATGCGTTCTCAGCGGGCCAGCGCCGAAGCGATATGGCTGGCATCCGCGTTCAACGCGCTGCCGAGCAGCCAGACACCGATGATCAGGGCGAGACCGGCAAGCAGCCCGGTGACGACGTCGATCGTCACACCAGCTATGTCGCCTTCTTCAAATCCGTCCTTTGCTGCAAACAATCCCGCCAAACGCATCGTACTGACTCCAACTCACCTTTCATTGTAACGCGGCGCGGTTAACGCCTCGTCTCTACTTGTAAGACTTATTGCGACTTTTCGGTGTTTATGTAGTGTCGAAAAGCACGCCGCGGGCATGTTATTTAGCATTGCTGCTATGGGCGTGGAGCATAGCGGTAGCCGGCTTTACGAGAAGCCTTAACCGATTGTTATTGCTTAATTTTTCGTGAAGGAGCGTGCGTGCCTGGCGGCACGCCGTTCAACCGCGCAGGAAGAGGCGATAGGCGTCGTTGGCGCTCTCGTCCTCATAGGGGTAGCCGAGCTCTTCCAGGCGCTCGAAAAGGCGTGGCCGATCGGCCTCCGGAACCTGGATTCCAACCAGCACACGACCGTAATCCGCGCCGTGATTGCGGTAGTGGAACAGGGTGATGTTCCAGTCGAAGCCGACTCCGTCGAGGAATTTGAGCAGGGCGCCGGGACGTTCGGGAAACTCGAAGCGCAGCACCAGTTCGTCCGTCAGGCCGGGCGCCCGTCCTCCCACCATATAACGCACATGCAGCTTGGCGGTCTCGTCGGCGCTGATATCGACGACGCCATAGCCGAGCCGCTCGAGCTGCCCGATGATCTCGCTCTTCTGCCGCTTGGCATCGGCCAGCTTCAAACCGACGAAGACATGGGCCTGGCTGCCGCCGGCATAGCGATAGTTGAACTCGGTGACGATGCGGTTGCCCAGCACCTCGATGAAGCGGCGATAGCTTCCTGTTTCCTCGGGAATGGTGACAGCAAGGAGGATCTCACGGGCCTCGCCCACTTCGGCTCGTTCGGCGACATGGCGCAGGCGGTCGAAATTGAGGTTGGCACCGCTGTTGACGGCGATCAGCGCTCCGCTTCTCTCGGGATTGGCCTGTGCATAGGCCTTCAGGCCTGCGAGCGAGAGGGCGCCGGCCGGTTCTGACAACACTCGCATATCTTCGAAGATGTCCTTGATCGCCGCGCACATGGCGTCGGTATCGGCAACCAGGACGTCGTCGAGCAGCTCGCGGCAGATCCGGAAGGTTTCCTCGCCCGCCTGGCGCACGGCGACGCCGTCGGCGAACAGGCCGACGCGGTCCAGCACCACGCGCTCGTCGGCCTCGATCGCCGCCTTCATCGAGGCGGCATCCACCGGCTCGACGCCGATCACCTTCGTTTCCGGGCGCAGGAACTTGACATAGGAGGCGATGCCCGCGGCCAGCCCGCCACCGCCGATCGGCACGAAGACCGCCTCGATCGGGCCGGGATGCTGGTGCAGCATCTCGACGGCCACGGTGCCCTGGCCGGCGATGACGTCGCCGTCGTCATAGGGGTGGACGAAGGTGAGGCCGTGCTCGCGTTCGAGTTCCCTGGCATGGGCATAGGCCTCGTCGAAGGCGTCGCCCTTGAGCACGACCTTGCCGCCCCAATAGCGCACGGCGTCGACCTTGATGCGCGGCGTGGTGATCGGCATGACGATGGTGGCGGCGATCCCGAGCTTCGTTGCCGAAAGGGCGACACCCTGGGCGTGGTTGCCGGCGGAAGCGCAGATCACGCCGGCGGCCTTAGCCTCCTGCGACAGGCGGGCGATGCGGTTATAGGCGCCACGGATCTTGAAGGAGAAGATCGGCTGGAGATCCTCGCGCTTGAGCAGGATTTCCGCATTCAGGCGCTGGCTGAGCCGCACCATCGGGTCCAGGGGCGTTCTCTGGGCCACGTCATAGACACGGGCATCGAGGATTCGGCGGACATATTCGATCACAACGCACCTGACTGTCGAAAGAGGGGAGCGGTTGAGCGCTCCCATGTAGAAAAGCCTGTCGGCTTCCATCTTTGAGGCGTTCGCATGGCGCTGTCACGTTTGATTTGCGCGCGCTGGCGGAGATAATGTCGCGCCCTTGCTCTCCTGAGACCTCATCATGGCCTGCCTGATCCGTCTGTTCTTCCTTGCCGCTGTCGTTCTGGCTGGTGTGCTGCCGGCCGGTGCAGCCCAGAAGGCGGCGCTGGTGATCGGCAACAGTGCCTATCGCTCGGTGACGCCTTTGGTGAACCCGGCCAATGACGCCAACGACATGGCGGCGGCGCT
>NZ_LYXZ01000102.1 GCF_001676615.1 Labrys sp. WJW | reverse complement strand
CTGCAGGCCATCGCCACGGCACGGCGCCTGGGCGCGGTGGTCACCGCCACCGACGTGCGCCCGGCCGCCAAGGAACAGGTCGCCTCGCTCGGCGCCAAATTCGTCGCCGTCGAGGACGAGGAATTCAAGCAGGCCGAGACATCAGCCGGCTATGCCAAGCCGATGTCGGCGGACTACCAGGCCAAGCAGGCCGCTCTGGTGGCCGAGCACATCAAGAAGCAGGACATCGTCATCACCACCGCCTTGATCCCCGGCCGGCCCGCCCCGCGCCTGGTCTCGGCCGAGATGGTGGCCAGTCTCAAGCCCGGCTCGGTGCTGGTCGACCTGGCGGTCGAACGCGGCGGCAATGTCGAGGGCGCCCGCCCCGGCGAGGTCGTGGTCACGCCGGGCGGGGTCAAGATCATCGGCCATCTCAACGTGCCCGGACGCCTGGCCGCCTCCGCCTCCTCGCTCTATGCCCGCAATCTCTTCGCCTTCGTCGAGACGCTGGTCAACAGACAAGACAAGGTGCTGGCGCCCAATTGGGAGGACGAGCTGGTCAAGGCCACTCTCCTCACCAAGGACGGGGCGGTGGTGCATCCTTCCTTCCAGCCGCAGCCGGCCTGACGGATCTTTGGCGGGCGGGTCTTCAGCGCCATCGAGAGATG
>NZ_LYXZ01000101.1 GCF_001676615.1 Labrys sp. WJW | reverse complement strand
GCGTTTTGCGATTTGGTGGAATCACCAAGAATCGCAAAGACGCGTCGAACCAAAGAGTTAGAGCAATGCAGCGTTTCCGTCTAAACGCGCTTTGCTCTCGGTGCGCTGCGGTCACCTATCGATGCTCGTCGATGGTGAGGGGGGACGGGTCAAGCCGCGACCAGGGCAGCGGCGGTGGCGTCGAGGACAGCCCTGGCATCACCGGGAGAGAGCCGGATCTGCAGGCCGCGCTGGCCGCCATTGACATAGACATAGTTCGCGGTGAGCGCGGTTTCCTCGATGGCCGTGCGCACCTTGCGCATCTGGCCGAACGGGCTGATGCCGCCGATCTTGTATCCCGTGCTACGCTCGGCATCGGCCGGCTTCATCATCTGCGCCGACTTGCCATTGAAGGCCGCCGCCAGCTTCTTCATGGAGACTTCGTGGTCCGACGGCACGACGACGCAGACGGGCTTGCCGTCGACCAGAGCCATCAGGGTCTTCAGCACTTGGCTGGGCGGTTCTCCGAGGGCCTCGGCGGCCTGCAGGCCGATACTGTCGGCGTCTGGATCATAGTCGTAGCTATGGACGGAAAAGGCGACGCCGGCCTTGGCAAGCATCTGGGTGGCGCGTGTCACCTTCGACATGACGGCTTCCTATGGCGTTTTGCGATTTGGCGGAATCGCCAAGAATCGCAAAGATGCGTCGAACCAAAGAGTTAGAGCAAAATAGCGTTTCCGGCTAAACGCGCTTTGCTCTAGCGAGGATCAATAGCGGCAGTCCCTGTCGAGACGGCCTGCCTGCGGGGGCGAGAGCTATCATGGCACCGCGGCTTGGAAAACCCGTCGTCGATATGCCTCTCCCCTATGCCGATCAGAAAAGTCGGGTTAGGGTCGCATCCCCTCAAATCAGCAGACGATCACACATGGCTTTCCGTACCGGTCTCGTCGATGCCATCGGCAACACGCCCCTCATTCGCCTCAACCGCGCGTCCGAGCTGACGGGCTGCACCATTCTTGGCAAGGCCGAATTCATGAATCCGGGCCAGTCGGTGAAGGATCGTGCGGCGCTCTTCATCATCAAGGATGCGGTGGCGCGCGGCGAGTTGAAGCCCGGCGGCACCATCGTCGAAGGCACGGCCGGCAATACGGGCATCGGCCTGGCGCTGGTCGCCGATGCCATGGGCTTTCGCACGGTGATCGTGATCCCCGAGACCCAGAGCCAGGAAAAGAAGGACATGCTGCGCCTGGCGGGGGCCGAACTCGTAGAGGTGCCTGCGGTACCCTATGCCAACCCCAACAATTACGTGAAGGTCTCGGGCAGGCTGGCCGCCGAACTGGCGAAAACCGAACCGGGCGGTGCGGTCTGGGCCAACCAGTTCGACAATACAGCCAACCGCCAGGCCCATATCGAGACCACGGCACCGGAAATCCTGGAACAGACAGACGGCAAGCTCGACGGCTTCATCTGCTCGATCGGTTCGGGCGGCACGCTGGCCGGCGTCGGCATCGCCCTGAAGGCGGCCAATCCCGCCATCAAGATCGGCGTCGCCGATCCGATGGGGGCCGCCATGTATTCCTGGTTCACCGATGGCGAACTGAAGTTCTCCGGTTCGTCGATGTCGGAGGGCATCGGCCAGAACCGGGTCACCAAGAATATCGAGGGTGCACCGGTCGATCTCGCCTATCAGATCCCTGATGAAGAAGCGGTGCCGTTGGTTTATGATCTGCTGCAGGAAGAAGGGCTGTGCGTGGGTCTTTCGACCGGCATCAACATTGCCGGTGCCATCCGGATGGCTCGGGATCTCGGGCCGGGCCACACCATCGTGACCATCCTGTGCGATCACGGTTCGCGCTATCAGTCCAAGCTGTTCAATCCTGCGTTCATGCGTTCCAAGAACCTGCCCGTGCCGGAATGGCTTGAAAAGCGTTCCACCATCAAGGCTCCATTGGAATAGGTGACCACATGGCGACAGATCTGCTGTTCAGAGACGATCCCTACAGCCTCGGCGCCAGTGCTACGGTGATCGGGTTGTCGCAACATGGCATCATTCTGGATCGCACGGTCTTTTACGCCATGGGCGGCGGCCAGCCCGGCGATGTCGGCACCATGACGCTGTCGGACGGGCGTACCATCGCCATCACCAATGCCGTGTGGAACGACGAGACCAAGACCGAAATCGCGCATGTCGTGCCACCGGAAGGGTTGCTGCCGGCTGTGGGTGATACGGTCGAACTGGCGCTGGACTGGTCCCGGCGCTACGCCCGCATGAAAGTGCATACCGCCCTGCATCTGCTTTCGGTCGCCCTGCCCTACCCCGTCACGGGTGGATCCATCGGCGATGGCGAGGGGCGGCTCGATTTCGACATCCAGGATGCCGGCCTCGACAAGGACGAGATCGCCCACAAGGTCAACACCATGATCGGCCAGGGTGCCGAGGTCAGCGAACGCTGGATCACGGATGCCGAACTCGACGCCAATCCTGGTCTGGTCAAGACCATGTCGGTCAAGCCTCCGCGCGGCTCGGGGGTGATCAGGCTGGTCGAGATCGAAGGCCTCGACCTGCAGCCTTGCGGCGGAACCCATGTGCGCAACACCGACGAGATCGGTCGGATCGCGGTGACCCAGATCGAAAAGAAGGGCAAGCAGAACCGGCGGGTACGGATCGCCCTGGCGTGATCAGGGCTCATTCAGTCGTTGATCGAGGACATTGATCGCCAAACCTCGACGTCCTTGCAGATCGTTGCAAAAATATGGGCACGGCCGGACCTTTTTGGGGCGTGTGCCGGTCCGAAGACCGGCACACGCGTCTACGCCGCCCAGCCCTTGGCGAGTTCCAGGGCCTGGCGTTCGAACAGACCGCGATAGATGCCGTCGGGATGGCGGATCAGGCTGGCATGATCTCCTTCCTCGACGATCTTGCCCTTGTCGAAGACAAGGATGCGGTCCATCGCCTGCACGGTCGAGAGCCGATGGGCGATGACGATGGTGGTGCGGCCCGCCATCAGCCTTTCCATCGCCTCCTGGATTAGATGCTCCGATTCCGAATCGAGGCTGGAGGTCGCCTCGTCCAGGATCAGAACCGGCGCATCCGCCAGGAAGGCCCGGGCAAGCGCCACGCGCTGGCGCTCACCGCCGGACAGCTTCACGCCGCGCTCGCCCACCATCGTGCCATAACCCTTGGGCAGGGCCGAGATGAAGGCATGCGCATTGGCAAGACTTGCCGCATGCTCGATCTCGGCCATGCTGGCCCCAGGCCGGGCGTAGGCGATGTTTTCGGCCAGCGAGCGGTGAAACAGGATGGGCTCCTGCTGCACGATGGCGATCTGGCTGCGCAGGCTGGCCTGCGTCATGTCGGCGATGTCCTGGCCATCGATGGTGATGCGGCCGGCATTCACGTCGTAGAGACGCTGGATCAGCTTCACGAAGGTGGTCTTGCCCGAGCCCGACCGGCCCACCAGGCCGATCTTCTCCCCTGCCCCGATCTCGACGGAGAAGTCGCGATAAAGGGCATCGGCATGGCCGCCATAGTGGAAGGTCACATGCTCGAAGGCGATGCGCCCGTCCGTGATCATGGCCGGCATGGCATCATGCCTGTCCTTCACGCCCATCGGCTGGTCGTAGAATGCCACCAGTTCCTCCATGTCGTTCACCGAACGCTGGAGGTTGTGGATGTGCATGCCGATGTCGCGCAGATAGCCATGCACCACGGCATAGCTGGTCAGGACCAGTGCGACGTCACCAACGCCGGCCTGCCCGCGCATCCACAGCCATAGCACCACGCCCAGCACCGCGGCCCTCAGCCCCAACAGGAACAGATTCTGCGCCGTGCCGGCATTGGTGCCGCGCATCCAGGTGCGATTGGTGCGCGAGCGCCATTTGGCCAGCACCGCCGTCAGGCGGGCATCCTCGCGCGTTTCGCCGCCGAAGGCCTTGACCACCGCGTTGCAGGTGACAGCATCGGCGAGCGCACCGCCCACGCGCGTATCCCAGCTGTTGGCGAGGCGTGCGGCAGGGGCGACATAGTTCACCGACAGCACCACCGTCATCGCCACGAAGGCGATGGAACCGATGAGCACCACCAGGCCCAGCATCGGCCAGACCGTCGCCAGCACCACCGTCGAACCGAGCAGGACGAGGATGGAGGGAAGAATGGCGACCAGCAGCGTATCGTTGAGCATGTCGAGTGCCCACATGCCGCGGGTGATGCGCCTGACCGTCGAACCGGCGAAATTGTTGGCGTGCCAGTCGGTGGAGAAACGCTGCACGCGCGCGAAGGCTTCGCGGGCGATCGTGCTCATCATCCGTGTGGTCAGGATGGTGATGGCATAGAAGAACAGCTGCCGGCAGCCCACGGCAACCGCACCGAGGACCAGCATGGCGCCAAGCGCCCACCAGGCCTCGCTTGCTCCACCAAGGCCAGCGGTGACGGCATCGACCATCTGGCCGGCATAGATTGGCACGACCACTTCGGCGACCGTTGCCACGCCGACGGCGATTACGATCAAGGTCACGAGATCGGCCTGGCTGCGCCAGTGATCAAAGGTGAATCCAAGCACAGCCGCCATGGGATTGCGGCCGGGCTCTTTGCGAGAAAGAGTCATCGGGGTAACCGGCGCAGCCCCGCGCCGTCTCCAAAATGCAAGGCGCACGCAAAGGTGCGGCGCAAAATATGTTCAGGAAAAAGACCCGGAGGGTGTTCGGGAGAAAAAGACGCGACCTAACGCGTCAGGATCTCATATGGCCGAGCGTTCGACACGTGAGCGAGAATCAGAAATGTGCTCATGCAATTCTCCCTCATGCTGAGTGTGAACCGGGGAACGGCAAGATAGGTGGAGATTCGCACCGAGGCAACCGATTTTTTCGGCCGATCCGATGTGCTGCTACCCCTCATCCCCCTGCCGGGACCTTCTCCCGCAAGGGGAGAAGGCATCTCATCTGGCAGGTGAGGAGCCATTTGAAAGCTGTTCCGCTGACGCGCCGTATCCCAATCCTGTTCCTTCTCCCCTTGCGGGAGAAGGTCCCGGCAGGGGGATGAGGGGTGGCAGCGCGTTGCTTGCATTACGTTGACGCAACCCGCCTTGCGCTTCTTGGGCGACGGTTGCCGATCAACGGCCACAGCAGGCGCCAGGCGAGCAGCACAAGCACGATCGCCGCATAGACCAGCGGCTCGATCAGCCAGACCTTCTTGATCATGATGAAATGCAGCGCCCCGAGCGCGATGGCGGGATAGACGAGCTTGTGCAATTTCGACCAGGCCTTGCCGCCAAGCTTGCGGATCGACCAATTCGTCGACGTCAGTGCCAGGGGCACGAGCAAAGTGAAGGCGGCCATGCCGATGGTGATATAGGGCCGGCGCAGGATGTCCTGAACAGCCGCATGGAGATCGAGGCCGCGGTCGAGCCAGAGCCAGACGCTCAGATGCAGCAGCACGTAGTAGAAGGCCACCAGACCGAGCGCACGCCGATAGCGCAGCAGGTTGATGCGCAGAAGCTGGCGCAGCGGCGTGATGCAGAGGCAGGCGATCAGAAAGCGCAGGGCCCACAGCCCCAGCCCCCATTCGAGCTGGGCGACGGGATCGGCGCCGATACGCCCGGTGAAGGCAAGATAGAACAACCACACGGCCGGCAGCATGCCGACGACGTAGATGAGCCATTTGAGCACGGCTTGCAGGCTGGCGCGCGAGGATTGCATCAGTAGTTGGCCTTCAGATCCATGCCGGCATACATTGCCGCTACCTGTTCGCCATAGCCGTTGAACATCAAAGTCGGCTGCCGGCCGGCCAGCAGGCCTGCACCGATCCGACGCTCGCTCGCCTGGCTCCAGCGCGGGTGATCGACCTCAGGGTTGACGTTGGAATAGAAGCCGTACTCGCTCGAGTTCTCCAGGTTCCACGAGGTGGGCGGCTGCTTCTCGACCAGGCTGATGCGCACGATCGACTTGATACCCTTGAAGCCGTATTTCCAGGGCACGATCAGGCGTAGCGGCGCGCCGTTCTGGTTCGGAAGAGTTTCGCCATAGAGGCCGACAGCCAGGATGGTGAGCGGGTTGAGCGCCTCGTCGAGGCGTAACCCCTCGACATAGGGCCACTTCAGGGCCGGAAAGAAGGCCGACTGGCCCGGCATCTCCGAGGGCCGCACCAGCGTTTCGAAAGCCACGAACTTGGCGGCGCCCTGCGGTTCCGCCTTCTTGATCACGTCAGAGAGCGCGAAACCAAGCCAGGGGACCACCATCGACCAGGCTTCGACGCAGCGATGGCGGTAGATGCGTTCCTCCAGGCGGTAAGGCTTGACGAAATCCTCCAGCGCATAGGTCGCCGGCTTGTTGACGAGCCCGTCGACCTTGATGCTCCAGGGCGTGGTGGTCAGCTTGCCGGCATAGGCGGCCGGGTCAGACTTGTCGGTGCCGAACTCGTAGAAATTATTGTAGCCGGTGACGTCTTCCAAACTGGTCTGCTTCTCGTCGGTGGAATAGGCGCTCTTGGCTCCCGACAGCTTGGCCGCTTCGGCGGAGACGGGCAGAAGGGCTGCGCCGGCGACGGCTCCGATGCCGGCCAGAAAATGCCTGCGGTCGACATAGGTCTGCTTCGGCGTGACATGGGCCTCGGTGAGGTCGGGGGCGTAGCGGATCAGCATGATCTTCCCTGGTCGATGGGCGTGGACTTACTTCCCTTATACGCCCGTGCAGGGATGGATGTTTCTCACGATCACGTAAGATCAGGGGTAAAATCGATGTGCGCTATCGTGATCGGCGCGTTACCGGCTCCCGACTTTCACAGGCTCATCCAGAGCAGCAGGGATTTGCCTTGCTTGACGGCACGCGCGGCAAACTCGCGCAATTGAAGCAAAGGGCCATCGAGATCATCGGCCTTCCAGCCATCGAGCTCGAGTTCTCGCTGGCCCGACCATGCCTTGGCGATTTCAGGAATTCGCGCCGGCTCGATTGCCGCGATCCGATCCCGAAAGGAGTCCGGAAATACGAAGACCCATGGCCCCTCGTCGCTGCGCGTCGCGGCAATGTACCCGCCGCTCTCCAGAGTGTCGGACAGTTCGTGATCGCCCCATGCCGCCGCCAGGGCTGCGAACTTGCTGTTGTCGAGGCCCTTGGTCTCGATGGCAGGCCAGCGCCTCTCCCGAGGCCAGATTTCGCAGATCAGCTTGGCCTCGGCAGCGTCTGCGATCAGCACATCCGTCAACAATCCCACTGGCAAGCCTCCCGTGGCCAGATGCAAGCGCATCTCCAAAGCTTGGTTTGTCGAGCCGGCCTTTGCAACGCCTGCAGTGGCCCCAGCATCCGCCCGATCGCGATCGATGGATCTATCGAGGCTGAACCTCGATCGTGACATGCGAGAGGGAAGGAAACATTGCCAACTTGCCACGATAGAAGTCGGGTTCCCGGGGATGGGCCGAGGCGATCGACAGGATGGCGCCGAGATGGCCGGGGCCGAGCCGCCACAGATGCAGGTCCGCGACCTTGTCGCCCTCCTCCTCGATCGTCCGGCGCATGGCGTCCGCCAGCCGGCGGTCGGGCAGCATGTCGACCAGGATGCCGCCGGTGTCGCGGATCAGCGTATAGGACCAGCTGAGGATGACTGCGGCGCCGACCAGGCCGGCGATCGGGTCCATCCAGCCCCAACCGGCCAGGAGACCGAGCAGGAGGCCGACGATCACCAACACGGAAACCGCCGCGTCCGCCATGACATGGGCAATGGCCGAGCGCATGTTGTTGTCATGGTGCCCGCCATGGGTATGAGGTTCCGCGAAGGCCGTCGTCAGCCGCTCGCCTCCGAGATCGAGCCTGACGGCGAAAGCATGGGGCTCGGGGATTTCCTCCTGCGATTCCAGATAGGTGTCGTGGTCCGTGAAGATGAAACGCTGTCTCGTTCCCTCCTTCCGAATGATCTCCAGGCTGACTGTGGCCGCTTCCGGCATGGGGCCTTGCAGGGACCGCAGGCGGAAACGTGGCGGGACGCCGTCCTCGAAAATACTCAGTTCGAGCGAGCCGGATGCCGTCGACAGGCGACGTGCTTCCTCGTGATGGTGATGGTCGCCGTGATCGTGTCCATGCCCATGCGCGTGGTGATGATGGTGATGGGCGCCCCCATTGAGCAGCCATACGCTGGCGATGTTGACGGCCAAGCCCAGCACCGCAATGGCAATGGCCTGTCCATAGTCGATCGGGACCGGGGCCAGCAGGCGCATCACGGCTTCATAGGCGATCAGCAGCGCGATCATCGCCAGGATGACGGCGCTGGTGTAGCCTGCGAGGTCGCCGACCTTGCCGGTGCCGAAGGTGAAGCGCCGATCGAAGGCATGCCGGCGCGCGTAACGGTAAGCCAACGCCGTCAACAGCAGGGCGCCGGCATGAGTCGACATGTGCAGGCCATCCGCCATCAGCGCGATCGAGCCATAGATGGCGCCGCCGACGATCTCCAGGCCCATCATTGCCACGCAAAGGATGATGACGGCCCAAGTCCGGCGTTCGTTGGAATCGTGGTCGGAGCCGAGGAAGACATGGCTGTGCTCGAAGGGAGCATTGGCGGTGGGCATGGTCATTTCAGATAGCTCCTGACGACGTCGATCAGATGCTCGGCGGCTTCACGGCGGCCCGCATCGTCCAGGCCAGGCATCATGATGTGGTCGCGGACATGGTCCTCGATGACCTCGGCCATCATGCCGGCGATAGACCCCCTCACCCCGGCCAGCATGTGCATGATGGGATCGCAGCCCAGTTCATTCTCCAGCGCCCGCTCGATCGCCTCGACCTGCCCCTTGATGCGGCGAACCCGTGCCAACAGCTTGGCCTTTTCCTGGATCGTGTGGCTCATGGCATCCTCTATAGCATAGGGGGGTAGGGTATATGGAGCGAGGGTCGACAGCAAGAATCTTCCCGGGTGCGCGGACGTCTCGTCCATAGGCGCTAAGATAAGGCGAGAGGCGCGAGGCCGGCCACCCCTTCGCCCCGTTTACGGGGAGAAGGTAAGGATGAGGGGCGGCGCGACCTCA
>NZ_LYXZ01000100.1 GCF_001676615.1 Labrys sp. WJW | reverse complement strand
TCGGGCACGCTGACCTATGAGGCGGTGTTCCAGACCACCAATGAGGGGCTGGGGCAGACCACGGCGGTGGGCATTGGCGGCGACCCGGTCAAGGGCACCGAGTTCATCGACGTGCTGGAGATGTTCCTGGCCGATCCCGACACCCATTCGATCGTGATGATCGGGGAGATCGGCGGCTCGGCCGAGGAGGATGCGGCGCAGTTCCTGGCCGACGAGGCCAGGCGCGGGCGCGCCAAGCCCACCGTCGGCTTCGTGGCCGGCCGCACCGCTCCTCCCGGACGGCGCATGGGCCATGCCGGCGCCATCATCTCCGGCGGCAAGGGCGATGCCGGCTCCAAGATCGCCGCTCTCGAAGCCGCAGGCGTCAGGGTCTCTCCCTCCCCCGCACGCCTCGGTACCACGCTCACCGAACTGCTGA
>NZ_LYXZ01000099.1 GCF_001676615.1 Labrys sp. WJW | reverse complement strand
CCCGCTCCCCCGCCTCGCGCGAGCGCAATTCGGAACCCTGCCATATCGTGTCGGGGCGGGTGTCGCTGCATGACGCCGGCGGCCAGACCCGCGAGGTACGGGCCGGCGAGGCGTTGGTACTGCCGAAGGGCTGGAAGGGCGAGTGGACCATCCACGAAACAACCCGCAAGCTCTACATCATGCATTACGACGCGGCTTGAACGCGTTTGTGATGCCGCTCGGCCAGGATGGCGTTGATCTCTGCCCCGAGCAGGAAGGCCAGCGCCACCAGCCACAGGAAGAACAGCGCCGCGAAGACGCTGCCGAGGCCCGCATAGAGCTTGGAATAGGCGGCAAAGTCGCTGATATAGATGCTGAAGGCGTAGCCGCCGGCGAGCCAGAGCCCCATGGTGATCAGCACGCCGGGCCAGATCAGGCCGAGCGAAGGGCGGCTCGCCACCAGGAAGAGGTGCACCAGGATGATGGCGCCCCCGAGCACCGCGGTGGTGATGCCGTAGCGGGCGATCTCGATGAGCGGCTGCAGCGGCGCCAATACCGGCGTGAAGCTGACCGCCGCCTGCCATATCACCGGCCACAACACCACCAGCAAGGCGAGCGTGACCAGAGCGAGCGAGGCCAGCAGCACGAAGAACAGGCTCTGCAGCCGGCACCACCAGAAGGACCGCGTCTCGACCAGGCCATAGGCCCGGTTGATGCCGACGCGGATGGCCTCGACGCCATTGCTGGCCAGCACCACCGCCACGATGGCGCTGACGGTGAGCAGGCCAGGCCGCGCCGTGCCCAGCACCCTGGTGACCTCGCGGGCAATCGGCTCGGAAACCTCGTGCGGCCAGGTTTCGAACAGCAGACGCACGATCTCGTTCTGCAGGTCGGCAGTGCCGAGCACGCCGGCCAGGGAGGCCACGAAGATCAGGAAGGGAAACATCGCCGTGAGCAGGGACAGCGCCATGTGGCTCGCCAGCGCATAATCGTCATGCTCGGTGACCCGTTGCGTGAGATCGGAAATGAATTTGTACGCCCGCATGGGCCAACCATGCCATTCCGTGACGGAATTTGCCAGAAAGGGAGCATGGGCATCCGGCGGAAACCGTGGATGCGGCGACGGGCAAGGCCGGCGAAATCGCTCGATATCACGCTCCTTCACGAATCGCGGAGGGGTCTCGTCCTCACCACTGTGTTACTCGCCCGTTCATCTTCGATGGGCTATGCCTTGCCGATCGTTTCCACGAGGGCAAAATGCGTCCATGTCTGACGCTCCCTTGCCTCAACTCTTTGTTTTATCCCGTCTTTACGTTTCCTGCCCTCCGGCAGGCCGCAAGACGCCAGCAGGCCCGGACGAGATCGATGCGGCGAAACCTGGTTGCAGCTCTGTTATTGCTGGTCGCGAGCGGCCAGGCGATGGCGCAGCCGCGTGCCGTGGTGGAGCTGTTCACCAGCCAGGGCTGCTCCTCCTGCCCGCCGGCGGACAAGATGATGGGCGAACTCGCCCGCGATCCCAGCGTCATCGCCCTGTCCCTGCCGGTCGACTATTGGGATTATGTCGGCTGGAAGGACACGTTGGCCGACAACACCTTCACCAGACGCCAGCGTGCCTATTCGGAAGTGCGCGGCGACAGGGCCGTCTATACCCCGCAGATCGTGGTTGATGGCGTGCAGCATGCCGTCGGCTCCAATGGCGAAGAGGTTCGGCACGCCATCGAGATGGCCGCCACCCATCCCAACGTCCTCAGTGTTCCCGTTACCATCTCCGGCAAGAACGGCGCCTACAGCATCGCGCTGGGCAAGAGCGTCCACAAGGGCGAGGTCTGGGTGGTTCCCATCGAGACGAGCGCCGAGGTCAAGATCGAGCGCGGCGAGAATGTCGGCAAGACGGTGACCTATTCCAATGTGGTGCGCTGCTTCCGCAAGGTCGCCGATTATGACGGCAATGCCGCCACGGTGGCCCTGAAGCCGGATGTGACCAATGCGCCCGGCGCCGACAGCTTCGCCGTGCTGGTGCAGGTGGACGCCGCCGGCAGGCCGGGCGCCATTCTCGGCGCTGCCATGCACAAGCCGTAAGGCGTCGCTACCAGAGGCACGGACGGGCGTCGATCGGCGCTGAACAAGGATCGGGTGAGAGGGCGAGCGCACCAGGGGCGGGTCTTTCGACCGATCCCGCCAAATCACTGCCCCAAGTCACCGCCTCAACATCTTGGAACCTTGGCGGCTTGAGGATAGGAAGAAGGAATTGGCCGGCCAACCAGGCCTTCTCTTCCCGCCGGAACCCATCATGATTGATCAGAACGATATTCGCGCCGCCTATCAGCGCGTCGCCTCCCATATTCGCCGCACCCCGCTTCTCGACACCCAGGCCGGCACCTTCGGCCTCGACCACGGCGTGCAGCTCAAGCTCGAATTCCTGCAGCATGCCGGTTCCTTCAAGCCGCGCGGCGCCTTCAACAACCTGCTGTCGCGCGAAGTGCCGGCAGCCGGGGTCGCCGCCGCCTCCGGCGGCAACCATGGCATCGCCGTCGCCCATGCCGCGCGCGCGCTCGGCCACAAGGCCCGTATCTTCGTGCCGGTGATCTCGAGCCCCGCCAAGATCGCGGCGATCCGCGCCCGCGGGGCCGATCTCGACATTGGCGGCGAGCGCTACGCCGATGCCCTGGCCGCCTGCGAGCGCTATATCGCAGAGACAGGTGCCCTCTCGGTGCATGCCTTCGATTCCTGGGAAACCATGGCCGGCCAGGGTACGCTCGGGCTGGAATGGGAAGAGCAGGCCGGCGGTGCGCTCGACACCGTGTTGGTCGCCACCGGCGGCGGCGGCCTGATCGGCGGTATCGCGGCTTGGTTTGCCGGCCGGGTCAAGGTCGTCTCGGTGGAGCCGGAAGGCTCGCAATGCCTCAAGGCAGCACTCGAGGCCGGTGGGCCCGTCGATGTCAGCGTCGAGAGCGTGGCGGCGGATTCGCTCGGCGCCCGCAATTGCGGCCCCAGGGTCTATGCCGTCGCCAGTCGCCATGTCGGCGAGGCCATCACCGTGCCCGACAGCGCCATCGTGGAAGCGCAGAAGCGGGCCTGGGCCGATGCCCGCCTCGCCCTCGAACCCGGCGGTGCCACCGCCCTGGCGGCCCTGGTCGGCGGCGTCTACCGGCCCAAGCCGGGCGAACGCGTCGGCGTGCTGGCCTGCGGCGCCAATGTGGACCTGGCCACGATCGCCTGAGACTGCGCAAATTTCATCGAAGCCGTGCCGCCCGGGGGTTGCGTAGCCCCTCACCCTTACCCTCTCCCCGCAAGAGGCGGGGAGAGGGGGACTTCGACGATGCGGCTTACAAGGAAAGGTCTCATCTCGCCCTACCGTTGGGCCAGATGAACGCCCGAAGGCAAAAACGCCACGCTTGTGCTCCCTCGCCCCGCCTCTTGCGGGGAGAGGGTAAGGGTGAGGGGCAGCACAGACCTTTGCGAGTACTTCTATCGGCTCTCTCGCAAGAACGCCTCAGCTCCGCTTGCGCCGGTAATGCAGGATCACCGCGCCGGTGTCGAGCGGGCGGGTCTCGATCAGGTCGAGCCCGAGCTTGGGCAGGCCGGGTTCGAACAGGCGCTTGCCGTCGCCGAAGATCGTCGGTGTCACCATCAGGCGATATTCGTCGACGAGATCGTGACCGACGAGACTGTTGGCGACGCCGGCACCGCCGAAGCAATAGATGTCCTTGCCCTCGAGGCTCGACTTCAAAGCCCCGATCGCGGCCGCGAGATCCGGCCCTGCCAGGGTGGCGTTCCAGCCAGGATCGCCCGACAAGGTGGAGGAGACCACGGTCTTGGGCAGGCGGTTCATCACTGCGGCATGGGGAATGCCGGCGGCAGGGCTGGAGGGATCGGTCTCGGCCGGGCTCCAGAAGTCCTTGTTGAACAGGAAATTGACGCGGCCATAGACGAGATGGCCGGCCCGCTCCAAGGCATAGCCGGACCAATGGGTTTCCAGGTCGCCCGACCAGGCCGGCGGCACGAAGCCATTCGGCCCCTCGATATAACCATCCAGACTCGTGAACATCGCCAGGATCAGTTTGGCCATCGTCATTCCTCCCATGCATACCAGTTGCAATAAGCAAGCAGTTGCCTTTTAGCTCAACTGATCCTATTTTGCAAGTGGTATAGCATTTATGATTTGACGAGACTCCCGGGAATCCCAAAGGCGCTCCAGCCAATCCGTGGGATCGGCTTGGAAACAACGAGTTGCAGCGAACGGGCGCTCACCCACGAAGGCGCTCTTCACTGCTTGATATCTGGCAGGCCTCTCCTGATTGCGCCCCAGGGCCCGATCGGGAGGAATCTGCCCATGGCGTTTTGCGATTTCCTGGAATCACCAAGAATCGCAAAGACGCGCCCAACCAAAGAGTTGGAGCAAATAAGCGTTCACACTTGAATGCGTTTTGCTCCAGGAGTGCGACGATGAACATGGCCTACCGGTCGGGCTGTCCGATCAATCTGACGCTGGAAATGCTGGGCGACCGCTGGAGCCTGATCGTCATCCGCGACGTGATGTTCGGCAATCGCCGGCACTATCGCGAGCTCCTGACCCATTCGGAGGAGAAGATCGCCTCCAACATCCTGGCCGACCGGCTGAAGCGACTGGTCGAGGTCGGCCTGCTCAGCCGGCGCGACGATCCCAGCCATAAGCAGAAGGCGATCTACAGCCTGACGGAGCCATCCATCCAGCTGGTGCCACTGCTGGCCCATATGGGGGCCTGGGGCCGCCGATACACGCCGGTCTCGCGGCCCTTGTCGATCCGCGCGCAATTGCTGGAGGAAGGAGGCCCGCCCCTGTGGGAGGCCTTCATGGAGGAATTGCGGGCCCTGCATCTGGGCACGCCCGCACCCGCCCGCTCGGTCCTGGCCGAATTGCAGGCGGCCTATCTGGCCGTGATGGCGCAGGAGGAAGGTTCGGCGGTGTGAGGACGCGTTACCACCCCTCATCCCCCTGCCGGGACCTTCTCCCACAAGGGGAGAAGGGGTCTTCAAGCCCAGGGATCAGCCCCCAGCCTCAGCCCTTGTTGTTGGCCTTGTAGCGCTCGATCGCCTCGAGGATCATCGCCTCGGCTTCCCTGGCGTCGCCCCAGCCTTCGACCTTGACCCACTTGTTCTTCTCGAGGTCCTTGTAGTGCTCGAAGAAGTGCTCGATCTGCTTGAGGGTGATCTCCGGCAAGTCGGTGTAGTTGTTCACCTTCTCGTAGCGGCGGGTCAGCCGCGGCACGGGCACGGCGATGATCTTCTCGTCGCCGCCGGATTCGTCGCGCATCTTCAGCACGCCGACCGGGCGCACCGCGATCACGGCGCCGGGGATGATGCCGCGCTGGTTGGCGATCAGCACGTCGATGGGATCGCCGTCATCCGACAGCGTGTGCGGCACGAAGCCGTAATTGCCGGGGTAGCGCATCGGCGTGTAGAGGAAGCGATCGACCACGAGCGCGCCGGAATCCTTGTCCATCTCATATTTGATGGGCTCGCCACCGACGGGAACTTCGACGATGACATTTACCTCGTGCGGCGGATTGCGTCCGGTCGAGATCGCTTCGATACGCATCGTAGATCACATCCTGTAAGGCAGGCTCTGGCGCAGGATGCCTCCAGACCCCGATCAGAATGCAGCCTTAGGCGGAACGCGCATGGGTTTCAACCCGAAGATCACAAGAATATGATGCCGGTTTCACGAGAAACACTGTCAGCGACCCTTCCCGTCACGGCAGCGTCACAAGGGAAGCTGGCACGGGAATTCCGATCTATGCTTCGAAGACATGGGCAGGCCCGGCCACGCTCAGGCGTACGCGTGTGCCGGTCGGCGGCAGATCGAGGCCGGTACCGCTGATCCGGAGCCGATTGCCATCGGCCAGTTCCACCGTCACGGCCCTGAGGGCACCACCGAACTCGACGTCCACTACGCTGGCAAAGCACCCCTGCGCGGTCTCCTCAGCGCTGGGCGTGAACTTGACCTGCTCAGGGCGCAGCATCAGCTCGATGTCCCCGCGCTGGCCATGCGTCCCGGCCGCGAGGCGCCCCAGCACGCAATCGACCCAGCCGACCCCGGCCTGCCCCTTCAGCAGGATGGCCTCGCCCAGGAAAAGCGCCGTCTCGCGGTCCCGCGGTCGGCGGTAGAGATCATGCGGCGCCCCGGCCTGCACCAGCCGGCCCTCGCGCAGCACGGCGACCTGGTCGGCGAAGGACAGCGCCTCGGTCTGGTCATGGGTGACCAGGATGGTGGTGACGCCGGCCGCCTGCAGCAGCGCCGCCACAGCCTTGCGGGTCGCCTCGCGCAGGCCGGTATCGAGGGCCGAGAAAGGTTCGTCCAGCAGCATCAGCTTGGGCTGGCGTGCCAGGGCCCGCGCCAAGGCGACGCGTTGCTGCTGTCCGCCGGAGAGCTGGTGCGGCCGGCGCTCCAGCAGGCGCGGATCGAGATCGACGGTGCGCATCAGCGCGCGGATGCGGTCTTCCCGATCCGGCGTGCCCCGCTCCAGGCCGAAGCCGATATTGTCGGCGATGGTGAGATGGGGAAAAAGCGCCCCGTCCTGGGTGACGAAGCCGATGCCGCGCCGATGGGCGGGCACGATGGCCGGGCCATCCGCCAGCACGGTACCGTTCAGGGCGATGCGGCCGGCATCCGGACCCTCGAAACCAGCGATCAGCCGGAGCAGCGTGGTCTTGCCCGATCCGGACGGGCCGACGATGGCGGTGCGGCTGCCGGACGCGACCTCCAGGCTGACGCCATCGAGCGCCACCATGGCGCCATAGCGCTTGCCGGCCTTGTCTATACTCAGGAAACTCATTGGCCGATCGATCGCCTGGACTGGTAGTGGAGCAGGAGGGTGAGGGGCAGCGACAGCAGCACCATCAAGAGCGCGAAGGGCGCCGCGGCGACATAGTCGATGTCGTTTGTCAGCGACCAGAACCGGGTGGAGAGCGTAACCGTGCCGTTGGGCGCCAGCATCAGGGTGGCCGTCAGTTCCGTGGTGATGCCGAGGGCGACCAGTGCCATGCCGGCGGCGACGCCCGGCGCCGACAGCCGCATGGTGATCTGCCAGATCGCCTTGATCGGCGGGCGTCCCAGCGCCATCGCGGCCCGCTCGAGTTCGACGGGAGACTGTGCCAGGCTGGCGCGCAGCCCGACCACGGCCCGCGGCAGGAACATCAGGCCATAGGCCAGCAGCAAGGTCGTCATGGTCTGGTAGAGCGGCAGGGCGATGCGCACCGTGATCGTCACCAGCGCCAGCGCCACCACCACGCCCGGCAGCGAGCCGACATAGTAATGGCAGGCCTCCAGCACCTTCTGCAGGCGGCCCGGCGCGCGCACCGACAGCCAGGCCATCGGCAGGGCGGCCAGCGTGGTCGCGGCTCCACCGAGCAAGGCAAGTCCAAGGGTCTGGCCGAGGGCGGAGCCGATGTCATCCGACGACCAGGCGGCCGCACCACCCAAATAGAGCCAGCGCGCCAGCGTTAGCAAGGGTACGCCGAGCGACAGGAGCGCGAGGCTGAGCGGCAGCACCAGCCAGACCAGGGTGCCACGGCCAAGCCGGGCGCGAGCTGCCGGGCGGGCAGCGCCGGAACCGACGCGGGCATAGCGCTCCTGGCCGCGCACCCGGTTCTCGAGTCCCAGCAGCACCAGGCAGGCGAGCACCAGCACGCCGGCCAGCATGTTGGCGGCGGGGCCGTTATAGGCCGACTGGAACTGGTCGACGATGGCGGTCGAGAAGGTGTCGAACTCGATCATGGCATAGAGGCCGTATTCGGCGAGCAGATGCAGGCCGACCAGCAGAGAGCCACCACAGATCGCCAGCCGCAATTGCGGCAGGATCACCCGGAAGAACACCCGCAGCGGCGACTGTCCCAGGCTCGCCGCCACGTCCTCGAGCGCAGGGTCCAGCCGCCGCATCTGGGCGGCCACCGGCAGATAGAGGAACGGCAGATAGGCCATGATCGAGACGAGCACGCCGCTCCACAGGCCGCGCATGCCCGGAACGAGGCTGATCCAGGCATAGGAATGCACGAAGGCCGGCACGCCGAGCGGCGCCACCGCGAGCCACGACCAGATCCGGGCCCCGGGCAGGTCGCTGCGCTCGGTCAGCCAGGCGAGCGCCACCGCCAGCACGATGGCGATGGGAATGGTGACGGCCTCGAGCAGGACGGTATTGACCAGCAATTCGCCGACGCGCGGGCGCACCACCAGCTCATAGACGGTCTGCCAGCCGGTCTGGACGGTGATGAAGATCACGAAGCCGAGCGGCAGCAGGGCGAGCAGGGACACCAGTACCGCAGCCACGGCAACGGCGTCACGCCCGGTGAAGCCGGGTGAGGAGACGCGCAGACTGCCGATTTCGGGCTGGGATGACGACGATGACACGAGGTGTCCTGAAAAGCGAAGGCCTCCGGCACAGGGCCGGAGGCGCGATGATGTCAGGTTTGCGACGACGGCGCTACCTGGCGCTGCCCTTTGTCATGCCCGGGCTTGACCCGGGCATCCACGGAGGCGGCAATAGCCGATTGAAACGCAAGACTGGATTGCCGGGTCAAGCCCGGCAATGACAAGGGTTGAGCCAATTCGGGCAAGGTTACACTCAGCTTGCCTCATCTTTGCAAGTCGGTGCGGTATTCCGTCGCTCAAAGCAGGCCGGCAGCTGTCATCAGGTCGGAGACCTTCTTGGAATTGAGCTGCGCCGGATCGAGCTTGGGTGCGTTGAGATCGGCCAGCGGCACCAGCTTGGGATTGGAAGCGGCATCCTTGCCGACGGCATATTCGAAGGAAGTGCCGGTCTTGAGGATCTCCTGGCCGCCCTTGCCGGCGATCCACTTCACGAAGGCCTCGGCTTCTTTCTTGTGCTTGCTGGAAGCGAGCACGCCGCCGCCCGAGATGCTGACGAAAGCACCCGGATCCTGGTTGCGGAAATAATGCAGCGCGACGTTCTTGGAGTTCTCACCGGTCTTGGCCTGGTCGCCGAACCAGTAATACTGGTAGATGATCGCGCCTTCGACCTCGCCGTCATTCACGCCCTTCATGGCGATGCCGTTCTTCTTGAACGGCTTGACGTTGGCCTTCATGCCCTTGAGCCAGGTCTCCGTGGCTTCCTCGCCCTTCAGGGCCAGCAAAGCGCTGACGATGGCCTGGAAATCGGCGCCGGCCGGCGCTGCGCCCCAACGGCCCTTCCAGGCCGGATCGGCCAGATCCAGCAGGGACTTCGGCAGCTTGTCCTCGGTCAGCTTGGTCTTGTTATAGGCGAACACGGTGGTGCGGGCGGCGATGCCGATCCAGCGGCCATGCGAGGGCTTGAAAGCCTCGGGCACCTCGGCCAGCGTCTCGGCCGAGAGCGGCGCGAACAGCTTGGCGTTGTCGACCAGCACCATGGCCGGCGAATTCTCGGTGAGGAAGACGTCGGCGGGCGACTTGTCGCCCTCCTGCACCAGCTGGTTGCCGAGCTCGGTGTCGCCGCCATTACGCAGCGTCACCTTGATGCCGGTCTCCTTGGTGAAAGCCTCGGCCCAGGCCTTGGTCAGGCTTTCATGCTGCGCATTATAGACCGTGATGCCCGCATCCTCGGCCTGGGCGGCCAGGGGAGCAGCGAACAGGGCGGCGGCAAGGGCGACAGCCCCGGCAAGCGCTGCACGGCGATGCGGCAGGAAAACTTTCATCAGAACCTCTATCGGTTGGCTTCGGCCAAGGGATGCTTGAACACCCGATCTCTAGGCTTACCGAGAAGTTCCCGTCAAACTCTTTAGATTAGAATTAGAATTATTAAAAAGTGTATATCGAATCTGTTTATTTTGAGAACAACACCGAGCACCTCGGGAATGACGGGAGGAGAACCTTCGTCTTCACGGCATGCACCGAATTAGACATTAGATTTTCTATTGGCCGGCGCCGCCACGTCCAGGATTACAAATGCGTAACGGGCGGCTATCGGCCCGAAGCTTCGCTTGCCCCACGCTTCGGCACGCTCCCTGCGCACCAATCGAGAAACAACCGAGACGCCATCGATCGATGGCGACCGAACTCGCGACGGGAGTTGAATGGATCGCGGACAGGACGAAGAAGAGAGGCGGAAAAGTCCAGCTTGTTCAGGCGCCCCAGGCGAAAGCGATCTTCTGCAGCTTCACCTCGCCGAAGCGCTCCACCATGCTGTCCACGGATTCGCCACCCAGGCGCCGGTAGAAATCGCAGGCCCGCACATTGTCGGCCAGTGCCCACACCACCATGCCCTTGACGTCGTGGCCATTGAGATCGCGGCGCACCGCGTTGAACAGCCGCTTGCCCAGGCCGATGCCCTGATATTCGGGACGCAGATAGAGCTCGAAGATCTCGCCCTGATAAGGCAGGCCAACGGCCCGGTTGCGGCCATAGGTGGCATAGCCGGCGATCACACCGCCAAAGGACATCACCACGATGCGGGTCTTGCGGTCGATGGCATAGCGCCACCATTTGGCACCGCGCCGCTCAACCAGGCGCTCGAGCTCGCGGCCCGGAATCACGCCGCGATAGGCATAACGCCAAGCGACGTCATGCACATCGGCGATGGCGTGGGCGTCGTCCGGGCGAGCCAAACGGATTTCGATGGCGTCGGTGCTCATAGGGGGAGGATAAGCGGGCGCGGCTGCTTCCTGCAAGTGAATTGCTCGTAGGAATGCGCTTCCCAAAGCAACGCGCGTTGCGGCGGCCATGCCTGTTTTCCTTCAGGGCCTTGTTTACAAACGCCTTTGCGATTCTGGTGGTCCCTCGCTCGCCAAGCGCCATGGCGTCGCGCCGGCCCGCCGCAGCACACAAATCTGTTGCAAGCCGGACGCCCAGCCTGTTGAAAGGCCTGGAAAGGACCCGGCATGACTTCTCACCTCGCAAGCGCCCTTCCCGTTCCGGCGGATCATCCCGTGGCGGCCAGCGGAAGAATCGGCGTTCTCCTGGTCAATTTGGGCACACCGGACGCGCCGACCTATTGGCCGATGCGGCGCTATCTCAAGGAGTTCCTGTCCGACCGGCGCGTCATCGAGGTCTCGCGCCTGCTGTGGTGGCCGCTGCTCAACGGCATCATCCTGACAACGCGACCGGGCAAGAGCGGCGCCAAATATGCTTCGATCTGGGACAAGGTCGAGAACGCCTCGCCCCTCCTCGTCATCACCCGGCGCCAGACCGAAAAGCTGGCCGAGACCTTCGCCGCCGATTCGCGCCTCGTGGTGGATTTTGCCATGCGCTACGGCAAGCCCTCCATTGCCTCGCGCATCGACGCCCTGCGCGCCAAGGGCTGCGACCGCATCCTGATCGTGCCGCTCTATCCCCAATATGCCGCGGCAACCAGCGCCACGGTCTGCGACAAGGCCTTCGAGCACCTGATGACCCTGCGCTGGCAGCCGGCAGTGCGCATCGCGCCGCAATGGCATGACGACCCCGTCTATATCGAGGCCCTGGCCAGCTCGGTGCGCCAATCCCTCGCCAAGCTCGACTTCGAGCCGGAGGTTTTGCTCGCCTCCTTCCACGGCGTGCCCAAGAACTACCTGATCCAGGGCGATCCCTATTACTGCTTTGCCATGAAGACGGGACGGCTGCTGCGCGAGGCCCTCGGCTTCAGCGAGGATCGCTTCAAGATCACCTTCCAGTCCCGTTTCGGCAAGGAGGAGTGGCTCAAGCCCTATACGGACGAGACCGTGGAAGGGCTCGCCAAATCCGGCGTGAAGCGCCTTGCCATCGTGGCGCCGGGCTTCGTGGCCGACTGCCTGGAAACGCTGGAAGAACTCGGCGAGGAGAACAAGGAGATCTTCCTGCACAATGGCGGCGAGCACTTCGCCTATCTGCCCTGCCTGAACGACAGCCCCGAGGGCCAGCGCGTAATCGAGCACGTGGTTACACGCGAATTGCAGGGCTGGATCTGACGGGCGGCTCGCGACTTGGTGTCATACCAACGGTATTGACGCTTGACCGCCCAAGTACCGTCATTGCGAGCGTAGCGAAGCAATCCAGAGCTGGAAACCGTGGCGGTCATGCCTCCTGGATTGCTCCGCTACGCTCGCAATGACGCGGGGGTCAAATATCGCGGCCGTCGATATTATCTCACTTCAGGATGGCGGTCGCCCGGTCGAGGGCCGGGCCGAAGCCCTTGAGCGAGACCGTGAAGACGAGCGGCTTCACGCTGTCGTCGACCGACTTGGCCGTGAGCTTGAGCTGCTTGCCGGCCTTGAGAGCCGTGATGGTGTTGGCATCGAGCGCCAGCGGCACCAGGCAGCCGGCGGGGATGCAGGTCTTGTAATTCAGCGGCTTGCCACTGGTCCCGGCATCGAGGGCGAGGGACACGCCGGCATCGAATTGCAGGCCGAACGGCATCACGAGATTGCCGCTGGTGCCGCCATTGGCCGTGGGGTTCAGCTCGACAGCCAGCACACGCTGACCGGTCTTGGTATCGGTCAGCACCTGCTGGACCGCGCATTGCTTGGCATTGTTGACGACATTGCAGAGCACGCGCCAGTCCTCATAGCTCTCCTGGATGGAGGAGGCCCCGCCCGGCAACGGCGATTTGGCAGGCGCGGGCTCCTGGGCCGGAGTCTGGGCCTGGGCGGCACTCACCAGAAGCGCAAAAGCGAGACTAAGGCTGGTCTTCAGCATCGATTCCTCACGGCAGAAAGGCATCATGCCCCGATGGGGGCAATCGCCGCAGCCATGACACGAATATCAGCGTCTGGCGATAGGTTGCTGCCGAAAATCACGCAGCTTTCGACGCCTGATATACCGCGACGGTAGGATGGCACGCCGCCGCTCTCGCCGGCCGGCCCTTTCTCCTTGACTTGCCGCGGCTTCGCGATCCAACTGGCCGAGGGGAAAGATCCGGGCATCTTGCACGAGGTGACGACCATGGACGTCGACAAGGCCATTGCACTGGTTTCCGCGGCCGGTATCGAACTCACCGATCGGCGCCGCAACGGCAGCGATGACGGCTGGTCCCTCAGCTTCTCCAACGGCGCGGGACTGGAGATCCGGGACAATGGCGAGGTTTCCGCCACCGGCAAGGGCGCCGAGGCCGTCGCCAGCCTGCTGGGACTGCCGGCCAAATCCGCCGGGAGCTAGAGCAAAGACCCCACGACGGTTGCGGTTTTCAGGCGAAGGAAATGAGGAGTGTCAGCCTCCTGGCTGACATGTTGGAAACTACGCGTCCGCAACCAAGGTGTCAGCCAGGAGGCTGACACTCCGCATAGCTCCCCGCTTTCATTTTGCCGGCTCGTAACCGTCGGTCAGCGTGCCGAGAAAGGCCACGACATCGTCGATCTCGGCCGGCGTCAGGGCCGGTTCGTCGCCGGCCTTGCGGTCGAAGGGCGGATCGGTGTTGACGTTCGCCTTCGCCGCTTCGGGCAGATCGTCATATTTGTCGATGCTGCCATCGGCCTTGCGCGGGTACCAGCGCTCCGGGTGGGTCTCACGCTCGACGTAGAAACGCACGGCATCGCGCAGGGAATGCATGCCGCCATTGTGGAAGAACGTCTTGCGCAAAGCGATGTTGCGCAGGGTCGGGGTGCGGAACAGACCGCAATAATCCTCGCGCTTCAGGAAGTCGGTGCGCAGCGGGCCGCACAGGCCGAGATCGTGATAGGCTGGATCCTTGTTGGCGGGAATGTCGGGGTTGCGCGGCACCGCGAGCGCGATCTGGCCGTAGTCGGTAAATTGCGGCGGCGTGCCGTCATTGCCGCGCTGGCTGATGTGGCAGGAAGCGCAGTTGCCCTTGTCCGCCGCATTGAACAGGTCGAGCCCCCGCGCTTCCTGGGGAGAGAGCTCCGCCTTGCCGGCCAGAACCGCGTCATATTTGCTCGAATAGGGGTAGAAGGTCCGATAGTCCTGCTGGAACACTTCCAGCGCCTTCAGGGTCGTCTTGTAGACGAAGTCCGGGTCGCCGGCCGCCTTCGGCCCGGCAATGGCGGCGATGGCCTTGCCATGCCCCGCCGCGAGCACGCGACGGGCCACCTCCGCCCCGTCCCGGTTGCCCATCTCGAAATCCGAGAGCAGCGGGATCTTGGCCTGGTCAGCGCCGCGATCGACACGCCCATCCCAGGTCAGGCCTCCCGTGGGGCCATTGTCGATGCTCTCGTCGGCCTCATCCTCCGAATCGTAGAAATGCTCGGTGAAGGGCGGCACCACCTGCAGATATTTCAGCGACGGCACGGCGCGCACGCCGGGCTGGTGCATGTCGCCGCCGCCAAGCTGCACCGCGCGGTCGTTTACCGGCCCGAAAGCACGGGCGGGATCGTGGCAGGAGGAACAGGCAAGCTTGCCTGATCCCGACAGGGCGGGATCGAAGAAAAGAGAGCGGCCGAGGGCTCCCAGCGCCTGCGCCTGCTGGCGCACCTGCGCACGTGACATCTCCTGCCCGGCCTGGACCGAGGTCATCGCCAGCACCGGCAAAGCGAGCCCCAGGACGCCGCCCCATTGCCTCACACGTCTGTTGCAAAGAAAGCTTATGGCTGCATTCCTTCATTGCGATCGGGGGTGGCATCTTCAGCCAGCCCGGCTAAGATGAGGGGCTGTGGGGGACGATAGCAACAAGCAAATCGAGGCAGGAGACCCTGATGCGCATGAAATCGGCGGCGGTCGTGTATGCGTTGAGCCTTTCCATCGGTGCCTTCGGATCGGCGCTGGCTGCCGAAGGCACGGGCGGCCAGAAGGCCAAGCCTGCGCCTGGAGCGTCCGAGGATCTGAAGCTGATCGATACCGTGGTGGTGATCTATGCCGAGAACCGCAGCTTCGATAATCTCTATGGCAGCTTTCCGGGTGCCAATGGCGTGGCGAAGGCACCGGCAACCGCCCGCATCCAGCGCGATCGCGACGGCAAGCCCTTCCGAGAATTGCCGCCGATCTGGGAAGGCCTGACTGCCAAGGGGGTGACGCCGCCGGTGACCCAGGCCGAGACCGAGCATCTGCCCAACCGTCCCTTCCACGCGGACGACCCCAAGGGCTTCAACCTCGGCTACGGCACCATCACGCGCGACCTCTGGCATCGCTATTACCAGAACCAGATGCAGATCAATGGCGGGCGCAACGACAAATTCGTCGCCTATGCCGATTCAGGAGCCCTTTCGGTCAGCCTGTGGGACGGCTCGAAAACTGCCATGTGGAAGGTCGCCCAGAAATACGTGCTGGCCGACAATTTCTTCATGGGCGGCTTCGGCGGCTCCTTCTTCAACCATCAATGGCTGGTCTGCGCCTGCGCGCCCTATTACCCCAATGCCGACACCAATCCGGCCAAGCCGTCGATCGCCGTGGTCGAACCCGACGGGGTGACGCTCAAGGCAGCTGCCAATTCACCGAAATCGGCAATGGACGGCATCCCGAAATTTGCCGGCGATGGCAATCTCACGCCTGATTTCTATGCCGTGAACACCATGCAGCCGCCCTATCAGCCGAGCGGCAACGAGCCGGCCAAGGATGGCGACAAGGCATTTGCCGATCCGGCCAAGCCGACGACGCTGCCGCCTCAGACCGAACCGACCATCGGGGACCTGCTCAGCCTCAAGCATGTGAGCTGGGCCTGGTATGGCGGCGCCTGGCAGGATGTGCTCGACCATGGCAACAAGACGCCGATCCCGAACTTCCAGTATCACCACCAGCCCCTGAACTATTATGCCAGCTTCGCACCGGGTACCCCGGCCCGGGCCGAGCATCTGCGCGACGGCGGCCTGGCGGGCGTCGAATTCATCAAGGCGATCGACGCCGGCAAACTGCCCCAAGTCTCCTTCTACAAGCCGCAGGGCGACCTCAACGAGCATTCGGGCTATGCCGACATCCAGGCGGGCGATGCCCATATCGCCGACGTGATCGCTCATCTCGAGAAGAGCCCGCAATGGCCGCATATGCTCGTCGTCGTCACCTATGACGAGAATGGCGGCCTGTGGGACCACGTCGCCCCGCCCAAGGGCGACCGCTGGGGCCCAGGCTCGCGCATCCCGGCGATCATCGTCTCGCCCTATGCCCGCCGCGGCTTCGTCGACCATGCGCCGATGGACACCACCTCGATCCTGCGCTTCATCACGCGCCGCTTCGAGCTGCCGACCCTGCACGGCATCACCGTGCGCGACACGGCGATGGCCGCCCGCAAGCAGAAGCCGCTCGGCGACCTGACCAGCGCGCTGGTGTTGAAGGACAAGTGAGGCAGCGGCCTATCGCGGCTGTGCCGAATGAGACCCGAGAATTCCTTCCCGGTTTCAGGAAGGTCGCGCACAGCTTGTGTGTGCTGGGACGAGTGGAGCGAGATCCGGTGGGAAGAGTGGCGCGAGTTCGCTTTTACCGGTCTGATCCGCGCCCCTCTTTCCCAAAGTCGGGGCGGCAATTGATCATGCGCCATAGACCGGGATATTCGACAACAGCGCCGAATTCACTCACGCTCAACTCGGCGCGATATTTGTGCAGTGGCGAGTTGTAGTCATAGGTATTGGCACCCAGCCGACGATAGACCTGCGGCAATGCCTTCACGCTCCAGTCTTCCGTGTCCAGCCACACGGCTACGGATTCTGCCTGCAGACCCTTTTCCAAATTCATTCGACGGATCGCATTGGTATTGCTGGCCGGGGTGAAGCCGAGGTCTATGTCCACCAGCCCGCGAAAACCCACGTTCTTTTCGCCATTGACATACCAGTCCCCATCCGCTGCCCGCTCGATCAGAATGTCAATGTCCCGAGACCCTATCCAGCCACCGATGGTTGCTTTCCGGCTCAGCCATGATCGATCGCAATTCAGGTGATAGGTCAGATTGGCGGCGTCTCCCTGATGATCGAAGACCGCGTTGCCCTCGATATCCCAGCCATCGTCGCACTCGACAATTCGACAGGCGTCATGCCCTTCGAGGTCAAGGCGCTTCCAGAGGATTGCAGGCATAGGATCTCCTTCCCAGACCTCACCGCTTTTCTACCCCGCCAGCGCCAGGAACCTTTTCACCTCCTCATCCTTCGTCGCGAAGGAGGTGACCAGGCGCACGAGGTCGGCATCGGCG
>NZ_LYXZ01000098.1 GCF_001676615.1 Labrys sp. WJW | reverse complement strand
ACCATGTCACAAATACCTGCCGCGGGGTGGAGCAGCCCGGTAGCTCGTCAGGCTCATAACCTGAAGGCCGCAGGTTCAAATCCTGCCCCCGCAACCAAATCAAATACACACTAAACCCCGTGTGAGCTCATGCTCCGCGGGGTTTTTGTTTGGGCGCATACACCACCCGGAAAGATTAAACACGACGGCGATTGCCGCCGAGCGCGGGCACATAATGGCGCTCCTGGACTTGAAACGAAGCACGCCCCTCCAGTATTGACTGCTCTGGAGCTGAAGTGGGGGTGCAATGAGCGTTGGCCTGATAGCCCTTCTCGACGATGTCGCTGCCTTGGCAAAGGTTGCTGCTGCATCACTGGACGACATTGCCGGCCAGGCTGCCAAGGCAGGTGCCAAGGCCGCCGGCGTCGTCATCGACGATGCGGCTGTCACGCCGCGCTACGTCACAGGCTTTGCGGCCAAGCGCGAACTGCCGATCATCGGCAAGATCGCCGCCGGCTCGCTCAAGAACAAGCTTCTGATCCTGTTGCCGGCCTCGCTCGCGCTCAGCCTGTTTGCGCCGCAGGCGATCACGCCCCTGCTGATGATCGGCGGTGTCTACCTCTGCTATGAGGGCGTGGAGAAGATCTACGAACTTGTCGTGCCGCACGCGGCTCATCAGCATGAAGCGGAACTCGCTTCGATCGACCCCAATGCGCAGTCCTTCGAGGACCAGAAAGTCGCGAGCGCGATCAAGACGGATTTCATCCTGTCGGCCGAGATCATGGCCATCACGCTCGGCTCCGTTCCCGACAGTGGCTTCGTGGCGCAGGCCGTCATCCTGGCCGTGGTCGGTATCGGCATCACGGCAGCGGTTTATGGCGTGGTCGCCCTCATCGTGAAGGCCGACGACCTCGGCGTGGCGATGGCGAAGGCTACTTCTCCTTCGCTAATGGGCCGCCTGTTGCGCGGAATGGGCCGTGGCCTGGTCGTGGGCATGCCTTATTTCCTGAAGGTACTCGGCCTGGTCGGCATCGCGGCGATGATCTGGGTCGGCGGCGGCATCATCCTGCATGGCTTCGAGACCTACGGCCTGGGGGGGCTCAGCCATCTGCTCCACGAGGCCGCCGAAGCCGCGGCACATAGCCTGCCGGCGGCCGGCGGAGTGGTGTCATGGCTGGTGCAGGCGGCGGGCTCCGGGCTGGCAGGCATTGTGGTGGGATTGGTGACCATTCCGGTGATCAGCTATGTAGTCGCGCCGATCTGGCGCCGCTTCAGGCCAAAGCCTCGCACCGCCTGATATCGAGAGCAGGTTCCTATTCGCATGCCCGGATGAATACCCCGCCCGAGGGCATCAGAGGCGTTCGTCGATCGCCGGAGGGGCATAGAGTCCGTTCTTGTGCAGGCGCGTGGCATTGCCGGAAAGGTCGTGATAGGTGAAGGCGCCTTGCGCGAAATAGTGGCAGACCATTGCCTTGCGGGAAAGCTTGAGATCCTTGCGGGGCGAGCCGCCATGCAGCAGGTCGGCATGCCAGAACAGGACGTCCCCGGCCTTGGCGAGGAAGTATTTCGGCTCAAGGCCCAGCATCTCGATGTAATGCCGGATGGTCGGCTCGTAGCGTGAGCTGTAAACGCCCATATTTTCCTTGAAAGCCCGGGGCGGAATACCGAGTTCTCCGCTCAGCAGAGGAGGCACGAGTTTGTGGCTGCGCGGATAATATTCCAAAGGCCCGCAATCAGTGCCGACATCCTCGAAGGCGATCCAGCTGGCCAGCATGTAGCCCAAGGGATAGGTCGTCATGTGGATCGTATCGGAATGCGGGCCCTGCCAGCTGCCCTTATGTCCCATGATGGTCTGGAACGGCAGGGTCTTGTGGCCGAACAGCAGGTCGGAAATTCTCAATATGCTGGGATGTTGCTGCAGCTCGCGCAGGATCGGCACCGGGATGTGAGGATCGAGCGTACGGCCGGGATGGATGTCGTCGGGGCCTCGGCTTTCGGAGGGGGCGGTTATCGTCCCCTCGGCGATCGCTTTTTCATAGGCCGTCCAGATGCGATCGAGGAGTTCGGCTTCGATCAGGCCGGGCGCAATGTAGTAACCCTCGAATATCCATTGCTTGCACATCGCGGCTTCGTCGTCGCTGAGCTCGCTGGCGGCATGGCGACGTTCGACTTCCAGCAATGCGTTGGGCCGGTCGAGCCAGCAGGCCGGACCGCTGATGGGAAAGGCATCGCCGCGAAACTCCTCGACGGCTTCGAGATCCACCGGCCTCTCCGCGATGTAGGTTTCCCGGAATCTTCGCTCGAGCGCCAAGGGGCTTTCCTTTTGGCGCTCGTTTGTATTCGACTTGGTCTTGATGCCCCGACGGATGAAATTCGCTAGCCCCAACACGTTGCCTCACCTTTCAGCCTGCTGAACCGTTCGCCGGGCGAAGACGGAAAATGACGGACCGTTGACGTGCTGGGGATCGTCATGGGCGATGCGCAGGTCGTCGAACCCCAGAATACCCAGAACAGCAAGAAGGTCTTCTTTCTCCATCCAGTAATGTCGATTGACCGGGCCACCGCAATATGCCGATTTCTTCCAGGCGCCATAATAACTGCGCTCGTGCAATTTGACATTCCGGCCGTGAAACGCGACGTCGTGGCAAAGTTCTTTGTATGGTGGCTTTTGCGACTTGAACGGGACGCGCCGGAGATCTTCGGGCGGCATGGCAGTTTCGTCGAAATAATGCGTCCAGAAATATATCGCGTCGGTCCTTGCCGCCAGCAGTTCGAGCAATCTTAGCGGCTCTTCCATATGGTAGAGAACGCCGCAGGCGACGATGAGGTCGTAGGGCGGGTCCTTTCGCTCCAGCCATTTGACGAAGTCGCCCAGGTGAAAACGGGCGCGCTGCAGTCCGAAGATCTCCTTGGCGATCAGGCAGCGCAGGAACGCCTTCTTGTTGGCTTCCACCGCGTCGAGGACCGCGGGCTCGAGCCTATCCAGCATCATCGAATGAGACCCTTCCAGGGGACCCAATTCGAGAATGCGCCGCCCTGTGATGGGCCCGAATTGTTCGACGGCCCAATGGATCCTGCCGTCCTCGTGCATATGGGCAGGCCCCGCTTGGATGCCCAATTCCGGCGGGAAGGCGTGATTCCATCCTGGGATCAAATCGACTGCATTCTGCGACGAAGGCTCGGAGAAAACATATCCATCGGTCAAATGGAATTCTTCGATATCTTCTTTCGATTTTGCCGCTCGTACCCGGCGAAAAATCTGCTGAAGTGGATTGGTCATTTCTTCCTGCGCTATAGAAGCATTCCTTCCCAAGTTGTCCGTTTAGGTGTGGCTGTCAATCATATCCGCGTAAATTTTACGTCGCTTGTCCAGTCGGTTCAGTGAGTTGTGCGGCTTAGTCAACTTGCATGGCCGAGAAAGCGATCTGCCCATCGTATTTCACGACACGCCGCCATGGCGCGTCCATTTGTGCAGATGATCGACCAGCGCTCGCAGCTTCGCTGGCTGGCGCTGGCGGCGTGGATAATAGAGATAGAAGCCGGCAAAGGGGGGACCGAAGGTTTCAAGCAGCGGCACCAGGTCACCGCGATCGAGATAACTGCGGAAAGTGTCGTAGACGCCGAAGGTGATGCCGGCACCAGCGCAGGCCAGCCGGATCATGGTGCCCATGTCGTTGGTCGTCACTTTGGGCTCGACGGCGATCTCGAAGTCGCGACCGTTTTCGGTGAACTCCCAGCGATAGGGAGCAAGGTCCGGCCGGGCGCGCCAGCCGATGCAGTCATGGGTCAGGAGATCGCGTGGGTGCTGCGGGGCGCCGCAGCGGGCGAGATAGTCGGGCGAGGCCACCGCCAATTGGCGCTGCTCGCTCGAAACGGGAATGGCGACCATGTCCTGCTCGATCACCTCGCCCAGCCGCACCCCGGCATCGAAGCCGGCCTGCACGATGTCGTCTTCCTCGTCCGTCACCGTGAGGTCGAGCCGGATGCCGGGATAGGCCTGCAGGAATCCCGTCAGGGCCGCGCCGGACAGGAAGGTCTCGGCAATCGATGAGACGCTGATCCTGAGCGTGCCGGTTGGGCGGCCGCGTTCGTCCTGAACGGCCCGCAGCGCCGTCTTCACCTCCGACAAGGCCGGACTGACGGTCTGGTAGAGCTGCTCGCCTGCCTCGGTCAGGCGCACGCTGCGCGTGGTGCGCTGCACGAGCGCGGTGCCGAGGCGATCCTCCAGACGCTGCAGGCCCTGGCTGACAGCCGAACGGGTGACGCCCAGCCGCTCGGCCGCGAGGCGGAAACTGCCGGCCTCCGCTACCGCGACAAACGTGGAAATGCCTTCGAACGTATCCGTCATTGGTTAGATAATCTAACCAGGCCATTTCTGATTGGCAACTCGATCGTACCAATCGATCGATCTAAGGTGTTTTCCAGCGAGGCCGGCTGTCGGTTGCGCATGAAACAGGACCCTGATGCGGGGAGGATGGCATGGCCCGTCACAGCATTGCCAGGCAGATCGCAGCCTCTATGGTGATCCCGATCCTGCTGACGGCAACCAAGCCGGCGCTGGCCACGGACACGCCCCCTCCCGCCCGTGGGCCGATCACCGAAAGCGAGACGAAGATGACGGAGCATCCTTATGTCGGGATGTGGGTCACCGATGACGACCATATCCGGCAGGAATTGCTGCCGAACGGGCGCTACGACGAAGCACGCGGCAGCCGCAGGAGCGCCTATCGCGGCCGCTACGAGGTCCGCGGCAGCCATATCGACTATTGGGACGATACCGGCTTCACCGCGGATGGCGAATTCGTCGACCACGACACGCTGCATCACGGCGGCATGGTGTTTCGGCGCCGCTGAGCGGGCGCCGGGCCGGAGCCCGCGCTCCGGCCGAAAACGAAGGATACGGACATGACGATCAAAATACCGGTCTGGTTCATCACGGGTGCCTCCTCCGGCCTCGGCCGGGCCTTGGCCGAAGCCGTTCTCGCCAGGGGATGGCGGGCGGTCTTGGCGGCACGGCGGCCGGAAATGCTGGCCGATCTCGCCGCCGAGCATGGCGAGCGCGCGCTCGCCGTCCAACTCGACGTGACCGATGCCGGTGCGATCGAGAACGCCGTGGCGGCGGCCGAGGCACGGTTCGGGCGCATCGACGTTGCCGTCAACAATGCCGGCTATGGCTATCTGGCGGCGATCGAGGAGGGCGAGGATGCGGCGATCCGGGCCCAGTTCGAAACCAATGTCTTCGGGCTGATCAACGTCACCAAGCGGATATTGCCAGGCATGCGGGCGCGGCGGAGCGGGCACATCGTCAACATCTCGTCCCTGGGCGGCCTCGTCGCCTTTGCGGCGACCGGCTATTACCACGCCACCAAATTTGCCGTGGAGGCGCTGTCGGAATCGCTGGCCCAGGAAGTCGCGCCGCTTGGCATCAAGGTGACGATCGTCGAGCCGGGCGCCTTCCGCACCGACTGGGCCGGCCGTTCCATGGTCGAAGCGTCCACCGTCATCGCCGATTATGCGCAGACCGCCGGCAAACGCCGCGAACAGACACGGGCCGTTACCGGCCGGCAGCCCGGCGATCCCGCCCGCGCGGCGCTTGCCATCATCAAGGCGGTCGAGGCGCCGGAGCCGCCGCTGCGCCTGCTGCTCGGCGCGCCGGCCCTGCGCATCGCCCGCGAGCGGCTGGAGGCGCTACGGCTCAATTTCGAGAGCTGGGCCGAGACGACGCTGAGCGCCGACTTCCCCGACCCGGCCAAGGCCTGACGTCGCTCCGGGAGCGGCAATACAACCAAGGATCATGAGATGAGTGCAATTGCAGGAAAAGTCGTGGCCATCACCGGCGCCAGCAGCGGCATCGGCGAAGCCAGTGCGAGGATGCTGGCCGCTGCCGGTGCCAAGGTGGTGATCGGGGCGCGTCGCACCGACAGACTGGAGAAGCTTGCTGCGGCGATTGCGGCCGATGGCGGCGAAGTGAAGGTACGCTCCCTCGACGTGACCTCGCAGGCCGAGGTCGCCGCCTTTGCGGGCTTTGCGCGACAGGCCTTTGGCCGGCTCGACGTGATGGTCAACAATGCCGGTGTGATGCCGCTCTCCCCGCTGGCGGCGCTGCGCGTGGCGGAATGGGACCGGATGGTCGACGTCAACATCAAGGGCGTGCTCTACGGTATCGCCGCGGCGCTGCCGATCATGGAGGAGCAGGGGGCGGGCCAGATCGTCAATGTCTCCTCGATCGGCGGCCATCACGTTTCGCCCACCGCCGCGGTCTATTGCGCCACCAAATTTGCCGTGCGGGCCATTTCGGATGGCCTGCGCCAGGAGACGGACCGCATTCGCGTGACGGTGATCTCGCCCGGCACCACCACCTCCGAACTTGCCGACTCGATCGGCGATCCCATCGCGCGCGAAGCGATGAGGGCGTTCCGGGCCGTCACCATCAGTCCGGAGGCCGTGGCCGCTTCGCTTCTTTATGCTATCGGCCAGCCCGATGATGTCGATGTCAGCGAGATCGTGGTGCGGCCGACGGCGAGCCCGCATTGAGGAAAGGCTTCATTTGCCGGCTATTGAGCCTGGTTACTTCGCAGTCTTCACATAGCGCCGAAGCTGCTCCAGGCTGAGCGCGCCGAAATAGACGTCATGGCCGATCACGAAGCCGGGCGTGCCCTGGAGCTGGAACAGGCGGGCCGCGACGTCGTTCCTGGCCAGCATGGCGGCGATCTCCGGGCCGCGCGCGGCAAGATCCTTGTCGAGCCTGACGAGGTCCACGCCGGCCTTGCCGGCCGCTTCGCGCACGGCATCCTTGTCCATGGTGCGCGGCAGGGCGAAGAGGGCGGCATGCACCGCGCCATACTTGCCCTGCCAATTGGCGGCAAGTGCCACCCTGGCGGCATGGACCGAGGTCTCCCCGAAGATCGGCCATTCCTTGATCACCAGCCGGATTTCCTTGTTTTCGCGCAAGAGGGCGTCGAGGCGCGATTGCATTGTCCGGCAATAGGGGCAGCGGTAATCGGTGAACTCGATGATGGTGACCTTGCCCTTGGGATTGCCGAGCACGGGGGAGGAGGGATCGGTGATGATGTCGTTCACGTCGATGTCAGCGGAGGCCGCACGGGCGCCGCCCGGCCAGGGTGCGAGGCTGAGAAGGCCGATGACGAGGAACAGGAAGGCCGCGAGAAGCGGGGGCGAGACACGCCGAGATGCCATGATGGGTCCTTGCGATCGCAATCGCGTGCTCACACGCGCCTTGCCATGGCGGGCCTCAGGCCCGCAGCCCGATTCGACGGGTTGGCGGCAGTCTCCATGCCACCGGCCTCCTACGCAAATCACAGATGCGCCAGTGGGAATTGCATTCGCGTGAACGAATGTCCGCTCTGCGGCACCGATCATGACGTGCGAGGGCCTGCCGGGGGCCCGAGACGCATTTCGGTCGAACGAGGCCGGCTGGTCCCAGCGGCGGCGGCCGCCGGCTTTCCGGAGCCAGGGTCGGATTCGGAACCCCGAAGGTCGGTACTGGGGCGGATTGCAAAGGTATATCGCGGCACTATGACGTAGGGGCGTGGCTATTGGGACTCGCGGATGTCGAAATCCCGGCTGGCAGACGATGAAGCGCCCGCTTCAACGGGGGAGGAACGATCGTCTTGTCGCGCGCAATGCTTCGTGGATCGGATTCTGGTGTTTTCTGGCCAGCGCTTACTATTGTCGTAGGCTTCGTATTATGGGGAACGCTCTTTCCCGCCAGCCTGACAAGTGTCGCCACGGCGACGCTCAACGGCATCATCCATACCTTCGGCTGGAGCTTCGTCGTCTCGACGGCGTTCTTTCTCGTCTTCGCAGGCTTCCTGGCCTTCAGCCGCTTCGGCCGGATCAAGCTCGGCCATGACGACGAGAAGCCGGAATTCTCCACGATCTCCTGGGTCTGCATGATGTTCAGCGTCGGCATGGGCATCGGCCTGATGTTCTGGGGCGTCGCTGAACCCGTGTCGCATTTCGGCGCGCCTCCGCATGGCCTCGCCCAGCCGCAATCCAAGGAAGCGGCGATCGTGGCGATGCAATATGCCTATTTCCATTGGGCCCTGCATCCCTGGGCGATCTATGCCGTCGTCGGCCTGGCGCTCGCCTATTTCAGCTATCGCCGCGACCTGCCGACCCTGATGTCCAGCGCCTTCCAGCCCTTGATCGGTGACAGGGTGCACGGTCCGATCGGCCGCACCATCGACGTGCTGGCGATCATTGCCACCTTGTTCGGCACCGCGACCTCGCTCGGCCTCGGCGCGCAGCAGATCAATTCCGGCATGAACTATCTGTGGGGCACCGGCGAATCCACTGCCATCTCCCTCACCATCATCGCCGTGCTCTCGGTGCTCTTTATCCTCTCGGCGGTGTCCGGCGTCGGCAAGGGCATCCAGTTCCTCAGCAACATGAACATGGTGATCGCGGTCCTGCTGCTGTTCTTCCTGGCCGCCTTCGGTCCCACCGTGTTCATCTTTGACACGCTGATCGAATCGCTCGGCTACTATCTCAGCGACCTCGTCTCGATGTCGTTCCGCACCGCCGCCTTCAGCGATGGCAAATGGCTGGCCAACTGGACCATCTTCTATTGGGCCTGGTGGATCTCCTGGGCGCCCTTCGTCGGTGTGTTCATCGCCCGCATCTCGCGCGGCCGCACCATCCGCGAATTCGTGGTTGGTGTGCTGCTGATCCCCAGTGCCGTCACCTTCATCTGGTTCACCATCATGGGAGGCACCGCGCTCCATTCGGAACTGATGGGTGCCGGCGGCCTGGTCGAAGCGGTCAAGAACCAGGGCGCGCCGGTATCGCTGTTCGCCCTGCTGGCACAATATCCGATGGCGACGGTGACCTCGACCATCGCCATGTTCCTGGTGGCGATCTTCTTCGTCTCCGGCGCGGACGCCGCCTCGGTGGTGATGGGCATGCTCTCCAGCCGGGGCGCCCCGCATCCGCGGGCGGGCATCGTGGTGCTCTGGGGGCTGCTCGCCGGTGCCTCGGCCTGCGTGCTTCTGGTGATGGGCGGGCTCGCCGGCCTGCAGACGGCCTCGATCATTGCCGCTGCGCCCTTCCTCCTGGTGATGATCGGCCTGTGCGTCTCGCTCTGGAAGGGGCTCCTGGACGAGTTGGAGACACATGCCACCCTGCAGGATGCCAAGGCGGCGCAATCGGCCGAATAGGCCCGCCGATTTTCAACGATGCCGACGGGCGGGCAAAACCCGCCCGTTTTCATAGGGGCGGGAGGGGTGATTTGTGGGCGCACTCGCCGTAAGGTGCGGGGCAGTCACGGCGCCGGTCGTCGCTGGCCGGCTGCCATTGCCGCAAGGAGCCGAACGCCATGAAGAACCCCTTCGGTCTCGAACTTCACGGCTCCCTCGCGGAGCTCTGCCGGCCCGACCGCATGGCTGTCGTCGTCTATGACATGCAGGTGGGCATCCTCAGCCAGATCGCCGATGGTGCCGCCATCATCGCGCGCAATGCCGCCGTGCTCGCGGCGGCGCGCGCCGGCGGTTACCGCGTCATCTTCCTCAGGCATATGTCGATGCCGCCCAGACTGATGGGGCGTTTCCAGTATCGCCAGGCCATGGCCTGGCAGCGCACCGAGGATCCCGGCGCGGTGAAGCCCTGGTTCCTGCGCTCCTCGCCGGGCTTCGAGATCACGCCGGAACTGGCGCCGCGCGAGGACGAAGCCATCCTCGACAAGATCACCTTCTCGGCCTTCGCCGACACGCCGCTTGCCACCATCCTGCGCGATTGTGGCCTGACCGCCTTCGCCATCATGGGTGTCGCCATCGAGATCGGCATCGAGCCGACGGCCCGCCACGGCGCCGATCTCGGTTTCGTGCCCGTCATCGTCCAGGATGCCTGCGGCGCCGGCCACAAGGAAGCGGCCGAGCGCAGTTTCACCTCGCTCGCCTATATGGGCGATGCCATCCTGACGCAGAGCGGGACCCTGACCGGGATGATGGCTCGGGCAACGGAATGAGGCTCGCGGCACCGGGCAATCCCGGCGCCGCGTTCCAAGCGCCCTTTCCACCTGCAGGAAGAACGGCCTGCGATCACTTCGCGGCCACGCCGACCAGCGTGTCGTAGATGAAAGCCGTGCCCTCCTTCAAGGATTTGACGGCGATGCGCTCATCATTGCCATGCATGCGCTCCAGCGTTTCATTGTCCAGCGGGTAGGGATAGATGCCATAGGTCGGTATGCCGCGGTCGCGCCAGGCGGAAGCGTCGGTGCCGGCCTCGAACAGGGCCGAAACCACCGTGGCCTCGGGCCAGGTCTTCTTGCCGGCCGTTTCGAGAGCCTTGAACAGGGGTGTGTCGGTCGGCGATGCCTCGGCTTCCGCGCGCTTCTTGTAGTAGGCCTTGGCGTCGGCTTCCGGCAGGGTGGAATCGACGCTGATCTTGATATCCGGATCGGCGATGGCCTTCTCGACCTGGCTTCGCACATCCCAGGGTGTCGAGCCCGGAACGAGGCGCACATTGACATAGGCCTCGGCCGTGCCGGGAATGACGTTTTCCTTCACCCCGGCCTTGATGATCGTCGTCGCCACCGTGTTGCGCATCAAGGCATGCCAGAGCAGCGGATAGTCGCCGGTGGCGGACACGCGTTTTCCGGCCTTCTTCAGCGCCGAAGGGGCGCTGCTCGAGGCCAATGTCTGGAGGTCGCGCTTCATCTGCCCGCTTGCGCTCGAGGCGAGCGCCTGAAAATAGGCCTTGGTCTGGCCGGTGAGGGTGGGCTCGGTGTCCCACACCGACAATTTCGCCAGGGCCCGGGTCAATTTACCGACGGCGCTGTCCGGTTGCGGGCGCGAGGAATGGGTCGGTGTCCCCGTCACCTTCAGCCTGAGGCCTGCATAGATCTTGTCACGCGTCGTGATGTTGACCTGCCGGGTGACGCCTTGCTTGTCCTGGAAGATCCAGCCGCCTTCGTTCAAGACGAATTCGGCGTCGATCTTGTCCCAGTGATTCTTCGCCAGCCAGTCGGTGCCGTAGTCACCGGCTTCTTCATCGGCTTCGGCCAGGAAGATCACATCCCTCGACAGCGCGACGCCGCTCTTCTTGAGCTGGAGGAGGGCCTGGACGAATACCGCCTGTCCGCCCTTGAAATCCATGGCACCGCGGCCGAGGACGTAGCCGTCCTTGATCTCGCCGGCGAAAGGATCGACGCTCCAGGTGTGCCGTTCGACCGGCACCACATCGGAGTGGGCAGCCAGAAGCACCGGCTTCTTGCTGCCATCGCCCTTCAGGCGGGCGATGAAGTGAGCCACCCCGTCCTTGGGGGTCTCGATGATCTCGTTTTCGATGCCGGCATCGTCGAAGACCTTCTTGAGGTAGGTGACTTCCTCCAGCGTCCTTCCCGGCGGGTTCGACGTGTCGAAGCGCAGCAGCTGCTGAAGAAGCGCGACGGTCTTGTCGGATTCCTGTGCTGAAAGCGGGGAGATTGAACCGATAAGAGCGGAAATACCAAAAATTGCCACGCAATTTGAAAGAATAGATTGACTCAATTTCATAACTTTTCCTCTTGGTATTCTAATTTTTTACGGCTCTTTTTCTTCTTTACGGGTTCTCTCTCCTGCTCACCCTAACCAAAAAACCTCCAGCGACAAGCTGCGGCGGGACGATCAACATATCCGTCTCTGGCCGTTCTGGAACAGGGCGAGTTGCTACCCGGCATTCGGGCATGCACGGGGTGGCCAGGGGCATCCTGCTTCCGCTCGCGTGGATCATCCACCTGCCGAATGCCGCCACACTTGTTACTCCCACCCCTCCGTGTCCCGGTGGCACTCTCTCCTCACCGAAAAAGATCCAGGGGCGGTGCGCCGATGCGCTCGGTGCGCGAGGCGCCGCAAGCCCGGATGAGGAGATTTGCGATGACGATATCAGCCGAAAACGAACGGAACGATGCCTCGGGCATGCACGCCCCGCCGGTGGTTTCGCCTGCGGCGTGGCAGGCGGCGCATGAGCGGCTGCTGGCGATGGAGAAGGCGCATACCCGCGCCCGCGATGCCCTGGCGGCCCAGCGCCGACGCATGCCGTGGATGGCAGTGGAGAAGGCCTATGTCTTCGAGGGGCCGCAGGGGCGGGCCAGCCTTGCCGAGCTCTTCGAGGGCCGCAGCCAGCTCATTGCCTATCGCGCCTTCTTCGAACCGGGCGTATTCGGCTGGCCCGACCATGCCTGCCGGGGCTGCTCGATGGTGGCCGATCAGGTCGCCCATCTCTCCCATCTCAATGCCCGCGACACCACGCTCGTCTTCCTCTCGCGGGCGTCGCAAGGCGATATCGCCAGGCTGAAGCAGCGCATGGGCTGGACCATGCCGTGGTACACCGTGCTCGACGACTTCGACTGGGACTTCGGCGTTGGCGAGTGGCACGGCACCAACGTGTTCTACCGTGACGGCGAGCGGATCTTTCGCACCTATTTCGTCAACAGCCGCGGCGACGAGCAGATGGGCGGCACCTGGAACTATCTCGACATTACCCCGCTCGGCCGCCAGGAGGTCTGGGAGGATTCGCCCGAAGGCTACCCGCAGACGCCGCCCTATAAATGGTGGAACTGGAACGACGCCTATGTCGCCGGCGCGGCACCCGACAAGCGCTGGGTCGAGGTCTCGGATGCGGGTGAGGCGAGCTTCCGCAAATAGGAAAGCCTGCGGAGTATCTTCCTCTCCGCCTGGTGACGGAGCGGATGCATGCCTTGCCTGTGCGGGAGTTCGCCCGCCGTCTTGCCAGGAGGGACGGGCCCCCGCATGATCGTCGGGCAAGGAGGCCGACATGCCCGACGAGATCACGCTGAGCGAGCTGCTGCGCCAGGAGACGGTGCTCACCTTCCCGGCCTTCGACAACGACATCGCCATCGATCTGGGCACGCTGGCGCTCGGCATCGCCCGCGAGCGTGCCTTGCCGGTTGCGATCGATGTCAGCCGCAACCGCCAGCAGCTCTTCCATGCGGCGCTGGCCGGAACCTCGCTGGACAATGACCAGTGGATCGCGCGCAAATCGGCGGTGGTCTACCGGTTCGGGCATTCCTCCTTCTATATGGGCCGATCGACGCTGCCGGACGGGCCCTCCTTCCATGATCGCTTCATGGTCGATCCCAAGGAATACGCCGCTCATGGCGGCAGTTTTCCCATCATCGTGGAGGGTACCGGCCTGGTCGGCGCCATTACCATATCCGGCCTGCCCCAGCAGGCCGACCATGAGCTGGTGGTAGAGATCATCGCCTGCTTCCTCGAGCAGCGCTTCGGCAAGAAGGCACTGTAGCGCTCCTCCCGCCCGCAGGCCCGGTGTCGACTGGACCCGGATCACGCCCGGCGTCGCCCGGAGCGGATCGGAGCGGATCGGTGCGGCTACACCGGCCTCGCCCTCATCGGCGGCACACCGGATTTCCGCCTCATCCTCGGGCGCTGCCCGACCTATCCCGGCAATCGGTGGTGCGAGCAGATCGGGGCCACCCTGCAGCCCCGAACTCGCCAAGGCCGCTGCCGATTTCGGCGAGGCGGAGATCTGCACGGATGGGGCGGGTTTCGACCGAATTGCTTTCCACAGGCTCTTCAACGCCGAGGTCCTGGGCTTCTTCCGGCGGCACCTTGGCGCAGGGCAAGGGTCTTGAGCCACAGGTCGCGCCCATGCGATGGGTGTTTTGTCGGAGCAGTGCAACCATCAGATGCGCCTCCTCGATCGAAAGCCCTCTGCCGATGCTTGTCACCATCTATTACAACCCGGCCTGCGGCACCTCGCGCAACACCCTCGCCATGATCCGCCAGTCGGGCGAGGAGCCGGTGGTGATCGAGTATCTCGGCACACCGCCGTCACGGGACAAGCTCGTCGCATTGCTGGCCGCCATGGCGATGAAACCGCGTGACTTGCTGCGCGAGAAAGGCACGCCTTATGCCGAGCTCGGCCTGGGCGACCCGAAATGGAGCGACGGCGAGATCATCGACTTCATGCTGGCGCATCCGATCCTGATCAATCGGCCCATCGTCGAGACGGCACGCGGCACGCGCCTGTGCCGTCCTTCCGAGGCGGTGCTCGACCTGCTCGACCAGCCGGTCGAGCGCTTCGCCAAGGAGAATGGCGAGATCGTGACTCATCGCCGGCCCTGATTGCGACTGATCCAGACATGCATACGGAACGCTCGCCCATTGCGGCCATCATCGCCCTGGGCGTCACCCAGATCATCGGCTATGGCACGCTCTATTACAGTTTCAGCATCCTGGCCGCCGACATGGCGAAGGGCCTGGGCTGGACCACCGAATGGGTGTTCGGCGCGCTCTCGGCCGCACTGCTGATCGGCGGTGCCACGGCGCCCTGGGTTGGCCGGCTGATCGATGCGATCGGAGCGGGCCGGGTGATGGCGGTCGGTTCCCTGGCTGCTTCTGCATCCTTGGCCGCTTGCGCGCTGGCGCCGGGCGGCGCGGCCTTCGTGGCGGCGCTGATCGCGATGGAGACGGCCTCCAACCTGGTGCTCTACGGCGCTGCCTTTGCCCTGCTGGTGCAGATTCGCCCCCGGGCTGCCCAGCGCAGCATCACCTATCTCACCTTGATCGCGGGTTTTGCCTCCACCGTGTTCTGGCCCGTTACCACCGCTTTGCATGAGCGGATGAGCTGGCAGGACGTCTACCTCGTCTTCGCCGGGCTCAATCTGGCGATCTGTTTTCCCTTGTATGTCTGGCTCTCGCTTGGGTTGTCAAAGCAGGATGGTGCGGCCATCGGGCAGCAGTCGGCGGTGGCGGGCCTGCTCGCGCCTGCCCAGCGCAAGGCAGGTTTTCGGCTGATGCTCGTCGGCTTTGCCGCCTTGTCACTGGTGGTTGCGGCCATCCTCGTCCACATGATCCCGCTGTTGTCGGGCCTCGGGCTCGGGGCATCGGCTGCGGTGATCGGCACGTTGTTCGGCCCGTCCCAGGTGCTCAGCCGCCTGGTCAACATGGTGTTCGGGCGCAACCTGCCGCCTATAGGCTTGGCGCTGATTGCGGCGACGTTGATGCCGGCCTCCGTGGCGCTGCTCGCCCTCACGGCGCCCTCCACCACGGGCGCGATGGTGTTTGCGGTGGTGTTTGGCCTCGGCAACGGGCTGTTCAGCATCGTGATCGGCACCCTGCCGCTGGCTTTGTTCGGCAGCGAAGGCTATGGCACGCTGCAGGGCAAAGTGATGGCCGCTCGCTTGATCGTAGCCGCGATGGCGCCCTTTGCCTTTGCCTTCGCGCTGACCTCCATCGGAGCCGGCCTGTCCCTGACGGCGACAGCTTTGCTGGGTGGGCTGGGAGGGATTTCCTTCCTGGCGATCCGCTTCCTGGTGGAGCGTACCGACGGATAATACGGCATTCTAACGAAATGACCGAGCAGCGTCGGGCAAATCAATGCCGAAATAGGTTTTTTATACCTCCATAGTAATTCGCTTAGTCGCGCGATGAGGCTCCGGAGAGGCTGAATCTGGCGCTATATGGGCGTCCGATCGATGTGATAGATTGGCAACATAGTACCATAAATCCGATGTTTTCCCTTCGCGACAATGCAAATGTCATTGCGCGAATTGGTGAAGTATATGCAACCTATGGTTGGGTTCGCCCAACGCGGTCCATGCCGACATGCAGCTCGTTCAACCGTCCGTCCATCCCGGGTCGGACGGCAAGGCGGAGCTATGTGCTCGAAACCAATAAGATAATCTTGGAAGGTCGTTTCGATGTCTCTTAAACCTCTCCTGCTCGGCGCCGTTGCCGGCATCGCCGCAATCGGCGCTGCACAGGCCGCCGATCTGCCCATGACCAAGGGCGAAGCCGTTGAATATGTGAAGGTCTGCTCGGCCTTCGGCCCGGGTTTCTTCTATATTCCCGGCACCGACACCTGCCTCAAGATCGGCGGTGAAATCCGTGCCGACTATCGCGTCTTCGGCGGTGATTCGGGCTATCGTCTCGTCGGCAGCAACAACACCCAGCGCTTGCGTTCGGCCAAATTTGGCAGAAATGACGACCGTTCGGCCTTCAACACCCAGGGGCGTATCTGGTTCGATGCTCGCACCGAGACCGAATGGGGCCTGCTGCGCTCCTATTTCCAGATCAATGCCGACTCGCATCCGATCAGCAGCCAGGGGCGTGGCGGCACCTATAACGGCAACCGCTTCTCGATCGACAAGGCCTTCATCCAGTTTGGTGGCCTGACGGCGGGTTACGCCCACTCCTTCTTCGGCTTCTACGACAATGATTTTGGCGACACTATCTGGGCGCCCTATTATGCCGAGAGCAACACCGTCAACCTGCTCGCCTATACTGCGGAGTTTGGCGGCGGCTTCAAAGCCACGCTGTCGATCGAGGACGGCCGCGACCATCGCGTCGACAACTGGATCGGAACGGCTCTGCTCCAGGCCGTCGCGTCCCAACCGGGTGCCGGCGCGGTGAGCATCGGGCGCTATCAGGGGGGGCAGCAGGTTCCCGACGTCGTGGCCCAGCTGCGCTTCGACCAGAGCTGGGGATCGCTGGCGGTGCAGGGCGCCCTGCATCAACTGCGCACCGCGACGGAGACGACCCTGACGGCCGGTGGAACCACCCAGACGCTCACCATTGGCCACGATGACAAGTGGGGCTATGCGGTCGGCGGCAGCGCGCTGATCAAATTGCCCTTCATCGATGGCGGGCATTTCGTCGTCGAAGGCCAATATGCCAAGGGCGCCCTGGATTATCTTGGCGCCAACAACGCCTTCTTCGGCACGGGGCCTGGCGATCTGTTCCCGACCATCGGTACGGGCCAGGTGGTGACCAGCAATGGTACGTCCAAGGGTTGGTCTATCGTGGCGGAACTCGGTGGCAACATCACCCCCGTCCTGAACGCCAATCTGGTCGGCAGCTATATCGACATGAAGGGCGACAATCTGCTCTCCCAGTTCGATTATAGCGCCAAGGAATACACGATCGCCGGCAATCTGACCTACACGATCGTCAAGGGCCTGACCGTGGCCGGCGAAGTCGCCTACACCCATTCCAAGGTCGAGCTTTCCAACGCCAACCAGAGCCTTGGTGCAAGCGCCAGTGCCTGGCAGACCGGTGTGCGCCTGAAGCGCACCTTCTGACGAACTGTCCGGTCTTGGTCGGCCAGACAGGCGTTGTTTAACTCCAAGACCACGAACTGGGTGGCCCGGACTTCGTCCGGGCCATTTTTCATTCATATGATCTAAAGCGTTTTCCAGAAAACTTGATAGACTTTTCGAATAAGAAAAACGGGTAAAAACAATAAGTTAGAGAGAAGGTGCGATTCAGAGAAATCGCACTTTGCTCTCGTCGTCCATACGGGACCTCCGCCACCAAGCATTTGCGGGCGGGCGGCATGATCGGTTCAATGCCGAGGTCGGGGCGATTCGGAAGGACGGAGCATGGCTGGCCGCTTGACGATCGAAACCGCGTTGGTGCGCGGTCTGGTCGATAGCCAGTTTCCGGATTGGGCCGATCAGACGGTCCGGCCGGTCGAGCGCAATGGCTGGGACAATTCCACCTTCCGCCTGGGTGAGGACAAGAAGGTGCGCCTGCCGACTGCTGCCTCCTATGTGCCGCAGGTCGAGAAGGAGTGGCGCTATCTGCCTCGACTGGCCCCGCTTCTGTCCTTGCCGATCCCAGCCCCGCTTGCCCTCGGTCGCCCGGCGGTGGGCTACCCCTATCCCTGGTCGGTCTATCGCTGGATCGAGGGCGAGCCCGTCTTGTTCTCGCAACTGGCCGACCCCTGCGGCTTCGCGGCCGATCTCGCGCAGTTCCTGCTGGCGCTGCAGCGCGCGCCCGCGGAAGGCCCGGCTGCCGGGGTGGATAATTTTCATCGGGGCGGCGCACTCTCCGTCTATGACGCCGAGACGCGGCGTTGCCTCGATCAACTCGCGAGCGAGATCGATGCCGCTGCGGCGGGCCGGGTCTGGGAGGCGGCACTGGCAACGCAGTGGCAGCGGCCACCCGTTTGGGTGCACGGCGATATCGCCGTCGGCAATCTGCTGCTGCGTGAGGGGCGGCTGAGTGCCGTGATCGATTTCGGCAGCAGTGCCGTCGGCGATCCAGCCTGTGACCTGGTGATCGCCTGGACCTTCCTGCGGGGCGAAAGCCGCGCTGCTTTCAAGGCGAAACTGGCGGCGCAGGCGGGATTTGACCAGGGTATCTGGGCCCGCGCCCGCGGCTGGGCCCTGTGGAAGGCGCTGCTCGTCTGCTGCGGCCATGGCAGCACCCCGCCGACCGAGCGGCCGGCGCGGGAGGTGATCGCCACCGTGCTGGACGAGCATGCCGGCAGCGCTTCTGAAGCGACTTGAAAGGGCCGCCCCTCGCCTCGCATTCGCGCGGGCGAGAAGCGGCATATCGGCGAGGATCAGTGGTGGCTCGGTCCCTCGACCTTCACCTCGCTGCCCTTGGCATCGTAGAGCTTGCCGTTGAGGAAATAGTCGCCCTCATGCAGCATGGAGATGTCCTGGTAGCGCAAGGTGCGCTCCATGCCGGCCACGAACACCGACTGCTGATCGGAATTGCCGGCCCTCAGATGGTTGAACACCAGGTTCAGCGTGATCGCCATCAGCGCGGCCGAGCTGATGCCCGAATGGAAGATGGTGACGAACCAGGACGGGAAGTGCTCGTAGAATTGTGGCGCGGCGATCGGGATCATGCCGAAGCCGATCGAGGTCGCCACGATGATGAGGTTCATGTTGTTGGTGTAGTCGACCTTGGACAGGGAGCGGATGCCGCTGGCCGCGACGGTTCCGAACAGCACGATGCCGGCGCCGCCCAGCACCGCGGGCGGTACGGCCGCGATCACCCGTCCCATCACCGGCAGCAGGCCGAGCGTCACCAGGATGAGGCCGGCGGTGGCCACCACGAAGCGGCTCTTGATGCCGGTGACGGCGATCAGGCCGACATTCTGGGCAAAGGCGCTCTGCGTGAAGGAGCCGAAGATCGGCGCCAGGGTCGAGGAGAGCATGTCGGCGCGCAGGCCGTCGCCGAGGCGGCGCGAGTCGACCTTGGTGCCGATGATCTCGCCGACCGCCAGGATGTCGGCCGAGGTCTCGACCAGGGTCACGATGATGACGATGAACATCGAGACGATCGCGGCGACCTGGAAGGTCGGCCAACCGAAATGGAACAGGCTGGGCAGGGCCGCGGTGGGGCCGCTGGCGACCTTGGAGAAATCGGTCATGCCGAAGGCCATGGCGATGGCGGTGCCGATCACCATGGCGAGCAGGATCGACAGGCGCGAGATCGCCGCGTTGCCGAGCTTGCTCAGGAGCAGCACGATGCCGAGCGTGGCGCCGGCGAGCGCAATATTGGGCATGCTGCCGAAATCGGGGGCCTTGGGATTGCCGCCCATGGCCCAGCGCGCCGCCACCGGCATCAAAGTGAGGCCGATGGTGGTGATCACGATGCCGGTGACCAGGGGCGGGAAGAACTGGGTGATCTTGGAGAAGACCGGGGTGATGAGAAGCCCGAGCAGGGAGGCTGCCATCACCGCGCCGAGCACGGCCGGCAGGCCACCGCCGGTGGGGCTGACGACGATGGCCACCATGGTGGCGACACCGGCAAAGGAGACGCCCTGCACCAAAGGCAGGCGGCAGCCGAACAGGGGCAGGCCCAAGGTCTGCAGGATGGTGGCCAGGCCCCCCGCGAACAACGAGGCGGTGATCAGCATGCCGACTTCCTCGGGTGCCAGGCCGGCCGCCTGGCCGACGATCAAGGGCACGGCAACGATGCCGCCATACATGGTCAGGACGTGCTGCAGGCCATAGGCCAGGTTGGCGCCGATGCCCAGATTCTCGTCTTCCGGGCGCTGCAAGGCAGGGGCAGCGGTGCCGATGGATGTTGAACTCAAGCCGGTTTCCTCCTTCATGCGTTCTTATCGAATGCAATTCCCGGACCAGGCGAGCGCGGGGCGACGCCACGATGGCCGGTCAGCCCATGCGGGGGATAGCCCGCATGACAACGGGTACTTGGCCTGCTGCTCATCGTCTGCGCGGAGGCGCAGGCAATGGCGTGCAGGCATGACAGAACGAGTAGCGTGCCGCGGCGCGTTCAAGGGCCTGCGGCGAGAGAGTGCAGCGTTCCGGTCTCCCTTGGCCAGCATGCACTCGAAGAATTGATTTAGCTCTATTGATTGCAGCCATGATCCATCAGGATAGAGGCTCTTGGAAGTGAGCCGCGATCGGAAGGACTTCCGCGCCAGATGTGATAATGGCTGTGTAGCGTAGCAGGCAGACGGCCACGAATATTGCGGCGTCGGCGTCAATACCAAGCGGCTACTCGGTCGGCGCAGCCAAGGCGCGACCAGGATCTGTCAGATTGAATGACAAGCTGCGATGCTAAGCAGAAATCGCTGGAGCGTAAACGCTTCTTTGTCCCGGTGCTTTGGTTCGAAGCCTGTTGACGATTGCTGCTTGCCTCTCGCCGCAAGAGACTTCGGGAGGATCAGCGCCCTGAGGCAAACCACCAGCGGCTCTTGTTGCGCGAGGCGATCTGGCTGCTCGCCTTGCCGTTCCCGGTGACGACCACCAGCCTGTTGACCTCGCCATTGCGATAGGCGCGCAGGAAGCGGGCATAGTCCTTGAAGGAGACGCAGCCATTCGAATCGCCGCGCGGCCCGAGCATATAGGTATGCGCCAGCAGGCCGTCGCGTCCGAGCACGGTGCCCGATCCATTGGCAGGGATCATGCGCAGGGCGGCAACGCCATGGAACAGGGCTTCGCGCGGCTTGAGGTCATAGGTCTGGGGCGGTGTGGCGCCCCGGTTCTTCACATGCACCGAGCCGGGATCGTCGAGATAGGGGCCGAGGCCGGAATGGGCTTCGAGGCGCTCGCCATTCGGCAGAAAGACCGTGCGGGCGGAGATATCGTAGATGGCGGTGCGATTGCCGGCCAGGGGACGGGACAGCGGCGGCTCGATGGCGGGCCGGTCGAGGGGGCGTGCCTCATCCGGGTCGATGGAGGCGAGGGCCGTCAGGGGGATGGCCGGACGGGTGGGCGGCAGCGGGACCAGATCGGCCGGATCGTTCTCGGCCAAACCAGTGCCGACTTGGCCAGCGCCGATTTGACCCTCGGCGATCTGGGCGTCGTCGAGGGGGCGGATCGGAGGCAGGGGCAGGGTTTCGGCAGGGGCGTCGGGCAGGCTGCCGGTGGCGACGACATCCGGGGCCGCCGCTTCTGCCGGCGGCGAGGGCAAGGCCGCGACCGTCTGCACGGAACGGATGACGGGGAGGGCCTCATGCGTGCCATCGTCATCGGGGGCAAAGGCCATCAGGCTGGCGAGTACGGGCGCAGACGGGTGAACACGGCCGTCTGCGGCAGGCAGGCGCACACCCTGCGCGATTTCGGGGCCGGTATTGGCGACTGCAGGTTTGGGCAAGGCGGCGGCAACCTCGCGATCCACCGGTAGTGGCGCCGGCCGGAGCACATTCGCTCGCACCAGGGCCTTGGGGGCAAAGGGATCTTCAGCGCGCAGGTGAAGATGGGAGGGCTTGGAGGCGGAGACCATCGAGGGCGCCACCAGTGCGACCGCCGTCCAGGTCGCGGCAACTGTTCCGAAGCACAGGCCCGCAAGCGCCATCCAGCCGGCGGTATTCCGGCGAGGCCTGCGGCCTCGGACATAGCTGCCGGTGGGACGGGCGTGGGTCATGCTACTCGCTTCCGGGTGGCCAGGCGACTTGCGGCGCGAGGACCCAAGCGTTTTGCGATTTGGTGGAATCACCAAGAATCGCAAGACGCGTCGAACCAAAGAGCTAGAGCAAAAAAGCGTTCACGCCTGAACGCGCTTCGCTCTAGGGGTGGGTACTGTTTGCGGGTGGTTGCGAGGGGGAACGCCCAGCGCCGTCGATCCGCCGACCGACGCGCAAATCTTTGCCCAATCTTGGTAACCAAACCCTTTACGCACGAGCCCGGATTGTGCCGTGCGCGCGATTGGCCGGATGTGAGCGCTTGGGAGTGTCAGCCTCACAGCGCCATCAGATGATGGAGCGGGGCTGGCATCTTGCTGACCGGCACATGCATCGTTCTCAAGATGTCAGCCGGAGGCTGACACTCCGCATGGACCACGTCGCTTCGTTCGCCGAGACGTTGGATTATACCAACGACATTGATGCGCGACCGATCAAGCGCCGTCATTGCGGGCGTAGCGAAGCAATCCAGGGCTCGAAAACGCGGTGGCTATGGCTCTTGGATTGCTTCGCTACGCCCGCAATGACGGGCGAGCCAAACATCGCGACCGTTGATATCAGACAATCCCCGGCACACCCTCCGGTGGTACCGAAAGCAGGGCTGCCAGGGTGTTGAGGCCCTGGCGCAGGGCATCGTGGCTCGGCGCCGCGCCGAGCGAGATGCGCAGCGCCGGCGGCGGGGCGCCGACGGCGAAGGCAGCGCTGCCGACCAGGGCGAGCCCGGCCTTGCGGGCGACGGCGCTGAGATCG
>NZ_LYXZ01000010.1 GCF_001676615.1 Labrys sp. WJW | reverse complement strand
ACCATGTCACAAATACCTGCCGCGGGGTGGAGCAGCCCGGTAGCTCGTCAGGCTCATAACCTGAAGGCCGCAGGTTCAAATCCTGCCCCCGCAACCAATTCTGTCATAAATCAATCGCCATCTGGGTCTAACGACCCCGGTGGCGTTTTGCGTTTACGGGTCCGAATTCAAACAGTGTGCGCCATCGGCAACAAGGTGCCGATTTTGCTCACAACTGGCTCTGGCGCACCCCATCCGCCATGAGCCTCAGCCCGGAAAATCTGCCAGCCGGGCGGTCCAAATTCGGGGAGCACCTCAACGGTATTGCGGATGTCGAATCCGCCCCCGGGGCTTCGCCATCGTCCAATCCGCGCAACCTCGTGTCGAGACGGTTCAACATCTGGCGCAGCTCCTTGCTAGGCAGCTTGCTCCCACGATTGTCCCTGCTAGGAAGCCTCCGAACTCAGCGTCGAAAACCGCCCTTTGAGCCACTTCAAACCGCTACCCAAGTGCTTTCGCCCCAACACCAGGGCCAGGAGAGCCACAACCAGATAAGAAATCGCGCTCGTACCGGGGATCGGCCCCGGAATCTGCACCATAGTCACATCGTCTACGCGCAACGGGGCAGTCAGCAATCCAGGCAAATTCGTAAAGACAAGATTTGTTAGGCCAGCAGGTAGATTAACCGTCAGTGTATAAAGATTGTAGCCGCCTAAACCCAATATCGTTACATTGTAAGTTCCGAGGTATGTCTGTCCGCCGAGTTGAACACTGAAATTCAGGGTACCCAGCGAAAGCGAAATCTGCGGTGCCAGATAAAAACTCAATCGGTAAGTGCCGGCCGTCGGAATGGTGATAGTTTGTGAAATTGTGCCGCCACCGAGAGCAAGCGAACCGAAATTGCTTCCTCCATGCGCCGGAACCAATAGGGTTCCCGCTGTTCGCGCGGATCCTCCACCGTACGTCCAACCGGAGTTGCTCGTCTCAAAACCGCCATTGGTGATGAGTTGAGCACGGGCTTGCACGAGCGAAACCAGCGAAAAAAAGAGGACGAACACCAGGAGCGGTACTCCCCGTGCCCTGCGCGGATCATGCATCTCGCTCTCCAGGCTCGGTCTGTACATTCGTTCTGAGGAGCAGACTAGACCAACCTAGCTCAGGCTACAACCGGCAGCATTCCGCAAATTATCTTCCGCGCAAGCGCTCAAAGAGATAGTTTACTTTTAGATATAATTTTGAAAAGATTCCAAGTTAAAGGCCATAACACCATATATTATTGAAAATAACTTACTATAATGAAAATTATTAATTCTGTATATTTTTCATATATGCATACTGTCGCTGAATCAGGTAACTACACATTGGCTTATTGTCAGAAGGAAGCGGCGTGCGCAAATTTCGTCGAGCTGTGCGAGGCTCCCGACAACTGACCGCACTAAGAGAGGTAAGTAGCTTCTTCAGAAAATTTCACTCAATTTTGAGCAAATAATATAGAATATATGCAGAAATTTTTGCTATATTTTACAATTATTTTCTATTTTATAACTATATATTTCTAACACATGATTAATTATCTACCAAAAATTAAGATTTATAGCTAAAGTGTCATCCTTTGAAGATCATTAAATTTTTGAACGTTACAAATTTTGGAATTAAATATCAAAATAACCACGAAAATACCGAATATTTTTAATAAATATTGTTCGGAGTCCCGGGTGCCGCTCGTGGACCTCAATTTAGCCTAGTGGGGCCTAAGACGGCCGGGTTTTTCGGAAGGGCGCATTGCCCTCCTCCTCATCCTTCCAAGCTCGATGCAGACTTTTGGGAAGCATGTTATGTCGCTATCGGCAGCGGCAACTTCTTGGTGCGGCCGCCATCCACGACAAAGACCTGCCCCGTCGCGAATGTGCTCTCATCGGAGGCGAGCCATACTGCCAGATTGCCGATGTCGCGCGGCTCTCCTAGGCGACCTGCCGGATGCATGGCCAGCAGTTCGCGTCGGATCCGCGAGCTGTCGGGCATGCTTTCCAGATAGATCTCGCTGAGGTCCGAATTGATCCAGCCCGGTGCGATCGCGTTGCAGCGGATGCCATCCCGTCCGTGATCCACCGCGACCGCAGCGGTGAAGCCATGAATACCCGCCTTGGAAGCAGAGTAGGCCGGGTGGCCCGGATTGGAGCCGATCCCCTCGATCGAACCGATATTGATCAGGCTCCCGCCGCCGCGAGACCGCATCAGGGGCACGGCCCTCTTGGTGAGAAGGAAGGGGGCCTTGAGATTGACTGTCATCATCTGATCCCAGTCTTCCTCGGACATCTCCTCGACCGTCTTCTCGAACATGATGCCGGCATTGTTCACCAGGATGTCGAGACCGCCGAAGCGCTCGGCGGCTCGATCGACGGCACTCGCAAGCTCATCGGGACGGGTGAGATCGGCTTGGATGAAGACCGTCTGCTCGTTCAGGATGGAGGCGGGCGGGGCATTTCGTTGCACGATCGCAATCCGAGCCCCTTCCTCGGCAAAGCGCTGGGTGATGCCCAGCCCGATGCCCCGTCCGCCCCCGGTGATGACCGCAATCTTGCCTTCAAGTCTCTTCGACATAGAACTTCTCTCAATATACGGGCTTGGCGCCATTGACCTCGACGGCGGTGCCCGCGATGTAACGGGCCGCATCCGACGACAGGAAATAGACCACCTCAGCGATGTCCTCGGGCTCGGCGATACGGCCGAGGGGGACGCTGCGATTGAGCTCATCAATGGCCGTGTCGGGATCGAAGCCGCGCTTGATGAAGCCGGTGCGCAGCATCGGGGTGTTCACTTCGTTGGGACATACCGCATTGATCCGGATGCCGTCGGGGGCATGGTCGCGCCCCAGGCATTTCGTCAGCGTGGCAACTGCGCCCTTGCTGGTGCAATAGGCGGGATGGCCGGGGCCGGGATAGAGACCCCAGCAGGACGCGATGTTGACGATGGCACCACCGCCTGCCGCCTTCATGTGCCCGATCGCCCTGCGGCAGGTATAGAAGACCGCCGTGAGGTTGACGTCGAAGGTCCTGATCCAGTCGTCGTCCGAGGTCTCGAGGATGTTGCCGCGGGTGATGATGCCGGCATTGTTCACCAGGACGTCGATCCGCCCGGTCTTGGCGAGCGCCGCATCGACGAGATCTTCGCAATAGGCCTTGGTTCGAAGATCCCCTGGCACCACCCAGGCTATTTCGCTGCCGGCGTTGAGTTCAGCACAGAACGAGGCGAGTTGATCGGCGTCGGCATCGCCAAGAACCACCCGAAAGCCATTCCCGATGAACTTGCGGGCAATCGTACGCCCGATGCCGCCGGCCGCGCCGGTTATCACTGCAGTCTTGATGGTGTCCTCAGTCATTCCCATGTCCGTGAACGATGTGCCTGGAATTGAGACAGATTTCCCTCAAATCGAGCTGGTTGCCAGTGCCTTGAAGCTGCAAAAGTCTCATGTCTTGGTTGAGTTCTCCGCGCCCCGCATAGTTTGTCGGAACCTCCGTCATGGACGGGCGAACGGGGCACGGCCTGGCCGTACCGCCGCAATGAGTCCTGTGCCGAAAAGGTCGTCTCAGGCGGTTGGATCGACCTTCTGGCTGATGCGCTTGGAGAAACGGTCGATGACGATCGCCAGGACCACCACGGCCAGGCCCGCCTCCACCCCCTTGCCGACCTGAAGCCGGGAGATGGAGCGGATGATCTCGTCGCCCAGTCCGCCCGCGCCGATCATCGAAGCGATGATGACCATCGACAGGGACATCATGATGCATTGATTGACGCCGGCCATGATCGATCGGAAGGCCTGCGGCAGCTTGATCAGGAACAGGATGGTCATGCGGCCCGCGCCGAAGGCCTCCCCCGCCTCCACCATTTCGCTTTCCACCATCCTGAGGCCATGCGCCGTGAGACGCGTCGGCAGCGGAATCGCGAAGAAGATCGTGGCGATCACACCGGGAACCGTACCGACCCCGAAGAAGAACACCGCGGGGACGAGCAATACGAAAGGGGGCATGGTCTGCATGAAGTCGAGAACCGGTTCGACGACCGCATTGACCTTCTTGGACTCGGCGATGAGCATGCCGAGGGGAATGCCGATCAGCAGAGCGATGAAGGCGGCGGTCAGCACGAGGGAAAGGGTCAGCATCGCCGCCGCCCAGAGGTTCATGGCAAGGATGAAGGCGAGGCCCACCCCGCCGAGAATGGCGAGCGTGATCCGCCCAAGCAGAATGCCGCCAACGACCGCGACGGCGATGATGATCCAGGCCGGCACGATGGTGAGCGCCGTGGCCAGAGGGCCGTTGATGCCGTTGATGATCGAGCCGATGAAGTCGAAGATGAAGCTGTAATTCGTCGAAAGATAGGTGGTGAAATCGTCGATCGACGTGGCGATCGAGTCGGCGAATTCCGAGAAATCCATCACGCGTCTCCTTGTTCATGCGCCCGGGCGCGATGGTCAGACTGCTCGCTGCATGGCCTCTGCCATGCCTTTCCCGCCCGACGTGCCGGCGACGGCAGCGGATTGGGGCTTCCTGTTGGGAGGCGAGATATTGGCCGCCAGCGCTTTGAGCAGGGATGCGCCGGTCACCAGGCCGGCAAAGCTGCCATCGTTCCGCACAACAGCGAGGGGCCCCGAATTCGACGAGAGCCGATCGAGGTAGGGCGCGATGAGGTCATCAGCGCCGACCTTGACGACATCCTGCTTCTTCCATTCGGCGGCCTGGAAGCCCGCATCCGCCTCCATGACCTGGCCGGCGGTGAGCACCTTGAAGACGTCGATCCCCTTGACGAAGTTGCGCACATAGTCGTTGGCGGGCGACAGCACGATGTCCATCGGCGATCCCTCCTGCACGACTTCGCCCTTCAGGAGAATGGCGATGCGGTCGCCCAGCGTCGCGGCCTCGTTGGGATCATGCGTGACGAAGACGATCGTCTTGTTGAGCGTGGCCTGGAGGCGGAGCAGTTCTTGCTGCATCTCCTCGCGGATGAGCGGATCGAGGGCGCTGAAGGGTTCGTCCATGAGCAGGATGGGCGTGTCCATCACCAGCGCACGGGCGAGGCCGACACGCTGGCGCATGCCGCCGCTCAAACTCGAGGGCTTGCGGTTGTCGAGATCCTTGAGGCCGACCAGTTCCAGCGCCTTGGACGCCTTGGCCCGCCGCTCCTTCCGCGGCATGCCCGCAATGCGCAGCCCGAAGGCCACGTTGTCGACGACGGACATGTGGGGGAGCAGCGCGAAATGCTGGAACACCATGCCTATCGAGTTCGAGCGGATCTGCCGGAGCTCTTTCTTGCCGGCGCCGGTGATCTCGCGCCCGCCGATGAGAATGCGGCCGCCAGTCGGATCGACGAGCCGGTTGATGCACCGCAGGAGCGTAGACTTGCCGCTGCCCGAGAGCCCCATGATCACGCAGATCTTGCCCGGCTCGATCGAGAGATTGATGTTCCTGAGCGCCACGAAATGCCCTGGCGCGCCGGTGGCGCTCGGGTCGTCCCTCAGTGTATCCAGCGCCGTCTGCGGGCTATGGCCGTAAAGCTTGTAGAGTCCCTTGATTTCGATGGCCGGTTTGCTGGCGTCCATCCAACCCCTCCCTCGGCAAATGGGATGGCGTTCAGGAACGAAGAGATCCGCTCCCGAACGTCGTGGCGAAGTGAGAAGCGGGACTCAGGCGAGCCACTGCTCGATGAGGCCTTTGCCCTTGTTGTCGTCGATCCACTTGGCAGCGGCTTCCTCGGGCTTCATTCCCTTGTCGATCCAGCTCATCACGAGCGCTTCCTGATCGTTGGGAATGTGGAATTTCTGGAGGAATGCGTGCGCCTTCGGGAAGTTGTCCTTGAAGTCCTTGCGCACGGCGTGGAAGCAGTAGAACGGCTCTTCCATCATCGTCGCCTTGGGATCCTTGAGATAGCGCATCTTGTATTGGGTCCACATCGGCAGCGGCTCCCACGTGGTGACGACGATCCAGTCCTTGCGGCCGATGGCCCGGCCAAAGGCGGCTTCCATGGCCGCTTCGCTGCCCGCCACGAGCTTGAGCTTGAGGTCATAGGCCTTCACGGTCTTGTCGGCCGACTGCATCAGGCCCGAGCCCGCATCGATGCCGATGATGCTACCGCCGAACTTGTCGGCGTGGGTATTCAGTTCCTCGATCGAGTTGATCTCGACATAGTCGGGCACCGCCAGGCCCTGCGTCATCGGCCCTTCTGAAATGCCCAGAATCTCGATCGCGCCGGCGACCTTCTTCACATAGTCCGCCTGGCCGCCCTTGTAGTCGCCCTTCAGCGGGCCCGTGCCCTGCATGTAGGAATTCGAGAAGGCATCCACCTTGCCGGACTGGAGCGAGGCGTAGATGACGCCTGGATCGGCTTGCAGCGGCTGGACCTTGTAGCCAAAATTGTCCTCGATCAGCTTCTTTCCTATAAAGGTAATCGCGAGGGCATCGGACCAATTCGCGTAAGCATAGACCAGCGGACGCGAGGCATCGGCAAGAGCTGTTGTTGAAAACCCTGCCGCCACCAAGGCCGCATTACCACCCAAATGTAGAAATTGTCGCCGTGAAGCCTCGAAGCTCGGCATCTTCGACATCGTACCCTCTCCTGGTGATGGTTGCTTGACAATTCATGGATTGTCGAGCTTTTCAGTTTTGTTCAGGCCACCTTTATCAGGTGAGAAATGCGTAACATGGATTTGCTCTAACCGGCGGGCGCAAAAAAGTAGCCTGCCGATTGACTTTATTTCGACTGTCCAAGCGCCCGGACTTCTGTAGCGTCTCTTCGCAATCCTTCCGTGAGCTACAGCGGAGCTAATCCATGTCCTTCAAAGGCGTCATCCCGCCGATCATCACGCCATTTCACGAGGACGGGTCGATCGATCGAGCCGGCTTCGAAACCGTCCTGGAACATCTCATCGCGGCCGGCGTCCACGGCATCGTCATCGGCGGAACCACGGGCGAGTACTATGCCCAGTCACGGGACGAACGGGTGGGCCTGCTCAAGCTCGCCGCGAAGGTTGCCCATGGCCGCGTGCCGTTGATCGCCGGCGTCGGCGCCATCCGGACCGAGGATTGCATCGAATACGCGCTCATCGCCCGCGATTTGAAATATGACGGTATCCTGATCGGCTCGCCCTACTACGCGGTGCCCACGCAGCAGGAACTCGCCAACCATGCACTGGCGATCGACCGGGCGGCCGACATGCCGATCATGCTCTACAACTACCCCGGCCGCACCGGCACGATGATGGACACCGAGTTCCTCGACCGCGTCGGCCGCAACACCAATTTCCGAGCGATCAAAGAATCCAGCGGCAGCGTGAACCAGTTGCACATTCTGGCGCGCGACTATCCGCATATCGATCTGTTCTGCGGCATGGACGACCAGGCGCTGGAATTCTTCGTCTGGGGGGCCAGGGGCTGGGTGTGCGGCGCGGGCAATTGCCTGCCCGAGGAGCATCTCGCCCTCTACAATGCTTGCGTCGTCGAAAAGGACTTCGCCAAGGGCCGGCTGATCATGTCCGCCCTGCTGCCGTTGATGCGGGTGCTCGAGCAGGGCGGCAAATTCGTCCAGGCCATCAAATATGGCTGCGAGTTGGCGGGATTGCCGGCGGGGCCCGTGCGCAAGCCGATGCGCGGGCTTGAAGAGGACGAGCGGCGGGAACTCGCGAACACCATCCGCACCCTCAAGGCAGTGATCGCTTCCATCGACAACAAGTCCATCAAGAAGGGTGCCCCGAATGTCGTTGCTCTTAACGCGTGATGAGTACGCGGCCCTGGCCCAGAGCCTGCCGCTGCCGACCAATGCGGTGATCGACGGCAAGGCGCGGCCGGCTCTGTCCGCGGATACCTTCGATTCCATCAATCCGGCCACGGGCGAGCGTCTCGCAAGGATCGCCAGCTGTGGCAAGGCTGACGTGGACCTCGCCGTCGAGAAGGCACGCGGGGTCTTCGAGGCCGGCACCTGGTCGCGGGCCCACCCCAGCGAGCGCAAGAGCGTGCTCAAGCGCTTCGTCAAGCTGCTGCGGGACAATGCCCACGAGTTGGCCGTCATCGAGACGCTGGAGAGCGGCAAACCGATCTTCGACGTCGAGACGATCGATATTCCCGAGGCCCTGCATTGCCTGGAATGGCATGCCGAGGCCACCGACAAGGTCTACGGCCAGACCTCGCCTTCGGGCGACAACGTGGTCTCGATGATCGTGCGCCAGCCGCTTGGCGTGGTCGCCTGCGTGCTGCCTTGGAATTTCCCGATCCTGATGCTGGCCTGGAAGATCGGGCCGGCGCTCGCCACCGGCAACTCCGTCATCGTCAAACCGGCCGAGCAGACCAACATGTCGGCACTGCGCATGGCAGAGCTCGCCCACCAGGCCGGCTTGCCGAGCGGTGTCTTGCAGATCCTGCCCGGGCCCGGCGAGGTGACGGGCCAGGCGCTTGGCCTGCATCCCGACATCGACATGGTCGCGTTCACCGGCTCCACCGATATCGGACGCAAGTTCCTCGAATATTCGGCCAAGAGCAATCTGAAGCGCGTCGTGCTCGAATGCGGGGGCAAGAACCCCTGCATCGTCATGGACGATGCCGAGTGCCTCGATGTCGTGGCCCAGCAAGCGACCCAGGCCGTGTTCTGGAACATGGGCGAGAACTGCTCGTCCAATTCCAGGCTCATCGTGCATGAAAAGGTCAAGGACGCGCTCGTCGAGCAGATCATCGCCAAATTGAGGGACTGGCCGCTCGGCGACCCGCTCGATCCAGCCAACCGGCTCGGCGCGATCGTCTCGAAGGAACAGTTCGAGACGATCATGGACTACATCAGGAAGGGCAAGGCCGAGGGCGCGAAAATCATCGCCGGCGGCGAAGCCTGCAAGATCGGCAAGGGCTATTTCATCGAGCCGACCATCTTCGACGACGTCAAACCGGGCATGGTGATCGCCAGGGAGGAGATCTTCGGCCCCGTCCTGTCGATCATCACGGTAGCGAGCGCGGATGAGGCGGTACGTGTCGCCAACGACACCCCGTATGGGCTTGCCGCCTCGGTCTTCTCGGCCAATCTCGGCCAGGCCCATCGCATGGCACGCGACATCCGGGCGGGCACCGTGACCATCAACTGTTATGGCGAGGGCGATATCACCACGCCGTTCGGCGGCTTCAAGCAATCGGGTTTCGGGGGCCGCGACAAGTCCCTGCACGCCCATGACCAGTACACGGAGCTGAAGACGGTTTGGGCCGATATCTCCGACCCCCGCACGACCAAGACGCTCGACTGAACCGGCTTCGCCATGGCTATCCACACTGCGATCAGGACGCCGGCCGACCTGGCCGGGTCGGGCTGGTACGAACTCCTGCCAGAACCGCCGCCGCCACGCGTCCTCGAGGGCAAGTACAAGGCCGACTGGGTCGTCATCGGCGGAGGCTTTGCCGGCATGGCAGCCGCACGCCGCCTGACACAGCTGCAGCCCGGCGCCCGCATTGTCGTTCTCGATGCGCAGAGGATCGGTTGGGGTGCCGCGGGCCGCAATTCAGGCTTCATGATCGACCTGCCGCACGAACTTGCGAGCGATAATTACGCGGGCGGCCGCGACCACGACGTCAAGCAGATCCGGATGAACCGGGCCGCGATCGAGTTCGCAGCCGGCGCTGCCGCGGAATACGGGCTGGAGCCTCATTTCATTCGGGCCGGCAAATATCATGGCGCCGCCACGGCGCGAGGCCAGCGGGTCCTTGCCGAGTTCGAGCAGCATTTGTCCAGCCTCGGCGAGCCGTTCGAAAAACTGAGCGCAGACGATTTGCGCCGCGTGACCGGAACCTCCTACTACGCCGGGGGCACCTTCACGCCGGGCACGGTGATGATACAGCCGGCCGCCTATATTCGCGGTGTCGCCCACGGCCTCGCCGAAAAGGTCGAGATCTTCGAGAATTCGCCGGTCGTCTCGATCAGGAGCGGGACGACGCATATGGTGTCGACGCCTCTGGGAGAGGTCGAGGCGCCCCGCATCATCCTGACGGTGAATGGGCAGGTTGAAAGCTTCGGCTTTTTTCGCCGCCGTCTCATGCACATCTTCCTCTATGCGAGCATGTCGCAAAAGCTGACCTCGGCGCAGATGGCGAAGCTCGGCGGCGAGAACTATTGGGGCCTCATCCCGGCCGATCCGCTCGGGTCGACCGTCCGGCGCTTCGGAGACCGGATCGTGGTGCGGAATTCCTGCACCTACAACTCCTCGATGCGGGTTTCGGAAGATTTGGTCAAAAACTTCGGCAAGGCGCATGACCGCTCCTTCGGCGAGCGGTTCCCGATGCTGCCCGGCGTGCAGGCGGAGTTTCGCTGGGCCGGGCATCTGTGCCTGTCCCTCAACAGTGCGCCGGCCTTCGGCGAGGTCGAGCAGGGCATCTATTCGGCCTGCTGCTGCAACGGGCTGGGAACGGTCAAGGGCACGCTCTATGGCAAGCTCATCGCCGACCTGGCGGCGGGCAGCGGAGAGGCGATGGTAGAGGAAGCGCTATCGGAACCCGCCCCCCGGAAGCTCTATCCCGAACCGTTCATGTCCCTTGGCGCGGCGGCGAAGCTGTGGTGGCTGCAAAAGCGCGCGGGGCGAGAAATGTGAGGGAACAAAGCCCCGGGGTGAAACGCATTCTGCCTGTCGGGCACGCGTTCAGTTGAAGGCTTGCCGTTCGCTCTCGGCGATCTCTCTCAGCCAGCTGCGAAGGGTTTCGGCCGCCGGGCTCAGCACCCTGTTGTCGTTCCAGGTCAGGTAATAGCCACCCGGTGCCGGAATTTCGAGGTCGGTCAGGCGCGTGAGCCGCCCCTTCTCGACCAGGGACCGTACCAGCCGATGCCACCCTACGGCGACACCCTGGTCGGCCTGGGTGGCCTGAAGCGCGACACTGAACTTCCCGTAGCGCCGGCCTCTCAAGGGACCGTGTGGAATGTTGGACCGGCGCAGGACCTCATCCCAATCCGACCATTCCGGATCGACCCAATCCACGTGAACGAGAGGCAGTTCGGCCAGCGTTTCGGCGGTTGCATCCCGATGCTCGGCGGCGAAACCTCGGCCGCAGACCGGATAGATGGTGTCGTCGAACAAAAGCTCGGCCGTCTCGTCCGCCCAGGAGCCAAGGCCGTAGCGCACCCGCAACTCGACCTCTGCTCGACGCAAATCGCGCGGATTGTCGGAGATGAGATGGTCGACGGTGATCTCGGGGTAGCGCTGCCAGAAGCCGCGCATGCGGGGCACCAGCCACATCGTGGCGAAGGCGTCGGTGCAGGCAATGGTGACGTTCCTCGATCGGTCTCCCCGCTTGATCGTCCGCACGACCTCGGCAGCGCGCGAAAAGCTGTTGGAGAGCACCCCGTAGAGATCCTCGCCCGCGCTCGTCAGCGCCACGCCGGTGCCGAGGCGCGCAAAGAGCGGCACACCCAATTCGTCCTCGATTGCCTTGATCTGCCGGCTGACCGCGCCGGGCGTGACGTTGAGCTCGCGGGCGGCGAGCTTGAACGAGAGATGCCGTGCGGAGGCCTCGAAAACCGCCAGAGTGGTGAGCGAGGGCAGATCGTAATAGCGGCGGACCATGCTGAGCCGAGCTTCTTTCCAAGGTCGAATAGGGCAGCAATTAAGTCAACACGCGCGTGAGACTTTTGCATTAGGACATTGCCCTAGCTTGCAGCAATAGTCCCAGTAACTGCAAGGCCTTAGCCGCAGTAATGTTAAGACAAGCGGAGGCGAGCGTGACCATTCAGGAGAGCACAACTCGAAGGAGCGGGCGCGATGCCCGCCGCGCCATCCGAATGGCCCCCAAGGTCGACATGCTCCCGACCCTCAAACGTGCCTTGCCCGTGGTCGAGCCGATGGATGCCAATCAGGTCGAGCGCATCCACCAGGCATCCCTGGCCATTCTCGAGGATATCGGGGTCGTGTTTCGCGATCCCATCGCTCTCGAAGACTGGAAAAAAGCGGGAGCGGATGTCCGAGGCGAGCGCGTTCATCTAGACCGCGATCTGGTGATGGATCTGATCAGCACCATTCCGCGCGATATCACCTATCATGCGCGCAACCCGGCTAAGAATGTGGAGCTCGGCGGGCCCAATTCCATCTTCGTGCCGATGACCGGCGCGCCGTATCTGCGTGACCTCGACGATGTCAGGCGGCTGCCGACGATCGAGGATCTCGGCACCTTTCATAAGCTTGCCCACATGATGCCGGCGCTGCATTCATCGGCGCACCACATCGTCGAGCCGATGGACATCGTCGTCGCGCACCGCCATCTCCACATTACCTATTCGTCGATGAAGCATTCCGACAAGATCTTCATGGGAATGACCACCTCGGCCAGGAATGCCGAGGACGTGCTCGACATGTGCGATATCCTGTTCGGGCCCGGTTTCCTGGAAAATCATGCGGTGACGACCGGCAACTGCAACGGCAACTCGCCGCTGGTATGGGACCAGGTCATGCTCGGCGCGATGCGCGCATTCTGCCGGCGAAACCAGCCCGTGCTCTGCTCGCCCTTCGTGCTGGGCGGTGCGAATACGCCGGCGTCGACGGCCGCCGCGGTCGCCCAGCTCAATGCAGAGGCGCTTTCGGCGCTTGCCTATACCCAGGTGATCCGCAAGGGCTGCCCGGCGATCTACGGGCATTATCTGTCGACGGTCTCGATGCAGTCGGGGGCGCCGATGGCCGGCACGCCCGAGATCTCGCTGATGAACTTCATGATCGGGCAGATGGCGCGGCGCTACAATATTCCCTGGCGCACGTCGAACCTGCTCGGCGGGGCCAAGGTCTTCGACGCCCAGGCCGGGTATGAAAGCGCCATGACCATGATGGCGGTCCTCATGTCGGGCGCCAACTATATCTGGCACTCGGCCGGCTGGAACGAGGCCGGCATGCATTGCTCGATGGCCAAGTTCGTGGTGGATGCCGAAGTCTGCGCCATGGGCTATCGCATGACGCAGGGCATCCAGTGGGGTGATTTCGAGGAAGCCCTGCAGGCCGTGCGCGATGTCGGGCCGGGCGGCCACTATCTCGGCCATCCGCACACGCAGGCCAATTTCCAGACGGCCTTCTTCATTCCCAAGCTCTTCGACAACAATTCGATCGAGCAGTGGAAAGCCGAGGGCGAGAAGGACATCAACCGCCGGGCGCTCGAACACGCCAGGCATCTCTTGGCCGACTATCAGGAGCCCGCGTTGGACGAAGCAAGGGATGAAGAACTGCGCGACTATATTGCACGCCGCTCGCGCGAAATTCCTGCCGTCGACGCCCTGAACGATGAATATTGAGACCTGCGATGCGCATCAAGACCATCAACGTCTATAAAGTCCTCCTGCCCGTTAAGGGCGGCATCTACCGGATGGCGAGCGACGACGTTCAAGCGCTCGACTCCACGCTGGTGGAAGTTGTTACCGATGACGGACTGGCGGGCTGGGGCGAGACGTGTCCTATCGGCCCGGTCTATCAGCCCCAGCATGCCCTTGGCGCCCGCGCTGCGATCGCCGAGATCGCTCCCGGCCTGATCGGCCAGCAGGTGCAATCCATCCGGTTGCTCGCAAAGCGCATGGATGAGCGCCTGAACGGGCACGGCTATGCCAAGGCTGCGCTCGATATCGCCTTCCTCGATCTCCTCGGCCAGCGGCTCGGCGTTCCGGTTTCGACGCTGCTCGGCGGTGCGCTGACGGACCGCGTCGCGAGCTACTACTCCCTGATCGTCGGCGAGCCCGACGAAACCGCGCGGATTGCCGCCGACAAGGTCAGGGCGGGCTATCCCCGCCTTCAGATCAAGATCGGCGGCCGCAGCCTCGAGCAGGACGTCGCCACGGTCCGCAAGGTCTGGGAGGCGGTCGGCTACAAGGCTCGTATCGCCGTCGACGGCAATCGCGGCATGACTGCGGCTGTTGCCATGCAGCTCAGCCATCTGTGCCGGTCCATCCCCCTCGTGCTCGAACAGCCATGCAATACCATGGAAGAGATCGCTACCTTGAAGGGGCGGGTCAACCATCCGGTCTATCTCGACGAAAGCACCGAGGATCAGAATGCCGTGCTGCGGGCGATTTCCCTGGGCATAGCCGACGGCTTCGGTTTCAAGGTGACCCGGCTCGGCGGCCTGACCAAGATGACCACCGTGCGCGACATGTGTGCCATCCGCTCCTTGCCCCACACCTGCGACGATGCCTGGGGCGGCGACATCATCGCGGCGGCGTGTACGCATCTGGCGTCGACGGTCGAACCACGCCGCTGCGAAGGGGCCTGGATCGCCCAGGAATATATTGACGGCCACTACGACAGTGTGAACCCGGTGAAGATTGTCGAAGGGCACATCGCCGTTCCGCAGCGACCTGGCCTCGGCGTCAAACCGGAACCAGGCATGTTTGGTTCGCCGGTTGCAGGTTATGGATGATGAATTGCGAGTTTCAGCTGCAGCAGGCGAAAGATGGCGGCCAGGGTTCGAAGGCCCGTGTCTTCTTGCTTCAGCTAGCAGGTTGCAACCAATTTCAGGGTAAATTCAGAGGTCATCCGTCTACACGGCCACTCGCAAGGAATATCGGCACCGGCGATTGCCTGCCCCTGAGACAGGAAATTAATAATAATATCAATGAATTAGTCTGATTTTGGTAGCTTTTTTCGTTTGCGTCAGGCCTCAACCCACGCGTTGCCAACAGGTTCTGCACACTCCGGCGTCCGTTGACACATATTCCATGCGTAGCACACGTTCTCACCCTTTCCGTTCCCTTCAACCGGCGCTTGCACAATGCGTGCGGCAGTTCATGGATCCGACTGTGCCCGTCAACCTATCGCCGTCCGTGACCGACAGACGGCTCAATTCCAAGATTGGCAATCTCTGTTGGATGATTTCTAGGGAAGCGGCCGGTTCAGCGGTCTCCGTCATCGTTTAACTGGCGACGACTTCGCGGATCTGACGCTCAGCCGCAGTCAGAAAGCCTTGTGCCAGCTCGGGATCGTTGACCACGCGAGACAGCATCAATGCACCGAGCATCGTGGAAAGAATGGCCATTGCCTTGCCATTGGTTTCCTCGCCCGGCGTGACGGAAATCATGGTGCCGAGCGTTTCGAGATAGGCCCTTATTCCTGTTTCGAATGCTTCCTTCACCGTGCTGCTCTGCCTGGCAGCATCGGAGCCCAGCGCCGCAATCGGACAGCCATCCATCTTCTCCTGGCGATGCTCCATGCTGAGGTAAAATCCGAGCACGGTGCCGAGCGGGTCGTCGGGGTTTGCCGCAGTTGCGGCGGCCCATAATTGCGCGGCACTCTCCATCGCTCGTTTGGACGCTTGTGCCGCTAGGTCTTCCTTCGATGCGAACTGCTTGTAAAAGGCGCCTTGTGTCAGCCCTGCGCCCTTCATCAGGTCCTTGAGCCCGATGCCGTCGAAGCCGTGCTCGCGGAAGAGGCGACCGGACGCATTGATCACGGCTTGGCGGTTTTCCTCGGCTTGAACGCGACTTACCCGCATCGTTGATCCTCGCATTTAGATTGCATTCGAAATCTATATCACTTATAGATGTCGAATGCAATCTATCTCTCGATGAGGGCACGGACATGAAACTCAAACCCATTCTGCTGGGAGGAGGCGCCCTGATCGCAGCAGTCGCCGCGGCCGGGTTCTTCGTGCTTGTCGCACGTCCTCACCAGGCTTCGGCCGAGATCGACCCGCGGCAGGAGCCGCCTCTGGTCAGGGTGACGGCGGCAGGCGCCATGGTCGACAGCGAGCGCAGCTTTACCGGTCTCATCGGTGCCAGGGTGCAGAGCAATCTCGGTTTTCGCGTTGCCGGCAAAATCCTGGAACGGCTGGTAAATACAGGACAGCAGGTGAAGGCCGGTCAGCCTCTGATGCGGATCGACGAAACGGACCTTCGCCTTGCATTGACAGCAAAGCGCAACGCTGTTGCGGCAGCACGCGCGGTGTTGGTTCAGGCAAGTGCGGACGAGAAACGGTATGCGGCGCTTGTGAAGAGCGGACTGGCCACGACCCCGCAGCGTTACGAACAGGCGAAGGCGGCGTTGGACACAGCCACGGCCCAGCTGGCTGCGGCAGAAGCGGAAGCGAAGGTTGCAGAGAACGAGGCGACCTACTCCGTACTGGTCGCAGATGCGGATGGGATGGTGATCGAAACACTGGGCGAGCCAGGACAGGTCGTATCTGCCGGCCAGGCTGTGGTCCGGATCGCAGAGGCCGGCCCTCGCGAAGCCGTGGTGGCACTCCCCGAAACAATCCGGCCGGCGATCGGCTCGGTGGCCGAGGCGGGCTTGTATGGAGCCGATGGAAGGCGCTATGCCGCCCATCTGCGGCAGTTGTCCGATGCAGCCGATGCCCTGACCCGCACCTACGAGGCCCGTTATGTGCTCGACGGCGAGGCCGCTTCCGCACCACTCGGCGCGACGGTAACCGTTCGGCTTGCAAGCCAGGCGAGCCAGCCGGAAGCCGAGGTGCCGCTTGGTGCCGTGCTCGATGATGGCAGCAAGACTGGTGTCTGGGTCTTGGACCGTGCCACTTCGACCGTGCACTTTCGCCCTGTCAAGCTTGTGCGGGTGACCAGTGAAACCGCCACGATCTCAGGAGTGAACTCGGGGGATCCGGTCGTTTCGCTCGGCGCTCATCTTCTGCAGGAAGGCGTTCGCGTCCGCACCGCTTCTCAAAATGGAGGCAACTGATGAGCCTCAATCTTTCCGCGATCGCCGTTCGCGAGCGGGCGGTCACCTTGTTCTCCATTCTGCTACTGGTGGCCGGCGGTGCCTACGCTTTCCTCATGCTGGGACGGGCGGAGGACCCGAACTTTACCATCAAGACCCTCACGGTCACGACGGCATGGCCGGGCGCAACGGCGCGCGAGATGCAGGATCTCGTCACGGAGCCGTTGGAGAAGCGGATTCAGGAACTGACCTGGTACGATCGGGTCGAGACGACCACGCGGCCGGGCTACGCCTATATGACGGTCACGCTGAAGGACAGCACACCGCCATCCGCCGTGCAGGAGGAGTTCTACCAGGCGCGCAAGAAGCTTGCAGACGAAGCCCGCAACCTGCCCTCCGGCGTCTACGGCCCCTTCGTCAATGACGAGTATTCGGACGTGAGCTTCGCGCTCTATGCGCTCAAGGCCAAGGGCATGCCGATGCGCGAACTGGCCCGGCAGGCCGAGGTGCTCCGCCAGGACCTTCTGCATGTGCCCGGTGTCAAGAAGATCAATATTCTCGGTGAGCGTCCCGAGCAGATATTCGTCGAATTCTCCTACGCCAAGCTGGCGACTCTCGGCGTATCGGCACGGGACATTGTTGCCGCCTTGCAGCGGCAGAACACCGTTACCCCGGCGGGCTCGATCGATACGCGGGGGCCGCAGGTCTTCATCCGGATCGATGGTGCCTATGACAGTGTCCGGGCGATCGCCGACACGCCGATCATCGCCGCGGGGCGAACACTGAAGCTTTCCGATGTCGCCGCGGTCCGCCGTGGCTATGAGGATCCTCCCGGCTACCTCATCCGCCATCAGGAAGAACCCGCCGTGATGCTCGCGGCGGTCATGCAGGAGGGCTGGAACGGCTTGGCACTCGGCAAGGCGCTGGAGGAGAGGACGGCGGCTATCGCACGGACCCTGCCGCTCGGCATGACGCTCGACAAGGTGACCGACCAGGCCGTCAACATCAGCTCGGCGGTCGACGAGTTTATGATGAAGTTCGCGATGGCGCTCGGTGTGGTGCTGCTCGTGAGCCTCGTCAGCCTGGGTTGGCGCGTCGGTATCGTGGTCGCCGCTGCCGTGCCCCTGACGCTCGCCGTCGTCTTCCTCATCATGCTTGAGACCGGCCGGTTTTTCGACCGCATCACGCTGGGCGCGCTCATCCTGGCGCTCGGCCTTCTCGTCGATGACGCCATCATCGCCATCGAGGCGATGGTGGTGAAGATGGAAGAGGGCATGGACCGCATCAAGGCGGCCGCCTATGCCTGGAGCCACACGGCGGCGCCGATGCTGTCCGGTACACTGGTGACGATCGCAGGTTTCCTGCCGGTCGGCTTCGCGCCCTCGACGGCCGGCGAATATGCGGGCAACATCTTCTGGGTCGTCGGCTTCGCTCTTGTCGTCTCCTGGGTCGTCGCAGTGACCATTACGCCTTATCTCGGCGTCAAGATGCTGCCCGAGATCAAACCGGTCGCAGGCGGCCATCATGCGATCTACGGTTCGCCGAACTATCGGCGTCTGCGAAGGTTGATAGCCGCCGCCGTGCGCCATAAATTCCTGACCTGCGCCATCGTCGGCGTTGCATTTCTGCTTGCGGGCTTCGGCATGGGCGCTGTCAAGCAACAGTTCTTCCCGACATCCGACCGGCCCGAGGTGCTGGTGGAGGTTCGCCTGCCGGAAGGCACCAGCATCGAGACCACCACCGCTGCCGTCGAAAAACTCGAACAATGGCTGCGTGAACAGCCGGAGGCCAAGATCGTTACGAGTTATGTCGGCCAGGGTGCTCCGAGGTTCTTCCTGGCGCTGTCGCCCGAGTTACCGGATCCTGCCTTCGCCAAGATCGTTGTACTGACACCGGATGCCGAGGAGCGCGAGCACCTGAAGCGCCGGCTTCGGCAGGCAGTGGCACAGGGGCTCGCGCCCGAGGCTTATGTGCGCGTCACCCAGTTCGTCTTCGGCCCTCCCTCGATCTTTCCGGTCGAGTTCCGGATCATCGGGCCCGATCCCGCGCAGCTCTACGCTATTTCGGAAAAGGCGCTCGAAATCATGCGGACCGTACCTGATGTGCGAGAGGCAAACCGCGACTGGGGCAATCGTACGCCCGTGCTGCGCTTCGTCCCCGATCAGGATCGGCTGAACCTCATCGGCCTGTCACCGGCGGAGGTCGGCCAGCAACTTCAGTTCCTCCTCACCGGCATTCCCGTTACGCAAGTCCGTGAAGACATCCGCAACGTTCCCATCGTGGCCCGGAGCGCCGGGTCTGAAAGGCTGGACCCAGCGCGTCTTGCGGATTTCTCGCTCACGACACGCGACGGACGAGCAATTCCTCTCGACCAGATCGGGCATTCGGAAATCCGTCTGGAAGAGCCGATCCTCAAGCGCCGCGATCGTATGCCGGTCATCACGGTCCGCTCGGACATCAACGAGGCCACGCAACCTCCGGAGGTCTCCAAGCAGGTCATGCAGGCCTTGCAGCCGCTGATCGCCTCCCTTCCGTCCGGCTATCGCATCGAAATGGGCGGATCGATCGAGGAGGCGAGCAAGGCCAACGCCGCGCTGGCGAAGATCTTTCCGGTCATGATCGCTGCCACGCTGATCATCATCATGCTGCAGGTGCGCTCCTTCGCGATGATGGCGATGGTCTTGCTGACGGCGCCGCTCGGCCTGGTCGGCGTGGTGCCGGCGCTGCTCGTCTTCAACCAGCCCTTCGGGTTCAACGCCATTCTCGGCCTGATTGGATTGGCCGGCATCCTGATGCGCAATACCCTCATCCTCACCGAACAAATCAAGGAGAACCGCGCGGCAGGACTTGATGACTATCATGCTGTCATCGAAGCCACGGTGCAGCGCACACGGCCCGTGATCCTAACGGCCCTTGCCGCTGTGCTTGCCTTCATCCCACTCACGCACTCCGTTTTCTGGGGATCGATGGCCTATACGCTGATCGGCGGCACGGCGGTCGGTACGGTGTTGATCTTGCTCTTCCTGCCTGCCCTCTATGCGGCGTGGTTCCGGATCAAACCGACTAGAGATGAGATCGATATGTCATCCCCCTTGGATGAAGGCATGAAGCTGCGTACGGTAAGGGCTGCCGAATAGGAAGGGACCGCCGGGAATGGCCGCCCTGAACCCCCTGGCGGCAGGTTTTGCGAGGTCTCGCCGGTCAACTCCTGGTAGGTGGGCTCCCAGCGGGTTCGAGCAGAGCATGGCTGGCTTCATGCCGAAATGGGCGGCCTACGAGGTGCGCCTGATGGTCGAATGCTATGTCAACCGTGGCATGCTCCACGAAGCCGGCGACGTCGAGCGGCTGACCAAAATCCTGGACCGCCCACATCCCCCTCTCGTCGGTAAGATCCATTCATCCAATGGCCCATCGCCTCCCTTCCTACGCATTTTTGCGTATGGAGGCCTGACGTCGTTTGCCTCACCCTCCGCAAAACCAATGACGGCCTGTAGCAGCGCAGGGAGGTAACCCTTGACACGTAACGTAACAATCTCCGCATGTCAGTATCTCGTCCGACCGATTTCCGGCTTCGAAGAATTCCGATCGCGTGTACGCGCCTTGCTCGATCAAGCGAATGGCTCAGATATCGTTCTGTTTCCAGAGCTCTTTACGATTGAACTGTTCACCACATACAAAGATTGGCAAAAGCTTCCGATTTCTGAGCTCATCCGCATCGATGAATTCACAGAAGACTACAACGCCCTCTTCGCCGAGGAGGCGCGGCGGCGCGGCCAATATATCCTTGGCGGGTCGCATTTGCTGCAGGTTGGCGACCGCTTCGAGAACATTGCCCATCTGTTCGGACCGGATGGCTCGATCTTCAAGCATGCCAAAACGCACATCTTTCCGGCCGAAGCAAACTGGTCGACCTCCGAAGGCGACAAGATGGAGATTTGCCAGCTTCCTTTTGCCAAGATCGGCGTGAACATCTGCTACGAGGCCGAAATCCCGGAATGCTCGGCATCTCTGACCGAACAAGGTGCTGAAATCATTCTGTGCCCATCCGCCACATTCACCGAGCAGGGCTTTTGGCGCGTTCGCCACTGCGCGCAGTCTCGCTGCATCGAGAACCAGGTGTACTTCGTCCATTGCTGCCTTGGCGGGGAGCCGGGTGCGCCCCTACCGAACGGCTGGGCCCGCAGCTCGGTGCTGGGCCCATGCGACCTCATCTGGGACAACCCGGCGGGCGTGATCGCACAGGCGGAGGCCAACAGGGAAGTGGTGGTGACGGGCACGGTCGATATCGACAGGCTCTATGACAACCGCCAGCACGGCGCCGCCACCACCTATAAGGACAGGCGACGTCTGGCTCATCTCTACAACGCTTGGCCGACGCATCTGTAAGTGTCGGCCAACCGACCAGTCGAATTCATACATCCATCGTGAACAGCTCAAACGACCTAGTGGCGTTTGACGTTGCTGATGCTCGGCAGCGTGAGGGAGGATTTCATGGGCAAGATAGATATGCCTAAGGGCAAGAAGATCGCGGTTAACATCGGTGTCGATTTCGATGCCCAGTCGTTGTGGCTCGGCGGGTTTAATCGGCCCTCGCCGTCCTTCATGTCGCGGGGCGAGTTCGGGGCAGCAGTCGGCACGCCGCGCCTCCTGGACCTGTTCAAGCGCCATGGCGTGGTGACGACGTTCTTCACGCCTGCCCATACTGTCGACACCTTCCCCGAAATCAGCAGGAAGGTGTTTGAAGCTGGCCATGAGATTGGTCACCATGGCTATTATCACGAAAACCCGACACTGATTTCGCGTGATACCGAACGCCGCCTGCTGGATCTGGCCTTCGCGACCTACAAAAATCAGTTTGGCATCCGGCCGACCGGCTATCGCTCGCCCTATTGGGACTACAGCGAAAACACGCTCGACCTCGTCGAGGAGGCAGGGTTTCTCTATGACTCCAGTCTGATGGCGCGCGATCTGGTGCCCTATCGTCCACAGCGTTGGCAGGTCCGCTGGGAAAAGGGCAATATTGCTGGTCCCGCCAGCAAAGTGCTGGAGATTCCCGTCAGTTGGTATCTCGACGATTTTCCGGCCCTTGCCTATACCGGGAACCAGGAAGGCATGTCCGACACCGACAGCGTCTATCGGCGTTGGCGAGACATCTTCGACTATGCCTACAAGAACCAGGAGAATGGCGTCTACGCCATGGCACTCCACCCTCAGATCATCGGCCAGGCCCATCATATGATGATGCTCGAGCGGCTGGTCGAACATATCAAATCGCATGATGGTGTCTGGTTCGCCACCTGCGAGGACATCGCCAAAGCTTGGGTGGATGACGATGAGGATCGGCGATTGATGGCGTTGCCGGATGCTCGCGGCGTGGAGAAGATGCCGAACGATTATCATTGGCCAGGCAAATGATGCGCCGAGGCGGGGGCGCCAAGGCACTCCCGCCTGCTTTTCCCGTTGGCACCGTGTGTCGGTCTGCGGGTGGTGCCAATGAAGGGCCGATTGTCTCTGGCGCCTTCCTCCCCTATGTTCCATGCAATGGCGGTCGGGAACGCGCCTATGTCCCGAACGGCCAGCTGAGCTGAGAAAACGAACGAGCGAACGCAAGCCTTATTCAGAGCAGGACCCGACAAGTGACAACTTCGGCAGTTGTCCAGAGCGCCTCGCCAACCAGCCCGGCGTCTGCCGCCGGGAGGCAGCGGGCTGTGCCGCAATCCCCCAGGGGGGATACGGCCTGCTTGGAGTGCGCGTATATCGACGACAAGGGCATTGTAGAAGAGCTCACTGGAAAGGCGGCCCGACTTCTCCTCCAGGAGCGAACCCGTCTGATCGAGTATGCCAAAGCTCTGCTGCGCTCCGATCGCGATGAGCTTGGTTTTATCTGGGTCGATGAACGATGCCGATGGCTTCTGGTCCGGATCAAGATCGAAGCTGAAAATCGCGAAGGCCCTTTAGCCAGAATACGCGCCGAAGCCTGCGAGCCGGTATTCGGCTTGACCATACGCGAGCTCGATATCCTGACGCTGGTTGCGGCAGGTTTCAGCAACGATGTCATTGCCGCTCGCCTGGCCGTGAGCGCCCGGACGATCGCCAAGCATGTCGAAAACATATTCGCCAAGACGAAGATTTGGACGCGTGCCGGCCTCGCCAGCATGGCGACGGATCGGGGTATTTTGCGATTGCCGACTCCCGGCGGATGTCACGGCTATCCACTCGGGACAGGCCTCATCGAGAACCTGTCCCAGAAATCGGGTTCTTCCTCGGGTTCTTCGCGACAGCCCACACTCCGCCCGATCCTGATTGGCATGCCGCTCTCACTGTCGGCACGTGGCAATGCCGATGCCTTGGAGATGCTGAACGGCGCAACATTGGCAGTCGAGCAACTGAACATGCGCGGCGGTGTAAACGGCCGGGCATTGCAATTGGTGACCGCGGATGTCGACATCACTTCCTCGAGCTGCCTGGCTGCCGCGTATGAAGCCTTGATAGACGATGAAGTCGACGCAATTACCGCTGGATATTCAAATGCCGATCCAGCCTTGTTGAGGCTTGCCGGGAGCTTCCGGGGACCATATCTGCACGCCGCCACGATGGACAGCGTCGTTCAATGCGTACGCGAGGGCTTTCCGCAGCTCGGCAATATTTTTCAGGTCTGCGCCAGCGACATCAATTACGGCATTGGTCTGCGCAGATTCCTGGACAGTCTGGAGGCGAGGGGAGAGTGGGTGCCTCGCAACCGAAGGATTGTCGCCCTGCAACCCTTCTGGCCTGGTTTGAATATCGGCCTCGATCATGTCGACGGCGGTTCGGGCGGCAAAAACTGGCAGATCGACGTCATCACCGACCTTCCTCGGGACGGCGCGAGTTGGGATCCGGTGATGGACAAGCTTCACCGGGTCGATCCGAGCGTCGTTGTGCTTGCGTCCTATTTTGTCGAGGATGCGATCTCGCTGCAGCGAGCCTTCATGGCAAGGCCATTGCCAGCGCTTGTCTACAAAGTCTACGGTCCCTCGATCCCGCTCTATCGCCAGGAGCTTGGCCAGCTTGCCGATGGCGTGGTCTGGGCCACCACGACGGGACTCTACGCCGATCGCATCGGAAGCCAGTTCGCGCTCAGCTATAAACAGCGCTTCGGTCGTGATCCGGGACAATCGCATGCCGGTATTGCTTACGACCGCATCAACATCCTCGCTGGCGCGTGGGCTCGGGTAGGAAATGCGCGACTTTTCTCAAAGGTTGCCGAGGACTTGCGTTCCACCATCCACCGTGGCGTGAACGGTTCCTATTATTTTGGAGCCGAAGGCCAGGTCGGCCTAGCCTTCCCTGATGACACCCAGGATCCTTCCATCAGCCAAGCGCATCTGATCTTTCAAATCCTCAATGGCGAGCAGTATATTCTATCTCCCCATCCCTATGCGAACTCCCGTTTTCAAAAGCCGAGCTGGATGCTCCAGCAGTAAAAGATTCAATGGTGGAAGACGACCGACGGCATCGTCAAGATTATCCGCCTTGAGAAGATTTATGCCGGTCAGCCGCTATAGCGTTTTGTGATTTGACTGAATCGCCTCAAATCGCAAAGACGCGTCGAACCAAAGAGTTAGAGTAAACAAGCGTTCACACCTGAACGCTTGTTTGCTCAAGGGCGCTTTGGTAAGGGCTCTGCTGCAAATTTGGATTGCAAACAGGCTTCTCTGATCCCCCGACCAGTTCAGAGAGTAAGGATTTCGAACTGCTCGGCGGGGGGCGCTGCTGGATTGAAGACGTACCTCGCCCGTCGTTTGCGCATCATATGAATCATCTCGATGCCGGACGTGATCGTCGCCGCACAGGCCGTTGATTTGAAGCCAAGCATCGACCGGATGCGGCGCCTGATGCGACGGTGATCCTGCTCGATGGGATTGTTGAGATACCGGCTGTTGCGAATGTTGATCGCACGGTACAGATAAATCCACCGCCCGCGAACCTTGATGTCCGCTTTCGCGGAACGTACGCGCGAAGCGGATCAAGATCTCAGAGAATCCGAGTTGGAAAATACGATTATCCCAAGCTCGACACTCGATGATCTCGATCCGCCACACCGATTGATCTCGTCCCGGTCCGCGCGGATCGGCCTATTCGACCGGACAAGTGAAACTGTAGACATATTTGGCGACAGCCGGGTCGTTGAGGTTGTCCTTGGTTGCAACCGTGGAGCCCGTGCTCAGCTTCTTTTCGACCGTCTTGCCTTCCAGCGCGTTCAAAGCCTGCTCTCCCGCCGACTTGCCTTCGTCATACGGTTTGAGGACCACCTGCGCGGCGACGAGGCCCTTCTTGAGTTCGTCGATGCCCGGCGGGTTGGCGTTGAAGCCAACGATGGCGACGTCCTTGGTCTTCTTGGCTGCCCGCAGGGCGGCGACGGCACCCTCGGTGTTAAAAGCCGCCGTCGAGAAGATGCCTTCCAGGTCCGGGTTGGACAACAGCGTCGCCGAGACGATCTGGTCGGCTTTCTGGACAGAGTTGTTGGAATATTGTTGGCCGAGATAGGTCAGGCCGGCCGCCTTGATCACCTCGGCAAACCCCTTCTCGCGATCGTCCGTGGTTGAAACGCCCGGGCTGAGATTGACGGTGATGACCGAGCCCTTCTTGCCCTTCAGGAGCTTGAGCAATTCCTGGCCGGCGACCCGGCCCGCCTCGATATTGTCGGAGGAAACCTCGGAGACGGCGATCGAGGAGTCTTCCAGCGTGGTGTCGACAAGCACGATCTTGATGCCCTGATCGGCGGCCTTCTTGAGCGGTCCGAACAGAGCCTTGCCGTCCGTCGGGGCGATCACGATGGCGTTTGGCTTCTTGGCGACCATCGCCTCGAGAATTGGGATCTGGGCGGCCGGATCGAAGGATTTCGGCGCCTGCGTTTCAACCTTGGCACCACGCTTCTTGGCGGCCGCCTCGATGCCGCATTGGACCGAGCCGTAATAGGCGTCGCCGCCCACGCCCGGAATGAACGCGATGGTATTTTCGGCCTGCGCGGCCGATGTCAGGACCAGGCTGGCCAAGGCAGCGGAAGTCAGCAAGAAGAGGCGTTTCATCGGTTTTGAACTCCCTGGGATTATGGGGGCAATCGAAAGGGGCAGCCGCGGACCTGCCCTTGCCCGCGGCCACCTTCAGCGCGCCGCCCGCCGGCCGATCTGGTCGAGGTAGACGGCGAGGACGAGCACGACACCGACCATGACATCGCGCCAGAAGGTGTTGAGGTTGACCATGATCAGGCCGTTTTCGAGCGTGGCCGGGATGAGCACGCCGACCGCCGTTCCGAAAACGCTGCCGCGGCCGCCGAAGAGACTCGTGCCGCCGATGACGACGGCGGCGATGACGCTGAGATTGTCGGTGGCGTGACCCGAGATCGTGGTGGATCCATAGCGAGCCAGCGAGAGCAGGCCGGCAAAACCCGAGAGCAGGCCGGCAAGGGCGTAGACTTTGATGAGATGCCGATCGACGGAAATACCCATCTCACGGGCGGCGAGCGGATTGGAGCCTATGGCCCTCGTATGTCGACCGAAGCGCGTTTGGCTCAGCCAGACGCCCCCGATCAAAGTCACGAGTGCCGCGATGATGACCAGCACCGGCATGCCGTGGATGTCGCCGATGCCGACATTGTCGCCGAGTTCCAGGGGCACGTCCTTGAGATCTTCGCCCGCAATGATCCAGGCCAGCCCTTGGGCAGCGCCCATCGTACCGAGTGTCGCAACCAGGGCGGGGATCCCGGCCTTGGCGACGAGGACCCCGTTGATCAGGCCCCAGACGAGGCCCGCGAGGCAGGCGGCGACGAGGCCTGCGAGCGCCACGCCCCATCCTTCGCCGCCGAGATATTGCATCGTCTGGGCGGCGATCACGCCCGAGAAGACCAACACCGCGCCGACGGAAAGATCGACGCCCGCCGTGGTGACGACATAGGTCGCTCCAACCGCCATCACCAGCAGGATGGACGCTGCCATGCCAACATTGCGAATATTGGCAAAGCTGGCGAAGGCATCGAAGCTGGCGATCGAGAAGGCCACGACGATAAGGGCCAGGATCAGCACGATCCGGGCCGGACCGCTCAGCAAGGCGCTGGCGCGCATGGAAGCGGGCGCGGAACTATCGGTCATGCCCGTGCCTCGTTGACGATGGCGCCTGTAATGGCCCCGACGATGTTTTCCATGCTCATGTCCTTGCCGGCGAAGCGCGCCGTACGCCGGCCGAGGCGGAAGACCTCGACCCGGTCTGCGACGGCCATCACGTCGGGCACGTTGTGGCTGATAATGATCACGGCTCTCCCGGACGCCTTCACCCGGCGGATGAGGTCGAGCACTGCTTTGGTCTGCACCACGCCGAGCGCAGCCGTCGGTTCATCCATGATCACGAGCTTGTCGGCCCAGGTGACGGCCCTCACCACCGCGACGCTCTGGCGCTGGCCGCCCGAAAGGGTCGAAATCGGCGCGTCGATGCTCTTGAGCTGCACCGACATCGAGGCCAGAGCTTCACGCGTCTTCTCCCGCATGCGCCTGTTGTCGAGAAAGCCGAGCCGGCCGAGGAGCCCCCTGCGCGGGATTTCGCGGCCCAGGAACAGATTGGCTGAGGCGTCGAGATCCGGCGCCATGGCGAGGTCCTGATAGACCATCTCCATGCCGGCGGCCTGGGCATCCTTCGGCGTCGTGAAATGAACGGGCTTGCCCTCGAACAGGATTGCGCCCTCGGTGGGCTGCAGCGCGCCGCACAGCGTCTTGACCAGGGTCGACTTGCCGGCGCCGTTGTCGCCCATCAGCGCCACGACCTCGCCGGGAAAGATCGAGAAATCGGCACCACGCAAGGCTTCGATTCCGCCGAAGCGCTTGATGACGTTGCGGGCTTCGAGAAGGGGCTGGGACTGTGTCACGGCGCTACCAATCCGCGATCGACCCATCGGCCCGGAAGGCCTCCGGGATCCATTGGCCGGTGTTCTGGCTCCTGAGGAAGCCCTCGTCGATCTCGACGCCCAGTCCGATGCCACTGGGCATCGAGAGATAGCCATCCTTGTCGACGCGGGGCACATAGCTGCTGAGCCTGCCGGTCCATTCCAGGCTGGTGTGGCGCGTTTCCAGCATGGCGAAGTTCTGGGCGTAAGCCGCGATGGCGAGACTGGCGGAAGCCTGGACGGGTCCGTTGGGATTGTGCGGCGCGAAGGTCACGCCATACATTTCGGCCAGCGCCGCGATGCGCACCATTTCGCTGATGCCACCGGCATTGGCGACGTCGGGCTGAATGATCCCAGCCCATTCATTCTCCAGGATGGGTCGAAAGGCCCAGCGGGTGAACAGTCTCTCGCCGACCCCGATCGGCGTGACCGAATGCTGGGAAAGCCGCTCCAGGGCCTCGTTTGATTCGGCGGGTACCGGCTCCTCGATCCACAGCGGCCCGGTGTGGCGCACGGCTGCCTCGATGGCAATGGCCAGTGAAGCGCTCGGCTTGCCATGCATGTCGATGGCGAAGTCGAGTTCGTCGCCGAGAACGTCGCGGACTGCCTCGCAGCATGCCACAATCTGGCGGATGGCGGCTCGGCCTTCCGTCGGCGCGACATTGGGCAGGGGGTAGATCTTGACGGCCTTGAAGCCCATGCCGAGGGCAATGTGGACCCGCTCGCGGAACTCCTCGGGCGAAGTCGACAGGCCGAGATTGGCGTAAGCCTTGATGCGGTCACGGACGGGTCCGCCCAGCAGCGAACTGACGGAGCGGCTGTGGATCTTGCCGCGAATGTCCCACAAGGCCATGTCGACGCCGGAGAGCGCGCTGGTCTGGATCGGGCCACCACGCCAATAGGCATGGCGGTACATGCGCTGCCAGATCCATTCGACCCGTTCGGGATCGGCACCCAGGATGAGCTTCTCGAGATCCCGAACGGCGCCACTCACGCCATGGGGCTTGCTCGGCAGGGAACATTCGCCCCACCCGAAGATGCCGGGCTCATCGGTCTCGACCTTGACGAAGACGAGGTCGGAGACAGGGCTGTAGCACACGAATGGCGTGAGCGCGGTGATCTTCATGGCCTGATATCATGGATGAGGGTGAGGATTTCGGCGCAGGCGCCCATGTTGTGATAGTCCGGTTCGGGGATGCCGCGTTCGGCCGTGGCGAGGGTGTTGTCGGCCTTCAGGGCGCGATACCAGCCACCGTGTCTATGGTCGGCGAAGTGTTGCCAGATGAAGCGCCAGATACGATCGTACCAATCCCAGTAGCGTCGATCGCCTGTCTTGGCGGCCAGATGGGCCGCAGCCGCGATCGTCTCGGCATGGACCCATTGCTGCTTGGAGGTGTCATAGATCCTGCCGTCATGCCCGTAGGAATAGAGCATTCCGCCGCGCTCTTCGTCCCAGACCGTAGCCAGCGCGCCGTCGAACAGCGAACGGGCGCGTTCGACATGCCAGTCGGCGGGACGATGGCGGTCGAGCATCAGGAGGAGCTTCGACCATTCCGTCTGATGGCCGGCAAGGTAACCCCAGGGGCGATAGCCGTCGGCGTCATCGTTGAAATTGTAGTCGGCATCGAGCGACCAATCCGGCTTGAAGTGTTCCCAGACCTGGTCGAGGGGGGCAAGGCTGGCCTGCCTGACCGAAATGGCATGCGCGATGTTGTCGGCACGGTCCAGATACCAGGTCTTGCCGGTGGCCTCGTAGGCAGCGAGCATGGCTTCACAGGCATGCATGTTGGCGTTCTGGCCGCGATAGGGGCGAATGGTTGCCCAGTCGGCACTCGCTTCGTCGGCATAGAGGCCGGCTGCGGGCTCGTAGATCCGGTGCTCCATCACCCCCACCGCTTCCTCCAGCCAGCCGGCCGCCTCCGGCAGACCCGCCTTGAGGGCCGTGGCGAAAGCCAGCACCACGAAACTGAAGCCATAGGTGATGTTGCGGCTGTCTTCCTCGCTGCGCTTGCCCTGCTCGAAGTCGAACTGCCAGCGATAGCCGAGGGTCTGCGGCACCCGGTGCTGCTCGAGCAGGAAGCGCAGGCCGTGGCGCACCGCGTCGCGATTCTCCGCGCGGCCGAACAGGCGGTAGGCGTTGGCATGGATGAAGAGGAAGCGGCAGGAACTGACCAGGCTGCGCGTGCGGGCATCGAGCACCGCGCCTTCATTGGAGAAGACGTTGTAGAAGCCGCCGGAGGGATCGAGTGCAGCCGGATGATAAAAGCCCATGGCCTTGTCGATATGGTCGAGCAGGAAGGCACGGGAGCGGAAATCGGGAAAATCGGTCATGGCATTGCCTCAGAAACCGAGCTTGGCGAGAAGGCCGCCGTCGGCGGCATAGTCAGCGCCGGTCACATAGCTGGCGCGGTCGCTGGCGAGGAAGGCGATCACCTCGGCGATTTCGCGTGGCGTGCCGATGCGTCGGATCGGTACGCGTTCGCCCCATTCGCCGTAGACTGTCTGTCTGTCGCGACCTTCTCCGAATTTATCAGCGGCGATGCGCAGGAGCGGAGTATCGATCGGGCCGGGGCTGACGGAGTTGGCGCGGATGTTGTGCATGCCGAAATCGATGGCAAGCGTGCGTGTGAAGGCGAGCAGGGCGCCTTTGCTGGTGGCATAGGCCGAGAGACTGGCGGTATTGGCACTGCCCTGGTTGGAGGCGACATTGACGATGGCGCCGCCTCCGCGCGCGATGAGGTGCGGCAAGCCGAAATGGGCCGTCAGATAGGCGCTCTTGACATTGACGCCCATGACGCGGTCCCAGACATGATCCAATGTCTCGAGTGCCGTGCCATAGGGATGCACCGCCGCCGAATTGATCAGGATATCGAGGCCGCCGAACTGCTGCGCCGTCCTTTCGACAGCGGCCTTGACCTCTGCCGACTGGGAACCGTCTCCGATGAAGACGGGAATGTCTTCGGGCAGCGCATCGAGCCTGGCGTTCGCCTGGTCGGCCGATACGTCGCTGCCGAACAGCGCCACCCTGGCCCCACGCTCCGCCAGCAGTTCCGCGGCGGCGCGACCAATGCCGGTGGTGCCCCCCATGATGAAGACGCATTTGCCTTCAAATTCTCGCTGCATTCGCTTCTTCCTCGGGGTGATGAGCCATCGGCGCGGCAAGCCGTCCGGAAACCGGGCTCACACAGCTTGCGTACAGGGAATTGTCGGTGCGGCCTCCTCCGCACCGAGGGGAGCGCTGTGGCTACCAGCCCTTATGGGAGGCAGCGTTGTCACGCGTGACCAGTGTCGAAGGGATCAGGATGGTGGTCTGTGCCGGTTTCTTGCCGTCCATGAATGCCATGCCGAGTTCGATACTCTTGATCGACATGGTCTGCGGCTCCTGGGCGGCGGAGGCCTGGATCAGCGTGTCGGCCTGAAGTGCCGCCACGATGTCGGGGGCACCGTCCACCGAGGTGATGATCATTTCCTTTCGGCCAAGCTGCTTGGCGGCAAGGTCGACACCGATGGCCGTCGGGTCATTGATGGTGAACACGCCGTCGATGTGGTCGAAACGCGTCAGCAGGCTCTGCATCACGGCGAGGCCGCCGTCGCGTGATCCCTTCGCGTCCTGGTCGTCCGACAGCAGTTTGATGTCGGGGTATTTGGCCAGGACTTCCTTGCAGCCCTTGACACGGGCCACCACCGAGGAAACCTGCGGGCCGTTGACGATCACGACCTTGCCCTTGCCGCCGATCTTATCCACCAGGTACTGGCATGCGATGGTGCCGGCCTGGGTGTTGTCCGTCATCACGACGGCGTCGGCCCCCTGGGCGATATCCCCGATGGCGATGACGCGAATGCCTGCGTCCTGGGCCTTCTTGACGGCCGGCGCGATGGCCTGCGGATCTGCGGCGTTCAACAAGATGAAATCGACACCGGCAGAAATGAAATTGTCGATCTGAGTGAACTGCTTGCCCAGATCGTAGTCGGCGGCGAGCACGGTGACTTCGGCCTTGGGATTGATCTTTTTCGCTGCCACCACTGCTGCGTCGCCTTGCGACACGAAGAACGGATTGCCAAGCGATCCCAATGTGACGCCCACCCTCTTGAGCTCGGCCGCCGAGGAGGCATCGGCGTAGAGCGCTAAGCTGACGGCAGCCAGCAACAATCTCTTGAGCATTTCCTCAGTCTCCCAAAATGACGCCGTGGACCGGCTATTGGATTTTTCGTGTCGCGCCAGCGGTCGTCGATACCTTCCGGACCGCGTGCGGGACCAGCGCTTCATATCAGCTTGATTACTAGTATACAAGTACGTAAGGATGAAGCTGGACGAGAAATTGACGCCGTGTGTACAGCGAGGGGCGAATGTGTCACATCGCTGTAATTCCAGATCCAGGAGGAATGCGCCTGATGGCATTCAACCGACGGCAAAGCCGAGAGCCCATCGCGGGGCAGGCCTACACCGTGATCAAGCGGCGCATACTTGATCTGACGTTCGAGCCGGGCGATCTGCTGTCGGAAACACGCCTGTCAACCGAATTCGGGTTCAGCCGCACGCCGGTGCGCGAGGCTTTCAAGAGACTTGAAAGCGAGGGGCTTGTGGATGTCATTCCCCAGCAGGGGACATTTGTTTCGCCCATCCGCCGCGAATTCGTAATCGATGCCCAGTTCGCACGTTCGGCTCTCGAGTGCGCGGTGGTTCGCCTCGCTGCCGTCAAGCGATCTGACGCGTCGCTGCTCGAACTTGACGCCAATCTCAAGCGACAGGAACTAGCCGCCTCGAACAGCGATTTCGACGAGCTCTACCGGCTTGACGAGGAGATGCATCAATTGATCGCAATTGCCTCGGGCCGTCCCGCAGTCTGGGATATCATCGCCGATATCAAGGTGCACATGGACCGGGCGCGGAAGTTGACGCTGCAACCCAGGCATGCGCCGACCTTGATCGCACAACATCGCGCCATCATAGAAGCGATCCGGGCCAATGATCCGGATGAGGCGGCAAGGGCCATGGACCTTCACCTCGAATTCCTCGTGGCCCATTTCGACGAGTTCATCGCCGCTCGGCCCAAATATGCCATGGAAATCCAGCGCTCGATCGGGTGAGGGCCTCGCCGGCGGTGGAGATATCCGTGAAACGGCGCGGCCTGGTCGAACTTCTCGATCAGCACCGGCCGCGACTGCGGGGCGTCAGCCGGGCTGCGCCATGCTCGTTATCGCGGCAGAGCGAATGACGCACTGATTGCGGCCGTTCATTTTGGCCTGGTAGAGAGCCTCGTCGCTTGCCCTGAGGAGGAGTGCGGGCGAGAGCTCGCCGTTGGAACCGAAGACGACACAGCCGCAGCTGACGGTCAGGTAGCCGGTAGGCGAGACGTCATGGACGATGGCCAGGTCCGCAACGCTTGCCGTGAACCGTTCAAGCAAGGGCGCAGGGTCCCTCAATCCGTTCAAAACGAATGCAAACTCCTCCCCGCCATAGCGAGCGACGACGTCGGAATGTCTTGCGACAGACTGCAGTGCCGAGGCGATCCGGCGGAGCGCCGCATCTCCCTCCAGATGACCATAGCGGTCGTTGTAGGCTTTGAAATGGTCCACATCGATCATGACGATGCAGATGCTCCCGCCCGTCTGGCTGGCATGCCTGCAAATAAGCTCGAGTTGACTATCGAGATGGCGCCTGTTGGCGATGCCGGTCAGCGGATCTTCAAGGCTCTGTCGTACGAGAGACAGTTTCTCCTTTTTCAGCGTGCGGTTTGCATCGCGCAGCGCCAGTTCGCCCCGCCTTTCGTCGGTAATGTCGACGATGAAGCCGACGGCGCGCTTGGGGGCTCCGGATACCCCTTGAATCAGGCAAGCCGCAGAGCGTACCCAGCGGATGTCGCCATTGGGGCGGACAATTCTGAAAACGATGGCATAGTCACGCTTCGCCGCAATCAGCTCGGCGGCCGTGCGCATGACTTCCGTGGCTCGATCTACGTCCTCGGGATGGATGAACGGCCGGAACTCCGCGATGGACCGGACGGGGTCGTCGGGATCGCGGCCCATGATCCGATACCAGGATTCGTCGCAATGCAATTCGTCCTGTTGGATGTCATAGTCCCAGATGCCGAGGCCGCCGACACGGGCCGCGATCATCAGCCGCTCCTGGCTTTCCTGGAGCAGCGCCAGCGCCTCCCGTTCCACGGTAACTTCACGCGAAACGCACAGGATCGCTGTAGGCACTCCCTCGGCCGCCATGACCGGGGTCAGCATATTGTCCCAATGCTGCTCCTTCTGGCCGGGCAGGGCACTTCGGCCGGAAAAACGGGCAAATACCCCGGAACGGGCGGCGGCGAGAGCCTGTTCTCCGGCAGGCCAAATGTCCTCCGGCAGAAGCGACAACCACGGCATGCCGAAGGAAGAGCCGTCTGCAACACCCAGCGCATGACAACCTGCCTTGTTCATGTGAACCAAAGTGCCGTCGAGGGAGATCAGCTTGATGCAATCCACGCTGACATTGAGCATGTCGGTTTGCGCTGATGTGCGCCTCTCGAGTTCAATCTCCCTGCACTTCAGTCCGTGAACATCCGTGCAGATACACAACCAAGCCCCTTTGCCGGCCGCCCCTTCGTTCATCGGGTGCAGGTTGAGAAGAAACCAGTGCGCATTTCCATTGCCGTCCAGAAGCCTGCATTCGAAGCCGTCCAGGTTCCCCGGCGTGGCAACTGACTGAAACCTGGCGTACGCAACCTCCATGTCTTCCGAATGGATCAGGCGGGTCCAGGCTATGCGTGCATTCACATCGACAAGGCCAACCCGCTCACGCCATGCGGAATTGAGATGCACGATGTTGCCGGTCCGATCGAGGACGCATGCCGGGCACTTCAGGATGTCCAAGATGGCGGTAGGCGGGGGAGCTTGTTCGGGCCAATGCCTGGCTCCGCCTTCAACCTCGGACGCCAAGGGATGTCGGGGCGCTGAACGGACTGACGAAACGGATATTTGCGGGAACAATCCATCGCTGTCCGATAGTGGCATCTCATGTCCTTCGGTCGACAAAACCAGAATGAAGTCCCCCCTGACTCAAGCTTCGTTCGCATGGCTGAAAGTAATGCCAGGATGCCGGCACATGCAATCTTTCGGCAATGACCAGAGATGGATCGTCGAGTGATCGACACCGGTGCCGCGTTCCACCACCATCTCTTTCAAGTCGCGCAGGCTCTGGCCGTAGGCTACAGAAATCTCTTACGGACTACCTAAACCCTCTCGCCATCGAATCGCCTAGGCCGAGCTGATCAAACGATCTGCAGAGAGATGGCTTGATGCAGCTTCTTTAGGTTCGGCAGCGACTTGCTTTGCCACGGAATCTCCGAGCTGCCGCGCACGATGAGAGCTACGTTTGGGTGCTTGCGCACCTCGATTGTAAATTTCGCCAATAGATTGATTCCCGAAGAGTTGAGGAACTCAAGATCTTTCAAATCGAGTATGATCGTAGACGGCTCGGCTGTCAGGACGTCTGTCATGAGCGTCATGATCGGAGCGTATGCATCTGTTCCCGACAGTCGCATTGTGCCATCGAAATGGATGACATTGTCTTCGACCCAGACTCGATATTCGTCAGTCGTAATCTCAATATTTGGCTTCATGGTTCACTGTTGCAACTGAGTGACGGGAAGGGTGGCGAATGTTCCGACATGCACGCGGCTGCCATCTTCGGCGGGATTGAAAGTCCATGCCAGGCGCGCGCCATAATCATTCATCAGAGTCAGCAATCCCAGACCCGACCCAGATGTCTCCGGATGTGCTGCGTTGGCTTCGATGCGTTCGATGAGCAGGTCACCTGGATCACCGACGGTGATTTCGGCCAGGAGTGCCTGGAACAGCGAAGCCGTGTCGGAACTGACCATATTGGAAACCTTCACTTTAAAGGCATCGGTATCCATTGCCGCCTCGACCCTGATCTCGCCAGGTTCGTGGAACTTGACCGCATTTTCGATCAGTTCATTGACGAGGTAACCGATATTGTGCCGGACTGCACGATAATCGTTGCGCGAGGTCCGGAACGGCAGGGCGAATATGTCGGCGATGAAGTCCGATGTCGTTGCGCAATGGTGCCATCGCAGGTCCAGGGGACCATCGAATAGACTCACGCGGCTGATACGCTCATCCATATCGATCACAATGTCTTTCGATCCGTACAAAGTGGTCATGATGCTACCTATGCCTTATAACGACGAGTGTTATGTCGTCGTGGATCTTGCTGGTTCCAATGTAGTCCATCAGATCCTGGATAATTCCGTTCTTTATTTCCTCAGCGCTCGAGCCATGACGCTGGCGTGCGCTTTCGACAAGTCGATCCAAGCCGAATAGTTCGCCCTTTCTCCCCTCAGCCTCGGTGACGCCATCGGTATGCAATACAATCACGTCGCCGCTTGCGAAGGCTATGTTGCGGGTAGCGACGAAAGGCGAAATGTCCTTTTCGAGCCCAATCGGAAATCCCAAATCGATCGTGTCGATGCGTTCAACTCCGCCACCGGCCCGCACCACCACAACTTCCTCGTGTTGGCCCGACAGCGTCAGTTTACCATCCTCATAGTCCAGAAAGGAGAGGGACAGATGCTTGTCCGAATTGGTTCGCTCGAGATTCTTGAATATCGCCCGATTGAGTCGGTCAAGGAACTGCGCAGGATTGTTCTCGCCTGTTTCCTGCAGCGCGCGTGCAACCGACTGCACCATCAGCATTAGAACGCCGCTTTCCAGGCCGTGGCCGGTGACGTCGCCAATGCCGACCTTGAGCTTCTGCCCGTCTCGCAAGACATCGTAATAGTCGCCCCCAACCTCGTCTGCCGGCCGCATGTAAGCTGCAATCTCGACTCCCGGCATTGCAGACAGCTCACGCTCCTTGGGGAGCACCATTCTCTGGATCTGGCGGGCCACGTCGAGCTCGGCACCGAGCCGCAGGTTTTCGCTGCGCAGCTGTTCGTTGAGCGATGAGATCTCCGAGTTGGCATTCTCCAGGTCGCGGGTACGATCCTCGACGAGCTGCTCGAGGTTCTCGGTGTGGTAGCGGATTTCCTCCGCCATGCGATTGAAGGCAACGCCGACCTCGCCGACTTCATCCTTGGTGGGGATGTCAACGCGTACCGAGTAGTCCTTGGATTGCAACTGGCGGGCTCCTGCGGCCAGCGCGCTGAGGCCCGCGGTGATCCGCTTCGAAATGCCGAAGATCGCGACGAACACCACAAACAGACTGACCAGTACCGTCAGGATCTGATATTTGAGGATGCGGTTGGTCGCGCTCGAGATGTCGGACTGCGCCGCGATCAGCGAGGCATAGATCTCGCGTTCCGGCACCAGAAAACCGAGCGTCATCGTTTCTTTGACGATCGGCCCGTTGTTCCACAAATTAGTGGGCGCGAGCTGTTTGAGGACGGCGATGTAGGGGACATCCTCGCCATTCTGCTTAAGCACAATGTGCTGGATATCCGGCTTGTCGTCTGTAGGCATGCTCAAGGCGACGATTGCTGGCTGGTCGCTCTTCTTCAACGAGCGGTCCAGGCCGGTGACGCCCTGTCCAGCCGCATCGCTGGCGGTGACCACGCCAAGCGTCTTCTCGCCGGCCGAATTCACGGCAACGACGTTACCATTCGACATGGCCAGGAAACCGAAGCCGGTGTCGGCGACTTTCACGCTCTGCACGAGGTCGGTCAGCTGGTCGAGGGTGACGTCGGCCGCGGCCATGCCGGCGACCGATTTACGGTCCGCCGTCCAGAGCGGACGAAAGAACGAGACGATCTGCTTGCCGGAATTCGCGTCGATATAGGGAGCGGTGATGGTTGTAACGTCATCGAGTGGCTGGCTCGACGGCTTGTCCAGCCAAGTCTGCCAGTCATCGTAGATGCCGGGGAAAAAGAAATCCCAGAAATTCGCCTTATTATGACCGGGATAGAGCTTATCGAAAGTCTGGGCGAGCTCGGATGCTGGCGTGGCGCGCATCACGGGCAGGGCCTTCGGGCCCACATAATAGACCTGGAGTTTCTTGGATCCGGTCTGCATCAGCGTCGGGCCAAGAATGTCGAACAGCGCGCTTTCACGCACGTGATCCCGGACCGCCGGTATTGGCTGATGGTTGGAATCGAGCAGATAGCCCCAGATGCTGGTCGTGCCCGGGGCACCAGGGAGGTTTTGCACCCAATCGCCGGTCGCGTTGTAGACCAAGGGCGTCGACAGGGTACGGTCCTTGGCGATGGTGTCTCCGATTGCCTTCGCGGTTTCGGGATGATCTATCATCGCCTGCATCGAACCGGCGAGCACGCCGACTTCCGAATGCACGCGCTCGAACAGAAGGTTGGCCCGCAGAGCCGTCGCATCGATGTAGGTTTGGAGATATTCGCGGCTGGCCTTGGTCAGGCCGTTGCCCACCTGTTGGGCGGCGTCACGCGACAGGCGTTGCACGTTCCACAGCGCAATGCCGCCGCCGACCAGCAAGTCGAAGAGGACGGCCGCACCGACCACCAGAATGAATTTGGCGCGAAAGCTCCTGGGAGAAAAGCGCCGGTACCATGGCGGGGAGACAGCGCCGTTCGTCATTGTGGCTTGGTCCCGGACGCCACCCAGATGGGCCAACCCGCATAGCCTCGGGGATGCAGCGCAGCAAAGATGTGATCCTGGAAGCCAAGGCGGAAGCGGTCCATGAACTCAGGAGTGTCGCCGCGCTGGGCAGACATCTGGTCGACGAAGGCGTTTTGCCAAGCCTGCACGATATCGGCAAAATCCTGCGGATCCCCATCGAGATTGCTGACCATGAAGGTCTCCATCTTGATATTTTCGAAGCCGCAATCCAGCATGTAACGTCGGCTCTTAGGCCCGCACTCGATGTCCATGTCGAAGTGGGCCCAAACCTTGGCTGCCTGTTCATAGGTCCATTTGATCGTCTCGCCGCGCGGCTCGCCGACGCAATGCGAGACCTTTTCGTTGGTGACATAGACGCGGCCGCCCGGCTTGCAGATCCGAAAGAGCTCCTTGAGGATCATTTGGGGCCTGGGGAAAACCTGCAATGCGTGCCGACAGGTAACGAAGTCGAACAGATTGTCTTCCAGCAGCAATTCCGCGGCATCGCCATAGACATATTCGATGCCGTGCAGGTCAAAACTCGCGGCCACCTGGCGCGCGTACGCCAAGCTCGGCTTGGAATGGTCGAGCGCGAGGAGGCGGGAGGGCTTGAAGTCCTTGTATAGGAGGGCCGCGAAGTCGCCGATGCCGCAGCAGATATCCGCGACCGCCATGTTCTCCTTCAGGCCGTGCCGCGGCAGGATGTTGCGCTCGTGGCGCCATGTCATCTTGGTCTGGGTGCGCAGAACCGGGAAGAAGCGGCTCTCTTCGAGAATGCTCTGAAAAGGGTAGAAGTCGGCGTCGTACTCTTCGACCTTGATGGCCGGCTCGATCAGGCTCAGCCGGCCAAATTTTTCCGTCGTCCAGCCGACAACACTGGACGTCACGACGACGAACCGCAGATCCGGCCTGACACGGCTGGCGTCCAGCATCACCCGCGCGAAGGCGTGGAAGGCGGTGTTGTTCATCTGCCCGAGGCGCCGGACATTGACGTGGAGGATCCCGCTTACCCGGTCGATCGAGTCCTTGAACAGCGCCAGGCTTGGCGCGATCTCGTCAACGGACTGCGGGCGCAACGTACCGGAAAGTGAAAACTCCTGATTGTTCGGGTCGAACTGCGCCTTGAATCGCGCTTTGTTGGCGAAGGTTACCGCGGTCAATGTGTCATGTTCCCGAGTGGGAGATCGACGACGAGCGTGATGGTGTCATTGGTATGCGCGTTGATACTGACTGTTGCGCCGTAGCTGACCGCGAGTTCGACCAGCAATATGTCGCGGCTGGGGCCAGGGTCGCCGGACAGCGAGCTCATGTAATCGGCTTCGGCGTCACCGCCCCGGATGCGGGCAATGGCCTGCTCGAAGAAGCGTTGCTCTTCCTTCGTGGACGTGAAGGTGAGCTCGACCCTGTCGATGGTGTCCTGACGCAAGATTCTGCAGGCGAAGGTGCCGCCGGCGTGGCGACTTCGGAATGTGAGTTCAAGCAACTCGTTAAGTGCGGAAGAGAACAAGTTTGAGAATAGTACAGAATCCGGCCGATTGTGACTTATCGTCCGGGCTAGAAAAGTGGCGATATAATCGCAATGTGTCCAGTTGGATATGAAGGTTCCCATTTCCATATCAATGTGAACCATGATACGAAAATCAGGATCCAATGTTTCGCTATGCGTGACGTTCGGCGCCATATTGCTCTCTGCTATTGCGATACCCGACGGAATGTATTGTCATCAGTTGATACGCTCGCGGCGCCTTCGGGAGGCCGAGGCCTTGGATGCAAATTTCCGAGCCCGTTCCGAGCTCATGGCCTGTCCGAGATAGTGGCCCTGAAGTACGTCACATCCTTCGTTGATCAGCCACTGGGCTTGCATGACCGTTTCGACCCCTTCGGCCGTCACGATCATGTCCAGACCATGCGCCATGTCAATAATCGCCCGGACGATCGTCTGGCTTTTTCGCTCTCTTTCGACATCTTGAATGAAATACTGGTCTATTTTTAGCGACTCGAATGGAAAATTCTTGAGATAGCTGAGCGATGAGTAATGTGTTCCGAAGTCGTCAAGAGAAATTCGAACGCCTAGAACATTAAGAGTGTTAAGTGTATCCAAATTATCGACGGTTTGTTCGAGTAGAACTGATTCTGTTATTTCGATCTCTATTCTGTCGGCGCTTATGCCGGTGCTATCTATGACCTGGGCCACGATATCGGTGATGGAACCGCCGAGGAACTGGGCCGGCGAAATGTTGACGGCGATATTAAGCGATTCCGGCCATGTCATTGCCTGCCGGCAGGCTTCTTGCAGCACCCATCGGCCGATTTCATCCATCAGTCCGTCCGCTTCGGCGATAGGAATGAACACGTTGGGAGTTATGCGCCCAATTTCCGGATGATCCCAACGCACCAGCGCTTCAAAGCCGACGATTTGGCCCGTCGCGCGGAGGAGGGGCTGGTATTCAAGCAGAAGTTCGTGCCGATCCAGCGCCATTCGCAGGCTGCGTCTGAGGCTTTCGCGTTGTTCGATCAAAAGCATCATCGAGCGATTGAAAGTCCGAGCGCAGCCCCGCCCTTCTCCCTTTGCGGCATAGAGCGCGATGTCGGCCGCCTTCATCAGTTCTTCGCCTTGCGTGCCATGCTGAGGGCCGAATGCGATGCCGACGCTGGCCCCGACGAAGAGCGGCATCTCATTGATCATGAAGGGTATCTTGAAAGCGTCGACGAGCGCCTGCGCCACACTCTCCGCTTCGCTCGGGTCCTTGCCATACTGGATGATCGCAAATTCGTCGCCGGCATAGCGGAAAGCGGAGTCGCCCTCCTGAAGCACACCTCGTATCCGATCGGCGGCCAGTTTGAGTAACGCATCGCCCGTGCCGTGTCCCAGTGTGTCGTTGACCGACTTAAAGTCATCAAGATCAATCTGCAGCAGCGCCGAACGCACATGCCGGCCGTCATTGGCGGTCAAGATCTCCTTGAGCCGGTCACTAAGGCGTTGCCGGTTCTGCAGGCCGGTCAACACGTCATGATTGGCCTGGTACATCAGTTTGTTGTGCTCGATCTCCGCGGCCCTCCCGGGAGAATTCGCCACTTCGATCAGGCCGATCCCGTCGTCAGCGGGAAACACCCAGACTTCCATTTCTTGATGGGGTGTGGCGGCAATTTTGATAATTGTGGGGGCCCGGGTAGCAAGTAGCTTGTCCACGGTCCTGCGCGCTTCGCCTGTAGCTATGCCAGGATAGATGTCAAACAGACTCGCACCAGCTGATATATTGCCGCTACGAGCAGTCGAAAGTCGTGTTGAGAATTGAGTAAGTCTTAAATCTCTATCATAAAAAGAAGCTAATTCTCGTGTATGTTCCAGAAATTCTGAGAGTTTCTGCCCGGATGCTGTAATTGTCCTGACCTCTACTGGGCCCTCTTCTGGTAATTTTAACTTTTTCCAAAAGCGGAACACTTCCAGATCCCCTAGTACGATTTCAGGCCGTCACAAGTTCCCGGTAAATTCCTACTCCGAATTTCGCATCGGATACAATTCAGAATTTCGATTCGTAGATATGAGCATTGAGAAAAACCATCACAGCGCAGGAACGGTTCAATAAGTATTAAAATTTGCTCAAGCATAGGGAGCTCAACTTGGCGAGGTGAGGTGGAACGGGCCTGCGTCGAGAGCACCCCGGGCTTTGTCGAGATCGGTCGCAAGCTGTTGCCGGAAGCGCGCTGGATCTGTGCCGGCATGCGTGGCTGGCGGCAACCTCGTCGGGCCAGCCGTTGGCGGACGGATAGGGGGCGGCTTTTCATGCGCCAAGGCGGCAGTTTGGCATTTTTGGAATAGCCGAATGTAAATCGAATGTTCCCTGACCATCGACCTTTGTCCCGATAATCCACAAGCGCTATTGTTTGCAACAAAACTCAAAAAACTCGGAACAATGACGGAAATTACTGGAACGATTGGTTGATCGACCTTTACACCGAGCTGCAATTGCCTGAGAATCCGAGTCGGCGCAGCGATCGGGTCCACAAGGCTGCGTCCGTAAAGAAAAAACAGCACTCACTTCGACAACAACACAAAACGAAAGTGACTGAACATGCTCGAAGAAGACGCCAGTCTTGTCGACCTGACCGTCGACATCGTCTCGGCCTATGTCTCCAACAATCAGGTCGCTACCGCTTCCCTCGCGGATCTGATCCGCTCGGTGCACGCAAGCCTCACCGGCTTGAACAATCCCAAGCCGACTGAGGTGGATATACCGGCAAAACCTGCCGTTCCGATCAAGAGATCCGTCACGCCCGATTACGTCATCTGCCTGGAAGACGGTCTCAAATTCAAATCGCTGACCCGGCATTTGCGAACCGCTTATGGTCTGACGCCGGCACAATATCGAGAGAAATGGGATCTGCCGGGGGACTACCCCATGGTTGCGCCGAACTACTCGGCCACTCGCTCTCGTCTGGCGAAGGAACTTGGCCTCGGGCAACAACGCCGGAAGGCCGATAGCGCACCGCCGCCACCCCCTCCTGCACCAAGCAAGGGCAGAAAGAAAAAGGCCGCATAGCGACCTCGACGCCAGACATGTCGATTTGCGAAGGCCTGGATGATCGAGATCAAGGTTCCTGAGCCTCGTTTCCGGCAGGTCTGGCGTATGAGACAAAGCCGCAATTGGCAAGTCATTGCAACGCCGCGGTCCCACTGCATGAACTTCGTGCTTTCTTTCGTCCATCGGAGGCATCTGATGGCAGGTTGCTCCATTGTCGGGAGAAACCTGATGAAAGCGGAAACCAGGGCAGGGCCGACACCTTAGGCCCCGTCTGACAATCGGCCCGGTCGCCGAAAGAAGGTGGGCAGAGGGGGTAGCAGGATGACCGCCGCCACAGCAGACACACTTTACGAGGCTGGTGAAGCGCATACTCGCCGGGCTCAGACGTCTCATAGGCGAGTGATTATGTCTGCCATCAGCAGGCATCTTCGCCGTGCTTGCGGCAATCCGGCATTGGTATCGCGTATGGTTGTTCACCACCGGCGGGCAATGGCTTTACGCTATTGCCGGAATGGCTCCTGCCCTGGGCGCATGATGGAATGTATAAGCCGGTCCGTGTCCTAAGGAGGCGGATTGTGGCGGATTTTGACTTCATCATTGTCGGAGCAGGATCTGCCGGCTGTGTGCTCGCCAATCGACTGACCGCTACGGGTAGATTCCGCGTATTGCTCTTGGAGGCCGGCGGGAGCGACCATCGCTTCATGATCCGCATGCCGATCGGCTATGGCCATAGCTTCTACAATCCGAAAGTGAACTGGAAGTTCGAGACCGGGCCGCAGGACGCGCTGGCTGGACGCACCAGCTATTGGCCGCGCGGAAAGGTCCTGGGGGGCTCGTCCTCGATCAATGCGATGGTCTATGTCCGCGGCCAGCGTCACGACTTCGAGGATTGGAAAAGCGCAGGCAATTCCGGCTGGGGCTGGGACGACGTCCTGCCTCATTTCAAATCGATCGAGACGTTCCAGCGCGGCGGCGATGCCTGGCGCGGCGGGAAGGGCGAACTCCACGTCACGGATATGGCGCCATCCGTGCACCCGCTTTGCCAGGATTGGCTGCAGGCTGCCGAGCAAGCCGGTTTTGCCCGGACGCCGGATTACAATGGCGAGAACCAGGAAGGTGTTTCAGTCTACCAGATCACCACCAGGAAAGGCTTTCGGGCTTCGTCTGCGACCGCGTTCCTGCATCCGGTTGCCAGCCGTCCCAACTTGAAAGTCGTTCCCGGCGCTTTCGCCACCCGTATCCTGTTCGATGGCCTGCGGGCGAGCGGTGTCGAATATGAGCAGGCCGGACAGAAGCATGTCGTTCGGGCTCGGCATGAGGTGATCCTGTCGGCCGGCGCGGTGCACTCGCCGACTTTACTACAGCATTCAGGCGTCGGTCCCGGTGCACTGCTCCAGAAGTTCGGCAAGAGCGTCGTGAAGGACATGGCAGCCGTCGGGCAGAACCTGCAGGATCATCTCGGCATCGACTATCTCTATCGCTCACGTAAACCGACGCTCAATTCCATGCTGCGTCCATGGTGGGGCAGGGCGATGCTCGGCGCGCGCTATCTTCTATTCCGCGACGGGCCGTTGTCGCTCAGCGTCAACCAGGCGGGAGGCTTCGTCAAATCCGGACCCGGCGCCAGGCGGGTGGACATGCAGCTCTATTTTTCACCGGTCAGCTACAGCAAGCCGACGCCGGGTGTGCGCCGATTGACCCTGCCTGATCCGTTTCCCGGTTTCTTCATAGGCATTCAGCCCTGCAGGCCGGAGAGCCGGGGTTCGATTGCCATCGGATCGCCGGATCCGAAGGCCGCGCCTGTCATCGAGCCGAACTATCTATCGACGGCCGGCGATATCGAGGAAATGCTCGCAGGCGTGCGTCTCATCCGTAGGATTGCCGACCAGCCGGCCATGCGTGCCGTCATCCTCGATGAAATGAAGCCCGGCCTCAACATGCAGAGCGAAGCCGATCTGGTCGCAGATATTCGAGCCCGCTCGGGTAGTGTCTTTCATGCTTCCTGCACCTGCCGCATGGGGCCGGACGACGGAACGAATGTCGTGGATGACCGCTTGCGCGTGCATGGATTGGGGGGATTGCGTGTGGTCGACGCCTCGATTTTCCCAAATGTCACGTCGGGCAACATCAATGCGCCGACGATGATGGTGGCTGAGAAAGCCGCGGCGATGATCCTGCGGGACAATACCTAGCAGCCCCGCCGCTCGCCTTACATCGGGCGTCTCTCCTGAACTTGGGCCAGCACCTCCACGCCCCTGGCGATGGCCCGCTCGCCGATCGCGCTCACGCCGAGAACCAGCTCGCCCCGATCCTGCATCTGATTGATGCAAAACCGGCTGATGGGAGAGACCGGCAGGCCATCTTGCCACCCATCTCCACCGGGCGCCAGATTGGAACGGTGTCGCCGGTATCGTCGCTTGGTACGCCAGATGGCACAAGCCGCTTCCCGGCGATACGCGGAAAGTTAACATAATACCGGCATTGGGCTTGCTTCGCGGCCTTTTCGTCGTTGGCGGCGAAACCGATGTGGACATGGCAACTCTCGAGAAGGGTACGGTTTGACCGCAGACGGGCTTTATCCGTTTTAAGTCCTATCCGTTCGAGCAATTCTTGAAGTCGAAGCCGGTCGTGAAGGCAGGCACTAATCTGGAGAAACCGGGTCTCTACGCAATCTTGGAAAACCGTTACACGATACTTGATTCGGGTTCTTCAAAGCATCCGGATGCAGCAGAGCGTACGGATAGATTGAGGCGCGATCACTCTAACCGGAAAGAATGAATCTATTCCAAGAATCGCATGATGAACGGTATCATGATGAGGGAGTCTCAGATTCGTTGACAAGGAAGGTTCACGGCGGTGGGTTAGATTGGTTTACCTAAAGTAATGAGTCTCTTTGATCGAGGTTCTTGAAAGCAAGTCATAATAAAAATTGAGATAAATGAAATTGTATTGGGAAATTCTCTTTCTGGCGGAGACAATGTGAGCGACGTGTTACAGCAGCAAAGCCTACACGAGCGGCCGATAGTGCCGATCGTGCGCAAGGTGATGCTAGGTTTGGCGGTGGCGTGGTTGACGTTGGTGGCCACCTTTGGTTGGTGGATGTCACAACGGCTTATAACGGAGCATCTGGAGAGCTTGGCGTCCAGCGCTCAATATGAGACGAACACCACCGCGCGCGTCATGGACCGATTGTTCACCGAGATGGTCAGCGTGGCCAATATGGTGGCAGGCCAAGCCGACGTGATCCAACTCGCCGTCCGCTATCGCACGGATCCGCCCGGCGCTGCTGCCCTGACGCGTCAGCAGCGTGCCAGCCAATTCACGCACGATCCCTTGGTGCGCAAAGTCGGCGATTTCATGAACGCGCTGGCCAGTGATCTGCGCTACGCCCGCATTTACATGAACAACATGTCGGACGATACGGTAACGGCAAGCAACTGGGCAGAACCCGACAGCATTGTCGGCATGATCTACTCGGGACGCTCCTATCTTGTCGAGGCGTTGCGTAAAGGTACGGGTTCTTCGTTCGGCATCGCCCGCCTGAACAAGACCCCATCCTATTTCGTGGCTAGTCGCATCGATGACTCCAACGACGTACCGCAGGGCTCGGTCACCGTGAAGTTCGATGCGCCCGACGTAGCATCCTACCTGACAGGTCGGCACGTTGCGCTGATCGTGAACCGTCAGGGGCGGGTGATCACCACTTCATCCGCGCCCTTCATGCTTCGCAATGTGGCGGCACTCCTCCCGCCAGGTACGGTACTGCCGCCCGACGACGGAGAAGAGGCGGGCCAAACCATGGATGTGCGACCGTTGGCCGGCCCGGCGCATCCCGATCAATGGCTTATCGACGGCAAGTCTTATCTGCTCCGGCATCAGCCGCTGGCTGGTACACAGTACCAGCTGTTCACGCTGGCTTCGCTGGAGCAATTGGCACCCATGCGCACGCAGCATCTTTGGACGGCGGCGCTGGTGGCAGCGTTCGGCCTGGTTTTACTCCTGCTCTCCGATCGTGTTGCCACACAGCTTGCCGAGCGCCGCCTGCGAGCCGAACAGGATCGCGATATTGCGAGGTCCCGGGCAGCCGAACGCGAACTGACGATCAAGGTACGCGAGAGGACTGCGGAGCTTGCGGAAAGCAACGCATCGCTGAATGCAGAGATGGAGCGGCGTCATCTGCTTGAAGCGAAGCTGAGGCAGTCGCTCGATTCCGTCAACGATGCTTTGGTGCAGCAACAGGACTTTGTGGCCATGCTGTCACACGAGTTCCGAAGCCCGCTGGCCATAATCGCAATCGCCGCTGACAATCTGATGGCGTCTGTGGGGGAGGGAGCCGACAATATCAGGCTTCGCATCGACAAGATTGGCCGCACCGTCAAAAGAATGTCCATGCTGATTGAAAACGTCCTCGCTGGCGATCGGCTGAACGCCAGGCAGGCACCGTTTGTCAAGGCAGAGGTGTTCGACCTGAACGAAATATTGCACACCGTCAGAGCGGGGCTGGACGACAATGCCACGAGGCGCGTCAACTTCATTCACGGCGACGCGGCAATGGTAAGGGGTGACCGTGTTCTGTTGGAAGTTGTCGTGCAAAATCTGGTTCAGAACGCGCTGAAATACTCAGCTGTATCGAATCCGGTTACGGTTCAGCTGTCGATCGCTCAAGGCATAGCGTCCATAAATGTAATCGATCAAGGAGTTGGCGTAGAGCCGAGCGACCGTGACTTCATTTTCATGAAATATTATCGTGGTCGTGGCAAAAGCGTGGCCGGCTCTGGTCTAGGCCTTTACATTTCACGAGAGATCGCCCAGCAGAACGGTGGGGATCTGATATTGGCGGCGAGTGATGCTACCGGGTCGACATTCTGCTTCTCGCTGCCTATCGAAGCCGCTGGCGCCGCATCCCGATAACCTGAACTTCGTGACTTTCAACTCACCAGCCTCGAGGCCTGGATCGCCAGCAGGCAACCTTGCTCGCAGTCGACGATCGCACGGATCGGCTTTGTTCTGATCGCGGATGCAAGCGGCTTGCCGAAGGGCCGCCGTCGGGCGGCCCCGATGCAACGCCAAAGTATTTGTGCACAGGCGCGTCAAAGGTGCGAAAGATCGTTTTGCCGCCTGGAGCCATTGTCATGTCTCCGGCCCTACGTGAATACCTGCTTCCTCACACGCGACGATGAAGGCCGCCCGTGCTTCCTCATGAGGTTTGAGGCCAACGAATGCATCAAGACAAATTCCTCGAGCCCAGAAGAGCTTCTTGCCGTGCAACAGCGGCCAATCTCTCAAAAGAAGTGCCGCCGCTTCCTCCGTCGAGGAGACAGTCTGGACATTGCCTTTCGATCTTTCGAATCGCACGGCAGTTCCCCAGGCTCCAACAGACATTTCACTCCCTCCCAGCGCTCGACCTTTGGAACGGTATGCCGATTCATTAAGTGAATGTCGATGCAGTAATTCGTGTCACTCAAGGGAGAGTTGGCGGTAAAGCTAAGCCTCGGTTGACCGGTAAACTCGTCGTTACGATTTGTGAACAGACTGCCCCGATCACCCGAAACAGCGCATTTGTTCGCGGCATTGGCCCAACAAGAGGCCCATTTCTTTCTGGCGCGCCGCCCTAGCCTCGAAACGGAGTGGATGATCTTGGAGTCGAGGGGGCGTTGATCATTCAGTCGCGCCGATATTCGTTGAGGATGATGGTATCCCTTGGGGGCATCCTGCGGCGTTCCCAGCCCCGTCAACTCGTTCTTATCCTCCGAGTTTTGGCGGCCGAGAAGTAGCCGAAGACAGTTTGGCAGCTATCGCCGAAGTCAACGATTGTTGCCCCCAGGGGAACCCCTCATTGGCCTCGGCAATTCTGGCCGGTTAGAACACTAGGGGGCGTCCACCGCGCTAGGAGGTGACGCTATTTTCCGCCCCGGCCGGTGCCGCCACTGCCCTTGCCGTTGCCGTTATTCTGGCCACCATTGCCGGAGCCGGGTCCAGAGCCATTGGTATTGCCGCCGCCATTTCCGGAATTTGGCTGATTGCCGTTGCCGTTGCCAGGGCCGCCACCCGAGTGAGCACCACCCGTGCCAGTGCCGCCGCCCGTGCCGGTACCACCACCCGTGCCGGTACCACCACCCGTGCCGGTACCACCACCCGTGCCAGTATCACCACCCGTGCCGGTGCCGCCGCCCGTACCGGTACCACCACCCGTGCCAGTACCGCCACCCGAACCGGTGCCACCACCCGTACCGGTGCCACCACCCGTACCGGTGCCACCACTCGTACCAGTGCCGCCGCCCGTGCCGGTGCCGCCACCCGTGCCGGTACCACCACCCGTGCCGGTACCACCACCCGTGTCGGTACCGCCACCCGTGCCGGTACCACCACCCGTGCCGGTACCACCGCCCGTGCCGGTACCACCGCCCGTGCCAGTGCCGCCGCCGCCACCTGTACCAGTGCCGCCGCCCGTGCTCGTACCGCCACCCGTACCACCGCTATGGCTGCCGCCGCCGCCCTGCGACCCACCCGTGCCGCCAGTTTCGTTAGAACTGGATGCAAGAAGGTCGTACCACAGCAGCTGACGTGAATCAGTCGTTGTGCGTTTTGGCACTGCCGGACAATGATAATGCTTTAATTTCTTGGTCTGAACCTGGCGCAATTCTTGATGGCAGGCGTTCCCTTGCAAAGGGCGCGCCGAGGCATCGACAGAATTCATGAAGCAAATTGGCAACAAGATTGAGGAATATTTAAGCAAGCGCTTGTAATTCACTGTCCATGACATTTGGGCATCTCCTTGACTCTTCCGACGTGGGAGGAATTCTATCGGTCCTCTGCTAGGGAATGAGCCACTCCCTGATCTGGAATAATATTGAAGGATGCCATTGCTCGGTGTGCGTTTTTGCACATGGATCAATATAAATAGATCAATATAAAGTATTAATATCCATATCCTATAGTGGTACGCTTCCCTGCAGTGTATCTCCTCTTGATGGATAGAAGGCGCGAGTCGAGCCCGTTGCGGGTGTCATCCGGACACCGGCGGCAAAGCGATACGGTTTCCGTCATGGCCTCGAGCAGAGCTCGTTTAAACGGAAACCCATGTCTGACCTAACTCTTTGATTCAACGTGTCTTTGTGATTCTTGACGATTCCAATAAATCGCAAAAGACGCTCCGGAGGCCCCGGCATCCACACCTGCAGAAGCGCATTCACCACAACGACGATCTTCCGCACGATCGCGGTTTTCGTGTACTTTCGCGGTGCGACAGCCCTGTCTTCTTCGATACACGCTTGCGTTCTGGTGCCCATCGAGGCACGGAGTGGCACCGTAGATTTACGTTGTGTTAGGTCGTATTGACGTGTTTTTATCTCAGTAAATTTAACGTATATTGAATTGTTGTGCTATTGATTCAGCATCGATATTGGAAATGCAAAACCCGAAAATTCTCATTCGGGATTTTCTATGCTGCCTCGCCACGGCTCTGATTGCGTCGCTTGATCATCGATCGACCTTCCCACGATCCGAGTGCCAGCAGGGTGACACAGGCCATCCAGCCCATCGACAGCAAGTCCGCCACCGGTGCGAGGGCGATTACGACCAGCAGCAGAACGGCTCCGATCAGATGCGAGTGGGGAATGCGGCCATAGACCACCTTCTTGTAGATCGCGCTGCCGACGAGATAGATGACCGGTCCAGCGATCAGGGCCACCGCGTGGGCCCAGGGCGGTGCGCCGTGGGGATGGGCGAGCATCAGATCGTTGCCGACTGCGCCGACTATGATTCCCGCGATCAGGATAGCGTGGACATAGTGGAAATAGGCACCGATCCGGCCGGGATCGTCGGATCGCTCGATGGTGCGGGTGGCATCTTCGCTTGAGGTGCCGAAATACAGCCACCACATCGCGACGGTGGTGAGAAAGGCGGCGAGCAGGGCCAGCAGCACGGTCCCGTCCCAGTCCTGGGCCTCGGACAGGGTAGCCCCGGTCGAGACCAATGCTTCGCCGAGCGCGACGATGACGAAGGCCTGGCAGCGTTCCGCCAGATGGCCGCCTTCGATGGTCCAGTCTTGCGTGGAGGAACGCCCCAGGCCGGGCAGCGGGAAACCGAACATCGGCGAAAGATATTCGCAGGCGATCGCGACGAGCCACAGCGTCATGCGCCATTGCGGGAAGACGAAGGCTCCGGCGAGCCAGAAGACGGCCGCGATCGCCAACCAGCCCAGCATGCGCCAATAATTGGGTGCCAGGGGATGATCCGCCGGCAGCCGCGAGACGATATAGGCGGTGCGGCCGACCTGGATCGCCACATAGGCGGCGGCGAACAGGGATGCACGTTCGCCGAAGGCCTCGGGAAGGGCGGCGGCCATGACGAGGCCGAGCAAGGTCACGGCGAAGACCAGCGAGCGGATGGCCGGCCTCTCCGGGTCGAACCAGTTCGTCACCCAGCAGGTATATTGCCACCCAAGCCAGACGGCGAACCACAAGACCAGGGTTTCGGCGACGCCTTGCGCATTGAGATGTCCCAGCAGCTTGTGGCTGAGCTGGGTCGCAGCGAAGGCATAGACGAGGTCGAAAAACAGTTCCACCGCCGTCACGCGCGCATGCTGGCCGTCGCGTTGGCGCAGCAGGGGATGTGTTTTTTCACCGGCTGAAGAGCTCATGGGCACCGTCACGAAAACACGCTCAGATTCCTTTCGATGTCCTTGCCCGCATAGGGCGGGAAGACGTCGAGAAGCACATCCGGATTGCCGATCAGCAGGGCCTTGGTATTGCTGAGGGCATCGAACCCGGCCTTGCCGTAATATTTGCCCATGCCGCTGTTGCCGACGCCGCCGAACGGCAGGCTGTCGATCCAGCAATGGAGATTGGTCTGGTTGATGCACCCGCCTCCGAAGGACAGGGAACCCAGGACATAGTCGATCGCCTGCTGATTCTTGCTGAACACATAGGCCGCAAGGGGCTTTGGCTTGCGCTTGATGACATCGACGACCGCCTTGAGGTCGCGATAGGGCATGACGGGAAGCACCGGTCCGAAGATCTCCTGCTGCAGTGCCGGATCGTCCCAGGTGGAAGGGTAGAGAATCGTCGGCTCGACATATCGGGCCTCGATGTCGAATCGCCCGCCATGCACGAGCTTGTCGGGAAGGATGTAGGAGGCCACGCGTTCGGCATCGTGCGAACTGATCATCCTGGCGAAATCCGGGCTCTTGCTCGGGTCCTCTCCATACATCCTGATCACCGACGCCTTGAGCTTGGCAATGAAGGCCTCGGCAACGCTCTCATGCACGCAGACATAGCCCGGCGCGATGCACCATTGGCCGGAGATCGCATTGTGTCCCCAGGCGATCCTGTCGGCGGCGATGTCGAGATTGGCGGTCTCATCGACCAGCGTGGGGTTCTGCCCGCCCAGTTCCAAAAGCACGGGCGTCAGGTGCTCGGCAGCCGCGCGCATCACCACCTTGCCCACCGCCGACGAACCGGTGAAGAAGATGAAATCGAAGGGAAGTTCGAGAAGCGCGCCGATTTCGTCCCGCCCGCCGGTTACCACGCTGACGTTCTCGGGCGCGAAATACTGCGGTACGAGTTGCTGGAACAGCGCTGCCGTTGCGGGAGTCGTATTGGCCGGCTTCAGGATCACCGGATTGCCGGCGGCCAGCGCGGCGATTGCCGGGTCGAGCAGCAGCAGGATCGGTGCATTGAACGGGCCGATCACCAGCGTGACGCCATAGGGCTCCTTGTGGATGACGCCCCTGTTGCCGGTTTCCTCCAGCCCCGTTGGGATGGCGACCGGCTGTGGCGCCATCAATTGGCGGAGATTCTCGCGATAATATTTGATCACCCCGCTGGGTACGGTGATCTCGAAGAGCTGCTCGAAGGGAGGCTTGCCGAAATCCTGATACAGCGCGGCGCACAGGGCTTGCCTGTTGTCGAGCAGCAGGCGCTCTATACGATCGAGCTGGTCGATCCGCCATTCATAGCTCTTCGTAGCGTCGGAGAAGAAATGCTCCTTCTGCGCGTCGAAAAGCGACTGGAAGCGATTGGTCATGGCCTGCACCACGTTGGACCGATATGTCAAAAATGGCGACGGGCCGATGGCCCGCCGCCGGATTCGACTTACTTGGTGGTGTAGCCGCCATTCACCAGGATGGTCTGTCCGGTCATCCACCAGCCGTCGGAGACGAGGAAGCGGATGTAGGGCACGATGTCCTCGATGTCGGTGAGACCGGTCTTGGAGAATTTCGACAGGGCCGCCGCGCTCTTGTGATAGGCGACGGCGTCGGCGCCCTCGGCCGGATAGAAGAAGGACGTGTCCATCGGGCCGGGGCCGATGGCGGTCACCGAGATGCCGCGCTCGCCGAACTCCTTGGAGGCGGC
>NZ_LYXZ01000001.1 GCF_001676615.1 Labrys sp. WJW | reverse complement strand
GGCGGCTTGGCCGCGCCCGCCATAGAGGCTGGCGCCGCCGAGCACGGCGGCGGTGATCATGCTGAATTCGAGCCCGACGCCCATGTTGGAATCGGCGTGGGTGATGCGCGAGGCGGTATAGATGCCGGCGATACCGGCCATCAGGCTCGACGCCACGAAGGCAAGCAGCTTGATGCGGCCTGTGCGGATGCCGTAGATCGTGGCCGATTGCAGGTTTTCGCCGATGTAGCACATCTGCCGGAACAGCACGCTGCGCCATTGGAAGAGCAGGGCGGCGATCACCAGGACGGCCATGGCGATGATGGTGAGGTTGACGCCGAAAAAGGCCTGGCGGGCCAGGCTGCGGAACTCGCGCGGGAAGATGTTGCCGCGCAGCGTCGTGGTCATCACGCCGACGATGCCGCGCACGATCAGCATGGTGCCGATGGTCAGCATCAGGGAATTGATGCGGAACCGCACCACCAGGAAACCATTGACCAGGCCCACCACGGCGGCAGCACCCAGGGCGAGCGCGATGGCGAGCGGCAGCGAGAGACCCTGCAGCAGGAGATAACCCGAAAGGACGCCGGAAAGGGCGTAGACCGCGCCGACGGAAAGATCGATCTCGCGCAGCACCATGACATAGGTGAAGGCAAGCACGACTAGCGCCTCGATCGAGACGGCGAAGGCGAGCGAATAGAGATTGCTGGCAGTCAGGAAATTCTCACGCGTGACGGCGAGAAAGGCGCAGAGCGCGACGGTGATCACCAGGAGAGGGATCGTTCCGAGGCGGGCGCGTCGGCGGGCAAGGGCCGTGGGCGCCGCGGCGGCAAGCGGGGCTGTCTCTTGCTGGCTCATCCGATCCTCACTTGTTGCCTGCGGCCAGCGCCATGACCTGCTCTTGCGTCATCGCGGCGCCGGTGAGCCAGCCCGCGACCTTGCGGGCGCGCATCACCAGGATGCGGTCGGCGAGAAGCAGGATCTCGGGCAGCTCGGATGAAAACACCAGGAGGCTGCGCCCCTCGTCGGCGAGGTCGGTCAGCGCCCGGTACACATCCACCTTGGCGCCGACGTCGATGCCGCGCGTGGGCTCGTTGACGATCATGACGGTAGGATCGCAGGACAGGCAGGCGCTCAGCATCACCTTCTGCTGATTGCCGCCGGAGAGTTCCCGGGGCGGCACGTTCGTGCCGGCGACGCGAATGGCGAAACGCTTGATCGCTTCGCCGGCCCGCGCCACCAGGCTCCTTTCGTTCAGGAAGCCGAGACGCGCGAAACGGCGCAGGACCGGCGCCGAGACATTGTCGGCAACGCTGCGCTGCATGAAGAGGCCGGCATCCTTGCGGTTGGCGTTGAGATAGGAGACACCCGCCGCCATCATGCGGCGCGGCTCGGGCGAGGCGACGGCCTTGCCCGAGATTTCCATCTGCCCCCCTTCGAGCGGATCGAGGCCGAAGAGGGAGCGCGAAAGCTCGGCCGTGCCGGAGCCTTCGAGCCCGTAGACGCCGACGATCTCGCCGCGGCGCAGCGACAGGGAGACGTCCTCGAAACCGTCCTGCCGCCTTGCCCCCTCGACCTTGAAGACGACCGGTTCCTCGCTTGCCCTGGCAGGGCGGTCGCGGTGATGCACTTGCGCCAGCTTGCGGCCCACCATGCGGCTGACGAGGTCGCTTTCCTGCAGACCCTGATTGTCGAGGGTCTCCACCACGGCGCCATCGCGCAGGACGGTGATGCGGTCGGAGATGCGCATGACGTCACCGAGCCGATGGGAGACGAACAGGATCGTCTGTCCCTGGGTCCGGAGCCTGGCGAGCAGGTTCAGGAGGATATCGGAATCGTGGGCGTTGAGGCCGGAGGTCGGCTCGTCGAGGATGACGATCTTGCGCTCGACATTGACGGCCCGCAGGATCTCGATGATCTGGCGCTGGCTCGGAGTGAGCTCCAGCACGCGGGTGCGCGGATCGATGTCGAGCTCGAACATCGCCAGGAGTTCCGCCGTGCGCCGGTTCATCGCCGTGACGTCCACGAGCCCGCCTCGCAGCGGCGGGCTGTCGACGAAAACATTCTCGGCTACGGTCATGTTTTCGAAGACGGCGAGTTCCTGGTGCACCATGGCAATGCCGTGCCGAGCGGCATTCGAGGGCAGGAACTCGGTGACGGTCTCGCCATCGATGACCACAGTGCCGGTCGTCGGGGTGACGTCGCCCTTGATGATCTTGAGCGTGGTGCTCTTGCCGGCCCCGTTCTCGCCGAGGAGCGTGTGGATCTCGCCGCGCCGCACGGAGAAGCTGATGCCGCCGAGGGCCTTCACCGCGCCGAACGACTTGGTGACATCCTTCAGCGAGAGGACGATGTCGGCCATGGCTGGCATTCCTGTCTTGATGATCCGAAGCGGTCTTCGCGACGGACCTTCGCCCGCAGAAGCACGTTCTGCAGGCGAAGGAACGAGATTGGCGAAGGGCGGGCTTACTTGAACTTCGGCATGTTGGCGGCCAGGAAGTACTGGATGTTGTCCTTATCGATCACCTGAGTTCCCATGTAGATATATTGCGGGAAGGGGATGACGCCGGCTGCCTTGTTGTCGCTGGAGATCGGCACGGTGGCGAGGCCGACCTTCTCGTCGTTGTAGGCTTCCAGCAACTGGATCGCCATATAGGCCTGCAGTGCCGTCTTGTTGACGATGGTGGCATCGATGTCGCCGCTCTGGACGCATTCCAGGACCGGCGCCTCGCGATCGTGCACGATGACGGTGAGAGGCTTGATGTCCTTGTCGAGCTCCTCGGCCGCCAGGCAGATGCCGGTCCCGGACGAGGAATCGAGCCCGATGACGCCGGTCATGTCCTTATAGGTGTTGAACATGGTCTTGGCGGCGTCGATTGCGGTCTCGGTAGTCGCCTTGTCGTCGACGCGGCCGAGCAGCTCCCACTGCGAATTGGCCTTGAGGTAGTCCATCAGGCCCTTGAACTTGGCGTCCGTGTTGGAGGCGCCCCAATTGCCGGAGACCACCAGCTTGCCGGTTTTGCCGGCCCGCTTGATCAACTCCTTGGCCGTGTCCACGCCTGCCTCGTAATTGTCGAGGCCGACGAAGGTCAGCGCACCGCTGTCGGGTGTTACCGCCTCGATCACCACCACCGGAATGCCCTGGCTCATGGCGCGCTTGATCGCCGGCACGGCGCCCGGCTCCCACAGCGTGGTCACGATGCCATCCGGCTTCTTGGCGATGGCCTGCTCCACAGCTTCCGCATGGGCCACGGGATCCCAACTCTGGGGGCCGAGCGTGACGATGTTCACACCGAATTTCTTGGCGGCATAGTCCATGCCAAGTAGAGAATCGAGAAGATAGGGGTGCCCCTGCAACTGAGAGGCGTAGTAATACGTCCTCTTATGCTCCTGAGCTGTGCTCTGGCCACTGAAGACGGCAGTCGATAGGGCAAAGGCTGCTGCTGCTAGGCAGGAATATAGTCTTTTCACGGGCTTTCTCCCTCACAAGTTCTTGTCGCTTCCCACTTCGCGGGGAAGTTCGATTGGCTGAAACGCTAGCATCGGCGATGTGGGGTGTCTAGATAGAAATTTCCTTGCATGATTATTAGAAAGAAAGTTACTTTCACAAAACGAGGGGCTTCGAATGATGCTAAGCAGGGCGCCCGACGAACGGTTTTTGGGAGTGGCTCGTGCAAGGACCGCAAACGGAGATTACGCGACGCATCAACGCCCTGCGCGGCGGACTCAATCCGACCCTGAGGCGCATCGCCGATTTCGTGCTGGACAGGACGGCCGACGCCAAGGCCATGAGCATCAAGGAACTGGCCGAAGAAGCCGGCGTCTCCCAGTCTTCCGTCAGCCGTTTCGTGCGCCTGGTCGGCGCCGACTCCTATCAGGAATTCCGCATCATGCTGGCCGAAGGGCTGACGCGCAAAGCGGCCCGGGGCAGGGCGGCCGAGCACGAGGTCTATGAAGGCATCGCGCCGGGGGACGATGCCGCCGCGATCATCGCCAAGGTGTCGCGTCGCCAGGCCGAGATCATCACGGGGGCCACGATGACGCTGGATCCCGCCGAATTGCGGAAGGCCGCGCTTCTGGTTTCTGCGCACCACACCATCGTGTTCTTTGCGGTCGGATCCTCGCTGCTTGCCGCCGAGAATGGCGTCATGCGCTTCCTGCGCATCGGCAAGGCCTGCATCTTCAACCGCGATGCCAATATCCAGATGTTCTCGGTGGCCGGCCTCGCCGGGCGCGCCGTCGCCATCGGGATCAGCGACAGCGGCCGTACCAAGAGCACGGTGGAGGCACTGCGCGAGGCGAAGGCCCTGGGCATGCCCACCATCGCCATCACCTCGGCAGGCAGTTCGCCTCTCGCCAAGCAGGCGGACGCTGTGCTGACCCTGCCAGGCGCCGCACCCGAGCCGACGGGCGGCGAGGGTATGTATGAATCGATGGTCTCCAAGATGGCGCAACTCACCGCCATGGACGCGCTCTACGCGCTGGTGGCCCTCCAGGATCACGAAAAGGCTCTCGAGCGCCTCGACTACACCGATGGCGTCATTGCCAGAAGCCGATTGAAATAAGCGAGTATCTCATGCGCCGTGCCGCCTTTCCCCAGATTTCCGCGCCCTCCGGATTGCCCGCCTTTAACCGGAGCTGGCCCTTTGCCGGCGGCGGTATCCGCGATATCGGCATGGGTGGGCGCTATATCGAGGAGCAGCAGGTGCCGGCGGGGCCGGACGAGGTGATTGCCCGCATCGATGCCGTCTGCATCTGCTCTTCGGACATCAAGATCATCCGCATGGGCAAGGCCCATCCTCTGTTCGCCGATCGCGACCTTGCCGACAGTCCTGCGGTGCTCGGCCACGAAATGGCGCTGACGATCGTGGATGCCGGGGCCAATTGGCGCGATCGCTTCCGGCCCGGGGACCGGCTCGGCCTGCAGCCGGCCATCATGGTCGAGGGCAAGCGCCGCACCGTCGGCATGGATCTGCCCGGGGCTTTCGCCGACCATATCCGCCTCGATGCGCGCGTGCTGGCAGGCGAAGGGCCCTATGTCTTCCCGGTGCCGGCCGATGTTAGTGCCGCCACCATTGCCATGCTGGAGCCCTATGCGTGCGTGGAGGCGGCCTATCGTCCCAATTGCCGCACGAGCCTGAAACCCGGTGGCCGTCTGCTGGTGGTGGAGACCGCGGCGGGGACGCACTTCGATCTGCCGGCGCCGACGGGCGAGGTCGTCCTGGTCGGCGCCGGCGAGGCAGCGCGGGCCTGGGTAGCCGGCGCTGCGACGGTCACAAGCCATGGGAGCCTGGATGGCTTTGCAGCCTCGGAAGCTGGGCAGGCGAGCTATGACGATATCGTTCTCGCCGGCCCGCTCGACGCGGAGGCGACGGCCCAGGTAGCGGGTCGCCTCGCCAAGGGCGGCCTGATGGTCCTGGTCGGCGCACAATGCGCGCGCGAGAATGTCATCCTCGATGCCGCGCGCATCCACTATCATGAGCTCTCCTTTCTGGGCGCACCCGGCCCCTCGCTGTCGGACGCCTTTCTGCCCGCGCGCACGCGCTTCGAACTGCGCGCCGGCGGCATAGCGCTGGTGCTGGGTGCGGGCGGCGCCATGGGGCGCATTCACACCCACCGTGCCCTGGAGCTGAAGGACGGGCCGGCGACCATCATCGCCACCTCGCGCAAGGGTGCCCGGCTCAAGGCGCTGGAGGAGGACTTCGCACCGCTTGCCCGCCAGCATGGCAAGACGCTGGTGGTGATCGAGGACAGCGAGGTCGAGGCCTGCGTCGGCCGGCTGGCCCCCGAAGGCTGCGACGATGTGGTGGTGGTCGCGCCGGAGGTCGCGGTGATCGAGCGCGGCGCCCGGCTGATGCGGGCCGACGGCATGCTCGTGCTGTTCGCCGGCATGCCCTTCGGCCAGCCCTGCGCCTTGCCGCTCGGGCTGGTCTCCAGCGGCAATGCGCGCATCACCGGCTCCACCGGCTGCACGGTCGCCGACCAGCTCGCCGTCCTCGATCGCGTGGTCGAAGGCTCGCTCGAACTCTCGGGCAATCTGGAGGCGGTGGCAGGGCTTGGTGCCCTGCCGGATGCGCTCGAAGCGGTCAATGCCGGCAAGGTCTCGGGCAAGATCGCCATCTATCCCGCTTTGCTCGACCTGCCGGTGACGCCGGTGTGTGACCTGCGCCAGGACGATCAGCCAGTCCGCTGGTCGCTGGACGACGAAAAGCGCCTTTTCGACGGTGGCGCGTCCAGGGCTTCGCAAGGCTGAGCCGACACGACTATCCGCCGGCGCGCAACGGGCCGGTGGCGCGATAATGGCGGGATGAAACTGCCAAGGCCAATTCAGGGAGAGACGCCATGGCAAACGCCGTGATCGGCATCGATATCGGCACGACCGGCACGAAGACCGGCATCTACGACGAGACCGGAAAGCTGCTGGGCTCGGCTTTCGAAGAGTCGGTCCTGATCTATCCCAAGCCAGGATGGGTGGAGCAGCGGCCCGACGATATCGAAGGCTCTGTTCATCGGACCATTCGGACGGCAATGGAAGCGGGTGGGGTGAACCCTTCCGATGTGGTGGCAATTGCCCTCGATGGCCAGATGGGCGGTGTATGCACCGTCGACGATGATTGGAACGCACCTACGCATTACGATTCCTGGCTGGACAATCGTTGTGCCGCCTATCTGCCCCGGTTGAAGAAGCGTGGCATGGAGATCCTGCAGGCCTCCGGCTGCACGCCTTCCTATAATCACGGGCCGAAGATCCTCTATTGGAAACACGAATTCCCCGAGGTCTGGGAACGCATCCGCGCCTTCGTGCAACCTGCCGCCTATGTCGCCGGGCGCCTGGCCGGTCTCAGGGGCAAGGACGCTTTCATCGACAGGACCTATCTCAATTTCTCGACTTTCGCCGACACGGCCAATTGTCGGTGGAACGAGGATCTGCTCGCCGATTTCGGCCTCGACACGGCCAAGCTTCCCCGCATCGTCGAGCCATGGGACGTGGTGGGCAGGCTGACGCATGCGGCGGCCGAGGCCACCGGCCTCGTCCAGGGAACGCCGATTGCGGCCGGGTGCGGCGATCAGGCTGCGAACGTGCTCGGGGGCGGCATCGTCGATCCTGGCATGATCTACGACGCTTCCGGCACGGCTTCGGTGTTCTCGATCGTGCTCGATACTTTTGCCACCGATACCACCCATCAGGCCCTGATGACCTGTCCCCATGTCGTGCCCGGGCTCTACTATGCCATGGCCTATGTCGCCGGCGGCGGGTTGAATCTGCGCTGGTTCCGCGATGCCATCTGCGACGCGGAGAAGCCGCAATGGGAGAAAGAAGGGCTCAACCCCTATGACGAACTTGGTCGACTGGCCGAGTCCGCACCGCCCGGTGCGGACAAGCTGATCTTCCTGCCGCACCTTGGGGGGCGCAATACGCCCAACAATACGGATATGCGTGGCGCCTTCGTCGGCCTGACCTGGCGTCATGGAAAGGCGCACATGGTCCGTTCGATCATGGAAAGCATCGGCTATGAATATCTGCTCTATCTGCGCTCGGTGAAGGCGCTCGCTCCCGATCTCGTGCCGACGCGTGTCACGAGTATTGGCGGAGGAGCCCGTAGCCAGACCTTCCGCCAGATCAAGGCCGACATCCTGGGCCTGGCTTATGGGCGTCTCGATCGCGACGAGTTCGGGACACTGGGCAGCGCCATCGTAGCCGGCAAGGCTGTCGGCCTGTTCAGCGACATGGCCGATACAGCGCGCCGGTTCGTAAGGGCAGAGGGGGAACCGACCTGTCCAGACCCCGAGCGGACGGAATTCTATCAAAGCTATGCGAAGTTCTATGCCGACATGCTGGACGAGTCCGCCGGCTTTTTCGGCAGACTTTCGGCGATATGATCTGCGATTGGCGGATGGGCCGTGTGCCCCAGGTGCTTGAAACCAGACACTGGAACATCATGCCGTCGAGACCTGCGACACCCGACACAGGCAATGTCAGGGCAAATTGCGCGTCACGCTTGAAATCGTCGCCGAAATGTCTCGGCCCCAGCATGGCCTCCTTGCCTCAAAATGAGGGAAGGAGGCGTCCCCAAATCTGGGGGGTGTCAATCTTCGCTCAATGCTCTTCCCATCCGTTTCAGTCATGTCTTTCGGTCTTGTTGGCATTGTGGGGGCCAAGGCGCTGCCGACAGACGACTGCCAGCACAAGGAGCGCTGCGATGATTTCCGCCGGATGGGGAGCGAGTGCGGCGCTCGCTAGGATCAGGGCGGCTGCGACGACAAGAAGCCACTGCATGGCGCCACGATGGATTGCGCGGTCACGCACCAGCCAAAGCGCCCCGAGGTAGAGCGCGATCGGAATGGCGATGGCAAAGGAAGCGATTTGCGCAGGAACCTCGGCGCGCTTGGTAGCGAGAGCTAGGAAAACTGCAAAACCTGCCGCCGTTGCAGCGCCGGCCGCGAAGAGCACGTAGTGGCCATAGGCCCAGACCAGGACGGAGCCGAGGTTGCGGCGAAGCAACTGCTCCTTTCGGTCGAAATAGAGGCCCCACATGGAAAATGCGATGACGGAACACAGGCCAGCCAGCCAGAAATGCCCGAGGTCCGGCGTCCCAGAGTCCGCAATGATTTTCGCAACCGCGGCGAAGCATTCGCCGAGGACGATGATATTGAACATATTGTAGCGGTCGACGATGTGACCATGGTGCCAGCTGGTGGTGGTCTGCCGCTCCGCGAACGCGGGCACCGCCAGCTCGCCAAGAACACCCAGCACGAACAAAAGCGGATATATGGAGCCCTGCGGCGGAAGGATGGCGATCACCATCATCCAATAGAGTTGCATCGTGCCGATCCCTGCTGCATAGCGCAGGGCCATCGTTCGGGCGGTTTGATCGCCATTGGCGGCCCCCAGCCATAACACGATCATGCCGACCCGCATGATGACAAAGCCGGCAAGCGCAAGCCAGATCGGCTGGTCGCCGTAAGCGATCTGGATCCCGGCGGCCAGCACCAGCGATCCGAACATGATGATCATCGTCAGAACGCGAAACGCGGTCGACTTGTTATCATAGGCTGAAGCGAACCACGTGTAATTGGCCCAGGCCAGCCAGGCCATGAAGAAGCTGCTCGCAAACCGGACGGCGCCCGCGGCAACATGGCCGCTGCCGACTTCCTGCGCCAGGCCATGGGCGGCGGCTGCGACTGCAACGGCGGTCGCCAGGTCGAACATCAGTTCCAGCGAGGTCGAGCTGCGGTTCGCCTCATGCTGATCGCGGGGGGTGAGTTGAAAGATCATCGCCGGAAATGCCAAGGGCTGCCCGTCGCGCGGCCGCCGGACCTCGCGATCGAGACGAGGAGTGGCCCGATGAGGCGACCCATTGCGTCAGCTCGGCTTCTGGCCGCTCTGCGGCGAATAGAGAAACCCGACCAGGAACAGCAGAAAAGTCGGCAGGAGCATCCCGGCGACACCGACAGTTTTTTGAGCCAAGGCGCCTGCGCCGCATCCGGCGACAAAGCCGATGACGAGGATGATTGAGGTCAGCGATTGCCCCCACTCTTCGGGTCTTTCCTTGTAGCCGATGAGCCGGCGCGTGCCTGCGACCGCCAGACCGGCGATATTGCCTGTCATCAACGAAAATGGCGGCCCGAGCCTCGAATCGAGGCGCTCGATCGCCGTCAGCATGCCCATCGCGACGACAGCGAAAAGTGCGCAGGCGGAGTCAGGGCCGGTCTGGGTGATCGCGAGAGCAGCGGAGGTCGCGAACGCGCAGGCTGCGAGGACGATCGTACAGGAGGTGGCGCGGCCCAGCGGGCCGATCCAGGCGACCAGGATCGCCGCCAGGCCGGCGCCCAGCATGAAGAGCGGGAAGGTCAGGATCTGGAGCCCGTGCAGGCCGCCTTTCTCGTGGCCGATCAGGCCCAGCCCGAGGAGGATGACATTGCCGGTGACCAGGCCGACGAAGAGGCCGCCCAGATGAATGAAGAACAATGCATCGGCAAATCCGGAGATGAACGCCAGGACGAGTGAATTGCCTTTGCCACGAAGTGTTTTCAGCATGTTTTGCCATCACCCCTTTCTTTTTTGAGATGCAGCTCGACGGGACCGGGATGCGCATTCCCTGTCAGGGCGAATTGCCGTCAGGCGATATCCGGGTCTGGATCGAGGTGGATCGAGACCACGGTCGCGAGCGCGATCAACGGCGGGAGGAGGAAGACACGAAGGCCAAACAGGATGAAGACGAGCGCGGCTGCCCCACAACCGGCTGCAAAGGCAGCCATGGCCGGCGCCATCTTCCTGAGCCGGCCTCGGATTTCCGAGCGCTGCTGCTGCGACGCGCTTCCGGACAGCAGATCGGCCAGGTCCAGCATGATTTGCGTGGTCGTACCCGTCATCAGCGTCGAGGGAGGAATTTTCGGCAGATGAACGCGATGGGAGGCGTTCTGGATCGCCATTGCACAGACCAAAATCATGCCGGTCAGGATGGCCCGCCAGGTATCGCCGTCGGGGAAAGGACCCCAGGTCAACGCAAGAGCCGCGGCGATGGCGAGCAGCAGGACCTTGGTGCCGAGCATGGTCTTCAAGGTCGTGGAGCCCGATGCGCCGAAGCGAAGGCTGATCATCCGCGTCAGCAGGATTGTCAGGCAGAACACCGGAAGCGCGAGAAGCTTGGCGAAGGCCCCCGACGTGCCGTTCACGAGGGCGGCGCCGAATGTCACGAAGTTGCCTGTCACATGCGCCGTAAAGAGGCCCTGCAGCGCCAGGAAGCCGGCGGTATCGACATAACCGCCGTTAAGACTGAGCAGGAGTGATGTGCCCTGTTTCAATTGCTGGTTCCTTATTTCCGACGCTGTGGAACGTCCCATGCGCTTATCGGAGGAGCTTTGCTTCGTCATGGCCTTCTGCGGGATCAGAACGATATCGCCGCCCAGGCCGCGGCGAACGATCCGGACTTTCCGCCCGCCTGTCGTATCCGCTTTCCGGGCGTGTAGTTTACATAGGTGCCCCCGAAGGTCAGGTGCTTGGTTGGCGTCCAGGTAAGGGCCGTGGAAATCTGCTGGCCCATGTATCGGCCGGTGCCGCCGGCAGTGGCCGCGACCGGGGTAATTGCCGGTCCGTAGAACGCATCGGCCGTCGCTTCCTTCCAGAGCGGATTCCAACCGACGTTCAGCACGACGTTCCTCACCACAGTCAGCGTCAGGTTGGGCTGGATGTCGATGAGGTTGGCGGGCCCGACCAGATTCGCTTCGGAGAAATAGGGCAGTTTTGGAAACAGCGGATTGAAGGTTCCGAGCGTGCCATCGTGCAGATTGTGGTCACCGCTGATTACATCGGCGTTGAGACCGATCCGAGGCGAGAACGGTACGCCCTGGAACGTGTAGCCGAGCTCGGCCGAGACGGTCCACGCCCGGATATCGGCTGCGCCGAAGCGGCCGAATTGGTAGGCGCCTTCCAGGTCCCAATCGAAATTGTCGGTTTTACCGAACAGGCGTGCGCCAACAGTGTGCCGATGCTCATTGCCGGTGCCCCGGGCGAACTTTGCATCGTCGCGGTTGAGGCCGAAATAGTAGAGATCGGCCTTTAATGCAGGGACACCGGGAACGGGACTTGTGGCATAGACGCCCCAGAAGGCCTGGCCGGTGTCCGATTTGTCGTCGAGCGCGCCGGGGAGCAGCGAAACCGGGCGCACGAGAAAGGCATCGATGCGCGTGTCCGGCGACGCTATCCAGGCGGCGCGGACACCATCGAAGGCGCGGCGGATGTTCGGGCTTTCACGCACGGAGACGAGGCGCGAAGAACCGAAGCTCATCTCCTGTCGCCCTGCCCGAACCATGAAGCGTCCAGCGGCGGAAGGGAGCGTCAACTCGCCATAGCCTTGCATGAGATCGAAGCGATCAAACTGCGTTGCCGGAGGCGTGCCGTTCCAGGAAGGAGCCTGCCCGCTGCCCAGTTGGACGAAGGTTCTCAAATAGGGCCCGAAATGAAAGTCCGCCGAAAGGAACGAGCGGATGAGCAGGACGTCATTGTGTTCGGGCTTGGCCAAGCCGAAGACCGGATGGTTCGAGGACTCTGCGCGAAGCCGCAACTGCCCCCCGAAATCGACATAGACGCTGCCGTCCGAGGAGAGCGGGATGTTCTTCAACGCGTCGAAGGGATCCTTGTCGGATACACCGTTTGAATTGGTCTCCTGCGCCATTGCGGCGCCGCCAAATGTCAGACCGCACAAGGCAAGTGCGACACAGGATAGACGGGCCATGGGCAACTTCCTTTCTTTTGGCGTGAGGAGCCAAGTGATCGATCAGGGCTCATTGGGACCGCGCCTGCACGCACGGCTCGCATGTGCATTGCGCCGGTGGTCAGGCGAACCTGCTGGAGCTTGGGGGCGACAGCCGGCTTAACGCTGTCCGTCACGTGCGCTGTCTTTCGTCCTGGTCAGATCGTCGATGGCGACGAGAATGAATCCGCCGATGAGGCCGAGATGCTCGAAGAAGGCGTTCATCGCCATCATCCGCCCCTGGCCGGCCGGGATTTCCCAGAAGCGCAGGGCAACGAAGGTCGCCATCAGCGTGAATCCAGCCAAGGAGAGGGCCGCGAGCCAGCGCCAGAGACCGAATAGGATCATCGCACTGGCCATGAGCTCGAAGGCGATCACCGCCACCGCGAATGTCGGTGCCGGTGACAGTCCGAAATGCGTCATCTCCGCGATCGCACCGTCGAAATCGAGGGCCTTGGTGACAGGGCCCTGGATGTAGGCCGCACACAGGCCGAGATAGGCAAGGCTTCGCAGGGCGGCCGATCCGATGACCGGACGCGCGGCCGTGGCCAGTCTGGCCACGACGGTTGTTGGGGCATTCGGCGAAGCAGTCACGTCACACCGCCCAGCAGGAGCATCCGAGCGCTCCCCAGAAGCTCCTGAGGTCGGAGATCGGCAGCTTCGAGCCCCAGGCGCCGGCGTGGTCGTGACCATGTACGCCGCAGGAGGATTGACATCCGCATGAAGCGATGGCGATGCGCTGCAGCGAATTCTTGCCTGCACCCTCCGGTTCCCCCCAGGCCGCATAGCCCTTGAAGCTGCGTACCGGCGACCAGTCCGGCATCGCCGGCGGGACCGGGTTCTCGTCGAGCTTGGAGAAATCCCCGGCGCCGTAGACGATCTTGCCGCCCACCATCGTCAGGTCCGAGGTGAGGAAGGAGATTTCGTCGTCCGAGCAATCGAAGAAGTCCTTGCTGGGCACGATTGCGTCGGCGAGCTGGCCCTTCTCGATCCGGCCCCGCTTGCCTTCATCGTTGGAGAACCAGGTGACGTTTTCCGTCCACATCCGCAGTGCGGTCTCGCGATCGAGGCAATTGCGTTGCGGATAGAGGCGCAGGCCGCCGATCGTCTTGCCGGTGATCATCCAACTGAGCGAGACCCAGGGATTGTAGGACGCAACGCGTGTCGCGTCCGTACCCGCCGAGACCTTTACGCCCTTTTCGAGCATGCGGGCGACCGGCGGCGTCACCTCGGCCGCGCCGGCGCCATAGCGCTCGACGAAATATTCGCCCTGATAGGCCATGCGATGCTGGACGGCGATGCCGCCGCCAAGCGCCGAGATGCGATCGATGGACTTTTCGGAAATGGTCTCGGCGTGGTCGAAGAACCAGTTCAACCCTTCGAGCGGCGTGTCCTTGTTGACCTTCTCGAACACGTCCAGCGAGCGGGAGATCGTTTCGTCATAGGTCGCATGCAGGCGCCATGGCCAGCGGTTCTGCGCCAGCACGCGTACGACTTCCTCGAGTTCGCCCTCCATCTCCGGAGGCATGTCCGGCCGCGGCTGGCGGAAGTCCTCGAAATCCGCTGCCGAGAATACCAGCATTTCGCCGGCGCCGTTGTGGCGGAAATAGTCGTCGCCCTGCTTGTATTTCACCGAAGAGGTCCAGTTGAGGAAGTCTTCCTTCTCCTGCTTCGGCTTCTGGGTGAACAGATTGTAGGCGAGGCGGACGGTCAGCTGGCCATCGTCCGATAGCTTCTGGATGACGGCATAGTCTTCCGGATAATTCTGGAAACCGCCACCGGCGTCGATGGCGCCGGTCACGCCGAGACGGTTGAGCTCGCGCATGAAGTGGCGGGTGGAGTTGACCTGATAGTCGAAGGGAAGCTTCGGGCCCCTGGCCAGCGTGGCGTAGAGAATGGCGGCGTTCGGCTTGGCGAGCAGGAGGCCGGTCGGATTGCCGTTGGCGTCGCGGGTGATTTCGCCGCCGGGCGGCTCCGGCGTATCCCTGGTATAGCCGACCGCGCGCACCGCCGCCGCATTCAGCAAGGCGCGATCGTAGAGGTGCAGCAGGAAGACCGGCGTGTCGGGCGCGGCGGCATTGATCTCCTCGATCGTCGGCAGGCGCTTTTCGGCGAATTGATGCTCGGTGAAGCCGCCGACGACACGGACCCATTGCGGAGGGGGTGTCACCGCGACCTGGCGCTTCAGCATGTCCATCGCGTCGGCCAGAGAACGAACGCCGTCCCAGCGCAACTCCATGTTGAAGTTCAGCCCGCCACGGATGATGTGCAGATGGTTGTCGATCAGGCCGGGCAGCAGGCGCCGGCCCTTGAGGTCGATTTTCTTCGTCCTGTCATCCGCCAGCGCGAGCACGTCCTTGTCGCTGCCCACCGCGAGAAACTTGCCATCCCTGATGGCGACGGCACTCGCGACCGGGTTTGTTCGGTCAAGCGTGGTGATCTTGGCGTTGTGGATGACGGTGTCGGCATTCATGGCGGGATCTCCGTTTGAATTGCTGTCGCCGGCGCGGGCCCCCGAGACGATCGTCGGGAGCGCGAGGCCGGATACCCCGCCGAGAAAGGCGCGACGGGTGGTCTTCATCAGGTCTTTTCCTTCGATGTTTCGGAGGCCTGCGCGATGTGGCGGCCCGGCAGCTGGCCGAAGACATGGGTGATGGCATGGCTCTTGTCGCAGGCGGAGGCGAAGGCCTTGCCGGAGATCACCTGCTTGCCGACCGGGATGATCTGCTCACCGACGAGAATGCCCAGAAGACCGACGAGCGCTACGACCGGAGGCGCGGGCGAACGAACATCCAGGAGGCTGTAGATCAAGCCGACCAGCAGGCCGGCACCCAAGGAGACGAGATAGAGTTTCATCAGATAGTTTCCTCCAGAGCGGAGCCATGCATGAACCTGTGGGCGACGGTGCTGCGCGCGCCGTCGCCCATGACACTCCGAACCGTCCGGATTGCGGTTCGCAGCGGGAGGGGCGGGTGGTTCAGACTTGCTTTGCGGGGTTGGGGCCGATGCGCTCGCCGTGCTTCACGCGCTCGGGAGCCTTGTGGACCATGGTGTAGGCGTAATCGACGCCCATGCCGTAGGCACCGGAATGCTCCTTCACGATGTTCATCACTGCGTCATAGGTGTCCCTGCGCGCCCAGTCGCGCTGCCATTCCAGCAGGACCTGCTGCCAGGTCACCGGCACGACACCCGCCTGGACCAGGCGATCCATGGCGTATTTCTGGGCATCGGCGGAGGTGGCGCCGGAGGCATCGGCGACCATGTAGATCTCGTAGTCGGTGTCACGCATGCATGAGAGCGCGAAGGTCATGTTGCAGACCTCGGTCCACAGGCCGGAGCAGACGATCTTCTTGCGGCCATCCTCGGCGTTCTTCGCCAGGGCATCGCGAACGTTCTGGTCGTCCCAGGAGTTCATCGACGAACGCTCGAGGAGCTTGTTCTCGGGGAACACGGCGAGCAGTTCGGGATAGGTATTGCCGGAAAAGGACTCGGTCTCGACCGTCGTGATCGTCGTCGGAATCTTGAAGGCCTTGGCGGCCTTGGCCAGGCCGACGACATTGTTCTTCAGCACTTGCCGGTCGATCGATTGCACGCCGAAGGCCATTTGCGGCTGCTGATCGATGAAAATGACCTGGCTGTTTTGAGGCGTCAGAACTTCGTGAAGTTTGCTCATGTCTAGTCTCCGTTAAAAGCTCGGGATTGGTTGGCCGGCCTCGCGCCCCGTGCCATCAAGCGCGAGATCAGCGCGCCGCGACGAGGGCGGACAAAAGCGCACGGACCTGATCGACTTCGTCGTCGTTGATCTCGTGACCCAGGCCCGGATAGATTCTCTCGACGACTTGGCCGCCGAGGGCCGACAACACGCGGCTGCTTTCACGCACGCGTTCGACAGGGATGTGCGAGTCGATGTCGGAGCAGCCCAGAAAGACGGGCGTATCCGCGAGCGAACCGGCATAGTCCCGGGGCGTCCTGTCCGGGCCGATGAGGCCGGCGCTCAGACCGATGACGGCGCCGTAGCGGCCTGCGTTGCGGGCCGCAAATTCCAACGCCAGGCAACCGCCTTGGGAAAAGCCGAGCAGCGCGATCCGGGCCGGATCCAGATTCTTGTCCTGCAGCCACGAGACGGCATTGCCGACCTCGCCGAGCGACCTGGATAGATAGGGTTCGTTGCGATCGAGCGCGGCCAGGAATGACTGCGGATACCACGTGCCTCCCGGCGCCTGGGGCGCAAAATAGGCGATATCGGGCTGCTCGAAGATGTCGGCCAGACCGAACATGCTCTCGGCGGCGGCCCCGCGCCCGTGCAGGAGAATGACGGCCGCTTTGGCCTTGTCCAGCGATGCGCCCGTCGTTGCAATGGAGTAGTTTTTGCTCATGCTTCTCTCCATCCATCAAACGAAGTGGCTGCGCGTGCGGGAACAGCCATCATTCGCGGCTGATCGCGTTCGCTGAGATGATTGTCGGTATGTCGTTTGCAGAGGAAATTTCAGATCGGTTGACGCAATACGTCGCCGTTACTTGAGATCAGTAGAAATCATACTTCTGATCCCAGGCGCATGTGCCGCGACGCCTTGCGAATGCAATCTTCATCTCACGCGGCGGACGATAGTTTCGTTCCGATGCATTGACAATATCAAATCGTATGGCGTATTTGTCCACGATATGGCGACAAGCTGACGGCATCGACCGAGCACCGATGGTTGGCGCGGCCGGTGTGGCAACCTGCGGAGGCACGCTTGGACAAACTGACCAACATGAAGGCGTTCACGAGGGTCGTGAACCATGGCAGCTTCAGCGAAGCGGCGAGAGAGCTGCGCCTTTCCAGATCGGCCGTCAGCAAATATGTCATCGATCTCGAGATCGAGCTCGGTGTGCAACTGCTCAATCGCACCACGCAGAGCGCTGCGCCAACCGAAGTCGGCATGCGTTATTACGAGCGATGCCTGGCCATCCTCGCCGAGATCGAAGATGCCGAAACCTCGTTATCGCAGTTCCAGGTCGAGGCTCGCGGGCTGTTACGCGTCAATGCGCCGATGTCGTTCGGGACGATGTTTCTGGGACGGTTGATCGGCCAGTTCATGGCCCAGCATCCGGACCTCCAGATCCAGCTGGTCCTGAGCGATCAGCAGTTGGATACGGTGCAGGAAGGCTTCGACGTCACGATCCGCTTGACGGATTCGCCGCCGCCCAATCTCGTGACCCATGAAATCGCGTCGGTGCCGCGGATCATATGCGCATCCCCGGCCTATCTGGAAGAGAAGGGCATTCCCCAGCATCCAAGGGACCTGCGGGACCATGCTTGCCTGCACTATGGCTATCTCGAAACCGGTGCGCAGTGGAAGCTCACCGGCAAGGACGGTGATCACTGGGTACCGGTGTCGTGGTGCCTGTGCAGCAACAATGGCGAGGTGCTGCGCGACATTGCCGTCGAAGGGCGCGGCATTGCGCTGCTTCCCACTTTCATCGTTGCCTCCTGCTTGCGCGACGGCACCCTGAAGGAGGTGTTGTCGGATTATCATGCGCCCGAAATGTCGATCCACGCGATGTTCCCGCCAACGCGCTACCTGCCGTTCAAGCTGAGGGTCTTCATCGATTTCCTCATGAAATCGCTCGCCGATGGTTTCAATTTGCCAACAGGCGTCATACCGGAGCAGGGGGGCAGCAGGAATCCCTGATTACCGGGCCCAGACTCACGGCGATTGCACATTCTCCATTCGCTCGGTTCTGATGGTGTGGACGGTGCTCCACCCGGATGATCTCGGCGGCTGCCTTTTCAAGGCCGGCACGGGATGAAGATCGAAACAGCGGGTGCTTTCGTGCGCTGTTGTCGCACATTCGTCCCTGTTCCTCGCCTTGCGCCCTCGACCAATTTCACTCGCCCTGTGCGATAATCGAGTGTACGTTCGATATTCGAACGGGAGCCGGGGATGATGAAGGTGGAAAAGGACGGTGACATGATGGGGGGCTTCGCCAAGGGGCTCGCGGTCATCGAAGCTTTCGACGACGACCACGAAGCCCTTTCGATCGCCGATGTCAGCCGCTTGACCGGGCTCGACCGGGCAACAGCGCGCCGCTGCCTTCTTACCCTCCTCAAGGGAGGATATGCCAGCACGGACGGGCGGCTTTTCACCCTGACGCCGCGTGTGCTGCGCCTAGGCTATGCCTATCTCTCCGCTGCGCCATTGCCAAGGCGCCTGCAGCCCTTCCTCGAAAGGCTATCCGAAACCACGCAGGAAAGCGCTTCCGCCGCCATCATGGACGGGAGCGACGTGATCTATGTCGCGCGCGCCGCCCAAAGACGGGTGATGTCGGTCGCCCTCAATATCGGCAGCCGCTTGCCAGCCTATTGCTCTTCCATGGGGCGGGTTCTGCTCGCGGCCCTGCCACCCGAAGAGGCGCGGGCCTTGCTCGCGGGCAGCGAACGACCGGCGATGACGGCAAAGACACTGACCGATGTCGACGATCTCATGGCCGAGCTCGAAAAAGTGCGCCGATCTGGCTATGCGCTCGTCGACCAGGAGCTCGAACTCGGCCTGCGCTCGATCGCCGTGCCAATCGTCACGACAAGCGGGCGGGTCGTCGCGGCCCTCAACACTGGTGCCCAGGCGGCTCGGGCCTCCAGTGCGCGCTTGAAGGCGGAAGTCCTGCCGCTCCTGCTCGACGTGCAGGCGCAATTGCGGCAGGTGCTGGCCTGACTGAGGCGGCAGCAAGTCCCGGATTCACGTTCGCGCGCGTTCGCGCCATGCCAGCGGCGTCAACCCGAGCCGCCGGCTGAAGGCACCCGTCATGTGCTGCTGGGAGGCAAAGCCGCAATTGGCGGCGATCTCCCGCAGCGGCGCCGAGGTCGCGGTGAGCTGATATTGCGCGACCTGCACGCGCCGCTCCAGGACGAACTGGTGCAGGGGCAGGCCGGCCTTGCGCTGGAAGCGGCGGCGCAGCGTGATCACCGGCATGTCGAGCAGATCGGACAGCTCGGCGAGGCTCAGCCGTTCGGCGATATTGGCGTCGATATGCTCGCGAAGACGAGCATATTCGCGTTCCGAAAGTGGACCACAGGCGGTCTTGCTGGCGAAGGCTCGCAGCGAGCGGAAGACATCCACGAGAGCGAGCTGCGAAATGGCCTCCACGGCGATGCTGTCGGGATGCGAGGAGGCATTGAACAGGGTGCGCGCATAGGCCACCAGGCCGGCAATCGCAGGGGAGGCGATGTTGTCGATGCTGGTGGGAATGGGATCGAGGCGATAGTCCGCGCCCAGCAGTTTCTGTTGGAGTGCGGGTGCAAAGCGGAAGGCGGCAAAGCCGGCGGATACGGTGCTGGCCTCGACTGCGACGCGGCCGCCGGCGGGATGGAAGGCAGCGGTCAGGGCATCGAAACGCATCGCGGACGGGCTGCGTCCATCATAGCCCGTCTTCGCCTCGATCGCGCCAAGCAGGAGGCAGACGACATCGGCGTCGTTCTCGAATTCGAGCCGATAGGGCTTGGCTGACTCCAGATGCCAGAGCGCGCATTCGGCTTGGGCGCCGCCCGTGTTCATCGTGGCGGCGCGGCATTGCGGGGTGTCCATGGCGTCCCCCATCCGGCGTGCCTTCGCGAGGCGCGCCTGCGTTTCGAGCGTTTCCCGGCAGCCATCCGATCTTGATGCCGGACCGGCCGCATTCAAACGCACGAATACTGCCAGGAAATTGCGTCCGGTGCAATATTCGCACTATTGTGCGATATTCGAACGAAAGCCTTTCCATTGGCCTGATCAGTTTTTGTAACGCCCCGATCGTGAAAGACGCCAGCCTTCGATTTCCGGCAGCCTGCATGCAACGGTCGAGCGGCACCGTCCGCGACAGACCTCGAAGTTGGACGGCCCAAACGCCAAAAACGGGCCGGAAGAGGGGAGAACGCGCATGACTGCATCCGTGAAACTGCCGGCCCGTGCCAGCGCCAAGCCGGTGATAGCGACCGATTTCGATATCGAAACCGATATCGTGGTGGTTGGCGGCGGTGCCGGCGGGCTTGCCTCGGCGCTCTTCGGGCGCTGGGAGGGCAACGAGGTCGTCCTGCTCGAAAAAGCGCCGGAACTCGGCGGTACCACGCGCAAGGCGGCGTTCTGGTACTGGGTGCCCAACAACAAGGCGATGCAGGCGCTCGGCATTGCCGACCCCAAACCCGATTGCATCCGCTACATGGCGCGCCTGGCGAGGCCCGAACGCTATGTCGCCGATCATCCGACCTTCGGCCTCAGCCAATGGGAATACGCCATGTGCGAGGCCTTCTACGACAACGCCTCGATGGCGACCGAGCTTCTGGCCGAGAAGGGCGCGCTCGAATATCGCCATTGCCCCGACGTGCCGGATTATTGGGCCGAGTTCGGCGAGGACAAGGCGCCGAAAGGCCGGGTGCTGCTGCCCAAGGGGGCCAAGGACAGCATGTCCGATGGCGGTGAGGTCGCGATCCGCACGATGTCCGCCGCAGCCAGGCGCGACGGCATTGATATCCGCACCGGCATGCGGGTCCAGCGCCTGACGCGAGGCAGTGACGGGGCGGTGAACGGCGTGCAGGCGACCGACATCGACGGGCGCCCCACCAGCGTGAGGGCCCGCAAGGCGGTGATTTTCGCCAGCGGCGGTTTCACCCATGATGCCGAGATGCGGCGCAATTTCCTCGCCACCCCGGTGTTCGGCGGCTGTGCCGCCGTTTCCAACGAGGGCGATTTCGTGCGGATCGGCGCGGCGGCCGGCGGGCAGCTGCGCAACATGAACTATGCCTGGATGTGCCCGATCGTGCTGGAAAAGGCGCTCAATCGCGATCCCGGCCTGATCGGCACCTTCTCGCCCTCGGGCGACTCGATGATCTATGTCGACCGGCAGGGCCGGCGCGTCACCAACGAGAAGCTTGCCTATAACGAATCCGCGCAGGCCTTCTTCCAATGGGATGCCGCCAAGGGTGAATATCCCAATCTCGTGCTGTTCGCGATTTGGGACCAGCGCAGCCAGGACCACAGCGCCAGCGACGAATATGGCCGCTTCATCGTGCCGCCCGGCGTCGATGACGCCCATGTCATCAAGGCCGATACACTGGAGGGGCTGGCGGCCGGCATCGCCGAGCGCCTCGCCCGCCACGCCGACAGCATTGGCGGCCTCCGCCTCGCGGCGGATTTCGCCGCGAGCCTTGGCGCCACCATCGACCGCTTCAACGGCTTTGCCGAGAGCGGCAGGGATCTCGACTTCCAGCGCGGCGAGCGGCCGGTCGAGCAACTCTTCAACGGCCCGGTGGCCGACCCGCCGGGCAAGAACCCGACCATGTCCCCCATCGCCAAATCGGGCCCGTTCTATGCGGCCCTGCTGAGTGGCGGCAATCTCGATACCAAGGGCGGGCCGAAGACCTCGCCGCAGGGGCAGGTGCTGGACGACGAGGACCAGCCCATTCCCGGCCTCTATGGCGTCGGCAATTGCGTCGCCTCGGCCTCGGCGCGGGCCTATTGGGCCGGCGGCGGCACGCTCGGACCCATCCTCGCCTACGCCTATCTCGCCGCAAAACGTGCCCATCTCGAGCCCGTCAAGACGGCGGCGGGCAAGATCGCAGCCGAATAGAAGCATTGACAGCCAGGAGAACGACCATGGCCCTGACCCGGCAGACCATGACGGACGAACAACGCAAATCCGTCGCCCTGGAATATCTCAAGGCCTTCGACAGGGCTGGCGTGACCTCGGATGGCGGCTCCATCCTCGACCTCTTCGCCGAGGACGCCCAGGTCTATTTCCCCAAATGGGGCCTCGCTGACGGCAAGGAGGCGATCGGACGCCTGTTCGGCGATGTCGGTGGCACGCTGAAGGACATCGTCCACCATTATGCCGCCTTCAACTGGGTGTTTTCGGGCGGTGACGTCATCGTCTGCGAGGGCACCAGCCATGGCGAGCACAAGGACGGTCCCTGGCGCGCTGGCGTGCCCGATTGGGGTGCGGGGCGCTGGTGCGACGTCTTCGAGATCCGCGATTGGAAGATCCAGCGCTGCTTCATCTATCTCGATCCCGATTATGCCGGGAAGGACACCGCCCGCTATCCCTGGCTGGGCCGATAGCGGCGGTCATCCCGAGCGAAGACACCCGATCATCTGACAAGGAGGAAGGGCCATGCGGCTCAAGGATAAGGTCGCCCTGGTTTCGGGCGCGGCCCGCGGCATGGGTTATGAGATCGCCGATCTCTTCGCCCGCGAAGGCGCGATCACCTATGCCGGCGACATCGCCGGCCCCGATCGCCCATATGCCGTCGGCGTGGAGAGCGTGCGCCTCGATGTCAGCCGCGAGGAGGATTGGGCCGGGGCCATCGAGACGATCCTGGCCCGGCATGGCCGGATCGACGTCCTGGTCAACAATGCCGGCATCATCGCCTATGAGCCCTTGGACGAACTCGACCTCGCTGCCTGGCAGCGGGTGATCGCCGTCAACCAGACCGGGGTATTTCTCGGCATGCGCGCAGTGGTGCCGGCCATGCGCCGGCAGAAAGGCGGCTCGATCGTGAACTTCTCCTCGATCTGGGGCAATGCCGCCGTCGGCGGTGCCCATGCCTATCACGCCACCAAGGGCGCGGTGCGCAACATGACCAAGAACGCGGCGATGAGCTATGTCGCCGACGGTATCCGGGTGAATTCCGTCCACCCGGGTTTCATCGATACCCCGCTCACCCAGGCGCAGGCATCCGACATCAATGCCTTCGTCATCGCCTCCACCCCGATGAAGCGGGCCGGCAAGCCGATCGAGGTCGCGAACGGCGTGCTGTTCCTTGCCAGCGACGAGGCGAGCTACATGACTGGGGCGGAACTGGTGATCGACGGCGGCTATCTCGCCCAATAGGGCCGCCTGCGGGAGATGATCCACCTTGCTCTACAATGTCGAGGTGTCGATAAAGCAATACTCCACCCAGTTCAAAACCTGAAAGATCACAGGCCTTTCGGTAAAGGTCGCGCTGCCCCTCACCCTTACCCTCTCCCCGCAAGGAGCGGGGCGAGGGGGCACAGGCGTTGCGATCAATGCTGAGATCCATCCTCTCGCCCTGCGGTTGGGCGAGAGGACACGGTTTTCGAATGGGCAAGCCATCGAAGTCCCCCTCGCCCCGCTTCTTGCGGGGAGAGGGTAAGGGTGAGGGGCAGCGCAAGCGTTTCTCGGATTCTGAAGTGAATGCAGTAATACTCTCATCGAAAACAGAGCGTGTTCGGACTCGAACGCGCTCTTTCCTTTAAGTATCCGTTCTTGCGTACAATCTTCTGTGAAGAAATTGTGCCGAGCGTGGGGATGCCCCACGCTCGATGGTCTGGCAGCTGCCTCGGACCTGTGCTTCTCAGGCCTCGGCCGAATCGGGCGCCATGATGAAGTCGAAAGGCGAGCGCCACAGTGTCTTTGCGCTTTCGAGCCTGTCGAATGGCGCGATCAGCGATTTCTTCACGCCGAACACGGAATCGGATTGCAGATATTCATCGCCGCCGACGAAGGTATGGGTGACGATTGTCTTGAAGCCGGGCGCCGTCACCAGATAGTGCATATGCGCCGGGCGATAGGGGTGGCGCCCCACCGCCGCCAGCATCTTGCCGACCGGGCCATCGTCCGGGATCGGATAGGACACCGGCTTGATGCCGACAAAGCTGTATTTGCCGTCCGGCCCGGTGATGAAGATGCCGCGATTATTGCCCTTGGGCTGGATGCCGGGCTGCTGCACGTCGTAATAGCCATCGGCATTGTCGGACCAGACATCGACGCTCGCCCCCTCGATGGGGTTGCCCTCAAGATCGAGCACGCGCCCCTCGAACAGGCAGCTCTCGCCCTTGCCGTCCAGCGTGATGGTCGCTCCCATCTCCCGTATCGGAGCATCGGCGACATGGAACGGCCCGTAGACCGTGTTCTCCGTGGCGCCCGTGGGGCGGCGATTGTTGATGGTGTCGACCAGCATGGACAGGCCCAGCGTATCGGACAGCAGAATGAATTCCTGCCGTTCCCCCGAGCAGATCTGTCCCGTGCGGGTGAGGAAATCGATGCCGAAATTCCACTCCTCCTGCGTCAGCTCGACCTCCTTGGCGAAAGCGTGCAGATGCTTGACGAGTGCTGACATCACTGTGGCCAGGCGCGGGTCGATATCCCCGCCCATACGGCCATTGACCGTCTCGATGGAATGGTCTTCGGAAAAATAGCTCACGGCTTACCTCGATGGTGCCTGGGTCACCGAGCTGGCTCGGTGTCGAAGAAGGGGGGGGGGCGGCACGCTGGCGCCGCCCGATCGGAGGTGGCGCGGCGGTGTCAGGCCCGTGCCAGGACGTCTTTCAGCACACGGCGCAACTCTGCGTCCGGCTTGGCCGGCAAGGTCTTGACGCGCCAGGCGACGTGATGATCCGGGCGTACCAGCACCGCGCCGTTCTCCTCGATTTCGCTGGCTCGCGCCCACTCGCCGGCCAGGTCCTGCCATTTCTGGCGGGGGCCGATGACGTGGACCACGATGTCGAGGCCGAGTTCCTGTCCGACGGCCTGGGCTTCCCTCACCCAGTCCTGACCGCGAATGCCGGTCAGGAGAGTGAACTTGCCGTGGCCGGTCAGATCCAACGTCGAGGCCTTTTCGCCGCGTGCACCGAACAGCCAGGCGTGCGGCAAGCGGGCGCCCGGCCATGTCGTCTGCTGGAAGTGCAGTTCGGCGTCCTGCTGGAAGGACGGCTCCTCCTGCCCGTCGGGCTGGACGGCCTTTGACCTGTAGCGCTGGTTCATCTCCACGCCATGCGCGTCGAACTCGTAGACCTTGGCGGCAATCGCTTCGCGGATCGCCTTGCGCTGGGCCTCGCCCGCCTCGTTCGGATTGCAGCGGGCGTCCATGTTTTCCTGCATCTTCACCGGGTCGATCGAGTCGAGCAGGCCGAGCGCCTTGAAGATCGGCCCGAATTCCTCGATCGACTTGTTGGCGCGGGTCACGATCTGCCTGGCGACAGGCGCGCGTTCGGCCTGATAGCTGTCGAGCAGTTCCTTGCCGGCCTGGCCCTTCAGCACGAAAGCCAGCTTCCAGGCCAGGTTGAACGCGTCCTGGATGGAGGTGTTGGAGCCGAGGCCGTTCGACGGCGGATGGCGGTGGATGGCGTCGCCCATGCAATAGACCCTGCCGTTCGAGATGGTCTCCGCATACATGTTGTTGACCGTCCAGGTGGAGACCTGGTCGATCTCGACGTCGAGTTCGGGATCGCCGACCAGTTCGCGCACGACCTTGGTCGCAAAGGCTTCGTCGACCTTGGGCGTGGGCTGGTTGATGTCATAGCCCCAGACGATCAGCCATTCGTTCCACGGGCGCACCATGCGCACCAGGCCCATGCCGATGCCGCCGACGTCGGCGCCCGGCTGTACCACCCAATAGAGCACCGAGGGGCGATGCGCGACATATCGGGATAGGTCGGCCTTGAACAGGATGTTGATCGAGCCGCCGAGGCCCATCTTGCCGCCATATCTCAAACCGGCATGCTCGGCTACCTTGGAGTTGGAGCCGTCGGCGCCAATCAGATATTGCGAGCGGATTGTGAGCTGCTTGCCGGTGAGGCGGTCGAGGCAGGTGGTGGTGACGCCGTCCTCGTCCTGCACATGCGCGATATATTCGGTCGACAGCCGTGCCTGGGTGCCGCGCGAGCATGCGGTCTTGAACAGCAGCGGCTCCATGAAGGTCTGCGGCAGGTCGTTCATCAGGGTTGGCGAAGACAACAGGTGCTCGGCCTTGGAATGCGGGCTGGTGCCCCAGCTCTTCATGCGGCCGATCTCCTCGCCGGTCAGCGAGGTGCAGAACACGTTCTCGCCCATCAGCTCCTGATGCGCCGCGAACAGATAGGCCTCGTCCTCCACCTCGCGGCCGAGGTCGCGCAGCACTTCCATCGTGCGCTGGTTGGTGATGTGGGCGCGCGGCGTGTTGGCCAGCCAGCGATAGCGATTGATCGCCATGTTCTCGATGCCATAGGTCGAGAGCAGTGCTGCGGTGGCGGATCCTGCCGGTCCGGTGCCGATGACGAGAACGTCGGTGGTGATGTCAGCCATGTTCTCTCTCCGTATCTAGAGCAAAATGCGTTCAGGCTGAGATGGTCGTTCCGCTTGACGTGTCGGGAACGGAAGCATTTTGCGGTTATTGATGAGTCGATCCAAAACAGGATGCCTTAGTTGTTGGATTGTGTGGGCGTCAGGATGCGACGAACCGGGAAGAGTTGAATCCCGGTTCGTTCGGTGAACAGGCCCCACAGGCCGCGTGGGGCAAACAGCATGACGGCGATGCCGATCAAGCCGAGGGCGAGCAGATACCAGGAGCCGAAATCGGCCAGCAGGCTCTGCAGGATGTAGAGGACGATGACGCCGATGATCGGTCCTTCGATCGATCCGATGCCGCCGATCACCACGATGAAGATCACATAGGCGGTCCAGTCGGTCACGGCGAAGGCCGCATCGGGCGAGACGCGCGCCTTCTGCACATAGATCAGGGCGCCGGCGACGCCGGTGATGAAGGCGACGATGACATAGGTCGCCGCCTTGACCTTCAGGGCGTCGACGCCGACGGCACGGGCGGCCTGGGCGTTGTCGCGCACCGCGGCAAGACCCAGCCCCTGTCGCGAGCGCAACAGGCGATAGATGAAGACGATCGAAGCGACGGCGAGGGCCAGCGCGAGCCAGTAGCACAGAATGTCGACGGCCTGGGCCGAACGCACGCCGAAAAGATCCTGGACCAGATTGACGCCGAGCATGTCGCGGGTTGCGCGCGAGGGCAACGAAGTACCGGTGCCGCCGCCGAGCGTTTTTACCTGCGCCAACGTCAGGCGCACGACCTCGGCGATGACCCAGGTGCCGATGGCGAAATAGGCGCCCTGCAGGCGGAACACGAAGAAGCCGATGGGAATGGCGAGCAGGGCGGCGGCCAGTCCGCCGGCGACGACGCCGATCAGCGGGTCGAGGCCAAACAGGATGACGACGGCAAACATGGCGTAAGCGCCAAGGCCGACGTAAGCCTGCTGGCCCACCGAAACCAGGCCGGCATAGCCAGCCAAGAGGTTCCAGCATTGCGCCAGCACCAGCATGGTCAGGATGAAGAACAGGTCCTGTATGCCGCTGCGCGGCAGGAACAGGGGCGCGGCGAAACCGAGCGCCACGACCAGGAGCGCGACGAGGCAGAAGATCGAGGAGGCGCGGGTGCGCGTCTCGACTTTCCAGGCGGTTGGGGCTTGCAGGTTCATCTCGGCTCCCCTCAGTCGACGGCTCGGGGGAACAGGCCACGTGGCCTGAACAGGAGCACCGCTAGGAAGGCGACATGGCCGGCCAGGATCTGCCATTCCGGGTTGATGCCGGCGCCGAGCGCCTGCGCCACGCCGATGACGCAGCCGCCGGCAAGCGTGCCCCAGAAGGAGCCGAGGCCGCCGATGATGACTGCCTCGAAGGCATAGATCAGGCGCGCCGGACCGATGGTCGGGTCGAAATTGGCGCGGGCGCCGAGATAGAGCGCGGCGATGGTGGCGACCACGAGCGCCAGCCCTGTCGCGATCGCGAAGATGGCGTCGGGGCGAATGCCCATCAGGCCTGCCGTGACGCGATCGTCCGAGGTGGCGCGGAAGGCGCGGCCGAGCGCGGTGCGGTAAAAGATGAGGTTCAGGACCAGGATCACGCCGACCGCCGACAGGAAGGTGAGCAAGGGCATCACGCCGACGGTGGCGACGCCCAGGTCGAGCGAAGCGGTTTCGATCGAGCCCAGTGCGATGCGGCGGCTGTCGGCGGAGAAGGTCTCGAGCAGCCCGTTCTGGATGACGATGGAGAGCCCGAAGGTGACCAGCAGCGGCGGCAGGATGTCGGGGCCCAGCGTCCGGTTGAGCACGAAATATTGCAGGGCCCAGCCGACGGCGAACATCAGCGGCATGGCGATCAGCGCCGCCAGGAAGGGGTTCAGGCCAAACGATGTGACCAGGAACAGGATCGCGAATGCGGCCATGACGATGAGGTCGCCATGCGCCAGGTTGACGAGGCGCATGATGCCGAAGACCAGCGCGAGGCCGGCCGCGAACAGGGCATACAGGCCGCCCAGCAACACGCCCTGAATGATCGTGTCGATGAGGTTCATGCGTGGGCTCCGAAATAGGCGGCGTGGATCTGGTCACGGCTGATGTCCGACGGCCTGCCCGACAGCGTGATGCGGCCTTCCATCATGCAATAGACATGGTTGGCGACTTTCAGCGCCTGGCCGATATCCTGCTCGACGATGACGATGGATGCGCCGCTGTCGCGGATTTTCGGGAAGGCGGCGTAGATGTCCTTGATCACGACCGGCGCAAGGCCAAGGCTCAACTCGTCGCACAACAGCACGCGCGGATTGGACATCAGGGCGCGGCCGATGGCGACCATCTGCTGCTGTCCGCCCGACAAGGCGGTGCCCGGATTATGGCGGCGTTCCTTCAGGATCGGAAACATCTCGTAGATCGCCTCCAGCGACCAGAAACCGCCGCCCGCCCGTCCGTATCGGCCGATCAGCAGGTTTTCCTCGACGCTCAGCGAGGGAAAGAGCTTGCGGCCCTCCGGCACCATGGCGACACCCAGCGCCAGCACGTCGGGTGCGGCGAGATCGCCGACGGGGCGTCCATCGAACCTGATCTGGTCCGCCGCGTTCTTCAGCACGCCGGCGATCGAGCGCATCAGCGTCGTCTTGCCGGCCCCGTTTGCGCCGATGATGGCGACGGTCTGTCCCTCGGCCAGCGCCATGTCGACGCCGAACAGCGCCTGGAAGTCGCCATAGAAGGCCGTGAGGGATCTTGTTTCGAGCAGGGCCATCACACATCGATTCCCAGATAGATTTCACGAACGGCCCTGGAGGCCATGATCTCGTCCGGCTGGCCGATACCGATGACCTTGCCGAAATCCAGCACCAGCAGGCGGCCGACGACCGCGGTCAGGGCATGCAGCACATGCTCGATCCAGACGATGGAGACGCCTGTCGCATGCACGGTGCGGATCGTATCGACGAGCTGGCCGCATTCGCCTTCGGTGAGGCCGCCGGCGATCTCGTCCAGGAGGAGCAGCGTGGGCCGGGTGGCGAGGGCACGGGCAAGTTCGAGCCGCTTGCGCTGCAGGAGGCTGAGGCCGCCCGCCATGTCGTTGGCACGAGGCGCAAGCCCGGTCCGCCACAGAATGTCGGCGCAGCGATCGGTGGCTTCGCTCTCCGACTGGCTCGCGCCGAAACTGCCGGCAACCAGCAGATTTTCGAACACCGTCAGCTTGTCGAAGGGCTGCGGGATCTGGAAGGTGCGGCCGACGCCGGCCAGGCAACGCGCCATCGGCGGCATCCTGGTGACGTCGCGGCCTTCAAAGGCGATGCGGCCGTCGTCGACGTCCACATTGCCGGTAATGAGGTTGAACAGCGTCGATTTGCCGGCTCCGTTCGGGCCGATGATGCCGAGAGCCTCGCCCTTCTCCAGCGCGAAGGAAACGTCCTGCGTCACCTTCAGGGCGCCGTAGCTCTTCGAGACGTTTTGCAGAGCGAGGATCGTCATGATCTTCTCCTGTCCCTCTCCGCGTCGACAGGGAGAAAGGGCCGCGACAGCACTGGACGACGAGCGTCTTCAGGCGATTGCCTCCATCCTGCCGCTGGTCGGGATGTTCGGCGCGGTCTGGTTGTCGGTGATGATGAGATCGTAGCCGCCGCCATCCCTAAGCCGCCACTGGCCGCCGACCAGCGGGGTCTTGGCGACGTTCCTGGCAGCGAAGGGCGGCAGGTTGGCGCCGTCCCATGCGACCCTGCCGACGATGGTGTCGAGCCTGGTGGCGGCGATGGCTGCGGTCACCGCCTCGGCATTGGTCGGATCGGTGCGTTTCATCACATCGGCAGCCAGCTCGAACAGGGCGTGCACGAAGCCGATCGGCTGCGTCCATGGTCGGTTCGTCGCCTTGGTGAAACCTGCAGCCAGGGCCGCAGAGCTGTCGCCCGTCAATGAAGACTTGAACGGATGGTTGGGCGTCCACCACACCTCGGACGACAGGTTGTGGCCGGCCTTGCCAAGAGCTTCGACGGCCTGCGGGAACAGGGTCGCCTTGCCGATCGAGGCGATTTTCGGCTTGAAGCCCTGCTGCTGCGCCTGGTTCCAGAAGGTGGTGAAATCAGGCGGGATCATCACGCCGGTGATGATCTCGGCCTTGGCCGTTTTGAAGGCGTTGATCTGGGCGGAGAAGTCGTCGGTCAGGTTCTGGTAGCGGCCGGGATCGGTAAGGGTGAGGCCCTTCTTTTCGAGCACCGGCGGGAAGCCGACTTTCGGATCGCCCCAGGCATTGCCGTCGCCGTCATTGGGGAACAGGCCGCCAACTTTCTTGTTGGTCTCGAGCTGGCTCCACATGTTGGTGAAGACAGCGATGACGTCTTCCAGGCCCCAGAAGAAGTGGAACACGCTCTCGAACGGCTTCCAGGAATCCGGTGCGCCGGGATTGCCCTGCTGGCCGATGAACCAGGGTTGCCAGGGCGCCACGGTTGAGATGCAGGGCATGCCCTCGGCCTCGCAGATCGTCGCCACGGGATTGGTCGTCTCCGGCGTCGAGGCGACCAGCATCAGGTTCACCTGGGAATCGACCACCAGTTCCTTGGCGACTTCGGCGGCGCGGTTGGGATTGGACTGGCTGTCCTTGACGATGACCTCGAAGTTCGCGCCCGCAGCCTTGGTCGCCGCCAGGAAACCGTCGATGATGAACTTGTCGGGTTCGGCGAAGGCGGCCAGCGGTCCGGTCTGCGGGCTGACATAGCCGAGCTTGATCGCAGCGCCTGCCGCGATGGCCGGTTGAGCGAGCCCACCGAAGGCGGCGGTCGCGCCGGCTGCGGCGGTTGTCTTCAGGAAGTGACGGCGCGTGATCATCGATTTCCTCCCCAGGAGCATTGTCGAGAAACCAGAGAGAGGTGCGATTTCTTCCGATCGCATCTTTTCTCTAACTCTTTGTTTTTGGTCATTATTCGATCAAAAGGCCTGTCGACCTTTTCTAAAGACGCTACAGTCGTTTCAAAGTGGTGGCCGGCTTCCCTCCCAGGCGTCCTGGAGCAGGGCGCGGATGGAAGCGCGGTCGATGGGTCGAGGGTTGGCGTAGGGGTTTTTGGTGGCGATCTCCGCCGCGCGGTCGAGATCGGCTTCCTTCAGGCCGAAATCCTTCAGCGCCGTGGGCGCGCCGACGGAACTGGCGAAATCGTAGAGCGCCTGCCCGGGCGTGCCGCCGAAGATGTCGGCAACCGGTTGCAGCTCTTTTCCGGCGGCGCCTGCGTTGAACCCGATCGTGTGCGGCAGCATGATCGCATGGGTCTCCGCATGCGGGGTGTCGAAGCTGCCGCCCAGCGTGTGGCAGATCTTGTGGTGCAGCGACATCGCGACCTGGCCCAGCACCGAGCCGCAGAGCCAGGCCCCGTAAAGCGCATCGGTGCGGGCCTGCCTGTCCCTGGCCGAGGCGACGATGACCGGCAGCGCCTGCCTGATGGCACGCATGCCCTCGGCCGCCATCAACGAGGTGATCGGGTTGCCGTCCGGGGCATAGAGCGCCTCGGCGGCATGGGCGATGGCGTTCAGGCCGCTGGTTATGCTCATGGCGACGGGCAGGCCCAGCGTCAGGCCAGGGTCGTAGATCACCACTTCGGGCAGGACCTTCGGGCTGCGCAGCGTGGTCTTCTCGCCGCCCTCGGTCTGGCCGAGAATGGGCGTGACTTCCGAGCCGGCATAGGTGGTGGGCACGACGATCTGCGGCAGGTCCGTGCGATAGGCGATCGCCTTGCCGAGCCCCGTGGTCGAGCCGCCGCCGAGCGCCACGACCACGTCGGCCTTCAAATCCAGAACACGCGCAACCGCCTCTTCGGTCACGTTGACCGGGGTGTGCATGGTGGCGTTGTCATAGGTTCCGACGCAGAGCCCGCCAAGGGCCGCGGCCATGGCCTCGCCATCGGCCTTCTGGTGCGGCGTGGTCAGCACCAGCGCCCTGCTGGCACCGAGCTTTTCGACCCATTCGCCGACACGTCTGGACGAGCCCTCGCCGAAGACGATGTGCGCGGGGCTGCCTTGATAGGTGAATGAGAGGCTCATGCTGCGCGCCTTTCCTGCCTGGCCCGGGCCATGACGAAGGTGAAATCGAGCGCCCAGCCATTGCCGTCGCGCCTGATATTTCCGATGAGTTCGGGCTTGACCCCGAACAGGGCATCTCGCCCCAGTTCCGGATCGCTGCCGTCGAAGACATGCGTCGAGATGGTCTCGAAACCGTTGGCGCTGATGATGAAATGCAGATGGGCCGGCCGCCGCAGTGAAACGCCCAGGCCCGCCAGCATTTGGCCGACGGGGCCGTCGGCCGGCGTCGCATAGCCGGCAGGGCGCACGGTTCGGTACATGAAACCGCCAGTGCCGTCGGTCTTCAGGACGCCGCGCAGGTTGAATTCCGGCTGGCGATCGGGTTGCTGGTTCTCGTAATATCCGTCGGCATTGGCCTGCCAGGTCTCGACAACGGCGCCCGGGATGGCGACGCCGTCGAGGTCGACCACGCGACCGCGAACCAGAAGTGCTTGGCCGACGCCGTCGAGCGAGATCGATCCGCCATTGGCGATGGCGGGTGCATCCGGGCGATAGAACGGCCCTCGCACCGTATTGGGTGTCGCGCCCTTGTGGCGCTGCGCGTTGATCTCCTCGACGAGGGCGGTGACGCCCAGCAGATCGGAGGCCAACACCCACTCCTGGCGCCTATCGTCGGTGGCATGGCCGATATCGGTCAAAAGCTGCATGGCAGAGCGCCATTGGTCCCTGGTCGGGCGTGTCTCGCACACGAAGGCATGCAAATGCCTCACCAGCGAATGCAGGAATGCCGCCGAGCTGTCCTTCGCGCCGGGACCGACGCGTTCCATCACGACATCGGCCGAATTCTGCGCGTTCAATGACTTGATGGCCACCGGCAGTTCCTCCCGAGGAGCAACATACCCGGCGCCAGCCTGCGCATTGATCATTTCTCGATAAAATAATATAGCAAATTGCTATGAAACTCGATGAGCGGCACCTTGTCCAACTTGCCGCCGTGGTCCAGGCCGGCGGCGTGACGGAGGCTGCGATCCTGCTCGGCATGACGCAGCCGGCCGTGTCACGCACGATCGCAATGCTGGAGCAGCGCATCGGCGAGCCTCTTTTCATCAAGGGGCGGCGACCCCTGCAGCCGACGGCCTTGGGACAGGCGCTGGCGAGCCACGGCCAGACCATGCTTTCGGCCTCGCGCAAGGCGTCCGCCCTCGTTGCCGGCTTCCAGAAAGGCTCGTTCGGCGTTGTCAGGGTGGGTGGATCGCCTTTCTTCTCGGACGCTTTGATCTCGGGTATGATCGCCGAATTCCAGGACAAGCGGCCCGATGTCCGGGTCGAGCAGAGCTATGGCTATCTGGGGCAGTTGCGGGCCGCACTGGACGCTGACCGCATCGATATTGCGATCTGTCCCATCGACGTGCTGAAGGAAGGATCGGGCCTGCGTTTCGACGTGGTGCTGCCCGGACGCAATGTCGTCGCCTGCCGCACGACACATCCCTTGCTGATGAAGCGACGTCTCGATCCGGCAAGCCTGCTCGACTATCCCTGGGTCGGCCCGCCCGAAGGCAGCCCTCTTTATGCCGACCTCAATAGCCTGGCACTGTCGCTCGGGGCCACGGAAATCAAGATCCGCTATTCCGGCGGCTCGCTGTCAAGCGCCATCAATTACCTGAAATCGAGCGATGCACTTACCGTGCTGCCCCACAGCGTGGTCTTCGCCTATCGCAACGAGAAATCGATCACGGCGCTGCCGGTCAGAATTCCCCACCCCGAGCGCGCCTTGGGCATATTGCAGCAGAGCAACGCGCCGCGGGCGCCGGCCGTGGATGCCTTCGTCGCTCATGTCACCAAGCGCTTCAAGGATCTGGCACTGCTGATTGAGCGCCATGAGAAGGCCATCGTGTGGGGCCTATAGCCATTTGCTCACGCGGCCTTCAAGACCGAGACCATAAATCCCCGGTCGATAGCGAAAATAACAGCCTCCGGCTTTAGGCTGAATGCCTGGGAGGCTTTTTCCCATCAGAAGACCTACTCATATGAGTTCGAATGCCTCGACAATGGCTTGTGAGGTGGGATTCAAGCTCGCGCTCTTCGCGTCGTCGAGGCAAAAGCCGAACGGGCTGCCGATACGGGGTGGAAGGATCGACATGGAAGCCCGTGCGATCATCCCCCCCTTTTTCCATCTCTTGAAGGCTCGGATTGCGGGCCGCGTACAGGCGCACACCTAGCGGGATCGCCGAGCGATCGAGTTGGTGCGAAAACATCAACACCCTTCAATGGAAGTGGGGGATTTCTGAGGCTCAGCCTGATTCTACAGTAGATTCGTATAAATATCAGAGTAAATTCAAAATATGGCACGTATTTTATTGTAATTCTTTGATCATTTTAGTGTATGAAGTTATGTGCCAAATTTGCAACATGAAGTTGCGAAATTTTGCCGTAGTGACGATAAAATGCCTTATTTTGTTGCCTCGAACTCCAGAGTGAGATCACTTTGAGGAATGGTTCCTTGGAATCTTTTCGGGGGCGCAAAAAAACGCTCACGGTCTCGCAATCGATTGAAGTGCTGTGAAGCGCTCTCAATCAGAAATCGCACTGTCTCGGAGGTCATCAAATGACCATAAGGTCTCTTCTCCTCGGCGCATCTGCCGGATTCGCTCTAATCGGCGCTGCCCAGGCCGCCGACCTGCCCATGACCAAGGGCGAAGCCGTTGAGTATGTGAAGGTCTGCTCGGCCTTCGGCCCTGGCTTCTTCTACATTCCAGGTAGCGATACCTGCCTGAAGATCGGTGGCGAAATTCGCGCCGATTATCGCGCTTTTGCCGGTAATGGTTTCAGCCGCAACGATGATCGTTCGGCCTTCAACACCCAGGCTCGCATCTGGTTCGATGCCCGTACGGAGACCGACTGGGGTCTGCTGCGTTCCTACTTCCAGATCAATGCCGACTCGCATCCGATCAGCAATCAGGGGCGCGGCGGCATCTATAACGACAACCGCTTCACCATCGACAAGGCCTTCATCCAGTTCGGTGGCCTGACAGCTGGCTACGCCCATTCCTTCTTCGGCTTCTACGACAACGAATATGGCGACACGATCTGGGCGCCGTATTACGCAGAGCAGAACACAGTCAACTTGATCGCCTACACCGCTCAGCTCGGCGGTGGCTTCAGCGCCACGCTGTCGATCGAAGACGGCCGTGACCATCGCGTCGGCGGGACGAGTACGCCGGTTGATATCAACGGGACGCTCTATGGCTACCGTGAAGGTGGTCAGCAGGTTCCCGACGTCGTCGCCCAGTTGCGTTGGGATCAATCCTGGGGCTCCATCGCCGTTCAGGCGGCGGGCCATCAGTCTCGTTCGGGGACGAATTATGAGGACGCTGACGGCAACGAGGTGATTGTTCGGCGCAGCAACAAGTACGGCTATGCTGTCGGCGCCACCGGCTTGATCAAGATCCCCGCGATCGACAATGGTCACTTCATCGTTGAAGGCCAGTATGCGAATGGTGCGCTCGACTATCTGGGCGCAGGCGCCACTTGGCTTGCGAATTCCGATTCCTTCGTGAACAGCCGTGGTCGAATTGACCGCGGCAAGGGCTGGTCGATCACGGCGGAACTCGGCGGCAATATCACCCCGGTTCTGGGTGCCAACCTCGTCGGTTCTTACATCGATACGCAGTATGACCACTATCTGGGCAACGGCAAATACGGCCTGAAGGAATACACGATCGCAGGTAACCTTACCTATACGATCGTCAAGGGCCTGACCGTGGCCGGTGAAGTGGCCTGGACCCATGGCAAGGTGGACGACGGCATCATCGACGATGGCGAGTTGAACGGCCGCAGCAAGTACAATGTTTTGCAGGGCGGTGTCCGGCTCAAGCGGACTTTTTGAGTCTAGATAGCTATATTTTGATTGAAGGCCCAATGAAAATTGGGCCTTCTTCATGTGGGTTCTAACTAATTTCTCAATGCAGGACGGTAATTTTCGATCGATACGCTAGAGAAAATCTGAATAATTTAATGACTTTAACGTTGATTCAGCCCTGGCGTAATGGATTAATTTATGCATTAATTGGAATCTGGTTCGCGAGACCAGATAATCATATACGACTTCCACACTTTCCTTTCGAAATGGCCCGGCTTTGTCCGGGTCACTTTTTGTGATGGAAAGGCGCAACATTTTGCGTTTGAACCCATCAACTCGCGTGAGTTCCGCCGTGCCGTAGCCTTGCCGCACCCGACAGAAACGCTGCCCTGGCTGCCACGGGGTAGGACGATGGCCCACCCGGCATACGCATGCGCGTTCACCCGCCCTACGGTGCTTATTGCCTGGCCGGGACGATCACAACGCGCCCGAGGATGGAATTGCCTTCGGCATAGGCGTGGGCCTCAGCAGCGGCTTCAAGTGGAAACGTCCTGTCCACGATCATCTTGAGATCTCCCGTGGTTGCCAGCTCCAACATCCTGGAGACCGTGAGGTGGACATCCGGCTTTTCCAATTGCGTTCCCATGAAGACACCGAAAAGCGATTGGTTCGCCTGTAGTGCTGGCCATGGATCGATACTGAGCTGCGAACCGCCGGCGTTACCCACGAATATCAAACGCCCCTCCGGCCGGAGCGTCGCCAGGGAACCTTGCAGGGTGGCTCCCACCGGGTCCAGGACGAGATCCACGCCACGACCCTGTGTCAGGCGCATGATCGTATCGACGACGTCGGCTGAGTGATGATCGATCGCATGATCAAGGCCGAGCCCGATGAGGCGTTCGGCCCTCTCGAGCCCGGAGACAGTTGCAAGCACAGTCGCGCCTGCCAGATGGGCGAGCTGGATGGCGGCAAGCCCGACACCGCCGGCGCCTGCCTGAATGAGGACCGTTTCGCCGCGCTTCAAACCGCCCCGCGCAAAGAGGCAGTGATGAGCGGTTCCGAATGCGATAGGCAGGGCTGCAGCAGCGGCCATGCCGAGTCCTTCCGGCACAGGCCAGGTCCGGCTGGCGACAACGGCACGCAGCTCGGCATGCGATCCGGCGAGGTCGAAGCTCGTCACCTTTTGGCCCACCTGACGATTCTTCACATCCTCTCCGACCGCGATGATTTCGCCAGCGGCGGCATAGCCGACGACGAAGGCCGGGTGGGGTGGAGCCATGGATGCGCGATTGATCAGGTCGCCGCCCTCGATGGCGACCGCCTCGACGCGGATCAGGACGCCATCGCTTGGACAACCAGGATCGGGCACATCCGCGTAGCGAAGGACATCGGGCGGGCCGGGGTGATCGTAGATGGCTGCTTTCATGGTTCTCTCGCTGCGCCATAGCTCGCCAGGCGGGCGGTTGGGATCGATCCATGCTCCACTCGCCGGACCCAGTATCCGGGCATAGCATTCATCGCTGGCGTCGAGGCTTGCCTGTGAGGTGAGATTGGCGAGGCCCCAGATACGGATCGCTCTGGATTCGAAGCCAAACTCGCCATCCCGGCCCGGGATCAGCCTTGGCTCGGCACAGGCGTTTTGAGCAGTTGTTGCTCCCAGAGGAAGGCAATGCCGCTGCCGGCAGCATGGTGCACCAGTACCTCCGAAAGCTCTGCGGCATGCTCCGTACGCGCCCAATCGCGCTGCCATTCCGAAGCCACAGCCAGCCAGGTCATCATGTTCGCACCGGCCATGATCATGCGCTGGATAGCGACCTCGTGGGCCTCGACCGAAGTGCCGCCGGACGCATCGGTGACAACCGTCACGTCCCAACCTTCGCCGAGTGCTTGGATCGTCGGCATCGCAACGCAAATCTCGGTCCACAGGCCCGCGATGATCAACTGCTTGCGGCCGGTGGCCTTGACGGCGTCGACCACCTTCCGGTCTTCCCAGGTGTTGATAAAGGTCCGGTCGATCACTTCCTGGTCGGGGAAGACATCGGTGATCTGGGGGAAGATGACGCCGCCCCGGTCCGCGACCACGCTCGTCAGGATGGTGGGAACGCCAAATGCCTTGGCGGCCTTGGCCAGTGCCGTCGAATTGTTGACCACCATGTGAGGATCGTGGCTGTTCAGGTTGGCGAGCTGGTAGGGCTGGTGGTCGATCAGAACGAGGACCGAGTCTTCGGGCCGAAGAAGCGAAGCAAGGCCGTTACGAAAGGTCATTGTTGCGTCCTTTGCAGCCGCTTTGTGCGGCATTGGGTTTGCAGGAGACATGCGCCGGCGGCGCGACGCTTGCCAGCCACAATTTGTCGTTCCTTTTGATGATGCGGTAGCGGCATAGTCCGGCACGCTGTGTCGCGAAATGAGGAACGCCGAGTTGGACATCGAAGATCTACAGACATTCGTTGCAGTGGCCGATGCAGGGGGCGTATCGGCGGCCGCGCGCCGGCTCGGCGTCTCCAAGTCAATCGTCAGCCGGCGGCTTTTTCGGGTTGAAGCGGAGCTTGGCGTCCAGCTTCTTGCGCGAACGACCCGCGGAGCTGCGCTTACGGAAGCGGGAATCACGTTCAGAGACCATGCCGCCAGAGCCAGCGCCGAAATCGATACGGCCAGGGAAGCGATCCTCCCCACCGGCGAGTTGCGCGGCGGCCTGAGGGTTGCCATGCCGCTTACCTTCGGCGTGACCCATTTCGCTCCTGTGCTCGCGGAAATGGCGCGTCTGCACCCGAAGCTTCACATCCATACGTCCTACAGCGATCGCTTCGTCGATCTCATCGCAGAGGGTTTCGATTGCGCGATCAGGGGCGCTTATCTTCAGGACTCCAACTTGATCGCCAAGCGTGTCGGGCCGATCCATGGAAAGCTTGTCGCAAGCCCGAACTATATCGAGTTGCACGGATCACCGGAAACTCTGGGCGAACTCGTCGCCCATCAGGCCCTCATGCAGGGAACCGAAGCCTGGCAGTTCATGGATGGCGACAAGATCGTCACGGTTCAGCCGCAAGGCAGGTTCAAGGCCGACAGCGCCATAGCACTTGCGGCGGCGGCGGCAGCAGGTCTCGGCATCGCCTGGCTCCCCGATTGCATCACCTATGAATATCTGGCATCCGGCGCTCTGGTTCCTATCATGACACGCTATCCGGTCCCTCCGGGAGCCGCCTATGTCGTCCGCCCGCCGGGGCAGTATCCCACGCGGAAAGTGCGGGTGCTCACGCAGATGCTGATTGAGTATTTCAAGCGCAACCCGGACCTCTGGGGCCGTGACGGCTAGGACCCGATGGTTCGTCCAGCCGCCGCCGTCGTACGACGTCGAGGGACCAACACCGCTCGCTGTCTCGACCTCCTCAAAAGGGAGTCGGAGACGCTATTCACATCGCCAGGCTGCGGATAGCTTTTGACGAAATTGCACGACGATCCCACTGCGCCGGTTGCCGATGTCATGATGCTCTACCGTGACGACCGCAGTGCCGCGGTCGATCGCTTCCTGATCGAAACGCGCCACTATTTCCGGCCCTGACGACAGGCCATTACCCGGTTCGGTTCAGCTCCTTGTTCAGTCTTCCGCCCGGCATGGCAAGAGCGGTATGGGGCATCCAGACAACATACCGATAAATACGTTTGAGATATAATTCTATCCGAAGGATATATTGGACGTATAAATATTCTCTCGACATAACGCGCCTGCATCTCGGGAAATCAGGGGAGGTCGCAGTGGACTCAATCGCTGGGACGGCGCAGCGCCTGTGGGAACTCGGCGGTCACGAAAATGGCGGCGCGGAACGGGGAACGCCTGCGCTCTTGAACGGCGGCTATGAGATCTCAGGTGGCCGCGGTTGTGTGCAGGCGGTCCTGCGTGCCTTGTCGATCCTCAAATGCATCGCGCAAGATCCCGATGGCATGACGCTACGCGAAATTGTTCGAAGCACGAATTTGGCACCCTCGACCGCCCATCGTCTGCTGACAACGCTGCAAAGTGAAGGTTTCGTGCAGTTCAAGCCGGAGGCGTCGCGCTGGCTGGTCGGTCATGGTGCGCATCTGGTCGGCGTCGCCTTTCTCCCGCAATGACGCCGGCCGCTTGCCTGACGTCGCGCGCTGATACGATCGAGGTTTGCGTGGAACGATACTTGTGCATTCCACGATGTGAAAACACCCGGCCAATCGTTGGCTTTTGTGCTCTAACTTGCTGGCAGCCAGTCGCTTCCTTGTGGGGGGCGCGGATTGGATTGGCGGATTGGATTGGGGGAATCTAGCAGGCCGAAGCATGGGAGGGCGGTGTCATGAAGCCGGACGTCATTGGACTGGGATCACGGGAGCGCCCATGGCGGGCCATCTGATCAAGGGCGGGCATGAGCTTCATCCGGGTGCCGGCAGGATGGTTCCCCAGCACCTGGTTGAACCGGGCGCCGCCGCCTATGCCACTGGCTATGAGCTGGCCGGGAAGGCCGGCATCGTTTTCATTGTGGCGCCTGGCCGGATCGCCGGTAAGATCGCTGTCGACATGAATTCGATTTCATCGCTTGCAACCTCGGAAGACGGTCGACTTGTCACCGAAGCTCTCGTGCCGGCCTGCGTCCGGAAAGATACGCAACAGCTGCGCGCAAAAATCGACGACGATGCCTACCGGAGCGGACAATTCCCGCTGCGATCAGACTGTTCGAACAGTCCTGCCTGCCTCCAGAGTTTCCCGAGTTTCCGACTATTCCCGCCTATCGGCTTATCCAGACAGTAGGGATCGCGCATGAGCGACGAGATTAAGGACACCAATCCGGCCGAAACCCGAGAGTGGCTCGAGTCGCTTGACGGCGTCATCGAGGTCGAGGGCCCGGACCGGGCCCATTTTCTGCTCGACCAGGTCATGGCAGGCGCCCGCAAACGCGGGACGCCGGTGCCCTATTCGGCCAACACGCCCTATCTCAACACCATCCCGGCCGACAGGCAGCCCGCCCATCCCGGCGACCGGGCCATCGAGCACCACATCCGCTCGATCATTCGCTGGAACGCGATGGCGATCGTGCTGCGCGCCAACAAGACCTCGTCCGAGCTCGGCGGCCATATCGCCAGCTTCCAGTCGTCGGCGCTGCTCTACGACACCGGCTACATGCATTTCTGGCACGCGCCGACCAAGGATCACGGCGGCGACCTCATCTATGTGCAAGGCCATGTCTCGCCCGGTATCTACGCCCGCTCCTTCGTGGAGGGGCGCCTCAGCGAGGAGCAACTGCTTGCCTTCCGCCAGGAGGTCGACGGCAAGGGGCTGTCGTCCTATCCCCACCCCTGGCTGATGCCGGACTACTGGCAGTTCCCCACGGTCTCCATGGGGTTGGGGCCGCTGATGGCGATCTATCAGGCGCGCTTCCTGAAATACCTCCACAACCGCGGCTTTGCCGATACCGCCCCGCGCAAGGTCTGGGCCTTCCTCGGCGACGGCGAGATGGACGAACCGGAATCGACCGGCGCCATCTCTCTCGCCGCGCGCGAGAAACTCGACAACCTCATCTTCGTCATCAACTGCAACCTGCAGCGCCTCGACGGGCCGGTGCGCGGCAACGGCAAGGTGATCCAGGAGCTGGAGGCCCAGTTCAAGGGTGCCGGCTGGAACGTGATCAAGGTGATCTGGGGCTCGGGCTGGGACGATCTTCTCGCCAGGGATACCAGCGGCGCGCTGCTCAAGATCATGAGCGAGACGGTCGACGGCGAATATCAGGACTACAAGTCCAAGAACGGCGCCTATGTCCGCGAGCACTTCTTCGGCAAGTCGCCGGAAACCGCCGCCATGGTCAAGGACTGGACGGACGACCAGATCTGGGCGCTGGTGCGCGGCGGCCACGATCCCCTCAAGGTCTACGCCGCCTACAAGGCCGCCAGCGAGCACAAGGGCCAGCCGACGCTGATCCTGGCCAAGACCGTCAAGGGTTATGGCATGGGCGAGGCGGGTGAAGGCCAGAACATCACCCATCAGCAAAAGAAGATGGGCGAGCATTCCCTCAAGGAGTTCCGCGACCGCTTCGGCCTCACCGAGATCACCGACGAGAAGCTGGCCGAGATCCCCTTCATCCGTTTCGAGGAGGGCAGCAAGGAGCTCGCTTATCTCAGCCAGCGCCGCGCCGCGCTCGGTGGTTCCCTGCCTTCGCGCCGGGCGAAATCGACGGCGCTGGAAGTGCCGCCGCTCTCGGCTTTCGATGCACAGCTCAAATCCACCGAAGGCCGCGAAATCTCGACCACCATGGCCTTCGTGCGCGTGCTCAACACGCTGCTGCGCGACAAGCAGATCGGCAAGCGCGTCGTGCCTATCGTGCCAGACGAGAGCCGCACCTTCGGCATGGAAGGCATGTTCCGGCAATTCGGTATCTTCAGTCAGGTCGGCCAGCTCTACCGGCCCGAGGATGCCAATCAGCTGATGTTCTACAAGGAGGACAAATCAGGCCAGCTCCTGCAGGAGGGCATCAACGAGGCCGGCGCGATGTCGTCATGGATCGCGGCCGCGACGTCCTATTCGACCTCGGACGCGCCGATGATCCCCTTCTACATCTATTACTCGATGTTCGGCTTCCAGCGCATCGGGGACCTGGCATGGGCGGCCGGCGACATGCGGGCCCGCGGCTTCCTGGTGGGCGGCACCGCCGGGCGCACCACGCTGAACGGCGAAGGCCTGCAGCATGAGGACGGCCATTCGCACCTGATCTCGGGCACGATCCCCAACTGCCTCTCCTACGATCCGACCTTCGCCTATGAGGTCGCCGTCATCGTCCAGGACGGCTTGCGGCGCATGTACGCCGAGCAGGAAGACGTCTTCTACTACCTCACCGTGATGAACGAGAACTACGAGCATCCGGCCATGCCTGCCGGTGCCGAGGAGGGCATCGTCAAGGGGATGTACCTGTTCAGGCAGGCTCAGAAGCAGACGCCCTTGCGCGTCCAGCTCCTGGGATCGGGCACGATCCTGCGGGAAGTCATCGCCGCGGCCGAGCTGCTCGCTGCCGATTTCGGCGTGGAGGCCGATATCTGGAGCTGCCCGAGCTTCACCGAGCTGCGCCGCGAGGCCGTCGCGGTCGAGCGCTGGAACCTCCTCAATCCCGAGGCGGCGCCGAGGAAAAGCTATGTCGAAACCTGTTTGGGGGGCCGGCAGGGACCGGTGATCGCCGCCACCGACTATATGCGCCTGTACGCCGACCAGATCCGGACCTGGGTGCCCGGCCGCTACCGCGTCCTGGGCACGGACGGCTTCGGCCGCTCGGACTATCGTCGGCGCCTGCGCCACTTCTTCGAGGTCGACAGGCATTGGATCGCGGTCGCCGCGCTCAAGAGTCTGGCCGAGGAGGGGGCGGTGAAGCCTGCGCTCGTCGCCGAGGCCATCCGCAAATACGGGCTCGATCCGTCCAAGGCCAATCCCGCCACCGTCTGAGCCGGCGCGCCCCGAGACCTGGCAGCCGCACAGGTGGCCGCCAGATCCCGGGTGCACCGCACGCCACTTTGCCGACCCATCACGCGCATCAGCCCAAACGGGCCAACCGTCTTCAGGAGGAACTCCCGTGCCCACCGAGATCAAAGTTCCAGATATCGGCGACTTCAAGGACGTCCCTGTCATCGAAATCCTCGTCAATGTGGGCGACAAGGTGAATGTCGACGACCCGCTGGTGTCGCTCGAATCCGACAAGGCAACCATGGAGGTGCCCTCGACCGCGGCCGGCATCGTCGAGCAGATCCTGGTCAAGCTCGGCGACAAGGTCAGCGAGGGCGCGCCTCTCGTCGTGATCCAGGCCGGGGAGGGGGGGATGGCTCAGCCGCCGTCCCTCGTCGAACAGCAGGAGCCGGCGCCTGCCGCCGCGCCTGCGCCAGCAGCGGCGGCTCCGGTGTCCGCTCCCGCGCCGACCCGCGGCGCCATCGCCGATTTCTCGGGCGTGCATGCCAGCCCTTCGGTGCGCCGCCTGGCGCGCGAGCTCTCGGTGGACCTCAACCAGCTCAAGGGTACCGGCGAGAAGGGACGCATCACCCTCGAGGATGTGCGCGCCTTCCTCAAGGGACCGGCCCCGGCCGCTTCGGCACCGGCGGCGGCCGGTACGGGCATCCCCGAAATCCCCGCTGTCGATTTCTCCAAGTTCGGCCCGATCGAGACCAAGCCGCTCTCGCGCATCAAGCGGCTCTCAGGCCCCCATCTGCATAGGGCCTGGCTCAACGTGCCCCACGTCACCCACAATGACGAGGCCGACATCACCGACATCGAGGCCTATCGCAAGGAACTGGACACCGCAGCCAAGGAGAAGGGCTTCCGCGTCACCCTGCTGGCCTTCCTGATCAAGGCCTCGGTTTCGGCCCTGCGTGCCTTCCCGGAATTCAACGCCTCGCTTTCGCCGGAAAAGGACGCCCTGATCTACAAGAAGTTCTACAATATCGGCATCGCCGTCGACACGCCCGATGGCCTCGTCGTTCCGGTGATCAAGGATGCCGACCGCAAGGGCATCCACGAGATCAGCAAGGAGATGGGCGACATCTCCAAGAAGGCGCGCGACGGCAAGCTCGGCCCCGCCGACATGAGCGGCGGCACCTTCTCGATCTCCTCGCTGGGCGGCATCGGCGGCACCGCCTTCACCCCGATTGTGAATGCGCCCGAGGTGGCCATCCTGGGCGTGGTACGCTCGAAGATGGCGCCGGTCTGGGATGGCGCCGAGTTCAAGCCGCGCCTGATGCTGCCGGTCTCTCTCTCCTATGATCATCGGGTGATCGACGGGGCGCTTGCGGCCCGCTTCGCCCGGCATTTGTGCACCTCGCTCGAGGATGTTCGACGGCTGATCCTCTGACCGGCCGGATTTCGCAACACTCGGGAGAGACAAGATGAGCAATGGAAACGAAGTCCGCGTCCCCGACATCGGCGACTTCAAGGGCGTGCCTGTTATCGAGATCCATGTGAAGCCGGGCGATCAGGTCCAGGCCGACGATCCCCTGGTCTCGCTGGAATCCGACAAGGCGACGATGGAAGTGCCCGCACCGGCGGCGGGCACGATCGCCGAGGTCACGGTCAAGATCGGCGACAAGGTCAGCGAAGGCGACGTCATCGTGAAGATGGCTGGCGCGGCGACAGCCGTTGCCCCGGCGGCGGCTCCCAACGAGGTGCCGAAGGCGGCCGCGCCCGCCGCCCAACCCGTCAGCGGCGGCAAGGGCGACATCCATGGCGAAGTCGTCGTGCTGGGCGGTGGTCCCGGCGGCTACACGGCTGCGTTCCGGGCCGCCGACCTCGGCAAGCAGGTGGTGCTGATCGAGCGTTGGCCGCAGCTTGGCGGCGTCTGCCTGAATGTCGGCTGCATTCCCTCCAAGGCGCTGCTCCATGCCGCCAAGGTGATTTCCGAAAGCCAGGAAATGGGAGCTCACGGTGTTACCTTCGCGGCGCCCGAGGTCGACATCGACAAGCTGCGCGGCTGGAAGGACAGCGTGATCAGGAAACTGACGGGCGGCCTCGGCGGCCTCGCCAAGCAGCGCAAGGTCACCGTCGTCACCGGCACCGGCCGCTTCACCGCGCCCGACCGTATCGAGGTGCAGGGCGAGGACGGTACCAAGTCGGTCAGCTTCGAGCATGCCATCATCGCAGCCGGTTCGGAGCCGGTGGTGCTGCCCTTCATCCCGCAGGATGACCGCCGGGTGATCGATTCCACCGGTGCCCTGGCGCTCGACAACGTTCCCAAGCGCCTGCTCGTCGTCGGCGGCGGCATCATCGGGCTCGAAATGGCCACGGTCTACCAGGCACTGGGATCCAGGGTCACCATCGTCGAACTGATGGACCAGATCATTCCCGGCGCCGACAAGGACATCGTCACGCCGCTGATGAAGCGCGTCTCCAAGCAATTCGAGGCGATCCATCTCAAGGCCAAGGTCACCAAGGTCGAGGCCGGGCCGGACGGGCTGACCGTCTCGTTCGAGGGCGGCAGCGCCCCGGCGACCGATCGCTTCGACAAGATCCTGGTCGCGGTCGGCCGCCGCCCGAACGGGCGCCTGATCGGTGCGGAAAATGCCGGCGTCGCCGTCGACGAACGCGGCTTCATTGCCGTCGACAAGCAGATGCGCACCAACGTCCCGCACATCTTCGCCATCGGCGATGTGGTCGGCCAGCCGATGCTCGCCCACAAGGCCGTGCATGAAGGCAAGGTCGCGGCCGAGAACGCGGCGGGACACAAGGCCTTCTTCGACGCCAAGGTGATCCCCTCGGTGGCCTATACCGATCCCGAGGTCGCCTGGGTCGGCCTGACCGAGAACGAGGCCAAGGCGCGCGGCGTCAAATATGGCAAGGGCGTCTTCCCCTGGGCTGCCTCCGGCCGCGCCCTGTCGCTCGGGCGGGACGAGGGCATGACCAAGGTGCTGTTCGAGGAGGGCTCGGAGCGCATCATCGGCTGCGGCATCGTCGGCACCAATGCGGGCGATCTCATCGCCGAGGCCGCGCTCGCCATCGAGATGGGGGCGGATGCGGTCGATATCGGCGCGACGATCCATCCCCATCCAACCCTGTCGGAAACGATCGGGATGGCCGCGGAGGCCTTCGAAGGCACGATTACCGACCTCTACATGCCCAAGAAGCGCTGAGACCATCGCAGTTGAAGCCAAGCCGGGCGTCCTGACCATGTCCTGACGACCCGGTTCCCGCGCAAAGGCCCGCCTGAAAGGCGCCCGCTTGGGCGTCGACGGCGGAGTGCGCCCTGAAGACAAGGGCGGGAGCGGGCCGCAAGGCCCTTCCTGCCGAACGCATCGAGTTCAATCAATCGGAGGACGTCGTGGACGAGCAACTGGTCAAAGCTGCCCTGGATTACCATCGCTATCCCATTGCTGGAAAAATCACCGTCCTGCCGACCAAGGACATGACGACACAGCGCGACCTCGCTTTGGCCTATTCGCCCGGTGTCGCGGCGGCGTGCCTCGCCATCAAGGACGATCCGCAGGAAGCCTCCAGCCTGACGGCGCGCGCCAATCTGGTGGCCGTCATCTCCAACGGTACGGCCGTGCTCGGCCTCGGCAATATCGGCGCGCTCGCCGGCAAGCCGGTGATGGAGGGCAAGGGCTGCCTGTTCAAGAAGTTCGCCGGTATCGACGTGTTCGACATCGAGATCGACGAAACCGATCCCGACAAGCTGGTCGACATCATTGCCAGCCTCGAACCGACCTTCGGCGGGATCAATCTGGAGGATATCAAGGCGCCCGAATGCTTCATCGTCGAGACGAAGCTGCGCGAGCGCATGGGGATTCCGGTCTTCCATGACGACCAGCATGGCACGGCCATCGTCGCGGCCGCCGCGATCCTCAACGGCCTGGAAGTGGTCGGAAAGAAGATCGAGGACGCCAGGCTGGTCTGCTCGGGCGCCGGGGCTGCGGCTCTCGCCTGCCTCGATCTGCTCGTCCATCTGGGGCTGCGCAAGGAAAACGTCTTCGTCACCGACAGCAAGGGCGTCGTCTACAAGGGACGCACCGCCTCGATGGACGAGAGCAAGGCCCGCTATGCCCGCGAGACGCAGGCACGTACCCTCGCCGACATCGTGGAAGGCGCCGACATCTTCCTCGGCCTCTCGATGGCGGGTGTCCTCAAGCCGGAAATGGTCGCGGGCATGGCCGAGCGGCCGCTCATCCTGGCACTCGCCAATCCCGAGCCCGAAATCCGGCCCGAACTGGCCCGCGAGGTGAGGCCGGACGCCATCGTGGCGACCGGGCGGTCGGACTATCCCAACCAGGTCAACAACGTCCTGTGCTTCCCCTTCATTTTCCGGGGCGCGCTGGATGTGGGCGCACGCACCATCAACGAGGCGATGAAGCTGGCGGCCGTCCGCGCCATTGCCGAACTCGCGCGGGTCGAACAGTCCGATGTCGTGGCCGCCGCCTATGGCACCCATGATCTCAGCTTCGGTCCGGACTATCTCATTCCCAAGCCGTTCGATCCGCGGCTGATCGTCAAGGTGGCCTCGGCGGTGGCCGAGGCCGCCGTCGCCAGCGGCGTCGCGGTCAGGCCGATCGAGGATTTCGACGCCTACCGGCGTTCCCTCGAGCGTTTCGTCTACACGTCCGGCACGGTGATGCAGCCGGTGTTCGCGGCGGCGGTCGAGGCCGGCGCCAAGCGTATCGCCTATGCCGAGGGCGAAGATGACCGGGTGCTGCGCGCGGCCCAGATCGCCCTCGACGAGCGTATCGCCTCGCCCGTCCTGATCGGGCGGCCCGATGTCATCGCCCGCCGGATGCAGGAACTGGGCCTGCGCATCCGGCCCGGCAAGGATGTCGAGGTCGTCGATGTCGGCGACGATGCGGCCATGGGCGGTACCTCGACGGCGGCCCGGCTGCTGGCCGCCGGCGAGGTCGAGGGCATGCTATGCGGCATCGCCGGTGCCTATGCCGATCACCTTGCCCCGATCGGCAAGATCGTCGGCCTGCGGTCCGATGCGCATGCCTTCGCCGCCATGGGCCTGCTGCAGCTGCCGCGCCACACGGTGTTCGTCTGCGACCCCTTCATTCATCGCGATCCCTCGGCGGACGAAATCGCCGAGATGACGGTGCTTGCGGCCAGGGAACTGCGCCGTTTCGGCCAGGTGCCCCGTGCGGCCTTGCTGTCCCATACCGATGACGGCGGCAGCGACGACCCGTCGGTGCGCAAGATGCGGGCGGCGCTCGCGCGTATCCTGGAACTCGCGCCGGAACTGGAGGTAGAGGGCGGATTGCAGGCCGATACGGCTCTCAGCCGCGCCGCCCTGGCCAGGGTCCGGCCCGACACGCGGCTGACGGACGCTGCCAACCTCCTGGTCATGCCGAACCGGGATGCGGCCAACATCACCTTCAACGCCTTGAAGGTGATTGCGGGGCAAGGCGTCTCGGTCGGCCCCATCCTGCTGGGAGCTGCCAAGCCCGCCCATATCCTCACGCCGGCGACGACGGTGCGCGGCATCGTGAACATGACCACGCTGGCGGCGGCTGCAGGGTAGGGCGCCACGCGGCTATCGCAGTCTTTCATCCCCTCATCTCGCCCGACGGTTGGGCGAGATGAAAGCTTCGAGAAGCAGGCGCAACGTCTGCGCCCCCTGGCCCAGCTGCCTGCGGGGCGAGGGTAAGGGTGACGATTGCCGCATCTTTTTTCCGAAAACCGGTACCCACTTTTCGGCGCGGCCCGTCGCTACAGGCAGCACATTTCCCGAAAAACGAAGCCTCCCGTCGCGGGCAGCGGCGGGAGGCCTGGAATTCAGTCGATCCACGAAAGATCAATCAGGGCAGGCGGATCTCGTAAGGCTCGGGGAAGTGGAATTCCTCGAGATTGCTGCCATCTCCCGCCCGGTCGACGACGAGGAAATCCTGCGGCTCGCCGAGCGGCGTCAGTACGCCATGCCAGAGATTGGCCGGATAGTTCACGCCCTGGCCCGGACTGGTCAGGAAAACGCGGGGCGCTCCCGGCCGGCCGCCCTCATCCGGCGCGACGACCACCAGGAAAGGGCGCGGTGACAGGGGGAAGAAGGCTTGGCTGCCGAAAGGATGACGTTCCACCATCGTAAGCTTCAAGGGCAGGGCATAGGGCGTGCCCTTGAAGATGTTGATGATGACGTGGCCGCCCGGCCCCTTGGCTTCGGCCCGGGCGAGGGCATGATAGCGCTCGCAACGCCCGCCATTGATCGGATAATGCGCGGCACCGTCGGTCTCGATCACCTCGCCGAAGGACGCGAAGGTCTCGCGAGTGAGGGGCTCGACGAGAAGGATGCTCATCGCCGCAATTCCCCACCGAGCTTCATGTGCCGGTTGACGTCCTTGTAGAGCAAATAACGAAAATTGCTGGGGCCGCCGGCATAGCAGGCCTGGGGGCAGAAGGCGCGCAGCCACATGAAGTCGCCGGCCTCGACCTCGACCCAGTCCTGGTTGAGCCGGTAGACCGCCTTGCCTTCCAGGACGTAGAGCCCATGTTCCATGACATGGGTCTCGGCGAACGGAATGACCGCGCCGGGCGCCAGCGTCACGATGGTCACATGCATGTCGTGGCGCATGTCCTCGGGATCGACGAAGCGTGTGGTCGCCCAGCGGCCCTCGGTATCCGGCATCGGGCTGGGCGCAATGTCGCGCTCATTGGCAAAGATCGGCTCGGGCTTTGCAATGCCGGCGACATGCTCGTAGCTCTTGCGGACCCAATGGAAGCGAACGAGCCTGTCGCTCTGGTTGCGCACGCGCCAATCGCTGCCGCAGGGAATATAGGCATAGCCGCCCGGCGTCAGCGTATGCGCCTTGCCGTCGAGCGTAACCGTCAGCTCGCCCTCGACGACGAACAGCACGCCCTGCGCACCCTCGTCCAGTTCCGGCTTGTCGCTGCCGCCACCCGGAGCGACTTCCACGATGTATTGGGAAAAGGTTTCGGAGAAGCCGGAGAGCGGGCGAGCGATCACCCAGCAACGAGTCTTGTCCCAAAGCGGCAGATAGCTCGTCACGATGTCGCTATAGACACCTTTTGGGATGACGGCATAGGCCTCCGTGAATACGGCACGGCCTGTAAGGAGTTGAGTTTGAGGAGGCAGCCCGCCAGTCGGGGAAAAATACGATCGGACTGTCATTATTCTATCCTTAGGCCCATTAGTTGATATTTCTTATACTTCAGTACTTGCATTGCTTGGGAACGATATCTGCCGGTGATGCTTTGAAATACGCTCAAAGCATCTTGATCGCGAACGCGTAAACAAGCGCATACCAATGGTTCGTAATCCGAATATCGGGCAAATGCGAGTCGTCCGTTGCAAAATCCCGACGAATTTCACGATGTGGAATCTGCAAGATCAGGCGAAGTCGAACCCTTTTCCAATGAAGCATTCTGAGTAGGCATAATAGAAATCAACAAGCTCGACCCACAGCATCAAGCGTATTCCAACGTTGGGAGGCTGGGCCGTCGCTGCCGATCGTCTGTCTGCCGGTATATCGGCGTCCATGAAGAGGCGCGGCAGGCCGGCATCTCTTGCCCATGCAGGGCCGGTAATTCCGACCAGCAATCGGTGTTCGTGGCCGGCATGGAGCGCACCTTGCGTTACCAGGACATCTCCATGCTGCATGAGGGCGACTATTTCCTCAACGGCAAGCTCTATGACGCCAAGGGCAGCGAGGTGAAGGTCGAGGGCCTGAGCCACCACCGATGCCAAAGAAAAGTGCCGCCCCTGGCCGCATGCAGGCAAGGGGTCGGCGCCGTCCCTTTCAAGACGGCGCGGTCGCAACGGCTTGATGAATGGCGTTTTATCGTGAAATCCATTTCCTCTCGCGTCCGCGTCGAAGTGCGCTCGACGCACGGGGCGAAGCAGCCTTCTCGGAGGTAACCATCAATCCCTCACGTCGGCACGCGGCGATGGAAGGGGCGGCCGAAGCCACGGGACGTTCGGGGCGGCCCTGTTTCCTATCAAGGGCCGCTTGCCGCAGGGGCCGCAACCCGCCACCCGAGCCTGGATCTTCGACCACCCGAGCAAACTGGGCGCTGGATAAAACCTGGGGTAACGTCACCGGCCGCATAGTCAAACTTGCTATGCCTGCCTCTCCGCCAGGCGGCAACTCGCGGTCCAAGGCGACGGCTAAACGATGTTTGTCTATCTTTATACAAGCACTTTGGAGAGAAAGGCTTGCGTCTGTGGATGGGATGGGTTGCCCAGTACATCCCCGGGCCCGCCTTCCTCGATGATCTCGCCGCCGGCCATGAAGACGATGTGATCAGCCACTTCGCGGGCGAAGGCGATCTCATGGGTCACCACGATCATCGTCATGCCGCTTTGGGCAAGGTCGCGCATCACGTCCAGCACATCGGAGACCAATTCAGGGTCCAGGGCGCTGGTCGGTTCGTCGAAAAGGATGAGCTTGGGCTGCATGGCGAGGGCGCGCGCGATTGCGACACGCTGCTGCTGTCCGCCGGACAGCTGGCGGGGGTAGGCGTTGACCTTCTCCGCCAGTCCGACGCGCTTCAGAATGGCGTGGGCGCGTTCCCTCACCTCCTCGCGCGGTTCCCGCTTCACCCCGACCGGCCCCTCCATGATGTTCTGGAGAACCGTCATGTGGGGGAACAGATTGAAGTGCTGGAACACCATGCCGATGTGGATGCGCTGGCGCGCTATCTCATGCTCGTGCATTTCCTGGAGGTGGCCTTTGTGTTCCCTGTAGCCGATCAGCTCGCCATCCACGCGGATGCGGCCCTTGTCGATACGCTCGAGATGGTTGATGCAACGCAGGAAGGTGCTTTTGCCGGAACCGGACTGGCCAAGCAGGCACATCACCTGGCCGTTCGAAACGGACAGGTTTATTCCCTTGAGAACCTCCAGGGCACCGAAGGATTTGCGCACGCCCGTCGCCTGCACCATGATCTTGGCTGGCGGCTTTGGTTGAAAGGTCATGGCGCGCTCCTCCCTTTCTCGCCAGGATCGATCGGGCTGCTGCGGGACAGCCCGAAGAATGCGCCGATGCTTTGCAGGGGCGTCGGAGGGAGGTTGCGGCTGCTGCCGCGGGCATAGTGACGCTCGATGTAATACTGGATGCCGCTCATCACCGAAACGATGATCAGATACCAGATAACCGCCACCAGCAGCAGCGGAATGGTCTCGAACGTGCGCGTATAGATCGTCTGGGCGGCGAAGAGCAGTTCGGGTACGGCGATGATGCTGACCAGGGCCGACATCTTCAGCATATTGATGGTGTCGTTGCCGAGCGGCGGGATGATGACGCGCATCGCCTGCGGCAGTATCACCCGCCGCAACAGCCGCCCGCGCGACATGCCGATGGATTGGGCCGCCTCCGTCTGGCCGTGGTCGATGGAAATGATACCCGCGCGGATGATCTCAGCGCTGTAGGCGGCTTCGTTCAGGCTGAGCCCGAGGATTGCCGCCACATAGGGCGTGATCAGCACATTGGCATCCAGCTCGACGAAGTCAGGGCCGATGAACGGGATGCCCAGCGAGATATGGGGAAACAGGGCGGACAGATTGTACCAGACCAGCAATTGCACCAGCAGCGGCGCTCCGCGGAAGAACCACACGAAAAGCCATGACGCACCCGACAGGATGGGGTTCGGCGACAGCCGCATGACCGCCAGCATCACGCCCAGCGCGACACCCATCACCATGGCGATGGCCGTCAGCTCCAGAGTGCGCCATACGCCGAGCAAGATCGTCTGCGAGGTGAAGTATTGACCGACCACGGCCCATTCGAACCGTGGGTTGGTGAAGAGCGTGTGCACCAGCATCGCCGCCAGAAGGGCGACGAAGGCGATGGCCACCCAGCGCCAGGGATGACTGGCCGGCCTGATGACCAGGTCTATCGTAGGATCGACATCTGCTCCCTGCGAACGGGTCTCGTTGACCGACATGGCTGGCTCCCGAAGTTGCGGCTGCCGGGTGGCGATCTCCATCCCTTATTGGCCGTCGTTGATCATGGCCTTGTCGATGGCGCCGACCTCCTGTCCCCACTTGGCCAGGATCTTGCCGTAGGTGCCTTCGTCGATCAAAGCCTGCACGGAGGCCTGGAGGGCTTTGGTCAATTCGTCGGAACCCTTGGGCAGCACCAATCCGTAGTGACGTGGTGCATAGGAGGTACTCGGCACCTCGAAGGTGCCTTTGTGTTGCTGTGCAATATAGGCACCGGCGGAGGTGTCGATCATGGCCACGTCGGCCCGGCCTGCCTGCAAGGCCAGGACGATCTGGCTGGTGCCGGGCAGGATCTTGGCGCTGACTTCAGGTTTGCCGGCCTTCACGCAGTCGTCCGAAGCCTTCTTCGCATCGTCGATTTCCGTGGTGCCCTTGTCGATTGCGACGGAGATGCCGCAGATGTCGGCCAGGCTATGGACGTTCTTGGGATTGCCTTGCTTGACCAGGAAACCACCACCCGAGGTGAAGTAGTCGACGAAATCGACCTTCTTGCGTCGCTCCTCGGTGTCGGTCATCGCCGACATCGCCATATCGTAGCGGTTGGCGGCGAGAGCCGGAATGATGGCGTCGAAGCTCATATGCTGGAATTCGAGCTTGACGCCGAGCTTCTGCCCGATCGCTTCGGCCAGATCCTTGTCGAGGCCGATGATGGTGGTGTTGTCGGTGTCGAAATATTCGAACGGCGGATATTCGACGTTGCTGGCAACCCTTATCTTGCCCGCTTCTCTCAATTTGGCCGGCAGCATGGCCTGGATCTTGGGATCCGCCTTGGTCGCAATGGCGGTATCGGCAAGAGCCGTACCCGCGAGCAATGCTCCGACCAGGAACAATGCGGCTGCGGTCGCCGAAGCGGACCGAGCGTGACGACGACGTTCATTGCCCATGCATTGAGTCCCCTGTTTGTCGCGAGGGCCACATTGACGTGGTCTCGAAGCTCGCGGATTTTGGTTCCGGATGGCTTGATGATCAGATGTATATACTAGCTTATACAACTAATCGAAACCGTTCTTGTCAAGCGTGATCCGCCCTCATGGCCCAGGGAAATCCCGGGTTCGTGACGTGCTGAGGTCGAGCCGGCGCTCTGGCTCTTGCCGACGCGGTGGCGTATCGGGACTGGCAACCATTCCATTTTACTATATAGCTATATACATTATTGGGAACTGTTTCCCGTCGAGCCTGTCTACGGAGAAGTCGTCGGTTTTCGGCTGCTGCCCTATGCAGCTTGTATTAACATGTAGACCTGTTTGATTCAGGCGCATTGGCACATGACGAGATGAACAAGAAAAGAGATGGCGCCTTGAAGGAGATGGTCCGCGGCAACGGCGAGATTGGGGTTTCGCTGGGGCAGCAGGTGCGCAACCATATTCTGGCGAAAATCAATTCAGGCGAATGGCAGGAAGGCTATCGGGTCCCATCTGAAGCGCGCTTTTCGGAACAGTTGGGCGCCTCACGCATGACCGTCCATATTGCCATGCGCGATCTTGCCGCGGAGGGGGTGCTGGTGCGGCGGCAGGGGGCCGGCACCTTTGTCGCCGCCCGCCAAAGCCAATCCACCTTTCTGGAATTGCGCAACATACATTCCGAGATCGAAGCGCGCGGAAACCGACATACGACGGACGTCATCAAGATGGAGGAGGTCAATAGCGATCTCAATCTTGCTACCGAGCTCAATGTCGTGCCCGGTTCTATGGTATTTCACTCTCTGTTGGTCCACCGGGAAAACGGAAGGCCGCTGCAAATTGAAGACAGATACGTAAACCCGCAGTTTTCTCCGGATTATCTGGAGCAGGATTTCACAAAAATAACACCCTATGTCCACCTGATGGCCGTGGCTCCCCTGGAGGAGGTCGAACATGTCATTCAGGCCGTCCTGGCCGATGAGTTCAGCTGCAAGCTGCTCGAAATGAAGCAGGGCGAACCGCTGCTTTTGCTGCGCCGGCGCACCTGGTCGCGCGGCATGATTGCTACCAGCGCGCGTTTCCTGCACCCGGGGCCTCGCTTCAGCCTTGCCGGGCGAATGCCTGTCGGTCGCTGACGCGAAGGGAGAGGCGGGTTTCTGACGGGCTCAGCCTCGCCGTCCCTTCGCCGAAGGGCGTCGTCTGCCTTGACAGGGGCTCGACATCTGAAAGATATTCAAGTTGCATATACAACTCTATATAACTTGGATGCCGACATGTTGGGGCCAATGTTTGCAATCGGCGATCAGGGAGCTGGCGTACCCAAGCCCAGCGCGCGGCTGACGGAATTGCCCGGCTATGGACGCGGCCGGGCCGGGCCCGGCATCGCGTTTGCGCACAGGCTCGGTTCCAACGAGGCACCGGATCCACCGAGCGCGGCCGTCCAGGCCGCTGTGGCCAAGGCAGCGGCGGGCGCGCACCGTTATCCGGATTTGCGCGGCGAGGCGCTGGCGGAGGCGCTGGCAAGCCGGCATGGTCTGCCAGCCGACATGATCGCGGTGTCGGCGGGCTCCGTCACCATGCTGGACCAGCTCATCCGTGCCTATTGCGATCCCGGCGACAGGGTGATCACGCCCTGGCGCTCCTATGAGGCCTATCCGATCATCGTCGGCGGAGCCGGCGCGCGCCTTGTGGAGGTGCCGCTTGACGGCCGTCACCGGCTGAATGCGGCGGCGATCCTCGATGCCTGCAGGTCCGAGGCGCGGGTGGTGATCATCTGCAACCCCAACAATCCAACCGGCACAGTGCTGGCGCCGGGCGAGTTGGAGGCTCTGCTGGATGCGATACCCGCGCAAACGCTCATCATCCTCGACGAGGCCTACGCCGATTATGCCGACGAGACGGCGATGGTTGTAGCCTCGCCCGCGCATCGCCTCGTCCGGTATCGGAATCTTGCGGTGTTGCGCACATTTTCCAAAGCCTGGGGGCTTGCCGGCATGCGGGTCGGCTATTGCCTGGCGGATCGCAGCATCATTGCCGCGGCCAATGCGGTTGCGCCGCCATTCCCGCTGCCGGCAACTGCGCAGGCGGCGGCGCTCGCGGCCCTTGCCGAGGAGGATGTGGTCGCGGCACGCATAGCTGCCAGCCTCGAGCAGCGAGGGCACATGTATGAGGGGCTTTCGGCCCTTGGATTCGAGGTCGCGCTCTCGCAGGCCAATTTCGTGTGGCTGGCGGTCGGCGCGGAAGCTGAGGCGCTGACTCTTCATTTGTCCGCGGCCGGGATTGCGGTGCGCTGTTTTCGCGGCGAGGGCGTGCGCGTCACGACGGGGACGGCGGCTGCCACCCAAGCCCTGTTGACGGCGGCGGCGTCCTGGCTGTCGAGGTGAAGGGCCGAGGGGAGAGCGACGATCGGCTGAGGCCACGGCGGGCGGCCGGAACATCGGGATGCCGTTCGCTGGGAAGGGTTGATCTGCCCGATGCTGTTCACCAACGCGGCTATGGCGGGAGCGTCCTATCGACCATCGTGACCGCGACGGGATAGCATTGCTCCGCCCGCGAGCCGTGGGCGCCTTCGTCCATTCCGCAGACGTCCTGCGGACAACATAGTCAGCGGAGTGCCATGTCGAGAGAAAGCACCCTTCCCAAAGCGTTCGTCCAGACCCTGCGAGAGCGGTTCGCGGATCGTTTCCAGACCGGGGCGGCCATATGTGCACAACACGGTTCCACGACCACTTGGATCGAGAACCAGCCGCCGGATGGCGTGGTCTTCGCCGAGAATACGGCGGAGGTTGCCGATATCGTCGGACTGTGTGGCGAGGCGGGCGTGCCGGTCATCCCCTTCGGCGCGGGCAGCTCGCTCGAAGGCCAGCTCAATGCGCCAAGAGGCGGTATATCCGTCGACCTGACGCGGATGGACCGCATTCTTGCGGTCAACGCCGAAGACATGGACTGCGTGATCCAACCGGGCGTGACACGCAGCCGCCTGAACGACTATCTGCGCGATACCGGCCTGTTCTTCCCTCTCGATCCCGGCGCCGATGCGACTCTCGGCGGTATGGCCGCCACCCGCGCTTCGGGCACGACCGCGGTGCTCTATGGCACCATGAAGGACGCGGTGCTGTCGCTCGAGGCCGTGATGCCGGACGGCCGGGTGATCCGCACCGGCCACCGGGCGCGCAAGAGTGCGGCGGGCTACGATCTGACCAGGCTGCTGGTCGGTTCCGAAGGCACGCTCGGCATCATCACAGAGCTAACGGTTCGGTTGCGAGGCATTCCTGAGGCGGTGTCGGCGGCTCGCTGCTCCTTCCCCACCGTCGAAGATGCCAGCAATGCCGTTATCAGCGGCCTTCAATTCGGCCTGCCCTTTGCGCGGATCGAGCTGTTGGACGCAACCACGGTCAAGGCGGTCAATGCCCACTCGCAGCTGAGCCTGCCGGAGACGCCGCTGCTGCTGGCCGAATTCCACGGCACGCCGGACACGGTCGCTGAATTGTCGGTGCGTTTCGGGGAAATCGCCCGCGAGCACGGCGCCACCGCACTGGACTGGACGACCGATCCGCAGGAACGGACGCGATTGTGGAAGGCGCGCCACGACCTGTTCTGGGCGGTCCTGGGCCTGCGGCCCGGCGCCAAGGGCATCAGCACCGATGTGTGCGTGCCGATCTCGCGATTGGCCGAATGCATTGGCGCTGCCGCTGAGAAGGCCCGGTCGCTGGGGCTGCTCGCTCCGATTGCGGGGCATGTCGGCGACGGCAATTTCCACAATCTGATCGTGCTCGATCCGGAGAACCCGGCGGAGCGGGCCGCCGCCAAATCCTATATCGGCTGGCTGAACGAACTGGCTCTTTCCATGGAAGGAACCTGCACGGGCGAACATGGCGTGGGGCAGGGCAAGCGTTCCTATATGGAGCGCGAGATGGGCCCGGCGCTGGATGTGATGGCGGCCATCAAGGCGGCGATCGATCCGAAGAACATCATGAACCCGGGAAAGATCCTGCCCGAACGGTTCGAAGCGCCAGACTAGCGCGGCATATCGAGATGAGATTTAATTCAGAAAAATGATGTAAAAACGATAGCTTATAGGATTATTCTTATCTTATAGATTAAGTATGCCGCTGCAGCACTTCTCCAAGCGTTGCGGAATGGCCGGCTCATCCGTGGCCGAACGCCTCGACAATGGCTTGCGAGGCGGGGGTCAGGATCGCGCTCTTCGCACCGTCGAGCGGACATGCGAGGATAACCGACTCCTGGGCGAAGCCCTCGGCAATCGGGACACTGGCCAGGGGAGACCCGTCATAGGCACAGCTGCTTTTTGACCCGGCATAGGTGATGCCAATGCCTTCGCCATGGGCGGCAAGGCTGCGCATGACCTCGAGTGCCTGCACTCTGTGGCGAACGACCGGCTCCGCGCCGATCCGCCGGAAGAGGCCGAGGACGTGTCTTACCGACAGGCCCTCTTCGAAGAGGATCAGTGCGCGTTGGCCGAGGTCCCGGAGGCTGACCTGCCGCAAGCCGGCAAGGGGGTCGTCGACGCGCATCAAGGCGTGGGGCTGGACGGAGGCGAGCGGTCGGCGCAGGAAGCTTGCGTCGAGACCAAGGTCGAACGTCACGGCCAGGTCGATGCGCGACTGCAGCATGTCGCGGGCGAGCGTCTCGAAATCGGCGATGCGATAGCGGATTTCCGCATCCGGCAATTTGCTGCGCAGGGCATTGAGCAGGCGGCCGATATGAAGCGGCGCCAGATCCTCGAACAGCCCCAGTGTCAGGCGACCGACAGTAGCGCGTTGGTTGCGGGTGGGGTCGTCCAACTGCCGGGCGAGGGAGATGATCTCCTCGACCTGGGCAAGATAATCCTGGCCGAAATCGGTGAGCTCGACCGGGGCGCCCCGGCGCCTGATGAAAAGCTTGCGTGCCAGGCGCCGCTCGACCTGCGTGATGGCGACCGAAAGCGAGGGCTGCGACACGTTGAGCTGCGAGGCCGCGGCCGAGAGACTGCCGGAGCGGGCCACGGCGGAAACATACTCGAACTGGCGAAGCGTGAGATATAGCATGAGCCTAAGAGTAGTTTAGGTACTTATTATTTGAAACTATAAATGATTGCCTGTTTGGTGGTTCCGTCAAGCAGGGAGGAACGCAATGACACATCCGCTCGTCACGCAGGAACAGATCGAGGCCTATCAGCGCGACGGCGTCGTGCTGGTGCGCGGATTGTTCAAGGATCACGTGGAGAGACTGCGGGCGGGTGTGGCCCGCAACATGGCGGAGCCCAGCCAATATGGCGCCGAGAACCTCAAGCCTGGCGAGGCAGGCCGCTTCTTCGACGACTATTGCAATTGGGAGCGCATCCCCGAATTCGAGACCGTGATCCGTCACTCCGCAGCCGGCGAGGTCGCGGCTGATCTGATGGGGGCGAATTCGGTCCAGGTCTTCCACGACCATGTCCTGGTCAAGGAACCCGGCACATCGAAGCCAACGCCCTGGCACCAGGACGGCCCCTATTATTTCGTCGAGGGAGCGCAGACGGTGAGCTTCTGGTCGCCGCTGGATCCGGTGCGCGAAGCGTCGCTGCGCTGCGTCGCCGGCTCGCATCGCTGGCCGAAGCCGGTCCTGCCGACGCGCTGGCTCTCGGAAGAGAATTTCTACGCCGACAGCGATGCCTATATCCCCGTACCCGATCCCGATGCGGAAGGCATGGATATTCGCGAGTGGGAGATGGAGCCGGGCGATGCCGTCGCCTTCAACTACATGACGCTCCATGGCGCTCGCGGCAATGAGGCGGCGACGCGCCGCAGGGCTTTCTCCCTTCGGCTCGTGGGAGATGATGCCCGCTATGTCGAGCGGCCCGGACGCACTTCGCCTCCCTATCCTGGCCACGGCATGTCGGCGGGCGAAAAACTGCGCGAAGACTGGTTCCCGACGGTTTTCCAACGCGGAGCCGCGCGCGGCGTGGGCTGACACATTATCGGGGGCGAGCGGGTGTCGATCTGTGGCGGCCTGCAAACTCGCCCGCCATTTGCGCATCATGTGGACCATATCGATGCCGGACAGGATCGTCTCTGCGCATGTGGGCGATTTGAATCCGGCTTTCATTCACATTTGCGGAATATTCAACGCCTTATGATGCCAAGGGGCGGAATCCCGCTCGTCCCCGGCCCGGCGGCAGTCACGGAATATAGTTGTGCGCCTTGTCCAGCCAGGGCGGATCTTCGGCATACATTTCCTGGATGAGCTTCTTGACCAGGTCGATATAGGGCGAGCTATCCCCGACCCTCTGGTTGAGAATGACGGGGGAAATGGCGTCCTTTTCCTCCAGCAGCCTGTAGTGAACGTCCGACCGCATCTGGCGGGCAGAGGCGGGTACGAGGCACAGGCCCGCATCCGCCGCGACCAGCCCGAGGGCCGCCTGGATTTCCCTTACCTCCTGGACCTCCGCAGGACGCGCGTCATGGCCGTGCAGCAGGCCCAGGACATGGTCGGCATAGCTGGGGCGCGGCTCCTTGGGATAGACGATGATCTTCCGGTCGGCCAATGTCCTGATCGGCAGCGGTGCGTTGCTTTCGGCCAGCGGCGTGCCCTTGGGAATGGCGACGACCAGCCGTTCCTCGCGCAGCACGATGCCGGTGACATTGGGATCGCTGTGGCGAAGCCGGCCGAAGCCGATGTCGATGCGGCCTTCCTTCAGGGCGGGGATCTGCTGCACCGACACCATTTCCAGGAGCTGGATGTCGAGCTCCGGCGCGTGCTGGCGCAGCTTGCGCACGAGCGCGGGCAGGCCGCCATAGAGAGTGGAGGCGACGAAGCCGATCGAAAACACGCTATTCTGGTTCAACCCGACCCGGCGGGTTGCCGTCAGCATCTGGTCGACCCGGCCGAGAACCTGGAGAGACTGCTCGTAGAAGAGCCGGCCCGCATCCGTCAGGCGTACGGGCCGGCTCTTGCGAATGATCAGGGCCACCCCCAGTTCTTCCTCCAGCAGCTGGATCTGCCGGCTCAAGGGCGGCTGTGCCATATGCAGGAGCTCCGCCGCGCGGGTGAAATTGCGCTCGCGCGCCACCGCCACGAAATAGCGGATCTGGCGAAGGTCCATTTTACCCTCCCTCAGAGGTATATTGCACTGCGGTAAGTATCGTTATTGCAGGGCTTTTTCCAGTATCATACCTGTAAGGTATCATGTCCAACACAAATGGTGTTGGACGGAGCGTCATGGCTGCCGCAGGATCGCAGCATGAACACGGTTTTCGCCCCCCTCGCTCCGGCCGCAGTCCTCGCTCCCGTCATCGAACGGATCGAGACGCTGCTCGTCGACCTGCCCACCATCCGGCCGCACAGACTGTCGGTCGCCACCATGGACGGCCAGACGCTGATGCTGGTGAAGGTTCATTGCAGCGACGGCATCACCGGCATCGGCGAGGGCACCACCATCGGTGGGCTCGCCTATGGCGGGGAAAGCCCGGAGGGCATGAAGCTCGCCATCGACAGATATTTTGCGCCGATCATGATCGGCGAGGACGCGACCCGCGTACAGGCCCTGATGGCGCGCATCGGCAAGGTGGTGAAGGAAAACCGCTTCGCCAAGAGCGCGGTGGAAACGGCCCTGCTCGATGCGCATGGCAGGCGGCTCGGTCTTCCGGTCAGCGAATTGCTCGGCGGGCGCCGCCGCGACCGGCTGCCGGTGGCCTGGACGCTCGCTTCCGGTGATACGGCCAGGGATATCGCCGAAGCCGAACATATGCTGGATCTGCGCCGGCATCGCATCTTCAAGCTGAAGATCGGCGCCAAGGGGCTGAAGGAAGACATCGCCCATGTCGCCGCGATCAAGCGGGCGCTCGGCGAGCGCGCCGCAATACGTGTCGACGTCAACATGGCCTGGAGCGAGACCGAGGCCGCCTACGGCATGGCGGCTCTGGCCGACGCCGGCTGCGAACTGGTGGAACAGCCCGTCGCCTCGACCGCTGCCCTGGCCCGGCTGGTCCGCCGTTTCCCCGTGGCGCTGATGGCCGATGAGGCGCTGACCGGGCCGGAATCCGCTTTCGAGATCGCCAAGGCTGCCGGCGCGGACGTCTTCGCCGTCAAGATCGAGCAGAATGGCGGCCTCTACAACGCGCAGCGCGTCGCCGCCATCGCGGACGCGGCCGGTATCGGCCTCTACGGCGGCACCATGCTGGAAGGCGCGGTCGGCACCATTGCCTCGGCGCAGGTCTTCTCGACCTTTGCCGATCTGCAATGGGGCACGGAACTGTTCGGCCCGCTGCTGCTGACGGAGGAGATCCTGCGCCGGCCGCTCGATTACAGCGACTTCGAGCTGACCGTTCCGGACGGGCCGGGGCTCGGCATCGAACTGGACGAGGAACGCGTCGCCTTCTTCGCCCGCAACGGTTCGCGCAAGACGATCAGCGCCGGTTGAGGAGAGAGCCATGCTGTTCCACGTCAGGATGGATGTGAACATCCCCCACGACCTGCCCGAGAGCGAGGCGACCGAGATCATCGCGAAGGAAAAGGCCTATTCGCAGGCGCTGCAGCGCAGCGGCAAGTGGCGGCATATCTGGCGCATTGCCGGAGCCTACGCGAACTACAGCGTTTTCGACGTGAAGGACAATGCGGAACTGCACGAGATCCTCTCGGGCCTGCCGCTGTTCAAGTTCATGCGTATCGAGGTGGCGCCGCTGCTGCGACACCCCTCTTCGATCCGCGACGGTGATGGCTGACGTCACCGCGTCTCGGGGCAACCGCGATGACGAGGCCCCCATAAATTCAAAAGCAATAAGTGGAGGATTGAAATGAGCGTGAAGATCTTCGCAAGGCCCGACATCCAGGATTTCCTGAAGGTCCTGAGCGGGCTCGACAAGGACGGCGGCAACCCGCGCGCCAAGCAAATCGTCCATCGGATCATGTCGGACCTCTTCAAGGCGATCGACGATCTCGACGTCACCCCGGACGAATACTGGACAGCCATCGCCTGGCTCAACGATATCGGTGCAAGCGGGCAGGCCGGCCTGATCTCGCCCGGCCTCGGCCTCGACCATTTCCTCGACGAGCGCCTCGACGCGATCGATGCAGAGCTCGGCATCGACAACCCGACGCCGCGCACCATCGAGGGACCGCTCTATGTCGCCGGCGCGCCGGTCTCGCATGGCTTCGCCCGCCTCGACGACGGCACGGATAAGAACGGCCACACGCTGATCATGCATGGTACCGTCCACGGCGCCGACGGCCGGCCGCTGCCGGGTGCGACCGTCGAGGTCTGGCATTGCGACACCCGCGGCTTCTACTCGCATTTCGATCCGACCGGAAAGCAGGCGCCCTTCAACATGCGCCGCACCATCGTTGCCGACGACGAGGGCCGCTACAAGTTTCGCAGCATCGTGCCGAACGGCTATGGCGTGCCGCCGGGCAGCCCGACGGAAAAGCTGCTCTCCGCCCTCGGCCGCCATGGCCAGCGCCCGGCCCATATCCACCTCTTCATCAGCGGCGAAGGCCATCGCAAGCTGACGACCCAGATCAACATCGAGGGTGATCCGCTGGTCAATGACGACTTCGCCTATGCCACCCGCGACGGCCTGGTTCCGGCCGTCGTCGAGCGGACGGATGCGGCCAGCATCGCGGCCAACGGCCTGGAAGGGGCCTTCGCCGAGATCGTGTTCGACATCCATCTGACTGCACTGGTCGACGGCGTCGACAACCAGATCAACGACCAGCGCAAGCGCGCCGCGGCCTAGCCGGCGGCAGCACCGGCGGCCCTGAGGGCCGTCCCACCCCGATCATCGACATCGTTGCAAGGACCGCGCCGACCGCCGTTCCTTGCGGGAGAGAAGTCATGTCCGCAATCATCGACAAGGCCCGTGATCTCGATCATCTGCTCGCCTCCGCCGTGCAGGATGATCACGAGGCCGGCGTGTTTCGCTGCCGCCGCGACATCTTCACCGACGCCGACCTGTTCGCACTGGAGATGAAGCACATCTTCGAGAGCAACTGGGTCTATCTGGCCCATGAAAGCCAGATCCCCGACAACAACGACTATTACACGACCACAATCGGCCGCCAGCCCGTGGTGATCACCCGCGACAAGACCGGCACGCTCAACGCCGTCATCAATGCCTGCGCTCATCGCGGAGCGATGCTCTGCCGCCGCAAGCATGGCAACAAGGGCAGCTTCACCTGCCCGTTCCACGGCTGGACCTTCTCCAACACCGGCAAGCTCCTGAAGGTGAAGGACGAAAAGACCACGCAATATCCCGAGCAGTTCGCCAAGAATGGCTCGCACGACCTGACGCGCGTCGCGCGCTTCGAGAATTATCGCGGCTTCCTGTTCGGCAGTCTGAAGGAGGACGTGGCGCCGCTGACCGAATTCCTCGGGCAAGCGCGGATCATCATCGACCAGATCGTCGACCAGGCGCCGGACGGGCTGGAGGTGCTGCGGGGCAACTCCTCCTACATCTATGACGGCAACTGGAAGCTCCAGATGGAGAATGGCTGCGACGGCTACCATGTCTCCTCCGTCCACTGGAACTATGCCGCCACCATGGGCCGCCGCAGCGAGGAAGGTACCAAGGCCGTCGACGCCAATTCGTGGAGCAAGTCGGTCGCCGGCGTCTATGGCTTCGAGAACGGCCATATCCTGTTGTGGACCAACACGATGAATCCGGAGGTCCGCCCCGTCTATGGCCAGCGCGAGAAGATCCGCGAACGCGTCGGCGAGACCAAGACCGATTTCATCATCAACCAGACCCGCAATCTGTGCGTCTATCCCAACCTGTTCCTGATGGATCAGTTCAGCACGCAGATCCGCGTGACGCGTCCCATCAGCGTCGACAAGACGGAGGTCAGCATCTTCTGCTTCGCCCCGAAGGGCGAGAGCGCGGAAGACCGGGCGCTGCGCATCCGCCAATATGAGGATTTCTTCAACGTCTCCGGCATGGGCACGGCCGACGACCTCGAGGAATTCCGGGCCTGCCAGTCGGGCTATGCCGGCACGGCGGCTTTGTGGAACGACCTGTCGCGCGGTGCGCCGCTGTGGATCGAGGGTCCCGACGACAATGCCAGGAGGATGGGCCTCGAGCCGTTGCTCTCGGGCGAGCGCAGCGAGGACGAGGGGCTGTTCGTCCGCCAGCACGAATATTGGGCGACGGTGATGCGCGAGGCGCTCGCCGCCGAGAAGAAGGGGGTGGTCGCATGAGCATGTCCTACGATGCCGTCCGTGCTTTCCTGTTCCGCGAGGCGCGGCTTCTCGACGATCGCCAATGGGACGAATGGCTCACCTGCTATGCGCCCGACGTCACCTACTGGATGCCGGCCTGGGACGACGATGATGCGATCACCGAGGACCCGCATGCGCAAATCTCGCTGATCTACTATCCAAGCCGGGAAGGCCTGGAGGACCGCGTCTTCCGTATCAAGACCGAGCGGTCCGGCGCTTCGACGCCGGAGCCGCGCACCAGCCACAGCGTCACCAATGTCGAACTGGTGACCGACCGGGGTGGCGAGGTGGACGTGCGCTACAACTTCCACACGCTGAACCATCGCTACAAGGTCACCGACCAGTTCTTCGGCACCATGTTCGTCACACTGCGCCAGGACGGCGACAAGATACTGATATCGAACAAGAAAATCGTGCTGAAGAACGACTATATCCGCCAGGTCATCGACGTCTACCACATCTGACGGCCCCCGGCCGCACAGGAGCGAAGAGGAGGGTTCCATGACCTTCTACAGGATCGCATTGAACTTCGAGGACGGGGTGACCCGCTTCGTCGATTGCAAGCAGGGCGAGAAGGTTCTGGATGCCGCCTTCCGCAACAAGATCAACCTGCCGATGGACTGTTCCGACGGCGTGTGCGGCACCTGCAAGTGCCGCGCCGAAAGCGGCGCCTACGATCTCGGCAATGATTTCATCGAGGATGCACTGACCGAGGACGAGGCGGCGGAGGGCCTGGTGCTGACCTGCCAGATGGTGCCCTCGAGCGATTGCGTGCTCGCGGTGCCGACGACCTCGCTGGCCTGCAAAACCGGCCACCAGAAGTTCGCCGCCACGGTGGCGGCGGTGACGCCGCACCAGGATGCGGCGATCGTGCTGGAACTGGAAGTGGATGCCGCCGCCGCGCCTGCCTTCCTTCCCGGCCAATATGTCAATATCGACGTGCCGGGCAGCGGCCAGAACCGCTCCTACTCCTTTTCCTCGGCGCCGGGGGACCGTCGCCTCGGCTTCCTGATCAAGAAGATTCCCGACGGGGTGATGAGCGGATGGCTTGCCGGCGCAAAGCCCGGCGATCGGCTCGACCTCACCGGCCCGTTGGGGAGCTTCTATCTCAGGGACGTGAAGCGCCCGCTCCTCTTCCTGGCCGGCGGCACGGGGCTTGCGCCCTTCCTGTCGATGCTGGAGGCCCTTGCCAGCACGGGGGCAGGGCAGGCGGTCCATCTGATCTATGGCGTCACCCGCGATCTCGACCTCGTCCTCGTCGACGAGATCGAGGCCTATGCTGCCCGCTTGCCGAACTTCAGCTTCACCACCGTGGTGGCCGAGGAAGCCTCCAGCCATCCACGCAAGGGTTGGGTCACCCAGCACATGCCTGCCGAGCTTCTGCATGGCGGCGATGTCGACGTCTATCTGTGCGGCCCGCCGCCGATGGTCGATGCGGTGCGCCGGCATTTCGACGAGAACGGCGTGAAGCCCGCAAGCTTCCACTATGAAAAGTTCACCCCGAACGCCCCGGCGAAGGAAGCGGCATGAACCCGGCGTGCTTCACCGACCGCTTCGCCGGCAAGGTGCTGGTGGTGACCGGGGCGGCGCAAGGCATCGGCCGCGCCGTGGCGATCCGCGCGGCTCTGGAAGGTGGCCGGGTACTGTTCGTCGACCGTGCCGATTTCGTCGCCGAGGTGGCGGCGCAAGCGGACGGAGAGACGGCCGCCTTCAGCGCCGACCTCGAAACCCATGAGGGGGCCGCGGCGGCGATGCGCTTTGCCGCCGACAGGTTCGGCGGCATCGACATCCTCATCAACAATGTCGGCGGTGCCATCCGCATGCGGCCTTTTCTCGAATTCGAGCCGCAGCAGATCGACGCGGAAATCCGCCGTTCGCTGATGCCGACGCTCTATTGCTGCCATGCGGTGCTGCCTTTGCTGGTCGCCCGCGGCGGCGGCACCATCGTCAACGTCTCCTCCAATGCGACGCGCGGCATCCATCGCCTGCCCTATTCGGCGGCCAAGGGTGGCGTCAACGCCATCACGCAGGCGTTGGCGATGGAGATGGCCAGCTTCGGCATTCGCGTGGTCGCGACCGCGCCAGGCGGCACCGAGGCGCCGCCGCGCCGCATTCCGCGCAACGCGGCCGGCGATACGGACCGGGAAAAGGCCTGGATGGCCGAAGTGGTGAGCCAGGTGAAGCAGTCGAGCTTCCTGAAACGCTACGCCACCATCGAGGAGCAGGCGGCGCCGATCCTGTTCCTCGCCTCGGACGAGGCATCCTACATCACGGGCAGCGTGTTGCCGGTTGCCGGCGGAGACCTGGGCTGAAACGACTTGGACTGAGGGAGCTGGGCTGAGATTTCAAAAAACCGGGGGGATGACAATGCGCAAGATCGACGTGACCGAAGCGATCGACAACAATCCGTTCGGGCGCTTCCAATGGGCGGTGGTGGCGCTTTGCGCATTGCTGCTGATCGTCGACGGCTACGACGTCTTGGTCGCCGGCACGGTGCTGCCGACGCTGATCGCCGAGTGAGGCCTGAGCAGACCGCAGGCCGGCGTGCTGCAGGCCTGGGCGCTGTTCGGCATGATGTTCGGCGCGCTGGTCCTCGGGCCGCTCGCCGACCGTATCGGCCGCAAGAAGGGCATCGCGATCAGCTTCCTGCTGTTCACCCTTGCCACCCTGGCGACCGGCTTTGCCACCTCACTGGACCAGTTCAAGGCCTTCCGCTTCATCGCCGGCCTCGGCTGCGGCGGCCTGATGCCGAACGCCGCCGCGGTGCCACTCCTCCTCTTGCCCTTCATCCTGTGGAAACTGCCGGAATCGCTCTGTTTCCTGATCCGGCAGAGCGAACAGCAAAAGGCGCGGGCCTTTACGCGAGCTTGACCACCTTGGTCAGATGCCGGGGTGCCACCGTATCGACATTGCGGCGTTGGGCGACACGCTCGCCCAGGAGCTGAAGCGCGGGCAGGCAGACCAGGCCGCGCAGCTCGTCGGCGACGTCGAGATCGAGGGAGATGTCGCCCGGCCCACCCAGGCCGACCACGAGGGCGCCCTTCTCGCGCAGCTCCGCCACGAGCTGGGCCTCTTCCTGGGCTGTGCGCGGATCGTAGAGCGTGACCACGAGTGTGCGCTCGTCGAGCAGGCTGACAGGCCCATGCCTGTATTCGAGCGGATGGAAGGCCTGGGTGTAGCTCTGGCTCATCTCCTGCAGCTTGAGCGAAGCCTCCAGACAGATCCCGTAATGCGCGCCGCCGCCGAGATAGACGAAATGGCTGCGGTCGGCGAGCCGCCCGGCCAGCCGTTCGTCCAGGGCTTTCGCCAGGCTTTCGGCCTGTTCCGTCACGGCGGTGGGGATCGCCACGCCAGCCATCCTCAGGCCGAGCAGCAGCATCAGCGAGGCCGAGCTGGTCATGACGATGCCCTCTTCGCCATGGGTCGGCGTGAAGGCGAGATGATCTGCTTCGCGCGCAAGGGCGCCCTCGCGTTCGCAGGTCAATGCCGTCACCACCAGCCCGGCCGCGCGGCTGGCGGCCGCGGCAGCCACGGTCTCGGTAGTCTCGCCGCTGCGCGAGAGCGCGATGACATGCGCTCCAGCGGGATCGGGCAGATAGGCTTGCGGGCGCCTCAGCCATTCCCCGCCCGGCACGGCGATGGCCCTGCGGCCATGGGCGTTGAACACGGCGGCAAGCGAGACGGCAAGGTTATACGAGGTGCCGCAACCGATGATGACGGTGATCGGCGCGTCGATCGCGGGGAGCGATGCCCCAAGGCCCTGCTGCCAGAACGGAAATTGTTCGAAGATGACACGCTCGGTGACGTTCATGACTGTACTCACTGGGTTGGATGGGTTCGATGGCCGGTCACTTGACCGCACCGGCGACGAGGCCGCTGACGAGGTACCGGTTGAGGAAGATGACGATCAGCGTCGGCACGATGATCGCGACCGAACCGGCCGCGTTGATCAGGCCGTAGTCGACGAAGTTCTTCGTCGCGAATTCGGGGACGAGGATGGTCAGGGGCTTGGTTGCCATGGTGGGCGAGAAGATCAGGGGCACCATGAACTGGCCCCAGGCCCCCAGGAAGGTGATGATGGCGGCGGCGACCAGGCCCGGAGCCGCCATCGGCAGCACGATCCTCACCAGGATGTAGAGCCGGCTCGCCCCGTCGATCTGGGCCGCCTCCTCGATGGAAAGGGGCAGGGACTGATAGACGCTGCGCATCAGCCATAGCGACAGCGGCAGAAAGGCCGAGACATAGATCAGCGTAACGCCGAGATAGGTGTCGACCAGGCGCAGCGTCGTCATGATCCGATAGAGCGGGATCAGGACCGTGTATCCCGGTATGGCAAAAGTGGCGACCACAAGGATGAAGATCACCGTGCGCCCCGGGAAGTTCAGGCGCACGAAGGCATAGCCTCCCGCTGCCGCCAGGGCGACGCACAGGATGGTCGCGCCCAGGGAGGTCACGGTACTGTTGATCAGCGCGGCCCGGAATTGCTGCCAGACCATGGTGTCGTTGGCCATGGTGGTGCCGATGCCGAACAGCTTGGCATAGTGATCCAGGGTGAGCGTCTGCGGAAAGAAGTGCACCGTGCTGGCGGTGAGGTCGGGCGTCGGCGTCAGGCTGGTGGCGAAGGCCCAGTAGACGGGCACCAGTGACCACAGCACCAGGACGGCGCAGGCCAGCATGAGACCGAAACGGGACAGGAGGGTGCGCATGGTCAATCGAGCCTGGTTTCGCGATAGACGCGTGAGACGAAGACGAGCGAAACGGCCAGCGAAATGAACATGACCAGCACCGACAGCGCCATGCCCCGGGAAAAGCGCAGGTTCTGGAAAGCCTCCAGATAGACCTGGACCAGGATGGAGCGGGTATCCAGGCTCGAGCCGGCCAGGATCCACACCTCGTCGAAAAGGTTGAAAGCCGTGACCGTCGATTGTGCCAGGGCGATCGCCAGGCCGCTGCGGATGAGAGGCAGCGTCATCATGCGGAAGAGCTGGAAACGATTGGCGCCGTCGATCCGTGCCGCCTCGTAGATATCCTTGGGGATCGACTGCAGGGCTGCCAGCACGATCACCACCGTCAGCGGCATGGTTCGCCAGACATGCACGACGGTGACGAGGATCAGGGCCGAGCTGCGATCGTTGAACCAGACATGCCTGTCGAAATCGAAGCCGATGGCCGTGAGGAGGCCGTTGAGCAGGCCGTGGCTGGGATTGTAGATCCATTGCCAGACGATGGCGTTGACCACGCCCGGCAAGGCCCAGGGCAGGATCACGATCGCCAGGATCCAGCGCCGGCCGATCGTCAATCGGTTGAGCAGCACGGCCGCAGCCACGCCGCCGACGGTCTCCAGGACGACGGCGAGGACGACATAGAAGAGCGTGTTGGCCCAGGCCGTCAGGGCATTCTTGTCGGTGAACAGGGCCGTGTAGTTGGACAGGCCGACGAAGGGCGTGCCCGCCTGCATCGGATCGACCCGATGCAGGCTCTGCCACATGGTGGCGATGACCGGCCAGATCACCAGCCCGATCATCGTCAGCACGATCGGAGCGGCGAGCAGCAGCCCGAGCCAGGCGTCGTTCCGGGCGCCGCTGTTCCGCTCCGTGCCGGCCCGGGTCAGAGCAGCCACGCTCATTGCTGCATGGCTCGCTCGGTTTCATCCGCGATCTGCTTGAGCGCATCGTCGACGCTCAGCTGGCCCTTGGCTGCCTGGTTTATGGCCGTATACACGGCGGAGCTGAACTGGGGATACCAGATCGGCGTTCCCTGCGGGAACAGGCCGCCGGCCGTGGAAGCCTGCTCGATCAGGACTTTGCCGCTTTCGAGCTTGCCGGCCTTGTTCAGGTCTTCGAGCGCCGAGGTCCGTGTCGCCAGCGTGCCGGCCTCGGTATAATTCTTGAGCTGTTGTTCCTTGGCGCTCATCCATTTGACGAAGGCCAGTGCCGCCTCCTTCTTCTGGGAGGTGACGGGGATGCCCATGGCCTCGGGCAGGCCCAGGCTGCGCGTCACGCCGCTTGCTGTCGGGAAGAGGGCAGCCACGGCCTTGCCGGCGACCTTGGATTTGCTGGCGTCGTTGAAGAGCGCGAGCCGGCCGACCTCACCGCAGATCTCCATGCTGACCTGGCCGTCCATGAAAAGCTGGTGGACATCCATGTCGATCAGTCCGGGCGCGGCGGGATCGATCAGGCCCTGCTTGAGGGCGTCGATCTCGAAGGCCAGGGCCTTGTGCCCTGCCGATGACGGGTCGGTGAACAAGGGCTTGAAGTCCTTGTCGAAGAGCTCGCCACCAAAGGCCTTGGTGAGGAGATACCAGGCGGTCGAGGTGCCCTCCGCGGGCGAAAGGGGAATGCCGATCGGGTATTTGGAAACGCCCTTTTCCTTGAGGGTCCGGGCGGCAGCCAGCAATTCATCGAGCGTCTTGGGCATGGCCGTGATGCCGGCCTTGTCGAAGTGCTCCTTGTTGACGATGAGGACGCGGAAATCATTGTTGTAAGGCAGGGCGATCAGCTTGCCGTCGTAGCGGAAGATCGGGCTGGTCGCGATATCCTTGACCGTGGCCTCATCGAGCAGGCCATCGAGCGGGGCATACCAGCCGGCTGCGCCGAACTGGCCGGTCCACGACCAGTCCACCTCCGTGACGTCGGCCGGCGCGCTGCCGGCGAGCAGGGCCGTGACGAGCTTGGCGCGGATGTCGTTCCAGGACAGCGACTGGAGGTCGACGTGAATGCCGGTCTCCTTCTCGAAATCCTCCGCCAATCCCGGCCGTTGCCCGGAGGGCAGCAATACCGAGATCGTCTGTCCTGCCAGGGGCTTGGCCGCGTCCGCCCAGACGGGTTGGGCCAGCATCAGGGTCGAAAGTGCGACGAACGCACGCAATCCGTGCCGTAACATGTCAATGATCCCTCTTTGTATGGTCAGGTGCGGCCATTCCTCGCGCGGCTTGCATGTTCTGTGATCGAGGCGCCCAGGCGCTCGATCCATGCTTGATCCACGGGCCAGTCGAGGTCTTGCGCGGCGCGCAGCAGCGCACCGCCAATCGGGGGAAGCCGTGGCGGCATGGGAGCGGCCCCCAAGCGAGCCGTAACCCTCGTCAGCATGTGTCTGCTGGCGAACACGCCGCCGGCATAGCTCCAGCATCGGCGTGGCCCTGCATCCAGGCGGCGCCAGGCCGCCTCCACGTGGCGGGCGAGATGGTCGGCTGCTTCGTCGAGGATGGCCGCGGCGGTCGCGTCGCCTGCTTCGGCCAGATGGTCAACCAGGACCGACAAGGCTGCGATCTGGGAACGGGGATGGGACAGCTCGACATGCCACTGCAGCAGGGCTTGCGGAGGATCGGCTCGGTCGAGCCCCAGGAAAGCGAAGAAGGCGTCGGCCAGTGCCGGCGCCATGAGCCGCCCGTCGAGGGCCTGGCTGGCGCGGGCGATCACCTCCCGCCCGATCCAGAAGGCGCTGCCCTCGTCGCCGAATGCATCGCCCCAGCCCCCGACACGCAGGCTGTTGCCATGCTCGTCGCGGGCCCAGGCCATCGACCCCGTTCCCGCCAGGATCAGGACGCCGGGCCCGCCGGCGAAGGCTGCGACATGGGCCGCCTCGACATCGTTGAGGATCGCGTGGGATTGCCCGAGCGCCGACGCGGCCGCCTGGTTCTGGGACTGCGTTACCGCTGCAATCTCGCCATAGGCCGGGAGGGCCAGCACGGCATGGTCGCAGGCCCGGGCAACCTCACCGGCTGCCCGGATCTGCGCCTCGAAACCGGCGAGCCAACCGGGGTTGTCGACCGGGTTGATGCCGGTGCCTTCCAGCCAGGTGCCGATCACGCCATCCCGGTTCGCCGTCGCCAGGATCGTCTTGGTGCCGCCGCCGTCGATTGCGAGGATCCCGGCCATCAGGAAGCACCCGCCGGTACATCCACCAGCGCGAGCGGCACGCCGATCTCATGCAACTGCGTTTGCCAGTCCGAAGACAGGTTGGCATCGGTCATGATGCTGATCGAGGGGGTAAGCGGGGCCACCGCGTAAGTGGACATCACCCCGAACTTGCTCGAATCTGTGACGATGAAGCGCTTCTCGGCGCGCTTGAGCATGCGCGCATTCAGGCTCGCCTCGGCGCTGTCGACGCTGTAGATCGTGGCATCCGGGCCGATGGCACTGACGCCGAGGAAGAGCTGGTCGAACCATAGCCGCTCCAGCATCGCCTCGGCCTCCGGCCCGACCAGCGAGGCATTCTCGTTGCGCAACTGGCCGCCGATGACGACCACGCGCAGCTTGGGAACATCCAGGAGTTCCTGGGCCACCAGGAGGCCGTTGGTGAACACGGTCATCGGTATCGGATTGATGCGCAGGAGCCTTGCGAGCTGGCGCACCGTGGTGCCGGCATCCAGGAAGATGGTCGCGTGCGGGGCGAGTTTTTCATAAGCGGCTGCGGCAAGCGCCCGCTTGGCTGCCAGGTTCCGACCCTCGCGCGCACTGAAGGCAACCTCGACGCTCGACCCCTCCGCAATGCGGGCTCCGCCATGAGCCCGGTCGATGATGCCCTGCTCCTCGAGGATCTGCAGGTCACGGCGGATGGTGGCGAGCGAGGCGCCAGCGGCATCGGCCAGGGCCTGAATCGTGGAGGGGCCATGCGTGTAGAGATGGCCGCGGATCGCATCGAGGCGTTCCAGTTTGCTCGACCCCTGAGACATGCATTCCCCGCTGTGATGGCAGGTCAAAACCCGCTCTGATAAAATCAATGAATGCCAATAAAACGACAGAGTCAATCATGATTATGATTTTTTATGATTTTATCGAGTCCTGACGGCAATGATCGAAAGCGCTCGGCAACGCCTCTTCGCAAGGCAGGAGCCGTGGCAAGTTTGCTCGGGCCGGTCGTGGAACGCCTCGATCGATGGCGGGAAAGCAGTCGAACGCCGCGGGGTCCAGGCCTCGGCCTGTCGCTCCATGGCTCGGATGGGCTCTTTAGCGTTTTCGTCAGCGCGGGGAGAGCTGGCTGCGGAACTGGCGGGGCGTCACCCCGGTACGGAGCTTGAAGACGTCATAGAACCGGCTGGCCGAGCCGAAGCCGCAGGCATAGGCCACGTCCAGGATCGGCTGGTCCGTGTCGGCCAGTAGATGCAGGGCCCGGCTGAGGCGAAAGCGGACGATATATTCGTTGATGGACATGCCCAGGACCCGTCGGAACGCCGCTGTGGCGGTGGTCTGATGGATTCCGAGCTCTGCGGCGATCGCGGCGATGGAGAGCTCTTCGCCAAAGCGCAGATTGATGATCTCGATCATCCGCTCGGCGTGATCGAGCGACGGAGAGCGGCCTTCGCGGCGCTCGCCGCCCCCGTCGCGCAGGGCGGAATCATCGGCTTCGAGCGGATCGAGCGCCAGGCGGCGCACGCGCAGGCAGGCCTCGTCCAGGAGCAGGCGCTGGCGGGCGGAGTCGGCGGCGGGCCATTCGTCGACCCAGCGCTGGAATGTGGCCGTGTCCGTTGGATCGATCTGCGCTGCTCTCAAGAAGGCGCCATGCATGACGGCTTTCCGGATCGAGCCTGCGATGGGCAGCGCCATGAAGTCCTGGAAGGGGATGTAGAGGCAGATCAGCCTGGAGCCCGGCGCGACCTCGATGGCCCGGTGCGGGATCGCGGCCCAGAACAGCGCAAGCCGCCGCGTTTCCACGGTTTCCCGCCGTCCCTGGAAGAGGTAGCTCATGCGCCCTTCCAGCAGCAGGTTGAGCTCGACATGGTCGTGCCAGTGCGCCGCCGCCATCGTGCCGGCTACATGGCTCTCGACATGGAAGGAACCGCCATCGAACAGGTCGGTCCAATCGGCAAGCGGGTCTCGAACGGCGCGTGATTGCTTCGCCATGGCTGCAAATTCGATGCTTTGATTCAGGAATAAATTGCCGGAAGAGCGGAAGACATCCCGTTTCGATGAATGAAATAAATGTGGCCTTCCAGTCAACCGGCAAGCAGCACCCACCCTGCGCTGCCCGGTGATGCCTCAACCAGCAAGGATGTACCCCCTTGACCAAGATCTGCCTCGTCGGTGCCGGGAGCACGGTTTTCGCCCAATCGATTCTGAGCGATGTGCTCAGCAACGCCGTGTTTGCCGACTGCGTGATCAGCCTGCACGACATCGACGGCGAGCGCCTGAAGACCTCCGAGATCGTCGCCCGGCGCATCTGCGAGGGGCTGGACCTGCCGCGGGTGCGCATCGAGGCCACGACCGAGCGGCGCGTAGCGCTTGCCGGCGCGAATTTCGTCATCCTGATGATGCAGGTCGGGGGCTATCGACCCGCGACAGTGGTCGATTTTGATATCCCCAAGCGCTATGGCCTGCGCCAGACCATTGCCGACACGCTCGGCATAGGCGGGATCTTCCGTGGCCTTCGCACCATTCCGGTCCTGGAGGAGGTCTGCCGGGACATCGAGGATCTGTGTCCCGATGCGCTCCTGATGAACTACGTCAACCCGATGGCGATCAATTGCTGGGCCATCGGCGAGATCGCGCCGGAGCTGCGCACGGTCGGGCTGTGCCATAGCGTGCAGCACACCTCGGCCCATCTCGCCCGCTGCCTGGGCGAGGATATCGGTGATATCGACTATGTCTCCGCCGGCATCAATCACGTTGCCTTCTTCCTGAAATTCAACAAGCGCCACCGGGACGGCAGCACCGAAGACCTCTATCCCCGCCTCAAGGCGCTGGCGGCGGATGGCAGGGTGCCGCAGGACGATCGCATCCGCTTCGACGCGCTGCAGCGCCTCGGCTATTTCGTCACCGAGTCCTCCGAGCATTTTTCCGAATACACATCCTGGTACATCAAGCGCGGCCGCGACGATCTGATCGAGCGCTACGGCATTCCCCTCGACGAATACATCACCCGCTGCGAGGACCAGATCGGAGGCTGGAACAAGCTGCGCGCCGAGCTCGAGGGCGGAGCGCCCGTGGAGATCTGCCGCAGCAACGAATATGCCGCCGGCATCATCCACGCGCTGGTGACGGGCCAGCCCGGGCTGATCTACGGCAATGTCCGCAATCAGGGGCTCATCGACAATCTGCCGCCCGACTGCGTGGTCGAGGTGCCCTGCCATGTCGACCGCAACGGCATCCAGCCGATCAAGGTCGGTTCTCTCCCACGCCAGCTCGCGGCCGTGATCAGGTTGAGCACCAATGTGCAGGAACTGACGGTGCATGCGGCCCTGGAACGCCGCCGCGAGGCGGTCTACCAGGCCGCATTGCTGGATCCACATACCTCCGCGGAACTGTCGCCGGACCAGATCTGGCATCTGGTCGACGATCTCTTCGCGGCGCATGGCAATCTGCTGCCAGCCTATCGCTGATGTCGAGTCCCCGGAGGAGCCGCCCGGACGGGCTTCACCACCGAGCCCATCAATTCGGTTCTGCCGCCGTTTCCGCGGAGCGCGTCGGAACGTAAACCTTCTTAGGTTGGCGTCTTGGACTTGCGCAGCGCTTCGGTGATCTCGTCACGAGCCACGTCGATCAGCCGCATCATTGCCTGCCGGGCCGCCTCGGGCTCGCGCAACCGGATGGCATCGAACACGGCCCGATGCTTCGTGATGGCATTCTCGTGGGACTGGCTCGCCCGGTTCGTCAGGCGGAAGCTCGCCAGCAGGGCGGCGCGAATGGCGGTGGCGAACTGGCGATAGACCCAGTTGCCGCTGGCATTGATGATGGCAGTGTGGAAATCGAGATCGGCCCGGCTCCAGGCTTCGTTGTCGCGGGAATTGGCCTCGACCATTTCCTCCAGGGCATTGGAAATATGCAGCAAGTCCCGGGCGCCCGCATGGGCGGCTGCGAGCGCCGCGGCCGCCGGCTCCAGCAATTGGCGCGCCTCGATCAGGGAGACGTAGAACCGCTCGTCCGTGCCGAATTTCAGCACGGCATCCAGCACGAGCGGATCGAGATAGTTCCAGTTCTCGCGCGGCAGCACCGTGGTGCCGGCCCGGGTCCGCGAACGGATCATGCCCAGGGCGGACAGATACTGCATGGTCTCGCGCAAGCTCGTGCGGCTCACGCCCAGCTGCTGTGTCAATTCGGCTTCGTTGGGCAGGGTCGCGTTCTCGGGAAACTCGCCTGAAACGATCTTCTCGACGAATTGCCGCAACAGGGCTTCCCGGACGCTGCGCTTGCCGTGGGCGGCGATCGGATTGCCATTGTCGGTCAGTGCCGAGCCGATCCTGATGTCAGTCACTTCCAGTTCCCCCCACGCCGCGGCTTCGGCACCGGCAAGGCTATGCGAGGCGAGCTGGAAAACAAAATCGCGCCAGACGCAACGCGGCTCGCCTCATCAAGGCCATCCGGCCACACATTTCTACGCGTTCGGATGCGAGTCGAAAATAAATAGTATTTATCTTGACAATGATATGATTATTTTTATGGTGCCGCAACCAAACGCGCCGCGGTTTTCAGGCACGATCCGGCGCCGCAGGGCTGGTCAATGATCAAAAGACGGGGAGGAACCGATGAAGCTCTCGAAATTCGCCGCGATGACGACCATTGCTGCCTCCATCTGCGCTGCGGCGGGCAGCGCGATGGCTGAAGGCAAGGATCTGAAGGTTGGCGCCATCTATATGGATGCGCAGGGTTTTTACGCCGGCGTGCGCAAGGGTATTCAGACCGGCGGCGCCGACGCCGGGCGCAAGCTCGACATCATCGAGACCAATGCCCAGGGCGACGTGACCAAGGAAGCCTCTTTCATCGACTCGCTGATTTCGGCCGGCGTCCAGGCCATCATCGTCTCCCCGGTGTCGGCCGATGGTTCCTATCGTGCGATCCGCCGGGCACACGATGCCGGCGTTCCCGTGGTCTGCTACAACACCTGCCTGAACGAGGCCGACATGAAGGAGTATGTCTCGGCCTATGCCGTCGGCGATCCCTATGATTTCGGACACAAGCTGGGCGAGGTCGCGGGCGACTATTTCATCGCGCAGAAGAAGGATGCTCCCAAGATCGCGGTGCTCAACTGCGAATTCGTCGAGGTCTGCGTCACGCGTCGCAAGGGCTTCGAGGAAGCCCTCAAGGCCAAGGTGCCCGGCGCCCAGATCGTGGCCAACCAGGAAGGCGCGATCCTCGACAAGGCCGTCTCGGTCGCGAGCACCATGCTGTCCTCCCATCCGGATCTCGATGCCTTCTTCGGCGAGGCGGGCGGGGCTACGCTCGGCGCTGCGCGCGCGGTCAAGAGCCAGGGGCGCGTCGGCAAGACCGTGGTGTTCGGGGGCGACATGACCACCGAGATCGCCCAGGAACTGGCCGACAACTCCGTCATCAAGGGCGTCGTCGACATTTCCGGCCAGGGGCTGGGCAAGCTTGCCCTGGCCCAGGCGATCAAGTCGATCGACGGCCAGCCGCCGGCAGGCATCAAGGTCGCCTACGATATCGATGTCTACAAGAGTGCAGCGGACGGGCAGGCCTGGCTCAAGGCGCATGCCGACGGCATCCCCTAAAGCGTTTTGCGATTTGGTGGAATCACTAAGAAACGCAAAGACGCGTCAGAACAAGGAGTTAGAGCAAAGCGCGTTCACGCTTGAACGCGCTTTGCTCTAGGGATCGCCTGAGGGCTTCCCCGTTGCGGCCAGGCAAGGATAGCGACATGACGCCAGCCATTTCCCCAGGCCCGTTGGCCGACGCCGAACGGGTTGCCTCCATCCGCAATTGCACCAAGCGCTATCCCGGCGTGCTGGCGCTCGACGACGTCACCTTCGAGGTGGCGGCCGGCGAGGTGAGGGCCCTGCTGGGCAAGAATGGTGCGGGCAAGTCGACCCTGATCCGCCTGCTCACCGGTGCCGAGCTGCCCGATAGCGGCCTGGTCGAGATTGCCGGCCAGGCACTGGGCCAGACCGGCTCCGCCCGCGCACAGGCCGCCTTCGCCAGCGGCGTGCGCGTGGTCTATCAGGAACTCAGCCTGGTGCCCGGCATGTCGCTGGCCGAGAATTTGTTCCTCGGCCGCTGGCCGCGCCAGGGCGGTGTCATCCAATCTGCACGGATGGAGGCCGAGGCTGCCGAGGCCATGGCAAGGCTGGGGTTGGACCTGTCGCCCAGGCGGCTCGTTGCCAGCCTTTCGCCGGCCGAAAGGCAATTGCTGGAGATCGCACGCGTGCTGATCGGCAAGCCCCGGCTGGTGATCCTGGACGAACCGACCAGCTCGCTTGCGGCCGCCGAGGCCGAGCGGGTGATGGCGGCGGTGACACGCATCGCGGCGGAAGGCATCGCCGTGATCTATGTCAGCCACCGCATGAACGAAATCCGCCGGGTCGCGCACAGCGCCACGGTGATGCGCGATGGACGGGTGATCGATACCGTCGACGTGAAGGGGGCGGACACGCGCCAGATCGTCCGCCTCATGCTCGGCTCGGAAAGCGGGCCGGCCGCACAGCTGGAGAACCGGGTCGCGGACAACACCCTGCTCGAGGTGAGGGATCTCGCTTTGGCGCCGAAACTGTCATCCGTGTCCTTTCGCCTGCGGCAAGGCGAGGTCCTCGGCATTGCCGGGCTCCTGGGATCGGGGCGCACCGAATTGCTGCAGGCCATGATGGGCGTGCGCGCGGCCGACCGTGGCGAGATCCATGTGGATGGCAAGCCGGTGACGGGCGCACGCTATCGTCACATGGTCGAGCGCGGTTTCGGCTACACCCCCGAGAGCCGCAAGGAGGAAGGCATCGTTCCGCTACTCGGCGTCGATGAAAATACGCTGGTGACGGATCTTGCGGCTGTCAGCCGCCGCGGCGTGCTCTCCGCCGGCCTGATGGCCGCTGCTACGCGTCGGATCGTCGAGCATCTCCACGTCAAGACCGCCCGCACCGACACGCCGATCGGCACTCTGTCGGGCGGAAACCAGCAGAAGGTGGTGATCGGCCGCTGGGTCCATGCGCGCAGCCGCGTGCTGCTGCTCGACGAACCCACCCGCGGCGTCGACGTGGAAGCCAAGTCCCAGATCTACGCCATCATAAGGCAGCTTGCCGCCGAGGGGCGCGGCATCGTCTTCGTCTCCAGCGAGATCGAGGAATTGCCGCTGGTCTGCGATCGCGTGCTCGTGCTGCGCGAGGGTCGGCTCGCCGAAGAATTCACTGCGCCCGAGATTGATCAGGATGCCGTCATGGCCGCCTGCATCGCCGGACACTGACGAGGATACGCGATGTCACAGGACAGAACCGCAGGGGGCGCCGTTTCGGATCGAGGCGCCCGTGCAGGCTTCGATTTCTCTCGCCACATGAACGAATTGAGCCTGTTTGCAGCGATCATCGTGCTCTACGTGGTGTTCACGGCCAGCGCCACCGGCTTCCTTTCGTTCAACAACCAGATCAACATCCTGCGCGACGCCGCCACGATCGGCATCGCCGCCTGGGCGGCGACGCTGATCATCATTGCCGGCGAGATCGATGTGAGCGTCGGCCCGATGGTGGCCTTCGTCTCGGTGGTGCTGGCCTATTTCCTGCAGTGGGGCGTGCCGACAGTGCCGGCCTTCGCCCTGGCCATCGTGGTCGGCGGTCTCTTGGGCTCGATCGCCGGCGTGCTGAGGGCGTTCTTCGACGTGCCGTCCTTCGTGGCTACGCTCGGCCTGTGGAGCGCGCTGCGCGGCATTGCCCTGTTCATCACCGATGCCCTGCCGGTGTCGATTGGGCGCAATGACATCGTCGACGCGCTCGACCGGCCGGTCCTGGGGATTCCGCCTGCCGCGATCATCATGCTGGTGCTCTTCGGCGTCTTTGCTTTCGTCAGCCGCAAGACCGCCTTCGGCCGCAGCGTCTTCGCCATTGGCGGCAATGCGCAGGCCGCCTTCCTGAGCGGCATCAATGTCGTGCGCATCCGGGTCATGCTGTTTGCCATCGGCGGTGCCATGGCCGCCGTCACCGGCATCCTCCTGGTCTCGCGGCTGGGCTCGGGCAATGCCACCGCTGCGAGCGGCCTGGAGTTCGACGTCATCGCCGCCGTCGTCGTAGGCGGCACCTCGCTCTCGGGCGGACGGGGCTCGATGCTCGGCACGCTGCTCGGAGTCCTCGTCATCACCCTGATCGGCAACGGCCTGGTGCTGCTAGGCATCAATCCCTTCTTCCAGCAGGTCGTGCGCGGATTGATCATCGTCATCGCCGTGCTGGCCAACATCCAGGCCATCAAGCGCTCCATGGCGCGAAACAAGGGCTAGGACATGCCGGTTGTCGATCTTCAGCACGGCTGCCTGCGGGCGCAATTGTCGACGGCAGGCGGGCTCGTCCTCGGCCTGTGGTGGGAGGAGGACGGCGTGCGCATTCCTCTCCTGCGCCCGGCGTCCTCGCCGGACGCCGATGCCCTGTCCTCGGCTTGCTATCCGCTGGTGCCGTTCGGCAACCGCGTCAGAGATAACCACTTCCGTTTCGAGGGACAGGACCATGTCCTGGAGCCGAACACGGATTGGGACAGGCATTATCTGCACGGGGAGGGCTGGCAGGCCGGTTGGCGCATCACCGCGCAGGACTCGGCGGGCCTTGCGATGGTGTTCTCGCATACAGGCGGCGGCACGCCCTACGCCTACCAGGCCGAGCAGCGTTTCGCCCTCGTCGACGGCGCCTTCGAGATGCGGTTGGCGGTGACCAATCGCGGCAGCGCCCCCCTGCCTTATGGACTGGGATGGCACCCCTATTTCCCCCTGACGCCGGCCACGACGCTGATGGCGAAGGTGAAGGCGCTGTGGACGGAAGTGGAGGAGTGGCTCCCCGGCGAGCCCGTCGCCATTCCCGAGGAGCTCGACTTTTCTGCCCCTCGTGCCATTCCGGATCGGTGGGCCAATAATGGCCTGCAGGGCTGGAACGGCCTTGCCGTGATCACCTGGCCGGAACGGGACATGCAGCTCCGACTCGAGGCCGACCCGGTGTTCAGGCATGCCTTCCTCTTCGTCTCCGATACGCAATTCGATTCCTCCTTCCGGCGGGACTATTTCTGCTTCGAGCCGATGTCGCACCTGGCCAATGGCCATAACCTGCCCGACCTGGGAGATCTGACGGTTCTCGGGCCCGGGGAGACATTGGCCGGCAGCGTCCGGCTTCGACCGCAACGTCTTTCCGGCCGGCCGCTTCAGCGCGGCGATCATTCCCGTCAACGGGCCTGAGTCCTGGAGCCTGCAATGTCCGACAAGGGGCAGTTCGATTTCATCATCGTCGGGGGAGGCAGCGCGGCCTGTGTCGTCGCCTCCCATCTCGTCGGGCGGGCCAAGGCGCGGGTGCTGCTGATCGAGCGCGGGCCGGCGAAGGCAAGCCCGATCATCGACATCCCGGCCGGCTATATGAAGTTCCTGGCCAAGGATAGCTATCTGGCCATGCACCACACGGCGCCGCAGCCCCAGCTCGACGGGCGAGGGCCGATCGTGCCGCAGGGGCGCGTGCTCGGCGGCGGCAGCACCGTCAACGCCATGGTCTATATGCGCGGCCAGCCCGGCGACTATGCACGCTGGAACGCAGCCGTGACCGCGCCCGGCGCCGCCAATGACGGCGCCTGGTCCTATGAGGACATGCTAACCTATTTCAGGGCGCAGGAGGACAATGATCACCTGGCCGACGCCTTCCATGGCGTCGGCGGTCCGCTCAAGGTCTCGCATCTCGGCCATACCAGTCCGATGACGCGGACCTATGTGAAGACGCTGCAAGGCATGGGTATCCCTTATAATCCCGATTTCAACGGCGCTTCCCAATTCGGCGTCGGCTTCATGCAGCACACCATCGACTGGGCCACCCGCCGGCGCTGCAGCGCCGTCACGGCCTTTCTCGCCCCGGTGATGCGTGATCCCCGCCTGACCATCGTGACCGATGCGACGGTGACGGGGATCCGCATCAAGCAGGGCCGTGCGGTCGGCGTCGACTATCTGCAGGGCGGGAGCCGCCATAAAGCGGAGGCCGGCACTGAAGTGATCTTGGCAGCCGGGGCCTACCAGACGCCGAAGCTTCTGATGCTGTCGGGCGTCGGCCCCGAGGACGAGCTCTCCCGTCACGGTATCGCCGCCAAGGTTGTACTGCCCGGCGTCGGGCGCAACCTCCAGGACCATTACGAGTGTCCCGTCGTCGCCACGACGCGGGGAAGCTTCGGCTACTATCGCCAGGACCGCGGTTGGCCGATGATCAAGGCCGGCCTGCAATATCTGCTGTTCGGCACGGGGCCGGCCTCGACCACCGGCGTGGAAACTTGCGCCTTCTTCGATCCGACCGGGAGCAGTGCCGAACCGACCATCCAGATGTTCTGCGTGCCGACAGTCTATCTCGACAGGGACGTGATGGGCACCAACCCTGGAGATGGCGTCACCATCAATTCGCTGCTGCTGCGGCCCAAGGCGCGCGGCCGCGTGACGCTCGCCAGCGCCGATCCTCTCGCCGACCCCATCATCGACACCCAGATCTTCGGCCATCCCCACGACCTTGCCACGACGATGGCCGGATTCCGCTTTGCGCGGCAGGTGCTGGCTGCCGCGCCCCTGCGCGACCTGATCGACAAGGAGATCTTCCCAGGTCCCGCCGTGACGAACGACGAGGCGATCGCCGCCCATTGCCGGCGCACGGTCAAGACGGGATATCATCCCGTCGGGACCTGCAGGATGGGCCACGATGCCGATCCCGAGGCGGTTCTCGCGCCCGATCTGCGGGTGCGTGGGATCGAGGGCCTCAGGGTCGTCGACGCCTCGATCATGCCGGCCATCGTCAGCGGCAACACCAATGCCGCCGTGCTCGCTGCGGCGGGGAAGGCTGCGGACCTCATCCTTCATTCATGAATTGCGGCGGGCGGCCGGGCCAGGGCCCCGGGCCGATCCCATAGAAACCATTGGATAGCACCATGAAGATCACCAAGCTGACCACTTTCATCGTCCCGCCGCGCTGGATGTTCGTGAAGGTCGAGACCGATGAGGGCCTGTCCGGCTGGGGGGAAGCGGTCGTGGAAGGCAGGGCATTGACGGTCGAGGCGGCCGTGCACGAACTGGCCGACTACATCGTCGGCAAGGATCCCATGCTGATCGAAGACCACTGGAACGTGCTTTATCGTGGTGGTTTCTATCGCGGCGGAGCAGTGCACATGAGCGCGCTCGCCGGCATCGACCAGGCCTTATGGGACATCAAGGGCAGGGCGCTGGGACAGCCCATCCACGCTCTGCTGGGCGGCCAGTGCCGCGACAAGATCAAGGTCTATTCCTGGATCGGCGGCGACCGCCCGGCCGACATCGCCAGCAATGCCAAGGAAGCGGTGGCGCGCGGCTTCAAGGCGATCAAGCTCAACGGCTCGGAGGAGATGCAGATCGTCGACACGCATGACAAGATCGACAGGGCGGTCGCGACCATCGCCACCGTGCGCGAGGCGATCGGGCCCCATGTCGGCATCGGCGTCGATTTCCATGGCCGCGTTCACCGCCCGATGGCCAAGGTGCTGGCCAAGGAGCTCGACCCCTACAAGCTCCTGTTCATCGAAGAGCCTGTCCTGTCCGAACACAAGGAGGCGCTCAAGGAGATCGCCAATCATTGTTCCACGCCGATCGCGCTTGGCGAACGGCTCTATTCGCGCTGGGACTTCAAGGGCGTGCTGGCGGACGGCTATGTCGACATTCTCCAGCCCGATCTGTCGCATGCCGGGGGCATCAGCGAGTGCCGCAAGATCGCCACCATGGCCGAGGCCTATGACGTGGCGCTTGCGCCGCATTGCCCGCTGGGTCCGATTGCGCTCGCGGCCTGCCTGCAGGTCGATGCCGTCAGCTACAATGCCTTCATCCAGGAGCAGAGCCTCGGCATCCATTACAACCAGGGCAACGACATTCTCGACTACATCTCCAACAAGGAGGTGTTCCACTACGAGGATGGCTTCGTTTCCATCCCGCAGGGACCGGGCCTGGGGGTCGAGGTCAATGAGGACTATGTGGCGGAGCGGGCCCGGCAGGGCCATCGCTGGCGCAATCCAGTCTGGCGCCACGAGGATGGCAGCGTGGCCGAATGGTAGGGGTGAAACGGCGATGGCGGGTCGGCTGACAGGCAAGCGTATTCTGGTGACGGGTGCCGCCCAGGGCATCGGGTTGGCGATGGTCCGGGCTTTCCTGGACGAAGGGGCAGGCGTTTTCCTGATCGATCGGGACGAGGCGCTTCTTGCCGATGTGGGCGACGAGTTGGCGAGGCAGGGCGCGCCGATCGCTCACCGGGCCGTTGATATCACCGACGAGCAAGGTATTGCGCGTGCCGTTTCACAGGCCGCCTCGACGATCGGCGAGATCAACGCCCTCGTCAACAATGCCGGCATCAATGTTTTCGCAGAGCCGTTGCAGACGACGGACGAAGAGTGGCAGCGATGCTTCGACGTCAACCTCAAGGGAGCCTGGAACTGCTGCAAGGCGGTCCTGCCAGGGATGATTGCAGGCGATGGCGGCGTCATTCTGAACATTGCCTCGACGCATGCCTTCACCATCATCCCCCACACCTTTCCCTATCCCCTGGCCAAGCATGCCCTGCTCGGCATGACCAAGGCGCTGGCGCTGGAATATGCCGGCCGCAACGTGCGGGTGAACGCGCTCGCGCCCGGCTATGTCTCGACGCAGAAGGTGATCGATTACTGGAACAGCTTCCCTGATCCCGAGGCCGCCAGGGCGCAGACGTTGAAGCTGCATCCGGGGGGCCGCATCGCCACGCCCGAGGAAATCGCTCTTGCCGCGGTGTTCATGATCTCGGACGAATGTCCCTTCATGAACGCAGCCTGCCTGACCGTGGACGGCGGCCTCAGCGTCCAGCAGCATCCCTGACCATCGAGCTTCCCCCTATCCCTATAGCAGGCGCTGGCCAATTGAGCTTAGGAAGTAGCGGGCAATTATATATCGGCCCTATCAAACGGGCCTTTGGAGTGAATGTCGGTATCGGTGGCTGTGAGCCCCGCAACCAAATTGCAGCACGCTGACCACGTTAAACCAGCGATACTCTACGACACGCTCTATCCCGTTGAATCGATAGGTTCAAATCAGGTTCGGGTCGCTTTTGATTGGCTGCGGCCCAGCATCGTGCGTCTCCAGGGACGCATCGGACAGCTTGGGCGGCTGCCGCAAACCATTCGGTAAGATGTCGGCGCTGACCTAGCAACCACGAGCAATCATCCTGGACCATCCTGCGGGGGCAGGTCACTCGTTTCGGCAAGGACCTTGTTGGCGATCTGCGCCCAGACGGGGTTCGAGTCGGCGCTGTATTGGACGCATTCAATGATGGCCCACAATGCGTACCGATAACGATCCGAGATCTCCAATGCGTTGTTTAAATGTAGTTTCAACTTGTCGGCAGTCGCGTCCCGGCGGGCGATGCCGTCTTCCCTCAATATTCGATTTTCCATTGGTGCCGCGACACGTGCAAACTCATGCTTTGTGACGTCAACATTGTATTCGTAGTCGATTTCGAGTCGAGCATGGCACCGTGCTATCTCTGCGTCCTGGGCACGCAGCACGTTGGCAGCTTCGATCATTGTATTGTTGGCGTCATCGATGTCGAACAGTTCCGTCTCGTTGTCGTCATGCATTCCACAGGAGGGCACGCCTAGCTCAAGCCGTTCGATCAGATCATCGTTCATCGTGTCCTCCGTCTGCTCGACGCAAACCGGCCGGGTCCAAAAGCGTTGACCGCCTCGGCAAGAAGCTTGAAACGTATCTGGGCATAGCCATGCGAAGCATGCTCAACGATGATCCACCATGCGGATGCTTCCCTTGAGGTAGCGATCTCATAGAAATCAAATGGCATGACCAAAGCGCTTCGCAAACTCGATTGTATCGAGCCTACTCTATTCATAGTCAAATAATATGGGACTCCGGCATTGCGCGACACTGTCGGGCCGGCCTTAACGAAGGGGAATTGGGGGCGGCGCGGCTCACATGGCCCATTCGCGAAGGCGCCAAGTCCAATGCATCCGCTCCGGGCCCGAATGGGTCACGACCTGTCGTTCCCGTTTCAGAGACATCTGAAAATGACCATTCGCGTGGATGATAAGATGACGCCGCTCGTGACCATGAGCGGCGCATCGACGTTTCATTCGCCATGATCCTCGTCGCCATGGGTGCAGCCTGTTAAGCAGGAGCGCCCACCCGTTCGTTTCGGAGCCGGCGCTTAGAATCTCCAGACGAAATTGCCCCGGACGCTTTGGTCGACGGCCTTGTTGCCGAATTGGCCGCTGTAGGAGACGCCGAGGCTGATCGCCTCGGAGAAGGCGACGCTGACGCCGGTATCGACGACCAAGGCGTCGCGGGCGATCGGGGTGCCGGCGGCGGCGAAGACAGAGCCATTGGCCAAAGCGAGGGCGGCTGTAGGCTTGACGTCGCCATAGGCATGGCGCCAGCCCAGGCTCGCCTGCAGGGTTGCGACGGTGCCCTCGGTCAGATCGAAGCTGGTGGCCGCCTTGGCACCCAGGGTGGTGAAGCCGAGATTGGTGCTGTCGCTGCCACCGGCGAGCGCGGCGTCGCCGCCGGTCTCGCGAAAGCCGTCGGTGTGCAGGTTGAGATAGGCGGCGTTGACGAAGGGTTCGAGGCGGAAGGTTCCGGCATCGATGCGATAACCGAGTTCGCCGAAGAGTTGGGCGGTGGCGGCGTCATAGGAGGTGGTGAGGCGGTTGACATAGCCTGGCATGGCCACGGTGCGATCGCTGTCGATGTCGTGCCAGGTGTAGGTGGCGCCGAGCCTCAGGGCGAGGGCGTTCCACTGGCGTCCGGCATAGAGGCCGATATGATAGTTGTCGGCCTTGCCGGAGGCGGCGCGGGCATCGACGTCGAAGCTGGAATGGCTGTAGCCGGCAAAGGCGCCCAGGCGCCAATCCTGCAGGAACGGGCCCTGGACCAGGGTATCGAAGCCGATGAGGAAGCCGCCGGTGTCGTGATCGACCCGGGCATCGCGGCCACCGCCACCGAGATGGCCCCAGGAGCCGAAGCCCTGGGCCCAGAAGCCGGAGAACGGGGCCGGCGTGGCGTCTGTGCCGAAAGGCGAAGGCCCCTTCATGGTCGGGGTCTCGGCATAGGAGGTCAGGCCCGCAACGAGGGGAGCGGAAGCGAGGGTCGGCGTATCGGCATTGGCGAGGCGGCCGAGCACGGCATCGCGGATGAGGCCGCTATCCTGGATCAGGGCGCTTCTGGCGGAGGCATGCACGTCGCCCGACAGGGTGGAGAAGGCTTGGCGTGCGCTGGTGTCGTCCGGCGACAGGGCGACGGCGTCATAGAGCTCGTTGCCAAGCGCCAGCGCCTCCACGCTCTGCGCCACCGCACGCTGGTTGCCATCGAGGGCGGCGAGCGAAGCGAAGGAGGCGTTGTTGCGCGCGACATTGACATAGATGTTATTGACATTCTGGGACAGGCTGAAGTCGACGAAGGGGGCATTGTCGGTGACCTTGTCGAACTGCCCGGTGATGCCGCCATTGGCGGTCAGAATCTTGTAGTGCTGGCCGATCTCGTAGGTGCCCTCGACGGGAACGACATAAACGGTGCCGCCATTGACGGTGACAGTGCCGGTGGCATGGATGAAATCACTGTGGCCGGCCGCATCGACATTGACCTGGACGGTGCCGCCATTGTTGACGAAATTACCGACCGTCAGTGTCGACGGCGTGCCGGGGCGGAAGGCGATCCTGCCGGCATTCGTGACCGTGCCGGTGACGGTGGCCTTGCTGCCGGCCGGTATCGCCCACAGGGCATTGGGATCGCTGAGCTGGATCGAGGTGGCATTGTTGGCTGTGCCGATCCAGCGCGACCTGTCTGCAAGGGTCATGCTGCCGAGCGATCCCTTCGCCACCGTCAGATTGCCGCGCCAGAGACTCGTGCCTTCTAGGCGACCATCGAATTCGTTGGCGCCGGCCTTGTCCGGCACGTCCACCTGCACGTCTCCGGACAAGGTGGAATTGTGGGCCCGGAGGGCCAGCCTCCCTGCATTGAACAGGCCAATCGCCGGAAGATCCAGGCCGGTGACGTGTGCGAGCAGGCCGCCCTTGTTGCTGGCGACAGGTGTGATTGCCGATCCATTGAGCAAGGTGACGTTGCTATGGGTGCCCTCCACCAGAATGCCGGAACCGACCGAGTTCAGCGTGATCTGACTGTTGTCGAGCGTAAAGGAGGAGGAGTCCCCGCTGCCAATGGCATGGATTCCGTTGATGGGGCCGCCAGCATTGGTTCCCGTGAAGGTGCTGTCGACGACGAGGAAGCGGCTGTTGTCCCAGACACTTTCCAGGAGGTCGGTTCCCTCGGTGCCGTCGGAGAAATTCGTGCTGGCGCTGGCCGTCACGCCTCGCATCGAAATCAGGCCGCCGCCCGACGAGAACAGGCTGCGGGTCGAACCCGTGGCAGTAATCGTGCCGCCGCCATTGAAGTAGATGTCGCCGCTATCGGCATGGGCGAAGTCTAGCCACACCCCGCTGGCCTTGATCGGGCCATTCAGGGTGACCGTGCCCGACCGGGCCTCGATGCCATAGCCGCCACCACCGCGGGCGGTCATGGTCGTCGTGCCGTCGAGTGTGATCGTACTGTTGTAGTTGACGCCGATTCCGAAGGCTCCGGCATCCATGTCGAATGTCAGGTTGTGCCCTGTGATCGTGCCGGGCGTGACCTCCTTGAAGGGATGGCCGGCCCAAAGCCCCCAGGTATCCGTGCCAAGGTGGAAGGTTCCGCCGCCGTCGAGATGAATGGTCCCGCCATTCCAGGCCATGGCTCCGAAGTAGAATGGCCCTTCGGTCGGCCAACTGTTCGGGGTCGTCACGTCAATGGGCGTGCCCGCATTGTTATGCAGCAGCGAACCTGCATCAAAGGACTGGAAGCAGTCCTTGCCGCTGCAGGTTGCCTGCCCTGGCGCAATCTCGACTGTCTGGCCGCCGCTGGCCGTGGCTTGTGCCTGGGCGGATTGGCAGCTCAGAACGGCGCTCGAGGCCAGGAGGAAACCCAGGAGCGGACCCCTCGGCAGAGCGGGGCGGGCGTGAACTTTTCCAGTCGATGACGTCACGGACCTTCTCCTTTCGAATGCCAAGGGCGTCCCGTGTTCCGCGCGACCGCCTGAACCGGCGACGAGGGGGATAAGGCGGGTGGGCGTCCTCCAACACCTGCGAAATAGGAGCGAAAAGCGGATCATTCCGCAGAATATGAGCCGAAATTATCGAGTCATAACGGAACATTCAAGTTTGTAATTTCAAAAATTCAAAGAATATCGATATATTGAATGATATAATTTAGAATCGCATATCAAATTAATTTAATATATTAAAAACGACGCCAAAATTCTGTGCTCTTAAATCCTGATTTAGGGATGTTAAAGTTATTTTTTCAAAAAATATTTTTTCAACTGCACCGTTTATCTTGGGAGTTCTGGCCCGCGCGTGCTCCAGCCAGTCCTTCGCGGCTGTGAGCTTTTCGAGGACGGTAGATATCGGCGCTTTTGCGCTCATATCGGTCCCGGCCCTTGCCGATCGAGGCGAGGGTCTTGCGACGCCCACGTGCCACGTCCCAACACAGTTCCCGCGTCAGCTACCGATTGCTTTGGGAACCGGATCTCATGGGGCTCGGCGTCCGCGTGCCTCGCGCGGGTTGAGGCTCAGGAGGATCTGCGAGAAACGGCCGATTGCATGGCCTCCCGGGCCTTTGCGGCCGCCGTTGAGTTTGTCTCGATGGCAACCATCTTTGCGGGAGCTGATGGTCAGTTGCGGATCCGATCAAGTTTCGGGCCGACGAATGGCCTTCATTCGCCGGTGCTGTGCGCTGCACTGCGAATCTCCAGGCAACGAACTTGCTTACCCGAGTGTCGGGCGAGGTCCGGTCTCGGGGAGCTGCACCGCCTTCAACCAGCCAAGTCCTTCCTCGGTTACACCGGCGGGGCGGTATTCGCACCCGACATAGCCCTGATAGCCGATTGCGTCGATCTCGCTGAACACAAGTCGGTCATTGAGCTCGCCGGTTGTCGGCTCGTTGCGGGTCGGCACGGCGGCGATTTGGATATGTCCGATCTTCGGTGCCATTCGTCGCAGGGCCATGATGACGTCGCCGTGCAGGATCTGGCGATGGTAGACATCGAACTGCAGGCGGACATTCGCATGATCGAGGTCGTCGATGAACTCGAGTGCCCGATCGAAGTCGTTCAGGAAGTATGCCGGCATGTCGCGTGTGTTGATCGGCTCGATAACGAGGCCAATGCCTGCCTGCGCCGTCGCATCCGCGGCTCTGTGCAGATTGTCCTTGTAGGCCGCAATCGACGCGGGGGAATCCCAAGCAGCATTGCCCGCCATCATGTGCAGCAACGGTGTTCCAATCGTCTTGGCGTAGGATACCGCGAGGTCCAGCCCTTTGAGGAACTCCGCGCGCCTGTCGGGCAAACTGGCCAGGCCGCGATCGCCCGCTGCCCAGTCGCCGGGTGGCATATTGAAGAGCGCCTGTTTCAGGCCGGCCGTCGCCAGCGCGTCCGCGACGATCTCCGCAGGATGGTCATAGGGAAACAGATACTCGACTGCACCGAAACCCGCGTCGGAGGCCGCCTGAAATCTCTCCAGGAAGGGGCGCTCATTGAACATCATCGATAGATTGGCAGCAAATTTGGGCATCTCGATCAAACCTCTTCCGACATGCCGGGCAGGTGAAGGCCGGCGATCTTGGCGAGCAGTCGAGCGACGGAGCTGTCGTCGTCCCGGCCCATGCCCGCCGCTTCCGTCATGATGAACAGCTGCAGTGCTGCAGCTGTGATCGGGAGCGGAAACTTCCCCTTCCTCCCGATGTCAGAAACAATTCCAAGGTCCTTGGTGAAAATGGAAACCGCACTATGGGGGGTGTAGTCTCCGGAAAGGACATGTGGAATACGGTTCTCGAACATCCAACTATTGCCGGCGGATTTGGTGATCACTTCGAAGACGCGCGAAATATCGAGGTCTAGGCTCTTGGCGAATGCAATTGCTTCGCAAGCCGCGGCGATGTGGACGCCCGCAAGCAACTGGTTGACGACCTTGAAGGACGAGCCGATGCCCGCTTGGTCGCCCAGCTCGTAGACAGTTCCGGCCATCGCCTCCAGCGCCGGCCGGGCTGCGGCAAAGGCCTGGGCGGAGCCTGATGCCATGAAGGTCAAGTCGCCGGAAGCTGCTTTCTTGGCGCCACCGCTAATTGGGCCGTCGAGATAAAGCAGGCCTGCGGCTTCAGCGCGTGATGCAAATCCTTTCGCCTCCGAGGGTGAAATGGTGGCGCACGAGACGATGACCGCCCCAGGCCGCAGGGCAGATACGATGCCGCCCTCGGCGAAAAGCACAGCTTCTGTCTGGGCTGCGTTCACGACAACGATGACGGCAATGTCAGCGTCGGCAGCCGCCTCTTGCAGGCTGGTGGACGGCAGACCGCCCTCCTGGCTGAACGCCTTCAATGCATCTGCATTGACGTCATACCCTCTTACAGTCCGTCCGGCCCGGAGCGCCGAGCGCGCCATCCCCAATCCCATCGAGCCCAGACCGATTACGGCAATCGTCGATTGGTCGCTCATCTTGGACGGCGCCTCCCAGTTTCAATACAGCTCGAATTTGCTTATCTCAGCGCTAACATTTCCTAATCACATCCTATTGCAAGGATCAAGCGAATGATGTTAGCGCTTACACATAAAGCCCTGGCATTCGTCGTGGGGCGCTGATCTTGCGGTGAGGTCGTCCTTTGACAGCGCTTGAAACGCCAACCCTCGCCCACGTGGCGAGACTGGCAAACGTCAGTGAGAACACGGTCTCCAGGGTCGTCCGAGACAAGGGGCCGATTGCGCCGGAGACGCGTCGACGAGTCATCGAAGCCATTGATGCCCTCGGTTATGTGCCAAACCGTGCAGCCGGCTCGCTCGCATCTTCCTCCTCGATGATCGTCGGGGTGATCTTGCCCTCGCTGTCGAACATCGTCTTTCCGGAATTGCTTCGCGGCATTCATGCCGGGCTGGCGGGAACATCGTATCAGCCGATGATTGGTGTGACCGACTACGACCTCGAGAAGGAACAGCAACTGATCTCGTCGCTGCTGGCGTGGCAGCCGGCGGCGATCATCACCACGGGCTTCGATCATACCGATGCCGCGAGGCGGATGTTGGAGGGAAGCAAGGTTCGCATCGGCGAGTTGATGGACATCGACCGCAGGCCGATCGACCTTGCCGTCGGCCTTTCTCACCGCGAGGCGGGGCGGGCCATGGCTCGCCACCTCACGCGTCGCGGCTACTCGAAGATCGCCTATGTCGGGCATGATTGGGACGCGGATCGCCGGGCCCGTGCGCGCTATCTCGGGCTTTGCGAAGGCTTGGGGGACGCCGGACTGGCACTGGTCGCGGAACATAGAGTCGATGGACCGAGCTCGACCTTGAGCGGCCGGCGGGCCCTGGCGGCAATCCTCGCCGACGGGGCCGAGATCGAGGCCGTCGCGTTTTCCAACGATGACATGGCCGTCGGCGGCTACATGCACTGTTTGGCCGCTGCTGTACCAGTGCCGGACCGGCTCGCCCTCATGGGATTCAACGGGTTGGAGATTGGCCAGGCGCTTCCGAAGCCTCTCACGACGGTGCTTTCCAATCGTTTTGCTATCGGCAAGACGGCGGTGGAGACCCTCCTGAAATCTCCCGACCGCGCATTTGAGCCTGCAATTATCGACACAGGGTTTTCCATCATTGAAGGCGCGACCGCCTAGTCGGGCCGCCTTTTCGCAAACAGGAGAAGGGGATGTTACTCGGCGCTATCGCTGACGATCTTACCGGGGCAAGCGACCTCGCTCTCATGCTTTCCCGAGAGGGAATGCGAACCATTCAAACGATTGGCATTCCACCGGGAGACGTCGATCTCACCCATATCGACGCGGTGGTGGTTGCCCTCAAATCCAGGACCAACCCAGCCGAAGAAGCCGTCGCAATGTCGCTTGAGGCCTTGGCGTGGCTTCGTGCGGCAGGCGCTCGGCAAGTCATCTTCAAATACTGCTCGACCTTTGATTCAACGGCAAAGGGCAATATCGGGCCGGTGACCGATGCGCTCGTTGCCGCGCTCGACGTGGATCTCACCATCGTTTGCCCGGCTTTTCCGGCAAATGGCCGAACCATCTACAAAGGCCATCTCTTCCTCGCCGAGAAGCTTCTCTCAGAGAGCCCGATGCGGAATCATCCGCTGACCCCCATGACGGATCCCTCCCTGGTACGGCTGATGGCCGCGCAGTCGTCCCTCAAGGTGGGGCTGGTTGGACAAGAGATTGTTGCACGGGGCGTAGACGCCCTGCGTGAGGCCTTTGGGGCCGCGCGCACGCTCGGCGATCGAGTGCTGGTCGTCGATGCGATATCCGACCAGGACTTGCGGACGATCGGGGAGGCCGTTGCCGATTTTCCATTGATCACCGGAGGATCCGGCATCGCGATCGGCCTGCCGGAGAATTTTCGCCGTGCCGGATTGCTATCCGGCAATTCCGAACCCGGTCCCTTTGCGGCACCACGCGGCGGCGCTGCCGTCTTGGCTGGCTCATGTTCGGAGGCAACGAGGGGCCAAATACAGGCTGCCATTGCCGCCGGCATGCCCTCTATGCGGATCGACCCGATCGATATCGCCGAGGGGCGTGTCACCGTCGGCGGCGCAGCGGATTGGGCATTGGAGCAGGGGAAGAACACCCCCCTCATTTACTCGAGCGCCGACCCCAGCGAAGTTCGCGCCGCGCAGAATGCCCTCGGACGGCAGAAGGCCGGTGAAATCATCGAGCACTTCCTGGCGGAAACCGCGATCATGCTGCGTGCGAATGGTGTTCGACGCCTTATCGTCGCCGGTGGCGAAACGTCCGGGGCGGTGGTTGGCGCCCTTGCACCCGCCGCCCTCTATATCGGACCGGAAATCGACCCCGGAGTTCCCTGGACACTGACGATGGGGGAGGCGGAGCCGATGGCTCTGGCGCTGAAGTCGGGAAACTTCGGTGCAGCCGACTTTTTCCTGAAGGCCTGGGAGCTGCTGCAATGACAGCCATGATTTCCGAGACAACCCGCGTTCGAGATGAGATCGCGGCGGTTGGCAAGTCCTTGTTCGAGCGCGGCTTCACTTTTGGGTCCACCGGAAACATCAGCGCGAGACTCTCGAATGGCGATCTTCTGATGACGCCAACCAACGCCTCCCTTGGAGCGCTTGATCCGGGGCGGCTTTCGAGATTCACCGCGGAAGGTGTCTTCGTCGATGGCGACAAGCCCACGAAAGAAGCGTTTCTGCATCAATGCATGTACTGCGCGCGCCAGGGGGTAGGGGCGGTCGTCCACCTCCATTCGACGCACGCGGTGGCTGTCAGCGTGATTGACGGCCTGGATCCGGAAGATCTGCTGCCCCCACTCACCGCATATTATGTCATGCGAGTTGGGAAGCTGCCGCTGGCGCCTTATTTCGCCCCGGGAGACATTGCTCTGGCGGAGGCGGTCCGCGAGAGGGCACGCACGAGCCACGCGGTACTGCTCGCCAATCACGGTCCGGTCGTCGCAGGAAAGTCGCTGCGCGAGGCCCAATACGCAAGCGAGGAACTGGAGGAGACCGCGAAGCTGTTTTTGATGCTGAGAGGAGAAAGGACCAGACCGCTCACTTCAGATCAGCGCAACGACCTCATGAAAGCTTCAGTATAGAATTTGCTTGGATCGCATTCGATCAGCACATTGTCGTGGAAATATCCTGGCAGGTGTCGTGAAGGCCGCTACAGCTCAGAAGCGCACGCCGCCGGCGCGCGATCCTCCCGCTATGTGCGTTTTGACACGCTGCCCGAGCACCATCCGGTCTATTCAAGAAGCGCCGTGGTCAAGCTCAACGGCTCTGTCATATCCGACAAGACTGCCCGGCGGGTAGCGTATCGCCGGGCTTTTCCCTGTATGCCTGCGTTTTTCGCATTGAAGCTTCAGGTGTGTTCGTTGCAATGCAATCTTTATTGACGCTCGCAATCCAGCCTCCGGAACATACGATGACGCGGTGATCCTGGCGCGATATGGGGATACGCCGGAGGATCTGAATCAGAACAATGTCCAGTGTGACGCACTACATCATTTTCCCCTTCGTTCGAGACAGCCAGGGCAACCTGGTCGCCGGACAGGGGCAAAGGGCCTATTCGAATACGATGGCGCGTTTCCGTGCTGCCTTCTGCGTGGGAATCGGGCAAGGCGACGAAACGATCGTGGGGGCCGTTGCGTTTATGCGCATTGGCGATAGTCGGCCGGTAATCCTGGCAAAATATGGGGAAACACCGCAAGGCCTTGCGGAGATGGAATGATGCGGCTTCTGCGCGCCATAGGGGTGCCCGGCGGGAAGCGCGACAGCGTATGGTGGCTAGCCGCACCCAATGGCGAGGAAGTCAGCTTGGCCGACCCGTCTTCCGCGGGGCGCGGCCATAAACGCAACCAAAATGCGATGCTCGAAGCGGCGAGCCCGTCGATGATGCCCTTGGCGGGTCGACCTTTCCCTTGATGCTCTTCCTGCCAATCCGCCGGCATGACGGTGTCCCGCCTTGCCATTGACTTGAAACCGAGCACCGGTCGGATGCATTGCTTGACGCCTCGGTGATCCTGTTCAATCCGGTTATTGAGGTATTGGCCCGCGCGGAACCGCATCGGCTTCAAAGCCCATCGTGATGGCTCATGCGTAAGCAACGTTCAGCGTCACAAGATTCGGTCACTTCGAGACTGGTCTGGCTGCCGCCGATGACAGGCAGTCCCATCGTTCATGGCGGGCAAGCGCCTTGTGCAGCCCTGCACGGGATGTTGGCACCACACTTTGCCGCTTGATCGGATCGATGCAGGCTCCGATTCACATCTCGGCCGCTGCAAGAATTCTATTTGTGAGTTGGATCCTGCCAGGGGTACCTAGTGTGGCTGGGCACGTTTGTCGAGTTGCATAGCCGCGAGATCCGACTCCAGCCGGCTCAGTCGATCATGGATGTCCACGGAACGGTAAGCGTGCTCCTCCAGGATAGAATTGATCAGCATGTTCATCGACATGCCTTTGAAACTTGCCTGGCCTTCGAGAAGCTTCCGCATTTCCGGTGCCAGGCGGATGACCAGCGGCTTGAAGGATCGGGTAAGGCCCCTGGTTGCATTCATGATCGGTAACTACCTCTGTTGGGCATGTTGGGTGTATTGTGAGCATCTTCGCTACTGTGCCTATCTATTGTTTCGTGTGACATAAACGTGACTCGGTAATGCAAACAAAAACACTTGCTTGTTCATCGAAGCTTCCGACTCCGATGTGCTGGATCGAGATTTGGCCAGGGCTGGCCGTCCATGACCTCGGCGGGGGGATTAGCCTGGGTTGCGGACGCGCTTCTCCAGTTCGAGCGTGCGCTTGGCGATATCGTCCAGCTCGAAATTTTGTGAGATCATGAAGGCGCCGGAGCCGGTGTCAGGATCGCTCGCAAGGCGCTTGGTCTCGCTGAGGTGATGGACAAGCCAGGCTTTTTGTTCCGCCTGCAGCTTTATCCGTTTGCTGCCGCCTTCTCTGTGCAGCAAGGCTCGGTAGGCGATATTGAGCCTGGAATCCCACTTGGCAATTTCCGCCTTTCCGCATTCAAGCATGTTGGTCGAAACGCCGTCCGCCTGATCGACGCAGGCGGTCATCTCGGCATCCGATTGAGCATTTGCGGACTGGGTGACGAGCAGCAACAGGCCGGCAAGGGCATGTTTCGAGATCATAGGTGGCACCTCCTGCTTTGCACGGTCATTGCACCGAGACGACGAAGTGGCCTTGATGAAGGGCGAGCTTGCCTTCCAAAGAGACCATGTCGGCTGAAAAAACGCCTTCGATCTTGCCGGCTTCCATCTTCGTGATGGTCAATACGGCCTCTGCGTTCGGACTCTCATCGGTCTTGTAGTGGTTGTCATTGGTGCTGAGCTCTATGCAGGGGGCATTCTTCTGGCAATTGCGGGTGAGCTTCTGGGTGCCGGTGGCGCTTGCGTCGAACTGCAGTCGCAGTGTCGTCGCATCGATCGTCTTGTCCGGCTTGATGATGGGGGCCGTGTTGACAAGAACGGTGCTGCCCAACTTCACAACGATAAGCGAGGAGCCGCCTGCCGACCAAGTCCTGTCCCCGATCTCAGCCGAAACCTGATCGCCCTCCAGCGTGCTGGCAACGATCTTGGGCGGCTGGCTTTGAGAGGGCAGGCCCGTTGCGGGTCGCGGCTGAGTGGCATTTTGTTGAGCGACGCCGGGCATCTGGAGGGTAAAATTGAAGACTTGCCACGCGCCTGCAGCGTTCTTGGTCAATTCTACGCTGGCAGGCAGAGACACGTCCCCATCCAGCAACAGCGTCCCCGACACGTTGCCCCGGCCGTTCTCGATCTCTCGTTCGGGCCATGACGCGCTCTTGAAGCGTCCCAGACCCGCCCGGTTGGCGAGTGCGGCGAAACTGCTTTCGCTCATGGCCTGCTGGAACGCCGGGGAGGCGCTGCGATAGGCGCTCTCCGGCCCGCTGGCAGCGATGGTCGCGAAAAAGACGGTGGCTGCGTCAGCCACGCCCTTGGTGAAATAGTAGACGCTCGTGCCGACGGCCACTCCGATCACGACCACGGTGCCTAAAGCCAGCAAAATCTTGCGCATTGTCGACATGTCGGATCTCCATGATCCCAAAAAGGATCAATATGGCTCCTCGTTTTCTACCGCCGGACTCGGCGGCCTGGGACTGCTCGGGCGGCCGGTTGCCACGCCGTCAGGCCATTTCTCGGGTCATGGGCCGTCGGAGGGCCGCCCTTTCTCCGAGGAGCAAAATACCTCTCAAAATGCAATGGCTCGGCGACCGATCTGTCGAGAACGATACCCGCTAAAACGGAACAATAGCTGAAACGACGGTAACACAAGATGATATCGAATCCGTGTTATCGAGACGTCGGTCACCAATCGGATCGTGAAGTACGATGCGATAGCACTGCGCCGTAATTCCTGTGATCGTTTGGATAATATTGGAAATTTTCGTATATTTTTTATTGAATTAAATTGTAGTTTTTCTGAGAATTTTTTCATTTATTATTAAATAAAATTCAAAGAATTGATATAATTTCCTAAAAAATTTGAATATATAATATAAATTACTCTTTGGAATGAAGCGTTCCCTTTTGCCCATGTGATGACACAATCGCAGTAGAGCTTTTTGGGAAGCATCCGACGATGCGTGGCATCTGGCTATTGGTAGGGTGCGTCGCAGCGATCGCTACGCCAAAGCATTGACAGGCAAACCAGCTGAAGTAGAGGCTGCCAAATTATGCTTTGACGATGATACTTCGGTGCGGAGGGAAGCCACGGCTTGTAGCGCTGCAGTTGAATGCACGAACCCGGCCATGGATGCTTTCACAGTAAGATCACGCTCGTTTTCGTATGAGGGCCCGGACCGGGCAGCCTCGCAGGCCTTTCCATCGAGCGATCCGGCTTCTTAACCCGCCATTCTTGAACGGACGTCGTATTCCTCGCCAATCGCACAGGATGCAAGCATGTCTGCCGATGATCTCCACAACAGCGCCAACAGGTCCGACGCTTCATCGAAGCGCTCAACATTCCCATCGTTTCAATTGGAGATCGCCGAGGTCCCGGCGCAGGACGCGATGTCCATGCCGGCAGACGGCGTCCAGAAAGCCCTGGGTCGATTGGAGGCGATCGTCGACGCCGTCAAGGCGAAGTCTGGCGTGCCCGGCATCGCCGTAGGCGTCATCCACGGTGGGCAGCCCCATTATTACTGCGTCGGCGATCGCAATCTTTCTCTGCCGAAGGACAAGCGGCAGAAAGTCGACAAGGCAACCGTGTTCCAGATCGCCTCGATCTCCAAGTCGATTTCGGCGACGCTCGCGGCGCGGATGATGACCTACTTTCAGGAACAGGGAAATGCTGTGGCCATATGGGAGGACCCCGTGGTCCAATTCCTGGGTAACAGCTACCACCCGACCAGCGACTATGTGTGGGAACGCGGCACGATAGGCGACTATTTCGCGCATCGTTCCGGCTTGCCCGCGGCGGCGGGCGACGACCTCGAGGGGCTATATTACCAGCGCAGCGATATCCTCCTCCGCCTCAACCAGATGCCGCTCGATCCCTTCCGCGTCACCTATAATTATTGCAATTTCGGCCTGACGATCGGCGCGGAAGCCATCGCCAGGGCTGCGGGCAAGCCCTGGGAAGAGCTGGGCCGGGACTTTCTCTTCAACCCACTCCATATGTTCGCCACGAGTTACCGCTATGCCGAGTTCAAACAACGCGAGAATCGCGCCGCCCTCCACAGCTATGACGGGACGGATTTCGCGCCCAGTCCGTTTCCACGCAACCCCGATGCGCAGGCGCCGGCGGGTGGCGTGTCCTCCAATGTCGTCGACCTTGTCAGATGGATGGACCTCCTGCTGGCGCTCGGCAGGTCCGATTCCAAGCCTGCTCTCGACATCGAGCAAAAGTTCTTCGTCGAGTCGGTCACTCCGCAATCGGTGAATGCGCGATCCCCGGTCCAGAACGCCCGGTCGGGCTGTTACGGCTATGGCTTCAATGTCGGCACGGGTGCGAATGGGCGCATGTCCATGAGCCATTCCGGCGCCTTCTTCGTGGGGGCGGCGACGGCGTTCCATGTCCTGCCCGACGCCGATGCGGGCATCGTCGTTCTCACCAATGGCGCGCCCGTGGGCGCCGCAGAGGCCATCGTCACGGAGTTCATGGACATCGTCCAGTTCGGCGACGTCACGCGCAACAACTGGTACGAGATCGCGCACGATCATTTCATGAATTTCTATAAGGCGTCGGGCGATCTGGCTGGCAATCTTCCGCCTCAAAAACCCAATTTTCCGCATCCGCTCGCCATCTATGAAGGCGTCTACAGCTCGGCCTATTTCGGCGAGGCCGAGGTCTGGGCGAATGGCGATCATCTGATCCTGCAGCTCGGCCCCCGCAAGTTGCAGTTCGTGCTCAAGCGCTGGGACGCAGACATCTTCCAGATGGATCCTGGCCGTGAGTTCACCGCCAAGGGATCCCTTTACTCGGTCAGGTTCGCGCTGTCCGGAGGAAGGGTAACGTCGATGACCGCCGCCTATTTCAACGACAATATCCTCGGCACCTTCCCGTTTGCGAGACCCAGGGGAAGCTGAGGCAAGGCGGAGGGAAACGGGAGTCACAGTCGATGCGTGATGCGTCGTCCACCGGTCAACGATTCCCGGTGGACGCGCGTTGACACTTCCCCGGATGGCGTCAGAACGACAATTGCACCTTCATCGCGCGGCGGCGGTCATTGGCCAGGGCGAAGGCCGCACCGGCATCGTCGAGCGTGAAGCTGCCGGTGAGCAGGGGACGCAGGTCGATCTTGCCGCTGTCGATCAGCTGTGTCGCCAGGGCGAATTCAGCATGGAAACGGAAGGAGCCGATCACCGACAATTCCTTGGCGACCACCAGGTTCTGGGGGAAGGCGACATCACCGCCCAGGCCGAGCTGGACGATGATGCCGCGCGGGCGCATTGCCTCCAGGCCGGCGCGCAGGGCCTTCTCATTGCCGGAGCACTCGAACATCACGTCGACCTGGCCCTTGTCCACGGCCAATGCAGCGAGGGCCTCGGGCGTCTGCGCCGCGTTGATGGTGCGATCGGCACCGAGCCTCGCCGCAATCGCGAGCGGCTCGTCGACGATATCCGTGACGATGATTTCGGCAGCGCCGTGGAACCGGGCGGCGGCCACCACCAATGCGCCGATCGGCCCGCACCCCGTCACCAGGATACGGCGCCCGAGTAGCGAGCCGGCGCGGGACACGGCATGCAGGGCAACCGAGAAGGGCTCGACCAAAGCGAGTTCGTCCGGGCCGGCATTGCGCCCGACCTCGCATTGGGCGGCATCGCAGACGAGGAGTTGGCGGAAGGCGCCCTGGACGTGCGGCATGCGCATGGCGCTGCCATAGAAATGCATGTCCATGCAGTGATTGGGCAGGCCCTGCAGGCAATAGCGGCAATGACCGCAGGGGCGGCTCGGATTGACGGCGACCCGGTCGCCGCGCCGCAGCGAGCCGACGTCCGCCGCGACCTCGACGATCTCGCCCGAGACCTCATGGCCGAGGATCATCGGCTCTTTGAGCCTGACGACCCCGAAGCCGCCATGGTTGAAATAATGCAGGTCCGACCCGCAGATGCCGCCGGCCTGGACGCGGACCATGACCTGCCCGTTCTGGAGCGGGCCGGGGTCGCGTTCCTCCAGGCGCAGGTCTTTGGGGCCGTGGATGACGAGAGCACGCATGGCTACCTCTCAAATGACCGGTGTCAGAAGCGGAAGACCGGCGAAATGCGCGGCAAGATTATCCCGTACCAGCTGGCCCATCGCCAGCCTGGTCTCGATCGTCGCACTGCCGAGATGGGGCTGCAGCACGACATTGCCGAGCCTGGCAAAGCGGGTATCGATGTGCGGTTCGTTCCAGAAGACGTCGAGGCCGGCCCCGGCGATCGTCTTGTCCTCGAGCGCCTGCAGCAGCGCTTCCTCGTCGACGGTGGTTCCGCGCGAGACGTTGACGAGATATCCCTCGGGCCCGAGCGCCCGCAGGACCTCCGCGCCGACGATCTTCTGGGTCGCAGCACCGCCGGGAAGGGTCAGGACGAGCAGATCCGCCCAGGCCGCGAGCGCCGTCAGGTCGTCAAAGAAGCGATGGGGCGCATCCTCGTGCGGCGAACGGCCGAAATAGCCGATATCCATGTCGAAACCCGAAAATCGGCGGGCGACGGTCGCGCCGATGCGGCCGAGCCCGGCGATGCCGAGCTTCTTGCCGTGCAGCCGCGGCGCCAGCGGCGGATTTCCCTTTGTCCAGTCGCCCGAGCGCACATGGGCGTCTCCGGCCGGAATGCGCCGCATTGCGGCCAAGGCGAGGCCGACCGCGAGGTCGGCGACGTCGCCGTTGAGGACGTCGGGCGTGTTGGTGACGCGAATGCCCCGCCGGCGCGCCGTATCGACATCGATGGCATCGACGCCGACACCGTAGCAGGCGATGATTTCCAGATGGGGGAGGATCTCCAGCGTCTGGGTGTCCACGCCCAGATCGCCGCGTGTGGCGATGGCGCGGATGAGGGGACGGGCAGAGGCGGAAAGCCCTTCGGGGCCGAACTCCCAGCGCTTGTGCAGCCGATAGGTGCTCGAGAGGACTTCCATATCCCGGTCGGGGTAGGAGCCCATCATCAGCAGGTCCGGTTTCGTCATTATCGCCTCAGGCAGTATTTTTGTTATCGATATCATAATTGATCAAGGGAGCAAGCATCTTTCGATTCCGTTCGGCGTTCGAAGGCAAAGGGAGGGGACACCCTGCAACCGCGTTGACAAGTTTTGTTATCGATATCAATTTGGAGGGGAAGAGCGTCGATGTCGAGCGGCGCCGGGAAGACGAGGGAGACCGACGTGACGCTGTTCGACCTGACCGGGCGCAGGGCCCTGATAACCGGGGCCAGCAAGGGCATCGGCTACGCCATTGCCGAGGCGCTGGCCAGTGCCGGTGCCAGCGTGGTGCTCAACGCCCGCAATCTCGATCGCCTTGAGGACGCCAAGGCAGCACTCGCCGCCAAAGCCTCTACCGTCGATATCGCGCCGTTCGACGCCGCCGATCCCGAAGCCGTCGAGGCCGGCATCGCCGCTATCGAGCAGACGCTGGGGCCCATCGACATTCTCGTCAACAATGCCGGCATGCAGCACCGGGCACCGCTGGAGACTTTCCCGCTCGACGCCTGGAAGCGGCTGTGCGCCACCAATATCGACAGTGCCTTCCTGGTCGGGCAGGCCGTGGCCCGGCGCATGATTCCGCGAGGGCGGGGCAAGATCATCAACATCTGCTCGGTACAAAGCGAGTTGGCGCGCCCCGGCATCGCGCCCTACACCGCAACCAAGGGCGCGCTGAAGATGCTGACCAAGGGCATGGCCACCGATTGGGCCCGCCATGGCCTGCAGGTGAACGCCATCGGCCCCGGCTATTTCAAGACCGAGCTCAATGCCGCCCTGGTCGCCGATGCCGATTTCTCGGCCTGGCTGGAGAAGCGCACGCCGGCAGGCCGCTGGGGCGAGGTGAAGGAACTGGCGGGCGCGGCGATCTTTCTCGCCTCGGACGCTTCCAGCTTCGTCAACGGGCATGTCCTCTATGTCGATGGCGGGATCACCTCGAGCCTGTAGGTTTTCCTGAGGCGGGCGAGGAGAGGGACGCTGCATCCCTCTCAGCTTCTTGCGGTGGGACGAAGGGGAGAACAGCCGATGACCGAGAGCGAGAAAGCCGCCGTTTCCGTGGTCGGAACCGGGATCATGGGATCGGCGATCGCGACGCGCCTGCTGGCGACGGGACATGCCGTCACCGTCTTCGACCTGGACACGGCCAAGGTCGCGGCGCTTGCCGCAAAAGGGGCCAGCTCCGCCGCCAGCGCTCGGGAGGCGGCGAGGGCGAGCCGCTTCGTCATCACCAGCCTCAACAGTGCCACGATCGTGCGCAGTGCCGTGTTCGGCCCGGGCGGCATTGCGGAGGGAGCGGATGCCTCGGGGCTGCTGATCGACATGTCTTCGATCGATCCGGCATCGACGCGGGCGTTTGCCGAGCAACTGGCTACGTCGACCGGCATGCGATGGGTCGATGCCCCGCTTTCCGGCGGTGCACCGGGGGCCTTGGCGGGCCGTCTCACCGTGATGGCCGGCGGGGCCGCCGCCGATGTTGACCGGGCGCGTGCTGTCATGGACAGCCTGTGCGCCAACTATACGCATATGGGTCCCAGCGGCGCGGGGCAGACCACCAAGCTGGTAAACCAGGTCCTCTGCGCGCTCGGCTTCCAGGCGGTCGCGGAAGCCGTCAGGCTGGCAGAGGCGGGGGGCGTCGATGCGACCCGCCTGGCGGAGGCGCTCAAAGGCGGGCGCGCCGACAGCTCCATCCTGCAGGAGTTCGGGCCGAAAATGGCAAGGCGCGATTATTCGCCGACCGGCCGCATCGACAACATGATGAAGGATCTGGAGGCCGTACAGGCTTTCTCCGGCAGCCAGCGCCTGCCGCTGCCCTTGACCGGGCTGGTTGCCGATCTGCACCGTTCCCTGCTGGCCGCTGGCCTGGGCCCTCGTGATACGGCGGCCATCATGCTGCAGTTCTCCGGGTTTCGTGAGCAATCGGGTGAAGACTGACATCGGGATCGATCACCGAACTGGCGCCTTGACAGGATCATGTTTGTTATCGATAACATTGGAAAACCGGCCGTAGAGCCGGATGAGCTTTGCGGGGCTGAAAGGCCCTCGAAGTTGTGGAGGACGAGCGCGATGGCAGGGCAGGAAGCTCTCCGGTTCGAGAATGTCGTCAAGGCCTTCGGCGGCACCCGCGCGCTCAATGGCGTCAGCCTGGAGGTCGGGCGGGGCGAGGTTGTGGCCCTGCTGGGCGAGAACGGCGCCGGCAAATCCACGCTTATCAAGATTCTCGGCGGCATCTTCAGGGCCGATGACGGCCAGATCACCATCGGCGGCGAGGTCTATCGCCATCGCGCCAATGCGCGGGGCCAGCGCCAGAGCGTGGCCTTCATCCACCAGGACCTCGGCCTGGTCGAATGGATGACGGTGGCAGAGAATATGGGACTGTCGCAAGGCTTCTCCCGGCGCTGGCTGGGCGCCATCGACTGGCGCGAGGCGGAACGCAAGGCCGAGACGGCCCTGAAGCTGGTCGGCTGCGACATTGATCCGACCCTGCGTGTGCACAGCCTCAGCCGGACCGAGAAATCGCTGGTCGCCATTGCCCGCGCTTTGGTGGTGGATTGCGATTTCCTGGTGCTCGACGAGCCGACGGCCAGCCTGCCGGCCGACGAGGTCGAGCGCCTGTTCGAGGCGGTCCGGCGCCTGCGCGAGCGGGGCGTGGGCATGATCTATGTCTCCCATCGCCTCGACGAGATCTTCCGCATCGCCGATCGCGTGGTGGTGATGCGCGACGGCCTCAAGGTCGGCGAGAAGCCGGTGGCGGAGACCACGCCGGACGAACTCGTCAGCATGATTGTCGGCCGCTCAACGCTGGAGCTTTTCCGCAAGGCCGAATTCCATTCGGGCCAGGCCCGTGTGGTTCTGCGCGATGTCGTCACCCCGGCCGCCGGCCCCGTCAGCTTCGAGGTCCGCCAGGGCGAACTGCTCGGCCTCGTCGGCCTGCGCGGCGCGGGCCAGGAGGATATCGGGCGCAGCCTGTTCGGGGCGGTGCCGCATCGCGGATCGATCACCATCGACGGGCAGGTGCCGGATCTCTCATCGCCCCGGGCGGCGCTGAACGCTGGTGTCGGACTGGTTGCCCGGGACCGCATGGAGGAATCCCTCGCGCCCTCCCTCAGCATTCGCGAGAACGCCTTCCTCAATCCGGGGGCCGCCGGCCGGCCCTGGTATGCGCCGCGTTCACCCTCGCTCGAGGCTAGGCTGGCGAGCGAACTGGGAGAGGCCGTCGGGCTGCGTCCCAACGACCCGGACCTGCCGATCGAGGGGCTTTCGGGCGGCAACCAGCAGAAGGTTGTCGTCGGGCGCTGGCTTGCGACCGGCCGCAGGCTCCTGGTGGCTGAGGATCCGACGGCCGGCGTCGATGTCGGCGCCAAGGCCGAGATCTACCGCCTCATCGCGCGAGCGCTCGAAGCCGGCCTCGCCGTGATCGTGGTGTCCACGGATTTTGAGGAAATCGCCCATATCTGCCACCGCGCCTTGGTGTTCAACCGGGGTCGGATCATTGCCGAGCTGGCCGGCCCAGCCCTGACCACGGAAGCGGTGATCTCGGCCGCATCTGCCTCGGAAGCCGCGTGAGCGCAGACAGGAAAGCTCCATGTCCACCAACTCCATCAAGTCCGACGCCCTCGAGCCGACACGCGGCGAACTCAAGCAGGCCTCCGCCGGCGAACGCCTGCTGCGGCGCCTGCCGGTCTACGGCCTGCCGATCCTGACGGTGCTGTTGATCGTCCTGTTCTCGCTGATGCTGCCGCAGACCTTCCCGACCATGCTCAACGTCCGCTCCATCATCGCCGACAAGGCGATCATCGCCATGCTCTCGCTGGCGGCCATGATCCCGATGGCAGCCGGCAAGATCGACCTCACCGTCGGCTACGGCATCGTGCTCTGGCACATCCTCGCCATCAGCCTGCAGACCATGTTCGGGCTGCCCTGGCCGGTGGCGGTGGTGGTGGTGATCCTGCTCGGCGCCCTGATCGGCCTGCTCAACGGCTTGCTGGTCGAGGTGGCGCGCATCGACAGCTTCATCGCCACGCTCGGCACCGGCACCGTGCTCTACGCCGTCGCGCTCTGGCACACCGGCGGGCGGCAGGTGGTGGCGAGCCTGCCCCAGGGCTTCCTGTCGCTCAACGGCACCATGGTCTTCGGCCTGCCGATCACGGGTTTCTATGTGCTAGGCCTTGCCCTGGCCCTGTGGTTCATCCTCGAGCACCTGCCTGTTGGCCGCTACCTCTATACGATCGGCGCCAATCCGAAGGCGGCGGCGCTCAACGGCATCCCCGTCCAGCGCTACACCATGGGCGCCTTCGTGGCTTCCGGCGCCCTGACGGCGGTGGCCGGCGTCCTGCTCGCCTCCAAGCTGCGCATCGGCCAGGCCAGCGTCGGCCTCGAATATCTGCTGCCGGCTCTCGTCGGCGCCTTTCTCGGCTCCACCACCATCAAGCCCGGCCGCGTCAATGTCTGGGGCACGGTGGTGGGCGTTGCCATCCTGGCGGTCGGCATCGCCGGCATCCAGCAATTCGGCGGCTCGTTCTGGGTCGAGCCCATGTTCAACGGCGTGACCCTGCTGATCGCGATCGGCATCGCCGGCTATGCCCAGCGCCGACGCGGCTCGGCCACGCGAAATTTCAAGAAGACGGGCAGCTGACGACCCGTCGCATTCAGGAGGAGAGATCATGTTGAGACGAAGTGTGTTGATGGCGGCTGCCGGCTTGGCGGCCCTGGCCCTGGCGCCCGCCGTGGCCCGGGCGGATGCCTTTGTCGACGAGGCGAAGGCGGTCGTCGCCAAGGCTGCGGCCCGCGCCGACAAATGGGACGGGCCAACCTCCGGTCCCAAGGCCGTGGCCAAGAAGACCGTGGTCTATGTGGCGGGTGACATGCGCAATGGCGGCATCCTGGGCGTGGCCCAGGGCGTCAAGGAAGCGGCCGGCGTGATCGGCTGGACCTATCGCGAGATCGACGGGCAGGGCACGGTATCCGGCCAGGCCGCGGGGCTGAGCCAGGCCGTTGCGCTCAAGCCGGATGCGATCATCGTCGGCGGCAGCGATGCGGTCGAGCAGAAGGCGGCGCTGGAGGAGGCGGCCAAGCAGGGCATCACCATCGTCGGCTGGCACTCGGGCCCCAAGCCCGGCCCCCTCGACGGCACGCCTGTCTTCGCCAATGTCACCACCGATGCCATGGAAGTCGCCAAGGTCGCGGCCATGAAGGCGATCGCCGATTCCGACGGCAAGGCCGGCGTGGTGATCTTCGCCGATTCGACCTATGCCATCGCCATCGCCAAGGGACGGGCGATGGAGGAAGTCATCAAGAAATGCCAGGGCTGTGCCGTGCTGTCCTTCCAGGACACGCCGCTCTCGGATGTTTCGACCCGCATCCCCCAGCTGACCACCACACTCCTGCAGCAGCAAGGTGCCAAGTGGACCCATTCCCTGGCGATCAACGACCTCTATTACGACTTCATGCCGCCTTCGCTGGCCGCAGCCGGCATTGCCGGGGATGGCGATCCCCAGAACATCTCGGCAGGTGACGGCTCCGAGGCCGCCTATCAGCGCATCCGTGCCAAGGATCACCAGGCCGCGACGGTGCCGGAGCCCCTGGCCATGCAGGGCTGGCAGCTGGTCGACGAACTGAACCGCGCCTTCGCCGGCGAGAAATGGTCGGGCTACGTTCCCGGCGTGCACCTGGTCACGCCCGACAATATCGGCTTCGACGGCGGCCCCAAGAACGTCTTCGATCCCGACAATGGCTACAGGGATGCCTACAAGAAGATCTGGGGTGTCAACTGACCCGGAGACGTGGCGGGGGCGCGTAGGCGTCCCCGCAATTGTACAGTTAGAACAACAGTTTACAGCGTCCGGTTCGCGCGTTGAAACGGATGCCTCGACTTTCGCTTCACCTCAATGGTAGCTCCGTCATGTACATACGCTGCGCCTTTTTTCGGGGCCATGTCCGGCCAGGGTCGGAAGAGGCCTTCACGCGATTCGTGCGCGACAGGCTCGTGCCGCTCTGGACCCGCTTCCCGGGGGCCGACGAGGTGCGTGTGCTGCGCCAGGAAGAGGCCGATGTGGAGGAGCCGCATTACGCCATGGTGCTGGCCATCCGCTACCCCTCGCGTGCCGCCATCGAGGAGGCTCTCGCCTCCGAGGTCAGGACCAAAAGCCGGGCGGTCACCGCCGAGCTGATGCCCCTGTTCGACGGCGACATCTTTCACACGATCTTCCGCGCCGACGAGTTCCCGATGTCGTCGGAACGGGGCTGAGGGATGAGCGATTACGAGATCCTCGACGATCGTTTCGCCGCCCTGATCATCGGCCACGCCCGGCTCGAAAAGCTCTGGACCGGATGCCGCTGGGCCGAAGGGCCAGTCTATGTGCCGGCCGCCAAATCCGTGTTGTGGTCGGATATTCCCAATGACCGCCTGATGCGTTTCGACGAGACGGACGGGTCGGTCAGTGTCTTCGAGAGCCCCTGCGGCTATCACAATGGCCACACGCTGGACCGGGCCGGCAGGGTGATCGCTTGCGAGCATGGCGGTCGCCGCGTGACGCGGCTGGAGCCGGACGGGCGCTGGAGCGTGCTGGCCGACGGCCATGACGGTAGGCGCCTGAACTCCCCCAATGATGTGGTGGTGAAGAGCGACGGCTCGATCTGGTTCACCGACCCGACCTACGGCATCGACAGCAATTACGAGGGGCATGCCGCCGTCTCCGAGATCGGGGCTTCGCATGTCTACCGCGTCGACGCCGCCACTGGCGCGGTCCGGCCTGTCATCACCGATCGCATCAAGCCCAACGGCCTGGCCTTCTCCCCGGACGAAAGCCTGCTCTATGTCGCCGATACCGGTGCCAGCCACGTTCCCGGGCTGCCGCGGGCTATCCATGCCTATGATCTGTCCGCGTCAGGCGAGGTCATCGGTCCAGCAAGGAGCTTTGCCGTGTGCGAGGCCGGTTTCTTCGATGGGTTCCGTGTCGACCGCGACGGCAATGTCTGGGCTTCCAGCGCCGATTCTGTCCGAGTCTATACCAGGGACGGCAGCCTGATCGGGCGCATCAAGGTTCCGGAGATCGTTTCCAATCTTTGCTTCGGTGGCCCGAAGCGCAACCGCCTCTTCATCACGGCGCAGAGCTCCCTCTATGCCATCTACGTTAACAATCACCCTCCGGGCTGGTAACGCTCCCACTATGGCGATTGCGCCAGAACTGCCCTAGAGCAAAGCGCGTTCAGGGCTGAACGCTCTTTGATCTAACTTTTCGTTTCGACGCGTCTTTGCGATTTCGGGTGACTGCGTCAAATCGCAAAACGCTTTAACGGATTACCTGATGCCTCGCGACAACGACAGATCGCTCAAAAGCCAGCCGACCATGGCCGATGTCGCCGAGCGGGCCGGCGTGTCGACCATGACTGTTTCGCGGGCCTTGAAGAAGGGCGGCTCGATCTCCGAGAAGACCCGCGGCAAGATCATGGCCGCCGTGGACGAGCTCGGCTATGTGCTCGACCAGATGGCAGGCACGCTGTCCTCCAAGCGCTCGGGTTTCGTGGCGGCGCTGGTTCCCTCGATCAACAGTTCCAACTTTGCCGACACCGCCCGCGGCATCACCGAAGCCATCGAGGGCAGCGGCCTGCAACTGCTTCTCGGCTATACCGACTATCAGATCGAGAAGGAGGAACGGCTGGTCGAATCGATGCTGATGCGGCGTCCCGAAGGCATCATCGTCACCGGCGGCCGCCACACCGATCGCACCCGCAAGCTGCTCGAGGCCGCCGGCATCCCGGTAATCGAGACCTGGGACGTGCCCGACAAGCCGATCGAGCATGTCGTCGGCTTCTCCAATGCTGCCGCCACGAATGCGCTCGTGCATCATCTTCATGGCCGGGGTTATCGCAATATCGGTTTCATCGGCGGCACCAGCAATCGCGACACCCGGGGCGCCGATCGGCGCCAGGGCTACATCCAGGCGATCGAGCAACTCGGTCTGCCGCGCGGTCGGGTCATTTCCTTCGGCAAGCCGCCGATCTCGATGGAGCAGGGGGCCCAGGCCATCGTGCACCTGGTGTCCCAATGGCCTGATGTCGATGCGGCGGTCTGCGTTTCCGACCTGTCGGCCTTCGGCGCCCTGATGGAGTGCCATCGCCGCGGCTGGGCGGTGCCCGGGCGTATCGCGATCGCCGGCTTCGGCGATTTCGAGGTTGCGCGCTGCGCCTATCCGAGCATCACCACGGTTTCCGTCGACGCCAAGGAAATCGGTCGGGCAGCGGGGAACCTCCTGCTGCAAGCGATAGAGGCCCAGCGGTCACAGCAGCAAATTCCACCGGAAATGATGCTGATGCCGTTCGTGGTGATAGCGCGCGAAAGCAGCTGACAGGCTTCTTCAGCTTCCGCCGGCCGGGGAAGGCTCTGTTGCAAACCCTGTGCTGTCCGGCTCGGCACCACGAGATCCACCGCATGGCTCGATGGTCAATGGCAGGAAAACGAGGGCCGGCACGTCCTAAGATTCCAGTCTTTCGGCAAAGGCTTCCTGCATCGCCCGCAGAATGATCAGGGCGGACGCTGCGCCGGGATCCATATGGCCCAGGGACCGTTCTCCAAGCCGGGCGGCGCGGCCGCGGGTCGCGACCATGGACCTTGTCGATTGCGCGCCTTCTGCGCCGGCCTCCACGATATGGCGCCACATCTGCCCGATGGTCAGGCCGTTTGCCTTGGCGTGAACGGCGACCTCCATTGCCGGAACCCATGTGTCGAGCATCGTCTTGTCCCCGCGCTGCCCTTTGCCACGCGATTGGATACCCTTGGTAATGGCTTCGACGATGGCGACCTGTTCCGGCAGGTCGAGGGACAGTTGGTTTTTCAGGGCCTTGGATGCGTTTTGGAAGCCCGTTGCATAGAGGGGCCCGGTGGACGCGCCGACGGCATCGAGAAAGGCGGAGGCCGCTGCCGCGAAGACGTCGGAGGGCGATGCCTGCTCAAGGTCGATTTTCGCTAGCGCGCCGTTGACGGCCGAAAACCCCAGCGCCATGCTGATGCCGTGATCGGCGTCGCCGATGGCGCCGTCGAGGTCGGACAGATATTCCTTCTCTGCCTTTATCGACAGGGCAATCAGCTGGAACATCCAGCTGAGGCGGCGCGCTGCGGTTTGCGGCATTGCATTGATCTCCCGATCAGCGTGGAATTCTCATTGGACCGCAGGTGGCGACCCTGCCGGTGACGCCCCCTTCTCGGTGACCCGAAGAAAGGCGGTATCGCAAGGATGCGACAGGAGATCGGACAGTTCCTGGTCCAGGTGCAGGATGGATATGGATGCACCGTTCATGTCGAGCGACGTGCAGTAATGGCCGACCCAATTCGCCACGATGCCGATCCGCTTGGCGCTGAGGCGCTCTTCCACGCGCTTGAACAGGATGTAGAGCTCCATCAGGGGTGTCGAGCCGAACGAATTGACGAGAACCGCCACTTGGTCGCCCGGGCCGGCGGTCATCTCGGAAAAGACCTTGTCCATGATGCGGTCGACGATTTCGTCGGCTTGCATCATCTTCTCGCGAATGACGCCCCGCTCGCCATGAATGCCCATGCCGATTTCCATCTCGTCAGGGCCGATCTCGAAGTTGTGCCGGCGGGTTTGCGGTAAGGAACACGGTTCCAACGCGACCCCCATCGTATAGGTGCGCCTGTTGGCCCTGCGTGCAATGGCTTCGCATTCCTCGAGCGACAGCCCGCGGTCGCAGGCGGCGCCGGCGATCTTGAAGACAAAGAAATTACCCGCCACGCCACGCCGTCCGTCGCGATCCTCTACCGGTGAGGAGGAGATATCGTCAGTCGTCAGGACCGTACGTGTGGGTATGTTCGCCTCCTGCGCCAGTTCGGCCGCCATTTCAAAGTTCATCACGTCGCCGACATAGTTGCCGTAGACGAAAAGAACGCCGGCTCCGCCCGAGGCAGCCTTTGCGCATTCGAGGATTGGAACAGGGGGAGGCGAGGAGAAGACGTTGCCGATTGCCACCGCGTCGGCCAGCCCCTTGCCGACATAGCCGAGAAAGCAGGGTTCGTGGCCGGAACCGCCGCCAATGACCAGGCCGACCTTGCCCGTACGCGGACCATTGCGCGCGACCAGTGCACGCTTCGAGCCGTTGATCGGTGCGATATGAGCAGCATGCGCCTTGACCACCCCGTCAAGCATTTCATCGACAACGTCATCGGGGTTGTTGAGAAATTTCTTGATGTGGGTGCGGTTGTGGCTGGGCGGGGTGGCTGCAGCTTCCTGCCGCAAGCGTTGGGCAGGTTTGCTGTGGATCTGCGTTACGCCGTCGGCATTGAGGATACCGCGTCCGGTCGCCGCATCGGTGATCAAAACGCTGACATAGCCGCCTCGCAGCGCCGCCAGAATCGCCGGCACCTTGTCGAAACCGCCGGCAACCGCAATGCGCATGTTGCTGTCTCGCAGCCGATCGAGTGAAATGCCTATGGTTCGGTCGTCCAGAGGTCCGGAAACGGGGTGGCCATGGGCGTCGATGAAGCGGCCTGCAATCACGCCGACGGCATTTCTGGCCAGATAGTCCTGGATCGATACGTCCTCGAAAAATCCGCTGGTATGGATCGTCGAATTCGGCCGAAGGGACGAAATGCCGAAAAGTGCCTTGTTGGCCCGGGTCAGTGCTTGAAATTGCTCGGCAATGACCGGTTCGTCCAGAAAAGCTGATTTGACCTGCGCATTCGACACGATAGCCGGCGCGGTGATGTTGATGAGATGGGCATTCGTGGCTTTGGCGACCGCCGCCGCGCACAGCTCCGGCGTGTAGGCGAAACCGGCACGAGTGCCGCCGGTGGCCTGGACGACCGTTACGTCCTGCAGATTGGAGATATCCAGGTTTTCGGCGATGGACAGGACTGTGCGCCCCCATGCGACGGCAACCGTATCGCCGGATTTCAGCAGCTTCGCAACGGCTTGCGCGCCGGCGGCTCCCAGGCGGTCGATCAAGGTTCGCGATCCGTCGTCGTCGGGCACGACGAGGCAGTCGGTCAATCCGAAATGCTGTTTCAGCTCCTGCGCGACGACCAGCGAGCTCAGCCGCGAAGGTTCGATGGAAATGCTGACGATGCCACGGCTGCGTGCTTCGGCAAGGTAGCTGTTGACCGTTGCGCGCGAGATTCCCATTATCTCGGCGATATCGCCCTGCGTGCGCCCGTCCTCGTAATAAAGCCAGCAAGCCCACACATAGGGATCGTCGCCATATCGCAGCGGTATGACATCGGCCAATTCCGCCTGACCAGGCTTGGCCACGGCGGTTTTTTTACTCGGCGCCATCTTGTTTGCCATTGCTCCTGCGTCAGTCGGGAAGGCTTGCAGGACAATGCCTTTGTCTCGTTTCGCGAAAATTCAAAACAAAGGGCGGCCCAACTTTCCAAGCATAAAGGGGGGCCGCCATGTTGCGCAAATCGGCCGTCTCTTATTGCAGTTGCTCGCGGGCGCGGAGTGACAATTCTCTGAGAATGATGGCGCAGGAGGTTGCTCCGGCGTCCAGGACGCCGCGGGAACGTTCGCCCAGACGGCTGGCGCGTCCGATCCTGGCCACCAAATCTATTGTGGAATCTCGCCCCTTTTCTGCTGCTTCGACGAGCGCATCCAGAGCTTCGGCAAAGGATCTGCCGGCAGTGTTCGCGTCATCGAACGCGGCGAGGGCCGGAACGAATGTGTCGAGAAGCGTCTTGTCGCCCACCTTGGCGGCGCCGATCGACTGAATGCCTTCGAGGCCCGCATGCAGCATGCGGCTGAAGGCGGCGGCATCGACGAGGGCGACGCCGTCGATCTTTTCGGCGAATTCCGTAAACATGACGCCATAGAGTGGTCCCATCGAACCGCCGATTTCGGTCATCAGGACGGTGCCAAGCGTGTCGAGCGAGCTTGAAAGGGACGCGTTCTTGCCCTTGAGCCGCTCGGCAGCCAGGTTGAAGCCTTTCGCCATGTTGACGCCGTGATCGCCGTCGCCGATCTTGCCGTCGATTTCGCTGAGATAGGCCCGATTTTCGATAATGCGTTCGGCCATGGCCAAAACGATGTCGCCGGCTTCCGCATTGTTCAGGGTTTGCATGAGGCGTTCTCTTACAAGATTGCAGCGCAGCGCACGTCCGTATCGAGCAGTTCCTTCAGTTCGTCGTCAAGAGCCATGACCGTCAGGGTTGCCCCGATCATTTCCAGCGAGGTGAAGTAATTGCCGATATAGGTGCGGTGGATTTTCAGGCCGCGTTTGACGATCTCGGATTCGATCGTGTCGTTCAGGATGTAGAGTTCGTTGAGCGGCGTCGCACCGAGACCGGAAACCAGCACGGCGACTTCGGTGCCTTCGGGAAGATCGTGGTCGTCGAGAACGATCCCGCACATGTCGCGAGCGATCTCGGCCGCGGGTTTCAGCGGTTCCACGCGGACCCCCGGTTCGCCGTGATGGCCAATGCCGACCTCCATCGTACCCGGGGCGATCTCGAAATTCGGATGGCCGACGGCAGGCAGGGTACAGGGACCGAGGCCCACGCCGATCGAACGGCAATTGTCGATCGCCCTTTGGGCAGTCGCGCGAACGGCTTCGAGCGAAGCCCCCGTTGCCGCTTTGGCGCCGCCAACCTTCCACATGAAGATTTCGCCGGCAACGCCCCGGCGTTTTTCGCGCTCTTCGCCGGACGCCGAGCAGACATCGTCGTTGGCGACGACGGTCGCCACTTCGATGCCATCCTTGGCTGCGAGCCGGATCGCCATCTTCACGTTCATGTTGTCGCCGGCATAATTGCCGTAGAGCACGACGACCCCTTTGCCACCATCGGCTTCCCGGATGGCGTCATGGAAGCTTTTGGCTGTGGGCGAGGAAAACAGCTCTCCGACAGCCACGGCATCGAGCATGTTCTTGCCGGTATAGCCGATGAAGGCCGGCTCGTGGCCGGAGCCGCCGCCCGTGATGACACCCACCTTGCCGGCATGGGGGGCGTCCCGTGCGGCGATGACACGGGGATTGTCGGCGAGGCGAACGATGTCGGAATGGGCCTTGACGAAGCCCTTCACCGTGTCTTCGACGACTTCGTCGGGATTGTTGACGAAACGCTGCATGATTTCTCCTATGGGTTCCTGGAGCGCTTCGGCTCAAAGGATCGTGTAGCCGCCATCGATCAGCAGATCGGCGCCGTTGATCATATCCGCACCGGCGGAAGCGAGGAAAACAGCCGCAGCCGCGATTTCCTCGGGAAAGGCGAACCGGCCGGCGGGAATGCGTTTTCGGGCGGCATCGCCCTTCTCCCCCGCCCAGGCTTTCTTGCCCAGTTCGGTGAGCACGATGGTGGGGGAAAGCGTATTGACGGTGATGCCGTATTTGCCCCACTCGGCCGCGAAGGTCTTGGACATGCCGATCACGCCGAATTTCGAGGCGCAATAGGCCACATGTTCCTCGATGGCGACAGTGCCGGCCTGCGAAGCGAGGTTGATGATCCTGCCGCCCTTGCCGGTGCCGATCATTTCCCGGCCGACAGCCTGCGTGACCAGGAAGCTGCCCTTGAGATTGATGTCGATCGTCCTGGTCCAGTGGTCCAGCGAAAGATCCTCGGCCGGAGCCAGGAACACGACCCCGGCGCTGTTGACCGCGATGTCGATGCCGCCAAAAGCCGCCTTCGTACCCGCGATCGCGGCGTTGATGGACTCAGGATCGGTGACATCGCACGCGAACGCGTGCGCACCATTCCCAAGCTCGGCCGCCTTCGCGGCGGCAAGCTCGGCGTTGATGTCGAGAACGGCGACCCGGGCTCCCTTGGCGGCGAAAGCCCCTGCAATGGCCGCACCGATGCCGGAAGCGGCTCCGGTGACGAGGGCGACCTTGCCGGAGAGCGGGAAGGTCAGGTCGATTTGAGGCGCGATATCGGTCATGTCGATGGGTCCTGGCGGCGGAAGGCGCGGGGCAAGCCGATGCCCCGCGCGTAAAAATCACTTGCTGCGGGCGGCGAGCAGCTTGTCGACATTGTCGGCGGTGACCGGCGTCCACGGCACGTTATATTCCTTGGCCTTACCGTCGTTGAACGGCATGCTGGGATACTGGGCCCAGATATCGGATTGCGGCTTGTAGTCGCCCTTCCTAGCCTGGAAGATGGCAAGGTCCAGGGCTCCCTGCGCCTGAGCGCGGGCATCCTGCAGGATCGAGGTCATCGTGCCTTGCTTGACCGCATGGAGCGCATCGGTGACGCCGTCGATGCCGGCAATGGCGAAGTCCTTGACGTTCAGCTTGGCTGCCTTGATGGCCTCGATCGCGCCGAGTGCCATCTCGTCATTCTGGCCGATGACGCCGTTGATCTGGCCGGGATGTGCCGTCAGCCAGTTCTCCATCAGGGTCTGCGCCTCGGCACGCGACCAGTTGGCGGTCTGGTCCTCCAGGATCTTCACATTCGGGCATTCCGCCAAGGCCTTCTTGTTGCCTTCGAGGCGGGAGATCTGCGCCGACTGGCCGATCGGGCCCTCGATGATGACGACATTGCCCTTGCAGCCGATCTTGTCGAGCACGCTCTTGGCTTCCAGATAGCCGGAGACCGCGTCGTCGGAACCGACATAGGACGACAACAGGTCGGAGTGGACGCGTGTGTTCGAGCCGACGACGGGAATGCCGGCATCATGCGCGGCCTGGACGGCGGTGGCGCCGGCCTCGATGTCGATGGGCACGAAGATGATCGCGTCGAATTTCTGCGTGATCATCGTGTTGAACTGTTCCTGCTGCACGAGCGCATCATAGCGCCCGTCGAACACGGTCAGCTCCACCTCCCCGTTCTTGACGGCGGGATGCTCCTTCAGCGCTGCCGTCCAGATCTGCATGAACTCGGCGTTGAGGCCGTAAGGGGCCGCGCCGATCTTGATCTTCTTGTCCTGCGCCAGGGCCGGCGTCACCAGCAACGCCGTGGCCGCGGCCAGGGCGACAAGCAGTTTTCTCATGGTCGTTCTCCTCCGAAAAATGCCGCAGCCATGACGGCACGCGGTTCTGGATCGCGGGCGCGAGCGTCCGGATGGCGCGGGGCTTACTCGCCCTGGTTTCTCTTCTGATCCAGCATCACGGCACCGACGATCAGGGCACCCTTGAGAACCTGCTGGTAGTAGGATTGGATGCCCATCAGATCGAGGCCGTTGTTCATCACGCCGATGATCAGGGCGCCGATCAGCGTGCCGGTGATACGGCCGACGCCGCCGGACAGGCTGGTGCCGCCGATCACCACGGCGGCGATGGCATCAAGCTCGTAGGCGATGCCGGCTTGTGGCAAGGCGGAACCGGTGCGGGCCGCCAGCATCATGCCCGCCAGGCCTGAAAGTCCGCCGGAGATGACGTAGACACTGAAACGGATGCGGGCAACGTTGATGCCGGACGTCTTGGCGGCATGCGGGTTGCCGCCCACCGCATAGATGTAGCGGCCGAAGCGCGTACGGTTCAGCACCCACCAGGACAGGGCGAACACGACAGCGAGCAGCACGACCGGCGCAGGAATGCCGAACAGGTTGCCGGTGCCGATCCAGCGGAATTCAGGCGTGAGAGCGGGCACGGGCCGGCCTCCGCCATAGATGAGCGTCAGGCCCCGCGCTGCCGAAAGCATGCCGAGCGTGGCCACGAAGGCGGGGACGGCAAAGCGCGAGACGATGACACCGGCCACGGCGCCGCAGGCGATGCCGACGAGGAGGCCCGCCGCCAATGCGAGGTAGAACGGATAAGGCGCTCCCGGCAGGCCCGCCGTTGCCGAAGTGGTGGCGAAGCTGGCGGCAACGATGCCCGTCAGCGCCGCGACCGAGCCGACGGACAGATCGATCCCCCGCGTCAGGATGACGAAAGTCATGCCCACCGCCAGCACGCCATTGATGGCCGTCTGCAACAATACGTTGGAAATGTTGCCCGCGGTGAGAAAGTACTGGTTGGAGACCGAAAGGACCAAGGCAAGCAACAAGAAGGCGATGAAGATGCCATATTCCTGGATGATCAGCCGACGATGTTCCCTGCCGGGCCAGATGCTGGTCGAGGGATTCTGGTTAGCGGACACGTGGATTTCCTTCTTGTGCCGGGCGATACGCCAGGACGCCGATCTCAGGTGGAAAGATGCACGAGCGACTGCGCGTCGGTTTCTTCGCGCCGATGGATCCCGGCGGAGCGTCCTTGCCGCATCACCAGGATGCGGTCGGACATGCCGAGCACTTCATCTATTTCGGATGAGATCATCACGACCGTGCCGCCCGCCGCTGCGAAATCGCAGATGATGCGGTAGATCTCGCGCTTGGCGCCGACATCGACGCCACGCGTGGGCTCATCCAGCAGGAGAAGCTTGGGCTGGCGCAAGAACCACTTGCCGAGCACGACTTTTTGCTGGTTGCCACCGGATAGGCCGGAAACCGGCATGGTATCGCGCGCAGCCTTGATGCCGAAACGCGCGATCATGTCTGCCGAGGCGGCCCGTTCCTGCCGGCGCTGCATGGTAAAGCCCGGGCTCAGCTCCGGCAGGCTCGCCAGGCAGATGTTGTTGCGCACACTATCGGCGAGGTTGAGGCCGGTGAGCTTGCGGTCCTCGGTAACCAGCGCGATACCCGCGCGCATGGCATCGGCGGGACGGGAAATGGCCAGCTTCTCGCCGTCCAGGGCGATGCTGCCGGCCGTGGGCTTGTCCAGGCCAAACAGGCAGTCGAAGATCTCGGTGCGGCCTGACCCCATGAGACCGTAGATGCCGAAGATCTCGCCCCGTCGCACGGAGAATGAAATGTCGTCGATCTTGCCGGGCGCTGAGAGGCCGCTGACCTCGAAGCTGATCGTCTCGGCAGGACTGTTGGTCTTGACGTATTCTTCCCCGAGTTCCCGGCCGACGATCATGCGGATCAGGTCGGGGCGGGTGATATCGGCCAGGGCTCCGCTGCCGACATAGCTGCCGTCCCGGAAGACGGTATAGGAATCGGCGATCTGGAAGATCTCCGACAGCCTGTGGGAGACATAGACGACGCCCTTGCCGGCGGCCTTGAGCCGCTCGATGGCCGAGAACAGATGCTGGGCTTCCTTCTCGCCGATGGCGGAGGTCGGCTCGTCCATGAAGATGACCTCGGCATCGTGACTGAGCGCCTTGGCGATCTCCACGAGCTGCATCTGCGCCACCGAGAGATTCATCATGTATTGGCTGGCACGGATGTTGAAGCCGAGCTGGTCGAACAGCGCCTGGGCCTCCCGGTTCATCTTGCGGAAATCGATGCCGCCGAAGCGCGCCGACGGTTCGCGCCCGAGGAAGATGTTCTCGGCCGCCGTCATGTGGGGGACGGGGCTGAGCTCCTGTTCGATGATGGCGATGCCGGAGGCCAGCGCCTCGGCCGGACTGGAGAACTCCACGGCCTTGCCGCGCCGGCGGATCGCACCGGCGTCTCTGCGATGCAATCCCATCAGGATCTTCAGGAAGGTGGACTTGCCCGCGCCGTTGCCGCCGCACAGGGCATGGACGGAACCCGCATGGAGCTTGAAGGCGCCATTTCGCAAAGCAGCAACGCCGCCGAAGGACTTTTTGAGCCCTTCCACCTCAAGCAAGAGATCCACGCTTCCTCTCCTCATATGCGCTCGCCGCCTGGCCGGCGGGGCACGTCGACGTCACGAGATCCAAATCCGAGCATCGATATTGACAATTGTCAAATAAGGATCGACAAATGTCAAGAACTGCAAAACGAACAAGAGCCATGGCCGTCGGGCACCCGGCTTGCCTCGGGAGGGAACCACCAATGAAGATTGCGCTTGGCGCGGATGGCGCAGGCAGGCCCCTGCTTGAGGTCATCGCGGATCATCTGGCCGGTAGGGGCGACATTGCGGTTACGGATCTGAGCCGGCCGGGCTACTACGCGGACATCTCGAAGGTTCTCGCCGAAAGCGTGGTCAACGGCGAATATGATCGGGGGCTGTTGTTCTGCGGCACCGGAATCGGCGTGTCGATTTCAGCGAACAAAGTGCCAGGCATCCGCGCCGCCCTGACCCATGACACCTATTCAGCGGAACGAGCCGCAAAATCCAACAATGCTCAGATCATCACCATGGGCGCCCGTGTGATTGGCCCGGAACTGGCTAAAGCCATCGTCGACGTTTTCCTCGCATCCAGCTTCGATCCAAACGGGCCATCGGCGGACAACGTCAAAGCGATCGATCGTTTGGACGCGAGGAGGGGAGATGCCTCCAATACATGAGGCTGCTGCACCTCAGCGGGTGAGTTGACCCATCCGCATTTGTCATAGCGAACGATGGAGTGCGGCAATGGACTATTGCGCAATCGACAAAGAAGCTGCTCCGCCGGCGGAATTGGCCGGCCTCGCCGGTAAAACAGGCCCTTCGGAGACGGGAGGAAAAAGTGTCGTCATATAGCCTGAACCGGCAGGCGCCCTTTCTGCTGTTGATCAATTGCGCGGTGCTCGCAGCCGGGGCTCTGTTGGCGGGCTCCAGTTTCATCGACAGTTACAATCTGCAATCCATGGCGTCGCAGGTTCCCGAACTCGGCCTTCTGGCGCTGGGCGTCATGCTGGCCATGATCTCGGGCAATGGCGGCATCGATCTGTCGGGCATCGCCCTGGCGAACCTTGCCGGCATCGCAGCCTTTCAGGCGACAAGCCATTTCATCGTGGCCGATGACGCACCGCTGCTGTTCTTCTGGAGCTTCATCGGCCTGGCGCTTCTCGTGGGCCTGGTCGGCGGCTTCGTAAATGGCAGCGTGATCGCCTATGCGCGGCTCACACCCCTGATCGCCACACTGGGGACGCAGCTGCTGTTCACCGGCATTGCGGTGTTCCTGACCAACGGCTCCGCGATCACCATGGGCTTTATCGAGCCGCTGGATGATTTCGGCAACATGCCGGTACTCGGCATTCCCCTGTGCTTTGCGGTGTTTCTGGCAATTGCGGCTGGCCTGGCGTTTCTTTTGAAATATACGCCGTTTGGCATGAAACTCATGTTGCTTGGAAGTAATTCCAAGGCGGCACGGTATGGCGGCATCAATGAAAAGCGCATGCTGCTTGTTACCTATACCCTCTGCGGCGTGCTGTCTTCCGTTGCCGGCGTCATTATCGCGGCCCGCAATTCCTCGGTGAAATGGGACTATGGCGGCTCTTATGTGTTGATCGCCATTCTGATTGCCGTCTTGGCCGGCGTTAAGCCCGAAGGCGGATACGGCAAGGTGATCTGCGTGCTGCTGGCTGCGACGGCGCTGCAGATTCTATCGAGCCTGTTCAATTTCATGAACATTTCGAATTTCTTCCGAGACCTCGCCTGGGGCGTCTTGCTGTTGGCCCTCCTGGCCTTCTCGCGGGTGCATCTGGGCGCCTGGTTCGCGCCGAAGCGACGATAGCTCGGTTCGCGATCGGCTCGGCACCGTGAAGATCCCATAGGACCGGCAGTGCCGATCCCAAAAGACGATTTTGCTTAAAATGGAGGAAACTATGAGCAAAATTACCAAACTGGCAGCTTGTACGATGCTGGCAGGCGTGTTGATGGCCGGGGTTTCGTTCGCCCAGGACAAGCCATCCATCGTGACGGTGGTCAAAGTCACGGGCGAAAACTGGTTCATCCGCATGAACGAAGGCGTGGATGCGTTCGGCAAGGACAACCCAAGCATAAGCGCCAGCCAGATCGGCCCCGCCAAGGCAGACGCGGCTCAGCAGACCCGCATCATCGAAGATCTCGTCGCCAAGAAAGTGTCGGCGATCGCGGTCGTTCCAATGGACCCGTCGGCACTCGAAGGCGTCCTTCGCCGCGCTTCCCAGCGCGGGATCAAGGTCATCACCCATGAGGGGGACAGCCTCAAGAACACCGATGTCGACATCGAAGCCTTCGATAACAAGGCCTTCGGCGCGCGTATCAACGAAAAGCTCTCCGCCTGCATGGGCAAGTCGGGCAAATGGACGTCGTTCGTCGGTTCTTTGGGCAGCTTGACGCATAACCAGTGGGTCGATGCCGGCGCGGAAAACGCCAAGAAATATCCGGGCATGGAACTGGTTGCCGCCAAGAACGAATCCTTCAACGATGCCAATCGCGCCTACGAAAAGGCCAAGGAGATCCTGCGGAAATATCCGGACATCAAGGGGTTCCAGGGCTCCTCTGCCATTGACGTGATCGGCATCGGCCGGGCCGTGGAAGAGGCCGGCCTTCAGGGCAAGGTCTGCGTCTATGGCCTCGGCCTTCCCAAGGATACCGGACCCTATCTGGAAAGCGGCGCGGTCAATCAGATCTTCTTCTGGGACCCCAAGGATGCCGGCTACGTCATGAACAAGGTTTCCGAGATGGTCCTGAAGGGCGAGGAGATCAAAGACGGGGTCAATCTCGGCGTACCGGGCTACGAAAAGATGACCGTCATCAAGGGACCGGGCAAGGGCATCATCATGCAGGGCCAGGCCTGGGTTGATGTCGACAAGTCCAACTACAAGCAGTTCCCGTTCTGACAACGAGTATCGCTCACTGACGTGTCTTCCGACAGGCATCGATGCCGCGCCGGAAGGCGCGTCGGGGAGTTCTGGAGCAAAGCGCGTTCAAGCATGAACGCCTATATGCTCTATCTCTTTGTTTCGACGCGTCTTTGCGATTCTTGGTGCCTCCGTCTAGTCGCAAAACGCTATAGGATTTTTCCATGCACGCGACCGATCCTACGCCGCGCCCTTTGCCGCCGTTTCTCGAGGTCAGGAACGTCAGGAAATCTTTTGGCGGCGTCGTGGCGCTGAAGGATGTCAGCCTGACGATCGAGGCGGGGCAGATCTATCACCTGATGGGGGAGAATGGCTGCGGCAAGAGCACGCTGATCAAGATCCTTTCCGGCGCCCAGCCTGCCGATGAGGGGCAGATTCTGATCGATGGTCGGCCGACCGGAAGCAGGGCCGGAGATCTGGGCGCGATCGGGGCGCTGCGGGCCGGTATCGAGACGGTCTATCAGGACCTGTCGCTCCTCCCCAATCTCTCGGTTGCCGAGAACGTTGCGTTTACCGAGCAACTCGTCGAGGCGTCGGGGCGTCTGGCCCGCAGGCTGAACGTCACGGCACTTCATGAAACCGCGCGCCGGGCCTTGGCGGAGGTGCATCTTCCGACCGACGGTGATTTTCTCACGCGTCGCACGGATACGCTGCCGCTCGCGACGCGCCAGTTGATCGCCATCGCCCGCGCTGTCGCGTCCGAAGCACGCCTGGTCATCATGGACGAGCCAACGACATCGCTTACCCGGCAGGAAGTCGAAAACCTGCTTGGCGTTGTCGAGCGGCTGCGCACCAAAGGTGTCGCGGTCTTGTTCGTCACGCATAAGCTCGACGAGTGCAAACTGCTCGGGGGCCGCGCAATCATCATGCGCGACGGGCTGAAGGTCGCCGAACTCGACGTCGCCGATCACAGCAAGGCTGAATTCAGCCGGTGGATGACGGGCCGCGAAATCGGCGAGACGCGCTATCGCACCGATCCAAAGCTTGGCGACGTCCTGCTCCAGGTCGAGAATCTCGATGACGGCCGGGCTTTCCAGAATATCTCGCTGAGCGTGAGAAAGGGCGAGATATTGGGCGTCACGGGGCTGCTGGATTCCGGCCGCAACGAGCTGGCTCTCGCGCTGGCCGGCGTGAAGCCGGCGTTGAGCGGCCAGATACGCCTGGCCGGCAGGACGATCGCGCCCCAATCGGCGCTAGAGGCCATACAAAACGGCATTGGCTATGTTCCTGAAGACCGGCTTACCGAGGGCCTGTTTCTTGAAAAGTCGATCCAGGACAACATAACGCTGCCGATCCTGGATCGCCTGCGCAATGCGCTCGGCATCATCAGTTCTCGCAGGGCTCGCCGCACTGCGGAAACCAGCGTTGCCGACCTGCAGATCGTCGCGCCGGATGTAACGGTTCCGGTTCAATCCCTTTCCGGCGGCAACCAGCAAAGGGTGCTCATCGGGCGGTGGCTTACCATCAACCCGAAACTCCTCATCCTGCACGGGCCGACCGTTGGCGTGGATGTGGGATCGAAAGACACGATCTTCCGGATCATCCAGCGCCTGGCCGACGACGGCATGGGTGTCATCATCATCAGCGACGACTTGCCGGAGCTCTTGCAGAATTGTGATCGCATTCTCGTCATGCGTCACGGCTGCATCGTGGCTGCGCACAAGGCCGAAGGGCTGACCGAAGACGCGATCTATCAATCCATGGCCGGCACGTCGAAGGAGATTGCGCGATGACCGAGATTGCATCCGCGACCGGCGCCGCCTCCCAGCGCGGCGGCTTCTTGCGCCGCTGGTGGGACTTGATGGGCCGCCGGCCCGAGCTCTTCACCTTGCTGCTGACCATTGCGACCTGTTTGGTCGTGATCGCCGCCAATCCCGACTTCCTCCAGATGAGCAATATCGTCGACATATTGCGTGCGTCGGTGGTGCGCGGGCTGTTTGCGATGGGGGTGCTGGTCGTGCTGGCGTCCGGGGGCATCGACGTATCGTTCACGGCGATTGCCGCCTTCGTGATGTATGTCCTGACCATGGTCGTCACGAACTGGTTCCCGGGCATGCCGATGACGGTGATCTTGATCCTTGCCGCCCTCGGCGGTGCGGCCTTTGGAATCGTAAACGGAGTGCTCGTTCAAAAACTCCAGGCGCCGTCGCTGATCGTTACGATCGGCACCCAATATGTCATCCGCAGTTTCCTGCTGACATTCATCGGGACTGCCCTGTTCATGAACATCCCGTCCGCGATGGATGCTTTCGGCAAGGCCTCGCTGTTCACCCATCGCGCCTCCAATGGCGTTGTGTCCGTGTTGCCGGCGACCGTTCTGGTTCTGGCCGTTGCCGCTATCGTCACGTGGTACATCCTCGAGCGTACGCTGATGGGCCGCGCCATCTTCGCCATCGGCGGCAATTCTGCGATTGCCGAACGCCTGGGTATCAATCTGTTTCGCGTGCGGGTGTTCGTGTTTGCCTATGCCGGGCTGCTCGCCGGCATTGCCGGTGTGATCCATGTCTCGAGCAACCGCCTCGCCAATCCATTCGATCTTGCCGGCATGGAGCTTGAAATCATCGCGGCCGTCGTTCTGGGCGGCGCCCGCATCACGGGCGGCTCCGGATCGGTGATCGGGACGCTGCTCGGCGTGCTCTTGATAACGCTGGTCAGCAACGTGCTGATCTTCGTGGGTATTCCAAGCACGCTGCAACTGGCCATCGTCGGCATTTTCATCCTGATCGCAGGAACCATTTTCGCCCTGCGCAATCGCAGTTAGCGGCGCCTGCGGCGCTGCGATCGGGGGCGCCAGCCAATCACGTGTCTTGTTTCAAGAGGTTTCCATGTCTCATGATGTATCGGTCATCGGGCTGTATATTCTCGACGTGCTCGGGCGGCCGGTTGATGCCATTCCAGCCGGCGGCAATGTGGAGTTCATTGACGAAATCAGGCTGACGGTTGCGGGTACCGCCGGTGGAACGGTGGTGGATCTTGCAAAGCTCGGGCTGAATTGCCTTGCGGTCGGTGCCGTGGGCGATGACGAGAAAGCAGATTTCGTTCTTGCAACACTTCAGCGTTTCGGCGTCGATACGGCCCAGATGCAGCGCCTGGCGGGCGTGCCGACATCGGCGACCATTTTGAATATCCGGCGCAATGGCGACCGACCGGCGCTCCATGCGCGAGGGGCTTCCGATCATTTTGAGGTCGCCGAGAGCAACCTTGATGCAGTGCTGGCTCCGCCGATCATTCACCTGGGTGGTACCGGATTGCTGGCCAAGCTTGACGGCGAGCCGAGCCGCAAATTGCTGGCCGAGGCAAAAGCGCGCGGGCGCACGACAACGTTTGACCTGCTCGGCGCCAATGACGGCACGCTCGATCTTATCGCGCCCCTGTTTCCCCATATCGACTACTTCATGCCCTCCATCGAGGAGGCGCGGCAGATTTCCGGTACGTCCGGTATCGAGAGTTCGGGCCGGTTCTTTCTCGATCGCGGCGTGAAACACTGCGTATTCACGCTGGGTGGCGATGGCGTGTGCTTCATGGACGCTCACGGCGAGATCGTTCGCCAACCGGCTTTCCAGATCGAGGTGGTGGACACGACCGGGTGCGGCGATGCGTTCGATGCCGGTTTCATCACGGCCCTGCATCGCAGGATGGATCTGAAAACAGCGTTGAACTTTGCCCAGGCATCGGCGGCATTGGTGGCGACGGGGCTCGGCTCCGATGCAGGTATTCGGTCGTTCGAGGACACCTTGGCCTTCATGAACACCATGCCGATCAAACACTGAAACTGAAAAGGAAGCGTGCCGGGAATCCGGCCCTTTACGACCTCCGAAGCCGACGGCCGCCTCGGGCAAGAATGTGCCTCGTTCGGAAGAGCAGGGGTGTTTGCCGAAAGGCTGGCCGCCAGGCTCGGATCCTCGCCATCGAGGATCCGCAGGCCGTCTGCTCCGCGCCTGCCGTACGGCCGGGCGATATGACCCCGGTCAACGGCCGGCGTCGGATTGAAACGGTCTCGAAGCATCCGGCGCCGAGAGCAAAGCGTGATTTCTTCGAATCGCACTTTCTCACTAGCTCTTTGTTTTGACGCGTTTTCTTAATCGAAAAGTCTGTCAATTTTTCTGGAAAACGCTCCAGCCCGAGCAAGTCCGGCGAACGCGAACTTTCGCAACATTTCCAGAGCCTTGGCATGGACGTCTCGTGGCGTTGCCGCATCGATGGCGGCGCCGAGAACAGGACTCCAGCTTGGCACTTCGTGTCCGCTCTCCATGGCGCCAGCCCGTCTGGGAAAACGTCAAACGCCGCTGCAAGGCCGCGGGGAGAGCGAGCCGATCCTTCGCCAAATCCTGCAACTCGACGACCCGGGCTTTCCTGCCGCGTGGCGCCTGATGGCTCCCCCGGACACCTCTATCGATGCGCTTCTATAACTCTTGTAAAAATGAAAATACATGTGTATCGATTGCTGAAGGCGGCCGGAACTGACTGCAGTCAGACGGCACGCCGCAGGCGGATTTGCCCTGCCTGTCGACCATAGAGGGAGGACTCCATGAATAAGCTCGCGACGCTGATCGCATGTGCCGCTTTCGCGCTGCCCGCTGCAGCCCTGGCCCAAAGCGCGCCCGGTACCGTCAAGAAGGACAGCTATCGCTTTGTCATCGTGCCGAAGGTCGTCCATCCCTGGTTCGACAAGGTAAACCAGGGCGCCCAGCAGGCCGCGGCGGCATTGAAGGCGCAAACGGGCGCCAATGTCGAAATCGTCTATTCCGCTCCGCAGTCCGCGGATGTCGTGCAACAGAACCAGATCCTGGACAGTGCGCTCGCCACGCATCCCGATGGCCTGGCGATCGATCTTCTGGATCCTTCGGGCAATCGTGCTTCGCTGGAAGAAGCCCAGGGCCAGAAGATCCCGCTCGTCCTGTTCGATTCCGTGCCGCCCGAAGGCATGTCGATCACCCATATCGGATCGGATTTCTGTGAGCAGGCCAAGATCGCTTCGCGTCGTCTCGTCGAACTTCTCGGCGGCAAGGGTGAAGTCGCCATCATGATGGGCGTGCCGACGGCGCCCAATCATGCGATCCGGGCTGATTGCCATCGCAAGGTGTTCGCCGAAAATCCCGGCATCAAGGTTGTGGCCGAAGGGATCGACAACGACAGCATTCAGACGGCGCAGCAGCAGGCCGCTGCCATCATGCAGGCGCATCCCGATCTCAAGGGCTGGGTTGCCTCCGATGCCGCGGGGCCGATCGGCATCGGCCAGGCCATCGTCGAAGCTGGCAAACAGGGCAAGGTCACGCTTGTCGGGCTCGATAACCTGCCGGAAATGCTCGACATGATCCGCACCGGCGTTGCGGAGAGTTCTTCGGCGTCGCAGCCTGAACTGCAGGGTTACTGGTCGGTGATGATGCTGTGGGCCAAGGCGACCGGGGCGCCCGTTCCCGATTTCATCGACACCGGCAACGCCTTCCTGACCAAGCAGAACGTGGGCGGCTGAGTATCTCGCACAAAGAGTAGACAGGCGCGGGCTCCTTTGCCCGCGCCTTATTCGTCCAAAGTGAAAGACTTGGTCCATGGCCTATCTTGAAACCACCGGACTGGGCAGGGACTTTCCCGGCGTGACTGCGCTCAATGCTGTTGATCTCAAGGTCGAGCTCGGGCGCACACATATCCTGGCCGGCGAAAACGGGGCCGGCAAATCGACCCTGGTCAAGATTCTCACCGGCGCGGAACACCCCTCGCGGGGGACCATCAGGATCGATGGCCGCGATCCCGCCGAAGAGCCCTCCCTCTATCGAAATATCGCCTATGTGCCTCAGGAGCTCACGCTGTTTCCCCAGATGAGCGTTGCTGAGAACCTCTTCATGCCCCTGAACCGCACGGGTCATGGCGGCATGCTGTTCAACCGTCGTGCCTTGATGACGGAGGCGCAGGCCTATCTCGACCGTTTTGGCATCGAGGCTCGCCCTCAGGATCTGGTGGCCAATATCTCGGTCTCGGATCAGCAACTGCTGCAGATCGCGCGCGCTTCCACGAACAAGGATATGAAGGTTCTCATCCTCGATGAGCCGACTTCCGCGCTGACCGGTGTGGAGGTCGAGCGGGTCTTCAAGGTCATGCGCGGCTTCCTCGATCGCAACCATGCGATCGTCTTCATCAGCCATAAGATGGACGAGGTTTTCGCCATCGGCGACGACTATACGGTGCTGCGCAACGGCGAGAAAATCGAAAGCGGACGGATCGCCGATATTTCGGAGCCGGATCTCATACGCGCCATGTCCGGCCGTCATTTGGCGCTGGACGAGCATTTTCGTCCCGAGGGCCATGCGACCGATACGATCATGGAAGTCAGGGGGCTGACCGGCCCGCGTTTCAGCGACATCTCATTCGATCTTCGCCGCGGCGAAATCCTCGGTTTCGCCGGCCTGGTCGGGGCAGGGCGCTCCGAAATCATGCAAACCATCTTCGGGTATCGCAAGGCGAGCGCCGGCAAGGTCATGGTTGCCGGCAAGGACTGGCGGCTCAACGATACGTCCCGCTCCGTCGAGGCGGGCATGCTCTATCTGTCCGAGGAGCGCAAGCTTCACGGCATATTCCCGCAGCTGTCGTTGCGCGAGAATGTCGGTATCTCGATCCTGTCTCTCACCGTCGGCCCCTTGGGCATCAGCCAGAAGCGAGAGCGCAGTGCAGTCCAGACCATCATCGACGACTACGGCATCCGCACCGCCGGCATGGGCAAGCGTATCTCGCATCTGTCGGGCGGCAATCAGCAAAAGGCGATCATCGGCCGCGCTTTGGCCACGCGGCCGCAGATCCTGATTTTCGATGAGCCGACCAAGGGCATCGACATTCGCACCAAGACGGAAATCTACCGGATCATGAAGAGGCTGGCCGAGGAAGGCGTCGGCGTCATCCTCATTTCGTCCGAGATCGCCGAACTGCGCAAATGTGCCAACCGCATCATAACCATGCATAACGGGCGCCTGACCGGTCAATATGTCACGGCCGACACGGCCACGGAAACGCTGGTGGGCGCCATATTTGGAACCGAGATGAACGCCGATGTCGTCTAAATCACTTGCCACGGTCCTGCGCGATCCGCTCGCGGGAGTCCTTGCGGCCCTTGCGGTCATCTTCGCCTTGTCGGCGATCGTCTCACCTTATTTTCTCACCTCCTACAACATGTCCGTGGTGGCGCGCGGCATCGCCTTCGTCGGGCTCATCACCATCGCGCAGTCCATGCTGATGGTGCTTGGCGAGCTCGACCTGTCGCTGGGCGTGATAGGCGGCCTCTGCGGGATCGCCTCCGGCGTCCTGATGATGAAGTTCGGTATCGAGCCCTATACGGCAATGGTGCTCGCCATCGCGCTTGGCGCGACCCTGGGGTTTGCCAACGGGCTGCTCGTTACCGGCTTGCGGCTGCACTCGCTCGTCCTGACGATCGGCACGGCGGGCATTTACGGTGGCGCGAATCTGGTCCTGACGCGCGGCGTTGCCATCACCGGCATCCCGCAGCACATCCAATATCTCGGCCGCGGCGACGTCTTCGGCGTCCCCGTTCCCTTCGCGGCGATGATCGGCGCCCTCCTCGTCGCCACCTTCGTCATGGTGAAGACGCCGTTCGGCCGCTACATGTATGCGATCGGCAACAACCGGAGCGCCGCGCGCATGCTCGGGATCCGTGTCGACCTCGTCCGGCTGATCGTGTTCGTGGCGGCCGGCGCTCTCGCGGCGCTGGCGGGCGTCCTCATGGTGGCCCGCCTGGGAACGGCCCAGCCATCCATCGGCGATACCTGGGTGCTGGCACCCATCGCGGCTTGCGTGATCGGCGGCGTCGCCACCACGGGCGGCGTGGGCAGCCCCATCGGAGCCATTTTCGGCGCCGGCATCATTGCCATCATCGAAAACATCATCGTCCTGTTTGGCGTATCGCCCTACTGGCAGGGCATTGTCTCGGGTGCGATCGTCGTGCTGGCAATTTCCTTTGATGCCATCTCTCGTCGCTATCTGCGCGGCGAAGCTGCTTGAACGGACATGATTGAAGAATTCGCGGAACAAGAAACGATGAACGAACAAGTCTCCACCAAGAAGCTGATCAACGCGCCCGACCAGATCATCCAGGAAATGATCGAGGGCATGACCGGCGCACATCCCGACCTGCTGCGCGTGGAAGGAGAAACGGGCCGCGCCATCGTCGCCGTGGACGGACCGCGCGCGGGCAAGGTCGGCATCGTGATCGGTGGGGGATCCGGCCATGAGCCTGCCTTCGCGGGCTATGTGGGGCGCGGCCTGGCGGATGCCGCAGCGGTGGGCAATGTCTTCGCCTCTCCATCCCCGGCGCACATCGTCGAAGCGGCGCACGCTGCCGATGGGGGCGCCGGCGTGCTGCTGCTCTATGGCAACTATACCGGTGACGTGCTGAACTTCACCATGGCCGCGGAGGAACTGGCCGGGGAAGGTATGAATGTGCGCCAGGTCGCGGTGGCGGACGACGTGGCTTCTGCACCACCCGAACGCAAGAACGAGCGGCGCGGCATTGCCGGCGATTTCTTCGTGTTCAAGATCGCCGGCGCTGCGGCCGACCTCGGCGAGCCCCTCGCGCGCGTGGAAGCGCTTGCCCGCGCGGCGAATGACGCAACCTGCTCCATGGGTGTGGCGCTCAGTCCTTGCTCCCTGCCGCAAACAGCCAAGCCCAATTTCACCATCGGTGCCGAAGACATGGAAATCGGCATGGGCTTGCATGGCGAACCGGGCATTCGGCGCCAGAAATTGGCGACGGCCGATGTCGTCACCGACGAGTTGATGGACAATCTGGCCAGGGAGCTTTCGCTCGCGCAAGGAGACCGCGTCAGCGTCCTGGTCAATGGCCTCGGCGCAACATCACAAATCGAATTGTATGTGATGTTCCGGCGCGTCAAGCAGCGCCTCGATGCCCTCGGCGTGAGGATCCACGCATCCTGGGTAGGCGAATACGCGACGTCGCTGGAAATGGCAGGTGCCTCGGTGACGCTGTTGAAGCTCGACGACACGCTTCAGGCCCTGCTTGACCATCCCTGCCGGACTTTGGCCCTGACCGTCGGCGCAACGGATCCGGTCGCCGAGAAGGGCGCGGTGCGGCGCCAGCCGGAACGGACGGCCGATCGGGACGCGACGCCAACGGAAGCCGCTCGCGAACTCATCGCCGATGGCGACATCACGCCTGCCCTGTTCCGGGCCATGATGCAGAATGTCGGCAACCAGATCATCGCGGAAAAGGATTGGCTCTCCGAGCTCGACGGCGTCATTGGCGACGGAGACCACGGCGTCACCATGGAGGTCGGCTGGCGCGCCGTGCAGAAGGCCCTCGACGAAGGGCCGGACAATGAGGCGATCGAGGGCATATGCAAGCGCATGGCCAAGGCCTTTCTCGATGCCGTCGGTGCTTCTTCGGGCCCGCTTTACGCAACCGCTTTCCTGCGGGCCGGCACGGCTGTCGGCAACCGTCTCAATCTCGATTCCGAGGCCTTGGCGGCCTGGCTTTCCGCGGCCTGCCAGGGGATTCGGGATCGTGGGCGCGCCGAACCGGGCGACAAGACTATGATCGATGCCTGGTTACCCGCCGTCTCCGCGGCGCTGGAGCGAGCACGGGAAAAAGGCTCGACACTCGATATCCTGATCGCCGCCAGAGACGGCGCCAAGGATGGCATGGAGGCGACGGCTGCAATGGAGGCCCGACGCGGCCGTGCAGCCAAGCTCGGAAAGCGCTCGATGGGGCATATCGATCCGGGTGCGGCGTCGACCTATGTCATGCTGAGGGCCATGTCCGAAGCGCGCCAGCGCGCCCTCCGCTGAGGGCCGACGGAGCGGTGCGCACGCCAGGATCCGCCTGGCCGAAGAGTTGGAAGGTGCGGAACCTTTGCCGCTGCCGGGCTTGCCCCGGCGGCCTTGCGGGTACCGTCTGGACAAACGTCGCAGCAGCGAGATCTCGCACGAGCTGAATATCTGCCGTCTTCGTGACGGCCGGGCGCTAGCGTGGCCCCTGTAGCAGAGCTCGGGCAACCGATTCACTGGTTACGAGGCGGTTGACATATCCAGCCCGCAGGATTGCCCGGATAATCGGGATCTTGTCCGTGCCGCCCGAAACGAGCACCGAGATCGGCTTTATCTTGAGCTTGTCCGGCGGCAGGGCGATGATCGACTCGTTGAGAAAGTGGTCGACGGGGCGGCCCTGGTAATCCAGGAAGCACCCCATGAATTCGCCGACGGCGCCCAGATTGAGAATGGCATCGAGATGATCCTTCACGACCCGTATCTGCGTGAGCGACGTGTCATGCGATAGCGGGCCACAGGAAACGAGGCCGATGTCGGCGATTTCCGTGCGTGCCAGGACGTCGGTCAACTCCTCGTTCAGGAGGACCGCATCGCGGCTTTCCGGATTGGCGCAATAGATCGGTGCCGTCAAATAGTGGCATTCCACGCCGAGGGAACGGGCGAAGGCCGTCGCCACTTCGAAGGTATTCGTCGACGAGCCGCTGGTAACGCCGCCCGTCAGTCCGACCACCCAGCTCGTCGGCCGCAGTTTCGCCGTCAACGCACGCACCGCATAGCTCAGCGTGCGGCCCGAACCGATGCCCACGCCCATGTCCTGGCCATTGATCAGGGAACTGGCGAGCATGCCGGCCGCCTCGCCGATGACACGCTTCTGCTCGAGATAGTCCGCCACGTCCGGCACCACGACCGACTCGACCAGGCCGTATCGTGCCGAGACCCTCTCCGCGAGATCGATGCAGTCGCTCAGCGGCAAGCCGACACGGATCTGCACCTTGCCTGTATCCCGGACCTGGCCGATGATCTTGTTCACCTTCAGCCGGGTGATGTTCATGCGCTCGGCGATTTCCTGCTGGGTCTGGCCGCCCACGAAATAGAGCCAGGCCACGCGGGCGCGCTCGAGCTCCTCGGCAAGATTCGCCCCGGCTGGCATGGTGTCTTCGATCTCGCTGCTGGGCACGGATTGGTCCTGTAGAATGGGGCATTCGGTATAGCCGTGTGGCATGAGCCGTTGCAAACCTTGTCACAGGCGATCCAGTGCCGAAACAGGGTTTTCGCTCCTTTCTATCGATGCATCGCCCGGCCTAGCGCAACCTTTGCCGCCCAATATGCCGCCTTGCACGACGCGTTCCACGCCGAACGCCCCGCCCCAGGGAAAGACCGTCGATCGGGTTGGTAACGAAGGGTCAGCGATCTGGCTGTCAGAGCTGCAGCACATTCGCGCCGATCGCAGGATCGAGCGCGCGCTCCAGTCGCGTGGGAAAGACCGACACCCGGATCTCCAGCGAGCCACGGCCGACCTCGAGCGCGAGCAGATGGCCGCCGAAGGCATGGAAGTTGTCATCCGCCGCCACGCCATGGGCATGGATCGCGGGCTTGCCATCCTTCCACGCCAAGGTTCCGGTCATGTTGGCGAGCTCGAGATTCTCGATGGTTTTCGGACGATAGGCCTTGTCGTCGAAATCGAAGAACCCGAAGGTCGCCTGCCGGAGAAATCCGAAGCCGACAAAGCTGGCAGCCGGAACCGCTTTCTCCTTCATCAGGGCCTCGAGCCGCGCGAAGACGTCGTCGCCCTGCCGCAGGACCATGAAATAGCCGTCCGGCGTCTGAATGTAGCGCTTGTGCTCGATCATCCCGGACCTCCTGAACCGTTGCTGCAGGCTGGTCGCGCCGTCGGCGCCACGCCTGCCGCCCCTATGATGCAGCCAGCGGCTGCAGGCTGCCTTCCAGGCGGAAGAACGTGCCATCCGGCGTCGTGAAAAAGGCGAGCGAGCGCCCCGCCTCGAAGTCGTCGATGTGGACGACCGTGGAGCCGTCGGCCTCCTGCCAGGAGATGGCATAGGACTGTCCGGATAGATGCCGCCACTCGAAGCCGACGGTCGCTCTGTTGCCGGTCAGCGGGCCCTTGGTGATCTCATAGTGGAGCGAAGGGGCATCCGCCGCATAGGCATTGGTGGCGACGAGGTCGCCGTAGTCGACCTCGAAACGCTGCCCGGCCAGGGGAAATGCGATAGGGTTCATTTGGTTTCACCTTTGTGAGCGTTGCTTCAGGCCTGGCAGGCGAGGGGCGCCCGCGTCCGGCCGAGCCACACCAGCGCCAGGCCGGCCGCGGCAAGCGCGCCGCCGGCGACGGGAACCGCCGCGTAGCCCAAGCCAAGGCTGATGACGCCGCCGCCGACAGCCGCCCCGACCGCATTGCCGAGATTGAAGGCGCCGACATTGATGGAGGAGGCCAGGCCCGGTGCTTCCGCCGCCGCCTGCATGACCCGCATCTGTACGGGCGGGACGATGGCGAAGGTTGCAGCGCCCCAGGCAAGCAGCCCGATCGCCGCCCCGACATGGCTCGTCAGCACCAGGGGCAGCAGCACCATGATGAGCGCGAGGGCGGCGAGGAAGATCTTGGTGGCACCATCGAGCGACCAGTCGGCGAGCCGCCCGCCCAGGCCGTTGCCGAGGGTGAAGCCGACACCGATCAGGACGAGCGCAAGCGTGACGAAGGTATCCGAGGCGCCGGTGAGGTCCGCCAGCACCGGCGCGACATAGGTGTAGAGCGTGAACATGGCGCCGGCACCCATCACGGTCGTCGCCATCGCCAGCAGGACGGCCGGCCGGCTGAGCACGCCGAGTTCGCGCTTGACGTCAGGCACTCTGCCGGGCTCGCCCTTGGGCAGCGCCAGCCAGAGCGAGGCGATGGCGAGGAGGCCGAGTACTGCCGTACCGGCGAAGGCCATGCGCCAGCCGATCTGCTGGCCGATCCAGGTGGCCGCGGGCACGCCGCCGATATTGGCGATCGTCAGCCCCATGAACATGGTCGCGACCGCGCTCGCCTGCTTCTCCTTGGGCACGACACTGGCGGCAACCACGGCACCGAGGCCGAAGAAGGCGCCATGGTTGAGGCTGGTGACCAGCCGCGCGAGCAGCAGGGTGGTATATCCCGGTGCGAGCGCCGACAGGATGTTGCCGACGGTGAAAATGCCCATCAGCAGCATCAGGGCGGTGCGCTTGCCGAAGCGGCTGAAGGCGAGCGTCATGATCGGAGCGCCCAGCATCACGCCGATCGCATAGGCGCTGACGAGCATGCCCGCCGTCGGGATCGAAACACCGACGCCGTCGGCGATGACGGGCAGCAGGCCCATGGGCGTGAATTCGGTCGTCCCGATGCCGAAGGCGCCGATGGCTAGGGCGAGCAGGGGCCAGTTGAACCCCTGCCGGAGTGCACCGCTTGAAGCGGCCGAACCGTTCGTGTTCATCATCGTCCCTCCTCAGTCGTCCCAGGCCGGGGCCAGACCCGGAGGGCTGACGAGGCGGCCATCCGGGCGGGCGAGCGTGCCGATCGCCGCCATGTCGTCATCGCTCAGGGCGAAGTCGAAGATGGCGATATTCTCGGCCACCCGCTCGGGCCTGGCGGTCTTGGACAGCGCCACGAAGCCTTGCTGGACCAGCCAGCGCAGCGCGACCTGCGCGGCGCTCTTGCCGTATTTCGCGCCGATGCGCTGGAGCAGCGGATCGCGAGGCACGGCGCCGTCGGCCATGCCGTAATAGGCGCTGACGGCCACGCCCAGGGACGTGGCGGCCGCGGCGAGGGTGCGCTGGTCGAGATAGGGGTGCAGTTCGACCTGGTTGGTGACAATGGGTGCCTTGCTCAGTGCGATCGTCTCCTGCATCTGGGCGATATTCTGGTTGCTCACGCCGATGAAGCGGGTCTTGCCGGCAGCCTGGACGGCGTTCAGCATCTCGACCTGATCAGCGATGGCGACCTTGTCGCCCGGCCAATGCAGCAGCAGGAGGTCGACCTGGTCGATCTTCAGCCGGTCGAGGCTTTCATCGACCGAGGCGGCGAACCTGGCCTGGCTATAATTGTCGACCCAGACCTTGGTGGTCAGGAACAGATCCTCGCGACGGGCGCCGGCGGCCTGGAGGGCGCGGCCGAGCGCGGCCTCGTTCTGATAGATTTGGGCGGTGTCGAAATGGCGAAAGCCGGCTTCGAGAGCAGCGGGAACGACACGCTCCACTTCGGCGTCCGACATGCGGAACACGCCGAAACCAAGGGCGGGAATGGCGGCGCCATGGACATTGATGGTCTGCATTTTCGTCTCCTGGGATTGTCAGGCGGCCAGCGCCGCGGGGTTCCTGGTCAGCATCGGCATGACATCCGATGCGAGTTCCTCGAGGACTTCGGCAAGCGGGCGGGCCGACTGCCGCAGATTGATGGCGATGTGGTCGATGCCTGCCGCAGCCAGCGCCCTGAAATGCGCGACCAGGCCCTCGCGGCCGACGCGGGCGCCGAAGCGGATCGGCGTGGCAGGTGCATCGGCCCGGCCGAGCAGGTCGAGATGGAATGCGCTGATGAAGGCGCCGCGCCCGGCCGTCGCGTCGGCCCAGCCGCGCGCCTGCTGGGCCGTCTTGTCGAGGCTGCCCGGATAGACGAAGCGACCGTCCATATGGGCGGCGAGCCAGGCGTCGTCCTGCCGGGCCTGGCCGGCCACGACCAAAGGGATCGTCGGCTGCACCGGCCTCGGCAGCAGGTCCAGCGCAGGGACACGCTCGCCGTTCACCGGCAGGCCGCCGGGCTGCCAGGCCGCACGCAGATAGGTGACCGCCTCCCGGAAAGCTTCCCCACGGGTCTCGAAATCAAGGCCGAGCAGAGGATATTCGACCGGCCGGTCGCCCGAGGCCACACCGAGGATCAGGCGGCCGCCGGAGAGGGCGTCCACCGAGGCCGCCGCCTTGGCCGTCATCAGGGGATGGCGGATCGGCAGGACGACCGCGGCGGTACCGAGGGCCGCCTTGCGGGTCACGCCGGCGAGAAAGCCGAGCAGGGTGAAGACATCGTGGACCGAGCCGGCATCGCCCATGTTCACCTGGTCGAAGACAGGCACGTCGCGCATCCAGATCGCCGAGAAGCCGAGATCGTCGGCCTTGCGGACGAGATCGGTCTGCGCATCGAGATCGGGAACGCCGCGCGGGCGCCCTTGCGCTGCCCGCCGGGCCTCGCCGGCAGGTGACCAGTCATTGTCGAGCGGCAACTCGATGCCGAGGGTCATGTGATCCGGCTTGCGGATCAACTCCAATGCGGAAATCTTTTTCATGAGTGGCTAGGTATCTCTTCAGATCCGACTTGATAATTGCCTCGCCTTCCACATTATCTATGAAACTAGTTCATAGGCGGAGCCTCGCATGGACAATCGCGTCGGCGAGATGCAGGTCTTCCTGCGCGTGGTGGAGAGCGGCAGCTTCTCCGAAGCGGCGCGATTGCTATTGATGACGCCCTCGACGGTCAGCAAGCTGATCGGCCGCATCGAGGAGCGCCTGGGCGTGCGCCTGCTCGAGCGTTCCACGCGCCGGCTGTCGCTCACGGCCGAGGGGCAGATCTTCTATGAGAAGAGCCTCGCTTTGCTGGCGGAACTGGACGAGATCGAGCGCGGCCTGTCCCAAGGCGCGGCCAGTGCCGGCGGCACCGTCCGGGTCAACGCCTCGGTCGCCCTGGGCGTGCTGGGCCTGGAACCGCTGCTGCCGGCGTTCTGGGCGGCCCATCCCAATATCGTCGTCGATGTCTCCCTGTCCGACGAGATGGTCGATCTCTATCTCGACCGTACCGATGTCGCCTTCCGGGTCGGCACGCTGCAGGATTCGGCCATGGTCGCCCGCCGCATCGGCGTAGCCCGGCGCAAGATCGTTGCTGCTCCGCGCTATGTCGAGCGCCGGGGCGAGCCCAGGACCGTAGAGGATCTCGCCGGGCACAATTGCCTCGGCTTCAATTTCCGGCGGGCCGCGCCGGTCTGGCCGTTGCGGGAAGGGGCGCGCATCGTCGATCGCGTCGTCGGCGGGCCCCTGCTTGCCAATAATGGAGAGACCGTTCGGCGCATGGCAGTGGCGGGAGCCGGGCTGGCGCGGCTCGGCGAATATCACGTCCGGGCCGATATCGCGGCCGGCCGCCTCGTCGAGGTTCTATCGGAGGCGGTCGAGGGGGACGAGGAACAGATCCATGCCCTCTATCTGGGCGGCCCGCATCTGCCCTATCGCGTCAGGGCCTTCCTCGATTTCATTTGTCCGCGCCTGACGGCGTTCATCACGGGCAAGGACGCGGCCGTGGCGTGACGAAGAGGTGCCTGGGCTGGAATGCTGACGGCAGGACCGCGGAGGAGTGCCAGCCCATTGGGGTGATCAAATCTGATCAAGACTCCTCGTTCAATCCAATCGGTTTTCCTGCACATTTCGTGGCACGGAGAAGACGCCATCGCGTCGCCGGCGAAGGCGGAATGGAACCATGAGCGAGCATATGGTCATCATCGGTGCGGGCGAGGCGGGCTGCAGGGCTGCCTTCGCACTGCGCGAACTTGGCTTCACGGGCTCGGTGACGCTTATCGGCGAGGAGGTCCATCTTCCCTATGAGCGGCCGCCCTTGTCCAAGGATGCGTTGACCGGCGAGGCTGCGCCCGGTCCCAAGACCATCGCCACCGCCGCTCGCTTCGAGGCTTCTGCAATCACGTGCCTCACCGGTATCAAGGTGCAGGGCATCGACCGCATGGCAAGGCAGGTGTATCTGTCCGATGGCCGGAGCCTTGCCTATCACAGGCTCCTGCTCGCCACCGGTGCGCATGCGCGGCGCATCGCGCTTCCCGGCGACGCCGTTCATCACTGCGTGACATTGCGTCGCTTCGAAGACCTAGAGCGTCTGCGCAGCCATTTCCGGCCCGGCGCGAAGATCGCCATCATCGGCGGCGGTTTCATCGGATTGGAACTCGCAGCCAGCGCAATCCAGCGCGGTGCGGGCGTAACGCTGATCGAAGTTCAGCAACGCATCCTCAGCCGGGGCGTGCCTGAAGAGATCGCCCGTATGGTGGAGGCGCGCCATTTGGCGGCTGGCGTCCAACTGGTGTGCGGGATCCCTATCCTGTCCTTGCAGGACAGGGGCAGGCAGGTCGTACTGCGTTTGGCGAACGGACAGGAGATCGTTGCCGATCTCGTGGTCGCCGGTGTCGGTGCCGTGCCGGCGACGGAGCTTGCCGAAGCAACCGGGTTGGCGATCGAAAACGGCATAGCCGTCGATGCCCGGCTTCGCACCAGCGACCCGTCGATCTTCGCCGGCGGCGATTGCTGTTCGTTCCCCTTGCCGGTCTATGACAACCGGCGGGTGAGGCTGGAGTCCTGGCGCAATGCGCAGGATCATGGTGCGCTGGCGGCCCGCAACATGCTTGGCGCCGATGACGCGATTTCCGCCGTGCCCTGGTTCTGGTCGGATCAATATGATCTCAGTCTCCAGGTGGCCGGATTGGTCGATCAGGGATGCTCGCTCGTGCGGCGCGATCTGGGACCAAATGCCGTTCTGCAGTTTCATCTGGATGAATCGGGCCGTCTCGTTGCGGCGAGTGGCATCGGGCCTGGCAATGCGGTGGCCCGTGACATCCGCCTGGCGGAGATGTTGATCGCCAGGCGTGCCAGGCCTTCGGTGGATGCCCTGTCGACGCCGAAGGTCAATCTGAAGAGCTTGCTTGCGGCGTGACCACGCCGGTCGGCCTGCAGGGCCGAGGCGGTGATATGCGACCAGGGAGGTCGCGAGCGCCTGATCAATTCTGATCAAGTAATCCGGCGACGGCTTTCGGTACGCCGGCTATCATCAATGCAAGAAAAAGGGAGGCAAGGCGATGGACCGTCGGCCGTCGGTTTACGATCTGCGGAGCCAGAAAGGCCTGCAAAAGTGGGTGCAACTGCATGTCGATACGCCGGCCGAGGCCACCGCCGCGCAGGCGGCGGGTATCGTGGTTCTTTCCTGTGAGCCCGATCATCAACTTGAAGCCGTGCGCAAGGCCGCGCCCGGCGCTTTCCTGTCGGCCGGAATGCCGCATGGCTCGGTCTCTTCGCCCCAGGACGCCATCCGGCTCGGCTTCGAGATCCTGCGCCGCGGTGCCGATGCCGTCTACTGCTCGCACTCTCCATTCTTCATCGAGGCCATGGCGCGTGAAGGCATCCCGGTCACCGGCCATGTCGGCCTCGTGCCAAATCGAGCGACCTGGACGAATTTCCGTGCCATCGGCAGGAAAGCCGAAGAAGCGGCCCAGGTTATGCGCGCCGTCAAGGACATCGAGAATGCGGGAGCGGCCTTCATCGAAGTCGAGGTGGTCCCCGTGCGCCTTGCCGACTTCATCACGCGTTCAACCCCGATGATCACGATGGGTATGGGATGTGGATCGGCCTGCGACACGCAATATCTGTTTTCGTCCGATGTGCTGGGGACGAATACCGGGCACTACCCCCGTCACGCGAAGAAATATGCCGATTTCACTGCCCTCGAGGCGGAGTTGCAGCAAAAGCGAGTGATGGCGTTCCAGGCCTTTGCCGCTGATGTCGAGAATGGCGCCTATCCGGAAGCCGGGCATCAGGTCGACATGGACGATGACGCCTTCGAACGTTTCCTGACCCTTTCCAACAAGCTCTGAAAGGAGGCCGTCATGGACGACCTTTCCTATGGCGCGCGCAACAAGCGCGGCGACTGGGCTCCGAACGAGCCTGCCTCAACCGCGCCGGTCTTCGTGTTCCCGCCGCAGTCGCTGAAACTCCTGAAGTGGCTGCCACATTATTTTCTCCCCTACAACGTCCTGTTCGCGCTCTCGGTCGTCGGCTGGTGGTACTTTGTCCTGCCTGAACCCGAGGTGATGAAGACTTTGGCCTGGGGCTGGGTGCTGAAGCTCTTCGCCGCCAATGTCGTCGCCGTCTTCCTGTTCTTCGGGGCCTTCGAACTGAAGCTCTATGTTCTGCGCAGCCAGAGCAATCGCTTCAAATATAACGGAAAGTTTCCGGCCGAGCAGCGTTCGAAGGCCTTCTTCTTCGAGCGCCAGAATGTCGACAACATGCTGCGCACCTTCGGCACCGGCCTGCCGATCTGGACGGGCATCGAGGTGTTCGTGCTCATGGCCTTCGCCAATGGCTGGGTGCCATGGCTCGCCTTTGCACAGAACCCGATCTACCTGTTCGTGCTCGCGCTTCTGGTGCCGATCATCCACGAGACCCATTTCTTCCTGCTGCACCGGGCGATCCATTGGGGACCACTCTACAAATGGGTGCATTCCGTCCACCACAATTCGGTGAATCCCTCGCCCTGGTCGTCCCTCTCGATGCATCCTGTCGAGCAGTTCTGCTATCTCGGCACCATGTTCTGGCACCTGATCATTCCATCCAACCCGATCATGGCGCTCTACCAGCTGCATTTCGCCGGCTTTGGCGCCATTCCCGGCCATGTCGGCTTCGACAAGGTGGAACTGGGCGAGGACACCGCCGTCGATAGCCATGCCTATATCCATTACCTCCACCACAAATATTTCGAGGTGAACTATGGCGACGGGCTGATCCCCTTCGATCGCTGGTTCGGCACGTTCCACGACGGCAGCAAGGAGGGCGAGAGGCAGATGCAGGTTCGCTACGAGAAGAAGAAAGCCCGCCTCAATGCGAAGGCCGAGGCCAAGAAGTCCAATCCAGACCAGGCAGGAGCATAGAGATGGCCGACTGGATCACCGCCTGCAAGCTTGCCGACATCGAAGCTGAGGGTGTCATTCGCTTCGACCATGGCGGCAGGACCTATGCGATCTATCGCTCGCCTAGCGACGAGGTCTTCTGCACCGACGGGCTCTGCACCCATGAGGCCATTCATCTGGCCGATGGCCTGGTCATGGACTACGAGATCGAATGCCCGAAGCACTCGGGCGCCTTCGACTATCGAACCGGGGAGGCGTTGCGGATGCCGCCCTGCGTCAATCTGAAGACATATCAGGCCGAGACGGATGGTACTGATGTGAGGGTGCGCTTGTAAGGTTGTCAGCCCCTGGCGCTTTCATTCGAATGCAAAGGCCGGCACCTCGCGTGACCGGCCTTTTTCAATGGCGCCATTCCTCGCTCGCCCCATAGCGTTTTGCGATTTGATGGAGTCACCAAGAATCGCAAAGACGCGTCGAAACAAGACACGAAAGCAAAGCAGCGGTTACGTGTAAACGCGCTTTGCTCTGGGCAGCTTGGACAGCCTTCCGGCCAAGATCAAATTTGATCAAATCATGCATTGAGCAGCCTTGGAGCCCCTCTAAACTGAACAACTGAGCGCGGCTCCATACCGAACACAAACGGGCCGGCTGATCCAAGGGAGGGTTCAATGAAGGCATGGCTCAAGGCCGCCATCGGCGCTTGCGCGCTGTTGATGTCGACCGCATCCGGTTTTGCTGCGGAACGGATCGTGTTCGTCGGCCATTGGTCGGAATCGGATTCGTTCTTCAACGTCATCCGCAATTCGGCCCAACTGGCCGCGGATCAGCTCGGCGTGAAGATCGAATTTCGCAATCCGACTGGCGGCGATCTCTCCGAAATGGGACGGCTGATAGATCAGGCGGCGGCGTCGAAGCCGACGGCCATCATCGCCACGGTTCCCGACGAGAATATCGTGAGCGACCCGCTCTCCAATGCCGTTGCTGCCGGCATTCCCGTAGTGATCGTGAATTCCGGCTCGGCCGAGATCGCCAAGAAGATCGGTGCGCTGCGCTATATCGGCCAGGCCGAATATGACGCCGGCAAGGCTGCCGGCGAACAGGCCAAGGCCGCGCAGGTCAAGAGTTTCCTGTGCGTGAACCATTTCTACCAGCACCCGGTCTCGCACCAGCGCTGCAAGGGCTTCGCCGATGGGCTCGGCGTGCCACTTGGCGACCAGGAGATCGATTCCGGCACCGATCCCAATGACGTCGTCAATCGTTCGGCGGCCTTCCTCAAGGCACATCCCGACACCCAGGCCATCCTGACGCTCGGCCCGACCAGTGCCGATCCGATGATCAAATGGGTGAAGGACCAGGGCGCTGGCGACAAATATTACTTCGCAAGCTTCGATCTCAGCAGGGATATCGTCGCAGCCATGAAGGATGGCACGGTCAAGGTCGCCATCGACCAGCAGCCCTTCCTGCAGGGCTATGACGCGGTCACCGTTCTGACGAATTATGCGCGCTACGGCGTGCTGCAGGCGAACGACGTCGCCTCGGGGCCCGGCTTGATCACCAAGGCCAATATCGATCAGGTCCTGGCGCTGGCCGGCAAATATCGCTGATCAATTATCGCGCGAAAAGCGGGGGCGTATGCTGGCCCCCGCTCATGGCCCCAATAGCAAAGCGCGTTTAGACGGAAACGCCGCATTGCTCTCACTTTTTGGTTGGGCGCGTCTTTGCGATTCTTGGCGATTCCGCCAAATCGCAAAGCGCTTTAGAGGTTCTCGGCGGTGATCGTATAGAACCGTACGGGTTCGGAACTGACCTCGGCCGTAATGAAGCCGATCTTCCTCAAGACCGTATCGATGGCGCGCCGGGCCTGCGTCTCCGGAGCCTGGTCCAGGACGATATCCATCAATCCCGATTGCAGCCAGAGCCGGGATTCATCCGTCAGTTCATGGCCGACCCACATCAGGGGCGGGGCGGATTTGCGGCGTTCCAGCACGAAGGCCACGCCGGCATTGGCGCCACCCGCATTGTAGAGGCCGACGATCTCGGGATCGCGCTTCAGCGCCGTATCGAGAACCTCGGCCGATCGCTGGTCCTGGTCGAGCCCGAACAGCGTTTCCGAGAACAGGAGGCCACCGCCCTCATGCTCGGCGAGGTAGTCCGAGAAACCGCGGATGCGTTCCCGGTGCACTTCGTAGACGCCGCTGTGGCAAAGCGCAGCCAGATGCCCGGAGGAGCCTTTCAGCATTCTCGCCATCAGCATGGCGGCCGTTCGGCCCGCCGCATAATTGTCGATGCCGACGAAGGCATCGTGGGAGCCGTCGATCCGGGACACGATCTGGACGATGGCGACGCCCTTTTCGCGCTCCTGGGCGAGCCTGGCCCTGACCTCGGGATGGTCGGGAGCGACGATGATCAGCCCGACCCGGCGAAAGCCGGGCTCGGCGATCCGCTGGGCCACGCCGGCAGGGGCGTTCTCGTCCACGAAGGTGCGGTGTAGCAGGATGCTCGGATCGAGCGACTCCGAGATGCGGATGAAAGCTTCGTTCAACCGCGTGAAGAAGGGCGTTTCGCGACGCACCATCAGGACCTCGACACGCAGGACACCGCTATATTTCTGCGGGAGGGCCCGGGTGCTGCCGAGCTGGCGCATGGCCTGCACGACTTTTTCAATGGTGGCAGGCGTGACATTGCCGCGCGAGTTCAGGACGCGCTCGACCGTCGCGGTTCCGACCCCGGCTTCGCGCGCAATGTCCGCCAACGTCGCCTTTTTCATCGCAGCTCCCGGATTGACGGGCTGTTCCGTGTCTCTTGATCAAATATGATCATAATTGTTGTCGCCTGGGAAGGGGCCTCTTCCTACCATGATCCCATGCCCGGACAGGAAGATCTCAGCGGGCAAACTGCAGCGAACCGGGCATCCATGGTGGGATGCGAGGATCCTGGAAGATGTTTCGGGCTGACGTTCCGTACAGCTCCAAAGCAAACTCGACTGATTACAGCCGAACGCCGTTCCGACCGGCAAAAATTACAAGGCTGACTTTCGAAGGTTCAGACGGCTTGTCCGCCTGACGGATCAGGGAGGAAGTAATGAACGACCCCAAGGGGGCCACGCCGCTCATGGCCGATGCCCGACTGCGTCGCGTCTCGCCATTTCGCAGGGCCTTGATCAGGCCCGAACTCGGAGCGATCTGCGGCACGATCGCCGTGTTCTTGTTCTTTCTGGTCGTCGCGCCTGCCTCCGGAATGTTCTCCCTGGAAGGGGTGATGAATTGGGGCACGGTCTCGGCTCAGTTCATGATCATTGCCGTCGGCGCTTGTCTCTTGATGATTGCGGGCGAGTTCGATCTTTCCGTCGGCTCGATGATCGGCTTCTCCGGCATCGTGATCGCCTTGCTGTCGACCTCGTTCGGCTTTCCGATGTGGCTGGCAATTCTCGCGGCCTTCGCCGTTTCGCTGGCGATCGGGGCGCTCAACGGCTTCCTGATCCTGCGCACGGGACTGCCCTCCTTCATCGTCACCCTGGCGGCACTCTTCATCCTGCGCGGCCTGACGACCTACATCCCGATCCTGACCAACGGCTCGACCATCATCGGCGGGCTCAAGGCCGCATCCGCCGGCGACTGGCTGGCGCCGGTCTTCGGAGGCAAGATCTTGCAAGGCCTGTTTGTCTGGCTGGCCGAGCATGGCGCGATCGGCACCTTCAAGGCAGGCCCCAAGGCCGGCCAACCGATCGTCGACGGCATCCCGATGCTGATGGTCTGGGCGCTTGGCCTGGCCATCGTTGCCCATGTCGTTCTCACCCGCACCGTGTTCGGAAGCTGGATCTTTGCCGCCGGCGGTGATGCCAATGCCGCGCGCAATGTCGGTGTTCCCGTCGGGCGCGTGAAGATCTGCATGTTCATGCTCACGGCCTTCTGCGCCACGGTTCTGGCGGCCTGCCAGGTGCTCGAATTCGGGTCCGCGGCGGCCGATCGCGGGCTTCTCAAGGAATTCGAGGCCATCATCGCCGCAGTGATCGGCGGCACGCTGCTGACAGGTGGCTACGGCACCGTGGCCGGTGCGGCCCTGGGCGCCATCATCTTCGGCGTCGTTCAGCAGGGGCTTTTCTTTGCGGGCGTCGAAAGCTCCCTGTTCCGGGTTTTCCTGGGGCTCATCCTGTTGGTCGCGGTCGTCCTCAACACCTATATCCGCCGCATCATCACCGGGGAGCGCTGAACATGGCGAACACGATCCTCGAGCTGAAGAACATCGAGAAGCATTTCGGCATGGTGATCGCGCTGGCCGGTGTCAGCATCGCCATCAAGGAAGGCGAGGTGCATTGCCTGCTCGGCGACAATGGCGCAGGCAAGTCGACACTGATCAAGACGATGTCCGGCGTGCACAGGCCGACAAAGGGAGAGATCCTGCTCGACGGCAAGTCCGTTGCCTTCGCCGGTGCCCGCGATGCCATCGATGGGGGCATTGCCACCGTTTTCCAGGACCTGGCGATGATCCCCCTGATGTCGGTGACCCGCAATTTCTTCCTGGGCCGGGAGCCCAGCAAGAGGTTGGGCCCGTTTCGTTTCTACGATTTCGAGACGGCCAATCGCGTCACCATGGAGGAAATGACGCGCATGGGCATTCGTCTGCGCGAACCCGGGCAGGCGGTCGGAACGCTTTCGGGCGGCGAACGGCAATCGGTTGCAATCGCGAGGGCGGTCTATTTCGGTGCCCGTGTCCTGATCCTGGACGAGCCTACCTCCGCGTTGGGCGTGCGGCAGACCGCGAACGTCCTGGCCACGATCGACAGGGTGCGGTCCAAGGGGGTGGGCGTGGTGTTCATCACCCATAATGTCCGCCATGCCCTGGCGATCGGCGATCGCTTCACGGTGCTCAATCACGGCAAGACGCTGGGTACGGCGCTGCGCGGCGAAGTCAGCCACGATGAATTGCAGAACCTGATGGCCGGTGGCCAGGAACTCGTCGAGCTCGAAAGCTCCTTGCGGGGCCGCGTCTGAGCGAGATCGATGTCGCTCCGCTCGATCTCACGCAAATAGCCAATATGCGGTGCAGGACATGGAACGAGCCGAACACCCAAGAGACCTTGCCGAACTGTGCCAGCGGTTTGCGGAAATGCGCGTAGGGTTGAAACCCTGGGCGCAAACGGCCATGGACTATGCTCTCGACAATCGCCTTCAGGTCGCCTTGGGTTCGGCGCGTGACATGGCAAAGGCTTGCGGCATCCCGACATCGGCCGTCAGCCGCCTCGTGAGGCTGTTTGGATTCCGCTGCTTTGCGGATTTCCGCGATGTCTTCAAGCAGGAGATCCGCTTCCATCTCCGTCTTCCACGTCGGTGTTTTGTCGAACGGTCGTGATCACTCTCCGTTCGTCGGCAGCGATGGCCGGCAGGAGAATGCGTAAACATGTGCTTGGATTGAGTTTCGATGCCGGCGATGGTGTGCCTGCGCTTCGTTGCCGCTGCTCAGACCGCTCGACCTTCGCTATCTAGGCCCGTGTTTCTGCCGCCAAGGGAAAGTCTCTCGGGCTTCGCCAGCGCAGCGCTTCGATAAAAAGGGCAAAGGCAGCCGAGTGTTGCCGCCGGCTCGGGTAATAGAGGTGATATCCGGGAAAGGGGGGGCACCAGTCTTCGAGCACCCGGACAAGCTGCCCGGCAGAGATGGGATCCTTCACCATGTCATCAGGCAGGCAGGCAAGTCCAAGCCCATTCGATGCTGCGTCGATGATCAACAGAACATCGTTGCAGGTGAATTGCCCCTCCACCCTGACATTGAGCGGCCTGCCATTCTTTTCGAATTCCCAGGCATAGAGCCCGCCTTTGGTGGGCAAGCGCAGATTGATGCAGTTGTGGCTGGTCAGGTCGTGGGGCGTTTGGGGCTTGGGGTGCACTTCAAAATAACCCGGCGACCCGACGACCGCCATCCGCAAGTCCGGGGAGATCCGCACGGCGATCATGTCCTTCTCGACCTGCTCGCCCAGGCGGATGCCGGCATCGAAACCGTCCCCGACAATGTCCGTAAGCCTCTGGTCGATTGAAATCTCGATGTTGAGGTCGGGGTAATCCACCATCAGCTTGCGAGCCGCAGGCATCAGGATGGCATCGGAGGCACTCCGGCTCGAAGTGATGCGGATCGTGCCGGCCGGCTTCTCGCGCAATTCGTCCAGGACGGCCAAGCTGCCGCGAATATCATCGAAGGCGGGAGTCAGTGCGGCATATAGCTTGGCCCCGGCCTCGGTCATCGAAATATTCCGCGTCGTTCGACTGAGGAGGCGCAGCCCCAGCCGTTCCTCCAAGCGTCGAACGGTATGGCTCAGCGCAGACTGGGACGTGCCCAATTGTGCAGCGGCGCGGGTGAAACTGCGTTCCTCGGCGACGGTCAGGAAAGCGGCAAGATCGCCGTACTCGCTGCGATGCATTCATGAAAATCCGATATAGGCCTATACGCAATTTTGCATCTAATGAAGGTAATGCACCAGTCCTATTCTTTGAAAAAGGGAGCCGGCAGGAACACGCTTCCACCTGCCGGCGCCGAACGCGCTCTTGTCATCGTGGCGGTCGAGCGCCGGCCTGTGGCGCGCCCCTTTTTTGAAAAGGAGAGAAGACATGCAAAAGCGTATGCTTGGCAAAAGCGGCCTTGAGGTTTCGGCTCTCGGCTATGGCTGCATGGGGTTGGACTTCGGCTACGCCCACAAGCTCAGCAAGCAGGAGGGCATCACGTTGATCCGCCAGGCGGTGGATCGCGGCGTCACCTTTTTCGACACGGCGGAGGTCTACGGACCATTCACAAACGAGGAAATGGTCGGCGAGGCGCTGCGTGCGGTTCGCGACCAGGTCGTGATCGCCACGAAGTTCGGCTTCAACATCGTCGATGGCAAGCAGTCGGGGCTGAACAGCAGGCCCAATCACATCAAGGCGGTTGCCGACGCATCCCTCAAGCGGCTCGGTGTCGAGCAGATCGATCTCTTCTACCAGCATCGGGTCGATCCCGGCGTGCCGATCGAAGACGTGGCGGGTGCGGTGAAGGAACTGATCGCAGCCGGCAAGGTAAAGCACTTCGGACTGTCGGAACCGGGTGCGCAGACCGCTCGTCGCGCCCATGCGGTTCAGTCCGTGAGCGCTTTGCAAAACGAATATTCGCTTTGGACGCGGGGCGTTGAAACGAACGGGATCCTGGAAACCTGTCAGGAGTTGGGGATTGGCCTCGTGCCCTACAGCCCGCTCGGCAAGGGCTTCTTGACGGGTGCGATGGACAAGGACACCAAGCTCGCTGATGGCGATTTCCGCAGTATTTTGCCGCGCTTCACGCCCGATGCGATGGCAAAAAACCAGGCTTTGGTGGATCTTCTGAAACGGATCGCAGCCGACAAGAACGCCACACCCGCACAGGTTGCGCTTTCGTGGCTGCTGGCACAAAGGCCCTGGATCGTGCCGATTCCCGGTACCACCAAGCTTAGTCGTCTCGAAGAGAATCTCGGTGCTGTCGATGTCGATCTGACGGCTGCAGACCTTTCCGAAATCCAGGCTGCCGCAGCCGCAATCCGGATCGAAGGAGAGCGCTATCCCGAGCAGCTTCTCAAGACGACGGGGCTTTGAAGGGCAGTCTACACAATCGAGCCGAGAACGGTCGTCGTCATCGCGGGCGCCGCGAGCGGCCTTGCGGACGAGACCGCGCTCCGCTCGCCAGGGAAGGCCTGAAGGCCGACTTAGCCGCTACTGTGTATCGAACAACAACGAGGTCCCTCCATGAAGAAGATCACCGCATCCATCGCCATTTCAGCGCTGGCCGCGACCGGAGCCGAGGCCCAGGAACCTCACCGCGAGCGTGTTGCGCCCGCAGTCGTCTACGAGGTCGCTCCGGGCCTCGGTCACTTCACTGACGACGTGTTGTTCGGCGAGGTCTGGAAACGCGCCGAACTGCCTCCGCGCGACCGTAGCCTGATTACGGTCGCGGCCCTGGTTTCGACTGGAAAGATGGCGCAGATCGGCAGCCATGTCGCTCGTGCACTGGACAATGGCGTGAAGCCGGAGGAGATCGGCGAACTCATCACCCAGCTGGCCTTCTATTCCGGCTGGCCGAACGCGATGTCGGCTGTCGGCGAAGCAAGGAAGGTCTTCGACGCGCGCGGGATCGGCGCTGCCGCCAACGGCCATGCCGCGCCGATTGAGCTGGATGCAGAGGCGGAAGCGGCTCGCGCCAGCGCGGTGAAGGGCGCGGTAGGGCCGACCTCTCCGGTGTTGGCTGAGTTGACCAATCGCGTCCTGTTCGGCGATCTGTGGCGGCGGCCCGATCTATCGCTGCGCGATCGCAGCCTCGTCACCGTCGCTGCCCTCATCGCCATCGGGCAGCCCGAACAGCTTCCTTTCCACGCCAATCGCGCCATGGACAATGGCCTGACGCAGGCGGAAGCCGCCGAGATACCTGCGCATCTCGGTTTCTATGCCGGCTGGCCTCGCGCCATGTCTGCCATTCCCGTGCTGGAAAAGGTGTTTGCCTCTCGCCGGGAAGAGCAACGCTGAGAGGCAGGGAAGGGCCGGCCGATCATGTTACCGGACAGGTGCAAGCCGGATCTCACCGAGGCTGCGGGCCCGCGAGACCCGCACTGGCTTCCTTGATTTTGCCGCCGCCTCTCTTGGCACCGGTTTTGTGGATGCGTGCGTCCCGAATGAGGCCGTGTCGCCCGGGGCCTGAACCCGTTGCCCGGAAGCGACCAACGCATTCCGCCCTCTCTGCGGGAGGCTAGGGCAGGGCGGCACCGGCATGCCGCAAAAATAATCCGCATTGCTTGTTGACAATCTATATTTTTTGCAATGATCATTGCAAAAAATCAGGGAGGATTTCCGTGCTCAGGATTGCCGTATTGGGATGCGGACGGATCGGACGGATGCATGCTGCCAATATCGGGGCCCATCCCAGGACCCGGCTCTCGGGTGTCTTCGACGTTTCAAGGGAAGCTGCCGCCGAGGTGGGAGCCAGAGAAGCAGTACCCGTCTTCGCCACCGACGACGAGGTTTTTGCCTCCAAGGAGGTCGACGCCGTGCTCGTCGCCAGTTCCACCAGCACGCATGCCGACTACATCGAAAAGGCCGTGGCGGCCGGCAAGCCGGTGTTGTGCGAGAAGCCGATCGACCTGAGCCTGGAAAGGGTCGATCGCTGCGCCAGCATCATCGGCAAGACGTCTGTGCCCATCATGCTCGGCTTCGTCAGGCGTTTCGACCCCACGCATAGGGCGACGAAGGCGGCGATCGCAAATGGCGATATCGGCGATGTACACCAGATCGTCATCACCTCCCGCGACCCGGGAATGGCGCCGGCCGCCTATATGGAGGTATCGGGCGGCATTTTTCGCGACATGACGATCCACGATTTCGACATGGCCCGCTTCCTCCTTGGCGAGGAACCGCAAACGGTGAGCGCGGTCGGAAGCCGCCTCGTCAATCCGGGGCTGATGGCACGCTGCGAGGACTGGGACACCGTCTCGGTGGTTCTTTCCACGCCCTCGGGAAAGCAGTGCGTGATCTTGAATTCGAGGCAGGCCGTCTATGGCTATGACCAGCGTGTCGAGGTCTTCGGCAACAAGGGCATGGCCATTTCGGAAAACCGCCGGACCCATGATTGCGTGCGCTACGCCGCGGAATTCACGGCCCGCGGAGCGCCCTATCTCGACTTCTTCATCGAACGCTATGCGGAAGCCTTCAATGCCGAGATCGGCGCCTTCGTCGACGCGGTCGAAAACGCCACGGCGCCGGAAGTCGGGTTTGCAGATGGCCGTGCGGCCCTGGTCCTGGCCGAAGCGGCCGGTCGGTCGATCCGCGAGGGACGGCCGGTGAACACCAGCGAGGTCGGGTGAGCATGTATCAGGATTTCGGCCTTTTCATCGACGGCCAATGGCGCCAGGCCTCCGACAAGGGCAGCTCTGCGGTCATCAGCCCCGTCCACGAGCGCGCGTTGGGCGAAGTCCCGCTCGCGACTTCCGCCGATACTGAAGAGGCCCTGGCCGGCGCTGCCAAGGGCTTTGCGCTGTGGAAATCGAAGACAGCCTTCGAGCGCGCGGACGCCCTGCATCGGGTCGCTGACGAGATGCTCCGCCGCAAGGCCGATGCCGTGCGCATGATCTCGAGCGAAACCGGAAAGCCCCTTGTGCAGGCCGAGCGCGAATGGGGCCTCGCCACCGACCAGTTCCGCTGGTACGCCGAAGAGGCGCGCCGCATTTATGGCCGCGTCATCGAGAGCCGGGTGCCCGGCGGACGCTTCGAGGTTCTGCACGAGCCCGTCGGCATCGCCGCCGCTTTCACGGCCTGGAACTTCCCGGCTGCCCTGGTCGCGCGCAAGGTCGCACCGGCGCTTGCAGCCGGTTGCTCGATCATCGTCAGGCCCTCCGGCCAGACACCGGGAACGGCCATGGTCATGGTCGACTGCGCTCGGGCAGCGGATATCCCCGCTGGCGTCGTGAGCCTCGTCGTCGGCCCGACCAGTACGACCTATGATCCGATCATGGCTTCCGCGGCGGTGCGCAAGGTTTCGCTGACGGGTTCGACGCGTGTCGGGCAGCAGATGATCCGGGATGCCGCCGAAACGGTGAAGAAGGTTTCGATGGAGCTCGGCGGCAATGCCCCTCTCATCATCCATGAGGATGCCGACCTGGAATTGGCCCTCACCCTGTCGGTGCCGACCAAATACGCCAATGCCGGCCAGGTTTGCGTGACCCCCGATCGCTTCTTCGTGCATGAGAGCCTGCACGACGCCTTCGTGCAGGGTTTCGTGGCCAGGGCCGGCGCCCTCAGGCTGGGTGACGGCCTCGACGGTGAAACGCAGATGGGGCCTCTCATCAATGCCAGGCGTCGCAGCGAGATCGAGGCCATCGTCGCCGAGGCCGAGAAGGCCGGTGCCCGGCTGGCTTGCGGCGGCCGCACGCCTTCTGCCTTCAACGCCGGCTTCTTCTTCGAGCCCACGGTACTCACCGATGTCGAGGACGGCATGCGCGTGTTCGCCGAGGAGAATTTCGGGCCGATCGCCGCCATCGCTGCGTTTTCCACCGATGACGAAGTTATCGCGCGGGCCAATGCCAGCGACATGGGATTGTCCGCCTATGCCTTCACGCGCAGCCCAGCGCGCGCCAGGCGGACCGTCGCCGAGTTGAAGGCGGGCATGGTCGGCATCAACAGCTTCGCCCTGGCAGCCGCCGAGGCTCCCTTCGGCGGCACCCGATATTCAGGGATGGGGCGCGAGGGGGGCACCGAGGGTATCGCCGATTATCTCGACACCAAGCTGGCCCAGATCGTATTTTGAGGAGGCACCGTTGATCAGGAACAGGCTGAAGCAGAGCTGGGCCGAAGGGCGGCCCACCATCAATGGCTGGCTCTCGATCGGAAACCCGTTCACCGCTGAGATCATGGCCGCGCAGGGTTATGACAGCCTTACGGTGGACGTACAGCATGGCGCCCTCGACTATTCCACGCTGCTGCCGATGTTGCAGGCCATGCGCGCTTCCGGCGTCGTCCCGATGGCGCGCGTGCCCTGGCTCGAGCCTGGTATCATCATGAAGGCACTGGACGCCGGCGCCTATGGCATCATCTGCCCGATGGTGAACACTGCCGAGCAGGCAGCCGAGTTCGTCAGCTATATCCGCTATCCACCGCACGGCCAGCGCAGCTTCGGCCCGACGCGGGCCAACTTCTCGGCCGGCGCCAACTATGCGGCCGAAGCCAATGACGAGATCCTCGGTTTCGCCATGGTCGAAACCGCCCAGGCCATGGCCAATCTTGAGGCGATCGCCGCCACGCCCGGACTGGACGGTATCTATGTCGGGCCGGCCGATCTCACCTTCAGCCTGCACCAGGGGCGCCTGGCGCCGGGTTTCGACCGCGAGGAGCCGGAGATGATCGACGCCCTGCAGAAGATCGTCGCGGCATGCAAGAAATCGGGCAAAATCGCCGCTCTGCATTGCGGTACGCCCGACTATGCCACGCGCGCCATCGCCTGGGGTTTTGACATGACCACAGTGTCGGGCGATTCCAGGCTGCTCGCCGCCGCCGCGCAGGCCAGCGTCGCACGCTTTCGCGAGCTCAATGGCAAGCCGGCCTCGGCGTCCCCGGCGGTGAAACCGGCCTATTGATCGCGAACCTGCAAAGGCCTCATGCCAGGACATATAAAGGCTGACCCCTCATTGCGAGCGAAGCGAAGCAATCCAGGGACTTGAAGGCACAAAGTCTACGGCCCTTGGATTGCTTCGCTTCGTTCGCAACGACAGAGCTGGTGAGCGAGGCTCTATGCAAGTTGGTATCAGCCATAGAGGCCGGGCATGGGCGTAGTGGATATCTCTTCCCGACGCCCGGATCCGAGCGACCGCAAGCCTGCCTCGGCCACGAGGGTGGCGGCATATCCGTCCCAGGCACTCGCGCCCGTGGGCTTGCCGCTCCTGATGCTGTCGATCCATCCCTGCGCCTGCAGGCGGTAGGCATCCTGGAAGCGCGGGCGCCAGTCCAGCGGATAGCTCGCCCCCTGCGACAAAGCGTGGTTGACGAGCGCATGCACCGGCCGCTGCAGCTCGATCGTGCCCTTCTCGCACACCAGCTCGCCCCTGACGTCGTAGCCATAGGCGGCATCGTTGAAGACCTCGATGGTCGCCAGGGTGCCACCAGGCCCGTCCAGCACCAGAAAGACGGGCGCGCCGGGCGTTTGGGTAGAAACTTTGCCGGGCCGGAACACCGAAATGGCGGTCAGGTCGCCGGCAAGCATCCAGCGTATGATGTCGAATTCGTGCACGGCCGAATTGGCAATGGCCATGCCGCCATCGAACCAGGGTGGCGCGGCGACATTGCGATGGATGCAATGAAACAGCAGCGGCTTGCCGAGCTGGCCCGCCGCGAGCTGGGCCTTCATCGCGGCATAGGATGGGTCGAACCGGCGCATATAGCCGACCTGGACGAGGCGCACGCCTGCGGCCGTCTCGGCATCGATCAGTTCGAGGCATTCCTGCGAGGTCGAGGCCAGAGGCTTCTCGCACAGCACCGGCTTGCGGGCCGTGATGCAGGCAAGGGACAGCTCCTTGTGGGTGCTGTCCGGCGAGGCGATCAGCACGGCATCGACCTGAGGATCGCCGATGAGACGGAGAGGGTCGCCGGCAACATCGGTAGCGCCGACCTCGTCGGCAATCTGCCTGGCGCGCTCGGCATTGGCATCGTAGATGCTGCGAATGCTGGCGCCGGCCACCTGCGATGCGATCGTGCGGGCATGATCGGCGCCCATCACGCCAACGCCGACGATCCCCAATTTGACGCTCATTTCTTCCTCCCGATTTTCGATAGCAGGGCGCTAGGACAGCCAGCACGGCGTCCAGACACCGCCCTTTTCATGAGATTCCACCGCGGCCTGAATGAAGTTCACGCCGCGCGCACCATCCAGCGCAGTGGGAAATTCGAGCATCCCCGCCGGCAATGAATGCCCGGCGGCTCTCGCTTCGATCGCCACGGCGAATTCGGTGTAGAGATTGGCCCAGGCATTGCTGAGCGCCTCGCCATGCCCGCTCGGCAGCGTGGACATTTTCCCAACGCCAGGCAGCATCGCGCCTTCCTTGCCGCGGACGATCACCTCGTCCGGTTGCCCGAGATAACTGACCCGAAGATATTCGGGCTTTTCCTGATCCCATTCGATGCCGCCGCGCTCGCCATAGACCCGCAAGCGCAGGGCGCAATAATTGCCGGGCGCGACCTGCGTGACCAGGAGCGTACCGGGGGCGCCGCCGGCAAGGCGGATATTGATGAAGGCTGTGTCCTCCAGGCCGCGCGCGGGGCCGCAGACATGCAGATCCGCTCTCAGCTCGACGATCGGTTCGGCCGTGACATAGCTCGCGAGATGAAAGGCGTGCGTACCGATGTCGCTGATCGCCGACGCCTTGCCGACCCTTGCCGGATCCTGGCGCCAGGGGAGCTCTCCGCCGGCCGGCATTTCTTCCAGGCAGGACCATTCCTGGAAATACTCGACATGGACCTGGCGGATCCGCCCGATCCTGCCTTCGAGGACCATGTGCCGCGCCTGCCGTACCATGGCGTGAAACGCGAAGGCGTAAGTCACGCCGAAGACCAATCCGGTATCCCCTTCGAGGGTCATCAGGGCCTTGGCATCTTCCAGGCTCGTGGTCAGGGGCTTGTCGCAGATGACGTTGACGCCCGCCTCGAGGAAGGCGCGGGCGATCTCGTAGTGCGTGTGGTTGGGGGTACAGATCGAAACCGCATCGATGCCATCCGGGCGGGCGGCTTCGTGCCGCGCCATGATGCGATAATCGTCATAGATGCGGTCGTCTGCCAGGAACCACTCCCGGCCCGATGCCCGGGCCGTAGCCGGGTCGGCCGACAAGGCTCCTGCGACGATGTCCCACCGATTGGAGAGACGCGCGCCGGCGGCGTGCCACGCGCCGACCTGGCCACCGCGCCCGCCGCCAACGAAGCCGAGCCTCAAACGACGATCGGCGGCGGGATAGGCCTCACTCCGAGATTGCCTGGCTGTCATGGCTTCCTCCCATTGCGCCTGTCAGCGCGATTTTCGCAATGATTATTGATAAAATAAAATTCAGTCAATTATCATTTCAATTGCTCTTGACGGCTGCGCTGCGTTTGCAATAATTGTTGCAATCAATGTGAAAATGAAATAGAAATTGCAAAAATAATAACAACTGCAGCAGGACGGGGAATTCGCAATGCGTGCCAGGCGTCACGAAGGCATCCTTGCTTCCAGCAGGATCGCCGAGCGACGGATCTTTCGATCCCCATGAAATCGATGCTCTTCCAGCCCGGGCGGCTGCCTTTTTCCGGTGGCATCTGCCGGCTGATGCGTCATGAATAGAGCAACAAGAAAAGAAAGAGGGAGCGAGGCATGACATTGCTGCAGCTGAAGTCAGTCTCAAAGAGCTTCGGCGCCATCAAGGCATTGACAGACGTCGAATTGACGATTGGCAGGGCCGAGATCGTCGGCTTGATGGGCGATAACGGCGCCGGCAAATCCACCTTGGTCAAACTGATCGCCGGCAACTTCCCTCCGACCTCCGGCGAGATCAGGCTCGACGACGAGGTGGTGCACTTCCACAAGCCGGTGGAGGCCAGGGCCAAGGGGATCGAGGTCGTCTATCAGGACCTCGCTTTGTGCAACAACCTCTCGGCCGCCGCCAACGTATTCCTCGGCCGGGAGATCAAGAAGGGCGTGGGTCCCTTGCGCTGGCTCGATCACGGCGCGATGATCAAGAAGGCGGGTGAGCTCTTCGCCGAGCTCAAATCGGAAACCCGCCCCCGCGACCTCGTCCGACAGATGTCGGGGGGGCAGCGCCAGGCGGTTGCCATTGCACGCACGCGCCTGTCACGGGCCAAGATCGTGCTGATGGACGAGCCCACCGCCGCCATCAGCGTGCGGCAGGTTGCCGAGGTCCTCGGGCTGATCCATCGCCTGCGCGACGCCGGCATTTCGGTGGTGCTGATTTCCCATCGCATGCCCGACGTCTTCGAGGTCTGCGACCGCGTCATCGTCATGCGGCGCGGCCACAAAGTGGCGGACAAGCCGATAGCCGCAACCTCGCCCGAAGAGGTTACGGGTCTCATCACCGGCGCAATCCAGGCAGCGTGAGGTTGCGATGACGGATGCTTCCAACCATTCCAAGCAGGCCAATGCGCCTGCATCCGCCAATGTTTCCATCGAGTCGGTCCTGGGGACGAAGGAAAAATCACTGTGGCAGTCGCTCGTCTCCAGCCAGGCCTTTTGGGTGACGGTCGCACTGCTCGTCATCTGCGTCGTGATGTCGATCCGCGAGCCGCGCTTTGCCACCGAGGATAATTTCTACAACATCACCCGCAACTTCGCCTTTATCGGCATCATGGCGCTCGGTGCCACCGCCGTGATCGTCACCGGCGGTATCGATTTGTCCGTCGGCTCGATCATGGGCCTGGTCGCAGTCGTCTGCGGATTGACGCTGGAGGCGGGGTATCCCTGGTATGCGGCCGTGCTGTCCGGCCTCGTTGCCGGCGGCATAGCCGGCGCCGTCAATGGCGGGCTCATCGCCTATGTCGGCCTGTCCCCCTTCGTGGTCACGCTCGGCATGCTCTCGGCGGCCCGTTCGGTCGCCGTCGTCCTGTCCGGCAACAAGATGCTCTACAATTTCGGTCCCGGCGGCCCGACCTTCAAGGCCATCGGCGCCGGCGCGATCTTCGGCATCGCCAATCCCGTCTGGGTGCTGGTCGTGCTCACTGTCGCGCTCTTCGTGGTCATGCGCATGACGACATGGGGCCGGCATCTGATCGCCATAGGCGGCAACGAACAGGCTGCCAACCTCACCGGCGTCCCGGTCAAGCGCATCAAGCTGCAGGCCTATGTCGTCTCGGGCGTCAGCGGTGCCATCGCCGCGATCCTGAGTGTCGGCTGGGCCGGTTCGGCCATCAACTCCCTGGGCACGGGCTACGAGTTGCGCGCCATCGCCTCCACGGTGATCGGCGGCGCCAATCTGATGGGCGGGGAGGGCGGTGCTTTCGGAGCGCTGATCGGCTCAGCCCTGCTCGAAGTGATCCGCAATTCCCTGCTCATGGCCGGCGTCGATTCCAACTGGCAGGGCGTCTTCGTCGGCAGCTTCCTGGTTCTCGCGGTCCTGCTCGAGCGGATCCGCGGCAAGAGACGCGAATGACCGGTCGAACCGGCATCGTGTGAACGCCCCAAGGGCATGTCGACGACACGCCCCGGAGGGCACAACATCCGGAGGAGACTATGCTCAAATACCTGCTGACCTCGGCGGCCCTCGCCGTTGGTCTTGCTGCGACGGCCGGCGGCGCCCATGCCGCCGACAAGCTGACCTTCGCGCTCGTCCCCAAGAACACCAACAATCCCTTCTTCGACCAGGCTCAGGCCGGCTGCAAGAAGGCGGAAAAGGAACTCAACGGCGCCATCGAATGCCTCTATGTCGGCCCGGGCGAACATGGCGGTGGCGATGAACAGGCACAGATGGTGCAGGACCTCATCACCAAGGGCGTCGATGGCATCGCCGTCTCGGTCGCCAATGCACCGGCGATCGCCGCGGCGCTGCAGGGCGCGGCCGGGGCCAAGATCCCGGTGCTGACCTGGGACTCCGATCTGCTTCCAGATGCCAAGGGCGAACGTGTCGCCTATGTCGGCACGCATAATTACGAGATCGGCGTGAACCTCGCCAAGATTGCCATGAAGATCAAGCCGAAGGGTGGCAAGATCTGCATCCAGTCCGGTGGTGCGGCAGCCGCCAACCACAATGAACGCATGCAGGGAATTCGCGACACCCTTGCCGGCAAGCCGAGCGCCCAGTCCCCGGGCGATCGACTGACCGGCCAGAATGGCTGGACGGAAGTCGACGGGTGCCCGCTCTATACCGATGACGATTTCCCGAAATCGGTGCAGCAGCTCGAAGACACGCTCGGCAAATATCCCGATCTCGACGCTTTCATCCCGACCGGCGGCTTCCCGGAATTCCTGCCCGACGCTTATCGGCAGGTGGCGACCAAATATAAGAGCAAGATCGCGTCCGGCGCCCTCGCTTTGGTGGTTGCCGATACGCTGCCCGTGCAGATCGACCTTCTCAAGGAAGGCCTGGCTTCCGGCAATGTCGGCCAGCGTCCCTTCGAGATGGGCTACAAGGCCATGTATTTCCTCAAGGACATCAAGGACGGCAAGGCCCCGCCCAAGGATCCCAGCTATACCGGCCTGGACGTCTGCACGCCCGATAACGTCGCCACCTGCATCGGCGGCGGCAACTGACGACGCCAAGCCGTTCCATGCAGCCTGCAAGGGCCCATCGGTCTTCCGGGCCACCCTGCGGGCAGGTCCAGATATGCCGCGTGGCTAACGCTGCGCGGCATACCTATGATAAAGCGCGATCTGTATACGGCATATTCCCAAGCTGCCGGTGATTGGAGAAGGACATATTCATGGGCGCCGACAGTGTCCCGCAAGACTATGAGGACCTAATTCGGGTCATCCACGACAAATATGACGGGATGAGCAAGGCCTATCAGAATATAGCCGTTTACCTGACCCAGAATCCCAATGATGTCGCGGTGATGTCCCTCAACGCCATCGCGGATACCTGCGGCATTCATGCCTCCAGTTTCGTGCGTTTTGCCCAGATGCTGGGCTACAAGGGCTTCAAGGAAGTACAAGCGGTCTTCCAGCGACGGCTGTCGACGGCCGCCCCTGGCTTCCAGGCCAGAATCAAGGCCCTGGAGTCGGAGCTGAGCGACCGGGAGAATGTCGGCGGCTGGGGCTTCCTGCACGATCTGGTCCTGCGCGACATCGACGCCTTGCAGGAACTGCTGAACCTGACGATGGGAGAGACCATCGAAAAGGCCGTCGACCTGATGGAGAAGGCCGACACCATCTATCTGGTCGGCCAGCTTCGCTCGGCGCCGATCGTCGATCTCACCCGCTACATCCTGACCATGCTGGGAAAGCGCACCGTTCTCCTCGATGCGAGCGGCGGCCTTTCCACCCATATCGCCGGCACCATGCGGCCCACGGATCTGCTCTTTGCCGTCTCTTTCCGGTTTTATGCGACCGAAGTCGTCAATATCGTCGAGCAGGCGGCGGCCCGGAAGCTGCCGATCCTGGCGATAACGGACTCGACCCTTTCGCCCCTCGCCAAGAATGCAACCGTGCTGTTCGCAGTGCCCGAGCATCAGTATACGTTTTCACGGTCCCTGGCGGCCCCGATGTGCCTGGCGCAGTCCCTGACGGCGGCGCTGGCGGCACGCCTGCAGAAGGCTCCCGATCCCCGCATCCCGATCGTCACGCAGCCTTAGAACGAGTGCATTCGAGAAGAAGCGGCCCGTCAAAGGCCGCTTCCGGTCGCCAGGATGCCCTTGGCCAAGGCGATCAGGCCAGGGAAAGGGCTTCGGTGGGGACCGGCATCATGCCGGCCGCTCCGCCCCACACCGTCTGGTCGTAGTTGATCACGGCGCCCGTCATCAGCCCGGCATCATCGGAGACGATGAAATTGACGGCCCTGGCCGCCTCGGCGGGATCGACGAGCCGGCCGAAAGGCAGTGCCGCCGCGGCCTTGGCCTCCCAGTCGGGATCGCCGGTGGAGGCCGCCTGCAGCTCGCGTTCATGATCGGACGACATCCAGCCGACATTGAGCTGGTTCACGCGGATACGGTTCTTCATCACCGAGAAGGCCGTATTGCGGGTCAGCGTCGCCAGGGCACCCTTGGAGGCGCAATAGGCGTTGATGAAAGGCTGTCCAGCATGTTCGGAAATCGAGCCGATATTGCAGACAGATCCCGCAATGCCGTCGCGGATCATCAGCTTCATCGCCTCCTGCATCAGGAAGTAGGGGCCGCGGACATTGGTGGCAAAGAGCTGGTCGAACAACTCGGGCGAGGTATCGAGGATCGTGCCGCGATCGGTGCAGGCGGCGGCGTTCACGAGGACATCCACCCGGCCATGGACGCGGTCGGCTTCGGCAATGGCGTGCCTGCACTGCCCGACATCGGCGACATCGGCCTTGACGAAGTGAACGGCAACGCCGGTCCGCGCCCTGATCTCATCGGCCACCGCCTGCCCCTTGGCGGCATTGCGGCCAAGCGTGACCAGGCCGGCAGCTCCCGCGGCAGCAAGCTCATGCGCGATCGCGGCCCCCAGCCCCTGCGTCGAGCCGGTCACGACGCAGATCTTTCCATCCATGCGGTTCATGGCATCAATTCTCCACCGAATAGCCGGCCGCGGCCATCACCCGCAGCAATTCCTTGTGCCCGATCCTGGCCATCTGCAGCGGCGGGCTCTTGACGGGGTCCTGCTCCGCCTCGACGACGAACCATCCTTCGTAGCCATGGGCGGCCAGCCGCTTCACGATCGCCTCGAAATCGAGGGATCCGTCTCCGGGAACGGTAAAGGCCCCCTTCACCACGGCATCAAGAAAGCTCTCTTTGGTGCGATCGAGGCCTTCGACCACCGCGGCGCGGATATCCTTGGTGTGGACATGGGAAATGCGGGCATGGTGCTTGTCGATCACCCGCAGCACGTCGCCGCCGGCGAAAGCCATGTGACCGGCATCGTAGAGCAGGGGCAAGGCTTCTCCGGAGTGCTTCATCAGGAGATCGAGTTCGGCCTCGGTCTCGATCACCGCTGCCATGTGATGATGGTAGCTGATCGGCATGCCCTGTCCGGCGCACCATTCGGCGAAGGCCGTCATCTTGCGCCCATAGGCCTTGATTTCGTCCTCGCCCAGCCGCCTTTTGGTCGCCAGAGGCGCCGAGCGATTGCCCTGGATGGTGCCGGCGGTTTCACCATAGACGATGCACGGCGCCCCGACCGCCTTGAAGAGCGCCATCTGTCCGGCGATGCGCTCTTTTTCCATCTCGATATCGCCGTCGAGCAGCAGGCCGGAGAACCAGCCACCGCAAACGCTCATGCCGTGTTTGTCCAGGACGGGCTTGAGCTCGCCGGGATCCATCGGGAAACGACGGCCCGTCTCCATGCCGGTAAAGCCGGCCTCGCGGGCCTGGCGCAGGCACTCGTCGAGCGATACGTCATCGCTGAGTTCGGGCAAGTCGTCGTTCCACCAGGCAATCGGTGCGATGCCAAGTCGGGCTTTCATGGGGTTCTCCAAATCTGCATCGATGGAAATCGAGGTCGATCACATCCAAAGGACAGTCTTGGCGGATCAGGATAGCTTTGGCGCATCGCAATATGCGCCCGTCATACTCCGACACGCTGGCGCTTGCGCCCGTCGAGCTGGGAGGCATGTGCCTCGCGCACCTGGCCCCTCTCGCTCGTAGCGGGAACCCCGACATCCCACCAGGCATCACCCGGCGTCCAGGTGAAGGCGTCCGACACGATGGAGATCACCGTGGTCCGGTCGTTGTTCCGGGCCCATTCGATGGCGGGGCCGAGATCGGCGAGGCTGTCGACCTGCCGGGTCAGGGCGCCCATGGCTTCGGCGTGCTTGGCAAAGTCGACCGCGAAGGGTTCCTTCACCCGGCAATCCTTGATCAGGTTGTTGAAGGAAGCCCCGCCCTTGGCATTCTGCAGGCGGTTGATCACGGCATAGCCGCCATTGTCACAGACGATCACAATGATCTTGTGGCCGCTCAGGACGGTCGAATAGATGTCCGAGTTCATCATCATATAGGTGCCGTCGCCGATCATGACGATCGGCGTGCGCGTCGGATCGGCCATGGCCGCACCCCAGCCCGCGGCGATCTCATAGCCCATGCAGGAGAAGCCGAACTCGCAGTCGAAGGTATTGGGCTCCTTGACCCGCCAGTTCTTCATGACTTCGCCGGGCAGGCCACCGGCAGCGGTGATGAGCAGGTCCCGGCTGCCGGCCTTGGCATTCACCACCCCGACGACCTGCGCATAGGTCGGCACCGGCTCGTTGGTAGGCTTTTGGAAGCCATCGAGCATGGCATTCCATTTGGCGAATTCCGCCACGCCCTTCTGTGTCCAGGCGGCCGGCGCTCTCCAATCGCCAAGAGCGCCCGCCAGTTCCTCGACGGTTTCCAGGGCATCGCCGATCACGGCCAGCGCCCGATGCTTGGTAGCATCCCAGCGCGCCGCGTTGATGGAGACGAATTTCGCCGTCTGCGAGAAGGCGGTCCAGGAACCAGTGGTGAAGTCCATCAGGCGCGTGCCGATGGCGAGGATCACATCGGCCTCACCTGCGAGCGCATTGGCGGAGGTCGAGCCGACGATGCCGATCGGCCCGACATGGGCGGGATGGTCGTGGGTGAGGGCACCCTTGCCGGCAATGGTCTCGGCGAGCGGAATGCCTCGCTTCGCCGCAAACTCGGCCAGGGCCTTTTCGGCGCCGGAATAGCGCACGCCGCCGCCTGAGATGATCAGGGGCCGCTTTGCCTGCTGCAGGATCTTGACCGCTTCCTGGAGCCGGTCGCGATCCGGGCGCGGCCGCGGGATTTTGTGCACGACAGGCTCGAAGAACGCTTCCGGATAGTCCCAGGCCATTTCCTGGACGTCCTGCGGCAGCGCGATGAAGGCAGGCCCGCAATCGGCCGGATCCAGCAGCACGCCCACGGCCTGCGGCAGGGAGGAGATGATCTGTTCGGGATGGACGATGCGGTCCCAGTAGCGCGTCACGGCCTTGAACGCGTCGTTGACGTTGATGGTGGGGTCGCCGAAATGCTCCACCTGCTGCATGACGGGATCGGGGCGCCGGTTGACGAAAGTGTCGCCCGAGAGCAGCAGCACCGGCAGGCGGTTGGAATGGGCGACGCCGGCCGCGGTGACCATGTTGAGCGCACCGGGCCCGATCGAACTCGCCGCCACCATGATCTGGCGCCGGCGTTTGGCTTTGGCAAAGCCGATTGCCGCCAGGGCCATCGACTGCTCGTTCTGGCCGCGCCAGGTCGGGAAGCTGTCCTTGACCGCCTCCAGGGCCTCGGACAGGCAGGTGACATTGCCATGGCCGAAGATCGCGAAGACGCCCGGAAAGAGCGGAACCTTAGCCCCATCTACGACTGTAAACTGATTGCACAGATAACGGACCAGGGCCTGGGCCATGGTGAGGCGGAGTGTTGCCGGCATCGTGTTCCTCCCACGCAACCGCGATTTTTCCATTGCTTACGAAATGATTATTGACAATGCAACATATTTGCAATCACCATTGCAAAATGCCTTGCAGAGGAAGATGCCAGCTCATGAGCGAGCATGACAGCGCACCCCTCCATCACCGGGCATGAAACGGTCGACAGAACCAGCCACCAGCGCTGGGCCGGAGGAAACGATGCCGCACGTACTCGTCGCCGGCAAATTGCATCCGAGCGGAATCGCATTGCTGCAAGCCGCTCCCGAGGTGACGTTCGACTATGTCGAAGAGGTCTCGGAACAAAGCTACGCCCCTTTCATCGCCGCCGCGGACGGCCTGGTCATTCGCACGCAGCCTCTCTCGGCCCCCGTCATCGCCCGAGCCGACAAGCTCAAGATCGTTTCGCGGCACGGTGTCGGCTATGATGCCGTCGACCTGCCGGCATTGAACAGCAGGGGCATCGCGCTTGCGATCGTGGGCGATGTCAATTCGATCTCGGTGGCCGAGCACGCGATGCTGCTGCTGCTTGCCTGCGCCAAGAAGCTGTTGCGGGCCGATGCCAGCGTGCGCGAGGGCAACTGGACCTGGCGCAACAGGCTCGAAGCCACGGAACTATCCGGCAAGCGTCTCCTCATCATGGGGTTTGGCCGGACGGGACGCCAGCTCGCCCGATATGCCGGAGCCTTCGGCATGGAAATCCGGGCATATGATCCCTATCTCCAGGTCGCCGGCTGGCCAGGCGGACCGGTTGCCGCTGTCGATGACCTTTCCGCCGGATTGAGCTGGGCGGACGCCATATCGGTGCATGTGCCCAAGGCTGCGCGCCCGGCGATCGGTGCCGAAGAACTCGCGGCGATGAAACCCTCCGCAATTGTCGTCAATACTGCGCGCGGAGGCGTCGTCGACGAGGCGGCCCTGCTCGAGGCGCTATGCCAGGGAAGGATTTCGGCTGCCGGCCTGGATGTCTTCGATGACGAACCTCCCCTTGCCGACCACCCGCTGTTCGGGCTCGATCGGGTGATCCTGACACCGCACATCGCCGGCCTGACGGCTGAATGCGCCGAGCGGATGGCCATTTCTTCGGTACAGAACGTGCTTGATTTCTTTTCCGGCGCCATCGACCCGGCCCTTGTCGTCAACAAAGAACAGCTCAATGCCAACTGCTAAGCAGCAACTCAGAATCGGCCTCATCGGTACGGGTTTCATGGGCAAGACCCATGTCTTCGGCTTTGCGGCCGCACAGCGGGTCTTCGACCTCGCCTATGACATCGTGCTGCACACGGTTGCCGACCGTAGTGCGGAGCTGGCCGCCACCGCGGCGCAGACGCTCGGTTTCAATGCCTCGTCGGGCGACTGGAAAACCCTCGTCGCCGATCCCGGCATCGATGTGATCGACATCACCGCCCCCAATGCACTGCACAAGGAGATGGCGCTGGCGGCGCTGGCGGCCGGCAAGCATGTCTATTGCGAAAAGCCCCTTGCCACCACGGCGGCCGATGCGACCGAGATGGCGCAGGCCGCGCAAGCCGCCGGCGTCCGTACCCAGGTCGGTTTCAACTATCTGTGCAATCCGCTGTTTTCGCTGGCCCGCGACATGATCCGCGGTGGTGAGCTCGGCGAGATCCGCAGCTATCGCGGCATCCATGCCGAGGACTACATGGCCGATGGCGAAAGCCCCTTCACCTTCCGGCATGATCCGGCCGGCGGCGGAGCCCTGGCGGATCTGGGCAGCCATGCGCTGGCGACGGCGGAGTTCCTGCTCGGGCCGATCGAACGCGTCCAGGGCGACAGCGTCACCGTAATCGCCAGCCGGCCCGATGGCCAGGGTGGGCGACGGAACGTCGAGGTCGACGATCTCGGCCGCGCCTTCCTGCGCTTCGCCAACGGCGCGTCCGGCAGCCTGGAGGCAAGCTGGATCGCCACCGGCCGCAAGATGCAGCATGATTTCGAGGTCTATGGCACCAAGGGCGCGCTGGTTTTCAGCCAGGAACGCTTCAATGAGCTGCATTTCTTCGACACGGCCGACAGGCAGGGACGACGCGGCTTCCGCCGTATCGAGGCCGGCCCGGACCACGCCCCCTATGGATTGTTCTGCGTTGCCCCCGGCCACCAGCTTGGCTTCAACGACCTCAAGGCAATCGAGATCGCCGGCTTCGTCGATGCCATCGCCGGCAAACGCCCCGAGCCCTTCGGTTTCAGGTCGGGCCAGCGCATCCAGTCGCTGGTCGAGGCGATCCAAAAATCCAGCGTCGAAGGGCGCTGGATCGACACGTCCCGATAGTTGCTGGCGGAAAGGAGACCGCTCCCCGTCGCAGGCTTTTCGTCGAGAATAGGCGGATACGTCCGAGAACTCATAATATGATTGCAATTGAAATGTTACGGTCGTTTCATTACAGTCGGCTCTATGGTTTCACTATCCTGGTTATTGCTGACTTATAAGGTGCCACCCGAACCCGCTGCCAGGCGTATCGCGCTCTGGCGGCGGCTCAAGGGGATGGGGGCTGTCTATCTGCAGAACGGCGTGTGTCTCCTGCCCAAGACCAATGACCACATCCGCCGCCTGAAGATGATCGAGAACGATATCGCGGACCTCACGGGGGACTGCGTGATCCTGGAGACGGTCGCGCTCGATCAAGGTCAGGAAGAGAAGGTCGTGAGCCGCTTCAAGAACGATCGGGACGAGCAGTATCGCGAATTTCTGGGCCGATGCGCCGATTTCGAAAAGGAGATCGCCAAGGAAATCGCGATCAACAAGTTCACCTATGCCGAGCTGGAGGAAGAGGACACCGACCTCAAGAAGCTCCAGGGGTGGCTCGAAAAGATCAGGAAACTCGATTTTTACGGTGCCTCGCTCGCAGGGGAGGCGGTCGAGCGCCTGCGGGCCTGCGAGGCGCTGCTCGACGGCTACGCCCAGCGCGTCTTCGAGGCGCAGGACGAGAACCGCTGAGATGGCCGGTCGGAAGACAGCCGAAACCATGACGCCTTCTCCCTCGCGCCGCGGCATTCCAGCCGGCATCTGGGCGCTCGGCTTCGTGTCGATGCTGATGGATGTTTCGTCGGAGATGATCCACGCGCTCCTGCCCGTCTACATGGTGACGGTGCTTGGCGCGTCCACGCTTGCCGTCGGCATCATCGAGGGCATCGCGGAAGCGACCGCCTCGATCACCAAGGTGTTCTCGGGTGCGCTCAGCGACTGGCTGGGCAAGCGCAAATTCCTGGCTGCTCTCGGCTATGGTCTGGCCGCCCTCACCAAGCCGGTCTTTCCCCTGGCCAATTCGATCGACTGGCTGGTTGCGGCGCGGTTCGTCGATCGTATCGGCAAGGGGATCCGGGGCGCGCCTCGCGATGCCCTCGTCGCCGACCTTGCGCCGCCGCATCTGCGCGGTGCGAGCTTCGGCCTGCGCCAATCGCTGGATACCATCGGTGCCTTTGCAGGTCCGCTTCTGGCGATCGGCCTGATGTGGCTGACGGCCAATCACTTCCAGGCCGTGTTCTGGATTGCCGTCGTGCCGGCGTTCCTGTCCGTCGGTGTTCTGTTGGTGGCGGTCAAGGAGCCCGAGCGACCGCAGAACCTGCGCCGCGTCCGCATGCCGCTCCGGCGCGACGAGTTGCGCCGCCTCGGAAAGACGTATTGGTGGGTGGTTGTCGTCGCGGCGGTCTTCACGCTCGCCCGTTTTTCCGAAGCGTTTCTCATCCTGCGCGCGCAGTCGATCGGCCTGCCCCTGGCGTTCGTGCCGATCGTGCTGGTGATCATGGCCTTTGCCTATTCGCTCTCGGCCTATCCGGCCGGCATCCTTTCAGACCGGATGGACCGGATAGCGATCCTCGTCATCGGCCTCGTCCTGCTGGTTGTTGCCGATCTGGTGCTCGCCTTCGCCTCCGGCATCATGGGCGTGTGCCTGGGCGTGGCGCTCTGGGGGCTGCATATGGGGTTCACTCAGGGACTGCTGGCCACCTTGATTGCTGAAACTGCACCTGCCGAGCTGCGCGGCACCGCCTTCGGCATGTTCAATCTGATCACCGGCCTCGCGCTGCTCGCCGCCAGCGTGATCGCAGGGGCGCTGTGGGATCTGGCAGGGCCGCAAGCCACGTTTCTCGCAGGGGCTGCTTTCTCGCTATTGACCCTGCTCGCCTTGCTGCCGGTCCGCGCGCATCTGTCCGGAATGCGTGGATGACCGGAGGCTCTACTTCATAGGCAAATGGTGACGCACGAGACGGTATTCGTGCCAGATCAACCCCATCACCACGACGTCCAGGATGGTGAGAACGATCAGCCCTGCGCCATGCGTGTAGGAAAAGCGGTAGAGCTGGTAGACGATGAAAAGCCCGAGCACGATCAGCGATGCCGGATACGACCAAAGCTTGCCTTTCAGCAAGCCAATGACCAGCGCCAGTTTCACCACGCCGTGACCCAGCAGGTAGAATGCGTAGAAGTGCTTCGTCTCGATGGAAAAATTCTGGGCGAAGGTGGATAGGTGGCTGGCGATGAAGTCATGCGGGTTTTCGATCAGCTCCTCTTGCGTGAGCCAGTTGACGAAAGCGCGGATTGTATTGGTGCTGACCAGGGCAAGGGCGATGCCGCCTGCGCATTCTGTCAGTGCATGTGCCCCTTTCAGCAGAACGCCGATCTGGAAGATCTTGTGAACCCGATGTTCATTCATGAGATGACGGCGCCAGCATCAGCGGGGAGAATACGAATATACACATGCGAGCTGCAGTTCGAGCCTGGGCATTGGCCGTCGCGCGGAATACCAGCACTGTTGTGCACAGGATGGCAGCATCGCCTTGTTGTAGTCCTCGATCATGGCGCCGAATAGAGGCCTTGCATTTCCGAGCGTGGCGAGCCCAGGCGAGGAGCGCTCTTGCTTGATATCCTGCGGATCGATCGGGGGTAGCCTGGAGCAGTGCTTTCAGTCCTGGCGAATTCAGGAGCCCAGCCCGATTGGCTAGAGCATCGCGCCGAAAAGTGGGTAGCGGTTTTCGGCAAAAAAGATGCGGCAACAAGGCATTACAGCATCGAGCCTGCTTCAGAAATCAGGTTCGATGCTGTAGGCTCGATGCGTCAGGTCTCGCAGCAAGCGGGCAAGGCCCGGTTCGGCGACGAGAAGCGCCGCTTCTTCCAGCGGCACCCATTGCACGTCCCGCTGGCCCTGTTCCTTCCATTTCTTCAAGGTCGCCTTGACCTCGACGCGATAGACGGTGGTTTCGACCAGGACAAAATGGGTATCGAGGCGTTTCCAATAGGGATAGGTGCCGATCGGCTTCTTGTCGGCCTTGCCGACGAGGCCGGCTTCCTGCTTTGCCTCGATCCTTGCCGCCTGGGGATCCTTGCGTCCCTTGACCGGCCAGCCCTTCGGCAAGGTCCACCGCCTCGTCGTGCGTGTCGTCACGAGGCAGGCCTCCAGGCGTCCGCGCTTCATCCGTACCGGCAGTGCCGCGACCTGGCGCAGGGAGGGCGAGGGTTTGGCAAGGTCCGGCGTCATCTCGACATCGCCCTGCTCGAAAGGCACGTGAGGGTGATCAGTACGATCAGGGTTGCGGCACCCAAAATCGTCGTGAGCGTGGCGGCATCGAAGATCGCGCCGCGGTCCGACAGCGAGAAGATGCGGACCGGCAGGGTAACCCAGCCCGGCGGGTAGACCATGACGGTCGCCCCGAGTTCTCCCATCGACAGGGCGAAGGAGAGGCTGAAAGCGGCGATCAGATAGGGCGTGAGCAAGGGCAGCGTTACGCGCCGCAGGCGGTAGAAGGGGCGCGCGCCCAGGCTCTCGGCAACCTGTTCGCAATCGATGGGAAGGCGGGCGAGGCCGGCGGTGACCGTGCCGTAGGTGAAGGCAGAGATCAGCATGAAATGCGCGATCAGCACGATCAGTCGCGTGCCGTTGAGCAGGAAGGGAGGCTGGCTGAAGGCGACCAGCAGGCCAAGGCCGATGGAGACGGATGGCACCGCGCTCGGCACGAAGAAGAACAGGTCGAGCACCCGCTTGGGCAGGGGCTTGAAGCGGCGCAGGGCCAGGGCGGCCCAGGTGCCGCAGACGAGCGCCGCCAGGCTGGCGATGATCCCTGTGAGGATGCTGGCTTTGAGCGATGCGAAGGAGGCCGTGCGAAAGGCATCGGCATAATGCTGGGTCGTTAGGTGCGAGGGCAGGATGTCGTTCCACTGCCCGCTGAAGCTGGCGAGGACGATGACCCCGATCGGCAGGCCGTAGACGAGGAGGAAAAGCGGCACCACGGCCGCCCACAGGGCGCCGCGCTCGGCTTTAGACCACACCAGCATTGCTGCCTCCGAAACGAGCCACGATGATGCGATAGAGCGTGTAGAGGCCGAGCGAGAGCGCGATGTTCACCACGGCGATGACGCAGGCGGTCGCATAGTCGAACTCCTGGATCGCCTTGCTGTAGATCAGCAGCGGCAGGGTGATGACGTCCTTGGCGCCGATGAACAGCACGATGCCGAATTCATTGACGGTGAGCAGCAGGCACAGGCTCCCTCCGGCGACCAGGGCCGGTAGGGCGGCCGGAAAGATCACCTTCCGCACGATGCGCAGGGGCCGGGCGCCGAGGCTGCTCGCCACCTCGATCTGCGCATGGTCGATCTGGGAGAAGGTGGCGAGAAGCGGGCGCATGACGAAGGGGGTGTAGACCGTCACCTCCGCCAGCACGACGCCCCATTGCGAATAGAGGAAGTCGATGGGCGGCAGCTGCAGGGCGAAGGCATGCATCAGCGTTTCGTTGAGAATGCCGGCCGAGCCATAGATGAAGGTGAAGGCAAGGGTGACAAGGAAGGTCGGCAGCGCGATCACCGTGTCGATCAGCCGGCTCGCCAGCCTGGCGCCGGGAAAGGGCACGAAGGCGAATACCACCGACAGGACAAATCCCAGCAGCAGGCAGCCGATGGTGGAGCAGATGGCGATAACGATGGTGTGGTAGAGCCCGTCGATGAACTGGCGGGAGCCGAGGACCTGCTCGAACGTCGCGAGGGAGGGGGCACCATCTCCGAGCGAGGCGCGGATGATGAGGGCAAGGGGGTAGAAGAACAGCAGCGCCAGCACGAGGAGCGGCGGCAGGATCCAGAACCCGTCGAGATTGCGCCGCGCCGGGGCCGCGCCGAGCGCAATGTCAGCCATGGGCGGGATCCTCTGGTACCAGGGTGACGTCACCGGGCTCGAAATGGATGCGCACACTCTCGCCGGCCTGCGGCGGATCGGCCATGGGTGGCGTCGTCATGCGGATCGTGTGCCCGCCCGTTTCGAAGGTGATGTTCTGGACATCGCCCTGCCATTGCACGCCGAGCACGGTGGCCTTGAGCGCGTTGGGCTCCGAGGCCGCGCGGGTAAAGCGGAAATCGTGCGGGCGGACGCACAGCAGGCAATCGCTGCCGCTGGCAAGGCGGTGATGGTTGCGGGCGAAGAGAAAGGTGTCGCCGAAGCTCACCCGGGCATGCCCGTTCTCGGTGGGCTGCAGATCCTTGACCGGCACCAGATTCGCCCGGCCGAGGAATTCGGCCGCAAAACGGTTTGGGGGATTGCGGAACAGGGATTGAGAGGTGCCGAAGGCGCGCAATTTGCCGTCCCGCATGATGCCGATATGGTTGGCCAGCGTAAGGGCTTCGGACTGGTCGTGCGTGACATAGAGCACCGTCAGGTTCGGCAGGCTGGTGTGCAGCTTGGCGATTTCGTCGATCATGGCCCGGCGGATCTGGGCGTCGAGGGCCGAAAGCGGCTCGTCGAGCAGCAGGACCTGCGGACGCGGCGCCAGGGCACGGGCGATGGCGACACGCTGCTGCTGCCCGCCCGAAAGCTCGCGGGGATAGCGCCGCGCATAGGCGGACATGCCCACCATTGCCAGGCATTCGGGCACGCGCTGGCGGATGGCGTCTTCCCGGGCGCCGTGGGCCCTTAGGCCGAAGGCGACGTTCTCGTCGACACGCATATGCGGGAACAGGGCATAGTTCTGCACCACCATGCCGATCTTGCGGTCATAGGGCGCGAGATGCGTGACGTCGCGCTCGCCGATCATGATCCGGCCCGATGAGGGCCGGACGAAGCCCGCAACAGCGCGTAGCGCCGTTGTCTTGCCTGAGCCCGAGGGGCCGATCAGGGCGACGACCTCGCCCGGATTGACGGTCAGCGTGAGGGAATGCAGAACCGTCAGATTGCCGTAGGTAACCGAGACATTCTCGAAACCGATGCGACTGCCGCCAGGAGCGGCAGCCTTGGCTTCGGTGCCCGGACCGGTTTTCAGCTGCGCGCTCGCCATGGCTCTGTCGGCTCTCAATTGCTCGAAATGGCCGAATTGTAGGCGGCGACGTTGTCCTTCAATCCGGACAGCACGCCCATCCAGTCCGGGCTCCAGATCTCGACGCCCTGAAGCATGGCCTGGAGCTTCTTGTAGTTCTCGTCCTCCGGCTTGACGTCATTGCGCACCGGCAGGCCCTTGGCGACGACGCTGACCTGCTTCTGCGCTTCCGCGGACAGCAGGAAGTCGATGAGTTTCTTGCCATTTTCCGAATTGGGAGCGCCCTTCACCAAGGCAATGTAGTAGGGCAGGGCGAACAGCGTCTTCTTGCCGTCAGGGCCTGCCGGCACGAAAATCTGGATGTTCGGATTGTCGGCCTGCTGGGACAGGTTCATCTGCATGTCGCCATTGGCGACATAGAGTTCGCCCTTGTTGACCAGCGCCGTCAACTTGCCGGTCGAGGCGGAAGGTCCGAGATTGTTGGCCTGGAGCTTCTTGAGGAAGTCGAGCCCCTTCTCCTTGCTGCCGAAGGCGTGGAAGGTCTGCAGCATGAAGGCCGTGCCGTCGCCGGCCTGTCCCGGCGTCGAATATTGCAGCTTCTGCTTGAATTTGGGGTCGAGGAGATCCTCGTATTTCGCCGGGGGTTGCTTGAGGACTTCGGCGTTGTAGATGAAGTTGGGGTAGTTGTTGACCAGGGCGTAGAAGCGTCCGCCTGCATCCCTGTCGCGGGCCTCGATCTTGTCGGCTCCCGCCGGGTTGTAGGCTTCCACGAGGCTGTCGGCGGCGGCCTTCTGCATGAAGGGCGGCAGTGTCACCAGCACGTCGGCCTGGGTGTTGGACTTTTCCTTGGCCAGGCGGTCGACCACGCCGCTCGATCCCGCCTCGACATATTGGACCTCGATGCCGGTCGCCTTGGTAAAGGCTTCGAACTGATCGCCGAACCAGCTCGGCGTGCCGTCATGCAGCCCATCGGCGGCGTAGATGGTGACCACGCCATCGGCATGGGCCGGAACGGCTATGCCGGCTAACATCAGGGCTGCAATCAGGGCGAACCTGGATTTCATGACGTTCTCCTCTCGGGACGGGATGTGAGCGTTTGGCGGCTTTCTTCGCTTTTGCCTGTCTCTTGCCGCGGCCGGAGCCGAACGCCTTAGCGAAATGTGTTTTCAAGCGTCCGATAAGTAAAATCTATTTATCTTATGCAATGAAAGACCAGGCTTATAGTTTGAACGAGGCCGTGGTTTTGCGTGCTTCCACGAGCAAAGCACGCCCCGGCATGAGCGCTCTCCTGCCCCCAACTCATTGTTTCGACATGTCTTTGCGATTGCCGCCAGATCGCAAAACGCTTCAGGCGAACTGAATGCCGGCGCGCTGTGCTCGCAGGCGGGGGTCGTTGGAACGAACCGTCACCGGCCGGCCCTGAAGGATCTCCTCGCAGCAGGCCAAGGTGTCCGCTTCCAGGCGCTGCATGGCTTCGACCGTGAAGAAAGCAAGATGCGGAAGCAGGATGACGTTGTCATGACGGTAGAGCGGGCTCATCGGGTGGCCGGCCTTGCGCAGGGGTTCGAGCGAATAGGTGTCGAGGCCGGCACCGCCCAGGCGTCCTTCGACGATCGCATCGACCAGGGCCGCTTCGTCGACCAGCGCGCCGCGCGACACGTTGATCAGGATGGCGGTCGGCTTCATGCAGGCGAGCTCCGCCGCCCCGATCATGCCCCGCGTGCTCTGGTTGAGGACGCTGTGGATCGAGACGAAATCGCTCGCGGCCAAGAGGTCATGCAGGGCATCGACCTTCTCGATGCCGGCTTCGCGCATGGCTGCGGCGTCGAGATAGGGATCATAGCCCAGGACGCGGGCGCGAAAGCCGGCCCCGGCCATGCGGGCAAGGCTGCGGCCGATCCTGCCGCAGCCGACCAGGCCCAGCGTCGCGCCGGCGATGTCGCGCCCGAGCCAGCGCGCCTCGGGCCAGATCCAGCCTTGCTCGGCAACCGCGCTGCTGATGGCCGGCAAGCGCCTGGCGAGCGCGATCATCAGGGCGAAAGCGCCTTCGGCGACCGTTTCCTCGGCATAGTCGGGTATGTTGACGACGGGTATGCCACGCGCCATGGCAGCCGGGATGTCGATCGCATCGATGCCGACGCCATATTTGACGATGCCCTTCAGCCGTGGCGCTGCTGCGATCACCCGGGCGGTGATCGGCGTGTAGCACATCAGCAGGAGATCGGCGTCGGCCACCGCCGCACAGAGATCATCTTCAGGAATGCCCTCCGGCAGGGTCACCAGTTCGACGCCATTGGCCCTGAGCCCTGCATCGACGGCGGGGCATTCGAGCTCCCGGTCGGTCCTGACCGCTTTCACCATGACGCCCTCATCCTGCCAGGACCGCGTCCTCGACGATGCCAAGGGCGCGGTCGAGGTCTTCCCTGGCAATGGTCAGCGGCGGCGACAGCGTCAGCACATTGCCCTGGCTGATCTTGAAGGACAGGCCGTTTTCCAGGCAGCGATAATAGACGCGCTCGGCCAGGGCATGGTTGGGCTGAAGCCCCTGCCGGTCCTCGACGAGCTCGACACCGAAGATCAATCCTCGGCCGCGCACGTCGCCGACATGGGCGGAGCGGGTCATCAGCTCGCGCATGCGGCCCATGGCGTGATCGCCCAGTTCTCTGGCGCGCTCGGCGAGGCCCTCCTCGCGGATGATGGCGATGGTGGTCAGCGCGGCCCGCGTGGTGACAGGGTTCTTTTCATGGGTGTAGTGGCCGATGGCGTAGTCGCCGGCGACATCGAGGTCGCGACGGGCGACGACGGCGGCGATCGGTAGGATGCCCCCGCCCAGCGACTTGCCGAGCACGAGGATATCGGGAGTGACGCCGTCATGCTCGGAGGCGAAGAATTTGCCTGTTTTGCCGAGGCCGGTCGGAATTTCGTCGAAGATCAGCAGCGTGCCATGCCTGTCGCAGGCCTCGCGCACGCTTTTCCAGAATCCCGGTGCCGGAACGAGCGGGGTCGCACGCATCGGTTCGGCGATGAAAGCGGCGAAATCGCCTTCGCGGGCCAGGACGTAGGAGATCATGCTGGCGCAGGCGCGGGCGGAGTCTTCCAGCGAATTCGTGCCGTAGGGGCAGTGATGCGGGGCCCAAGGCGCCACATGCTCGCTGCCCGGCAGGAGAGGGCCGGCGATGCTGGAGCGGAACGTCGCTTCGCCGCCGACGCTGGAGGCGCCGAAGCCGGCGCCGTGGAACGCATCCCAGAAGGACAGTGTCTTGAAACGGCCTGTCGCCGCGCGCGCCAGTTTGAGGGCAACCTCGATGGCGTCGGAGCCGCCCGTGGTGAACAGCACCTTGCCGAGATCGCCGGGTGCGAGTTCGGCCAGCGTTTCGGCCAGTTCGACGGCCGTCTCGCAGGTAAAGCGGCGGGGGGCGAAGGGCAGGGTGTCCATCTGCGCCCGGATCGCCTCCTTGAGGCGAGGATGCCCATAGCCGATGTGATGGACGCTGTTGCCGTGGAAATCCATGTAGCGCCGGCCGGCGAGGTCCTCGATCCAGATGCCCTCGGCCTTGGCGATGGTCGATACGCAGGGGCTGGAGAGGCTCTGGTGCAGGAAGGCATCGGCATCGCGCTGCAGCAGCGCAGCCGAGGGGGCGTGATGCTGCCTGGCGTTCCAGTCACGCCGCGCCTCGGCGGTGTTGGATTCGCCCTCGATATGGATCAGGGTCATGGTGCTTCACAGCCGGGCCGCGCCCGCTCCCCTCTTCAGTTGCCAAAAAGCTCGGCAATCGTCTCCTCGCCGAGAGCAAAACCGGTGCTCGCACCCGTACCGCTGGTCACGATCACCAGCCTGACGCCGTCGCAAGGGCTCAGGCGGAGCGCCTCGTCCTTCGACGAGGACGCGTAGGTGCCGACCCAATGGGCGATGGCACGGGGAGGCGGCGCGCGGAACAGAGCCTCGTATTCGGCCAGGATCAGGGCGTCGATTTCGGTGGAGGCGAAGGGATCCGGCGTGGCGCCGTAATGGTGTGAATCGCCCACGACGAGAGAGCCATCGGCCGATTGGGTGACGATGAGATGAACGCCGTTCGCCAGGGCGCTTGCCCGCTCGCTTTCGAGCCGCCGGCGCAGCGCCGCCGTTTCCGGCAATGTGGCAAAGGCGCCATAGCGCAGGAGGCTGAGATCGGACATCAGCGCCGATTTGAGCCGGAAGCCGGGATCGGCCAGGCGCAGCATCTGCAGCTTGCAGCGCCGCACTCTGTATTCCGCGATCGTGTCGCCGAAGAGTGTGGTGAGATCGTCGCCCGGACAGATCGCGATGCGCGAGGCCGCAACATCCCCGATGCTAGTGAGAAGCAGGCCGGGTTCGACGCCTCGCACCGCCGTGCCGAAGCGAAAGCTGACGCCAAGATGCGCTTGGAGCCATTCGACGAGGCGGGGCAAGGCGAGCGAGGATTCGACCCGCAATTCATGCGGGCTGAAGAAGCCGCCAATGGCAGAGGAACCGGCGAGGGAAGGTTCGCGCTCCGCCAGTTCGGCTGCAGTCAAGACCTGGCATGACGCGCCTTCCGGTGTGGCGCAGAAGGCCTCGATGGCGCCGAGAGCCTCCGGACGCTGGGCGGCGATCACCATGCCGCGGTGGAGGACGTCGATCTTCGCCTCGGCCGCCGTGGCTAGCCAGACCTCCCGGCTGCGCTGGGCGCGCCGATAGGAAGGACCCGTCGTCTGGCCGCTGACCACGACCAGGCCGAAATTGCGGATGGAAGCACCATTGGCCGCGCTGTCGCGATCGATGACCACCACCCGCAGCCCGCGCCTGGCTGCCGCGAGAGCATGGCCGAGGCCGACAATACCGGCCCCGACGACGGCAAGATCAAAGGTCTCGGGCATGAAGCGCTACCACGGCAACGAGAAGGTTTTGACGTTGGTGAAGGACTTCATCGCCTCGATGACGCCTTCTTTGTAGCCATTGCCCGAATCCTTGATGCCGCCGAAGGGACTCATCTCGATGCGATAGCCCGGCACTTCCCAGATGTTGACGGTGCCGACCCTGAGGCCGGTGATGAAGGCCTGCATGCGCCGGAAGTCGTTGGTGCACACGCCCGAGGACAGGCCGAAGGCCGTCGAATTCGAAAGAGCAATCAGGGCCTCGTCGTCATCCGGAGCGCGGATGATCGGAACGATCGGGCCAAAGGTCTCCTCCATGACGAGCTCGCTCGCATGCGGCACCCTGTCGACGACGATCGGCGGCAGCAGTGCGCTCTGGCGGCCGGGATCGTAGAGGATCTCGGCACCGGCCTCCGCCGCCATATGGACGCGCCTTTCGAACAAGGCGGCGGCCTTCTCATGCACCACCGTACCGAGCTGGGTGGCCGGATCGAAGGGATCGCCGAAGCGGATGGCCTTGGCGCGTTCGAGCACCAGGGGCACGAAGCGATCGGCAACTTTCTCCTGCACGAGGATGCGCTTGACGGCGGTGCAGCGCTGGCCGGAATTCTTGGTCGCGCCGGCGACGGCGAGATCCGCCGCCCTGGCGAGGTCGGCGTCATCGAGATCGTTGAGGATGATCAGCGGGTCGTTGCCGCCGAGTTCCAGGACCTGGCGCTTGTAGCCGGCCTTGGAGGCGATCATCTTGCCGACGGGCACGCCGCCGGTGAAGGTGATCAGGTCGATATGGGGATTGGTGATCATTTCATCACCGATCTCCGCCGGCCATCCCGTCACCACCGAGAGCATCTGCGGCGGCAGGCCGGCCTCGTAGAGAATGTCCGCCAGCACCAGCGCGGTCATCGGCGTGAGTTCCGTCGGCTTCACCACCACGCAATTGTTGGTGGCGATGGCCGGGGCCACCTTGTGCGCCACCATGTTGAGCGGGTGGTTGAAGGGCGTGATCGCCGAAATCGCCGTGAGGGGCTCGCGCTGGGTGAAGATCCGCCGCTGCTTGCCATGCGGGGTGAGGTCGCAGGAGAAGATCTGGCCATCGTCGTGAATGCACATCTGGCCGGCGAGCGTGAAGACGTCGAAGGCGCGCCCAACCTCGTAGAGCGAGTCCTGCTTGGAAATGCCGAGTTCGCTGGTGACGAGATCGGAAATCTCGTCCTTGCGGGCGTTGATGAGCTCGGCCGTCTTCAAGAGGATCTTCTGGCGGTCGTAGCGCGTGAGCTTGGACTGGTAGCCGGCCGCGATTTCGAAGGCCTGGCGGGCATGCTCGGCTCGCCCGGCCGGCACGGTGCCGACCACCGCATCGGTATAGGGATAGCGGACCTCGAGGGTCGCCTCGGCTTCGACCAGCCGGCCGGCGATCCGCATCGGTTCATGACGGACCTTGATGGTTTTCTCGGGGGTGTTCATTTTGGCTGAGCCGCTGCCAGGGTGGCGTAGTAGAAGGCGTCGAAATTGCGCAGGGTCGGCGCCTGCGGCAAATCGGGCAGGGGGCGGTTCACGATGAAGGGCACCGCCTGCTCGGTCAGGCCGCCATGCGAGCGCAGCGGCTCATCGAGGGCGGCGAGGTCGTGCCGGTGCTCGGAGGTGCCGATCGTCTTGTTCTCGCCCGAGACCATGACGATGTCGCCGATGCGGTCTTCAGGCAGTTCGAAGCGCCGGCACCCCTCCTCGCGCCCGAGCACCAGCGTCATGTCCTCGAGATCGCGCAGCCTGGCGATGATGGCTTCCCGGTCCGCGCCCTTAGGCAGATAGGCGGTGGCGAACGAGCCCAGCGCGCCGTGATGCACGACATAAGGGTCGGTGATCGGCAGGATGACGCGGGCGGCGTCCTTGCCGAGCCATTCATCCAGCAGGTCCTGGACATAGACCACGTTGGGCGAGCCGTCCGCATGATGCTTCGGCTTCATGCCGTGGTCGGCGGTCACGACGATGGCGGCGCCCAGTGCGTCGAGCTCGCCGAGATATCTGTCGAACATGGCGTAGAAGGCGTTCGCCTGCGGCACGCCGGGGGCATATTTGTGTTGAACATAGTCGGTCGTCGTCAGGTACATGACGTCGGGACGGAATTCGCGCAGCAGCTTGACGCCGGCGGCGAACACGAATTCGGACAGTTCCGCCGAATAGACGTCCGGCACCGGGCGCCCCAGCCATTTGGAGGCATCCTCGATGCCGTTGGCATCCTTGGTGGTGGTGCTGGCCTTTTCCGAGGAGAAGCAGACGGCACGGTCGTCGTCATAGGACAGGCCGTGGCCCAGGAGGGCGCGCAACTTGTCCTTGGCGGTGACCACGGCAACCTTGGCCCCGGCATCGTAGAATGCCTTGAACACCGTCGGCGCGCGCAGGAATTTGGGATCGTTCATCATCACCTCCTCGCCCGTTTCGGGGTTGTAGAGGTAGTTGCCGCAGATGCCGTGCACGGCAGGCGGGCGCCCGGTGACGATCGACAGATTGTTGGGGTTGGTGAAGCTGGGAATGACGCTGTACGCGGTGCTGGCCGTTCCCTTCTGCAGGATGCGCTCGAGCGCCGGCATCAGCCCGGCCTTGATGGCTTCGTCGAGATAGGCCGGCTCGCAGCCGTCGAGGCAGATGGCGATCGCCGGCACGCGCGGCCAGGCATAATTGCGCTCGTTGGCGGCGACCGAGACAGGGGACATGTGGTTCATCGAGGATCGATCCTTCAATACGGGGCCGCCTCAGGCGGCGAGCTTTGCGCGTTCGGCAATGGCGTCGGCGGGCGGGGCGGCGGAAGCGACCTTCATCTCGGCGAGAGACTGGCGGGCCGCCTCGACCACGTTGCGCATGACATGCTCATCCATCCGTCCGATGCAGCCGACGCGGAAGGAATCGACCACCGTCAGCTTGCCGGGATAGATGATGAACCCCTTTTGTTTCATCTGTTCGTAGAAGCGGCTGAAAACGAAATTCGGATCGGCCGGGCAGAAGAAAGTCACGATGATGGGCGAGAGCCAGGTGTCGGAGAGCAGCGTCTCGAAGCCGAGTTCGCGCATGCCCGCCACCATGACGTCGCGGTTCCTCATATAGCGGGCGCCCCGTGCTGCCACGCCGCCCTCGGCGGCATGCATGCGCAGGGCCTGCAGGAAGGCCGCCACCACATGCGTGGGCGGTGTGTAGCGCCATTGCCCGGTCTTCTCCATCGTGGCCCATTGCGCATGGACGTCGAGGCTGAGCGAATGGCTGATGCCCTGTGCCGCCTTCAGCGCATCCTTGCGGGCAATCACGAAGCCGAAGCCCGGCACGCCCTCGATGCATTTGTTGGCGGACGAGACCATGGCTTCGAAGCGGATTTCGTTGACGTCGAGCCGGATGGCGCCGAAGGCGCTCATGGAATCGATGAGGAGCTTGCGTCCCTTGTTCTCGACCACCGCGGCGATCTCGGCCACCGGGTTGAGGATGCCGGAGGAGGTTTCGCAGTGGATGGCGAGGACGTGGGTGATCCCCGGATCCGCATCGAGCGCGGCCGCGACTTCATCGCCGCGCGGGGGCAGGTAGTCGCCCTTGTCGATCAGGGTGTAGGGGCGGCCGATATAGCGCATGGTCTCGGCGGCTCGCAGGCCATAGGCGCCGTTGGCGAGGACGAGGACCTTGCCGTCCTTGGGGACGAAGGAACCGAGCATGGCCTCGACGCAGAACGAACCGGAGCCCTGCATCGGCACACAGTCATACTCGCCCTTGCTGTCGCCGGTCAGGGCGAGCAGGCCTTGCCGAAGCTCGACCGTCATGGCGCGAAAATCGGCGTCCCAGGAGCCCCAGTCGCGCAGCATGGCCTGCTTTACCTCGGCGGCGGTGGTCAAGGGGCCTGGCGTCAGGAGATAGGGCTCACCGAGCAGGGGAGGGGCAAAAGCTTGCGTCGACGCACCATCGTGCATGGGCCGGTCCTCATCAGATGCCGTTCGTTCGGCCACCATATAGGACCGGCCCAATCTATTCTAAAAATCGTTATTTTGTATCCGTGTATAAGCTGTGATTATATATGGGAGATGTCGTGCCTTGGGGATGATCGTCGATGCGCTATGTTCAGCTCCGCGCCTTTCACTATGTGGCGATTTCAGGCGGCTTTTCCCGCGCTGCCAGCGAATTGCTGCTGACCCAGCCGGCGATCTCCGACCAGGTTCGCAAGCTGGAGGAGGAATATGACACGCTCCTGTTCAACCGGCAGCGCAAGCAGGTCGTGCTGACGGAGGCCGGAGAACGACTTCTGGCTGTGACGCGGCGCATGTTCGAAATGGAGAACCAGGCTCTCGAACTCTTGTCGGAGTCCCGCTCTCTTCGGGCCGGGACACTCCGCATTGTCGCCGATGCGGCCCACCATGTGTTGCATATCATGGGTGAGTTTCGCCGGCGCTATCAGGGGGTCCATGTCACCGTCCGGTCCGGCAACACCGAAACGGTGATCAAGAGCCTGTTCAATTATGAAGCGGATATCGGTGTCGTGGGGGAGGTGCCGGCGGGCCGCGACTTCGAGATCATCACCCTCAACGCCACGCCGATCGTTGCCTTCGCTGCAGCAGACTTCGATCTCGGTGGCCGCAAGAGCCTTTCCTTTGCCGATCTGGCCACGATGCCGCTCGTCATTCGCGAGCGCGGTTCCAAGACCCGCAAGCGCCTGGAGGACGGGGCCGCCGATGCTGGTATCAGGCTGAAATATGCCATCGAGGCGGAAGGGCGCGAAGCCGTCCGCGAGATCGTGGCGTCGGGCGCCGGCCTCGGCTTCGTCTCCGAGGCTGAGTTCGGCAATGACGGCCGGCTCATGAGGATTCCGATCTCGGGCCCTCCGATGCTGATGGAAGAGGCGCTGGTCTGCCTGAGCGAGCGAAGCGACGCAAAAGCCATCCGCGCCTTCCTTGGAATTGCGAGGGAACTTGCCAACCGGGTCCCGATGAGCGGTTAGGCCCTTCTCCTTCTCGACAGCGGCAATGATCGGCCATGGCGAGGCATCGCTGCGGGGGCGAGCCTGGAAAATCGCTGCGGCAAGCCAGCTTGAGGTATTCCGGTAATCGGATGGTCCAGCGACAGGTGGCCCGGTCGCTGAGGTTTGGGTGGGGCGACCGGGCCTGGTTGACCAAGCGTTGCGGGGGCTCGGTCGATTTGGCTTCCGCTGGGGGCAGCAGAAGCAGGGACACGCTAGGCCGGCTTCTTGCTGATCAGAAGTTTTGTTATGTTAAATGTTGTTTCGTAAGGGCAGGGAGTGAGGCTTCTTGTGGTCGTGGAGCGTGATTTAGCCAGCCTGCCGTCGACCGCTGTCAGCTGGGCTATGGCCTGACCTCGCTCGGTGGGGAACGACCGCAGGAACGATGGCCGGGATCAGTTTGACTTCGCCGCCCAGCCGCCCAAGCAGGCGAGACTGCCTCGGGCATCCATTCAGCTCGTGGGCAGGAGTAGAATGACGCGCGTGTGAGGTGGCTTCCGAGGGGCGAGGAGTTGGCAGGATGACGAAACGATTTGAAATCGGCGATCACGTGACCTGGAATTCCGAAGCAGGCCGCGTATCGGGAACGATTATCGCGATCCATACGCGTGATTTCGACTATAAGGGGCACACGCACCGCGCGACGGAAGACGATCCCCAATATGAAATCAAGAGCGACAAGACGGACCACATCGCCGCTCACAAGGGCGCTGCCCTCGACTATGCGTGAAGTCGGCGCGTGACGCTGCCCTTTTTTACCATCGGCCATTCCAACCGGCGCATCGACGAGTTTGTCGACCTTCTGCGTCAGGCCCAGGTCGAACTGCTCGTCGATATCAGGAAAATCCCGATGTCGAGAGCCAACCCGCAATATAATCAGGATCGCCTGCCCGGCTCCCTTTCGGTTTTCCAGATTTCATATGATTACATCGCTGCGCTTGGTGGCCTTCGCAGCAAGTTCGGAACGCTATCCCGCGATCTCAATGGCTTTTGGACAAATGAGAGCTTTCACAATTACGCCGACTATGCACTTTCAGGGGAATTCCGCGAAGGCTTGGAGCGTCTGCGTAGCGAGGGGCGCAAGAAGCGCTCGGCAATCATGTGTTCGGAAGCGGTGTGGTGGCGATGTCACCGCCGCATCGTGGCGGACTATCTGATCGCCGAGGGAGAGACGGTTTTTCACATCATGGGAGAAGGACGCCTCGAGCGTGCGCACCTCACGACGGGTGCCATCATCGAAGCCGATGCGAGGATCATCTATCCCGCACGTCACGATCGCCCGGGCCCGGAGCACCCATGAAAGCCGGCCGGCATGTCCTTCGCCGGTCAACGACGTCACGCGGCAGCACAATGAGTACAGACCATTCAATGAAATCAGCGGCTGCCCTCGAGCCCGGCGTTTCAAAAGCGAGCGAACAGACCTCCCCGTTCGAGGCGCTGGTCAGCAGCATCCGCGTCTGCCGCATTTGCCGCGATGACCCCCGGTACGGCGTGCCGCTGGCTCATGAGCCAAGGCCGGTTGTTCAGATATCGGAAGATGCGCGTATCTGCATAGCCGGCCAGGCCCCGGGAACCCGGGTGCATCAGAGCGGGCGTCCCTTCGACGACCCATCCGGGGTACGTTTGAGAAGGTGGCTCGGAATTGATGAAGCCAGCTTCTACGATCCGGCGAAGTTTGCCATTCTGCCGATGGGATTTTGCTTTCCGGGGCTGGCTCCGAACGGCAGTGATCTGCCGCCTCGCCGGGAGTGCGCGGAACTCTGGCGCTCCAGGCTGTTTTCCCAAATGCCGAAGGTGAGGCTCCTACTGGTCATTGGTTCCTATGCCCAGCGCTGGCATCTCGGGCCGGAAGCCGGACGCTGGGGCGTCAACGAGACCGTCAAACGGTGGCGGGACGTCTATCAGAGCGATCCCCGGATGCGTAAGTTTCCATTGCCTCATCCGTCCTGGCACAACAACAAATGGCTGAACCAGAACCCGTGGTTCGAAACCGATGTGTTGCCGGTGTTGCAGGCGGACATACGGGATGTTCTTCTGCGATGATGGCGCTGACCTGCCGGTCAGCGCGGTCTCGTACCCCGCCTGCCATGGATGCACGATGCAATCGGCTGCTACCCTGGAGAAACGGCATCGGCCATTGCGAGTTTGGCAAGGCTGTCGTGCGGTGGATCAAACGCAAGCTTGCACTGCCAATGAAAAGTAATGACCTTGAGATTGTCGCCTTCCCGTTGTTCTCCGGACAGTCCGATCAAGCGTGTATCGACACTTCCATTTAACGGCTTGACGTCGATATAGGTGTGGCCGCGATTGGGATCGCCATAGCCGCCGGCCTGAACGGAATGTCCCGCATTCGTGGTGAAGCCCAAGGCCTTGATGAAGGGGTACTGGCCGGAGCTGTCGACGAAACCATTGGCTTGATCAATCCGCTCGCCCCCGGCCAATGCCAGGACCACATGCTCTTCACCTTCTCCGCCAACGCGGCCTTGTCCCATGCCGTTTATATAAAGTTCAAAGCCGGCAACCATGTCGGGCCGTGCCCACATCTCGACCCGCGTGACCTGGCCATCCGTCGCCTCCTGGTCGAACTCCTGATAATCCGGATATCGCCATTGCTGATATAGGCCAAACGGGCCGGTAGCGTATTCCAGGGTTGGCGGGGGAATGGGATCGGGGATGGTGACGTCGGGATCGCAATATTTCCAAAGTTGCCCGATGGCATTGTGGATATCGAGAGCCAGAGCGAGTTGGTTTTCCACTGTCTTCCTGTACGTTTTCTCCACATCGTAATCCGGCGTCGTAATATTCCGGTAGCCATTGTAGAGATCGACCAGGCTATTATCCACGGCGGCAATCATATTGCCCCGCCGTTCTAGAATTTGATTGCGCGCCGAATTAAGCAATCCCCGGTAATGCTCGATCGAATCTTGTATTTTCTGTTTCTGAGACGCTTTTTCTTCCTCGGAAGGCGGGATTTTGTAGTAATAGGAGAAATTTTGTAGATTTTCTCGCAGCGTCAACAACCGAAGCGTCGCAAATGGAACCAGAAACGAAAATCTTTTTTCCGGATTCACGTCATCGACAAAAAATGGCTCATATGTATTGACCATATTATACAGGCTGATGAAGCATTCGGATTTGAATGAGGGATCTTTCTCGGACGCATCGACGTAATTTCTTGCAGCGATATACAAGGATTCCAAGGCATTGTTCAGAGATTCGTAGGTCATCTGCCAGTAGACGCCGGCAACGGCCTGGTTGAGGTAATTCTGATACGATGCCCAGGTCTGATCCTTGTTGCCCGCATCCGGCCAAAGCCCCTTGACCAATGTGGAAAGGGCGGAGCCTACGCCTGGAATGAGCGTGACGGCGGACGCTACGACGGTACGAAAGAAGCCGTTAACCGTTTCGGCGTTGACGTAACCGTCGCTCTCGATTGCCGTCGGGGCTCCTTTGCCAGCGTCAACGAACAAGGGCGGCCGATAGTCATAGAGCCTGAAGCTGCTGATATTCCCGCCCATGCCATAGTCATCGAGGTCGTCGATCCGCGAATTGGGACCGAACCCTACGTTTTTTCCACCATAAGCGGCATCCTTGTAGACGATGAGCCAGGCGCGCGAGCCCGTTTCCAGCGAGTCCGGCTCATTGCCTTCCTTGCTGCCGTCGGACTGGGTGTGGTCGTCGAGGTTTCCGACCGCCAGGACGCTGCCTTCGGCATCGAATCGCAAGGTTGCGCCTTTGTGCCCGTCATCATCCCAGAACTGAACCCAGCAACCGTCCGTCATTGTTCGTTCTCCGCGTTGCGGCCAAGATCTCGAGCGGCCATGATGGTCTCACCGATCCCTGCTTTATGTTCGGCGACTGTTTTGGCGGTGGGTTTTGAAGATCGTTAATATCTATGCAAATAGAATTCAGATAAAATTTATTATAATACTTTTTCAAACTAAATACTTACTTTAGTTTGGTATTTTTTATTTGAATATACACAATTAACGAAGGTGGTTATTTGGTGTTCAGAGGGAAAATTAGACGGCATGTTAAGGTTTACGTCAACAGATCAATTCTCATGAATTCTGACGAATTCTAATATTACTGTGTCCTTCTTAAATATCACTGTGTAGAAAAGTGATCGATTCTGAGTATTCGTTCTCACTTGGTGCGGGAGATCTTGCTGGAAAGGTGCCTGCGGCTGAGAGGCGAGGATCGCCTGTCGGCAAGCACCGGCAAGACGTGAATCGTGTCCGAGAAGACGACGCGGGCAGCGGCCTGCGCAAGACTCGAAACGATGATGCCGGGGGCTCCGTCGCGACCGTGGCTGCCGGGGTTCATTCCATGGCGGCATTTGCGGTGAACGTATAGCCCACCCCGTAGACGACCCTGATCGGGGCGGGCACCTTCAAATGCTGTTCGACCTTGCGGCGCAGCCGGCTGACGACCGCGTCGAGATGGCGATTGTCGAAGTTGGAGCGGGGGCGCATCAGGATCTCGACGAGGTCCTCGCGCTGGCACACTTCGCCGCTTCGTTTGCACAATACGCTCATGAAGGCGAATTCGGTGGCCGTGAGCTTGAGCGCGTGCTGATTGGGCGCAATCAGGTGCCAGCCCCTGCTGTCCAGAATCCAGCGGTCTTCATTGCCCGGTCCAGCGGTTGGCGGCCCGCCGGCGCGGCGCAACAGGCTGCGGATCGCCGCTTCGACTTCCCGCAACGTGCTGTCCTTGACGAGATAGATATCGGCCCCGCTGTCGAAGCCTCGAATGCGATCGTCGCTGTCGCCGAGTGCGGTCAGCATGATGATGCCGCATGAGTGGGCTTGCCGGATCTCGCTGGCCAGTTCGAAGCCGTTGCCGTCCGGCAGCCCGATGTCGAGGACGACGACCGCCGGCGCTTCGCCGCCGGCAAGCGCCTTGCGCATGTCATGGGCCGTCGCAGCTGCAGTGGTGGTGAAGCCGCTCAGTTTGAGGAAATCGGCCAGATCCTTGCGCAGCCGAGGTTCGTCTTCGACAATCAGAATATGCGTCATACCGTTATTTCCTGCGGCATGGCCTTGCTGGATTGTGCAAGAGACAGGGGCACACGCACGACGGCCGTCGTTCCCCCGCGGTCGTTGCCGTCCAGGGTCAGCGTCCCGCCGTGATAGGCCAGAAGCCGCCGGGCCGAATACAGGCCGAGCCCGGTTCCGGTGATGGCCTTGGCGTTGGAGGCCCGAAAGAAGCGGCGCCCGATCCTGTCGAGTTCGGCATGGGGAATGCCTATGCCGCGATCGCGTACCTCGATCACCACCGTGCCTTGCTGCTCCCTCGCAGCGACGTGGATCGGCTCGTTGCCCGGCGAGTATTTCAGCGCGTTGTCGATGAGGTTGATGAGGACGGTCGCCAGCATATCCGGGTCGGCGCAGATGGAGATGATCGGGTCCTGGACAGTGAAGCGCAGGCGGTCGCCGCGCGCCGTCATGTCGAAATGCAGGCGCACATCCGCGATCAGGGAGCGCACTTCCATGTATTCGGGCTGAAAGCTGTTCTCCCGGTCTTCGGCCATGAAGCGATTGATCACGGAAAACAGCCGATTGAGTGCCTCCTGGATCCCTGAGAGCCGCTCCTGGGTCGCCGGCTGGGACTGGCTGCCGGTGAGGCCGATCATGTCGACGGCGTTCCGGATGATGGCGAGCGGCGTACGGAATTCGTGGCTGACCACGCGGGTAAAGTCCGCCTGCTCCTCACGCAGGGAACGCTCCGCTTCCAAGCTCGCATTCAGCCTGGCTTCGAGGCTTTTCCTTTCCTCCACTTCCCGCGAGAGGGCGGCATTCTTCTCGCGCAGGTCGGCGGAAAGCCTCGAACTGACCATGAAGAGCAGGCATGCGAAGAAGGCGATCAGGAACAGGGTACCTTGCAGCAAATACCAGGCATTGCGGTCGGCCAGGATCGGCGCGCTTTGGAAGTCTGCCGGCAAGCGGAATTCGATGATGCTCTGGAGCACGCTGGCCGACATATATTCGACAAGCACGGCGATCGTGATCCAGCGCAGGAGCGGCGGCTGCGTGCGGTCGCGCAGCAGCGCCAGGCACATCACGGACATCATCACGACGGTGAAGAACGTCGAGGCGTGAATGCGTGGTTCCAGGTCGGTCGGATCGATGGCAACCGAGATGCTCCAGGCCGCCACCTGGGAGATCAGGAGACAGATCCCGATCCAGCTATAGCGCGGTTGCCCGAGAAAGCGGGCGAGCCCCTCGGCGAGCAGGACCAGGCCGAGCTTGATGATCGTGTTGTGCAGGACGATGGCCCAGGGCGGAGGATCGTGTCCGCGCAGGAGCATCAACAAGACGCCCGCGGCAATGGCGATGAAGCCGGCCGCCAGGAACTTCAGTTCGTAAAGATGGCGCCACGCCCGCCAGACAAATATCCAGGCCACCGCCTGTAAAGCTGCGACGGCCATCGTGACGACCAGAAGGGTCTTGAGATCAAGCATCTCCCCGCAACTGCATAAGGCCCCTCCGCCGCATGGATTCTCGCCATCCAACACTTTGCAAAAGTCGTTCATATACGCAAGCGCGAATGCCGCTTGCAAGAATTGGTAAGAATTGATCGGAATTGATCGGTGGAGCGCTTCATCCAAGTAATTTTATGCTGGTTGGCATGATTGCGAGACCGTTCCTGAACGGTAGAGCGCATCATGTGGGGGAATCATGCCGGTCATTTCAGTTCATCATCGTCACCGGACCGCGCGTATGCTGGCACTCTTGTGCTCCACGGCTCTGCCGGCAGCCTTGCTGCCCACAGTCGCGCCGATGCCGGCCAAGGCGCAGGCCCTCTATGGCGCGACCGGCGGCCAGGCCAGGCCGGGTGGCGGCGCCGGCGGCAATGCGGGTGAGGCAGGCAGTGACGGCACCGGGGCGAATGCCGGGGCCGGTGGGGCCGCCGGAACGGTGGCCGATCCCGATGGCCGCGACGGCGATATGGGGGAGATATCGGGGGGCGGCGGAGGCGGCGGCTACAGCAACATCGTCAGCGGCGATATCTCGACGGACATCAGGGGCGGCAATGGCGGCAATGGCGGTCCTTCCGCCGACCGCGTCGGCGGCGGTGGGGCGGGCGGTGATGGCGTGCGCAACCTCGAGGCGGCTCCTTTCATTCATGTCAGCGCGACGGTTCGCGGCGGCAATGGCGGCAATATTCCCCCTCCTTCGAACTCAGCCGCCGGCGGTGGCGGGGCTGGAATCGTGCTGGAGAACACCGGCACGCTCATTCTCGATTCGGGCGGCAAGGCCATCGGGGGCAAAGGCGGTGGTGACCTCTTCGGCGAAGGCGCCTTCTCCGGCGGCGGCGGTGGTGCGGGAGTTATCCTGAATGCCGGCGGTGAACTGACCGTCCAGACAGGCGCGGGCATCACCGGCGGTGCCGGGGGAGCGCTGGCTAGCGGCGGCGCCGGCGTGGTGTCGGGCGGCGCTGCCAATGTGAGCAATATGGGCGAGATCACGGGGGGCGCGGGGGGCCTGGCAGCGCCTGCCGGGGCGGGTGTCCGGCTGCTCGAAGGCGGCAGCGTTATCAACGGCGGAACCATCCAGGGTGGCGACGGCGACAGCGGCGGCTTCGGCGGAAGCAACGGTTCAACAGGCGGCATCGGCAGCGGCGGTGCCCCCGGTTTCCAGCCGAATACCGTAACGGGAGGCTTTGGGGGCGCCGGCATCGTGGGTGCCAATCTCATTGTGATGAATGCCGGTACGATCGCTGGCGGCACCGGCGGCGGCCGGGCCAACGCGATCACCTTCACCGGTGGTGACAGCACGCTTTACCTGCGCAACGGTTCGGTCCTTATCGGCAATGTCGTGGTGGCGGGAGGCACCGGAACGTTGGTGTTGGGAGACTATGACACCTTGCCCTCGACACCGGCCTTCGACGTTTCCAAGATCGTTGATGCGGCAACAGCTGGGGCAACCGACGAGTTCGTCGGTTTCACCGGCTTTACCAAGATCGGGTACAATACGGTGACCTTGACCGGCACCGGCGCGCAGGACTGGAGCATCGAGCAGGGAATGCTGGTCGGCGACACCGACAGCCTTGGCGGCAATATCACCTTCACCAGTTCCTCGGGCAGCGGTGGCATCGTTGTCTTCGATCAGGACTTCGACGGCACCTATGCCGGCACGGTCGCGACGAATGCCGGTTCCACCGGGGGCCTCACCAAGCTGGGGACCGGCACATTGACGCTGACCGGCCATGCCGACATCGGCCCCGGCCCCGCGACCATCTCGGAAGGGCGGCTCGATATCACCGGCACGCTGGCGTCAGGCGTTGGCAGCGTGGACCATGCCGGTGATGCGCCGGGCTCGATGGCGTTGGTGCGTGTGGCCGGCGTCGGCGCAAGCTGGACGAATAGCGGCGACCTCACCGTCGGATCGACCGGTGCCGGTGCCCTGGACATCGCCTCCGGCGGCGCGGTGAGCAGCACTGGGGGCGTCATCGGTGCAGCGGCCGGATCGACCGGGAAGGTGACGGTCACCGGTCCCGCTTCATCATGGACTCTCGGCAGTTCTCTGCTGATTGGCGTGGCCGGCAATGGCACGCTCGCCATCGCCGACGGCGCGAAGGTGCTTTCCGGCGGTCCCCTGGGCTCCGTTGTGGGCTTCGGCCCAGGCTCCAGCGGTGCGGTGACGGTCGGCGGAGCCGGTTCGGTCTGGCGTAACGACAACGCCCTCTTCGTCGGCGTCGGCGGGACCGGCACGCTGACCGTCACGGATGGCGGTACGGCGCGGACCGGCGGCATCATGGGGCTTGCCGCGGCAGCCGGCTCCACCGGCACGATCAATATCGGCGCGAAGGCGGGCGAGGCTGCCGCCAGCGCCGGCGTGATCGATGCCGCTTCCATCCAGTTCGGCGACGGCGCGGGCACGCTGGTATTCAACCATACCGGCACGGATTACGCCTTCGCGGCCGGCTTGCAGAACGCGCCCCAGGGTATGGGCACGGGCACGCATCGCCTCGACCATCTGGCGGGAAACACGCGGCTGACCGGCGACAGCTCGACCTTCGACGGGATCACCACGGTGTCGGGCGGCACGCTTGCGGTGAACGGGGCGCTCGGCGGCACGGTGAATGTCGTCTCCGGCGGCACGCTTGGTGGCAGCGGCACGGTGGGAGCGGCGGGGATCACGACGACCATCGCCGATGGCGGCCATATCGCGCCGGGCAATTCGCTGGGGACATTGCATGTCGCCGGCAATCTTGCGCTGGCCTCCGGTTCCGTTCTCGACTTCGAGCTGGGCAGCCCGGGTGCCTCGGCCGGCGCGCCGGGAACGAGCGACCATGTCGATGTCGCCGGCGATCTGACGCTGGATGGTACGGTGAACCTGGCGCAAAGTGGCGATCCGTCCGATGGCGCGGCGGGCGTGGGCTATTACCGGCTGATGACCTATGGCGGCACGCTTACCGACAAGGGCCTCGAGATCGGCACGACGTCCGTGGCAGGGGACTACGAAATCCAGGCCGGCGGTGGCAATGTCGATTTGTTCGTCGCCGCGGGCGGCGACGACACGCTGCAGCATTGGCAGGGTGGCAACGGCACCTGGAACGCGGCGAACGCGCAATGGCTGAACCAGGGCAGTACCCTTCCGGTTGCCTGGGCCGGCAATCATGCCGTGTTCAAGAACGAGCCGGGCGGATTTAGCGGCGGGACGATCTCGGTCGAGGGCTCGCAAAGCTTCAAGGGCCTGCAATTCGTCGACAATGGCTACAGGCTGGAAGGCTCCGGCACGCTCCAGGTCGACGGTTCGGAGAGGGCGGATGGCAATGCGGAAATTCGCGTGCTGGCGAACACGACGGCCCATATCGCGACCACGATCGGCGGCACCGGCGGCATCAGCAAGACCGAGGGCGGTACGCTCGTCCTGGAAGGCAACAACAGCTACCAGGGCGGCACCAGCCTGCTCGGGGGCACGCTGTCGGTTTCGTCGGACGCCAATCTCGGTGCGGCTTCCGGCGCGCTGACCTTCAACGGCGGCACCTTGCAGGTGACGGGAACCGACTACACCGCCACGACGCGCGATATCATCTGGGGCGACAGGGGCGGCGGGTTCGACATCGCCGCCGGAGCCAATGTCTTCACGGTTTCGCAGACCCTTACCGGCTTGGGTGACCTGATCAAGACCGGGGCGGGCACGCTTCGCCTTGCCGGCGTCAACAGCTATGGCAATACCGGGGTTGCGGAGGGCACGCTGATCGGCAATGCGAGTTCGATCTCCGGCGATATCGCCAATGCCGGAACGGTGGTGTTCGATCAGGCGGCGGACGGCAGCTTCGCCGGCAATATCGGCGGCATGACGGGCACGGCGGGCACCATGATCAAGCAGGGCGCCGGCAATCTTGCCTTGACCGGAAGCTCCATCCTCGACTGGTCGATCCAGAACGGTGGACTTTCGACCGCCGCCGAGCGCTTCGGCGGCGATGCCGCCATCGGCTTGGGCACATCCCTCACCTTCGACCAGACGGCGAATGCCGCCTATGCCGGGGTGCTCACCGGAACCGGGCGGTTCGTCAAGGCGGGAACAGGCGCGCTGCTCTATGACGGCGACAGTTCGGATTTTGCCGGTACGACCGATATCACCGCCGGCGCGCTGATCGTCGGCTCCGATGCCGCGCATGCCGGCGCCACGCTCGGCGGCTCGTTCAACGTGCAGGATGGCGGCACGCTCGGCGGCCATGGCACGCTCGGTTCGGGCGCCGGTTCGACGGTGACGGTCGCCTCCGGCGGCACGCTCTCGCCCGGCAACTCCATCGGCACGCTCACGGTCGATGGCAATCTGGTCTTCGACACCGGCTCGACCTATCGGGCCGAGATCAATCCGGGGCTCGAGAGCGATCTGGTCGATGTCAGCGGCATCGCCACGATCAACGGCGGCACCGTCTACGCGCTCAAGGCTGGCGGCGTCTATACGCCCGGCAGCCGCTGGACCATCATCGACGCCGCCGGTGGCGTAAGCGGTACCTTCGATACCTTCGACCAGAACATGCCCTTCGTCGACCTGTCGCTGACCTATGACGCCAACCATGTCTATATCGATGCGGCGCGCAATGAAGTGGCGTTCTGCGATGTCGCCGTAACCCGCAACCAGTGTGCGACGGGCAACGGCCTCGAGAGCACCGGCGTGGGCAATCCCGTCTATGATGCGGTTGCCGCCCTTCCGGACGAGAACAGCGCGCGGCGGGCACTCGACCAGCTCTCCGGCGAGATCCACGCCAGCGCCAAGACCGCTTTGATCGAGGACAGCCGCTTCATCCGCGACGCCTCTGTCGACCGTATTCGTGCCGCCTTCGGAACTGTCGGGGCTTCCTCGGCCCCGATCATGGCCTATGGCCAGGATGGGGCACGGCTGGTGGCGCCGACCACGCAGGGCCTCGCCGTATGGGGCCAGGGCTTTGGCGCCTGGGGCCATGTCGGTGGTGACGGCAATGCCGCCAAGCTCGAGACTTCAACGGGCGGTTTCCTGGTCGGCGCTGACGCACCGTCCTTCGACAATTGGCGCTTCGGCGTGTTGGCCGGCTACAGCCGAACCACCTTCAAGGTCCGCGACAGGGCCTCGTCCGGCGACAGCGACAACTACCATCTCGGCCTCTATGGCGGTAGCCAGTGGGGGGCGCTGGGGTTGCGGACCGGTATTGCCTACACCTGGCACGACATGGACATCGGTCGCTCCGTTTCGTTCCCGGGGTTCAGCGAGAATCTGAAGAGCAAGGGCCGGGCCGGCACCTTCCAGGCGTTCGGCGATCTGGGCTATCGCATCGACACCTCGATCGCCGCCTTCGAACCTTTCGCCAACCTGGCCTATGTGAGCCTCGACACCGGCGGCTTCACCGAACGAGGCGGAGCGGCGGCGCTCCACGCCGATAGCCAGACGACCAGCACGGCCTTCACCACGCTCGGGCTGCGGGCCTCGACGAGCTTCGACCTTTTCGGCATCGCCACCACGGTGCGGGGTTCGCTCGGCTGGCGCCACGCCTATGGCGACGTCAAGCCGCTCTCGATCCAGGCCTTTGCGGGTGGCGCCGCCTTCACCGTCGCCGGCGTTCCGATCGCCAGGAACGCCGCCGTCGTCAGCGCGGGCATCGACATGGCCGTCTCGCGCAATACCTCCCTCGGCCTCTCCTATGACGGCCAGCTTGCCTCGTCGGCCCAGCAGCATGGTTTCAAGGCCAATCTGAGCATGAGGTTCTGAACATCGCCTCGCTGCCGGGCCTTGATGCAGGGCACTTCTCCATCAAGGCCCGGCTTCAGGCTGCGTCCAGCTTCGCCATGAAGGCCTTCAGCTCGTCCGGCGGCATACGCACGATGTGTTGTTCCCGAGGATAGGCGTTGTTTTCCACATCCGACACATATTCGCGGAAAGCTGCAATGCGCTCGGCCTGCAGGCGATCATATTCGGCGGCGAAATTGCGATAGACCTTGGAATGCCTGGGCATGTGGCCGCGGTTCATGCCCAAGATATCCTCGGCGAACAGATATTGCGCGTCGCAACCGGCGCCGGCGCCCATCGACAGCATGAAGAGGCTGGTGCGCTGCGAGATCGCCTCGGCGACCTCCACCGGCACCACCTCGATCTCTGCCCCGAAGGCGCCGGCCGCTTCGAGCTGCTTGACGGCCTCGAACACCTGGAGGGCGCTGTCGGCCGTCTTGCCGACGGCCTTGAAACCGCCGGTCCAGGTCTTGCGCGAGGGGATCAGGCCGACATGGCCGATGACGGGAACCGCCTCATCCGCCATGCGCTTGATCGTGGCATAGGAGGCGCTGCAATAGACGGCATCGGCGCCGGCCTTGATCATGCGGAACGACCAGCGCACGAAGTCGTCGGCCGTGCCGATCTCGTAGAAATTCTCGCCCGGCATGGAGAACAGGCTCGGGGCCGCATCGCGATAGTGCGGGTCGAGGATCAGTTCGGGCGGGATGGAGACGATGTCGACGCCGGCCCGCTCGGCCGCCTCGGCCTCCTCCAGCGTGGTGACGCGGAGCATGGTCAGCTGCCTCTTGCCCTTGAGGGCGCGCAGGTCGGCAATCGTGGGTCTGGTACGGGTCATTGCGTGGTTCTCACTCGGCCGCCGTGGCCACGGCCAATTCATGGAATTCGGCGCGGTAGGGCCGGGCGGTGGACGGCAGTTCGCGCAGCAGGAAATAATCTTCGTTGCGGAGCTGCCGCAGCACGATCGGAAACACCTCGCGATAGGCATGCCACATCGAAGGGTTGGGCTCCGGCAGGTCATGCTTGATCAGTTCATGCAGCCTGGGCAGGGCATGATAGGGCACCATCGGGAACATGTGGTGCTCCACATGGTAGTTCATGTTCCAGTAGATGAAGCGGCTGATCGGGTTCATGTAGACGGTGCGGGTGTTGAGCCGGTGATCCGTCACATTGTCGGCGAGGCCGATATGCTGGAGCAGCCCGGTCATCACCATGTGCCAGCAGCCATAGAGGCGGGGCAGGCCGATCAGCATCAGCGGCAGCCAGGACCAGGCGGCGAGCGCGGCGACGATGGCGGCAAGATAGATCGCCATATGCCAGCGTGCCGCCGTCACGGCCTTATGCCGTTCCATCTCGGGAATGAAGCTCTGCTCGTCGGGCGTCAGGATCCCCAGCGCGTTGCGGCCGAGGGCGATCAGCGAATACCAGGCGTCTATGATGCCCGCGAAGTTCAGCACCAGCCGGATCAGGTCCGGCGGCCTCATCACGGCGATCTCGGCATCCCGCCCGACGATGATGGTGTCGGTGTGGTGGCGGGCATGGCTCCAGCGCCAGGTGACGGGATTGCGCATCAGCATGAAGCTGGCGATCTGGTAGACCACGTCGTTCATCCAGCGGGTGCGAAAGGCGGTGCCGTGGCCGCATTCGTGCCAGCGCGAGTCGCTCGAGGAACCGTAGAGCACGCCGTAGACGAAGAAGAAGGGCAGGCACCACCAACTGCCCCAGAACCAGATGCCGCCGGCCGCGGAGGTGAGGATGGCGGCAATCCAGATGACGGTGTCGCGGATCGCAGGTCCGTCGGAGCGTTGCATCAGCTCCTTCATGACCTTGCGGGGAATATCGGTGTGGTACCACTCCGCCGACGCCAGTCCCGTCTCGATGGCCTGGCGCGTGCTTTCGCCGACCAGGCTGTAGTCCCGTTTCCTATGCATCGTCGCCATGGCCATGCCGTTCATTTCGTGTGGTTTTCCGCGGCCTCAGCCCGCGTCTTCCCTGTCTGCGCCGCCCCCGTCACGAGCGTCCCTCCAGGTGCGGAAATAGTCCGGAGGGCAGGGGGAAATCCTCCTGGGGCTGCCGGGCGATGCCGGTGATGAGGTTTTCCGCCGCCGCGATCTCGTCGCCGCCATCGAGGACCTTGAAGGTCGCGTCGTAGCGGCGCTCCTCGCCATGCTCCAGCCAGATCATCTCGCCGCGCTCGCGCGCGGCGAGGTCGCCGAGAACGTGATGCGTCGAGGGCTCGATGCCGAGGACATATTCGCCGGGCTGGAAGTTCTGCCATTGATAGAGGCAGGGCAGTTGGTCCCGTCGCGTCACCACCATCAGTCCCAGGCCGATGCGGTCGTTGACGAGGGCCACCGGCTGCTCGCCGGCGGCATTGGCGGCGAGCCTGTGCTGCCAGACCTGCTCGCGGAAGCCGGCCTGGGGGGCAGGGGCCACGCGATAGCCGACCGCCTGCCGGCGATAGGCCTCGCCGTCATGGGCCGCCCAGGCGACATCCTCGATGGGGGCGAGGTAGCGCGAGCCCTCGTCGAGCACAGGATGGCCGATATTGATGTGGTAGAAATACATGTGCGGCGTGCGACGGAAGCCGTGATTGACCACGCGGTCGCTGATGCGGATCTCGTTGCCGCCGAGATCGGCCTCGATGCGCCGCAGGAGATGCAGGTCCTCGCCGAACACGGCCGATTGCTGCACGATGCCCTCGGCCCAGAGCACGCAGCGCTCGCCGTTCCAGCTCTCGCCATAGCCGGTCAGGCGGGCCGGGATGGTGCCGATGCGGCCATGCAGCGAATGCTTGATGCTCTTCTTGCCCGGATAGTTGTAGCTGTCGGCCGGTGTTTCCTCCGGCCCGAGGATATGGTCGAGGCCGCAGGTCACCAGGAGGCCCGAGAAGGAACGGGCCCAGGCAAGACCGCTTTCCCCCTCATACTCATGCAGGGCCGGATGCCGGAAGCCGGTCGGGGAATGCCAGCCGATCGATTGCCCCCGATACTCGCAATCGGCGATGTCGAGAGCCCGGTCGACCAGCACGGTGAAACGCAGGCCCGTGCCGGTGCGGAATTCCAGCATGCGGATACCGCGCTCGACGCCGTCGCCCAATGTCATCAGCCGCACGCCGGCGAATTGCGACAGCATGCCGGCGCGTTCGCCAATCTGGCGGCGCGTGAGGGGGCGTCCGAACAGTTCGACCATTCTCAATGCGCCTTCGCGTCCTTGAGCAGCGCCTTGATGTCGACGCCCATGATGATGCCTTCCACGGTGAGGAGGTCGGTCTCCGCCACCGTCTTCTCCGCGACGATCTCGCCGCGGCGCATCACCACGAGGCGGTCGCAGACTTCGAAGACATGGTGGATGTTGTGGGTGATGAACAGCACGCTGTGGCCGGCATCGCGCATGTCCCTGACGAAGCGCAACACGCCATGGGTCTCCTCCACGCCGAGATTGTTGGTCGGCTCGTCGAGGATGATCACCTTGGCGGCGAACTGCATTGCGCGGGAAATGGCGATGGATTGGCGCTCGCCGCCGGAGAGCGTCGAGACCAGGGCATCGGCGTCGAGCTTCTTGGAAATGCCGACGCGTTTGAGCAGGGCCGCCGCCACCCGGCGCAACTCGCCGAAGTCGATGGGGGCGAACACGCCGAGCCAGCTGAGCTTCACCGGCTCGCGGCCGAGGAAGAGGTTGCGTGCGATGCTCAGATCCGGCGCCAGGGAGGTGTCCTGATGGATCGTCTCGATGCCGAGATCCATCGCATCGCGAGCCGAGCGGATGGAGGCCTTGTCGCCGCGCACATAGATGGCGCCGCCATCGCTCGGGTGGACGCCGGAGATTGCCTTGATCAGGGTGGACTTGCCGGCACCGTTGTCGCCGAGCAGGGCGACGACCTCGCCTTCGCGCAGTGTCAGCGAGGCGCCCTTGAGGGCCTGCACGCTGCCGAAGGATTTCTGCAGGTTTTCGAGCCGCAGCACTTCGCTCGTCATCAGCGCCTCCCGCCATTCTTCTGCAGCAGGGCGTGCAGGATCAGCATCACCAGGATGATGCCGCCGAGGAAGATGTTGTAGGCCAGGCCCGGCACGCCGATCAGCACGATGCCGTTGCGGATGGCGCGCAGCATGAGGACGCCGACCACGGTGCCGAAGATGGTGCCGCGCCCGCCAGTGAGGGCGGTGCCGCCCACCACGACCATGGCGATGACCTCGAGCTCATAGCCGGTACCGGCCACCGGGGAGGCGGCGGAGATGCGGAAGGCGCTGATCATGCCAGCGAGCCCGGCCAGCACCGAGGTCAGGATGAACAGCCAGATCTTCACGGCATCGGCCGGCACGCCGCGGGCAAGCGCGGCATTGCGGTTCGAGCCGATGGCGCTGATCCAGTTGCCGAGCTTGGCATAGTTTAGCAGATAGATGCACAGGGCGGTGAGGCCGATGAACCACCACAGCGAGGTGTAGAGCTTGAAGGCTCCGGCCTGGAAGCTGCCGGCCAGCAGCGTCACGAGGGGGCCGGGCTGGTCCCACGACTTCAAGGGGAAGCCCTGGGTGATGTAGAGTGCCACGCCGCGCAGGATCAGCAGCATGGAGAGGGTGACGAGGAAGGAGGAGATGCCGATCTTCGTCACGATCACGCCATTGACCCAGCCGATCGCGACGCAGAGGAGGAGGCCGACCAGCAGCGCCGGGCCGATATCCATCACGCCCTGCTGCACCAGCAGCATCACCAGCACCGGCGCCAGCGCGAAGACGGCGCCGACCGAAAGGTCGAATTCGCCTGCCGTGAGCAGCAGCGTCATGCCGAGCGCGATGATGCCGAGCTCGGGCAGGAACGCCATCATATTGGTGATGTTGAGCGGGGAGAGGAAATTGGCGTCGGCCACGGCGAAGCCCGCCAAGGCCACGACGAGGATGACGAGCGACGCCATCTGGGGCGAGCGCGGCAGGCTCGCCCGCAGGTTCCTTCTGGGAGTGCTGTTTTCCACGACCAAAGCCATGACGGTCCCATTCGCTGCGAAAAGGAGGGTGCCGGCCGAGGCCGGCCCCTTCGGTTACTTGCTGGCGTAGAGCTTCAGGATCGGCTCGACGCTGGCCGCGTCGTAGAGGCTGAAGGTGTGCACGTCGTAGCCGATGGGCTGGCCCGAGGCGGCCAGGTTGAGCAGGGCGACGGGCATGAAGCCCTGTGCGGAGGGGTATTGCCAGGCGGCGGCGTTGACATAGCCCGCCTTGACCGCCTCGGCGGTTTCCTTGGAATTGCCCCAGCCCACGACAGGGATCTGGCCTGCCGAAACGCCGGCACCCTCGAACACCCGCTTGACGCTGGCGGCCACGGAATCGCCGAGGGCGATGATCGCCGGCGGCTTGTTGGCGATCATGTAGTCCGTCATCTTGGCGATGATGCCGGCCGGATCGGTGCCGCAATCGACCACGTCATATTTGATGCCGAGTGGCTCGAAGACGCTGGCGATGCCCGCCGTCTCCAGCTGCTGGTAGCTGGCGCCGGGCACCTCGACGGGCAGGAAGACCTTGTCGCCCTGCTTCACCAGTTTCTTGTCGACCAGATATTTGGCCCAGGTGATGCCGGCCTCCTTGAGATCGGCGCCGACATAGGCCTGGCGACCGGTGGCGACGTCATCGGTGTTGTAGAAGATGATCGGGATGCCCGCCGCCTTGGCCGCCTTCACCTCTTCCGTCCACAGCCCCGGCTGCGCGGAGGTGGTGGCTATGCCGTCCGGCTTGGCGGCGATGGCGGAGTTGAAGGCCTCCTTCTGGGCGGCCATGTCGCCGCCGCTGAAGGAGATCTTGCAGGTGACCTTGAGCTGGTCGCAGGCCTTGGTGGCGCCGGCGTTCCAGTCGATCCAGAACGCGTCGGACGGCCCGCCATGGGAGAGAAGATAGAAGGTCTTCTGCTGCTCCTGTGCCTGCGGCGCCGTGATCGCCATGGCCAGCAAGGCCGCGGCGGCGGCCAGTTTCACGCCGAATTTCACCATGTTCGCCTCCCTCACCCTTCAAAGGCCGTTGTCGCGGAACTTGCCGTCGAGGAATGTCTTGGCGCGAGGCACGTCGTCCTCGGACAGATGCTCGATGATCACCGGAATGTTGGGGTGCTTCTGGGAAAGGCGCTGCAAATAGAGATCGTAATTCAGCGAGCCGAGGCCGGGGGCGGGCAGTTCGATCTCGCCGACACCGCGGAAAGTATGGCTTTCGAGGGCGTCCGCGTCGCCGATGTCGGCGTGTTTTTCGCTCTTGTCGTCGCCCGAACGCTTCACGTCCTTGGCATGGGCGATCCGGATCTTGTCGCTGAGCGTGTCGAAGACCTGGTTGAGGATCTGGTCCATGCGGTCGATGTTGTGGGTCTCGAAATAGTTGGTCGGATCCATCAAGAGGCCGAGGCCGGGATGGTCGACCTGGGCGAACATGCGCACGGTTTCCTCGACCGAGCCGACGACATTGTTCACATAGGTTTCGAGCAGGAAGACCGCGCCGTGGTCATAGGCCGTCTGGGCGAGATCGGCGATCACCTTGCGGCATTCCTCGAAGCCTTCCTCGGTCTTGTTCCTGGGGTGATGCACCCAGTCGGATTCGGTGTTGAAGGTTCCCGTCTCGGAGATCACATAGGGCGAGCCGAAATGGCGGGCGTTGCGGATGATCTCCTTGAGATAGCCGACGCGCTTCTCGCGCTCGGCTTTGTCGGGATGGATGATGTTGGTGTAGCCGGAGATGCAGCAGATCGGCAGGTGGTGGTCGCGGAAGGTATCGCGCACCTTCTTCGCCTTGTCCTTGGTGATCTGGCCGGCGGAGAGATCGACATCCTTGAAATGCAGGTCGAGCTGCACGGTGTTGAAGTCGAGCGAACGGATCTTCCTTGCCGTTTCCTCCAGGCTATAGGGAAAATAGCCGGTGAAGATACCTGCCTGCATCATGGTCGATTTCCTTCCCGTATCGATATTTCTTGATTTTCAATGGATGGGTATTTCGCTGAGCCTGACGGTCCGGCTTTCCTCGATGGAGCGGTATCCCGCTTCCACCAGCGCCATCGTCCTGACATTGTCGGCCACCGAAAGGGCCGGGGCGGTCCCGGTTTCCACCGCGTGCTGAAGCTGCTCCATCACGCCGATGAAGGCGTGCGGGAACCACATGGTCTGCCACTGCGGCGTCACCCACTCGCCGCCCGTGGCCTTGGCCGAGGCATAGCTGAAGGTGGACGGGGCGCCGGTGGGCCAGCCGATGCTGCCCTTGGCCACGCCTTCGGTTCCCTCCACCCGCCAGGTGATGTGCTGGTCGTCGCGATAGCCCTCCTGCCTCGGGCCCGACCAGACGTCTTCGAGCGACAAGGCCAGCACCCCGGAGGGAAAACGCAGGGTCGAGACCGTGATGCCGTCGCGATGGTCGAAGGCGGTGCGGGGGTCCTTGCGGGTGAGGGTGGTGATCTCATCGGGATCGCCGAACAGGAAGCGCAGCACGTCGAGGTGATGCACGCTCATATTGGCGAGCGTCAGCCGATCGTAGTTGCGCAGGAAGGGCTGCCAATGGGGGATCGCATGCATGTCGATCTGGGCGAACACCACCTGCCCGAGGTCGCCTGCGTCGAGGATCTGCTTGAGCACGCGCATCGACTGGTCGTAGCGCATGTTCTGATTGACGGAGAGGATCTTGCCGGCGGCCTGCGCTTCGTCCCGCAGCTTGATGGCTTCCGACAAGGAGAGGGCAAGCGGCTTTTGGGCAAGGATCGCCTTGACGTGCTTTTGCTTGAGGGCGTGGCGGATGAGCGCCGGTTGCTGGTCCGGCGGAAAGGCAAGGTCGAGGATCTCGACGTCGGTGTCCTCGATCAGCCCTTCGGGCGTGTCATGGACGGTCGGGATCTGCCAGCGGGTGGCAACCTTTTCGGCATTCGCCTTGGTGCGGGAAGCGATGGCGACGACGGGGAAGCCTGCCTCCCTGTAGGCCGCCAGATGGCATTCGGCCATGATCATGCCGGCGCCGATGCAGCCGATCGCGTAGCGCCTGGTGCGCACGGGGGCATCCGGTGCGAAACGCCTGGGTTCGTTCAATGCATCCTCCCGACGGTCTGTTTGTCCGACCTTTCCAGCGATATTGATGTTGATGGTTTTTGATGTCAACATCATTTAAAATCATTGTAAATCATTCGAACTGGAAGCTTTGAAGGAATTGCTGAAAATACAAGGTAAAACAGGTGGATAAATAGCTGTCGGCAATTTCCCGAACCCGAGTGCCGCTTGCGCTTGGCTCGCAAAAAATCCATCATTTTCAATCAGAATCACAAAAGGCGGCATTCATGCCGCATTCGGAAGGCGAGTTCCAGATTGCGTGCCACCCTGTCAGACGTTGCGCGAGAGGCCGGTTTCTCCTCGGCGACGGTCGATCGTGTCCTGAACGGGCGCCCCGGCGTGCGCGGCCGCACCCGCGAGATCATTCTCGAGACCGCCCAGCGCCTTGGCTACGCACTCGACGACGGCGCGACACAGGAAGCGGGAAACGGGCGCAGCCTGCGCCTCGATTTCGTGCTGCCCTCCCATTCCAACGCCTTCATGCGCAAGCTGTGCGGACAGATTGCAGAGCAGGCGGCCTATCGCGCCGGCGTCGACGCGCGGATCCACACCGTCGACGACTTCACACCGGAGAGGCTCGCTCGGGCGCTCTACGATCTGCAGGGCGTAACCAACGGCGTGGGGGTCATCGCGCTGGATCATCCCACCGTGCGCGAGGCGATCCGGTCGCTGGCGGCCACCGGCATCAAGATCGTGACGATCGTCTCCGACATCCAATCTGTGCCGCGCGTGGCCTATGTCGGTATCGACAACCGGGCGGCGGGCCGCCTGGCGGGCTATCTCGCCGGCCGCTTCATGGGCGTCGGCAGGACGGGCAAGGTGGGGCTGCTGGCCGGATCCCTGTCCTATCGCGGCCATGAGGAGCGCGAGATGGGCTTTCGCCACATCCTCGCCGAGGAGAATCCCGGGCTGCACATCGTGGAGCTTCGCGAAATGGGCGACGACAACGAACGTGCCTATGCGGAAACCAAGGCCCTGCTGCAACACCATCCGGACATTGCCGCCATCTACAATATCGGGGCCGGCATCCCCGGCATCGCCCGCGCCCTGAAAGAATGCGGCCGGGCGAACTCGGTCGTCTTCGTCGGCCATGAGGTGACGGAGGATACCAAACCCTTGCTGCTCGACGGCACGCTCGATGCGGTCATCGACCAGAATCCGCGGGTGGAGGCGCGCGAAGCGCTGAATACGCTCATCCATTCCTTGCGGGATCAGCCGATCATTGCCCATCCGCCGCGTCTGCAGGTGGTGTTCAAGGAAAATATTCCAGAGGTCTGAGAGGCGCAGCCGCCCGGAAGGCGGTCAGGTCAGAGCAGGCCATATTGGCGCAGGAGGGTGGCGATCCGAGCATCCTGCCCGTCGCTGGGCAGCAATGCCGGCTGGCGGCTAGCGCCAACGGACGCGTCCTGCAGATAGAGGGCGCGCTTGACCATGGCGGGGGCAAATCCGAGTGCGTAGAGGTCGGTGCGAAAAGCGGCGAAAACACCCTGTTGCCTTTCGGCCTCGGCGACATTGCCGGCGTTGAAGGCGCTCAGAATGCCGGCCAGGACATGCGGCATCGCATTGCCCAGGCCAGATATGCAGCCGGCTGCCCCGTTCTGGAGTGCCCACAGCACCAGGTGATCCGGCCCGGAATAGACTTGGAATCCATCAACTTCCTTGGAAACCTGAAGGTAGGCCTCGAGCGTCTCCTTCGCGCCTCCCGAATCCTTGATGCCGGCAATATTGCCGTGGTTGGCCAGGGTCCGAGCGGTCTGGGGTTCGATGTGGTTCTGCGTGCGTGCAGGAATGTCGTAGAGGTAGACCGGCGTCCGCACCGCATCGGCGACGGTCGAGAAATGGCGGACGAGACCGTCCTGCGTGCAGGCGATGAAGAAGGGCGTGATCACGGCAATGCCATCGACGCCGATGCGGTCGAACTCGCGCGCCAGCTTCATCGTCTCGAAGGTCGCCGGCATGCCGGCATTGACGATCACCCTGGTGCGGCGGCCGACCTCGTCGACCACTTCTTCGGTCAACCGGACCTTTTCCTCGAAGGTGAGCGCCGTGAAATCGCCATTGGTGCCGGCGCACATGATGTTGTTGCCGGCCTCGACCTGGCGGCGCACCTGGGCGCGCGTCGCCTTGTAGTTGATGGTTTCGTCCTCATTGAAGCAGGTTACGAGGGCCACGAAGGCTTGTCTGGACATGGGATCTTCCTTGGAATGGGGCCGGCTCTTCAGGAGGCTGTCCGCAGACGGGCGGCGCGATGGGCGGCCTGGGTATCCGGATCGGGATCGAGCGCCGCTGCAAGAAGGGCGCGGGTATAGTCCTGGCGCGGGGCTTCGAACACCTCGCGCACCGTGCCGAGCTCCACGATGCTGCCCTTTTGCATGACCATGACGTGGTCGGCAAAGTCGCGCACCACCGGCAGGTCGTGGGCTATGAAGATGAAGGCGATCCCCAGCTGCTGGCGCAGCCTGTCGAGCAGCGCGATGACCTGGGCCTGCACCGAGACGTCGAGCGCCGACACGGCCTCGTCGCAGATGATGAGCTGGGGTTCGAGCGCGAGGGCCCTGGCGATGGCGATGCGCTGGCGTTGGCCACCGGAGAACTGGTGCGGATAGCGGCCCATATGTTCGGGGCCGAGCCCCACCTGCATCAGGAGTTCGGCCACGCGCTCGCGCCATCTCGCCTTGGGCAGGATGTCGGGATGGATGGCCCATGCCTCGGAAATGAGCTGGTATGCGGTCATGCGCGAATTGAGTGACTGGGTGGGGTCCTGGAACACCATCTGCAGGTCGCGGCGCAGCCTGTAGAGCTCGGCCGGCGGCATGGTGAAAAGATCGCGTCCCTTCCACAGCGCGCTGCCGCTGTCGGGTTCGTCGAGGCGCAGCAATATGCGGGCGAGCGTGGACTTGCCCGAGCCGCTCTCGCCGACGACGGCCATCGTCTCGCCCGGCATGAGATCGAAGGAAACACCTTTCAGGGCCTCGAAGGCGCCATAGCGCTTGCGCACGTCGCGCACCGACAGCACGGGTTCGGCACGGGTGGCCGGTTCGTGCATCTGGCCTTTGCCGGGGGCCGCGGCGATGAGTTTCCGGGTGTAGGGGTGCTGGGGATTCTTGTAGACTTGACTGACGGTTCCTGCCTCGACCAGTTCGCCTTTTTCCATCACCACGACCCGGTCGGCGATTTCGGCGACGACGCCGAGATCATGCGTGATGATGAGGATGGCCATGCCGGTTTCCCGCTGCAATTCCTTCAGCAGGGCGAGGACTTCCGCCTGGACCGTGACGTCGAGCGCGGTGGTCGGCTCGTCGGCGATCAGAAGGTCCGGTCGAAGCGCGAGCGACATGGCAATCATCACGCGCTGGCGTTGGCCACCCGAGAATTCATGCGGGTATTTGCCGAGCGAGAACTCGGGATCGGGGATGCCGACCCGCGTCAGCAGGCGCAGCGTCTCGGCCCGGGCCGCGGCCGCGTCGGTGCCATGGGTGGTGAGGGCCTCGCGGATCTGCCAACCGACCGTGTAGACCGGGTTGAGGTGGCTGAGCGGATCCTGGAAGATCATGGCGACGCGGCGCCCGTTCACCTCGCGCCTTTCACGTGCGGACATCTTCAGGAGATCGACGCCATCGAGCAGGATTTCGCCCGAGGCTATGCGTCCCGGCGGCATGTCGATCAGGTTCATGATGGCGGATGACGAGACCGACTTGCCCGACCCGCTCTCGCCGAGGATCGCCAGCGTTTCGCCACGGTCGAGATGGTAGGAGACGTTGCGGACCGCCTTGACCACGCCCATCCCGGTATGGAACTCGACGGAGAGGTCGCGAACGTCCAGGAGATGATCAGCCATGCTTGGGTGCCTTCATTTCCAGGCGCCAGCGTTGCGTCGGATCGAGCGCGATGCGCAGCCAGTTCGACAAAAGGTTCAGCGACAGGGTCGTCACTATGATCGCAAGACCGGGCCAGAAGGACAGCCACCAGGCATTGGTGAGATATTGCCGGCCCTGCGAGATCATCAGGCCCCAGGTGATCTCGGGCGGCTGAATGCCGATGCCGAGGAAAGACAAGGCACTCTCGGCCAGCATGACATAGGCAAAGTCCAGCGTGGCGAGCGTGGTCAGCGTCGGCAGGACGACGGGCAGGATATGTCGGAAGAGGATGCGCGTCCTGGACGCTCCCATCACCCTGGCAGCCTGTACGAACATGCGTTCGCGGATCTCGAGCACCTCGGCCCTCGTGGTTCTGAGGTAGACCGGGATGCGTGTGATTGCCAGCACCAGCATCAGGTTCAGGATCGATGGCCCCAGGATATAGAGCACGATCACGGCGATCAGCAGCGACGGGAAGGACATGATGACGTCCGCGAGCCGCATGATCACCTGGTTGACGCGCGGGGAAGAAAAGCCGGCCACAAGCCCGAGCAGGGTGCCGACGCCGGCCGACAGGGCGACTGCGCCGGCGGCCACCAACAGCGTGTTGCGCGTGGCGACGACGATGCGTGCGAGCAGGGGGCGGCCGAGTGCGTCTGCACCCATCCACCATACCCAGCCGCGTTCCCAGTCGAAGGGGGCCGCGTTGCGCCCGCGAAGGTTCTGCTTGGTCGCCAGCTCGCCGAGCCAGCTCGGTCCTATGACGGCGAGGACCACGAACAGGAGCAGCACGATAGCGGCGCAAAGGGCAAATTTGTCGGCCAGCAGCATGCGGGCCATGCGCGTCAGGAAGGAGGGCTCGGCGGCGATCGTGGTATCGGCCGTGGGGTGGGTCATGGCGGCTGTCCTCAGTGACGGATCCGCGGATCGAGCAGCGCATAGGCAAAGTCGATCAGCAGATTCATGAGGAAGATCGCCAGAGCCGTGACGAGGATCGCCGCCAGCACGACGTTGAAGTCACGCTGCAGAATGGAATCGATCATCAGCTTGCCGATACCCGGGAAGCCGAAAATGGTCTCGACGATGACGGCACCGTTGAGCAGGCTCGCGGCCTGGTCGCCGATCACGGTGATGACCGGGAGCATGGCATTGCGCAGGGCATGGATGAAGATGATCGGCCCCGATTTGACGCCCTTGGCGCGGGCGGTCTTCACATAGGCCGAGGAGAGGGCGCTGATCATCGATCCGCGTACCACTTGCACGATGATGCCGAAGGGGCGGATGAACAGCACGCAGATCGGCAGGATCCAGTGCAGGAGGGAACCCGTGCCCGAGGTCGGCAGCCAGGACAGCTTTACCGAAAACACGACGATCGCCACGATCGCGATCCAGAAATCGGGCACCGAGGCACCGAGCAGCGAAATGAGGGAGGAGAGCCGGTCGAAGAAGCCGCCGACACGGAAGGCGGCAAGCGACCCCACGACGATGGCGGCGCTGGTGACGAGCGTCATCGTGATGGCAGCCAGCCAGAGGGTCCACACGAAGGCTTCGAGCACGACGTCGAGGGCGGGGCGGGCCTTGCGCAGGGACTCGCCGAAATCGCCGACCGCCACGTCCCCGACATAGCGCAGGAACTGGACCAGCAGAGGATCGTTCAATCCGTGCAGCTGGCGGAACTGCTCCTTCATTTCAGCCGAGGCCTCGACCGGAAGGAACAGGGCGGCCGGGTCGCCGGTCAGACGCGACAGGAAGAAGACAATGACGATCAGTCCGACCAGAGAGATCAGACTGGCCATGGCGCGTTTTCGAATGAAGCTCAGCATGGCGTCCTCAAGGAGGCAGGCGGTGAGGATGACCCACCGCCTCGATGGCTGTTGCGACCGGCAAGCCTGTCGTTCGAGCGGACAAGTCTACTTGATCTTGATCTCGGAGAGCTGGAGCATGGAGTTTGTCGCCATGGTCGGCTTGTAGTCCAGGCGCTCGGAGACGCGCGAAAAGCCGACCATGTGGAACAGCAGCACGTCGGCGACGACGTCGTCATGCAGATAGGCGAACAGCTGCGACCATAGCTTGGCCCGCTCGTCGCCGACCGCGGCGGAAGCCTGCTTGATCATGTCGTCGACCTTCGGATCGGAAAAGCCGGATTGGGTGCCGTTGGTCGCGTATTTGAAGAACATCGAGAAGGAAGGGTCGCCTTTGGCATTGTCGTGCATGGCGGCGACGATCTGGGGCCCGCGGCCTTCCTTGAAGGGCTTGGAGTAATATTGTTCGTGCTCGGCGACCTCGACGAACTTCAGGTCGACCTTGAAACCGACATCCTGCAATTGCGCCTGGATGGCCTCCATGATCTCGGTGACATTGGGAAAATTCGCGGTGCGGGCGATGATGGTGATCGGCGTGTCGAGGTTGACGCCATCGGCCTTGGCCTCCGCCAGCAATTTCTTGGCGCCATCGGGGTCGTAAGGGAAGACCTTGACGTTCGGATTCCAGCCGAGCGTCGGCGGGGGAACGATCGCGGTGGCGAGCAGGGCATCCTTGGGAACCAGCGTGCCGAGGAAGGCCTGGCGGTCGATGGCCAGATTGAGGGCGCGGCGAATGCGGACATCGTTCAGCGGCGGGATGTTGTGGTCGATGCGCAGATAGACCGTTTCGCTGTCGAGATAGGAGAAATCGGTTGCCGCATTGGTGGCGTCGAGCTGCGAGATCGACGGCGACAGATCCGCTTCGCCGGTCTGGACCATGGCGGCACGAACGGAGGGATCGGCGCGGAACAGATAGGTCGCCTGCGTCACTTCCGGTTTCGTGCCCCAATAGTCGTCGCGGCTGGTGAGGACGATCTGCTGCCCTGGCGTCCAGTTGGTCAATTTATAGGGACCCGTGCCGACCGGCTCGCGCACGAATTCGAGCGGCGTCTCCTCGGGCACGATGGTGACGAGAGACATCAGCAGCGGCAGGATCGGCTGGGCAGGATCGGCCTTGAAGTCGATGGTGTAGTCGTCGACGATGGCGGGGGTCACCGTCATGCCACCGAAGTAGCGACGCGATTCACAGGCGTTCTTGTCGCTCATGATGCGATCGAAGCTGTGCTTGACGTCCTTGGCATCGAAGGTCGTGCCGTCGGAGAATTTGACGCCATGGCGCAGATGAAAGCGCCAGCTGCCATCGGCGTTCTGCTCCCATTTTTCGGCGAGGCGCGGCATCAGGCCCTTGTGGTTGCGAAGGTCGAGCTCGGTGAGCGTCTCGCTCACGTTCTGCATGATGACGCGCCCGATATTGGAGCGGGTTGCCATGCAGGGCTCGAGCAGATCCGCCTCCTCGGCCAGTACGATCTTGATGGGTCCGGATCCGGCGAAAGCGGGTGAGAGGGCCGAGCCCAGCATCAGCGCCCCCAAGACAAGCATTTTCTTCACGGCAGTCCTCCCTCCGACGTCCTTTCGCCGGTTGCCCAAACCATCGCCCTTTCCTGAAAATTTGTCAATTTATTTCATAATGTAAACTCTATTGCGGGTATCGTCAAAAATTTTTGTTTTTAAAATCAACGATTTATATGAAAAATCTCTACAAAATAAGAATTTGTATAACATACAAAAACTTGACAACTTTATGTTTTTGGCGATGCTGGCCTCATATGGGAGAGAACGAATGGACCCCGAGGAAATAGCCCGGAACATGAATGGCCGGCTCCAAAGCATATCGCCGGGGCGTCAGGAGGCTTTGCTGCCTTCGCCCATGATCCAGAATCATGCGGCCTATCTGCACCTGCTCCACGATGGCGCCCTGCTATGCGCCTGGTTCGGCGGCACGCTGGAAGGCAAGTCCGATATTTCGATCTTCGCCAGCGTGTTGCCGAAAGGGGCGTCGTGCTGGGGCCCGCCGCAACGGCTGAGTTTCGATCCTGCGCATTCGGAGCAAAATCCCGTGCTCTTCACGGCTCCGGACGGCAAGCTGTGGCTCTTCCATACCTCCCAGCCTTCCGGCAACCAGGATGAATGCAGGATCCGCATGGCCGAGATCCACCGCGATGTCGCGCAGCCGCTGACGCTGACGGCCGGGGAGGGAGGCTATCTCGATTTGCCGCGTGGCTGTTTCGTTCGGGCGCCGGTGACGGTGCGCGATGACGGGGCCTGGCTGTTGCCCATCTTTCGTTGCATCCAGCGGCCGGGCCAGAAATGGAACGGCAGCCATGACACGGCCGCCGTCGGCATCAGCCTCGACGGGGGCAGGACCTGGCGGCTCGAAGACCTGGACCAGTCGATCGGCTGCGTGCACATGTCGCCGGTCCGGCTGGGCGAGGACCGTCTTGCCGCTTTCTTCCGTCGGCGCCAGGCGGATTGGGTCTTCAGGACCCGGAGCATGGACGGAGGCAGGTCCTGGTCCGTGCCGCAGGCGACCGACGTGCCGAACAACAATTCCTCCATCGCTGCGATGTGTCTCGCCGATGGCAGGGTAGCGATGATCTGCAATCCCGTGAGCGCGGCGCAGTCGACGGACCGGCGTGCCTCGCTCTATGACGAACTCGGCGAGGACGACCACCGTCCCGATGCGGATCCGGCCGGCGGCTGCACGCCCATCTGGGGCGTGCCGCGGGCACCGGTCTGCCTGTGCCTGTCGGACGACGGCGGTGAAACCTTCCCGGTTCGCCTTGTCGTCGAGGATGGCCCCGGCACCTGCCTTTCCAACGACTCGACCGACGGCCGCAACAAGGAGATGTCCTATCCCTGGCTGTTGGCGGAACCTGACGGTACCATGCATCTGGCCTACACCTATCATCGGCGTGCCATCAAATATGTCCGGCTGGCTTCGGGCTGGGACAAGGCTGCCGTTCGGAGTCCTTCATGAGCAATATCATCGGCATAACCATGGGCGACCCCTGCGGCGTCGGCCCCGAAATTTCGATCCGCGCGCTCGCCGGCATGTCGCCCCAGGAGCGCGAGACGATCCGCATCTACGGCAACCTGGCCACGCTGGAGGCCGCACGGGCGGCCCTCGGCCTCGATGTCGATCTCGCCGCCCATGTCGTGGACCTGCCGGTCGAGGGCGCGCCGCTACCCTGGGGGAAACTGAGCCCGGTCGCCGGCGACGCCGCCTTCCGCTTCATCGAGAAGGCGGTGCGCGATGCCGAAGCCGGAGCGATCGGCTGCATCGTCACCGCGCCGATCAGCAAGGAGGCCCTGAACCTCGCCGGCCATCATTATGATGGACATACCGGCATGCTGCGCAGCCTGACCGGATCGAAGGCGGCCTACATGTTGCTGGCCTCCGAGCGTCTGAAGGTCATTCACGTCTCGACCCATGTCTCCTTGCAGGAGGCGATCCGCCGTTCGACCACCGAGCGCGTGCTGGCAACCATCCGCGCCGGCGACGCGCATCTCAGGCGCATCGGCTATGCCGCGCCCAAGATCGCGGTGGCCGGCATCAACCCTCATTGCGGGGAGAACGGCCTGTTCGGCACAGAGGATGACGACCAGATCGCGCCGGCGGTGAGGGCGGCGCGTGACGAAGGCATCGATGCCCATGGTCCGATTTCCGCCGACACCGTATTCCACCGCGCCTATTCGGGCGTGTTCGACCTGGTCGTCGCCCAGTATCACGACCAGGGGCACATTCCGGTCAAGCTCGTCGCCTTCGACACGGCTGTGAACGTTTCGGTGGAACTGCCGATCGACCGCACGTCGGTCGATCATGGCACGGCCTTCGACATTGCCGGCAAAGGCATTGCCAATCACGGCAACATGATTTCGGCCATTGCCTACGCCCGCAAGCTGGTGTCCGGCGCGGCCAGGCGGGGATGACGCATGACCATCGCTCCTATCACTCTCCATCAGCCCCGCCGCCTTGCCGTGGGCGCCGGTACGGCCGCTGAGGTCGGTAACTGGGCCGGCGATGCCAGGTCGGTCCTGGTGGTCGCGACGCCTGTTACGGCGGGCTTTGCCGATCGTTTGAAGCTGTCCGGCCGCGTTACCGTGTTCGATGCCATTCCCGGTGAGCCGGATACGAAGACATTGGATGCAGCGCTCGAAGCTGCGCGCCGCAGCGAGCCGGACCTGATCGTCGGTCTGGGCGGCGGCTCGGTTCTCGATGTCGCCAAACTCGTGGCCGTACTCTGGGATTCACCGCAGACGCTCGCCGACGTCGCCGGGCCGAACCGGGTTGCGGGCCGTCATACGCGCCTTGCCCAGGTCGCCACCACGGCCGGCACCGGCTCGGAGGCAGGCATTCGTTCCCTGATCACCGATCCCGGCAGGGGCAACAAGATCGCGGTCGAAAGCCCGCATATGATCGCCGATCTCGCCGTGCTGGATCCGGAGCTGACCTATTCCGTGCCGCCGGCGGTGACGGCAGCAACCGGCATCGACGCCATGGCGCATTGCGTCGAAGCCTTCACCAACCGTCGCGCTCATCCGATGATCGATGGGTTTGCCCGCATGGGCTTTGGGCTCGTCGGCAAATATCTCGCGCGTGCCGTCCGGGACGGCACCGATACCGAGGCGCGCGAAGGGCTGATGCTCGGCTCCTACTATGGCGGTATCTGCCTGGGGCCGGTGAACACCGCTGCCGGCCACGCCATCGCCTATCCGCTCGGTACGCGGCTCGGCCTGCCGCATGGGTTGGCGAATGCGATCATCTTTCCGCACGTGCTGGCCTTCAACCAGCCGGCGGTTGCGGGCAAGACGGCCGAGGTGGCGCATGCGCTGGGATTTGGACAGGGTCTTTCCAGCGCCGAACTGGTCAAGGCTGCCCATGAATTCTGCCGAGGCCTCGGCATCGAGATGTCGCTTGCCGCCCATGGCGCCAAGAAGGACGACCTTACGCTCTATGCGAGCGAGGCACATGCCAATCGTCGCCTGATGGACAACAATCCGATCGACATGAATGTCGATGATGTGCTCGGAATCTACCGCGCGGCCCTTTAGGTCGGCTGTTGTATCGCGCCTGATTGCAAAACCCCGGCAGAGCCGGGGTTTTGCATTTGAGCGGTTTACTTGCTCGCCTGGAACAGACGATCGCGGGACCCGGTAAGGTGGTCATGCATGAGCTGTTTCGCCTTCACTCCATCGCGAGTGGCGATGGCCTTGGCGATGGCCTCATGTTCCGCAAACACCCGTGTGAGACCGGTCGCCTCGCGTTTGACCGAAGCGCCATGAAAGCGCATGCCGACGGCGATGTGGTCCTTCAGGGCTTCCATGGCGGTGAAGAAATAGCTGTTCTGGGCTGCTCGCGCGATGGCGAGATGGAACTGGAAATCCGCATCTTCCCGGTGGGATTGCCGGTTGGTGGCATCGCGCATGAGTTCCAGGGCCTGGCGAATGGCGGCCAGATTGGCGGCGTCGTGGCGCTCCGCCGCCGCCGCCGCCGCTGCCGGCTCTACCGTCAGCCTGAACTCGTAGCAGTTCAGCAGGTCGGCGACGTTTTCCAGCTGTCCGAAGCCGAGCGGCTCCCGCATGCCGAGCGCGCGCACGAAGCTGCCTGCCCCTCGCCGCGAATAGATGAAGCCCTGCTCGCGAAGCCGGCGCAGCGCCTCGCGGATGACCGGACGCGAGACCTCGAATTCGATGGCCAGGTCATGCTCGGTCGGCAGGCGCTCATCCGGCTTGTAGGCACCGGACTTGATGGCACGATGCATGCGCTCGAAGACGAGATCGCCGAGGCTCCTGCGCGCTGTTCCGTTTTGCAAACCCATCTGTCATCCCGTCCTGCGGAGGATCTGGCCGGCGATCCTGCTCAGCGCATCCGGCTGCCCGAACCCTCCCGATTTTGCAATGATGCAATGGCCTTGGGCGTGGGCCAAGCCCAGTCCCGGCAGGCATTCGCCCAGGAGCCGAAACCGCCTGATTTCCATTTTTTCCAGCACGGCCTGTGCCGTTTCTCCGCCCGACAGCAGCAGTGTCGATGCCCTCGCAAGGCCCGAAAACACGCTCTGCGCAAGGGCATGAGAGACCTCCTGCGAGGTCGCGGGCTCCTCGCCCGGCACCGCCTGTACGAGGGTGATGGCGTTGCCATCGGCGATGGCCTCTGCCAGGCGGCCATTGAGCGCCGGCAAATAATGTGGATCGAAGGAAGCCTTGAGCGCATCGACCTGGGCGAGGGTGATCGGATCGCGAGATCCAATCACGAAAAGGGCGGGGCCATCCGCAATCTCGACCATGCTTCCGGTGGCGCGTCCGCTGAGGCGTTCGGCAAGCGCTTCCGCCAGGCCTCGCGCGCCGATCAGCAGATCGACGCCAGCCTCTTCCGATCGGGCGAGCCAGGCGCGCATCTCGTCCTGATCCGAAATATCCGGAATTGTGGCACGCGTTGCATGCGGGCCCAGCGCCTCGGCAAGGGAGATCGGCGCGTCCACGCCGAACCCGTGCACATGGCCGGCCTTGACCACCCGCCCGAAATCGGGAATCGCCGGGGCCGCCAGTGCAGCGCGAAAGGGCAGGGCGTCGAGCTCGGCGGCGATATGCCCCTTGAGGCGCGAATCCACCTTCTTGAACAGGCGGATCCCGGTTGGCAAGGCGGCCAAGGCCGCGATGGTCAGGCGCCGTGCCCTTTCGGCGGTCAGTTCGCGGGAGCCGAGATTGATCGAAACGACGTCCGGCCCTTCCCGGACAGCTTCCTCAATGGCATCGATCGTCAATGCCACCTGCGCATGCATGCCCCGCGCCGCGAAAGGCGCGGCGGTGTCCAGTGCTCCTGTCAAATCGTCGGCAAGAATGGCCAACATCGCGTTTCTCAAATTGTTGTTATCTTTTGTTCTCTATTTATCGTTGAAATGTCAATGTTTTTTGTAAAAATATTACAAATATGGTACGGTTGGCGCTCGGCTGTGGAGGCTTGAGCCATGCCGACGGGGAAAAGCCTATTTGGGGCGCCCGTGCCGGCAGGCTGCTTCCATGGGTCTGCTGCCCGATTGATCGGGTTATCGGGGCGGCTTCTGCTCTCGAGGGCGCATCAGGGGTGAACGAGGCCATGCGCCGACCGGGCTGGCAGGCGAAGGTTCGTTGCTGTCGGTCACCCGACATCTCCTCCCTGAAACCGCCGGCACGACTTGGCCCGGTGGATCCGGGGCTCGGCACGGCGAGCCAAGCCTATGATCATCTCCGGTGGGCAGCCGGACGACTCGAGGAGGCCCGTTCGATCAATCTGCATTCGATCTTGTGAATGCGGCGATGCGACGATGCGGGTTTCTTCGCCAATTGCCCGATGGCCCAGGCGCCCATCGAACGATGCGGAAGCTCGAGTGTCGTCAGCTGGGGCCGCAAGTGACGGGACAACTCGTCATCGTCATATCCGACGATGGACAGATCCGCCGGTACCCTCAGGCCAGCCTCGGCAATCGCAGTGAAGCATCCCATCGCCATCTTGTCGTTCTGGCAGAAAATGGCGGTCGGCGGCTCCTCGAGCGACAGGAGCCTTTGCGTCGCCTCGAAACCGGATGTCGGCGTCCAGTTCCCCTCGACTACAAGGCGACCGTCATAGGGGATGCCGGCCTCCGCCAGGGCCTGCCTGTAGCCGGCGAGCCGGTCCTGGGCCGCCTCCATGAAGCTCTCTCCCACGATCGTGCCGATGCGTCGATGCCCCTTTGCTATGAGGGAAACAGCCGCCATCCGCCCACCGGTCACCTCGTCGGGGACCACCGCCGGAAAGCGGTCGTCGCTCGTATAGCAATTGAGCAAGACCAAGGGGACGGGAAGGCTGTCGAAAGCTGGATCCAGTGAAACGCGGCGCGTGAAGATCGACATATAGACGATGCCTTGTGCGCCGGCCTGGAGAAGCCGGGCTATGGCTTTGCGCTCATGTTCCGCGCGGCCCTGGGTCTGCACCACCAGAATGGTCACGTCGTTTTCCCAGGATGCCTGCCGGGCGCCATCGATGGCGTTGACGGCTTCCGGCGTCGTTGCCAACTGGTCCACAATGAAGCCGATGCAGCCGCCGCGCAGTTCTTCGAGGCCGGCCCGCCGAATTGGACTTCCTATGCCGTAACCGAGGGCACGAGCCGCATTCTGCACCCGCATGTGCAGTTCGGCGGAGATCTTGATATCGGTGACGCCGTTCAGGACGACGGACACCGTGGCCTGCGAGCAGCCGGCTGCCTTCGCGACGTCCATCATCGTCACGCGCTTCCTGGTTTTCCGTTTGCTCACATGTCCCCCTTCGAGCTTCGATCCTATATGGACTAATAAAATTCGGCCATTGACTAATAATTATTAGCTGAAGTAGCGTCTCTGGAAAAATAGGAGGAGATCACTGGATGGCTACGCATCCCTCGTTCAAATACGATATCGCCTCCCAGGTGGCGCAACTCGTCGAGGACGGCATCATCGGACTGAAGGGCGCCTTCAGCCCTGAATGGGCCGATGACATGCGCGACGATATGATGACGGCTTTCTGGGAAGCCATTCAAAGGCCCGGTGGCGCCGTCGGCCGCGGTCCGCGCCGGTGGTATGTCGAGATGCATCCGCAGGCCTTTCGCGGTTTCGCGGATCTGATCACCCATCCGTGGGTCGTGGATGTCTGCAGCCATGTTCTTGGACCGGATTACCAGATCGTGGAGATCGGCCTCGACGTGCCGTTCCAGGGCGCGAAGTACCAGCCCTGGCACCGTGATTTTCCTTCGCCTGCCGACACCTATCGCGACCGGAAGATGACCTCGCTCGCCTTCAACCTCACCGGCGTCGATGTCACCGAGGACATGGGTCCTTTCGAAATAGCGCCGGGCACCCAGTATGACGACGGCCGTGAATGGAAGCATGAGATGTTTCCGGACAAGTCGCTCTGGGGCCGCTTCCAGGAGCGTGCGGCCCGCAAATATCCGCAGCGTGGCGATATCTCCTGCCGGTCCGCCCTGACGGTCCATCGAGGAACGGAGCATCAATCGCCCATTGCGCGGCCCGTCATGGTCCTTGGCGTCGATGCGCCCGGGGCAGGGCATGCCGAACTGCATGACATGATGGTCACGCGCGACTGGTACGAAGCCTTGCCCGATATCGCAAGGCAGCATCTTGTTTGCCGGATCGTGGAAGAACTGGTGCCGATCAGCCAGAAGCACGACATCGAAGGTCTCGTGATGGGCGCCGACCCGACCTGAGGGTGGCTCTCAAGATCGGTGCTAGGCCAGGCCCTCGGCGACGGCATAGGCGTGAAGGGCGTCCGAGAGGCTGTCTTTCCGAGGCAACAGGGCGCGCGTCGTAATCGAGTCGAGGTGGTGTGTCATCAGTGCGACCGCCTCGTCGGTCTTGCCGGCGATCAGCTTGTCCAGCAGCTCCCGGTGTTCCGATACGGCGCATTCGGAGGAATGCGGCCTGCCGTAGAGAGCGAGGATCAACGAGCTGCGCGCGACCAGTTCATTCACATAGCGTATGAGGCTGGCATTGCCGGTCATCTGTGCCAGCAGCGTGTGGAACTCGCCGGCCAGGCGTATCGACGCCGCGTGTTCGGTCCTGGCCGCCTCCTCGGCTGCGATATGGGTAGATAGCGTGTCTATCTGTTCCCGTGTCAGGCTTCCCGAAAGGGTCTCGACCACCAGCCGTTCCAGCGCGATGCGCGTGAGATACAGGCTGCGGCCTTCCTCAAGGCTGGGGTGGGAGACCACGGCTCCCTTGTTGGGCCTCAACTCGACAAGTCCCTCCTGGCTCAGGCGAACGAGGGCCTCGCGGACGAGCGTGCGGCTGACGCCCAGCCGTTCGCCTATCGAGTCCTCCGGCAGCTTCGATCCGGGTGGCAAGGCTTGGTCGAGGATGGCCCGCTTCAAGGCTCGGTGAACGGCCTGGGAGCGCCCGCCACCGGTATCGCTTGCCTTCTTTGCCATTCGGGGCCTCCGGTTCCAATGCTTCTTCCCTGGAATTGCATGCGAATATTGCGAGTGTCCAGCTGCTTGTCATCGCAGCGAACATGCCTTTGCCATCGTGATGGTTTGCCAACCCGTTCGACGGATACTCGGTCCTGGATCCCCGACTGCGGAAGGCCTTTTTGGAAAGGAATATGCACGCATATATTCAAAATTTTACATACAATAATTGCATTCAAAAATTCCGAAAGAGCTCCTCGTCGGCGCGGTCGTCAAGAATCCGTAGGAATTCTCTTGGCCGGATGGCGTGCGACCGTCTCTCGGAGTGTGGCGGCATCCGATTGAATCGCCTCAGCTGTCTCTGTTGGCTTGACTTGGGTGTGTCATATAAGTATGCAATATATGATAAATAATGCATACAATCTGCGAGCGTGGCTCGCTGGCTCGGGAGGGCAGGAATATGGATAACTCACAGGTGGGACTGTCTCGACGCGGCTTCATGGCGGGCGCCGGTGCCGGAAGTCTGGCGCTGGGGCTTGGCTTGGCGGCAGGCGCAGAAGCGGCGGACGGGAAATCGATGATCGACGTCGGCGCCGTGACGACGCCCGTCACCGATGTGACGAAATTGCCGGACGCCTATTACCTGCTCAACGTCCGCCTCGAGACGGGCTTCGTCGAGGAGAAGAAGTCGTGGCTCGACGCTCCGGTCATCACCCACACCAGCACCGAGTTGAAGACGCTGCGCATCGCAGGGGGCAAGATCGCCGAGATCCTCGACAGCAAGGGCGGTATTCCGTCGGGCTCGCCGGCCTATGACGCACAGGGCCAGCTGCTGCTGCCGACCTTCCGCGACATGCATATCCACCTGGACAAGACCTTCTATGGCGGTCCGTGGGAGGCGACCCTGCCGAGGGAGCATGGCCGAGCCGATCGCATTGCCCAGGAACGCGAGATTCTGCCCAAGCTCCTGCCTCTGGCCGAAGAGCGTACGGCCGCGATGGTCCGCCTGATGCATTCACGCGGCACCACGGTCTGCCGGAGCCATTGCAATATCGATCCCGTCAGCAAGCTCGGCAATCTCGAGCACCTCAAAGCGTCGTTCGAGCGCTTCAAGGACACGCTGGACTCCAAGATCATCATCTTTCCGCAGCACGGTCTTCTCGCTTCCAACAGCGTCGAGCTGATGCGCGAAGCGCTGAAATCAGGCGGCGTCAGCTATGTTGGCGGCGTCGATCCCTCCGCCTTCGACAATGCCATGGAAAAATCAGTCGACACGACGGTCCAGCTCGCGATCGATTTCAACGTCGGGATCGACATCCACATCCATGAGCCACGCCAGACGGCCATTCCAGCCTTCAATCGCATCATGGATCACATGGAGAAGAACAAGCAGCTGCAGGGGAACGTGACCTTCAGCCACGCCTATTCGCTGGCCGAACTCTCCAAGGAAGAGCTTGGCGACATTGCTGCCCGCATGAAGGCGCTGGGCGTCACCCTCGCGAGCGCGGTTCCCCTGGGCAAGGACGCGATGCCGCTGCGCGAACTGCACGAAGCCGGCATCAAGGTGATCTGCGGTACCGACAGCACGATGGATTGGTGGGATTCGTTCGGCAATTGCGACATGCTGCAGAAGGCCAATGAAATCGCCCGCATCCAGTATCGCAGCACGGAGTTCGAGATCAATCGCACGCTCGGATACGCCACCGGCTTTGTCACCCCGCTCAACGACAAGGGTGAGCAGGCCTGGCCGAAGGTAGGCGACGAAGCGAGCATGAATCTCCTTCCCGCCAGCTGCTCGGCCGAGGCAGTCGCACGCCTGCCCGCCCGCAATGCCGTGTTCCACAAGGGCAAGCTCGCCTACGGCACGCTCCCCAAGGCTGGCTGACCTTGTCCGTATACGCGAGCGCCATGGAACGGGCCGTCGTCAGGGCGGCCCGCATTCTCCAGGGAGTGATGCCGGGGATACGACAAGGCCGATTTGCTACCCGCTGCGAGCTTCGTCGAGAGCCTCGAGGAAGTGGTGCAGAGCCTCGCCGATCTCCCTCGGCGAATCTTCCTGGAGGTAGTGGATACCCTTGACCGTCACTTCGCGCTGGTGAGGCCAGCTGCGGCATATCTCGCGCGCCCGGCCGGTGAGGATGGCGCCGGGCTCGGCATTGACGAACAGCTTCGGGATAGCTGCCGTTGCCAACCAGACGCTGTATTGCCGGACAATGGCGAGCACATCCGCCGGTTCCCCCTCGATCGGCAGTTCACGTGGCCATATGAGGGTCGGCAACCGAGCCTGGCGTTGTACGAACGGCGTGCGGTAGGCATCCATTTCGGTCTCGCCCAAGGGGCGGATAATGCTGTTGGGCAGGACTGTTTCGATAAAGAAGTTCTGGTCGAGCACCAGCGCCTCGCCTTGTTCCGAGCGAAGGGCACGAAAGAATTTGTCGCGTCCCGCCGGGAAGTCCGCCCAACGACGTTCGGCAACGATCGCCTCCATGTAGACAATGGCACGGATCTGGTCGCTATGTCGGAAGGCGCGATGGAAGCCGAGTGCCGACCCCCAGTCATGCAAGACCAGAGTGACATTGGCGGTGAGGCCGAGTTGCTCGAACCATGCATCGAGATAGCGCGAATGATCGACGAAGCGATAGCCGCCGGATGGTGACGGGCCTGATTGGCCCATGCCGACGAGGTCGGGAGCCAGGCAGCGCCCGAACCCGCTGGCATAGGGAATGATGTTGCGCCAGAGATAGGATGAAGTTGGGTTGCCGTGCAGGAAAACGATCGGGTCGCCCGTGCCGACGGCCACGTAGCTCATTTCGCTATCGAGCACCTTGATCCGTTGGCGCGGATGGGGATCTTCCGGATTAATCATCGTATTCAAGGTCTTGCTCCCTGTCCGGAGCGGTCGAGGCGCCTGTTCGCGTCATTCGGGACCGTTCTCACGGGGGCAAATTAGGTCGTCGCAGGCTTTGCGGAAATTCGCTAATATTGCGCAATGCATGATCATTTTCGCACAGGCCGGATCGATTGGGAGGATGTGCGCTTCTTTGCGGCTTTGGCGCGCCATGGCAGCTTTTCGGCGACCGCCCGCGCCCTGCGGGTCAATCACGCCACGGTCTCCCGCCGCATTGCCGCACTCGAAGCCGCCGTCCAGGTCAAGCTCTTCAAACGCGACCTGAATGGCTATCAGCTGACCGATGCCGGCCGGCAGGCATTGCAGGCGGCCGATACCATGGAAAGCGCGGCTGCCGCTCTGTCGCAGCTGGAGCCCGAAACCGCGCTGACCGGTCTTGTCCGCGTCACTACGACACCGAGCCTGGCCGAGAGCTTCGTCATTCCCAAGCTCGCTGCCTTGCAACAACAGCACCCGCTTCTCGAACTCGAGATCAACGCGGAACGCCGGCCGCTCAGTCTCAGACGGCATCAATCCGATATTGCGCTGCGCATCGGGCGACCGGAAAAAGGAGAGCTCAGGACGCGCCGGGCCGTTTATCTCGCCTATCGGTTCTATGGAACTCCGGCATGGCGCGAACGGATCGTTGCCGGCGCCCCTCCGCGTTTCATTGGATTCGACGAGGGGGGCGCCGATTTTCCCGAGGCGCAATGGCTCGCGGCGCAGTTCGAAAATGCGCCAATGGCCTTGCGCTGCAACAATATCACGGGACAGATCGTGGCCGCGCGTGCGGGCTTTGGCATAGCCTTGCTGCCGCATTTTCTGGTAGCGAACGATTCCGAGCTTGTAGAAATAGATCTGTCTCGCATACCGCCATTGCGCGAACTATGGCTGCTGATCCGGCACGGCGCCCAACCGCCGCAGCGCATCCGGGTTGTGGCCGATTTCCTGTTCGATGCAATCCGACAGGAACGCCTGCGCTTCGAAGGGGGCTAGAAGTGATGGCGCCATGCATGACGGCCACCTCCCTGCGGATCTGCAGGCCGCAAGCCGGTGCCTGTCAGGCGATGTCCGGGGCTTCGAGCACGGAACCAAACCAGGAAAGGATGGCCGGCCGGTTTTGTTTGGTGTTACCCTCGACACAACGGCGCCGACAATGCATCTGTAAGATCATCGAGATCCCGCTGCGGCTCAGGCGGGGCGGTTCGACAGTCGAACTAACCATTAGCGACCACCCCCAGAGGGAGCAGCGCGATGGAAGACGATCGGAGATCTGCTTTTTCAGAAAATAGACCGCATCGAATCCGTGGATTGCTTGCCGCCGGCGTTGCAACCTGGATGGTGCTGACGGGCTTTTCCTTGCTGGTGCCCTTGCTTCTGGGGTGGGCCGGGGAACTGGCGGCCGGCAGCGGGCTTTCCCTTCCCGACTACGAGGCGTTCTCCATCGTACTGCTGGCCGTCTACGTCATCCCCATCGCCGCGATGGTTTGCCTTGTCGTGGGCTATCCCCTGTGGAGCCTTGCGGGTGCGGCCGGAATGACCCGGCGGCGACATGCATCGGGGTTCGGTGCGGCCGCCGGCGGCATCATCGCGCTCCTGATACTGCATTCCCATAGTCTGGCCGGGTTCATCATCGGCTTCTTCCTGGTTCCTTATCTCGCGATGGGCCGACCCTTCCGCCTGCCCGATTGGCTGAGAGGCCTGTCAATGCCTTACGTCGTCCTGGCCTTCGTTCTCGCCGGTGCGATCGCGGGCCTCACCGCCCTGTACGTCGGGCGCCACGGTACGGCGGGCCTGCGCTGCCTGTTTTGCCGGCGGGCTTGAGCGAGACCTCCTCGAAATTCCCGACATTTGTTTGGAGATAGCCATGATCAAGCAACTCATCCTAGCCTCTTCGTGCTGTGTCGTTGCTGCCCTGAGTAGCCTTTCGACCCCTGCCGCCGCCGCCAAGGCGGGGAAAGGCCCGAACGAGGATCTCCCGACCTATTGCGCCAGGGTCGGTACCGACGACACCGTCCGCGAATACACGCCGGACCTGCGCGATCGGACGCGGCGTGCCTACAAGAACATCCGAGGCGGAACCGATATGCAAGGCCAAGGGGCCGGCACGTCCCAGGAAGATCCGAGCGAACTCGATGCCCATTTCAAGGTCGACGCGAATTTTCGCTGCATGGACGGCAAGGTGATGGTCTGTTCCGTCGGCGCCAACCTGCCTTGCGTGAAGATCAACATGGCGCGCAACATCCCTGAAATCACGAAATACTGCCGGGAGAATCCGGGCGCCGACAATGGCCATGACCTGGCTCTCGCGATCACGGGTCATGACACAGGGCATAGTTTCCAATGCCGTCATGGTCGCGCCGTCGTGACCGGCGCGACCTGGGCACTCGACAAGCGCGGCTTCGCCAAGAGGATATGGTCCGTTCTTCCCGACTAGGGCAAAGCGCGTTCAAGACTGAACGCTTGCTTGCTCTAACTCTTTGGTTCGACGCGTCTTTGCGATTCCAGATGACCCCGTCCAATCGCAAAACGCTGTAGGAGCCTTCCCTGCAGCCGGGAATTCGGGGGCCGCACCAGTCTTTGCAGAGATGGACGGCACGACGGGCAAGCCAACAGATTAGCGTTGCCTCGTGGCCGCCCGACGGCATCAAGTCCAGGCATGGCTCGGAAATGGGCCGCGGGTTTGAAGAAGAACATCCCCCGAATGTAGTTGGCGCACAGTCTAGAATATGTATAAATTATTGTTATTGCGAGACAATTCAGAGAATGGCAAAGGGAATTGAGTTGTCCTCTTTGATTGGCTGTCGTCGTGCCTCAAGCCCTGCGCTTCTTCCTCCTCCGCTCCAGGACAGCCTGCCGGGATGCATGCAAACGGGTGTCGTCGCCGATCATGCCGCGAGACCGGATCGCAGCCAGGCAATTCGGCCTCGTGGAGGATTGCTAGATGGTGCTGGACATCCACACGTTGTTTCTGCGCCACGCCAAGGAGATCTCCAACACGTTGCGGCGTAGGGGCGTTACGGCCGACAATGCCGCCGACTTGACGCAGGAGACTTTTCTCAGGCTGCTTTCGGCGGACTCGCATGCCGAGGTGCATCACGCCAATCCGCGAGCCTTGCTCCATCGCATCGCGCGCAATCTGCGCATCGATCAGCAGCGTCGTGAGCGATTGGTGCTCAAGGACGACCTCGCCGACGAGGCCTTCGCTGCGATCTCGGACGACAAACCGTTACCCGAGACGATCGTCATCGATCGCCAACGCCTTGCGATCGTCACGGCTGCGCTCGCGGACTTGCCGGACCGCACGCGCCAAGCTTTCCAGATGCATCGTCTGGGCGAAAAGACCATCAATGAAATTGCCCAGGAACTCGGCCTGTCGACAACCAGGACCTGGACGCTGATCCGGGAAGCCTACCTTCATGTTCGGGCTCGGCTGCACGAGAAGGCCTAGGCAGACCAAAAGGCAATGCGGTCGCAACATGTGGCCGGGCGGCCGGCGTGCAGTTTTTTGTACGTTTGGAAAAATGTTTCCGCTCATCCGTTTGATTGATGTAGTCAGGGTGGTTGGCTGGTGCCCGCGCGCCTGCCCAAGGAACGTCAATGAACGAAACTTCCCCTCAGGAAGGTCGGCTGTTCGAAGAGGCGGCCGATCTCATGATCCGTCTGCAGAATGATCCGGGCAACCCGGTGTCCAGGCAGATGGTGAAGCGCTGGCGCGCCAGGGGCCCGGCCTATGAGAGGGCATGGCTCGAGGTTTCGGAAATCCATGGTCTGACAGGCAGGGTTCTTGCTCCAGCCCATCGGGTCGAACCGCGCTCCAAGCCGGGCATGACCCGCCGCAGCGTCGTGGCGGCGGGTCTGGCCGGGGCAGGGGCCTTGGCCGGCGGCTATCTCGCGCTGCCCGGCCTTGTCCTGCGCGCCAGGGCCGACCATCTCACCGGGACAGCCGAAATCCGCCGTATTGCGCTTCCCGACGGCGGTACGGCGACACTGGGCCCGGACAGCGCCATTGCCCTGCACTACGACGACCGCCGGAGAGAGGTTGCCTTGCTGGCAGGCATGGCATTTTTCGAGGTTGCCAAGGATCCCTCGCGCCCCTTCCGGGCCACGACGTCCGAAATGGCCGCGACCGCCCTCGGCACCGCCTTCGATCTCAGCAACGATGCCGGACTTGTTTCGGTTTCCGTGGAACATGGGTTGGTCGAGATCGATGTTCCCGGTTCAGGTCCCGCCGATGGCAACCGGCTGGCGGCCGGGCAATGGGCGACCTTCGACGAAGGCACCCGCCTTACCACGCGCGGCAACCGCGATGCGCGCCAGATCGGCGCCTGGCGCAGCGGCCAGATCCTGGTCGAAAACGAGCCGGTGCGGGCCGTCGTGGCGAAGATCGCGCGCTGGCAGGCGGGGCGCGTGGTGATCGCCGATGCAGGTCTTGGTGCCAACCGCATCAGCGGCGTTTTCGATCCCGGCAATCCCTTGCGCGCCCTGGAAGCCGTGGTTCATCCCTTCGGGGCCCGCGTTCGTTCGCTCGGCCCCTACCTCACCGTGATATCGTCGGTCTAAAGCGTTTTCCAGAAAAGTTGATAGACTTTTCGATGAAGAAAACGCGTCAAAACAAGGCGCTGGAGCCGAACGACGGTTCGGAGCAAAGTCATCTTGCTCTAAAAATGCTTCGCAGAAGGGAGAAATTTCGCGGCCCCCATTCGTCTTCACTCAAGGGGCAGGCTTGCGACGCGGTCGTCGAGCCTTGCAGCCCCTATAGCGTTTTGCGATTGGACGGGGTCACCTAGAATCGCAAAGACGCGTCGAACCAAAGAGTTAGAGCAAACAAGCGTTCAGTCATGAACGCGCTTTGCTCTAGGTGTCGGTGAGTGAGGAGGTTGTCGATGGAATTGGCTCGAGGCTTGCGTGTGGGCCTGTCTGGCTGGGCGTTGAGTTCCGCCCTGATGGCTTCGAGCGTTATCGTCTCCATGCCGCTTCTTGCTCCGGCAAGCGCGCAGGCGGCACAGGTTCAATTCACCATTCCGAAGGGACCACTCAGCCAGGCCCTGGCAGCGTTCGGACGCCAAAGCGGCCTGCAGATAACCTATCTGCCCGCGATCGCACGGGATAAAACCTCACCCGGCATCGCCGGTTCGGCCGCGCCGCAACAGGCGCTGTCGCGCCTGTTGCGCGGCACGGGCCTGTCCTACACCTTCACGAATTCGAGCACGGTTGCGATCACGGCGCCTGTCGTCCGGGACGGAACGGCCAGCATCTCCGGTGCCATCGAGCTCGATCCTGTCGTGGTCGACGGCAATGGCGACGGCAGCACCGGTTACGTTGCCACGCGCAGCGCGGCAGGCACGAAGACCAACACCCCCCTGATCGAGACCCCGCAGTCGGTGACGGTGCTCACCCGCAAGGAGCTGAACGATCGCAATGTACAATCCCTGACACAGGCCGTCGCCTACACCCCCGGGGTCCGCACGGAATCCGCGGGTTTCGACCCCCGCTACGACTCCTTCTCCATCCGTGGCTTCGACGTCACCTATAACGGCATCTATCGCGACGGGTTGCGCTTTCCGGGCGCCAACATGGCGGTCTTCAAGATCGATCCCTACAATGTCGAGAACATCTCGGTGCTGCGCGGTCCGAGTTCGGCTCTCTACGGATTGGGATCGCCCGGCGGACTGGTCGACGTCACCTCCAAGCTTCCCGTCGACAAGTCCTTTGGCGAAGTGGCACTGGAAGGCGGCAACAGGAACCACATCCAAGGCAATTTCGATGTCGGCGGGCCGCTCGATGCCCAGCAAACCTTGCTCTATCGCCTGACCGGAACCCTGCGGGACGGCAAGACGGCCAACGTCCTGGGGGGCGGCGATGACAAGCTGGCCAGCCTGGCGCCGGCCTTCACCTGGCGGCCGAACGACCAGACGACACTGACCATCCTCGGTGAATATCTCCAGGCCAAGACACCCGCCGCCTTCCCGTATTACGAGTGGTTGGGTTCGCCTTCCAACCAATATTCGCAAAGCGATCCCGATTATAACAGCCTGGAACAGAAGCAATATCGCATCGGATATCAGTTCGAGCGCAAATTCAACGACACCTTCACCTTCCGCCAGAAGCTGCGCTATGGCGGCGTCGACACGAAGGTGCGCTTCACCGGCATCAGCGAAATCGATGCAAACGCGATGGTCGCCAAGCGCTACACCGGCTATGTGCATGACAGGCTGAAGGCCCTGGCAGTCGATAACCAGCTGCAGGCCGATTTCTCGACCGGTCCCATCCAGCACAAAACCCTGGTGGGCCTGGATTATTCCAATCTCACGTTGCGCAGCGGCCTCGGCTATGGAACGGCGCCCGATCTCGAGCTGACCACGGGCGCCTCGCTGGGGGCATTCACCGATCCGCCCTTCAACACCTCCAACATGTCCCAAAGGCAGAACCAGCTCGGGCTCTACGTGCAGGAGCAGGCCAAATACGACAACTGGATCCTGACCCTGACTGGTCGGCAGGACTGGGTCCAGACCAAGACCTATGAGCGTATTGACAATTCCACCCAGCACGCCTCCGACAATGCCTTCACCGGGCGCGTGGGCCTGACCTATCTGTTCAACAATGGCCTCGCCCCCTATGTCAGCTATTCCACCTCCTTCAATCCCAATCTCGGTTCTGCCGATGGCGTTGCATTCAAGCCCACGACCGGCCGGCAGATCGAGGGTGGCGTCAAATACGCCCCCACTTGGTTCGACGGGATGTTCACCGCTTCCATCTTCGACGTCACGCAGGATGGCGGCATCGTGTCGATCCAAAATGTCTCGGTGCAGCGCGGCAAGATCCGCGGGCGCGGTGTCGAATTGGAGGCCGTGGCCAATCTCGGCGCCGGCTTCAGCCTGCGCGGCGCCTATACCTTCCTGGACCTGAAGACCATCACCGGCGATGTCGGCACCGTCGGCAAGGTGCCGACCGCGACGCCGCGCAACAGCTTCTCGACCTGGGTCGACTACCAGGCGCCCGGTGACATTGCCCTGGCAGGCTTCGGCGCCGGTCTCGGCTTGCGCTATATCGGCGAAAGCTACGGCGACGCCAAGAACACCTTCAAGAACGATGCGGTCGCGCTGGTGGACGCCAAGCTCAGTTACGACCTCGGACAGATCCGGCAAGGGTTGAAAGGCTGGGACGTGCAAGCCAATGCCCGCAACCTGTTCGACAAGAAATATGTCACCTGCGAGTCCGGTTTTTGCTACCAGGGCGCTCGTAGGGTGATGACCGCCAGCCTGCGCTATCGCTGGTGACGCCTTGCAGTTCGGCAAGGCTTCTTGTCTCTCGCCCAGCCGGCGGACCTTCCTGACCGGCGTGCTGGCCGCGCTCGCATCTGGCCTTGGTTCCGCCTCGGCAGCGCCAACGGGTTTGCAATCGTCTCCTTATCCCACGCGCGTTGTTTCGCTCGACGATGGCCTGACCGAAACTCTGCTCGGCCTGGGCGTGACGCCGGTCGCCATGCCGCAGGTCGAAGCCTGGAACGACTGGGTGGTCGAACCACGCCTGCCCCCGGGCATCACTGACCTGGGCACCGACCGTGAGCCCAATCTCGAACTTTTGACGCAGCTTGCGCCGGACCTCATCATCACGACGCCCTACCTGGCTGCGATCGAACCCGTGATGGCGCGTATTGCTCCCACACAGACCTTCTCCATCTACGCTCCGCCGGGGGGGCACCCCTATGAACTGAGCATCAAGGAGACACTCCGGCTTGGCGCCTTGCTCGGACGCGACAGCCAGGCACAGGCCCTGATTGCCAGGGGTGCGGCTACAATGACGCAACTGCGCTCCCGTTTTCGCAAGGCTGCCGACAGGCCGGTGCTGATCGTCAACTTCCTCGACGAGGGGCATCTGCGCATCTACGGCCAGCGCAGCCTGTTCCAGGATGTGATCGACCGCTGCGGCCTTGCCAATGGCTGGACGCGGCCGAGCAACTATTGGGGCTTTTCCACCATCGGGCTGGAGGATCTGGCCGTCAGCCCTGAAAGCCGATTTTTCTATTTCGAACCGGTCGCCCCAGGCATCCTCCAAAGCCTCGAAACCAACCCCGTGTGGAACAGCCTGCCGTTCGTTCGCGCCGGGCGCATCCATCGTCTGCCTGCCGCATCGGCTTTCGGAATGCTGCCTTCCGCGATGCGCTTCGGCACGTTGCTGAGCAGCCATCTTGCAGATGTCGAAAACACCCATGGTTGAGACTGCACGTCATAGGGGAGCCACTGTTCTCACCGCGAGCCTGCTCGTTGCAGCGGGCGCCTTGAGCTGGTGGCACATTGCCGGATATTTGCCTGCGGGGTTTGAGCTCGATGCCTTGTGGGCAGGAAATCCCGCCGACACCGCACAGATGCTGCTCGCCTATAATTTCCTGCCGCGCCTCGTCGTCAGCCCCCTGTGCGGAGCCACGCTGGGCCTGGCCGGTGCGCTGTGCCAGCTTTCCTTGCGCAACCCCATCGCCTCTCCGACCACGCTCGGTATCGAGGCCGGGGCGAGCCTTGCCCTGAGCGTCGCGATGCTGTGGGCCCCGTGGCTGTTTGCCTTCGGGCGGGTCTGGCCGACCCTGGCGGGCGGCATGCTGGCGGCGGGAAGCGTACTGGCCCTGTCGTGGCGGCTGGGCCTCGCCCCGATTTCCGTCATTTTGGCCGGGCTTGTGACGGGCCTCTTCTGCGCGGCCCTCACGGCCATGCTGACCCTGTTCAAGACCGACTATCTCGCCGGGCTCTTCATCTGGGGCAGCGGCTCGCTCAGCCAGCAGGGTTGGACGGTGCCCGCCAAGCTCGCTCCCGTCCTGCTGGCGGCCGCGCTGGCCGCCGGTTTGCTCGCGCGTCCCCTGGCATTGCTGGGATTGGACGATGCCAAGGCACGAAGTCTCGGGCTTTCCGTCGCTACGGCAAGGCTGTGCGCGCTGGCACTTGCCGTCGTGCTCAGCGTCAATGTCGTCAGCGCGGTCGGTGTCATCGGTTTCGTCAGCCTTGCGGCTCCCGTGCTCGCCCGCGCCCTCGGTGCCCGGCGTGCGGGCCATCAACTGGCCTGGTCGACGGCGCTGGGGGCGGGCCTGCTGTGGCTCGTGGACCAGGCCGTGCAGTCGGCGGATGCTTTATCGGGCCTCAGCCTGCCGACGGGAGCCGTCACGGCCCTGCTCGGCGCACCTCTGCTCATCGTCCTGCTCATGCAGCAAAGGAGCGTTCCGTTGGTGCCCCCGCCTGCCGCGGTGGAAAAGGCCTTGCTGACGTCCACGACCAGGAGCCGTCTCATTGCCCTCGGGCTTCTTGTGGTCATCCTCCTGGCGCTGTCCACGACGGTTGGGCGCGACGGCGATGGATGGCATCTGAGCCTCGGGCAGGAGCTCGACAGGCTTGTGGCGCTGCGCCTACCGCGCGCGATCGCTGCCCTGGCTGCAGGCGTGATGCTCGGTTTGGCAGGGTGTCTGCTGCAGCGCCTGACAGGCAACCCGATGGCCGGCCCTGAGGTTCTGGGTGTCAGCGCGGGGTCGGCCTTCGGCCTTGCCATTGCGTTGTTCAGCCTGTCCACGGTCGGGCCGGGCATGCAATTGCTTGCAGCCTCGATCGGTGCCTTCGCCGCGCTGGCGGCCATCCTGGCCCTCGATCGCAAGGCGAGCCCCGACAGGGCTTTGATCGCGGGCATTGCGTTCGGCGCCATGTTCGATGCCGTGATCAACGTCCTGATGGCCGGCGGCGATCCGCGTGCGATGCTCCTGTTGAACTGGATGATGGGCTCGACCTATGCGGTGGACGCCACCGCGGCTCTCGTAAGCGTCACGACGGCGCTGCTGCTCCTTGGCGGATTGTTGCTGACCGCGAGAATGCTGGCCATCCTGCCGCTCGGCAGGGGCATGTCGTCGGCCCTCGGTCTCAATCCCACGCACAGCCATATCCTCACCCTGGCCCTGAGCGCCCTCCTCGCCGCCGCGGCGACCCTGATCGTCGGGCCGCTGAGCTTCATCGGGCTGATGGCGCCGCATCTGGCGCGCCGCCTCGGCATGCGCCGCGTCTCCGCGGAGTTGGTGGGGGCTGCCCTCGTCGGCGGGCTGGTGATGGTCGCCGCCGACTGGTTCGGCCGCACCATCGTCTTTCCACGGCAAATTCCTGCCGGATTGGCAGCATCCCTGATCGGATGCCCGTCCCTGATCTGGCTTCTAGCGCGAAGGTCACCATCGTGAGTACAGCAGCCCTTATCGCCGACACGATCCATTTCGATCTGGCTCCTGCGTCGGAAATGCCGCCCTATCGCATTTTCCTGCGCATTCCCAGGGAGGTGCCACCGCCCCAGGGCTGGCCAATCCTCTATTTCCTCGATGCCAATGCCATTGTCGGGACGGCGGTCGATATCATGCGCGTCCAATCGGCCTATCCGCGCGGCACCGGCATCATGCTCGGGGTACTGGTCGGCATCGGCTATCCGACGCCGGAAGCCTATGACAGCGTGCGCCGATCCTGGGACATGGGGCCGCCGCCCGGCCAGACCTATCCGCCCCACACCGAGGGCGGCCCCGACGTGCGAACCGGGGGAGCCGACGAGTTCCTGGCGTTCATCGAGGATGAACTCAAGCCCGTGATAGCGTCCCGAGCCCCGATCGACGGGAAGAGACAGGCCTTGTTCGGGCACTCCTTCGGCGGCCTGTTCGTCCTGCATGCTTTGTTCCGCAAGCCGGAAGCCTTCTCGGCCTGGATCGCGGCAAGCCCCGCAATCTGGTGGGAAGGGGCAGGGATCGTTGACGAAGCGAAACGTTTCGCGGCGCAGGCGGACGCGAAACCTCAGGGGCGCGTGCTGGTGATGGCCGGCGAGTACGAGCAGCGCCTGGCGCCTTTCCAGATCGGCGCGAGCGACGCGGCCGAGCGCGCGCGGAGCTATGAGGAAAGCCGGATTGTCGACAATGCGCGAGCCATGGCCGAGCGCCTGGCGAGCGTGCCGGGTCTCGCCGCATCCTTCCACCTGCTGGAAGGCGAAAACCACATGTCGGTCCTGCCTGGCTCCGTCAATCAAGCGGTCCGCCTGGCGTTCGGTCCATCCTGAGCCCCGCGGAACGTGCAACGGAGCCTTTCGCCTCCAGGCTCCCCAGTCGCGACGGGGCGGAGCCTGCCGCGGGCCTGTCGTCGTCATGGAAGAGAATGCGCTCGCCGGCCCCATCGAGATCGTCGTATTGGTCGCTGCTCATCGACCAGAAGAAGGCGCCCAACGCGGCTGCGCCGAGGATGAGCGCGATCGGGACGAGGAAGACGAGGCTGTTCATTTTGCCGTCACCATGCGCAGGCGTTCGGCGCGCGCCGAGGTCACCTCTTCGACCGTTCGGCTGGAAGGGCGAAGACGAAGCGCGTTGGCAACGACGACGACCGACGAAACGGACATGGCGAGCGCGGCCAGCAAAGGCGTGACATAGCCGGCCATCGCGACAGGGATGGCGAGCGCATTGTAGCCGATGGCGATCGCGAAATTCTGCCGGACCAGGCGGCCGGCCTTGTGCGCGATGTCGAGGGCCGCGGGAATGGCGGCGAGGCTGTCGTAGAGAAAGACGAAATCGGCTGCGCTGCGTCCGATGTCCGCCGCGGTAGCCGGGGCCATCGAGACATGAGCGGCCGACAGGGCAGGGGCATCGTTGAGACCATCCCCGACCATCAGGGTACGGCGCCCCTCGGCCTTTGCCTGGGAGAGACGGGCCACCTTGTCACCCGGCATCAGGCCGGCTTCGAAATCCTCGATGTCCAGGGCCTTGGCGATGCCGGCGACGGCACTCGATCTGTCCCCGGACAGGATCTCGACGGACAGGCCCGCCTGGTGCAGGCGCTTCACCGTCTCGACAGCTCCCGGGCGCAAGGCCTCCGCGATCTCGAAGCGGGCAATCTCCTTGCCATTGCATGAGAGAATGGTGCCATCCGGCGCACTCTGCGCATCGAGAGCCCAGCTGGCCCGGCCCAATCTATAGCGTTGGCCGTCGAGAATGGCTTCGAGGCCGAGCCCGGCCTCCTCGCTCACTTCGGAGAGATCGGCTCGCCGTCCCGCGGTGTCCGAGGCCGCGATGGCGATGGCCTGCGACACCGGATGGTTCGAATGCCGGGCCAGCGCGCCCGCGATCTCCAGGGCTCCGGGAGATACGCCGCGAAGATCGATGCGAGGCGTTCCGATGGTCAACGTCCCGGTCTTGTCGAAGCAGACGGCCTCGATCTCGGCGAGGCGTTCGATGGCCGATCCGTCCTTCATCATGATGCCGGCGTCGAACAGGCGGCGCGCGGCGACAACCTGGACGATGGGAACGGCGAGGCCGAGTGCGCAGGGGCAGGTGATGATCAGCACGGCAATGGCGATGCTGGTCGCGTTGTGCCAGTCCCCGCTTACGGCCATCCAGCCCAGGAAGGTCAGGAAGGCGGCCAGATGCACCACCGGCGAGTAGAGGCGGGCCGCCCGGTCGGCGATCCTGCGGTAACGCGCCCGCCCGTCTTCGGCGGCCTCCATCAGGCGTGTCATCTCCGCGAGAAAGGAGTCTCGTGCATGGGCCGTGGCGATGAACCTGACGGGAGCACCCAGATTGAGCGCGCCGGCCTGGACGAAGGAGCCGACCGCCACCGCTACCGGCATGCTTTCTCCTGTCGCCAGGGCACAATCCAGGCTGGAGGTTCCGGACACGATCCGCCCGTCCACCGGTACGCGGTCGCCGACAGCGAGGATGATCGTCATGCCCGGCTCGATCTCGCCGATGGGCAGGTAGTCGCGGCTTCCGTCGGAACGCTCGACGGTCGCGCCGCGCGGAGAGAGCCGCAGCAAGGAACCTATCACGCCCCGCGCGCGCTGGCGCATGGCATGGTCCAGGGTGCGGCCGATCAGCAGGAAGAAGATCAGGCTGGTCGCGGCATCGAAATAGGCCTGGTGGCCGTGGTGCAGCGTGTCGTAGAGGCTGAGCCCGAAGGCCAGCGTGATGCCGATGCTGATCGGCACGTCCATATTGGTGCGGCCATGCCTCAATGCGGCCCAGGCCGAGCGGTAGAAGACGCCGCCGGAATAGAGCAGGGTCGGCAAGGCCAAGGCTGCCGATATCCAGTGGAAGGCCTGCCGGGTTTCCGCCTCGGCCCCGGACCAGATCGAGACCGACAGCATCATGATGTTCATGGCCGCAAAGCCCGAGACGGCCAGGGCGCGGATCAGATAGGCCATTTCCGGATCGAAGTTCCGTTCCTCGGCCTCGTCGAGATGCGCCTTGTAGCCTACAGCCGCGAGGGCTGCGATCATGTCGGGCGGCGCCGTGCCGCGCCAGGTGACGGCGACGCGGCGGGTGGTCAGGTTGGCGCGGGCGCGTTCGACTTGGGGAAGCCGCGAAAGCGCGTCCTCGACACTCTGGATGCAGGCGCCGCAATGCATGCCGGGAACGGACAGGCTGGTTTGCCGGGATCCGTTGCCCAGATCACGGCTGGCCAGCGTGATCTCGTCCTGGGAACTCGCCCGCCCGATGGCGGCGGTGAGCTCGACGCCATGTGCACAGCAGCTCATTCGATGGCCCGGTAGCTGTGCCAGGTCGCATGGCCGAGCAATGGGAAGATCACTATCAGCCCGAGCATTCCCGTCGCGAGGCTGGCGAGAAAGAGAACCAGAACGATGGCACCCCACATCAGCATGACCGGCAGGTTGCGGAACACCATGGAGATCGAGGTGCCCATGGCCGTGAAGGCATCGACGGGCTTGTCGAGCAGCATGGGAATGGAGAAGGTGCTGATGGCGAAAGCGAAGGCGGCGAAGAGGCCGCCGACGGCAGTGCCCGTCAGCAGCATGGCCCAGCCGATGGGCGTGGTGAACAGCATTTCGGCGACATGGTCGAGACCCGGGAAAGGGCGGTAGCCGAAGAACAGGGCGTAGATGATGACGGCCGCCCGCATCCAGACCAGCATGAGCAGGCACAGGATCGCCCCGGTATAGAGCACCTGGCCGCCGGATCGGGCCTTGACGAACATCATGCTGGAGAGCGTGAACGGGTTGCCGGTTTCGATGGCACGGCTCTTCTCATAGAGACCGATGGCCAGCAGCGGGCCGAGCACCATGAAGCCGGCCAATGCCGGGAAGAGGATGTAGTCGAGCCCGAGTGCGCCGAGTGCCCACACGATGGCGATCGAAACAGCGAAGACGACAAGGCCATAGGCCAGGCTGGGACCGGGCCGATGGGTGAGGTCGCGCCAGCCGGCGGCGAGCCAGCCGAACGCCGCGGATGCCGGCAGATGCCGCCGGCGCCTTTCCGCAGCCGAGGGCAGGATGGTTTCGAGGTGGCCGTTGGAACGTATCATGGAATCCCCCTCAGCATGAGGATTGGGCGGCGCCGAACGAACCCGCATTGCGTGCATCGCCCGTTGCCTTGTCATGGGCGACGCAATCCGGCCGCGAGGCGAAAGCCACGTAGATCAGATGCGCATTGGCACCGACGAATACCGCGACGATCAGCGCGCTCAGCATGATCGCCGCCAGGCGCCAGGGGCGGACACCAGCGCGGGGCTGCGAGCCGGTCGATCGCCCGGTCATGGCTTGGCCGCCTCGAGCGTGGAGACATAGAGCGCCAGGATCTTGCGATTGGTCTCCGACAGGCGCCCTTGCCACTGCGGCATGTATCCCTGCCGGCCGGCATAGATCGTGGCGTAGAGGGCCTGGCTGTCACCGCCATAGATCCAGAAGCGATCGGTCAGATCCGGAGCCCCCACATCCGTCTTGCCTTTCGCGTTGGCGCCGTGGCACGCGACGCAATTGGCGGCGAACACCTCTTGTCCCGCCTTGATTTGCGCGGCGTTGCCCTGCTTGCCGGAAAGCGACTGCACATAGGCGACGACATCCTCGATCTTTGCCGCATCGAGTACGTGCTGGCGGCCGAAGGCCAGCATCTGGGAAACCCTTGTATCGGGATGGCTCGAATTGATGCCGATGCGAATGGTCTCGGCAATGGTTTCGGGCGAGCCGCCCCACAGCCAGCTCTTCGATGTCAGATTGGGGAAGCCGGGACCGCCGGTCGCCTTGGCGCCGTGGCAGGCCGCGCAATTGTCGCGAAAGAGGGTCTGGCCGGTTTCCCTGACCTTTTGCATCAGCGCGGGATCGGCCTCGATTGCGGTGAAGTCCTTGGAGGCGATCTCCGCCTCCCAACTGCTGCGCTCGACGGCTGCCTGCTTGACCTGGTCGGTCACCAATTGCTGCTGGTCGATTCCGAGCAGTCCCTTGGTATAGGTCGTGACCAGCGGAAAGGCCGGGTAGAGCAGCCAGCAGATCAGCGAAAATGCAAAACCGAGGGCCAGAAAGACGAGCACCACCTTTGGCACCGGGGTGTCGAGTTCCTCGATGCCGTTCCATTCATGGCCGGTCGTCATGCGACCGGTGACGCTATCGCGTTTGCCTTCCTGCATGGCTCACCGTCCCGGCCGATCGGTCGTATCGAGGATGCTGCTTGCGGCCCTGTCGAATTCCGCCTTCTTGCCCGGCCACAGGGCGTAGATCGTCACCGCGATGGAAAGCCCGACGAGGTAGAAAAGGCCCCAGCTTTTGGAAAAGGCGACGACGCTCTGGTGATCGAAATCCATCTCACTTCTCCGCGACGGTCGGCGCCGGCTGCTTCGCGCCAGCCGTCGGCTTGTAGGGAATGTCGGTTTGCCGGCCGAGGATCTGCAGATAGGCGACCAGCGCATCCATTTCGGTCAGCTCGCCCGGATTGCCGTCGAAATCCCGGACATTGGTGGCCTCGCCATAGCGCTCCTTCACGCCGGTGGAGGCGTCGGCATCGGGAGCAGCCTGGCCATAGGCGTCCGCCGTCGCGTTCTTGACCATGGCGTCTGTATAGGGAACGCCGACCTTGCGCTGGGCGGCGAGATTGAGCGACAGGCCGTCGATCTTCAGGGCGTTGGTTGCCAGCCAGCCATATCTAGGCATGACCGACTCCGGCACCACGGCCCGAGGGTTGATGAGATGGGCCACGTGCCAGGCATCCGAATATTTGCCGCCGAGACGCGCGATATCGGGGCCGGTGCGCTTGGATCCCCACAGCATCGGGTGGTCGTATTTCGACTCCACCGCAAGCGAGTAGGGGCCGTAGCGCTCGACTTCGTCGCGCAAGGTGCGGATCATCTGGGAATGGCAGGCATAGCAGCCTTCGCGGATGTAGATATCGCGCCCTGCCAGTTCCAGCGGTGTGTAGAGGCGCATGTCCGGCGCCTTCTCGACCGTCTGATCGATGGTGAAGAGGGGAGCGATCTCGATGAAGCCGCCGATCGACGAGACGACGAGGATGGCAGCCAGGAAGGCGATGGAGTTGCGCTCGAGCTTGCGGTGAATTTCAGGCATGTCGTTACTCCGCCGGCATCGAGGCAAGGCTCGGCACGTCTTGGACTGGCACGTCTTGGGCCGGCACGTCCTGTTCGCCGCTGCGCCCGGCTTCGGCCTGGCTTGTGCGAATGGTCATCCAGACATTGAGGGAGCCCACCACTGCACCGGCCAGGAAGAACAGGCCGCCAATGGTGCGTGCGATGTAGTAGGGATGCATCGCGACCAGGCTTTCGATGAAGGAATATTGCAGCGTGCCGCTGTCATTGTAGGTGCGCCACATCAGGCCCTGGATGATGCCCGAATTCCACATGGCGAAGACGTAGATGATGGTGCCGGAGAGAGCGAGCCAGAAATGCAGCTCGATGAGCTTGGGCGACCACATGGCCTCGCGCTTCCACATCCAGGGTACCAGCGCGTAGATCGAGCCGAAGGTGATCATCGCCACCCAGCCCAGCGCCCCGGCATGCACATGGCCGATGGTCCAGTCCGTATAGTGCGATAGCGCGTTGACGGGACGGATCGCCATGAACGAGCCTTCGAAGGTCGACAGGCCGTAGAAGACGGCGGCGACCATCATGAAGCGCAGAGTGGCGTCGTCGCGGACCTTGTGCCAGGCCCCGTTCAGCGTGGCGAGCGCATTGCCGGCGGACGCCCAGGAGGGGACCAGCAGCATGACCGAAAAGGTCATGCCGAGGGTCTGCACCCAGTGGGGAAGGGCGGTGTAATGCAGGTGGTGCGAGCCCGCCCACATATAGAGGAAGGTGATGCCCCAGAAGCTGATGATCGAAAGCCGGTAGGAGAAGATCGGCCGGCCGGCGCGCTTGGGCAGGTAATAATACATCATGCCCAGGAAGCCGGAGGTCAGGAAGAAGGCCACCGCATTGTGGCCGTACCACCATTGCGTCATGGCATCCTGCACGCCCGAAAACAGCGAGTAGCTCTTGGTCGAGCCGAGGGAAAGCGGCACGGCGAGGTTGTTGACGATATGCAGCACCGCCACGACCAGGATGAAGGCCATGTAGTACCAGTTGGCGACGTAGATATGCGGCTCCTTGCGGCGTGCCAGCGTGCGGATGAAGATCGAGAAGTAGACGACCCACACGACGACCAGCCAGAGATCGGCATACCATTCCGGCTCGGCATATTCCTTCGATTGGGTCACGCCCATCAGGTAGCCGCTGGCGGCGACGATGCAGAACAGATTGTAGCCGAGCAGCACGAACCAGGGGCTGACCTGGTCCGGCAACCGGGCGCGCGAGGTACGCTGCAGGACGTGGAAGGAGGTCGCGATCAGAGCATTGCCGCCGAAGCCGAAGATGACCCCGCTGGTATGGACGGGGCGAAGCCGGCCGAAGCTCGCCCAGGCGGCATCGAAGGTCAGGTCCGGCCAGGCCAGGAGGGCGGCCACCCACACCCCGACGAACATGCCGATGACGGCCCAGATCATGGTCAGGACGATGCCGACCCGAGTGGGATCGTCATAATATTCCTCCAGCTGCGAAGCCGGCGGCTCGGGATCGAAGTAATGCCCGATCAATGCGAAGATGAAGCCCAGGGCCGCGACCAGCACGATGAAGCCGTGGACCCCCAGCGGCTCGCCGCGGCCGCCGATCGCCATCGCCAGGCCGAAGACGCCAAGCAGGACTACAATCGCCAGGGAAAGCTGGCGTTCACTCAAGGTGAGGCGGGAGATCATGCCATCGGCTCCATCGGCCTTCCACTCCGTTGCCGGACCGACGGGTCTGGCTCGAGGATTGACGATTGGCAGATCGCTGGCTGTCCTCCCTTGATGTAGATCAAGGTCGAGGCGATGAAGTGGGCCGGTTCACAAGATCGAAGCTTGATCGCGGCGTTGATCGGTGGTTCGAGAAGGGGCGGCTGGAAGAAGCGGTTCAATTCCGGCTATAGAACGGTGGGGGCCTCACGCCATCGATCGACTGCAGAAAATGCCCAACCTGCTCATCCGCCTCTGCCTGCTTGTATGGATCCCGCTGCAATTAGGTATCATCGAGAGAGCCAATGCGGCTGCGTCCGAGGCGGGCGTCTGCCGTGAGATTCCGGCGGGTCGCGACAGCGGCGACAAGCGCGTGGCGCTGGTCGTGGGCAATACGGCCTATCGGCATGGCCTGCCGGCGCTCGCCAACCCCGCCAACGACGCCGCTGCGGTCGCCAGGACATTGAGCAGGCTTGGCTTCGATGTTCTCCTCGTCACGGATGCTTCGGACCGGCAATTGCAGGCCTGCCTGGCGCGCGCCAGTGCCCGGATGTCGCAGGCCGCCATCGGCCTGTTCTATTATTCGGGCCATGGCATCCAGGTCGATGACGAGAATTATCTCGTCGCTCTGAATGCGCGGGCGGGAAACCTCAAGACGGGCTTCGTGCCCGTGCAGCCGATCGTCGACGAGATCCAGCGTCGGGCCGCCGCGACACTCGTGTTCCTCGACGCCTGCCGGAACAATCCGCTGGCGCCCAGGGGGCGGGAGGGCCTATCGGTATCCACGGGCCGCGGCATTCAGGTCGTGGCAAGCAAGGCGCCCGTCCCGAAGCCCGCAGCGCCGCAGGCGCGCGGCCTGATGGTGGCCTATTCGACCTCGCCCAACTCGGTCGCCGTGGATGGCGACGGCGACCTCAGCCCGTTTACGGATGCCTTCATTCGCAAGGTTCTCTCGCCCGGCTATTCGATACAGCGCGTGATGAGCGAGGTGACGAACGCCGTCGGCGAGCAGACGACATGGGCCCAGACTCCTTGGATGAAGTCCTCGCTCACCCGCGAGCTCAAGCTCGACGGCGAGCAGACTTTGGCCGAGGCCCAGGCGGTGTCGCAAAACTGGGCGAACCTGTCACTGAAGCTCCTCTGGACGCATGAGGGCCGGCAGGCCGCGCTGGTTGCCGCCTTGAAGGGATTGCCGGCCGAGCCCAGCGAGGCGACGCTAAGAGCATTTCCGGATGCCTATCTCGCCGTCTTCTCCGCCATGCATGCCAGCATGTCGAAACTGCCTGTGAACGGCTTGCCCCTTGGCGATATCCACGGCGATCAGGTCGCGGTGTTTCGCCTGCTCGAGAACGGTGCCTCGAGCCTGGAGCTCTGGTCCCAGTCACGCCAGGTTCTTCTGCGTCCGGTGCAGCAATATCCCGCAAACGAGGCCCATGGCGCCAGGTTCAGTCCCGACGGCACCCTTCTGCTGAGCTACGGCAACGGAACGGTGGTAGGATGGGACGTGGCGACGGGCGTCAAGCGGTTCGAGACCGTGGTTGCGCACGAGGCTGCCGGCGGCCTGCTCGGTCAGCGCAAATGGGTCTTCGATGTCGGCTTCAGTCCCGATGGGCACTTATTCTATGTGACCGCCACCGACAAGAAGATCCTGCAGATCCTCGACGCCCGCACGGGCAATGTCGTCGAAGCCTTCGACGGCGCTGCGTTCGCACCCGTTGCAGACGTCACCCAGTCTCCTGCGGTGAAGTATATAGGCGAAGACAAGTTGCTTCTGCTGCTGTCGTCCAGCCAGCAGCCCGAACGGCCGGTGATAGCGACCTATGATCTGAAAGAGCAGCGGTTGACGCTGATCGATCATGTTTCCGCGAAGTCGGTGACACATTTCGGTTATGACCCCGCGGGGCGCTACGTCGCTCTCACGATCATGCCCGACAATGGCTTCAGCGGACAGGCCGACTTCATGGTCTGGGATGTCCGTTCCAAGAAGAAGGTCTTGTCCGCCAAGGGCATGGTGATGGACGTCTCCTTCGATCCGACGGGGCGCTTCGTGCTCGCGAGCGCCGGAACATCATCGACGGTGTATGACCTTTCCGACGGCAAGGAGACCAGTGTGGCGGCAATACCATCCGGGTTTCGGGCCATGCCCGGCTATATTGCCTCGTCCACGGGGCTGTCGCCCGTGGTGATGCCGTCTGGTCCCTGGTTTTCCTGGGATCTGCCCTATGGACGGGCGCTCGTCGACCTGGCCTTTTCGACGCTGCCCGCAGAACAGCAGGCGCGCGTGGCCCAGGAACGGGTTTCATACGTGGGAAATGACTGAGTAAGCGCGTTCGGGCGCGAATAGCCGCTTGTCCTCGTTGGTCGGTTCGGTCCGACTTGCGCTTGGAAGACTTGCGCTTGGAAGACTTGCGCTCAGAAGAAGGGCAGCGGTCCGGGGAAGTTTCCGATCGGTACCCAATGGGTCAGCAGGCCGTGCCCGGGCCGCCAATGATGCAGCAGGAAAGCCGGCGGCTCGACATAGGAGGCCGGGATGGAGTCTTCCGCGAGGCGGAGCGCGATGGAGGTCGTGGTGCTCGGCGCGGTCACGAGCATGGTTCCGGCGAACCGCACCTGCATGAAACGATGGACATGCCCGCACAGGACGCGTTCGATGTTGCCGTGGCGAAGCAGGAGCTCGGCCAGCCGCTCGCCACCAAGGCATTTATAGGCGTCGATGAAATGGATGCCGCTATCGATCGGCGGCTGGTGCATCAGGATGAGGGTCGGCTGGTCCGGGCATTTGGTCAGCGCCTGCTCGAGCCAGAGGAGCGCTGCGTCATCGACGTCGCCGTGATGCTGGCCGGGAACGGTGATGTCGAAGCCGATCACACGCACCGGCCATCGCGTGCCCGTATCGAAATGGAGCGGGCCCGCTGCCGTCATATGCCCCGCTTTACGAAAACAGGCCCTGAACGCTTCGCGCTCGTCATGGTTTCCCGGGATCGCATAGACGGGCTGGCGCAGTCTGGCCAGGGCATGCCGGACGGTCTCATATTCCGCTTCGGTGGCTTCATCGACCAGATCGCCGCCGATAATCACGATGTCCGGCTCCGGCCTGAGTGCGCTGAGCGTTTCGATCGCCAGGTCGAACATCGCATTGGAGTCCACCAGTCCCTGATAGAGGTGACCTTTTTCCCGCAGGTGGAGATCCGACAAATGGGCGATCAGCACTCTATTACCTCATCAAAAGTCGCGGTACGTCCTATGGGCCTTCTCAGCCGGCCAGGAAGCCACCATCCGCACTGAGCACATGGCCGACGATATAGCCCGCCTCGTCCGAGAGCAGCCAGACGACGGCCGCGGCGATTTCCTCCGGATAGCCCATGCGCCGAAGCGGCAGTCCGGCGGCGACACTCCGCATGTCGGCGATGCCGGAGGACAGCATCATGTCCGTGACCACCCGGCCTGGCGCAATGGCATTGATCCTGATTCCTTTCGGAGCATATTCCATCGCTGCGGCGCGCGTCAGCGCAATGGCGGCTGCCTTGGAGGCCCCATAGAGCGACAGACCGGGATTTGGGTTTCGGATCCCGCTGACGCTGGTGTTGTTGACGATCGCGCCGCCGCCGGAGGCAAGGAGCGATGCAATCTCATGCCGCATGGCGTGGAAGATAGCCCGCACATTGGTATCGAATACCTCGACGTAGACGCTATCGGTCTGCTCTGCGAGCGGTGCGCGTCTCTCCTGGAAGCCGGCATTGTTGAACACGGCATCGACGCGGCCGAACCGTCGCATCGTCTGGTCCATCAGTCTGGCGAGATCGGCTTCTTGCGTGACGTCGGCAGGGATGAACAGACTCTCGACGCCCGAGCACCGCAGTTCTTCCTCGAGCCTGATGCCGAGCTCCTGCCGCCGGCCGGCGACCACCACGGTGGAGGCGCCTTCCCGTGCCATGCGCAGCGCAGTCGCACGGCCAATGCCGCTGGTCGCACCGACGACGAGGCAGATGCGCCCGGCAAGCCGTTCGGCTGCTGCGTGAATGGGAGGCGGGCCGGCGAGGTCCGTCAGCGTAGCGGGCGTCGTCTCAGTCGACGTCATGGGCGGCGCCTCACGAAACGCTGCTCCAGCACCTCGCTGCCCCATTGCCTGCCGGAGCGCTCCTCGACACAGACGAAACCATGCGCCTCATAGAGATGCCGCGCTGCCGCAAGACCGGCAAAGGTCCATAGATGGGTCTCCTCGAACCGGTTCTCGTCTGCGAAGTCGAGCGCAGCCGCGAGCAGGCGGCGGCCGGTCCCCCCGCCACGCACCGCCCCTTCCACGATGAACCAGCGCAGATGCGCGATGCCGGATCCCAGATCCTCGCCATCGATGGCGATGGAGCCCATGATCCGGCCGTCGCGAATGGCGGACCAGACATCATTGCCGGGTCTGGCGAGGCGGCCGCAGAAATCGGCGAGGCCGCCGGCGACGACGGATTCGAAGGCCTGGCCGAAGCCCGATACGCGCGCGTAGTGAAGCGCGTGCATTTCGGTGATGCGGGCTATCAGCCCAGGCCGATAGCCCGCGACGATGCGAACCGGCGGCACGGGGTCGTGCCCGGCTGATTTTGCGGCGAGGGACCCGGCGTAGAGGCGAAGGCCGTCCAGGACGGTGGTGCATTGTTCGGGCGACAGACGATGCAAGGCACGTTCGACCTGCTCCCGGGCGAAGGCGTGAATGGCCGCAACGCGCCTTCGGCCCGCGGCGCTCAGGGAGAGTTTCCTTTCCCGCCCGTCTTGGTCCCCCGGCTCCTCGAGGACGTCGCCGGAAAGGATGAGCTTGCGCAGCATGCGACTGACGCTGGACTTCTCCAGGCGCAGGATTTCGCTGAGAATTCGCGCGGTGATACCCTCATGCGCCTCGATTTCCAGCAGGGCGTGGACCGCGGAGGGCGAGAGCTCCGTCCCGGCCAGAGACTCGTTCATGAAGCCGAGTTCGCGGACGAGCTGGCGAGAGGCCTCTCGCACGGGCTCGATGATGGACGAGGGCTCGGACATGATGGCGGGCCTTATTTAGTTGTACGATACAACTATAATGGCTTTTACCTTTTTGTCGAGCCGGATCTCCTTTGCGAAAAGGAGTGCCGGATCCTCACGCCGTCGGGCGTTCGACATCCTCGTCGGCTTGCATGATGAAGATCAGCACGAGGAGAATGGTGACGTAGAAGCGGAAGGCGGGATTCTGGCCATTCCAGGTCGATGACTGCCACATGGCAAACCACTCGCCGCCGATCACCATGAAGCCGAAGAACCAGACCAGAAAACCGATCGTGGACGCCATGACGGCGTAGTTCTTGGCGGCATGAAAGCGTCTTGCCGGCGCGTGGCGGGCACGCCAGAGCGAAGCAGTGGCCGCCAGGTACAAGATGCAGGTCACGGCTTCGCCGGCTATGATCAGAATATAGGCGGCATTCCACAGAACGGGATTGCTGATCGACCGGTACATCAGGCTATTGCCCGGAAACGTACTGTCCATGGACAGGACGTGCTTTACGAATTCGTAGTTGGAGCCGTAGTCGGTGATATTGCCGAAGGTGACGAGAAGGGCAAAAGCCGCGAGGCAGAGGCACATGACGATCTTGGCGTAGCGCGTGGACATAGGCTGTATTTCCTCGATTGAGACGGATGGGCCCTCGACTTGAACAATTCTCCAGCAAGCCCGCCTCGGAGCGGCAGGATCGTTCCCACGGCCAGTGCGAAGGCCTTTGCCGACGGGGCGGGGATATGGGAGGCTCTTGCCGCCCTGACCCTGCCGCTGGAATGCGCGATCGGCGATTGGGTGAGTGTCTCCGGTTTTGATTTTGCCGTGATACGCCGCCGCTGGGTCTGCGCGGACGATGTCGCCAGCCTGGAGATCACGCTCGACCATCCCGCGGGGTACGGTCGGCGCTGACAGGGCTTGCCCAGTTGCGGACCATGACCGCCAGAGCAAAGCGCGTTTAGACGGAAACGCTGCATTGCTCTAACTCTTTGGTTCGATGCGTCTTTGCGATTCTTGGTGATTCCACCAAACCGCAAAGCGCTCTAGGGGACACCTGTCGCCGGCCCTGAAGTGAACCAGCCCTGCGGCAGTGCATGCGGAAAGGCCTTCGCCCTCCGGCAAGATGGCCTCGTGACCTCGGGTCTCCTTCGGAAACCTTGGACATCCGAACACCTCAGGCGGTATTGCGCATGCGATCTGGATTGCGAAGTCGTCGAACGCAGGTCAGGGCAAGGGCGCGGGAGGCGTCGACCACCAGCGTGCCCTCGGGCGCCACATCCTCTGCCGCGATGGGAAGCTCCGTGCAGGCGAGGATGACCGCTTCCAATCCGTCCTTCCTGCAGTACTCGAAAGCCGCCGCACAGGCGCGTTTCGCCTGCTTCAGGTCACCGAGCTTGACCTGCAGGATCGCATCGTCGACGGCGTGCTGAAAGGCAGGCTCGGTGGGGTTGCAGCAATCGAAACCGGCTTCCTGCAGGCGTTTCTGGTAGAAGCCGGAACGCAAGGTGCCGCGGGTCGCCATCACGGCCACCCTGCTTGCCTTGGACCGGCGGTGCAATTCATCGATGGCCGCGTCCGCGATGTGGACGATCTCGGCCCTGGAAGCCGCGGCGAGGGCATCGTACCAGTGATGGGCCGTATTGCAGGCGATCGCGATGATTTCGACATCGAGGCTGTTGAGCATGTCGATCGCCTCGATCAGCCAGGGAAGAGGCTTGTCGTTGCCCTCGCGGATTGCCCCCGAACGGTCCGGTATCTGCGGCACGCTCAGGATTGCCATGGAGATATGGTCGGCATCGGTCTCGGCCGGCACCGCGTCGACGGTCTTGCGATAGAAATCCGCGGTGGCAAGCGGGCCGAGGCCGCCGACGACGCCGAGACGCGGTCGCAGGAGCCGGCCGGTCATGCCGCTGCTTCCGCCTTGGGAACGTTGAGCGCGAACCCCTCGCTCTCGTCGACTGGATACTGGGCCGAATCCTTGGGCGCGATCGCGGCCGTCGCCGCGGCGATGGTCGATACGACGGTCAGCGTTCGCATGGTGTCGGTCAGTGCGTCGATGGTGAGAAACAGCACGAAAGGCGCTTCGAAGGGCAGGTTCAGGTGCGCGCACAGGATCGCCATCTGCGAGAGCGTGACCGCGCCGCTCATCCCGGCCGTGGTCATGCCCACCAGGATCGAGGCGCCGGCGATGTAGACATAGTCGTTCATGCTGAGCGAACGGCCATAGAGCTGCGCAATGAACAGCGAGCCGCACACGAACAACATGATCGGCCCGGCACGCAGCATGGTGACGTGAAGCGGCACCAGCATTTCCACGACGATGCGGTTGAAGCGCAGGCGCTCACCGACGAGGCTGATGATCCAGGGGATGCTCGCCGTGCTGGAGCGGGTCGCGATGGCGATCATGAACAGGGGCTGATGGGCCTTGAAGGTCGCCCACAGGCTCTCGCCGCTGCGAAACCACACCACGAGTAGCGACAGCACCATGATGATGCCGGTTGCGATGGCAAAGGTGGCGATGAAGCCGACCATCAGCATCAGCGGCTCGACGCCGGTCAACGCCGTCTGGCTGGCGATGATCGCGAAGGAGGCGAGAGGCAGCAGGACGTTGAACCATCCCGTCATGATCAGGCAGGCACGGTAGACCGTCTCGAGGGCATTGGCGAAGCTGAGGGAGGTGGCGGCCGGCACCTGGCCGATGCCGATGCCGAACAATATGCAGAAGACCAGCACCTGCATGGTGTTGCCCACCGACAGCGAGTTGAAGATGTTGCTGGGGATCAACTCCAGCAGGCCTGAGAAAACGCTCTCGTTCGTGGGGGCCTGGCCGGGCGGTGCCAGCGTCATCTGCAGGTCCGTGCCGATGGCTCCCCGGTTGTTGAGCACGGTGCCGAGCTCGATGCGATCCTGCACGTCGGTGATCACCCCTGGCTGCAGCACCAATGTCACGGCTCCCGTGATGGCGACGGCTGCCACGGATACCAATGCGATCGCCATGACGACCCTGGAAAGGTAAGCCGCCGTTTGCGGATCCCGGGTCATCGATTTGATCGCGAAGACCGTCGCCGAGACGATCAGCGGCAGGACCACCATCTTGAGCAGATTGAGATAAGCGTCGCTGATCGGGGCGAGGGACTTGGCGAAATCCGGCAGGTAGGCGCCGCAGAGGGCTCCGAGAACCACCGATGCGATCACCGTCCAGGGCGATTGGGAGATACGCCGCAAGCCTGCATTCCAGGTCGACGATTTGCGCTCGCTCGGAATGGACACGGAGCTCATGGGGTCAGGCCTTGCGCAGATAGCGGTTCACCAGTTCGTCGGCCGTCATGGGCTTGTCGCGCCCCGACAGCTCGAGGAACAGATTGACGAATTCCAGGAGGTGGGGAGCGCCGCGGCGCACGCCGATCGCAATAGTGTCGGTCAAATCGGTCAGGGTAACGGATCGCGCCACGATGGTGAGCGACGGGTCCTCGTGCAGCAGGCGCTTGATTTCCAGATCGTCGCGATAGGCCGCGTCTACGTGGCCCTCCCGCACCGCTACGACCAGTTCCTGCCAGGCCAGGAAAGTCCGCACCTTCGCCTTGGTGAAATTGTTTCGCGCGTAATATTCGAACGAGGATCCGGCGATCACGCCCAATTCGCCATCGAAAGAGCGCACGACGTCTTCCGGCTGCCTTCCATTGGCGAGGATCGCGAAACGAACCCGATTGATGATCAGGGCATGGCTCAGCTGGGCATAGGGACGCGAATAACTGATGTTTCGTGCCCGACCGAGGGTACGGCTCAGCTTGGCGACGACGATGTCGGCTCGGCCCTGCTCGATCAGCGCGACTGCGCCATCGAAAGTGGGGGAGCTGCGGTCGAGCACCAGCTTCACCCCAAGGGCGTCGGCAAGCTGCTGGCTGGTATCGGCATCGATACCCTGCGGCGTGTCTTGGCTCCCTCCGAAGAACGGCAAGGATTGGAACGCCGGCATGGCGACGACCAGGGCCTTGCGCGCCAGAATGTCCTGGATGTCGCCCACCAATAGCGCCGTCGCGGGAAGCTCGTCGGACTGCTCGGGCTGCGTTGCTGCCGAAACCGGCGAGATGGCAAGGACAGGTGCTGCCAGAAAAAGAAGGCGCCTGCTGATCATGATGCCGTGCAATCCCGAAAAGAAACAAGACACACATCAAATCTGAATAAGCAACGAAACCCAGGACTTCCCTGCAGCACGATACGTCGCCTTTTCAATCTACACTACATACCTGCCCGCAGCTCTAGTCCCCAAAGGGCATGTACCATATGATCCAAGCAATGGATGGCCGCCGGCTCGATCGAAATCATGTCGACGGAGAACTGTCAGCCCGAATTTCCGGGCGTCGACGCCATCCCTTCGATCCGAAACTCTCAAGCTTTGCAAAACACTGCGGTTAAGCTCGTTTGGTGAAATCAAACCTAGTGTAGATACGGGCAACCTTAGATGACGATTGGATTTTTACAAGATGCCGCAGCGATAAAATTTCTTCCTGATATCACGATCCATAGTCTCTTACGTACGTCTCTGGCGAGACATGCCCTGAGGGCGTTTTATGAGCTCTTTCGCGTGAAAAAGAAAGATATTTTCCCGTGAAATTGAAGTCAATGTAGATACAATTTTGTTTATATATTACTCAATAAACTTATAGTTTCAATTTTATATGAAAGATGTATTTATAAATTTACTATGACTTTGAGGAGATAAGATGCTTTGCAGAAAGATCTGGGTAAGGCGCATGCTTCCGGTTTGCCGGGTCCAGACAACCTTCGGGTGCTAGCTGCCTTGGCTTGAAGAACGCGATAGGACCCCGCCGGGACAAAAGGCCTCGAGTTTGTCGCAAATTGTGCGGCGCAGCAAACCCGGCACATCCTTCGACAATCTCTGCCCCCGGCCGGCATACTTTCAGGACAGGCTTCGATCAATCTGGCCCGCGGCGATGGTGTTCCGCAGGCGGAACGCCGGCAGATGCAAGGCGCGGAGCACCGAATTGAAGAATGCAAAGGCAATCACAGGGTTGGCTGGCCTGGCAATGCTGGTTGGCATGAGCGCTGCCGGATGGAACCTCTATCAGGCACGGGCAGCCGTGACGCAGGCACCCGCCCGTCCCGCACCCTCGGTCGTCGTATCCCAGCCCCTGCAGATGCGCGTCGTCGATACGCAGGAATTCGCAGGCCGCTTCCAGGCCAGCGCCATGGTCGAGATCAGGGCGCGGGTGCCGGGCTATCTCGACGCCATCAATTTCGAGGACGGACAACTGGTCGAAAAAGGCCGTGTGCTCTTCGTCATCGACCGGCGTACCTATCAGGCCTCGCTCGACATGGCCAAGGCCCAGCTCAAGAGCGCGGGGGCACAGGCAGATCTGGCCGGTCAGGAACTGGAGCGGGCCCGCCAGCTCGCCGGCACGGCGGCCGTCTCGCGTTCCACGCTCGATCAGCGCCTGCAGCAAAAGGCGGCGGCCGATGCTGCGATCGAGACGGCGCAGGCCACCCTGCGCCGGGCTGAACTGGATCTGGAATTTGCAACCATCCGAGCCCCGATTGCCGGACGGGTCTCCAATCGCCGGCTGGATGTCGGCAGCCTCGTCTCCGACAGCGGCACGGTTCTCACCACCATCGTGGCGCTCGATCCGGTCGACTTCGTCTTCGACATGAGCGAACGGGATTTCCTGCGCCATGAGCGCGCCATGAAGGCGGGAGCCATGCCGTCGATGCGCGACAAGGGCGTTGCCGTCCAGGCCCGGCCGGATGGCGAGACGGCCTGGTCCAATGACGGTGTCCTCAGCTTCGTCGACAATCGACTGGAGCCGGGCGCCGGCACCATCCGCGCCCGTGCCACGCTCGCCAATCCGGGCCTTGCCATTACACCAGGCCAGTTCGGCCGGGTCCGCATGGCCGCCTCCGGCGACTATCCGGCGCTGCTGATCCCCGAGACCGCCATCCTCACCGACCAGGCGAGCCGCATCGTGCTGAAGCTGGGGCCGGACAACGCCCTGCAGGCCGCCACGGTCGGACTGGGTCCGAGTCGACCGGATGGGTTGAGGGTGGTGACCAGCGGCCTCGGCCCGGACGACCGTATCGTCGTCAACGGCCTGCTACGGGCCCGGCCCGGCCAGAAGGTCGCGCCCCAGCCGGGCAGCATCGCCACCCGGACGGCCGGCCTCGCGGAGTAGACGATGCGCATCGCTCATCTTTCGATCGACCGCCCGATCCTGGCGACGGTCATGTCCGTCCTCGTCGTGATCATCGGCGTGGCCGCCTATTTCACCCTGCCTCTGGCGCAATATCCCGAGATTGCCCCGCCGACAGTCGTGGTCCAGGCGCAATATCCCGGCGCTTCGGCCGAGACGGTGGGCGATACGGTCGCCGTGCCGCTCGAGCAGGAGATCAACGGTGTCGAGAACATGCTCTACATGTCCTCGCAGGCAACCGGCGACGGGCAGCTGACCCTCACCGTGACCTTCCAGCTCGGTACCGACCTGAACGAGGCCCAGGTGCTGGTGCAGAACCGCGTGGCGGTGGCCGAGCCCCGTCTGCCGGAGGAGGTCCGCCGCCTCGGTGTCACCGTGCGCAAGACCTCGCCTGACCTTTTGATGGTCGTGCAGCTTTTCTCCCCGGACGGCTCGCGCGATCCCCTCTACATGGCCAATTATGCCACGCTGCGTATCCGCGATGCCTTGCTGCGCCTGGATGGTGTCGGCGATGTCCGTCTCGCCGCGTCGCGCGATTACGCCATGGTCGTCTGGCTCGATCCCGACAAGGTCTCGGCGCATAATCTTGCGGCGGGCGAGGTGGTGGCGGCCCTGCGGGCACAGAACGTCCAGGTCTCGGCAGGGGTGATGAACCTCTCGCCGGTGCCGCGCCAGGGGGCTTTCGAGCTGAATGTCGAAACGCTCGGGCGATTGACCGACAAGGAGCAGTTCGAAAACGTCGTCGTGCGCACCGATGCCGAGGGACGCGTCATCCGTATCCGGGACGTCGCCCGCGTCGAGCTGACGGCGCAGAGCTTTCGCGGCACGGCCTATCTCAACGGGCAGCCGGCCCAGCCGATCCAGATATTCCAGCAGCCGGGATCCAACGCCATCGAGACGGCCGCGCGCGTGACCGCGGCCATGCAGCGTCTCGGTGCGGAGATGCCGGGCGGCCTGAGCTATGCCATTCCCTTCAATCCCACCGAATTCGTCGCGGAATCCGTGCGCGAAGTCTACAAGACGATCTTCGAGGCCATCGGCCTGGTCGTGCTGGTGGTGCTTTTGTTCCTGCAGACCTGGCGTGCCGCCATCATTCCCATCCTGGCGATCCCGATATCGCTGGTCGGCAGCTTTGCGGTGATGGCCGCTCTCGGCTACTCCCTCAACAATATCTCCCTGCTGGGCCTGGTGCTCGCGATCGGCATCGTGGTCGATGACGCCATCGTCGTCGTCGAGAATGTCGAGCGCCATCTGGCCGCCGGCCATTCGGCGCGAGAGGCCGCGCATCGCTCCATGGACGAAATCGGCGGCGCGCTGATCGCCATCACTCTGGTCCTGTGCGCCGTCTTCGTGCCCGCCGCCATGATGTCGGGCATTTCCGGGCAATTCTTCCGGCAATTCGCCGTCGTCGTCGCGGCGGCCACCGCCATTTCCGCCTTCGTTTCGCTGACGCTAAGTCCGGCGCTGTGTGCGCTCCTGCTGAAGCCGCATACAGCGGAGGGGCCGTCGCAGCGCCGCTTCCTGCCGATGCGCCTGCTCCACGGCTCCTTCGGTCTCTTCAACCGGGGCTTCGACCGTCTCTCCATCGCCTATGGCAGCATGACCCGGCGGCTCCTGCGTGTCAGCGTTCTCGTCCTCGTCGCCTATGCCGGCCTGGTCGGTTTCTCCGGCTGGCAATTCGCCCGTGCACCCACCGGCTTCATCCCGGTGATGGACCAGGGCTATATCATCAATGCCGTGCAACTGCCGCCAGGCTCGGCCCTCAGCCGGACCGATGCGGTGATGAAGGAGGTCTCGCGACGGCTGCTTGCCACGGAGGGGGTGGCGAATGTCGTGGCCATCGCCGGCCTGGACGGCGCCACTTTCACCAACGCCTCCAGCAGCGGCATCGCCTTCACCATCCTGAAGCCCTATGCGGAACGCGAGCGCCAGGGGCTGACAACCGATCGGATCATCGCCTCGCTGCAAGCGCGTTTCGCCGATCTCTACGAAGCACGGATCATACCGATCAAGCCGCCCTCCGTGCGCGGCATGGGCAATGCAGGCGGCTTCAAGCTGATGGTCCAGGACCGCAACGGCCAGTCGCCCCAGGCGTTGGAGGCGGCGGCCCAGCAGGTCCTGGCCGCTGCTACGCAGGCGCCTGGGATTGCCAATGCCTTCTCGCCGTTCAACACGGCCACCCCGCGGGTCTATGCCGATGTCGATCGCATCAAGGCGCAGATGCTGGGGGTGCCCGCCGCAAGCGTCTTCGAAGCTCTCGAAGTCTATCTGGGTTCGGCCTATGTCAACGACTTCAACCTGCTCGGGCGAACCTTTCAGGTGCGGGCCCAGGCCGATGGGCGCTACCGCACGGATCTTGCCTCGATCGGCAATTTCAAGATGCGCGGCGATGGCGGCGCCATGGTGCCGCTGAGTGCGGTAGCGACCTTCCAGGAGAAGTCCGGCCCCTATCGCATTCCTCGCTTCAACCAGTATCCGGCGGCCGAGATCCAGGGGGCTGCGGCGGCGGGAACCTCGACCGGTGCCGTTCTCGATCGCATGGAGCAGATCGCGCGCGACAACCTGCCCGAAGGCTTCGGCTTCGAATGGACCGAGGTGGCCCTCCAGGAGCGGCTTGCCGGCAATACCGGCCTTCTGGTCTTCGGTGCCTCCGTCGTCTTCGTCTTTCTCCTGCTGGCAGCCCAGTATGAGAGCTGGACATTACCGCTCGCCGTCCTGCTGATCGTGCCCGTATGCCTGCTGTCGGCGGTGAGCGGCCTGCTCATCTTCGCGATGGACGTGAACATCCTGGCCCAGATCGGCTTCGTCATCCTGATCGGGCTGGCGGCCAAGAATGCCATCCTCATCGTCGAATTCGCCCGCCAGGCCGAAGCCGAGGGGCTTGGCCGCGTCGAGGCGGTGGTGCAGGGCGCCCGAATCCGCCTGCGACCGATCCTGATGACCTCGCTCGCCTTCATTCTCGGCGTCCTGCCATTGTTCCTGGCCAGCGGAGCCGGTGCCGAGATGCGGCAGTCGCTGGGCACGGCCGTCTTCTTCGGCATGATCGGCGTAACCGCCTTCGGCCTCGTCTGCACGCCGGTTTTCTATGTGCTGTGCCGGATGCTCGAAAGTGGAGCCCGTCGAAAACCCGTCACGGCCGCGATCGAGGTTTCCTAAAGCCTCGTTCCAGGTCCGGATGGTCGCGCGGGCGACAGGATCCGGGCAGTTTCGTCAGTCAGCAGGAAAAGTGTCGCAAGCTATGGCGCGATATCGGCCCGATACAATTGGATACAGTTCAGGGCGATTTGACGGGACGGCCGGTCTACCCAGCCCGCGACGACGCCATTACAATGGAGCGTGGAACGGATGGCGATGGGTGCGGCGCGAGGAGCCTGCTTCCTCGAACTCGCCCTAGGTCGGAGTGTCATGCATGGAATCGGTGCCCCATATCGCGGTGGTCGACGACCACCGCGACATTCGTGACCTCGTCGGCAAATATCTCACCCAGCATGGCTATCGCGTCAGCGTGGCCGAAAGCGCGGCGGCCCTGCGGCGCCTGCTGGAGCGCAATGCGCCCGACCTCATCATCCTCGACGTGATGATGCCGGGGGAGGACGGCTTGAGCGTCTGCCGTCACCTGCGCAGCACCACCGTGGTGCCGATCATTTTCCTCACCGCCATGGTCGATGACACCGACAGGATCATCGGCCTCGAAATGGGGGCGGACGACTATCTCACCAAGCCGTTCAATCCGCGCGAATTGCTGGCACGGATCAAGGCGGTGCTGCGACGGGTCAACAGCCTGCCGCCGCAGCGCGGTGCGGTGAAGGCCAAGACGCTGCGCTTCGATCGCTGGCAGCTCAATGTCGGGCGCCGCGAGCTTGCCGGCTCGGACGGTGTGGCCATCCCCCTCAGCACGGCCGAGTTCCGGCTGCTGACGGCCTTCCTCGACCATGCCGGCCTGGTGCTGAGCCGCGATCAATTGCTCGACCTCACGGTCGGCCGCGCCGCCGACACCTTCGACCGCAGCATCGACAACCAGGTCAGCCGTCTGCGCAAGAAGATCGAGTTCGACCCGAAAAATCCCATGCTCATCAAGACCCATTGGGGCGGCGGCTACAGTTTCACCGCGGAGGTCGAACAGGCATGATGGCCTTGTGGCGGCGCAGCCTGGCTGCGCAGATCATCACATTCATGCTGCTGGCCCTAGCGGTATCGCAGGGCATAGGTTTTTGCGTTTCCTGGGACGAGCGCGGCCAGGCCATGCGGGCGGCGGCCAAGGGAGAGTTCTTCAGCCGTGCGGCTTCGCTCGCTCTGTCGCTGAACGCGACGCCGGATGCGGTTCATGACGACATTCTCGCCGTCAGCGGCACGATTTATTCGCGCTTCTGGCTATCTGACCGGGAGCCGGTCGATGCGACGGCCTGGGCCAAGGACGCCTGGATGCGCCTTCACCAGCCACTGCCGCCCGGCAAGGTGCCCGTCCATCCCAAGCCGACCGGCGGCCCGGCGATGGCGGCCGTTCCGGAAATACCAACCGGCGCCGCCTTCGCCAGCGAGCCTGCCCGCTGGGTGGAGATCGCACCCCAGTCCTGGCTGCTCGCCCGTCCCGCGAAGTTTCAATATCTGAATACCGCGATCGGCATGGGTCTGGCTGTCCAGCTCGACCGGGGCATGTGGCTCAATGCCGCCTATGCCAAGAATTATCACAACGCCTTCTGGACATCGCAATCGACCCTCTCGCTCGGCATCACCGCCCTGGTGCTGTCGGTCATCGCCATATGGGTGGCACGCAGCATAGCTCGGCCGATGCGCCGCCTGGCAACCGCGGCCGAACTGCTCGGGCGAGGCGAGGCCGTGCCACCCTTGCCGGAGTCCGGGCCCGACGACATCCGGCAAACCGCCGAAGCCTTCAATCGCATGCAGGCCCGGCTGCAGCGCTTCGTCGAAGACCGCACCCGCATGCTCGCGGCCATCGGGCACGATCTGCGCACGCCGCTGACCTCCCTGCGCCTGCGGGCCGAGTTCGTTTCGGACCAGGAGATCCAGGACAAGATGCTCAAGACCATTGCCGAGATCCAGACCATGACGGAATCGGCGCTGGCTTTCGCGCGCGAGCAGGCAACGGCCGAGACCACCCGCACGGTCGATCTTTCAGCGCTGGTGGAGAGCCTGTGCGATGATCTGGTCGATATCGGCCAGAACGTCGCCTTCCTCGACGGCCCGAAAATCAGCTATCGTTGCCGTCCCGATGCGTTGCGCCGTGCCGTCCGTAATCTGGTCGAAAACGCCGTGCGCTATGGCGAGCGTGCCCGGGTCACGCTCTCGCGCACGGCCGAGAGCATCGACATCGTCATCGAGGACGATGGACCGGGCATTCCGGAGAATGTCGGCGACCAGGTGTTCGCTCCCTTCTTCCGTCTCGAGCATTCGCGCAACCGCGAGACAGGTGGGGTCGGTCTTGGTCTCTCGATCGCCCGGGCCATTGCCCGCCATCATGGCGGCGACATCCGGCTCTTCAATCAGGCCAAGGGGTTGCGGGCAGTGATCGGCCTGCCGCTCGTCACCAGCCGGACTGCCCGGGCTCCGGCGTGACGGCAAGGCCGTAGCCGACGCCGCTGCCGCCTGTCATGGCACCCCTGCGGGGGCTCAAGGCATGAATGGCGTTGCCAGCCCTTTCGTCCAATCGGATAGGCCTGTCTTGCGGGCCGTCAAGGCGCCCTTGCGATTTGACGAAGTTCCTTCAAATCGCAAGGGCGCAGGGAGCCTTGGCCGCTTCAGTCGATGGCAGACTTATTCGGTGCGGCGGCGACGAAACGGCAGCTGTGGCGACCGACGTGAAACCTGTCGTGTCTTTGGCATGAGGGGCTGGCGAGACCAGCAGGTTCAAGGCGATGATCGCCGGAATCGAAGCGATGACGAGGATATCGAAAAACACGCCGCCGGCGCGGCGATAGGCGATGGCCGCCGGGCCATCCAGCGTCTCATAGGCCGGGTCGCCGACGAAAGGCACTTCGTCGTCGACGATTTTCGATCGCGTCGAAAAATCAGCAAAGGATGTCATGGCCTTGCCTCCAGTTGCAGGGTGCGACCGTAAGCATCCTTTGTCGCGGGACTTCGCCGCCACGGCGAAGATTTGTCGAAAAGCGTGTACCAGCGCCCCCTGTGACATTTGGATACCGTTGAGAGCGCCCGCAGGGACGTTTGGCAGGGCTGGATCTGCCGACGGCAGCGCCATTGCTTTCACCGTCTGACATGGCCCGGACCGCACTTCGTTTCAGACGGTGCTCGTTCCCTGAAACAGGCGCAAGCCCGGGGCCCGTACCCGCTCTGGTTTCAACCAGGGCCCGTGACACTTTCTTACAAAACAACCTGCTTCCCGACAAACTTGTGAGGCAGGTGCCGGCTATTATCAAAACAACGGCGATAAGGAGTGTGGCGTTCGGTCGATGATGTTCGAAGATAAGGACAGGATTGCGCTTTTCTTCAATCTATCGATGCGGATGTTCACAATCTGAATTGCAAGATTATTTCATTATCGCTCTTTTGAATTGCAGGAATCTGTTTTTTCGTTGGAGCGAAAACCTATCTGTGAGGCAATATGAGCGATCAGATCGTTAACGCCATTCTCCCTGCTGCAAAATATATCTATATCATTTCTGTATTAACTTTTCTTTCGGTCCATATTTTAATCACCTATCGTTATTATAAAGGTTGAATAAGGTATTATTTCACTCTTCTGGTTGATTTCAGCAGAAGACATTTCTCGGCCCGTATCGGTGATACGGGCCGAGTGTGTTCCTGAAGCTCTCATGCCCATCACCCTTTAGCCATCCTCAAAACACCATCCTTCAAGGTGGTTTCCCGCGGGAGGAGTTAGAATCCCTCCGATTTTGACGGAAGCGTGGCTGCGGCCGGAGGAAGAGCGAAAAGCGCGTTGGAGACACAGAACATCTCGCCTTCGGCGACGATATAGTCGTTATAGGAAGCAACGAAGCGATAGCCATGCGGTCGCAGCAGCGTATCGATGGAGATCAGGTCGCCGCCCACGGCATTCTCCTTGGGCTGCAAATCGTTGAACTCCACATAGATGAATTTGATGGCCCGCCGTTCCAGCATGGCGCTACTGCCCTCGAGAACCATGTGGTCGAAACCCTCGGTGTCGAGCTTGAGAATGTCGACCGCCTCGAAGCCGTTTTGCTGACAATAGGCGTCGAGGGTCGTCGACCGCACGCTGATCCGCGTGGCGTCCTGCGGGTAGCGCAGCGCATATTGCGCACGATCGCTGAGGCTGTTGATCTTGGAAGAGGGGTATTCGAACATGTCGACGGTGCCGATCTGCGTGTCCAGGGCGGTATTGACGCCGGTAAACCGCTGCTCCCCGCCGAGCCGCTGCATCAGGATCGCGAATGTATCCGGGTGCGGCTCGAAGCCGACGATTCTCGCGCCGGGGAATTTGCGCAAGGCCAGGGCGGCCGTCTCGCCATCATTGGCACCGACATCGAAGACGGTGGCAATGGGATAGCGCCAATCCTCGGCAAGATGCCGAATGTCGGCCCAGGGATCATGGCCGAATTTGGCGCCGGCCCTGATCAGGAGCAGCCCGTGCCGGGCCAGCACCCGTTTCACCAGCCTGGAGATTTGTGCGCGAAGAAGGCCCATTGCCGTGCTGCACTCCAAGCTCGCCCGCCTTGACCGCTGGGCGGGCGGGGATGATCGACGAAGGCTTATTAAGTCATTTTGCCCGGCATGGCAGCCCTGTTCCAGCCATGGCAGGGAATGTTCATGAGGCATGGGAGAAGAGGCGCACCGACAGGCGGTGGTGCACGGTTTCCCACGTGATTTGACGACTCCCCAAAAATCGATAGGTTTCTTGGTCATGAAGGTCTTGAATAACGGCATCGCGCTGGCGAGACGAACAGGAATGCGGCTTTGAGCAGCGTCTTGGTGACGGGTGGCGCCGGATTTCTCGGTTCGCATCTGTGCGAGCGTCTGCTGAAGGAAAATAAAGAAGTACTATGCGTCGATAACTTCTTTACCGGATCTCGCCGCAACGTGGACCAACTTGTCGGCAGCGCTTCTTTCAAGCTGCTTGATCACGACATTACGACGCCCCTTCATGTCGAAACCGGCGAGATCTACAATCTGGCCTGCCCGGCCTCGCCGAGGCACTATCAGTTCGATCCGGTCCAGACGACCAAGACGAACGTGCTGGGTGCGATCAATGTGCTCGATCTGGCGCGGCGCCTGAAAATCAAGGTCCTGCAGGCCTCCACCTCCGAGATCTATGGCGACCCGCACATCCATCCCCAGGTGGAGGATTACTGGGGGAACGTCAATCCAATCGGGGCGCGTTCCTGCTATGACGAGGGTAAGCGCTGCGCCGAAACCTTGTTCTTCGACTATATTCGACAATATGACGTGCCGGCCAAAGTCGTACGAATTTTCAATACCTACGGTCCGCGCATGCAGCCCGATGACGGGCGGGTGGTGTCCAACTTCATCGTCCAGGCCCTGTGCAACCAGGACATCACCATCTATGGCGATGGCGGACAGACGCGATCCTTCTGCTATGTCGATGACCTGATCGAAGCGCTTGTTCGCATGATGGCGACGCCGGCCGATATTCACGGACCGGTCAATATCGGCAATCCGGTGGAGATGACCGTCCGGCACCTCGCCGAACTCATCATCGAGCTGACGGGCTCCTCGTCCCGGCTCCGATTCCGAGCCTTGCCGATGGACGACCCGCGCCAGCGCCAGCCCGATATTTCCAAGGCGCGCGAGCTTCTGGGCTGGGCCCCGTCGGTGAGCCTTCGTGATGGCCTCGCCAGGACGATTGCCTATTTCGAGGACCTGCTGAGATCGGACGAACACAGGGTGTTGCGCAGCCTCAGTCCGGCCCAATGAATTCCTGAGGCCATTATCTGGGTGGCTGGAATTTCAGTGTGATTGTTGATTGGCCGGGCATGGTCTAAATTGTCGATCTAACCTGACGTGGGACGGGCGCCGGGAGAGTGGCATGAAATTTCTGCTCAAGGTATGCGGGCCATTGCTTTTGGCATTCGTCCTCATCGTTTCGCCAATTCTGCTTGCCCAGGCCCGCGCCCAGATCATCACCAATGGTGGCTTTGAAACGACGACCGGATGGACTTATGCTGGAGGGTCAGGGCGAACACAAGAAGGCACAATACTTCTCAATCCTCCGGCGCACAGCGGGAGTTTTTATGGCACGATTGCCACAGGCGGCGGCACGATTTCGCAATCCATCAATATTCCTACCGCCGGTACCTATCAGTTGAGCTTCTATCTCGCGCCACAGATTTCTCTTTCTCTTGGAACTTTAAATTTTAGCGTGCAGATAGGTGGAAGCACTTATAATTTGACCTATGGCATTACGATTATTGGCCTGGGTGGCTACAATCTTTATACGCTTACGGTCAACTTGCCTGCAGGCCTGACAAATCTAATCTTCACGAACTTGCCAGGCTTGCTAACAGCTCCGTTGCGCGTGGATGACGTATCCCTCGTGCAAATTCCCGGGCCGGTGCCGGGGATGAGTACGATTTCCTATCTGGTGGTGGCTCTTCTGGCCCTAGTGCTGGGGCGCCGGCAAATGCGGGATGGGGTGAGATGGCTCCGAGGCCTGTTATCGACTAGCGGTTCATAATCTTAGCTTGGTGATCGCCATCCATTTCGCCATCATGCGTTAGGGCAAATCCACATGCCTTCTTTGCCCATCGAGGTTTCACTGGTCATTTTCGTGATCCTGGTGGCTATCGGTATCGCCGGGTTCTTTGCGTCGTCGCGGCCCTACAATATTTTTGCCGAAAGCTGGCGGCAGGCATGCGTGACGATCATACGCCAGCCAGGTCTGTTCTTGGCAGCCTGGTTGATCTTCGCCATCCAGGAGGTGGTGCCACCACTGTCCTTGCTGCTGTCGTGGCCTTCGGGGCTGGTTCAGATCGGCCTGCTCGTCGCCTTTCATGCGCTGACGACCTATCTGCTTGCCCGCATTGCACTGCGCCTACATCGGGGGCTCATCCATGGCGAATGGCGCCCCGTCATACCCACTGGCGCGCGGGCACGGCGCATGGGTTTCTACGTGTTGTCGTGCTGGGCCGTCATCGGCCTACTCAAGCATCCGCCCTTGCCGGTTTCGCCGGTGCCGCATGAGCAGTTCGTGCGTGGAGCCGTCCTGCTGTCCTATGCGCTCGGCTTCCTGGCGACGGCCGGCCTGGCGCTGGTGGGACCTGCCGCGTCCCTGGACGAACGCCGACCGATCCTGACTTCGCTGCGGACGGCATGGCGCGAACCGATATCCATCCTGGTGATCATTGTCGGCATCGGCCTGCAGATCGGCTTCGTGATGGAAGGGGCCAATCTGGCCCTCAGCCACTATCCGCACATCGATGGGTTGCGGTTGGTCGCAGCGCCGATCGTCTGGGCGTTCATGGCGCTCGTCCTGTTCATGTCGGAATTCGCCTTGGTGATCTTCCTCACGCGGGTGTGGGAGGACCGCTATGAAGAGGACACGCGCAACGCGGCCCACAATTTCAATTGGACCTGAGTGCTGCTCAGGGATTGGTGAGCAGAGCTGACCAGTCGAGGCCGTTGTTCCTGCACTGGCGGGGCGAGAAGACGGCGAGGCCGATTGAGTCCCAGGGGCTCGAGCGGGAAAGGCCGAGCATGACGCCGAGCTTTCGCCGCAACCACGGCCAGGCGAGATCTCGCAAATGCAGGCTGGGCACGGCGGTACCGCCATAGACGGTGATCAGCTCTTCATCGGCGCTCGACATGTCGGCGAGGAGTGGGGTGGCGTCACGGTGGATGGTTTCCGTCAGCACTGCTCTTGTCGGCATGGCGCAATCGGGCCGCGTGAAGGAGAGTTCGGGCCCGAGCGCGGTCTTGCGTTGGGCCGAGAGCGCAAAGCCGGCCTTCGCGAAAGCCGACGCGATCTGGGCTTCCGGGGCAGTTTGGGGGGGAAGGCGAGCCTGACGGATGGCCAGGGCGAGGGAACACGCCACGAGCGCGGCAGCCAGGAGATGGAACAGGCGGGTCATGCGGAGCGTTGCATTTGCGCGGGCCTGGCCCGGTAATAGGAAAGGGCGAGGATCAACACGGCATAGAACGCTGCCAGGAAGCTCGCGCCCGTGCCTTCATGCCAGACCAGATATCCTTCCTTCGAGGCGCAGATCAGTACCAGCCGCAGCCAGTTCAAGGCGAAGGTGGTGCCAATGATCAGTAGAAATGCCTTGCGGTCGGAACGACGGAGCGGTCCCCCGAAGCCGATGGCGATGATGGCATAGGCCGTCAGGTTCTGGATCAAAGTGGTCGAGGTGGCGCAGCCCCACATCACGTCGAAACCGATATTGTCGGCGGGGCGGAGGATATAGGTGCCATAGCCCGACACCCCCTGTCCCGCCATCTGGAGCGCGGTTCGCACCACCGTGGCATCGAGCAGGCCGACGACATTGTGAAGGACGAGGAAAGGCCAGCCCAGAAGCACGAATTGGGCGATGAAAGCCAGCAACGCGAGGGCCGAGGCGCGGCAGGAAGGGCGCTTTCGCAGACGCCACGCCGCAAGGATGGCGAGCGCCAGCGCGGCGGCGAGTGGTATTTGGCGCAGCACGAGCACACAGGTGGCCATCGCTGCGAGGGCGAAGGCGGCCTCACCGGCCCGGAAAGGGGTATCGCGCTGCTCGCGGCCGATCAGGCGGACGATCATCGCGATCTCGATCACTTCCAGGACCGAGATCACATTGGGCAGGTCGCCGATCTGCCGCAAAGGCTGCTGGGCCAGCCGATAATATAGCCATTCCAGGCAGACGAGGACGAGGCACCACCCATAGACGGCTTGGCAGGAGACGGTACGCGAGGGCGCTTTGGCTTCAGGAACCGGCGACATGCTTATCGGCGGCGTGCCGGCTGTCGGGCATGGCGGCAGGCGCGACGTCCTGTCGGCGCCGGATTATCACATGCCCGAGCACCAGAATGTCCATGCGCGTGCGCAGGAAGCAGTCGAGCGCCTCGCGCGGGGTGCAGACGATAGGCTCGTTCTCGTTGAAGGAGGTGTTGAGCACCATGGGAACGCCGGTCTGCGCGAAGAAGGCGGAAATCAGCGTGTGATAGGCCGGGTTGGCATGGTGTTGCACGGTTTGCGGCCGGCCCGTGCCATCCACATGAGTGATTGCCGGCACGAGCGCGCGCTTGTCGCGCCGGACCGGGAGGACCTCGGTCATGAACGGCACCTCGTCGATGCCCTCGAACCAATCAGCGGCATGCTCGGTGAGAATGGACGGCGCGAACGGCCGGAACGACTCGCGGCGCTTTATCTTGTGGTTGAGAAGCTGCTTGATGTCGGCCCGGCGGGGGTCGCACAGGATGGAGCGGCTGCCGAGCGCGCGCGGTCCCCATTCCATGCGCCCGTCGAACCAGCCGACGACATGGCCGGCCGCGATGGCTGAGGCCGTCTCCCGGCAAAGCTCGCCATCATCGCCAAAATGCCGGATGTCACAGCCCATGGCGGCGAGATTGGCGGTTTCAGCCGCCAAGAGCTGATCGATGTCATCGGGGGCATAGGCCGGTCCCCAATAGGCATGGTCCATCGCGGCTGTGCGCCTGCCCCCGGTTTGGTGCCACAGAGCCAGGGCGGCGCCGAGAGCACCGCCGGCGTCGCCGGCTGCGGGCTGCACATAAAGATGCCGGAAGGCGGTGGTTTGCCGGATCTTGCCATTGGCCACCGAATTGAGGGCGCAGCCGCCGGCCAAAGCGAGGTTCGGCAGGCGATATTTGTCCCAGACGGCCTGCAGGATGTGGTCCAGGACCTCCTCATAGAGGGCCTGGACCGAGGATGCGATGTCGTGATGGCGTTCGGTCAGTGCTTCGTTCGGCGCCCTCGCCGGGCCGAGCAGGCCTTCCAAGGCGTCCGAGTAAAGCGGGGCGAAGACCGGGGCCCCGCCCTGCCAGTCGAAGGCGATCTTCTCGCGATGGTGCCGGAAATAGCGAAGATCGAGAGCGAAAGTTCCCGCCGCTTCAAGCCTGACGACGCGCCGCAGCCTGTCGAGGAAGGTGGGCCTGCCATAGGGCGCCAGGCCCATGACCTTGTATTCGTCGCCATAGTGCGGAAAGCCGAGATATTGGGTGAGCGCCTGGTAGAACAGGCCGATGGAATGGGGAAACAGTACCCGTTTTTCGATGGCGATCGCATTGCCATGCCCGCTGCCCCACGCCGTGGAGGAGAAATCGCCGAAGCCGTCGAGTGACAGGACGGCTGCCTCCTCGAAAGGGGAGGCGAAGAAGGCCGATGCCAGATGGGCGAGGTGATGCTCGACCCGATGCACCGAGCCCTTGAAACGCTGTCCGGGAAAGGCCACGGCCAGCTCATCGGCGACGGAGAGGCGCTTGCGCCTGTTCCTGAAGCGGTCGAGCACGAGGGCGAGATCGGGCCTGTGACGCGCCAGATGGGCCAGGCGCTCGAGGCGATGCACCTTCGGGTCGCTGTTGACGGCGACATGGTCGACAACCCCAAGCCCGACACCGGCCTCCTGCAGGCAATAGGCGATGGCCTGGCTGGGAAACCCTGCCCAATGCTTGATGCGGCGAAAGCGCTCCTCCTCGGCGGCGGCGACGATCTGCCCGTCTCTGAGAAGGCAGGCCGCGGCATCGGCGTGGTAGGCATTGAGGCCGAGGATGATCAAGCCGGAACCCTTCTCGTCATTTTGCCAGGCGCCGATCGATCAGCGCCAAGGCAATCAGGCATTCGGCGATCACGCGTTGCAGAGTGTAGTACCAGCCCGCCCAACCATCGAGGAAGGCACCTTTCCGGAACAAGGTGTAGAAGAACACCAGCAGCGGTGCCGGCCATGCCTTCAGCCTGAGGCGGTCGACCCGGCTCAGCGCCTCCTTCGGGGTCGAGAGTAGGTGGTCCGCCTCGATCTGCGCATAGTGCTTCTGGGAATCGACCCATCTGAGAAGGGGCTTGCGGTCGTCGTGATAGAGGGGGGCGGCCAGGGTGCCGACCTCGCCCGCCACCCTCACGCGATGGCCATGGCCCTCGTCGCGGTAGCGCGCCGCCTGCCGGCGATAGAGCACGGTGCGGGGCGGATAGAGCGTCCCGCGCAGGGGCCTGCCGTGGATGCGATAGACGAACGCCGCCGAATAGCCCTGCGCGGTTCTTTCGCGGAGGGACTGGATTTCGTCAACGAGATCCTGGCTCAATTCATAGTCGGCATCGAGCGAGAGCACCCAGGGGGTGTCGATGAGGCCAAGGCCGAAATTGCACTGCCCGGCGAAACTGTCGAAGGGGCGGTGCACCACATCGACATTGGCATATCGGCCGGCGATTTCGAGGGTCTCATCCGTGCTGCCGCTGTCCATCAGCAGGATGCGCGGTGCCCAGCCGAGCCGGTCGAGGCAGCGCGCCAGGTTGGGAGCCTCGTTGAAACTCAGGACCAGGACGGTCGTCTGCGGCGCGATCAATTCAGACATGCAAGGGGCTTCCGGCGAGAGCGGCTTGTCCCGCCTGAGCGAGGATGGCCTCCTGGTAGACATCGAGCATGGCCCTTGCAATGCCCGGCCAGGAGAATTGCTCGCGTGCCGTCTTTTCGCCGACCTGTCCCAGCCGTGCGGCCAGATCCGGGTCTGCCAGCAGCGAGGAAAGCGCCGCGCCGAGCGCCGGAGCAGAGCCTTCGACCACGAGGCCGCAGCCGGCGTCGGCGACCACATCGGCCAGCCCCACTTCGGGGGTGACGATGACGGGGCGGGCGCAGGCCATCGCCTCCAGGACGGCGTTGCCGAAATTCTCCGAATGGGAGGCCAGCGCGAAGGCGGCGCAGTTGCGCAGCAGGGACCATTTCTCCTCGCCGTGCACGGGACCGACGAAGCGGATACGGGCATCGAGCCCCAATGCTGCCGCGCGTGCCGTCAGCCGGGCGGTTTCACCCTCGTCATCATTGCCGGCGATGACGAGATCGGCATCGCCAACGAATTGCATGGCATCGATCAGGCGTTCGATGCCCTTCTTCCAGCTGATCCGCCCCAAAAACAGGATATAGGGCCGGGCATGATCCCTTGGGGGGAGGCCGGCACCGATGGGCGGCATGTCGATGCCGTTGGGCACCAGGGCGAATGCCCGGGCCGGCAGCCCCAGCTTCTCGATTTCGAGGCGTTCGGATCGGCTGGTCACATGCAGGGCGGCGGCGCCGGCGAGGTTGGCCCGGTCGAAGGCCTGGATCCAGGTCGATTTCAGCAGCCGGCTCTTGCGCCGGATCAGGGGGCCGACCAGCATTCCCCGCGGGGCGAGCAGATAGGGAATGGCGTGGCGTCGCGCGAGCCTGGCCGCGGCGGTGGTCGGCCACAGGAACACCGAATGCAGATGCACGACATCGAAGGATGCGATGTTCTGCGCCAGCGTGCGTCCCATGGCGGGCGAGCGGTAGAGGCGCCGTCCCAGCCCGGCCGGAAAGTAGTGGACATTCACCCCGTCGAGCTGCACTGGCCTGTCGGTCGGAACGGGCAGGACGCCCTCGCCGTCGACATTGGTGGTGTAGACCTGCACGTCGCAGCCCCGGCCTGCCAAGGCGCGGCACAGGCCGTGCACGGCATGGATAGGCCCGCCATAGCGTAGTGCCGGCAGATAGGTCGGCACCACATGGAGACAGCGCAGGGTCAAGACCTCGTCCCCGCCGCGGTGTGGAACCGGGTCTTGACCCGATGCGCCAGCGAATAGCCCTCGCGCCAGCTCAGTGCCCTCCAGGCGCGCCCGGCCATCGCGGCGCTGCCCGTTTGGTGGGGGAGAGTGACCAGCATGGCGAGCAGGCGGTCGAAGAAGACGTCCGGTGCGAAATGCGCCGCGAAGACCCGGCGCGCGCGTTCGCCCATGGAAGCGGCCTCCCCGCGAGCCTCGTTCAGGATGTGAGGTATGCGCATGACGTCCTTTTCGGCGACGAACAGGCTGAAGTCCCGCCAGGCAATATCGGGAGGCGGCAGCCAGGCATCGGCGATGATCACCGGTGCGCGGCCGAGGGCCATCGCCTCGAAAAGGCGGATGCTGGCGGCGCCGAAGCCACGCGGGCAAAGGACGAATTGCGAGCCGAGCAGCAGTTCGCGATAAGTCCTGTCGTAATCGAAATCCGTAAAGCGGTCCGGCGCCGCTGCGAGATCGAGGCACGGCGTATCCGGGCTGTCGAGGGCCAGGAGACGCTCTCGGATCGGGTGGGTGCCGGTCCGGCCCAGAAAGGAGAAGAGACAGGCCTGCTCCTTCGGCGGCAAGGGGGCAGCCGGTACGGAGTGGTCGGGGTCGGGCAGATAGCTCCAGCTCCGCGCCCAGGGCAGGGCCCTGGTGAGGGATGGATAGGCTCCTGGCAGCACGGCGTAGGGCCAGTCGGATTCCGAGAACAGGAAGTGCCTGGCCGCAGGATGGGCCCTGATCTGGCGCCGCAATTGCGGCAGGTCGGCGAGGCCGACATAGCCGCTGTCGAGGTGCAACACGATGTCGGGGACCTCGTCGCCGGCGGCGATCCGGAAGGCCGACGGCGGATGCAGCACCGTCAGCCTGCGGGCTTTCGAGAGAGCGGGGTTTTCCCGCAAGGCCGTCAGGAGAACGCAGGGGGGCATGGCGCCGCGTCGGATCCGTCTTGTCAGCGTCCTGCCGGCCTGGCCTCCAGCCAGGAGCGCATGCGTGGCGCCACCAGCCGGATGAACAGGGCGGTGAGGAGGACCGACACCATCACGCCGCCGACCAGTTTCGCCAGGCTGACTTCCAGCAAAGCGGCCTGGGCCAGGATGGCGCAGGCCGAGGTGAAGCCCAGCAGCGGTCCGGCTCGCGGAGAATGCACCAGCCAGCGGTAGATGCGGCCATAGAGCCAGCCGAAGAGCAGGATGACGGCCATCATCAGCAAGGGACCGAAATCGATATAGAGCTCGGCCATGTAGCCCAGGCTGATCGAGGTGCCGCGATAGGTGCCCGACAGGCCGCCGGTGTAATAGTTGGTGCGGCGGGTGTCGTCGACCTGGCTCTTCTCGGCAAACAGGATGCGCGGCATGAAGGGGCGGCTCGCCGCATCCAGGAGGAGCGCGCCCTTTTCATGGGGAATGGTCTGCGGCACGCGGGCGAGAACTACTGCGAACAACTCGACATAGGAGATGCGGTGAAGCATCTTCCCGGTCGCCTCCGACATCGAGGCGCCGTCGAGCCTGCCGAGGAGCTGGGCTATGGTGCCCAGCCGGTCGCCGAGGTCGAGCGTGACGGCCTGCGAGGCCGAGCCGCCGGAGGCGGCATTGCGATAATCCTCCTTGATGGCCGTCCACAGGATCCCGCTGACGACGATCAGGCAGACCAGGATCGCTCCGCCCGCGATGTGAAGGCCGCGCAGGCGCGTTCCGGCCATGGCCGTGGCAAAGAGGGTGAAGAACATCACCGTCTTGAAATCGGAGAAATACCCGCCCGTGCTCATGGCCAATTCGGCAAGAAAGGAACAGGAAAACAAGGGGTTGCCCAGCTGGTTTCGCACGAAGGATGCATAGGCGAACATCATGAAGAACGCCCATTTCAACCCGGCCAGGGCCAGGAGCGGCTGCGCAAGCCCGGGACTGAGCGCGGCAGCCTGGAGGGCACCGACCGCGACGATCGAAGCCGCGACATAGAGGAAGAACCACGTGGCGAGGGGCCGGGCCAGCACGGCTTCCCGTGCTTGCCGGCTCGCAGCCCTGTCGGGCGGGCCGCTGCCGAGCCGCATGCCCAGCGCCAGGAAGAGCAGGCCGGCCAGGGTCAGCAGGATCGCCGACTTGTTGTCCCCGCCATAGATCGTATAGGCGCTGACATCGATGCCGAGCCAATTGGCATGGAAGGCCGATATCGACGCCTGCAGCCATTGATAGGCGAAGATGAAAAGCCCGATCGGCGGCTCGCCCGGCCGCCATAGCAGGGCGACGCCGGCCACGAGGACGACCAGGCTGAAAGTGGTGAGCAGGGCGTTCTCGCCCGGCAGGTTCAGGATGGCGAGCAGCACTGCGCCGACGATCACGGCGCCAGGCAGCGGCGCTGACGAGCGCGGGGAAGTGGCCGACATCGGCATCAGGTCGGGACCTCCGATGTCCGGTGATGGAAGGAGGCTCTCTCGAGGCAGGAAGACAGGGCCGCCTCGATGCCCTCGGCGGCGGCACCCACGCTGTAGCGGCGCACCAGCGACGCAAGGGCCTTCTGTGCAGCAGCGCCGGTCGGCAGGTCGGCGAGAGCCGAGGCGAGTGCCCCGACATTGCCGGTTTCGAAGATGCGTCCGGTGTCGCGGTCGGCGGCGAGGTCGGGCGCGCAGCCGCACTGGTCCGATACGACGACGGGTCGCCCGCAGGCCTGGGCCTCATTGGCCACCAGGCCCCAGGTTTCCTGCCCGGAGGAGGGCAGCGCCAGGCCGTCGCAGGCCGCATAGACGGCCGGTATTTCGCTCTGGTTGCGAAAGCCGAGGAAATGCAGCCGCACCCCGAGTTGCGCGGCCTGTGCCAGAACCGCCTCGCGCATCGGGCCATCGCCGGCAATCATCACCTCGATCTCGCGCCCTTCGGCGCGGCAGAAGGCGGCGGCCTCGATGAGGTCGAGGGGCCGCTTGCGTTCGACCAGCTTGCCCGCGAATGCGATGGCCCGGCTACCCTCGGCAATTGTGAGGTCGGCGCGCAGGGCCTGGCGGGCCTGCGGCGTCGCCCGTGCGGCAAACCAGTCCGTGTCGACGCAATGGGGTGAGAAGTGCAACCGCTCGGCCGGATAGCCATAATGGCGGTAATAGGCCAGCGAGTTCTGACCGACATAGAGCGCCGCATCGAAGAAGCGCAGCAGGCGGGGATAGGCCGCCTGCTTGGCCCAGGCCTTCAGCCGCCGACGTGGTGTCAGCAGATGGCTGTCCCCCCTTACCAGGACGGGCATGTTGAGGCGCCGGGCGGCGGCAATGCCCTGGAGATAGGATTTCAGCGCCCAACCGCAGACGAGCAGGGCATCGAAGCCGCCCTCCTGCAATGCCTGGGCAATGGCCGGCGTATCGCAGCCGAAGAAGTGGTCCACGCCCGGGTTCCTGGCCTTGTTGGCGAGGAAGCGGTTGGGATAGCCGGCGAGGAGGTCGATATCCCAGTCGAATGCAACCCCGAAGCCGGCATCGGCCTGCTGCCGGGGCGTGGGGCGGTGGGCGAAGAAGACCTCCAGATCCATGCGCCTGGCGAGCTCCCGGAAGATCGGGGCCTGGTACTGGATGGGATGGGACGTAAGAACAGCCAGGCGCATGGTCAGCGCAGCCCGTCGAAAATGGCGCCATAGCGGCCGGCAATCACCCTAGCCGAGAAGGGTTCCAGGCAATCCTGCCGGGCCTGCCCGAGGCCGGCGGGGTCGAGAGCCAGGCGCTCCAATCCGGCGGCGATCTCCGGCGACAGGCCGGCCAGGCCGTTAGCATCGGGGAAGGAGAGATTGATGCCCCCGCCGGCGGCCGCGAGAAGGGCATGGGCGCTGGACAGGTGGTGAAACAGTGACAAATAGGGGCGCTTCGTCAGCAAGGCGGGATAGATCTTGGACGCGGTGTAATGAGCCTCCTCCGAGCCGACTAGAAGGAGGCCGTGCGACCCGGCCATCAGTTGGAGTGCTTCGGCATAGGCGAGGCGCTGCGGGGTCTCGACGATGAGATCGGCGACCCCTTCCGCCTCGGCAAGCGGAAGGATGGAGAACGTATCACCGCCATCGGCCTGGTTGCTGGTGCCTATGAAATGCAGGCGCAGGCGCGCGGCAAGAGCCGGCTGGCGTCCTCTTACTTCGGCAAGACCCTTGAGAAGGGCGCGGAAAAGTCTCCGCGATCGCGGCAAGGCGGTGCCGACATAGCTCAGATTGATCATCGCTGGATCGAGCCGGTTCTGGCGGATGCCCGGCATGGCCCGGAGGAGGTCGAGATCGCCGGAATCCCCGCCGATGGGCAGTGCCGCCATGCGTGACGCGTCGAGCCAGGAATGGCGCGCCGCCAGTTCCTGATTCTGGCGTTCGGAGACCGATGTCACGAAGCGGGCCTTGCGCAAGGCGGGCCCTTCGAGGCGAAGCGCGAGCTGGTGGGAGAGCCCGGCCTTGCTCAACCGTTTTTGGTCCGCGCCCCAGGCCGAAACCCAGGGGTCCTGGAAATCGAGCACCACGGGCACGCCGAATTTCGGCTCGATCCAGCGCGACATCAGCATGGGGTAGAAGGGTGATCCCGTGATCAGCACGGCGTCGATCCGCCTGGCCGAGAGCAGGTCGGCCGCGCGGCTGGAAAGAGCCGACCAGGCCCGCAGGCTGAGATCCCCGACACCGAAACGGCGCGTCATGCGGGCCTGCAGGGCGGGAACCTTGACGATCTCCAGGTCCGGCGAGACCAGGCTGCCGAGCAGGAGATCGGGTTCCTGCTCGTAGAAGCGGTCGTCCACGCAGAGGACGACAGGGGTCCAGCCCGCCGCCGGCAGGTGATTGGCCAGGTGCCGGGCCCGATGCACGCAGGCCAGATTGGACGGCGGAAAATAAGGGGAGACGATGAGGACGGTGCGCGAGACGGTCATGCCCGCCTCCGCGACGAACCGTCCAGGGCTTGGCGCGCCAGACCGACCACGATCGCGCTTTCCCGGTCCCAATTATAGGTTTTCTGCGCGAGATCGAAAGCGTTCGCACGCGCTTGCGCCAGGCGCGCCGGATTCTGCAGCAGGCCGTCGAGGCTCGCGGCCAGGCTCACTGCATCGCCGGCAGTGAAGAGTGCGGTGGCTAGCGGATGCAAGCCAGCGAATGCCTTTTGGGCCGGCGTATCGGAGAGAACCGCGGGGAGCCCGGCCATGAGATAGGTGAACAGCTTGTTGGAGAGGGCGAACGCATTGTTGGCGGTGTGCCCGGGTTCGGCGCACAGGCCGAGATCATGGCTGGCGGCCAGCCGGACGAGCTCGCCGGGCAGCGCGGAGGGCAGGAAATGCAGGTGTTCCGGCACGCCCTCCCGTTGCGCAAGGCTCCGCAACTGACCTGCATATGGTGCGTCCACATGGCCGCGCAGATAGAGGTGCGGTCTTGAAGCGGCCCTCGCAATCGCCCTGATTGCGCATTCGAGGCCGCGATCCGGGCCGATCACCTGCGAGAACCAGTAAAGCGAGGGGCCCGGGTCCGCCATGCCCCTGGCAGTTCGACGATCCGGAGCCTCGGACAGCGGAAAGCTGTTCAGCACGATGTGCGGGAGGGGCACCGCATAGGCTTGCGCATAGGCTTGCGCAATCTCGGGTGAGGCGGCGGTGATATAGCGGCACCCTGGCAAGGCGGCCGCCTCGATGGCGCGCAGATGCGAGCGGTTCGCCTCGGCTGCCGGGCCGTCGCGCCATTCGCCGAGATGGAAGTCCTCGGCGTCGTAGGCATAGCCTGCCCCGAAGCGTTGGGCCGCGGCCCGGGCGGCCGGTAGGGCCGGCGGATAATGGGCGATGTAGAGATCCGCTGCGATGCGGCTGGCTGCGGCCATCAAAGGAGGCGTGAATACGCTGAACGCCCGGGAGTTGAAAAGGCGCCTGCCGCTCGCCGCGTGCACCGCCCCCGCGAGCTCCTGGCCGAGCCGGCGCAGGCGCCAGCCCGTCCGCGAGCGCAGGTCGAGGCGCTCGATCCGGAACGGCGCTCCTCTCAGGATGGATTCGTCGCGCGGTTCCACGCCCTCCAGCATGCGGGTGGCGACCACGGTGACGGTAAAGCCCGCCTCGTGCAGGGCATGGGCCTCCTTGACCACGCGCGGATTGGATCCGAGCTGGCCCGGGGTGAGGATGCAGATATGCGATCCCGGGCGGGGGGACGTCATGTCCGCTCCATCTGCAGCGCGTGAGAACCCCGACCGGAATCATCCAGATGCTGCCTGAGCCCGTCGGCCAGGGCGGCACGATAGGCCGGCCATTGATGATGGCGGGCCGTCTCGAGGGCGCCCTCGCGCATGGCCTGCAGGCGCGGGCGGTTGTCGAGGCACCAGGCAAGGGCCTGTGTCAAAGCCTCTGCATCGGCGGAGGGAATGACGAGCCCGTTCTCGGGCGTGACGAGATCGGCAGCCCCCGCCATGTCCGTGACGATCACCGGCAGGCCCTGGGCCATCGCCTCGGCGACGACCATGCCGAAACCATCGGCAAGGCTTGGAAACACCAGGATATCGGCCTGTTCGAAGGCCTGGAACAGTTCGGCGCGCGGCCTGGCTCCATGAAAGCGAATGGTGTCATCCGCTGGGGCAAGAAGGTCGGCAGGCAGCCCGATCCGGCCATAGATATCCAGCCTGGCATGATCAGTGGCCGGCAATCGGCGCCAGGCTTCGAGCAGATAGGGCACGCCCTTGCCCAGCGTGACGTTGCCGGCATAAACAACCTTCAAAGCGCCCGTCTCGTTGCCGCGCGGGGGCCGGGCCCGATCGGGTACCGGGGGAGCGCCGAGGGGAACGATGAGGATCTTGGCCGGATCCGCGCCGCCGGCGATATGGGAGCGGGCGGTGAGGGCGGAATTGGCGACGATGAGATCGGCGAGGCCGATCTCATCGTCGCGCCGTGCCTGCCTTCGGGTAAAGCGTTCCGAGAAATAGGCGGCATTGGCATCGTCGAGCTGCTTCCAGCGTGCCAGTTCGCGCCGGCGGATGCTCTCGAATTGCCGGCTGCTCAGGGAGGGCAAATGCAGGATGCGCGCCGCTCCTTCCTGTGCGGCACGCTGGAAGCTCGCCAGCGCCGTATATTCGAAGGCATGGATGGCGTCGGCGCCGGGCACGTGGCGGCTGGCGACGGCGGCGTCGAAGCGGTGGCTCATCAGGTCCCAGAGCCGGTCGACGGTCACCGGCCCGGCGCCGCCCTTGGCCGCGATGCTGCGCAGGATCTCCCAGGCCGGATAGGCCTGCACGAGGCTGTGCGGAACCGTCTCGATCGAACGGCGCAGCAATTGCTCCCTCAGCGCCGCCGCCTGGCTTGATGGCAGGGCGCGCAGCAGACGATCGCCCCAACCTTGCGCAGAGTAATGGAAAGAGGTCACGAAGGTCTTCAGGCAGCCCTGTTCATGCAACGCCAGGGCGATTTGCTGGGCGTGCGGCATGGTGCCGGGATAGCTCAGCACCGATTTCATGCAGGAGCCCTCGGAGCCCGCCCTGCGATCATGGCCTCGTAGATCTCAAGATAGCGGTCGGTGACCGCATCCTCACTATAGAGTGTCTCGACCCGCTGCCGGCACGCGGCTCGCTCGATCATATCGAGCTTGGCGATGGCCGCCGCCATCGCCTCGACGGTGTCGACGACATAGCCGGTGCGGCCATGCTCGACCACTTCGGGAACGGCGCCGCGCCTGAAGCCGATGACCGGCGTGCCGCATGCCATCGCCTCGGCCATCACGATGCCGAACGGCTCTTCCCACAGGATCGGCATCAGCAGTGCGGCCGCACCGCCGAGCAGCTCGTCCTTTTGCCGGTCGTCGACTGGCCCGACATAGTCGATATCGCCGTCGCGCAGATGCGGAGCGACATGGGTCTCGAACCAGGCCCGATGTTCCCCGGCCAGATTGCCGGCGATGACCAGCCGCCGGCCGGCCAACCGCGCCGCCGCGATGGCCAGATGCGGTCCCTTGATTTCCTCCACGCGCCCCAGGAACACCAGTGGCGCGTCGTCCGGGACCTGCCTGCGGAAACTGTAGGTCTCGCTCGGCACGCCATTGGGAACGATGTGCCAGGTGCCGATATGCCTGACATGGCGCAGCATATGCTCGCTGATGGCCGAGAATTGCAGCGTGCCCCGCGATAGGCGCTGCGCCAGCCCGGTGGTGCGCGGGCTGATCTCGCGCTGGTAGGTCATCAGCTTGGGGATCGTGAGCGGCAGGAGCGGTGCCAGATAGGCCAATCGGGAGAAGCTGTGGATGATGTCGAAACGCTGGCCGGCGATCGCCCTTGCCAGTTCGCCGGCATTCCTGAGCGTATCGAAACGCGAAAGACTGCTCGCGCCGGGCCAGGCGCGTTTCGGCACCGGGCATTGCGAGGAAGGATGCGCGAACAGGGTCAATTCATGGCCGCGTGCCACCAAGCGGCGCGCCAGCATGTCGACCACGCGTTCGATGCCACCATAGAATTGCGGCGGCACCGGCAGCTCGGGATCGCAGGTCAGGGCTATCCTCATGGCGCGAGCCGTATGAGCCGGTCTTCCGGGGTGAGGGCGGGCGGCAGCGATCGGTAGAGGTGGATCATGTCGTCTGCGACATCGGCCTGGCTGCGCAGATGGCCCTGGAATTTCGGCAGGGGGCCCTGGGATTTGCGAGCGACGAGCCGCTCGATTGCCTTGGCCCAGTCCGGCACGGCGCCCGGCCGGAGCAATTCGCCGGCATCCGTCCCCGCCAGGAGTTCGGCGATGCCGCCGAGATCCGATCCCAGCACGTAGAGGCCGGCTGCCTGCGCTTCCAGCGCGACCAGCGGACCGGTTTCCAGCCAGAGCGAAGGCACGACAAGAACATCGTGCGCGGCCAGGGTATCGGCGATCTCCGCATGAGGCCGGGGCGGGTGGAACCGGATGCGCGGATCGCCCGCGGCCAGGGCCCGCACTTCGGCCTCATAGCCATCGTCCTCAGCGGCGCCGATGGCGTGGATGGCGAGTTCGACGGGCGTTTCCGCCGGCAGGCTGCGGAGAGCGGCGACCGCGACATGAATGCCCTTGGCCCTGTCCCATCGCCCGAGATAGAGGAGCCGCAGCCCGGTACCCTCGGATCTCTTTCGAGCTGACGCCTGCTGGACCTCCGCCAGATAGGAGGCGGCGAGGCCATGGTGGCTGAGCGCGAGCCTGTCGGGCGCTGCGCCGTTGCGCGCCAATGTGTCGGCGAGCCACTGGCAGACGGCGACAAGGCGGTCGCTGAGCGCGAAGGCCTCGCTGAGGTCCCGTTCCTTCCCGATGGCGAGCGCCCTTGCCGACAGTGCGGTGGCCAAGCGCGTATGGCCTTGCAGGGCCCTGGCGGCGAGGGCGCGGGGCAGCCGGCCGACCGCCCAGGCAGCAACGCGGGGGGCGCCGCGGCTCTCGGCCCAGCAGGCGCCGCAGCGGATCTCCTCGACGAGGCCATCGCAAGGCGCCTCTCCAAAGCGCAGCAAGGTACCGCGCAGGCACACGGTTCCGGCGACGTGAAAGGTCAGAACGGTTCTCAGCCCCTGTGCGCGGGCGGCGCGCAGGTGGTCGAGACCGCATCCGGTCGTCCAGGAATGCTGGTGATAGATGGCGCGCGGGTTCTGCCTCAGCAGGGCTTCGAAACGATCGAACTGGCCATGCCTGCGCGTGCCTGGTCCCGGCTGTCTCGCCTCGGGCAACTCGACCGGATAGGTCCACACCGTCGTGCCGCGATGCTCGTAGCGGTCCGGCGCGCCCGGCGCTCGCGGCGCGAGCACGGCACATGTCAGGCCTTTGTGCGAGAGTTCCTGCACCAGCCCTTCCAGATAGACTTCGGTGCCGCCGAGATCATAGGGCGGATACCAGGCGGTCGCCATGACGACATCGGCTGGCTTCTCGCTCATGGCCGCCCCATCATCGACAGCAGGCCATGCGCGGCGCGCAGCCCCAGCAGGCGGGCGAGCGGCGTTGCGATACGCGTATGCCGCGATTGGCGAAGGCCGAGCGTACGGCCTGCGGCGCTCGCTTCGAAAAAGCCCTGGTCCCGGCAGCGCAGCAGGCCACGCCCGGCATTGTCGTAGAGGTCGCACAGTGTGTCGATGCGGTCCGAAGTGAGGGTGCCGCGCTCGCGCCACAGCGCCTCGATCTGCCGCCCATTGCGGAGTACGTCGCGCCAGAACTGCACCGGCTGACGCCGCGACAGGCTCTGTGCCGTGATCCGGTAACGGGCGCCAATATGGGCGCTGGGCACGAAACGTGCTCCGTGAAAGGCCGCATCGAACATAAAGCGGGCGTCCTGGATCACCGGCAGATCGGGGCGAAAGCCACCGATCGCCTCGACCAGTCGGCGGCGATAGAGCAGGGCGCCCGTGGTGATCCAGACATGGCTGGCGATCGCTCTTTCCGCGTCCTGGCGCAGCGCCGGCCAGTCGATGCCGCGGGCCTGCGAGAGGGTGGCAGTGTCTTGCTCGTCCGTGCTCAAGTCCTGATAGTCGCAGGCGACCACATCGGCCTCCTCGGCGACGGCAAGGCGCCGTTCGATGGTGCCGGGCGTGAGCAGATCGTCTGCATCGAGGAACAGCAGCCATTCGGAGGAGGTTTCGGCGATGCCACGATTGCGCGCCGCCGAGACGCCGCGATTGGGACCCTCGATGACGCGATCGGCAGGCAGATAGCGCCGGGCGATCTCGGCCGAGCCGTCGCTCGAGCCGTCGTCGACGACGACGAGTTCGGCGAGGCCGGGCTGGTCGATGGCGCTTTCGAGCGTCTGCGCCAAGGTGCGGCCGGCATTGTAGCAGGGGATGACGACGGCAACGCCTGGCGGGGGCGGCATGTCAGCCCGCTCTTCCGCTGGAGGATGGCGCATGGGCGAGGAGAGGGGAGCGCGCTGCGTAGATCAGCGCCGCGGGAAGCGACACGCCCAGGGCCGCCGCCCTTGAGAGTTGCGAGCCGCCACGCAGATGGCCGGGCCGGCGCGTCTCGCTGGCGATCACGCGCAGCAAGGCGAGGAGTACATCCGGCCAGCCGCGCCCGGTCTTGCGGCGGAAATACGCCGTCTGCCGCATCAGGCGCGCGGCCGCTTCCATCAGCGAACGGGAATACCAGGTACCGTTTTCCTGCCGGTCGTGGTGTTGAGCCTGCAAATCAGGATGACGGACGAGACGCAGCCCCTGTCGCTTGAGGCGATGGGAGAATTCGGCGTCCTCGAAATTACGATCGAGCCGCTCGTCGAACCCGCCCGTCGCCAGGAAATCACGCCTGTGCATGGCCAGTGCGCAGGTGGGCAGGAAAACCAAAGGGTCATCGCCACGCCCGGTCAACGGCCTGCCGTCCGCCCGTCCTATCACGCCCTGACCGGGCCAAACCGCGCCAAATACATCCAGGGGCATCTCGCGCATCAGCGAGAGCACACGCGGAATGTAGGATCTTTCAAGTTCCATGTCGTCATCGAGGAACAGCAGGATGTCGCAGGACGCTGCTTTCGCGCCGATATTCCGAGCCCTGGAGACATTGGCCTGAGCGAGGCTGATGAACCGCAGGCAAGCGAAGTGCTCCGAAAAGCCCTGCAGCGTCGAAAGGTCGGCTCCCGGCGTCTGGTCGATGATGATTACATCGAGATCGCAGGCCTGGTCGATCACAGACAGTCTTGCGAGCAGGGTGGGCAGCCGCTCGACACGGCGGAAGGTCGGCACCACCACGGAGACGAGCGCCAGCCGGGGCATTCGCTTCAAGCCGATATCCGCCGCGCCCAAAGGTTCTCCTCCGGCACGTCCTGCTCGGGCGTATAGGCAATGCCGTCGATCGTCAGCAGTTCGTATCCGAAGTCTGCAAAATACCCTGCCAGATGGGGGGCCGCGATCGCGTAGTCGAAGCGGGAGGGAAGATACTCGAACAGGATATGCCGCGGCCGAAGGATGGAACTGCGGAACATGTCGTCGATGACGGAGAGGTCTTGGCCCTCGATATCGATCTTCATCACGGCAATGGCATCGATCTCCAACCGTTCGGCGAGTTCTCGGATTCTGACGCCCATGGTGAGGAGGCGCCGCGTTTCATCCGGTCTCCTCGGCCGCATGGTGCCAAGCGCTCCGGCTTCCGGAAGGCCGAATTCGATGAAGCCGGTCGTGCCGGCAAGCGGGGAGGTGACCGGCAGGACGCGATCGTGGACCTTGCTCAGCCGGATATTGTCGAGGAGCCGGGCACAAACGCCCGGATGGGGCTCGATGGCGATGACACGTCCGGCCGGTCCCACCATGCGTGCGGCTGCAACAGTGTATTGGCCGACATTGGCGCCGAGGTCGATCACCGTTTCACCGCTCCCGATCAGGGATTGAAACAGGGCGAGGCTCTTTGGTTCGTAGGAGCCGTGCAGGAACATGGCATGCTGCACATAGTCGACGAGATCCAGCTTGAACGTCCCGAAGGCAAAGCGGGCCGTGACATGGCGGAAGGGCCGGCTGGCGCGCAGCCAGTCGTAAAGCCGCAGTTTCATCGGATGGTCCGGCATGTGCCAGTAGCAGCGTAGAATCCGGGCGTGCGGCGGCATCGAGGGGGCCGTGGTCATTCCTGCCTTTCAAAGGTGATCGGCACGGCCACGCATCCGCGTTCATAGGATTGCTGAAAATCGAAGCCCACACGCCCCGGATCGGACTGCACGACATCGAAGCAGATGGGTTGGGACAGGCGATGAAACTCCTCGACCCAGGGTTTGGACAGCCACAGGTGAAGCTCATAGCTTCCCCGTGCCAGCGGAAGGGCGCCAATCTCCAGCATCAAGCGGTTGGCGCCGGGGTAAATGTCGAATTCCTGGCCGTGCATGGGGGCCGTCGATGAATAGATCAGCTTGCGGCCCAGCCCGTCGTGGATCTCGACCTCGATCGCTACACGCCGTCGATTCGGGGACTGGATCATGCAGGTCACGGCAAGCTTCTCGCCGAAGAGGATCTGGTTGGTGGCCAAGGTTGCGCTGGCAATATGCGGCCCCGAGGGGGGCTTGTCCTCGACCACGACACCATCATCGCCCCGGAAAAGACCGGAATAATGCGCGATGGTGTCCGCGGCGGCGCCGTGATGGAGAATGCGTCCGCCGTCCAGCAGGATGGCATTTTGGCACAGGGCGCCGATCGCGCTGAGATTGTGGCTGACGAGCAGGACCGTCCGGCCCTGGCCGGCGATCTCGTTCATTTTGCCCAGGCATTTCTTCTGGAATTCCGCATCGCCGACGGCAAGGACCTCGTCCACGATCAGGATTTCCGGCTCGAGATGGGCGGCGACGGCGAAGGCCAGGCGGGTATACATCCCGCTCGAATAGTGTTTGATCGGTGTATCGATGAATTTCTCCACCTCCGAAAAAGCGACGATTCGATCGAACTTGCGGGCGACCTCGCTGCTCGTCATGCCGATGATGGCACCGTTCAGCCGGATATTCTCCCGCCCCGTCAGCTCGGGATGAAAGCCGGTGCCAACCTCCAGGAGGCTGGCAATCCGGCCTCTTACTTCGATACGGCCCGTCGTCGGCGCTGTGATGCGCGAGAGGATCTTGAGGAGCGTGGATTTTCCGGCCCCGTTCCGTCCGATGATCCCCATCACTTCGCCGGGATGGACGTCGAATGAGACGTCGGACAAAGCGAGGAAGCGGTCATCCTTGAGGGCCGGCCTTGCCGAGGGGCGAAAACGCCCGGTGACGGTCCCGACCAGTGCCTCCCGAAAGGTACGCAGGGAGGGGTTATGGCCGCCCCTGACATATTCCTTGCTGACCCCGAGGGCCCGGATGCTCGGCGCACTCATCGTGAGCGAGCTCTTCGTTCGGCCTCAGAGGATATCCGCAAAGCGCCTCTCCACCCGTTCAAAATACCACACGCCGAGGACGAAGAGCCCGAGCGACAGGAGCAGCGAGAGGCTGATCGACAGCCAATCGAAAGGATGCCCGAGAAACGCAGAGCGAAAACCTTCCACCAGCCCGGCCATGGGGTTGAGGAACAAGAGCCAGCGCCAGGGTTCGGGCACCAGGCTGGCCGGATAGACGACCGGGGTGGCGAACATCCAGAACTGCAGCAGGAAGGGCACGACAAAGCGGAAATCACGATAGGTTGCCGTGAGAGCCGAAAGCCCGATGCCGATGCCCAGCGCGCAGAGAATGACTCCGGCCATCAGGAGAGGGGCCGCGAGAAGGTTGATGCTCCAGCCGACGCCGTAGACCAGCATCATCACCAGCAATATGGCTGTGGTGACCAGGAAGTCGACCAGGCCAGCCCCCGTGGAAGCGAGCGGGATGATCAGGCGGGGAAAATAGACCTTGCTGATCAGGTTGACGGAGCCGATCAGCGATCCGGCTGCCGCGGCCAGGGCGTTGGAGAAGAAAACCCAGGGCAGAAGGCCGGCATAGACGAAGATCGGATAGGGCGAGCCATCGGTGGGGATCTTGGCGAGATGCCCGAACAGCACCGAAAAGATCAGCATCAGCAAAACGGGCTGGATGATCGCCCAGGCGAAACCCAGCACGGTCTGCTTGTAGCGGACTTTGATATCGCGCTCCGTCAGCACCCAGGCGAGGTCACGATAGCGCCAGATCTCGTAGAGGTCGGCAAAGCTCCACAGCCGGTCCGGACCGATGATCGTGACCGTCGGCGTTGGCTCCGGCGGAGGCCGGTTGCCCCTGATTGGATCAGAATCGGCTTGATACAAGATGGTCGACCTGTGCGGCGAATTGGGAGAAGGCAAAGCGGCTGGGCTGCTCCGGTTCGGGCCGATTTCTATCGAGACAGGCAGTGATTGCTTCGGCGAGAGCCTGCGGGGCGTCGGGGTCGACAAGGGTGCCGAGTTCTCCGTCCGCCAGGGCATCGGTGCTGCCATCCCTCCTGGCCGCGACGATCGGCAGCCCCGTGGCGGCCGCCTCCAGGAAGACGATGCCGAACCCCTCTCCGGTGCTGGGCATGGCGAAGACGTCGGCCAGGCGATAGATATCCGGCAGTTGTGCCTGGGAAACCGGCCCGGTGAAACGCATCAGCTCCGATACCCCCAGCCGCTGCCCGATCCGGGCGAGGCGGTCGCGGTCATCCCCGTCGCCGGTGATGAGGTAGAGTATGTCGGGATGGCGGCTCCTGATCTGGGGCAGGGCCTCAATGACGCGGTCATGGCCCTTGTAGCGTTCCTGCGAGGACAGGCGGCCCACGGTGAGGATCACCCTGCGTCCCCGCGTGCCCAGGCGAGCGGCGAGCTCGGCAGGCGGTGCGCCCGGCGAAAAGCGCCCATCGACCGTATTCGGCAGAACGCGCAGGCGCTCCGGCTCGATGTCGCACCATTCCAAGGCACGGCTTCGGGTGGCCCGGCTGACGGCGGTGATCAAGTCGGCCTGCCGCACGGCCCGGCGGATGGCGAGGTTCGGCCTGGCCCAGCTCTCGATGCCGTGCAACTGCAGCCAGAGCGGTATTCGAGCCAACCTGGAAAGCGCGGCCGCAAGCGGAGCCATGAAGAGGTGGCCGCAGAAGATCAGGTCGTAGCACTGTGAACGTACTTGCTTGAAGGCAGCCAGGCTATAGGCCACCCGGCCTGCCCGGGATGCAAGCTGAACGACCCCGGCGGGCAGGCCCGCGGCATCCCCCGCTGATCGCGGCAGCATGACGATATTCCCCACTGCGGGGCTTGCGGCCAAAGCGGTGAGAAAATCCTGGTTGTAGCGGGCAATGCCGCCGGCCATGCCCCAGCCATCGGTCAACAAGGCCAGTATCTTCAGCGGCCGCGAAGCCATGTCATGCGAACTGGCGATGGACAAGGCGGCTCCAGTCGCGCGCCCAGCCGTGCCGGAGCGGCTTGCGCCGAGCCGGCGCTGGACCGAGGGGGGATGCCTGCAGCCACTCGGCGATCGGCAGGGCGAAACCGGTCTTGGGCCGGTCGAGCACGGCCTGCGGCAAAGGCTGCGTCGGAGCCCGGGCAAGCGCTGCCTTGCCGGCGATGCCCCGCAGGTCGAGCCGGGCCGAACGCTCGAGCACCTCGCTGTCGACCAGGGGGGTCCTGATTTCGACGGAATGCGCCATGCCGGCCCAATCGGCGTCGCGAAGCAATTGGTTGCGCAGATAAAGGCTCGATTCCAGCGTTGCGACGCGCGCGAAGGGCTCCTTCGACCGCCCGTGCAGCTGGGCCCCGATCAGCTTCAAGGGTCCGAGGCGGCGCAGGCCTGCCTCGACAGTGTCGCGATCGAGGACCTCGCTTAATTCCCAGGGCAAATAGAGCCCGCGCTTGAGCAGGTAGGCGCCTGCATAGGATCCACCATATTCGGGCAGGCCGGCGAGCTTGGGATGAAGGCGCAGCCGCTCGACGAGCGGCTTGCCGAGCTTGCGCAGGCTCTTGCCGAGCAGCGGGATGCGCGAAGGCACCTGCAAGCTCCTCACCCAGCGGGGAATGTCCCGGAAGGAAGGGTAGCCGCCCAGAAGCTCGTCGCCGCCGAGCCCTGACAGCACTGCCTTGAGGCCGAGCTCGCCGGCCGTCTTGGCAGCAAACCAGGTGTTGAGACCATCGATGCTCGGCTGGTCCATGGCTTCGAAGAAAAGCGGCAGATCGGCCTCGAACTCGCTTCTGGTGATCATGCGCGTGACGTGGCGGGTGCCATAGAGGCGGGCGATGTCCGCGGCTGGGGATGTCTCGTCCGCCGGCGTGTCGGCGAATTCCTCAAATCCGATGGTGATCGTTTTGATCTGCCGGGCACCGGCGTCGCGCATGAGGCCGACGAGGGCAGCGGAATCGACGCCGGCGGAAAGAAAGGCACCGACCTCGACATCACCGGCCAGATGATGCCGCACCGAGTCCAGGGCAATGTCGGCAAAGGCTGCGGGCTTGCCGCGTCCTTCTCCCGGATCATGCTCCGCAGCGCCATAGACGGACGCCACCCGGTGATAGCTGCGCGGCACCCGTGCGCCGGCACGATCGACCAGCATCGTCGAGCCCGCCGGCAGGGCCCGAACCTCGCGGAAGCAGGTAAAGGGTTCGGGCACGCTGCCGAGCAAATAGAAGCCCACATCACCGGCCGGATCCCGGTCGCGGGAGACGCCGCCCCCGGCAATCAAGGTCTTGACCTGGCTGGCGAAGCGGAACACCCAGCCGTCATCGCTGTAATAGAGCGGCTTGATGCCATAGGGATCGCGCGCCAGAAACAGGGTATGGGCGAGCGTATCGTAGATGGCGAAGGCGAACATGCCGCGCAGCCGCATGACCATCGCGTCGCCGCAGCGGGCGTAGAGATGCAGCAGCACCTCGGTGTCGGATAGGGTCCTGAATTCGGCACCTTCCTTTTGCAAGGTCTCACGCAAGGCGAGGTGATTGTAGATCTCGCCATTGAAGACGATGACATGGCGGCCATCGGCGCTCGCCATCGGCTGCAAGGCGCGGTCCGCGAGATCGATGATGGCGAGGCGCCGATGCGCCAGGCCCAGGCGTCCGGCCGGATCGAACCATTCGCCATTGGCGTCGGGCCCGCGCCGGGCCATGTGACGGCTCATCGCGCTCAGTTCCGGGCGGCTGATGGCGTTGGCCGCATAATGATAGGCGAAGATGCCGGCGACGCCGCACATCAGGCAGGCAGCCATGGGCTGGTGTTTCGGCCAGGCTGTATCATGGGACCGTTTCCCCAGGCTGGGTCGGAGCAGCCGGGGCGAGGCCGAGATCCTCGAGCCTTGCCGGGTTCATGCCGTCTACCTGGTGTAGCAGCGCTGTGAGCTCGGTGCGGGTGGCGGGGGCATTCGACAGGGTCAGGCGCATGACGAGCTTGTCGGAAGCCTCCAGGCGTTCCCAGCCGCCGGCGATATCCTGCGCGGTGCGGCGGTGGAGGTCGTCGGGCAGGGCGGTCCATAGCGGCAGGGCGACGAGGGCGCGGCTCGCCATCAGGACCGATTCATTCGGCCCGGTCAACGCCGACAGGCGCAGGGCCTGCGCGACCTCGGCCATGCTCTTGCCGCCGGCAAGCCGGGCCACGGCCAGATCGAGCCAGGCGCTGCTCGACAAAGGTTGGCGCCTCAGCAGGCGGACGGTGCCCTCGATCGTTCTGGTGGGCTGGGCCTGGGTGATGGCGGACTGCATGGCAGCTTCGGCCAGGGCGCCGGTTTCCAGTGTCGTCGCAAAGGTTCTGAGAGAGGCTATGTCGCCACTTTCGCCTGCCTGGCGCTCGGCGAGCGCAAAGCCGAGGACCGGAACCGAGCGCCAGACCGCAAAGCCAGCCACGGCCATGCAGAGGACCGCCGTGCCTATCCGCGCAACCCGAGCGCTCATTTTTCGTAATATTTCCGGTAGTAGCGGCTGCCATAATAGTAACCATAGGCAAAGCGGCCATATTTCTTGGCCTTGTCGTCCATGATGTGATTGAACACGATGCCGGCCACCTTCTTCTGGCCGGCGATCTGGCGCAGCGATTGCTGCACCATCTCGCGGGCCGTCGCAGCCCAGCGCACGATGTAGATCACCTTGTCGACCAGATTGGACACGATCACAGGGTCGATCACCGGCCCCATGGGCGGTGTATCCACGATCACCACGTCGAACCGGCTGCGCACCTTTGCCATCAGCGCCTTCATGCGCTCGGAGGCGAGGAGGTCGGGCTGGTTCTTGCTCTCGCCGCCCGCGGCGAGAGCCCAGATCCGAAACTTGTCGCTGTAGAAGAGCGCCTGTTCGAGCTCGATTTCACCCAGCAGGCATTCGATCAGGCCGGGCGCCTTCTCCTTCCTCAATTGCGAGGAAGCCGAGGGATGGCGCAGGTCACAATCGATGAAGAGCACGTTCTGGCCGGACTGGGCCGCCGAGGTCGCCATCATCAAAGCGATCGTCGTCTTGCCTTCGCCCGGCAGAGTGGATGTCACCTGCACCACCTTGGGGGGATGGTCGACATCGCTCATCTGCACGGCGCTGCGCAGCGAGCGTATCGCCTCCGAACTGCGCGCCAGCGGCATCCGCAGAGGGTATTCGGGCAAGCTGAGGAGACGGCCGTTTTCGTCCTTGGTGCGTGGCGAGAAGCGGGAGATCGAGGCGAGCAGCGGCATTTCGAGCAATGTCTCGATCTCGCGCGGCGTGGTGAAGCCGGCGTTCAGCGCCTCCTTGAGATAGGCCGCGCCGATTCCAGCGATCAACCCGAGAATGAGCGAGGTCAGGATGATCTGGGTACGTTTGGGGGAAGAAGGAATGCCGGGCGCCACGGCGGGGGTGATGATCCGGGCATCGCGCGCCTCGAAGGTCGACTGTTCCTGCGTCAGGCGCGCGCGCTGCAGGAAATCCTCGAACAGGCTCTTGTTGACGGCAGCGGTCCGCTCGAGCTCGCGCAGGGTGATCGTCTTGGAGGCGTCGAGGTCGGATTGGCCGGAGGCCTCCTTCAAGGCCTGCTCGGCCGCGTCCTGACGGGCCAAGGCGAGATTGTAGTTACTCCTGACATCGCTGGCGATCTGGCGCAGTGTGTTGGCGATGCTGCGGCGGACATCCGACAATTGGGCCCTGACGTTGACGACCTGGGGATGGGCGCCGGTATAGCGCGCCAGGAGGTCCGCCTCCTGGCGGGACAGGTCGTTTTCCTGCCGCCGAAGATCGGCCAGCACGCCGGAACTGGCCGCCTCGGGCAGGGCATCGAGCTTGCCGCGCTCGGCCTGGATCTTGGTCAGCAGATCCAGATGTGACTTCCTCTCGGCCGTGTCGGCTCGCGCCGCCACCAGCCGGCCGTTCAATTGCGTGAGCTGCTCCTGGTTGAGCGTGGCGCCGGGGACGGCCTGCGCGAGATTGTTGTCGGCCCGGAACTTGGCTACCGCTTCCTCGGAGAGGCGCAATTGCTGGCGCAGTTCCACCAGCCGGTCGTTCAGCCAGTTCGAGGCGCGCTTGGCTGCCTCGAAGCGGGCGTCGAGCTTGTCGACGACATAGGCATCGGCAATCGCATTGGCCAGTTGCATGGCCTTGGCCGGGCTGTCGGACGTGTAGGATACGTTGATCACATAGGCCTGGCCGGCGCGTGAAATCACCACCGCATTCTTGAGGCCCTCGACGGCGGCGACCATGGCCGGCGACATCGCGTCATCGGATCCGCCGGCAGAAGCCGGAGATGCCGATGGGGAGGAGCCGGCACTGTCCTGGGAGGGTTGGGCGGGGGTGTCGCCACCGCCGAGCAGGCCCTCTTTGAGCACCACGCGCTTGAGCAGGACGGTGGAGCGCATCACGGCGATCTCGCTCTCGACCACGGACAGGTCGAGGGCAGTGTCGGTATATATGGAGTCCGGGCCCGCGGCCTTTTCCTTGCGGGGGTCCAGCAGCAATTGGGTGGTGGCGGTGTAGAGAGGCGTTTGCCTGGCGATATAGATGGCCCCCAACAGCGCAGCCAGGATGGTCCAGGCCAGAATGAAGGCCCATTGGCGCCAGACGAAGTTGACGGTATCGCGGATATCGAAGCCGCCGCCCTGGGCTTCGCCGTCGTCCAATCCGCGCACCCTCGTGTCGAGACGGTTCAACATCTGGCGCAGCTCCGATCGTGATCAGGGATCCATCTGCAGTTCATGACAGTTTCTAATCCGCCAGGTTTACGCTGGAACTGGCCCATTGGGACACGCCGGCGCCGAGCACGGCCATGAAGGTCAGCGAGATCGCCTGGATCTGCAGGCTGAAGTCGACGAGCGCATGCACGCCCAAGAGAGCACCGGAGCCGATGGCGCAGACCAGCGGAGCCCGATGCCGGCGCCGGCGAAAGGCGCCGACCATGCAAAGTCCGACAAGCCAGGCCACCAAGCCTATCAACATGGTTCCAAATATGAGGCCAAGCCCTTGTAAAACCTCGAGATAGGTGTTGTGCGCCTTGTCCCATACGCCAGTCGTCGAAATGGATTGATCGCGATAGACGGGAAAAATATCGGTAAAGGTGCCATAGCCAAAACCCGACAGGGGGGCATCGTGCAGGGAACGGATCATGATGTCGTTGACCGCCGCCCGGCTCGTATCGGTCAGGCCGGAGGTGGCGATACGCCCGAAGACGATGTCCCCCATGAAGACGATGGCGCCGCCCAAAGCCAGCAGGGGCAGGAGGAGCACGGAAATCCGCTGGAGGATGGATCCGTCCGACCGTGGGAACGACAGGACCAGCACGCAGACGAGGCCTGCCGCCGTGGCAATGACACCCCCACGTGAACCGCTCGCCATGAGGGCGGCGAGCGCCAGCAATCCTGCGCCGATCTCGGCCCAATGGAGCTGTGCGATCAGGCGGATGAAATGGCCGCGCTGACGGGGATCGGGGCCGGTCGCCGAGGCTGCTCCGGACTTCAGCGCCCTGAGCCACAGGGTCAAGGCGATGATGACGCCGATGCCGGCATAGGCGGCCAGGCTGTTGCGGTTGATGAAGGTCGATCGCACCTGGCCGGGTGCGGGGCCGTCCAGATACGGGATCCTCGAAGCCTCGAAGACCGCAAGGTAGAGCCCCAGCGCCGCGTAGACGGCAATGATGGCCATGACCGCATAGAGCAGCAGATGCGCCCGGGGCGCCGAACGGCAAAGCTGGAGCGCCAGCCAGAACACGCTGGCGTCGGTGACCAGGCGAAGGAGCCCGAGCGCGCTCGCGCCGGGATCGACGCTGATCGTGCCGATGACGGGTTCGCCGAGCGCCTGCGCAGCCAGAGGCCAGATGGGATGAGCCAGCGAAGGCGGCATCCCCGGGGAAATCTGCAGGAGGATCCAGCCGGCTACGCCAGTGAAAAGACCCATGGGTACCAAGAGGTGCCGTGCAGCGACCGCATGGGGCCGACCCAGGACGATTCGGGTGAGTTCGTAGGCGATGACCAGTCCCGGGAACAGGATGCCGTTCACCCCCCAAGCCATCGCCCGGTTGCTGCCGAGCCAGGCCGGAGCCCAGGCAAGGCCGAGGATGAGAGCCGCCAGGAAAAGCCTCTCGACACCGCCAGTCGTCGTCCCAGCACGAGACGTCAGGTGCTCATCCGCAAGCGTGCCGCTCGCCAATTCCGCCTGCCTCGATCGCAACGTCGTCCATTTTTGCCATGCTACCGCCGTTAGGGTGAAACGGTGTGTCTCACCCTCTGTCCGACATCGGGTGGCCGGCATAAGCCGGCCGGTATCAAACTGCCTCCAGCGCTCGCCGGGGCAGATTGATCTCCACGGCCCGCCCCATGATCTCCAGCAGCACGCGGGCGCGTTCATTGGGATCGAGGCGCATCAGCGGGCCGATGCTTTCGGTAAACGGCCCCAGCTTCACGCGAACCGTCTGTCCCTGTGCAAGATCGCGGTCGAGCCGCGCAATGCCTTCGGCATCGACATAGGTCAGGATGCTCTCGACCACGCCATCGGGCACCGGGAGGGGCAGGTTGGAGCCCATCACCACCTGCACCACGCCGATGGTGCCGTTGATCGAGCGCCAACGTTCGCGTTCCAGATCGAGGCGCACGAACAGATAGCCGGGAAAGAGGGCGTGGAGGGCGATCCGGCGCTTGCGCGCATGCAGGACGGTACGCTGCGTGCGCGGCAGGAAGACCTCGAAGCCCTGCGCTTCCAGATTGAAGCGCGCAGTCTCCTCCGAGCGGGCGCGTGTCTGCACGACATACCAGCGCTGCCCGTTTGCATTGGCCTGAAGCAGGCAGGATAGGGCAATGCTCATGATTGCAACCGGTACAGGGGGCTGTTCCAGGGCTGCGCCCCTTCGATGACGCTTCCCGATTTTGCAAACGCATCGCTACTGAACAACATGAGCCCAGGCTCGCGGAAATGACCGAATCTGGCAACCATCAATTTCGACTTATCGGCAGGCCGGTGGGGACCGAGGAGGTCCAGCCCGCGGCGTTGTGGGGGCTTTGATAGACGGGCGCAAAACAACCATTCGGGCTGCCCGAGGCTGTGGCGAGTGCTGCGAATTGCTGGCGGGCAAGGGCTGTCAGCAGGGAGGTGAGCGTCTGGTTGGCGCATTGCATCGCGGCCCTGACGGGCGTGCCGCAGGTCAGCGGATAGGGTTTGACGCCGACCTTTCCCGGGAGGCACTTTTCTTGGCGTGCGGAACGGGTGGCCATCGGCTTGAGACGACGCAGCGTCATGATCTTCTGCAGCCGGTCCATGCATCCGGCGCGGCACTGCGGACTGGATTGCGCCAATTCGTCGAAGGCATGCAACAGGCCGCGGGCGATGGCCGCCATTTGCTCGGGATTGGAGCGGTTGGCCAAGGCGATCAGCGCGAACGCCTGTTCAGGCTGGGCGACGGCCATTCGATAGGCGATTCCCTCCAGGAGCTGCCCGCCATGGGGATTGGCTGAAAGCAGCCCGAGCATCTCCGGCTTCAGGTTTTCCTGCGCCTGTTCGCAGCCAAGCGGATCCGTTTCGGAAACGCAGGCCGGCGCCGGGGTCGATTGTGCCTGGGCAGCCGTGACGAGCCACAAGCAGGTCAGAATTGGCAGCGTGAGCCTCGCCAGCATGGTTGAGGGCTCCCTAGTAATGATAAGTCAATCCGACTGAAACGACGTTCTGGTTGAACGAGCTGGTGGAATTGAAAAGCGCTGCTTGCCTGTATTTCGAGTTGGAGCGGTTGAACTGGTATTCAAGGGTGAGCGCCATATTGCGCCACAGATCATAGCGAAGCCCCGCGCCGGCCGACCAGACCTGTGTTTGGGTGAGATTGGAGATGGCGTTGTAGCGTGTCTGGCCATAGCCGCCCTGGACATAGGCAGACCAGAGCTGGGACAGGGCGTAGTCGACCTGGATCCGGGACTGGAATGTCCGGCCGGAAGCCGATTGCATGGCCTGCGTGACGCCACCATTGCCCGAGGGAAGGAGGACGGGGGTCTGCGAGAAGGAGAGCGACTGATCGACCGAAGCGGCAATGGTGATGTATTGCGTGGGATAGTATGAAATTCGCCCGCCGAATGCCGGCTGGTTCGTCGAGCCGGAAATGCGGCGCGATCCGTCGCGGGCCTGGTAACCCACATAGATTTCGCCGCGGACAAGCCGGATCAGCTCCGAGCCGAGGCCAGCCGTCACATGGTAGACGGAATCGCCCTTGACGTTCCTGTCATACCGATGGAAATCGGCGCCCCCTTCGATGAAGGCGTAGATCTGCGGGGTCAGCATGGTGGTGGCGCGAAGCGCCACATAATAGTCCGTGCCATTTAACGGGGTGGGGAAGCCGCTCTTTGCCGCAGCCCTGTCGTCGGGGCGATCGAAGCTGGCATAGATGACGCCGCCGGACAGGCGGATGGAGGTTTGATCGGTCACCTTCTTTTCGACCGCGATACCGGCCTCATAGGTGTTGGTGAAAACCGAGGAATCGGTGAGCACGGCGCCCGGCCGCTGCCAGGTCTGGTAGGGCGATGACCAGAACCCCGGGCTGAACATGCCGTTGGCGCGGCTGAAATCGCCGTGCAGCCGGATGGTGAGGTCCGGCAAGGGCGAATAGGTCCAGGCCGCTCCGACCTTGGCGGTGATACGGCTGCTGTCCTGATGCGACGGGTAGAGCTGGAAATCACCATTGGCATAGAGGGCGAGGCGATGAATGCCATCTTCCCATGCCGCATCCAGGCGCGGTTGGATCTGCAACCCTAGGGACGATTGGCGGTGTCGGTCCTGGCCGTCGATATTGTCGTTATAGACAGCGCCGAGGAACAGGGATGGATAGACCAGCCAGCCGCCGAAGGGCAGCCCCTCGACGAAGCTGGGATTGGCGGTGATGCCCAGGGTCTCGGTCGTTGCCTGGCTTGGCGTGGCGTCAAGCGCCCATGCGGGCTGCAGGCCGAAGCCCGGGATGAGCGTCGTCACCGATACCAGGAAAACCAGTGACGTTGTACGCGGCATCAATACCCCTGGTTGTCAGGTTCAAGCGGCTAGAAGTAACGCATGGGGACGCGGATAAGATCGCCCGGCAGAACGGGAATGTTCGATGAAATCGGGTATTTCTTGAACCCGGTTTCGCCGACATGCTGGATATCGATATTGGAGGTACTGGCCCTGTAGGTCGTGCCGCCAGCCACGGCCAGGGCGCTTACGATATTCAAGCCGCTCTTGTAGTCATATTCCCCGGGCTTGTTGACCTCTCCAAGGATATAGAAAGGCCTGAAGCTGGCGAGGTCTACGGTGACCTTGGGATCACGCAGATATTCGCCGCTGAATTTGGAGGCGAGCGTCTTTTCCATCTGCTGCTTGCTCAGGCCCGCCGCCTTCACGGTGCCTGCGAGCGGCAGGGAGACGAAGCCGGCCGGATCGACCTGGTATTCTCCGGTGAGTCGGTCTTCCCCGAAAACTGTGACCCTGATCTTGTCGCCGGCCTGAATGTTCGGGGCTGCGACCGCTGCTTTCTGGATGAGGGCTTCCTGGTCGGCTTTCGAGGCAACGCCGACCGTGTCGTTTGCACAGGACGCGAGCAACAGGCAGAAAACCAGAATGAGGGCCGAAAACGGCCTCGCTTGAATACCCATACGCGACACCCACAACCCCTCGCGCCTGAGATCGGATCTAGAGACAACGTAACGATAGGCGTAAGTGCGTTTTTTTGTCCAATAATTTCTCCTGTTCGCCTCGTGCTTTATTTCGTTTGCTTAATGAACAAATTCACTCGCGTGATGAAGAAGGGTGTTGATAGCTCAAGCATCGAGCGTAATCTTCGCGCCATTTGATTATAGTTCATGGCATCGATGGTGGCGTTGCCAAAGGGAGAAGGCGTGTCGACTGTCCCGCCTGGAACGAGAATTTATGCCGTTGGTGACATTCATGGCCGCCGGGACCTGCTGCTGCGGATGGAACAGCGGATCCTGGTCGACCTCGGCGGCGGTATCACCGAACCTCTGGTGGTTTTTCTGGGGGACTATGTCGACAGGGGTCCTGACTCTGCCGGCGTGATCGAGCATTTGTCCTCCCGCCGGTTTGGCGTTGCCATCAAAGCCTTGCGTGGCAACCACGAGGATCTGCTGCTGTCCTTTCTCGATGATCCCTCGGTTCTCGATCGCTGGCGCGGGTTGGGCGGCCTGGAAACGCTGCATTCCTACGGGGTCGATGTCAGCGAGGCCTTGCGCGGGCGTGGCTATCGCCAGGCCCGCGAGCAATTCGCCGCAAAGCTGCCTGCCGCCCATCGGCGATTCCTGGAAGAATTGCCCCTGAACCATGGTTGCGGCGACTATTTCTTCTGCCACGCCGGGGTGAAGCCGCGTGTTGGCCTGGACCGTCAGGCAGACGAAGACCTTCTATGGATCCGGGACGAATTCCTGAACTTCGAAGGCAGCTTCGGCAAGATCGTAGTGCACGGCCATTCGCCCGTCTCCGAGCCGGAAATGCACGCCAATCGGATCAATGTCGACACGGGGGCCTTTGCAACCTCCCGCCTCACCGCAGTCGTGCTGGAAGAGGCAGGCCGGCGCTTTTTGAGCGCCACGCCATGAGGAAAGGCTTTCCGATTGCCCGGCAACACATTCGGCGGCCGCAATCCAGGGATTGCAATGGCTCGTTCGGATCGCCTCGGAACTGGCAACCCTGTTTACGGGTTGGCAGCTTGACGTTGCTACAGTCATATTTATTCTGGGCCTGTAAGGAGCGTTGAATGCGGTCCCGAATCCCGACGTCATATAGTCCGCGTAAATTACGTCTGTCGCTTTTCGACGTATTGTGGGTGATTGCTGCACCGATATTGACGCTGGCGTTGCGGGATATTGAGCTCCTCGCCTGGCCGAATATGCCATTCGACCTTCCGGGTCCCTATCTTTTCGTTTTCGTTACGATCGCATTTGCAATTCCGGCCCTGCTCATCTGTCGTGCCGGAGATGCCATCCAGAACACGTTTTCGGTCCCCGATCTCTATGCGATCGGCGCGGTGATTGCATTGACCATCAGCGCCAGCGGTTTGGTGCTTTTCATGCTCACGCGGCTCGACGGCATACCGCGCTCGACCCCGATCCTCTATTCGCTTGTCCTGGGCGCGGGCCTGGTGGGCGGGCGGGTCTTCTCGAGGCTGGTTTCCCACGAGCGCGCCAGGGTCAGCGCCAAGCGCAACATCACCGATCTTCGCAAGGTCATCCTGATCGGCACGGACCAGTTCGCCTGGCTCGTGATCAAGCTCATCGAGAGCCAAGCGCCAGTCACCACGCAGATCATGTCCGTCCTCGACGAGGGGCCAGCGGCGACGGGACGGTCGCTCAACGGCGTGCGCGTGGCCGGGCGCGTGGGCGATCTCGGGCGCATCGTCGACGAATATGCCCTGCATGGCGTGACGATTGACGCGGTGTGGCTGTCCATGGAACCTGGCCAGCTGGAGACGGCCAGCCTCCGGTTCGTCACGGAAGAGTGTCATCGCCGAGGCATCGCGCTCAAGAGCGTCGCGCAGGCGCTGGAGCTCATGCCCAAGGGCCCTGCAGGGATACCGGCCTTGCCCACGATTGCGGTGAGGGATGAGCAGCAGCATCCCGCAGCCGTGTTGCGGCGCTATTTCGGCGTGAAGCGCGTCATCGACATCGTGGCCTCGATTGGCCTCATGGTGCTGCTGGCGCCCGTCTGGCTGCTGGTCGCCATGCTGGTGCTCTTCGACGTGGGGCGCCCCCTGCATTTCTGGCAGCAGCGGGTAGGGCGGGGAGGTCGGCATTTTTTCATCTACAAGTTCCGGACCTATCACGCTCCCTACGATGCCAAGGGGCATGTGGTTCCCGGGCCCGAGCGCCTGTCGCCGATTGGGCGCTTCATCCGGAAGATGCGGTTCGACGAGATCCCGCAATTGCTGAATGTGCTGACGGGCGAGATGTCCTTGATCGGCCCGAGGCCGCTTCTGCCGGCGGACCAGCCCGCCAATCCCGGGCTGCGCCTCGCTGTGCGGCCCGGCATCAGCGGCTGGGCCCAGGTCAATGGCGGCAATCTCGTGACCCGCGAAGAGAAGGACGCCCTCGATGAATATTACATCGACAATGCTTCCCTCGCTTTGGACCTCAAGATCGCCGTCATGACCGTGATCTTCCTGTTCGGTGGCGAACGGAGAGGGAGCGCCGCGCTCAGCCGCGCCATGGCCGCGCGCAGGGGCAGAAAGCCCCTGGCACGGGGTTTGGCGGAACAGCACTCTCCCCCGACCTATCGACGTTGATCGGAACGGCAGCGATCCCGCATGGCTTCGAAACAGCGCCGCGTCCTCCTGGTCAATCGCTACTTCCATCCCGATACGTCCGCGACCAGCCAGATCGCGTCGGATCTGGCCGCCTTCCTGGCCGGGCAGGGCTGGGAGGTCGTCGCCATCACCGGTGCTGGCCGTTATGACGAACCCACCCGCAGGCTGGACCCCGAGGCGATCCTGCCCGGCGTTGCGATCCACCGCGTCGGTCCCGTGACGGAGCCGGGCCCATCGCTCTTCCGGCGCGCCGGCGTTGCGCTCGCCGTTCACGCGGCCCTGGCCTTCGAGGTCTGGCGGCGCGCGCGGGCCGGCGATATCGTCGTGGTCAAGACCGATCCGCCGCTGCTGGGCGTCTCGCTGTTGCCGGTCGTCCTGGCGCGGCGTCTCAGGCAGGTCAACTGGCTGCAGGATGTCTATCCGGAAGTTGCCGCAGAGCTCGGCGTAAAGGCCGGCAAGGGCTTCCTCGGAAGCATCCTGCGCAGGCTACGGAACGCCAGCCTTCGCCATGCCGTCATGAATGTGGCGGTGGGCGAGAGGATGAAGGCGAAGATCGTCGGGCTTGGGGTGCCGGCCGGCCGGGTCACCGCGATTTCCAACTGGTGCGATGACCGCTGCATTGTGCCGGTCGGCCCGGAGCCCAGCCGGTTGCGCCGTGACTGGGGGCTGCAGGACAAGTTTGTGATCGGCTATTCGGGCAATCTCGGCCGGGCGCATGAGATCGACACGCTCATCGGTGCCGCCCGCCTGCTTCGAGACGAGCCCGGGATCGCTTTCCTGCTCATCGGGAACGGCCATTTGACCCCTTACCTCAAGCGAACCGCCGCCGAGCAGGGGCTGGAAGCGATGTTTCACTTCCAGCCCTATCAGGATGCCGGCACATTGCCGCAATCCCTGACGGTGCCGGATATTCACTGGCTGTCGCTCAATCCGCGCCTGGAAGGTTTGATCGTGCCGAGCAAATTCTACGGTATCGCCGCGGCAGGCAAACCGATGATTGCGGTCATGGCCCCGGATGGTGAAATATCGAGCCTGATCCGCCGGTATGATTGTGGTGCCGTCGTCGTTCCCGGCGACAGCGCGGGCTTCGCGGCGACCGTCCGCCAATGGCGCGGCCGGCCTGACCTCCTGGCGGAGAAAGGGCTCAATGCGCGCGCTCTGATCGAGAGTGGGCTTGACCGGCGTTCCAGCCTGCACGCCTGGCAGGAGCTGTTGCTGCCGATCGCAGCGCCGCCGAAAAGCTAGGTCGCAGCCATGGATGCGTGGCGCGGTGCCATCGCTCCACTCATTCAAATTGCGGGCTGCGGTAGCTTTTTGCCAACCTGAGCGGGCAAGGTGAAATACCCCCGCCGCGGGCTGTTGCCTCCCCCGTCCAGGCCTGCTAGTCCTTTCGCAAGGGGATACGACATCTTTCGCTGAACTGGATGGCTCAATGCACCAGAGTCGTGGCCTTATGCTTACCATTACTTGGATTATCTTTGCGATAATCGGTCTGGCCCTCGGCGGCGGGGGAATTTGGCTGCTGCTCCTGGGCGGCTCTCCCTACTATGTCGTCGCCGGCCTCTTGATGCTGGTGACGGCGTTCCTGCTCGCCAGGCGACGTTCCTCCGCCCTTGTGGTCTATGCCGCGCTCCTGCTCGGCACGCTGGTCTGGGCGGTGTGGGAATCCGGCTTCGATTTCTGGCTGCTGGCACCGCGGGGCGACATCCTCGCACCACTTGGCCTGTGGCTGCTGCTGCCCTTCGTCATCCGTCCCTTGCGTTCGTCCGTGACGGGCGAATTGAGCTTCGCAGCCCGAGCCCCGCTCGTCGTCGCGCTTCTGGCCTGCGCCGGTGTCCTCGGCTATTCGCTCACGCAGGATCCGCAGAGCTTTGCCGGCAACCTGCCGCCGGCCGCTTCGCCCGCCCCCGTCGCGGCCGATGCGGCAAACCTGCCCGATGGCGACTGGCCGGCCTATGGCCGCACCCAATTCGGCAACCGTTATTCGCCGCTTGCCCAGATCACGCCGCAGAACGTTTCCCAGCTGAAAGTGGCCTGGACCTTTCGGACCGGCGATCTCAAGGGTCCGAACGATCCGGGCGAGCTGACCAACCAGGTCACGCCGATCAAGATCAAGGATACGCTCTATCTCTGCTCGCCCCACCAGATCCTGTTCGCGCTCGACGCGACCACGGGCAAGCAGAAATGGAAGTTCGATCCCAAGATTGCCTATGACAAGACCTACCAGCACATGACCTGCCGCGGGGTCTCCTATCTGGAGACCAAGGCGGACGCTCGTACCTCCGACGGCAATGCACCGCCGGCGGAATGTCCGACGCGCATCTTCCTGCCGACCAATGATGGAAGGCTGTTCGCGGTCGACGCCCAGACGGGCACGCCTTGCGCGCAATTCGGCAAGGACGGCTCGATCGACCTGATGGAAGGCATGGGGGTCACCCAGCGCGGCTTCTATTACGTGACCTCCCCGCCGGTGGTGACCGACAAGATCGTGATGGTCACCGGCTCGGTGATCGACAATTATTCGGCCACCGTGCCTTCAGGCGTGTTCCGCGGCTTCGACGTGCATACCGGCAAGCTGGTCTGGGCCTTCGACGCCGGCAATGACGATCCCAACCAGATGCCGTCGGCGACCCATAAATTCGTCGACGCCTCGCCCAATTCCTGGATCGTCTCGTCCTACGACCCCAAGCTGAACCTGGTTTATATCCCGACCGGCGTGGAGACGCCCGACATCTGGGGCGGCAACCGCACGCCAGCGAGCGAGCGCTACGCCTCCTCCATCGTCGCCCTCAACGCCGATACCGGCAAGCTCGCCTGGTCCTACCAGACCGTCCATCACGACCTCTGGGACATGGACGTGCCGGCCCAGCCCAGCCTCGTCGACCTCGCCAGGCCCGACGGCAGCGTGGTGCCCGCCCTCTATGCGCCGACCAAGACCGGCAACATCTTCGTGCTCGACAGGCGGGACGGCAAGCCGATCGTACCCGCCCCCGAAAAGCCGGTACCGCAGGGCGCCGCCCCGGGCGACCGGGTCTCGCCCACGCAGCCTTTCTCCGAGCTCACCTTCCGGCCTGAAAAGAAGCTGACCGATGCGGACATGTGGGGCGCGACCATGTTCGATCAGCTCGCCTGCCGGATCATCTTCAAGCGCCTGCGCTATGAAGGGACCTTCACGCCGCCTTCGCTGCAGGGAACGCTGGTCTTCCCTGGCAATCTGGGCACCTTCGAATGGGGCGGCATCGCCGTCGATCCGGTACGCCAGGTCGCGATCGCCAACCCGATCTACCTGCCCTTCGTGTCCAAGCTGATCCCGCGCGGCCCCAACAACCCGGCGACGCCGGATGCCAGCCTGCCCTCGGGGACGGAGCAGGGCGTACAGCCTCAGTTCGGGGTGCCCTTCGGCGTGACGATCAATCCGTTGCTGTCGCCGGTCGGCTTTCCCTGCAAGCAGCCGTCCTGGGGCTTCATTGCCGGTATCGACCTTAAGACGAACAAGATCGTCTGGATGCATCGCAACGGCACCATCCGCGATGTCTCGCCGATTCCGTTGCCCTTGAAGATCGGCATGCCCGGGCTCGGCGGCCCCATCGTCACGGGCGGCGGCGTCGCCTTCATGACCTATACGATGGACAATTATATCCGTGCCTATGACGTGACCACCGGCAACCAGCTCTGGGAGGACCGCCTGCCGGCCGGCGGGCAATCGACACCGATGAGCTACGAGATCGGCGGCAAGCAATATGTCGTCACCATGGCCGGCGGCCATGGCTCGTTCGGCACCACGATGGGGGATTATCTGATCGCCTACAGCTTGCCGTAGGTCCGGTCGGATCCTGCATCCGCCGGGCTCTCAGATGATCTTCGCAATGGCGTCGAACAGCGCAAGATTGAGATCCTTGGCGTCATCGACCACGGCCTCGGGTTGGGACGAGACCTTGGCGATGACCATTTCGGCATGCGGGTCGACATAGAGCCATTGGCCGTGAATGCCCAGTGCGAAGAACGCGCCGTTGCCGGTGCCGGTCTGGTACCATTTGTTGCGATAGCGTCCCTGTGGCAGCCATGCCGAGGATGTGCCTTCGGCCCAGGCTCTGGAGGAACCGCCGGTAGTGGTGTCGTTGACCCATTCCTGCGAGACGATCCGGCGTCCATTGGCCATGCCACCCTGCCGCATCATCTCGCCGATGCGGGCCAGGTCGCGCGGCGTCATGTTGATGCCGCCGCCGGTGCGCGGCGTACCGGCCCTGTCGACCGTCACATAGGCATCCTGTCGGGCTCCGAGCGGACGGAACAGGCGCTCTGACGCGAGGTCCGAAAAGCGTTGCCCCGAGGCGCCCTGGATGATCAGTCCCAGGACGTCGGAATTGGGCGAGGCATAGTGATAGGGGCCGCCGTGGGGAGCCTTGCCCTTCTTCAATCCGGCAATGAATTCAACCACCGTTTCAATCTTGTCGGCGGGCGCCGGCGGATCCAGCAGGCCGGCGCGGCGATAGCGGGCATAAGGACCGCGCGGGTCATGATAGACCTCCTCGAAATCCAGGCTCACCCTCATGTCGAGGACGTCCCTGACGCGCGCATCGCCATAAGCCGAAGCTTTGAGGGCGGGTACATAATGTGGCACCAGCTCGTCGAAATCGAGCCGTCCATCGTCGCGCAGGATCCCCGCGATGATCGAGGTGACGGATTTGCTGGTCGAGAACAGGATATGCCGGCTCTCCAGCGTAAAATTCGGGGCGTGGAAGTCGGCAATGATGCGGCCGGACTTCATAACGACCATGGCGTCGGCAAAGGTCTTGCCCAGGAGTTCGGCTACCGTGACACGCCGCCCTTCGAGCCTCACCGTCTCGCCGAGCAGATCGCTCGCATCGACGACCGGCTCTTCCGCCAGGCCGGGCGTGGCTGCGATCCGAGCTGTCGGAATGAGTTCGCAGACATGGCGAAACGCCCAGACGTTCCAGGGAGCTGCGCGCCAATTGCCGAGCCGGACCGCGTCCCTGGCGAAGCCCCATGCCGCCTCGAACGCCGATGGTTTTGTCGTCACGGGATACTCCATCAGTCGATATGCTTGAGGAAGTCGGCAAAGCGCTCGCTTGGCGGATTCGTCAGCAGGTCCGCCGGCTTGCCGTCATGGACGAGTTGGCCGTCATCCATGAAGAGCAGACGTGACCCCACACGCTTGGCAAATGCCATTTCATGGGTCACCACGACCATGGTCATGCCTTCGAGCGCCAATGTCTGCATGACCTTCAGAACCTCCTGGCGCAGCTCGGGATCGAGCGCGGATGTGGGTTCGTCGAAGAGCATCAGCTTGGGCCCGACGGCCAGGGAGCGGGCGATGGCGACACGCTGCTGCTGGCCGCCGGAAAGCTGCGAGGGGTAGTGGTCCATACGCTCGCCGAGGCCCACCTTCTGCAACAGGGCGGCGGCTATCTCGCGCGCCTCCGCCTTGCCCCTGCCGCGCGCCCGAATCGGGCCGAACATCACGTTCTGAAGGGCGGTGAGATGCGGGAACAGGTTGAACTGCTGGAAGACCATGCCGGCCTCGAGCCGGATGCGCCGCACATCGCGTGACGTGCCCAGGACGCTGATGCCATCGACCAGGAGGGTGCCTTCGCTCACCTTTTCCAGCACGTTGATGCAGCGGAGCATGGTCGACTTGCCGGACCCGGATGGGCCGATCACGACGGCAACCTCGCCGGGATCGATGGCAAGATCGATCGATTTCAGAACGCGATGGCTGCCGAACTGCTTGGAGACCTTGGAGAATTCGATCATGCTCATGGCAAGCGTGCCGCCCGTTCGACGAACCGCAGGCTGACGGCGAGAATGCTGATGACGATCAGATAGATCACGGCCACTGCCGTCCAGATCTCCACCGCGCGGAAATTGCCGGACATGATCTCCTGTCCGCGCCTCGTTAATTCTCCGACGCCGATGACGAGAAATATCGAGGTGTCCTTGACCACCGAGACGAGCTGATTGCCCATGGCGGGAAGAGCGCGCCTGACCGCTAGGGGAGCGATGACATAGATGAGCACCTTGCGAAAACTCAACCCCATGGCGAGGCCGGCTTCGCGGAGGCCTGTTGGAACGCTTTCGAGGGCACCACGAACGATCTCGGCATTGTAGGCACCGGAATTGATGATCAAGGTGAGGATCCCCGCACTGGTGGCGCTGATGCGGACATCGATGAGGATGGGGAGTGCGAAATAGATGAACATCACCTGCACGGTGATCGGCGTGCCGCGGATCAGCGCGACATAGACCTGCGCCGGGGCCTGTGCCAGCCAGCCCCCATAGGCGAGCAGGGCGCCGGTGCAAGCCCCGACAATCACGCCGCCGGCCAGGCCGGCGAAAGCAATCAGCATGGTTACCTCGAGGCCCTGCAGAAGGTCTGGCAGAGCCTCGAGGGTGGCTGTCCAATCAAAAGTCATCCGGGGGTCCAGTCGAACGTTCGCCACGCGAAAAATCGGCTATGAGAGCCTCGGTTGCGATTACGCCACAGCTCTCGATGGGGTGCTGCCGGGTTCATGCGGGGTCCGGCCCAAACCATTTTTCGCGAATGGCCTTGAGGCGCCCGTCGGCCTTCATCGCCGCCAGTGCCGCATTCGCTGGCATGACGAGCGGGCTGCCCTTCCTGAAGCCGATACCGACATCACGGCCTTCGAGGGTCGGGCGTATGACCCGGACTTTACCCTTGCCCGTATTGTTGGCGTAGTACATCAGGGCCGGCGTATCATAGATTACGGCGTCGGTGCGCCCGGCCAGAAGCGCCAGCAAGGCGTTGTTGATGCTCGGCAACTGGTCGAGCGTCGCGCCCTTGATGTGATCCTTGATGTAGTCGACCGCGATGGTCCCGGTCTCGGTGCCGATCGTCTTGCCGGCCAGGTCGTTGGGCGTGTTGATGGTGGTGTTGCCGGCGTTCGTCACGGCCACCAGTCCGCTCTGGTAATAGGGGGCCGAGAAATCGATGACTTTCTGCCGCTCGGGCTTGATGAACAGCTGCGAGACGATCGCATCGATGTTGCCCGTCTGCAGGGCAGGGATGAGGGCGCCGAAGTCCATCGGCTGCACGCGCCATTTGCGGTTCAAGGCCTTGGCGACCTCGGCGAACATCTCCATGTCGAAGCCGGAATAGTGATCACCATCCTTGTATGCGAAGGGCGGGCTGCCGACATTGGAGCCGACGATGAGTTCGGCTTCGTCGGCCCTGACCTGGCCGGCGAGAATAGTGGCGGGCACCGCCAGAAGGCCGAGTTGGAGAATCTGTCTGCGATCCATTTTTTTCCCCTTTGTTATGGCAGGCATCAGGGCGCTGCTGCCTGTGGTGATCGGGCCTGTTGCCGATCAGGACCTGGCTCGTTCACGCTCTTCCAGGCGGACGGCCCCTCCCAGCCAGCAGCCGGCAGGGCGCCCATGCTCGAGTTGAAAACGCACCAGGATTTCCGAGGGGCGCCGCATTGCCCGTCCCTGGCGGATGGTTATCGGGCGCTCGGATGCTTCCACCATGGCGTTCGCGAGCAAGCCAAAGGACAGGGCCGATGCGGCAATGCCGGTGGCTGCGTCCTCGGGATAACCCGATGCCTTGGGGAACTGGCGTGCCTCGACGATCTGCGCGTCCCCATCGAGTACCGCATAGGGATAAAGGCCGGTCGAGCCGATCCGGTCGCATAGGGCCTCGATCCTGGTGAAGTCGGGGCTCAACCCGTTCAGGGTCTCGACGCTCTTCACGGGAACGAGGGTCTTGACCCGGCTGGTTGATGCGTTCTGGATCGGTCTTGGTGCAAGATCGCCGACCTTCACCCCCAGGACATCGAGGATGTGGGTGGTGTCGCCATCGCCGAGCATTTCGACCGTGCCGACCGGCTGCGAGATTTCGACAGCCGCTCCGCGTTCAGTTCGTTCCCGAATTCTCGCCGCAACGCGGCCGCTCTTGGTCCAGATGGCAAGCTCGTCGCCCGGCAGCCGTCCCAGCCGATCGAGCAGCCACAAGGCGCCGACGGTCACATGCCCGCACATCGACATTTCGTGGTTGGGCACCCAGAAGCGAAGCTCGAAATCGCAATTCGAAGCGGGCGGCGGCGGAAGAACGAAACCGCTTTCATAGCCGGAGGAACGTGCGACCTGCTGCATGTCCGCATCGGACATTCCAGCGGCATCGATCACGATCGGCGCCGGATTGCCTCCATTGGGACCCGCCGCAAACACACTGACTATTTCAACGTCCGAACCCATTCCCAACCTGCCTGTCGCGCAGAATTCACTGCGTGCAGGCTATCGCGGCGGGTCTCGCTCCGCGCGTCCGAACGGGCCTTGGATTTTGATCGGGCGGGCCACGCTGTTGCGGATGTCGGAAGGGGATCGGCCCTCCGCGCGCCGCATGGCATGGGCAAGCGCAGCTCCGCTCTCGAAACCCACCCGGAAGGCGATCTCGCCGACCGGCAGGTCGGTTCCGGTGAGGAGTTCGCATGCCGTCTGCAGACGGATCCGCAATTGGAACTCGCCCACTGAGAAGCCGGTGCCCTCCCGGAACAGGCGCGTGACGTGGCGCCTCGATACGCCGAAGCGATCCGCCAGGGCGTCGAGCGGAACCTGCTCGTCGGCATGAAGCGCCAGATAGTGCTTGAGATCCTCGACCAGCGCCATGCCGTGTTCGTAGCGCGAGGCAGCGGGCGCGATCTCCCCTGCCATGACTTCGGCGATGCATTGCACGAGCAGGGCGGATGTCAGAGCTTGCCGGACCTTGCCATCGCCGTAGGCACTCTGGCCATTTCGAAGCGATAGCGCCTGCAAGGCCTTCACGGTGGAGGTGCGATGGACCAGGATCGTGGTGCGCGTGCGCCGGTGAAACTCGCTGAGCGAGCCGGCTTCCCGGTCGAGCCGCATGAGCGTGGCACCCGTCACATAGATGGCAAGGTGACGATGGGCGCCGATGGCCGCCCTCGTTTCATGCGCCTGGTTCGGGGGCACCACGGCAAACCGGTCCTGCGACAGCCAGCTGCCCTCACGGCGGCCTTCGTGCTTGAGTTCGACAGTTCCCTGGCTGGGCAGGATAAACATCAGACAATCGTGCCAATGCCAGGGCATGGCATAGCTGCCGCTGCCTGCCACGGCCGCATGCTCGTCGTCGGCGGCTATGAGCAGATCGGACCTTGCCGTATCGCGCAATTGCTCGAATGACCGCAGCATTCTTGATCTCTGATCCCTTCCTTCGCACAGATTAACAGCGATAGGTGGGAACCGGCAATGCAACTCTGTGCGCCCGTAGCCCGTCAGTCCACGCCGGGGCTGTACATCAGTGTCTTAGCGCCAAGCGTGGCCGCTACTGTCGCCCGCCAAGCGCCAATGCTGCAGGCGCCGAGGGGGCGGACCTTTTTCGGATCCGCCCCCTCGGCGCCTGCTTGCCCGACAGGCGCGGGAACGCACGATCCCTGTCAGCCTTCGCGATAGTAATAGCTGTAGCCGTTCAAGGCGGGCGCACCGCCGAGATGGGCGTAGAGGACGCGCGAGCCTTCGGGGAAGAAGCCCTTGCGCGTCAGGTCGATCAATCCCTGCATCGACTTGCCCTCATAGACCGGGTCCGTGATCATCGCCTCGGTGCGCGCGGCGAGCCGGATCGCGTCATTGGTCTCGTCCGACGGCACGCCATAGGCCGGGTAGGCGTAGTCCGGGTTGATGACGATCTCGTGCTCGCCGATCTCGCGGCCGAGGCCGACCAGTTCCGCGGTATTGTCGACGATGGAGCGAACCTGTGCCCGGGTTTGCTCGAGAGTGCCCGAGGCATCGATGCCGATGACGCGGTCCGCGCGCCCCTGCGCGGCAAAACCGACGATCATGCCGCCCTGAGTCGAGCCGGTGACGACGCAGACCACGACATAGTCGAAGGTGAAGCCAAGCTCCGCCTCCTGCTTGGCGACCTCCTCGGCAAAGCCGACATAGCCGAGGGCGCCGAACTTGTGCACCGACGCGCCGGCCGGAATCGGATAGGGCTTGCCGCCGGCCGCCTCGACCGACTGGATCGCATCCTGCCAGCTCTTGCGGATGCCGATATCGAAACCATCGTCGACGAGCCGGGAATCCGCGCCCATCAGCCGGGTCATCAGGATGTTGCCGACCCGGTCATAGACGGCGTCGTAATGCGGCACCCATTTCTCCTGGATGACCACGCATTTCATGCCGATCTTGGCGGCGGTCGCAGCCACCATGCGGGTGTGGTTGGACTGAACGCCGCCGATCGACACCAGCGTGTCGGCACCCGAGGCGATGGCATCCGGCACGATATATTCGAGCTTCCTGAGCTTGTTGCCACCCATGGCAAGGCCGGAGTTGCAGTCATCGCGCTTGGCATAGATCTGGACCTTGCCGCCAAGGGCCTGGGTGAGACGCGGCAGGTGCTCGATCGGGGTGGGGCCGAAGGTGAGCGGATAACGCTCGAACTTTTCGAGAAGGGACATTGGACGGGCTCCATGAGACGGAACGGAGCCTAGTCGAAAAGCCCTGGTGGGTGCTTTCGAATTTGGCCTCTATCTTTTACAAGAATGCAAGATGATCTACTTTTTGAGTATGACATATTTCATCAAGAAGGATCTAAATGAAAGAACCTTCCATCTCCGATCTCGATCGCATCGACATCAACATCTTGCGGGCCCTCCATGCCGATGGTCGGCTGAGCAATGCCGAGCTCGCCGCGCGCGTGAATGTCAGCCCGGCCACCTGCCACAGGCGCACGCAGCGCCTGTTCGATGAAGGTTTCATCACCGGTGTTCGTGCCGAGGTCTCTCCCACTTCCGTCGGCCTCGATGCCCTCGTGATGGTCGGCGTGGTACTCGACCGTTCGACGCCCGAGAGTTTTGCAGCCTTCGAGGGCGCGGTGCTCAAGCTCAAGGAGGTTCTGGATTGCAACCTGGTGGCGGGCGATTTCGACTATCTGCTGAAAATCCGCGTCCGCGACATGGCGGATTTCAACAAGCTGCATGGGCAAAAACTGATCGCATTGCCGGGCGTCAGGCAGACCCGCACCTTCTTCGTCATGAAGCAGGTCAAGGACAATGCACGCTTGCCATTTTGACGGCTGGGCTCCCGGTACCGCGGGAGGGTAGTGCCGAGCCGACTCGGGGGTCGTGGCTCCAGAGGACGAATGCTGTGCGGCAGTTTTGGGATTGCCGATCAGGCGTATGGGTGCTTTAAGGTTGAATTCAGACTTTTTCAAACAATCGATCCGGCAAGAATGCCCGATAATGTTGTTTATCGAAGAAGATGAAACAGGAAGGAGCGCCGATGGCGCGCTGTCTCGTCCTCGACCTCGGAGCCGGCAGCGGCCGCGCGATGCTGGCCACGTTTGAGAACCGCCGTTTGCGGCTCGATGAGATTCACCGCTTCGAGGGCTATGCGGTCGAGCGGGACGACGGCCCGCATTGGTGCCTCCCGCGCCTGTTCGACGAGGTGGAGGAGAGCCTGCGCCGGTGCCGCGCCGAGGTGGGGGCGCTCGATTCCATCGGCGTGGACAGCTGGGGCCTGGATTACGCGCTGCTGGATCATGCCGGTGGCATCGTGGAAGAGCCCTGCCACTACCGCCATCCGCGCTCGCAGCGCGGGCGGGACGCCTTGCCGCTCACCCCCGAAGAGCTCTATGCGATCTCGGGCGCGCAGGACCTGCCGGTCAATACGATCTGCCAGCTTTTCGACCAGTCGAGGCATGCCCCCGAGACATTGGCGAGAAGCAGCGGCCTTTTGATGATGGCCGATGTCGTCAACCACCATCTGACCGGCAAGCTGCGATCCGAACTGACCCTGGCCCGCACCTCCGGGCTCGTCGACGCCCGCACGGAGGATTGGAGCGCCGAGCTCTGCCAAAGGCTCGGCCTGCCGCGGCGGATGCTGCAGCCCATCATCCGCCCTGCCGAGGTCTATGGCACGCTGCGCAGCGACCTTGCGGGAAGGCTGGGGCTGGGCGCCGTTCCGGTGATCTCGGTGGCGGCCCATGACACGGCCAGCGCGGTGGCGGCGCTGGATCTTGCGGATGGCGGCGGCTTCGTGATCTGTGGATCCTGGTCCCTGATCGGCCTGGAGCGGCGCGCGCCCGATCTCGACGATGCCGTGCGGGCCGCGGGATTCGGGAATGAGGGCGGCCTCGGTGGCCGCACCTTCATGATCAAGAGCCTGAATGGCCTGCATCTCGTCCAGAAATTGCGGGCGGCCTGGCAGCAGCGTGACGGCCGGCCCGTGACGTTTGCCGGGATCGCGGATCAGGTGATGAAAGCGGCCCGTCTGGACGACACGCCGGCCATCGACCCGTCCGATCCGCTGTTCTTCAATCCTCCTGATATCATCGAGGCGATCCGCCGGTCCTGCGCGCGCAACGGCGCCTTTCCTCCCTATGATCTCGGGGGCCTGGCGCTGGCGGTCTATAATGGCCTGGCCTCCGAGATCGGTTCTGCGGTCAGGACGATCGAGCAGCTGACGGGCCGCTCGCTGCCGAGCCTCACCTTGTGCGGTGGCGGCGCCCGGGATGCGGTTCTGTGCGACAGGATCGCCGTCCAGGCAGGGAAGACCGTGCGTATCGGCCCCATCGAGGCGAGTTCCTGGGGCAATGCCCTGGTCCAGCTCCTCGGCCTCGGCCAGATAAAATCCTTGGAAGAAGGGCGGGCCCTGGTTGAACAGTCCTCAGACATTCGCAATCTTGTCTGAAATGGCCCGATATTTGGCAGGTGATGCGGTGATGCATGTTGGCGGTTGAGCGAAAAACCAGGATACTCCACCTTGTCGCCCGTGACCGCAGTGTCGTGGTGGCCGAGCTCAGCCAGGAATTGGGGGTCACCGAAGAGACCATAAGGCGCGATCTCAACAAGCTCGAGAAGGAGGGCCTTCTGAGCCGGACGCATGGGGGCGCGGTCGCGCTTCAGGGCGAAGCCGAAGACCTGCCCTACCGGACACGGCATCTCATCAACATCGAGGCCAAGCGCCTGATCGCCCAGAAAGCATCGGCGCTGGTCAAAGACGGCGATGCGGTGATGATGGATTCGTCATCGACGGCCTATGAAGCCTTGAAGGGTCTCGGCAACCGGCGGGATCTGACGCTCATCACCAATTCCGTCCGCGTGCTGTCGGATCCCAGCCTGCCCGCCTGTACGATCATGTCGGTCGGCGGAGAATTGCGCCGCCGCTCGATGACTTTCGTCGGCCCGCTGGCCGGCCGGACCATCGCCCAGTTCAATGCGGATGTCGCCCTGATCAGCTGCAAGGCCATCTCGCTGGCCGGCGGCCTCATGGAGGCGAACATGGCCGACGCGGAGGTGAAGCGAGCCTTCATCGCCAGCGCGCAACGGGTTTGCCTTCTCGTCGACAGTGAGAAATTCGACAGGACGGCCCTGATCAGCATCTGCGGCTTCGAACCCATCGATTTCGTGGTCACGGACCGGGAACCATCGCCGGAATGGCGTGAACTGTTCGAAAGGCACAAGGTAAAGCTCATCGTGTAGCGGGCATAATCGGGCATATACAAAAATTAAAAGTCCGAATAGTTGACTTTATGTCCGGATTTGCGATAGCTCGGGTGACCCCAGCGAGGTGCCCGGCATGCAAGACGATCTCCGATTGCGCGAATATATCTGTGAAATCGGGCGGCGCGCCTATGCGCGCGAAATGGGCGCCGCCAATGACGGCAATTTTTCGGTTCTGCTGGATGACGGCACCTTGCTGTGCACGCCGACCAGCGTATCCAAGGGCTTCATGACACCGGAGATGATCTGCAGGATCGACCGGCAGGGCGCCCTCGTCGAGGACAAGGGCTTTCGTCCCTCGACCGAGATCAAGATGCATCTATGTGTCTACGATCATCGCCCCGATGTCCGGGCGGTCGTGCACGCCCACCCCCTCTATGCCACGGTTCATGCCATCTGCGGCAAGCCGATCACGCAGCAGATCATGCCCGAATCCACCATGTTCCTCGGCGAGGTGCCGCTGACGCCCTACGCGCTGCCCTCGACGAGCGAATTGTCCGACGCGATCGCGCCCTATCTCGACCGATATGACGCGCTGCTGTTGGAAAACCATGGGGCGCTGTCCTATGGGCACGACCTCACCAGCGCCTATTTCAAGATGGAAGCGCTCGATTACTACGCCAAGGTCGTCTACCTCGCGGCCCATTATGGCGGCGCCAAGGAATTCAACGCCGAGCAGGTCGAGAGGCTTCTCGATATCCGCCGCACCAAGTTCGCCCGGCCCGGGCGCCATCCCTTCCTCGATCGCGCTGCAGAATAACACTGGCTTCGGCCTGAACTATCCGGAAACGGGAGGATCTCATGTATGCACGCAAGTTCCGTCTTGACGGCCGGGTTGCCGTCGTCACCGGCGGTGGACGCGGCATCGGCCTGAGCTGTGCCGAAGCTCTGTTGGAAAATGGCGCAAAAGTCGTCATTGCCGACATCGACCTGTCGATCGCGGGCGAAGGGCAGGCCGAGTTGGCGCGCAAGGGCTATGAGGTCGATGTGCGCCAGGTCGACGTGACCAAGCCGGCCGAGGTCGAGGCGCTGGCGGAGGACGTCGTGCGGGATCATGGCCGGGTGGACATCCTCGTTGCCAATGCCGGCATCGCCCGTTCGGGAACGGCGGCCGAGGACGTGACCGACGAGCACTGGCTGCATGTGAACGACGTCAACTACAATGGCGTTTTCTGGTGCAATCGCGCGTTCGGCCGCCATATGCTCAAGGCGGGGCGAGGAGCCATCGTGAATATCGGCTCGATGTCCGGCCTGATCTCGAACCGCCCGCAAAAGCAGACCTACTACAATGCCGCCAAGGCCGCTGTACACCAGATGACCTCGTCGCTGGCAGCCGAATGGGCCGATCGTGGCGTGCGGGTCAACGCGGTGGCGCCGACCTATATCGAGACCGCCATGACCATGTATCGCCACGACAATGACGGCATGATCGACGTCTGGCTGCGCGACACGCCGATGCATCGTCTCGGCAAGCCGGACGAGATCGCATCGGTCGTGCATTTCCTGGCCTGCGATGCCTCCAGCCTGATGACCGGCACCACGGTGGTGGCGGACGGTGGCTTTACCTGCTGGTGACGGCGGCCCGCGGAAGGGCCTTCAGCCTTCTCGCCGGCCGGTCTTTGTCGAGATTTTCTTCGCTCCCCCACGGCGCCTCGGCAGGACACCGAGGCGCGGGACGCAGTCGCTCGCGGCTGCCTTCCACCCTGCGATCGGGCCTGTGTACTAAAACGATTCAGTAAGGTGTTGACAAACGAAGCTTGCTGGTGAATCGTTTTATTAAATCGTTTAAGTAAGAATTACAGGGAACGGAAACGTTGGGCTGCCATGCGCAAACCTAAGCGTATTTCCATCAGGAATGTTGCGGCGCGGGCCGGCGTTTCGCCGGCGACGGTGTCGAACGTTCTCAACGGCCGCCAGGGGGCGGCGACCCCGGAGGTCGCCGAGCGCGTGCAGGCCATTGCACGCGAGCTGGGCTATGAGGTCGACCGGGTCGCCTCGCAACTCAGGACGGGGAAGGCGCGCGTCGTCACCGTCCTGGTGCCAAGTCTGGACAATCCCTATTTCAGCGCCGTGATCGCCAGCCTGGAACGTTGCGTCCAGGACGAAGGCTACGACATCATCGTGGCGAGCTCGAACGAGAATGAAGAGGTCGAGCGCTCGCGCCTGTCGGCCCTGCTGTCCTGGCGGCCGTCGGGCGTCGTGATCATTCCGAACGACGATCGCTTCGCGACCCGGACGCTTCTCGACGATGTCGGCGTGCCCTATGTCGTCGTCGACCGCATCACCGAGGGCTTCGAGGGCGATACCATCGGCAGCGACAATTTTTCTGCCGGGCGACGCGCTGCCGAGCATCTCCTGGAATATGGGCACAGCAATGCCCTGGTGGTTGCGACCACCACGCGCATCGCCAATATCCGTGAACGCTGCGCCGGCATTGTGCAGGTCTTCGAGGAAGCGGGCCTGCCCGCCCCGCCCATTGTCGAGGTCGGCCAGACATTCGAAACGGTCGCGGAGGGCCTGCAACGCTGGTTCGCGGCCCATGAGCGGCCCACCGCCGTCATCGCTCTCACCAATTTCGGGACGCTCGGCGTTCTCGCCGACATGGCCCAGCGCAATATCCGGATTCCCGAGGACATCTCGCTGGTCGGCTTCGACGACTATGCCTGGATGCGCGCGACGGCGCCGCCCATCACCGCCATGCGGCAGGATGTGGAGCGGATCGCTGCGGAGGCATGGGCGACCATACGCGCCAGGATGGACAACCCGGCGGCAATTGCCCGGCATGTCCGCCTGCCTTGCGAACTCATCCTGAGAAACTCGACCAAGAGAATTGGCCTGCCGATCCGTCGCATCGCCACCCGCGAAGAGCCGCCCAAGGCGAGGCCGCGACGAAAATCCTCGGCCAGGCAGCCCAAGACCTAACCCGCCAGCATTTTCGGGACCTTGAAACGACGCGCCGCCACCGGCACCGGCGCGCCCATAAGAACGGCCGGAATGGAGGATGAATATGGAACGCCCCGCATTCAAGCAGATCATGATCGGCACGGCATCCGCGCTGGCCTGCCTGGTCGGCCTGGCCGCTCATGCCCAGGACATCGACTGGAAAGGCAAGCTTGCCGACCAGGCCGGCAAGACGCTGAAGCTGATCAGCATCAGCGATCCCTTCATCGAGGCGATCAAGGCCACCAAGGACGACTTCACCAAGCTCACCGGCGCCAAGGTGGAGGTCGACGGCAACGGCTATGACGCCCTGCACGACAAGGAGCTGTTGAACTGTTCGCAGAACGACAGCAGCTACGACGTGCTGCTCATCGACGGCATCTGGATCGGCGAGTTCGTCGAGGCAGGCTGCATCGATGCTCTCGACGACCGCATCGCCAAGGAAGATCCCAAGGTGATCGCCTGGGACGACTACACCGCCTCGGGTGCCGGCCAGGCGAGCTGGGACAACAAGAAATACTGCCTGCCCGTCGCGATCTACTACGAGCTGATGTATTACCGCACGGACCTGTTCGAAAAGGCGAAGATGCAGCCGCCCAAGACCTTCGAGGACTTGCAGAAGGCGGCCAAGTTCTTCACTAACAACCCGGATTTCCCGGGCGTCTATGGCTACGCCATGAACAACCAGCGTGGCGCGGCGGCCGGGCAGCAATATTTCGAGTGGATCTTCAATGCCGGCGGCTCGCCCTGGAAGAGCAATGTCATCGGGGCCGCCGATCCCTATGCCGACATGACGCCGACCCTCAACTCGCCCGAGTCTCTCGATCTCGTGCAGTTCTTCAAGGACATGGTGAAATTCGGCCCGCCCGGTGTCGAGAGCTACGCTTGGGACGAGCGCGCGAGCGCCTTTGCCAGCGGCAAGCTCGCCATGATGAACGACTGGTCGGTGCGCGCCCAGATCGCCAACGATCCCAAGACCAGCCAGATCGCCGGCAAGTTCGGCAGCGTCCTGATGCCGTCCAAGGCGGGCAAGCCGGTTCCGCCGGTCGGCGGCTGGGTCATGTGCCTCAACGCCCATGGCACCCAGAAGGACGCGGCCTGGGATTTCATGAAGTGGTATGCGAGCCCGGCCGAGCATAAGCGCTATGCCCTGGCTGGCGGAACGCCGAGCCGCCTGAGCGCCATCAACGATGCCGAGGTCCAGGCCAAATATCCCTGGACCAAGACCATCGCCGAGGCCCAGAAGACGGCCTGGACCGAGGTACGCCCGCGTATTCCCGCCACCTTCCAGCTGATCGATACCATCGGCGTCAACGTCAACAAGGCGATCATCGGCGAGATGTCGGTGAAGGATGCCATGGACGATGCCAACGCCAAGGCCACGCAGCTCCTGAAGTCTTCCGGCGCCCTGAAGTAAGCTCGGCGGGTGCGGCCCGCTCCATGTCTTGACAGGACGACCCCTCCTCCGGCCTTGGGGGAGGGGTCTCGGCAGCCAACCAGAGGCGGAACGCCATGCAGCCCGCGGCCATCGTATCTTCCCATGACCTGCCCCGGCGGCGGCTTGCCTTCCTGCGCAACGACCGCCTGCAGCAGACGGCCTTCATCCTGCCGACCTGTCTCTTCCTGCTGTTCCTGACCATCTATCCCTTCGTCTATTCAGTCTATCTCAGCTTGCACCAGGTCAAGCTCACCACGCTGCAGCGGGCCGTGTTCACCGGCTTCGACAATTATCTCTTCCTGCTGCATGACGGGTTGTTCCTGCGCGCCCTCCTCAACACGGCCATCCTCGGCGTGAGCTCGATCTCGCTGGAGATCGTCATCGGCTTCACAGCCGCGAAGGTCTTCTACGAGCTGTCGCATCTGCGCTGGGTCGGGGCGCTGCGCTCGCTCTATCTGATGCCGATGATGGTAACGCCGCTGATCGTCGGCATGATCTTCGCCTATCTGTTCAACCCGACATTGGGGGTGGTGAACTACGTCATCCAGCTCGTCGGGCTCACGCCCGTCTCCTGGTTCGGCGAACCCGTCACCGCCATGGTTTCCATGGTGCTGATCAATGTGTGGCAGTGGTCGCCCTTCATGATGCTGCTGTGCCTGGCGGCCCTGACCTCGATCCGCACCGATCTCTACGAGGCAGCCCGCGTCGACGGCGCGCGCTGGCACCATATCCTGTGGTCGCTGGAAGTGCCCTCGATCCTCAACGTCGTGCTGCTTGGCGTGATCCTGCGCATCATCGACGTGCTGCGCTTCTTCGACGTCATCTATGTCACCACGCGCGGCGGACCGGGCGATGCCACCATGGTGGTGACGCTCTATGCCTACCAGCAGGACTTCCAGTATTTCCAGATCGGGGTCGGCTCGGCCGCCGCCGTTCTCATCCTCGTCATCAGCATCGTCATCACCACCTTCGCGGTGCGCCTGCTGAGGAGCGTGGAAAATGCATAGCATCCGCGGCAAGGACATCGGGCTCGTCATCGCAGCTCTCGCCTTCACGGCCTTCGCCGTCGGGCCGCTACTATGGATCGGCCTGAGCTCGTTCAAGAACACCAGCGAGATCATCGCCATTCCGCCCGTCTGGATCCCCGACTTCACCTATCTCGACAATTACGTCCATATCTTCACCGATTACTGGCCCTTCATCCTGAACTCGGTGGTGGTGACGCTCGGCGCCACGGCCCTGGCGCTGCTGTTCGCAATTCCCACCGCCTTCGGCCTGGTGAACTTCCAGATGCGCTCCTCCAACGCGATCGCCGACTGGATCCTGTCGACGCGCATGATGCCGCCGATCGCCGCCGCGGTGCCGCTTTTCGTGATCTTCAGGGGGCTCGGCCTGCTCGACAGCGTATGGGCGCTGATCATCGCCTATGCCGGCTTCAACTTGCCCTTCGCCGTCTGGGTCTCGATGTCCTTCCTGCGCCGGGTCCCGCGCGAGGTGATCGAGGCGGCGCGGCTGGAAGGCTGCAGCTGGGTCCAGGTGCTGGTGCGGATCGCCCTGCCCATGAGCCTGAGCGGCGTGATGACGGTGGCGACCTTCGTCTTCATCTTCTGCTGGAACGAGTTCCTGCTCTCGCTGTTCCTGACCACCCGTTCGGCCCGCACGCTGCCGGTGGTGATCTCCTCCTTCATCGGCACAGGCAAGGTCTATTGGGACCTGATCGCCGCCGCGTCGATCATCCAATGCGTGCCACCGGTAATCTTCACTCTCTTCATGCAGCGCCACATCGTCTCGGGAATGACGATGGGCGCTGTCAAGGACTGACCTGCGACCATGACCCTGGAGATCCCACATGTCTGAACTAGCCCAGCGCGGCCGGAATCGCGCAGCCGTCGTCACCGGCGCGAGCCGTGGCATCGGGCGAGCCATCGTCAAGCGCCTAGCGGCCGAGGGCTACCACGTCGTCGCCAACGACATCGAACGCCAGCGCGCAGAAATGGAGACGCTGCGGGCCGAGGTCGAGGCCGACGGAGGACGGTGCGACATCGCCTATGCCGATGTCAGCAACCCCGACGACGTCGCCTCGCTCGCGGAATACGCCCTTGCCCGCTGCGGCACCATCGACGTCCTGGTCAACAATGCAGGTGTCCTGTCGGTCCACAAGGTCGAGGATATCGAGCCCGACGAATGGGATCGCATGTATGACGTCAACACCAAGGGCACCTTCATGGTGACCAAGGCGCTGCTCGGTCATTTCCGGCAGCGCAAGGCCGGCCGCATCATCAACATCGCCTCCATCGGCGGCAAGCGCGGTGGCGTCGGCCAGGCCCATTACTGCTCTTCCAAGGCCGCGGTGATCAGCTTCACCCACATCCTGGCCATGGAAGTCGGCCTCGACGGCATCACCGTCAATGCGGTGTGCCCCGGCATCATCGACACCGATATGGGCCGCAACAATTATCGCGACGAGGAGTCGTTGAGAAAGGTGATCGAGAAGACCACGCTCGGGCGCCTGGGTTATCCCGAGGATGTCGTCGGATCCGTCGCCTTTTTCGCATCCGATGATGCATCCTTCATCACCGGGCAGGCGCTCAACGTCTGCGGCGGCATCATCTTCCACTGAAACCATCACCCCCTGCTGAAAGAAAGACCAGCATCGTGAACAATAAACTGGGACTGCACGCCTTTGTCTGGACGCCCGGCTGGAGCCACGAGCAATGCGCTCGGGCCATCGGGAAGACGGCGGAACTGGGCTATGACATCATCGAGGCGCCGGCCCTCGATCCGAGCGTGTTCGACGTGGATTTCACGCGGCGCGAGCTCGAAAAGGCCAATGTCGGCATCACCTTCTCGCTCGGCCTTGATGCCACCACCGATATTTCGAACGGCGATCCCGAGATGGCCAAGCGCGGGGAGCGGCGCCTTCTCGACATCGTCTCCATCGCCCGGGACCTGAAGGGCACGCATATCTGCGGGATCATCTATTCGGCGTTCCAGAAATATTCGGTGCCGCCCACCAAGGACGGCGTCGCCCGCGCGGTCGAAGTCCTGCAGCGCGTCGCCGAGCAGGCGGCCAAGAGCGACATCACCCTCGGGCTGGAGGTGGTCAACCGCTATGAGAGCAACGTGCTCAACACGGCGGCGCAGGCGGTCGAGATGTGCAAGCGCATCGGTGAGCCGAACGTCAAGGTCCATCTCGACTGCTATCACATGAACATCGAGGAGGCCGACGTCGCCGCCGCCATCGTGGAGACCGGACCGCTGCTCGGCTATTTCCATACCGGCGATTCGAACCGGGGCTATCTCGGCACCGGGTCGATCGATTTCAAGATGATCTTCCGCGCCCTCGCCAAGGCCAACTACCAGGGGCCGATCACCTTCGAATCCTTCTCCTCCCGGGTCGTCGGCCAGCCTCTCGAAGGCATTCTCGGCATCTGGCGTGACCTGTGGGACGACGGGGACGACCTTGCCGCACACGCCAAGATCTTCACCCAGGCCCATCTCAAGGCCGCCTACGAGACCGAAAAGCGCGGCCGCAGCGGCCTCGTCTAGATCTCAGCCATCAGGAGGTGACCATGGGAAGCATTCAGTTCGACCGTGTCAGCAAGAAGTATGGATCCCAGCAGGTCATCTCCGATGTCAGCCTGGAGGTGAAGGACGGCGAGTTCGTGGTGTTCGTCGGCCCGTCGGGCTGCGGAAAGTCGTCGCTGCTTCGGCTCATCACCGGCCTGGAGCAGCTCTCGGATGGCCGCGTGCTGATCGACGGCATGGACGTCTCCCGGCTCGCGCCGGCGGACCGTCGCATCGCCATGGTCTTCCAGTCTTACGCGCTCTATCCGCATATGAGCGTGCGCGACAATATCGGCTTTGGCCTGAAGATCGCCGGCATGTCCAGGCAGGAAATCGCCGGCAAGGTGGCGGAAGCCTCGCGCATCCTGGCCCTGGAGGACTACCTGGACCGCAAGCCCCGCCAGCTTTCCGGCGGCCAGCGCCAGCGCGTGGCGATCGGGCGGGCCATCGTGCGCTCGCCCACCGCCTTCCTGTTCGACGAACCCCTGTCCAATCTCGATGCGGCCCTGCGCGTGCAGATGCGCATCGAGCTGATCCGGCTGCATCGCAGCCTTCGCACCACGATGATCTATGTCACCCACGACCAGGTCGAGGCCATGACGATGGCCGATCGTATCGTGGTGCTGCGGGCCGGGAATGTCGAGCAGTTCAGCACACCGCTCGAACTCTACGACCACCCCGCCAATCTCTTCGTCGCGAGCTTCATCGGCTCGCCCAAGATGAACTTCCTGGCTGCGGTGCCGGGCGGCGACAGGGAGGTCGAGCTGCCCGGTGGCTCGAAAGTGGCCCTGCCGGCTGGCCGAAGCGCTCGGCTGGACCGCCAGATGACCTTCGGCATCCGCCCCGAGCACGTCCTCTATTCGCCCGACGACGGTCTGTGGCAGGGCACGGTGTCGCTGGAGGAGCAACTCGGCAGCGATGCGCTCCTCTATGTCGACGTGCCGGCCTTGGGTGCCGTCACCGTGCGTGCGGTGGGAGAAAGGCGTTTCAAGACCGGCGACCGGATCTTCCTCACGCCGGATGCTGCCCGTCTCCATCTCTTCGACGCGGGTGGAACAGCGATCGCCGCTTGAGGGAGGCTTGCCTCCCGGCCGGTTTCTGTTCCAGAATTACTTGAAACATACTTCGCGATCACTTTCCCCCGTGATGCTGAAAGAACGAGGTGCAGGAAAAGTCTATAATATTACGTCTGTAATACGCGCTGTTGGCGATAGAGATGCCAGCATGCGTTGTAAAATTGCCGCTTTCGCGGGCGCCCGGATCGCAATGAGGCGCAATTTGAAAAACCATAGGGATGGAATGCCATGAGTAGACCAGATGCAAAGGGCCGGCTTTCGAGTTGGCTGGATCGCTTTGCTCACGCCGCGGCGGCGGCCGACAAACCTGCGCTTCTCGCTCTGTTCGCCGCGGATTGCTACTGGCGCGATCTGCTGGCTTTCACCTGGAACCTTCATACTGCCGAGGGCAGACAGGGTGTTGGCGACCTGCTCGACGCGACCTTGGCGCGTGCCCGGCCCGGGACCTTTGCCGTGCAGGACGAAGCATCGGAAACCGACGGCGTCACGGAAGGATTTTTCACGTTCGAAACCAGCGAGGCGCGCTGTCGCGGCCATATCCGCCTCAAAGGCGATCTTTGCTGGACGCTGCTGACCTCGATGGAAGAGCTGAAGGGCTTCGAGGAGAAGAAGGGACGACGGCGCGTCATGGGCGCGCAACATGGCGTTCACCGCGATCGCCAGACCTGGTTGGAGCGACGGCAGGAAGAGGAGGCTTTCCTCGGCTTCGACACCCAGCCCTATTGCCTGATCGTCGGGGCGGGGCAGGGCGGCCTGGCGCTCGGAGCCCGGCTGAAGCGCCTCGGCGTGCCGACGCTCATCGTCGAGGCCCATGAGAGGCCGGGCGATTCATGGCGCAAGCGCTACAAGTCCCTCTGCCTGCATGACCCGGTCTGGTACGACCACATGCCCTATCTGCCTTTCCCCGATGACTGGCCCGTTTACACGCCCAAGGACAAGATGGCGGACTGGCTCGAAGCCTATGCCAGGGTCATGGAGCTCAATGTCTGGAGTTCCTCACCCTGCCGCAAGGCTTCCTTCGATGCCGCGCGAGGGCAATGGACCGTGGAGGTTCTCCGCGAGGGCAAGCCGGTTACGCTCACGCCCAGGCACCTCATTCTCGCGACCGGCATGTCCGGCATTCCCAATGAGCCCGCATTCGCCGGCATGGATCTTTTTGCGGGCGAGCAATGCCACTCCAGCCGCTACAAGAGCAGCGACGCCTATAGCGGCAAGAAATGCGTCGTCATCGGCTCGAACAACTCAGCCCACGATATTTGCGCCGATCTGTGGGAGAAGGGCGCCGACGTCACCATGGTGCAGCGCACCTCGACCCATGTCGCCAGCTCGGATGCGCTCTTCCGGTTCGGCACCAGCCGGCTCTATTCCGAGGACGCGCTGGAGCAGGGCATCGATACCGACAAGGCCGATTTGCTGAATGCCTCAGTGCCGTACAGGCTGATGCCGGAGCTTCTCAAGCCGGTGACGGCCTCCATCAAGGCTGCGGATGCCGATCTCTTGGGGAGGCTCGAAAAGGCCGGCTTCCTGCTCGATTTCGGCGACGACGAGTCCGGCCTGTTTCTCAAATATATGCGGCGCGGTTCGGGCTACTACATCGATGTCGGCGCTTCCAACCTGATCGCGAACGGTGACATCAAGCTGAAGAGCGGCGTTGGAGTCCGCGAAATCACCCGCAAGGGCGTGATGCTCAGCGACGGCACCGAACTGCCGGCCGATCTCATCGTCTACGCCACCGGCTATGGCTCGATGAACGGCTGGGCGGCCAGGCTGATTTCGCAGGAGGTCGCGGACAAGGTGGGCAAGGTCTGGGGGCTCGGCTCCGACACCACCAAGGATCCCGGGCCCTGGGAGGGCGAACCGCGCAACATGTGGAAGCCGACCCGGCAGGAAGGGCTCTGGTTCCATGGCGGCAACCTGCACCAGTCCCGCCATTATTCCCAATATCTCGCCTTGCAGTTGAAGGCGCGCATGGAAGGAATACCCACGCCGGTATTCGGCATCCCGCCGGTCCATCATCTGGCATGACGAAGGCGAAAGGACCGGTCGGCGGCGGTCCGCCGTGATCGCCGCGAGGTCCGCGGGAATCCAGGGGAAGAGGACCCGGTGGTCGGTATCGACCACCGGCAGCGCGTGGATGTCCTACGACATGATGAGCCCGCCATCAACATTGATGGTCTGGCCAGTGATGTAGGCGGCGTCCTGGCTGGCCAGGAACGCGACCAGGCCGGCGACGTCCTCGCCATTGCCGGCACGGGCCATCGGGATGTTGCGGACCCATTCGGCCATCAGTTCGCCGGGCTTGTAGTCGCCGAGCAGCTTGCCCCAGGCGGTATCGTTATAGGCCCACATGTCCGTTTCGATGATGCCGGGGCAGAAGGCGTTGACGGTGATGCCTTCCTTCGCGACTTCCTTGGCCAGGCTTTGGGTAACGCCGACGACGCCGAATTTGGAGGCCGCGTAGTGCGGCGTGAAGATGAAGCCCTGCCGTGCCTGTCCCGAGGCGGTGTTGATCAGGCGGCCGCCCTTGCCATGCTTGCGGATGCGCCGGATTGCTTCCTGGCAGCACAGGAACACGCCCTTGGTGTTGACGTCCATGACCTTGTCCCACTCCGCCTCGGTCATGTCCTCGATCCGCGCGATGGTGATGACGCCGGCATTCTGGACCGAGATATCCACTTTGCCGAATTGCTGTTCGGCGGCATCGTAGAGCGCGGCCACGCTGGCCTTGTCCGTGACGTCGGCGACGAAGGCCGCCGCCTTGCCGCCTTGCGACTTGATCTCGGCGGCCACCTCCTCGACGCGCGCCTCGTTGGCGCTCACGACGACCGCCGCGCCTTCCCGGGCAAAGCGTCGTGCGATGGCGGCGCCGATGCCTCGACTGGCGCCGGTGATCACGACGGTTTTTCCGGTGAAACGGGAGGGGGCGGTCATGGCTTTTCCTTTCAGGTTTTTCGGGGTGGATCGCCGCCGAGCAACTGCTCGGCGGTGAAGTGATCGGTAATGAGGACGTCGATGTAGCCGCCGAGCATGGCGGCCCGGATGGCCGGCACCTTGCGGCTGCCGCCGGCGACGGCGACGACCCGCTTGGCGGCCTTGATTTCCTCGAGCGGTATCGAGATGACCCTGTCGTTGAGGGGGGTGATCACCGGCCTGCCGTCTGCATCGAAGAAGCGCAGGCCCATGTCGCCGACGGCGCCATGGGCAGCCAGTTCGTCCAGTTCCTCGCGGGTGAAGGCATTGCCTGAATTGACGAGCATGTAGGACGGCGTCATCGAGCCGATGCCGACCAGCATCAGGGTGATCTCCTGAAAGCAGCGCACCGTTTCCTCGACGAACGGGTCGGCCATCAGGACGTTCTTGCTCTCCGGCGAGCCGGCGACGCCCGGTGCCGGCAGGAATTGCGGTTTGGCATTGGTGAGCTGGGCGAGGCGGGTGACGATGTGCTGGGCATGGGACTGCATGGTGGGATTGCCCATGCCGCCGAAGATCTGCACCACCTTCTGCGCCTGGACGCGCTTGATCGGCGTGATCGCATCCACGGTCCGCATCAGCGACAGGCTCCAGGAGGAAACCCCGATCACTTCGTCATCGGCGATCGTCGATTCGAGGAAATGGGCGGCGGCATCGCCGATGGCGGCCAGAACGGTTTCGTCCCGTTCGCTGAGCGCCTCGGCAACGATGGCTTCCTCGATGCCGAAACGCTCGCGCAGGCCCGCCTCCAGCTCTGCAAAGACCCCCGGCGGCGGCGTGATCGAGATGCGGACGATGTTTTCGTCCAGGGCCTTCTTCAGCAGGCGCGAAACCCGCGCCTGCGGGATGTGCAGGCGCTCGGAGATATCGGACTGCTTGATGGCATCAAGGTAATACATCTGCGCAACGCGTGTGATGAGGCGGAGTTCGTCGGCCCTGGACATGGCTTCGGTCACTATCCGGCGAGAGAGCGATTATCGCGGGCAAGCTGCCGCACGAGGCGAACCTGCATTCTCGACCGGATCGTCGAAGGGCGACAAGCACGGATCTCACTCGTGCACCGTGACGTTGCCCCTGTTGGCATTCACCAGCACTCGAAGCCGCCATCGACCAGCAGGTCGACGCCCGTCACGAAGGACGAAGCGCGCGAAGCGAGGAAAACGGCCGGTCCCACCATCTCGTCGACGGTTGCCATGCGGCCCATCGGGGTCTCGGCTTCGAAGCGCTTCACCTGTTCGGCGACCTCCGCACGCAGGTTCATGGGCGTGGAGGTATAGCCTGGGCTGATCGCATTGACGCGGATGCCGCGATCGACCCACTCCATCGCCAGGCTCTTGGTCAGGTGGACGACGCCGGCCTTGGAGGTGTTGTAGTGGATCTGCTGGATGCCCCGATTGACGATCGAACCGGACATCGAGGCAATGTTCACGATGGTGCCGCTCCGGCGCGGCAGCATGACGCGAGCCTCCGCCTGGCACGACAGGAAGATGCCGGTCAGGTTGATGTCCAGCATGCGCTGCCATTGATCGAGCGGCATGTCCTCGGCTGGCGCTGCATTGGCGATGCCGGCGGCATTGACGGCGATGCTCAGCGGACCCACCGACTTCTCGGCTTCCTGGATGCCTCGTGCAAGATCGTCCGCCTGGGTGACGCTGCCGGCCAGGGCAACGACCTTGCGGCCGAGCTTTTCGATGGCGCTGACCGTATCGCCGATGGTCGCCGAACCGGGCAGGTCGAAGCAGGCGACGTCGGCGCCCGCCTCCGCGAGGCCGATGGCGATCCGTTGGCCGATGCCGCTGCCGGCGCCCGTGACGAAGGCGGCCTGGCCGTCCAGTCTGAAGATCTCCATGTTCGCTCCTGGCGTCAAAGTGTGGCGCGTTCCATTACGGAGACGCGATTGGCTTGATTGCGATCGAGAATGCCGCGATTGAGGCCGCGGCTGAGCACCATCACGCGATTGGACAGGCCGAGGACCTCGTCCAGGTCTGAGGAGACCACGATGACAGCAAGCCCCTGATGGGCAAGGTCCGCGATCACCTCGTAGATCTGCGCACGGGCGCCGACGTCGATTCCCCGGGTCGGCTCGTCGAGGATGACCACCTTGGGACGGCGCGAGATGCATTTGGCCAGCACGACCTTCTGCTGGTTGCCTCCTGAAAGATGGCCGACGGGCTGGCCGGCGCTGCCCTTCACACCGAAACGCTTGATGTTCTGGTTGGCGTAGCTGCGTACGGCGCCCGATGTCACGATGCCGGAGGGGGCGATCCGGGGATAATTGCCCAGGGCGATGTTGTCGCCGATCGTGTGCTCCAGGATGAGGCCCTGGTCCTTGCGATCCTCCGGCACCAGCACGATGCCGGCCGCCAGGCTGTCGGCCGGCCTGCGCGGGGAAAGCGGCTTGCCGTCGATGGTGATCGAGCCGGTGGCGATGGGATCGGCGCCGGCGATGGCGCGCACCAGCTCGGTACGCCCGGCACCTACGATGCCGGCGATGCCGAAGACCTCGCCGGCGTGCACGTTGAAGCTGATGTCGCGAAAGGATTTGTCGGGTGCGCTCAGACCTTCGACGCGCAGGACCTCCCGGTCGGCCGGCGTGGTCATGGCCGGAAACATGCGTTCGACCGAGCGGCCGACCATGGCCTCGACCAGGGTCTTCACCGGCACCTGTGCCGTGGCGTAGGTACCGACCAGCCGCCCGTCCCGAAGCACGACGACGCGATCGGCGATGCGCGCGATCTCGTCCAGGCGATGGCTGATATAGACGAAGCCCATGCCTTCCTTCTTCAGGCGCTCGATCTGTTCGAAGAGATGATCGGTTTCCTCGCCGCCCAGGGCGGCGGTCGGTTCGTCGAGGATCAGGAACTTGGCATCGAGGGTGAGCGCCTTGGCGATCTCGACCTGCTGCTGGGCGGCGACGCGCAGATGGCGCACCAGGGTCGAGGTGGGCACGTCGAGGCCCAGACGATGGAGCTGTTCGGCGGCGCGCCTTGCCATAAAGGCGCGATCGACCCGGCCTGACTTCGTGGGCTGGCGGCCCACGAAGACGTTCTCCGCGATGGTGAGATCGGGCAGGAGCCGCATCTCCTGGTGGATCAGGCCGATGCCGCGCGCGAGCGCATCGGCGGGACTGGCCGGCGCATAGGGCTCGCCGTTCCAGGTCATCGTGCCGGCGGTCGGCTGGATCAGCCCGGCGATGATGGAGGAGATGGTCGACTTGCCGGCTCCGTTCTCACCGAGCAGGGCGACCACTTCGCCGGGCCGGACATCGATGTCGACGCCCTCGAGCACCGTCACCGGCCCATAGCGCTTGGAGGCGCCGCGCACCGACAGGCCGGCGGTGAATGGTTCTGGGGATTCATTCATGACGGGCCTCCTGCAGAGGGGTGCCCGGCCGCCTTGGCACAGCCGGGGATCCGATGAAGAGCGGGCATGCTCGCGAGGAGCATTCGCAAGGGGCGTTCGAATGTCTGCGGCGCTCGAAGCGCGCCGCAGACGGGTCGGGCCTCAAGGGTGCTCGGCGATGTACTGATCCACATTGTCCTTGGTGGTCAGTGCCGCATCCTGCAACTGCTCGGCCGGCACCTTCTTGCCGGCGACGAGGTCGAGCGCCGATTGCAGGGCAAGCTTGCCCATGAATTGGGTGCGCTGCGTCATGGTGGCGTCGAGCGTGCCGTCCTTGACGGCCTTGAGACCGGCAAGGTCGCCGTCGAAGCCGAAGACCCAGACCTTGTGATCGGAGCCGGAGGCCTTGGCCGCCTGCGCGGCGCCGAGGGCGAGGGCGTCGGCACGGCCGAAGAAGATGCTGATGGTGGGGTCACGCTGCAGCATGTTCTGGGCGATGTTGAAGCCCTCGTCCTTCATCCACATCTTGGAAGCCTCGCGGCCGACTTCCTTGATGCCGGCGCAATTGGCCATGGCTTCCTTGAAGCCCTTGTCGCGATCCTGCTCCGGCGTGGTGCCGATCTGACCCTGGATGATGGCGAGATCCCCCTTGCCGCCGGTGACCTTGCAGACATAGTCGCCGAGCGTCTTGGCCGCCGCCACCGAGTTGGTGGCGATGAAGGTATCGCCCGGGGCGTCGGCCGGGTTGCGGTCGACGGCGATGACCGGAATGCCGGCAGCCTTGGCGGCCTTAACCGGCACGCTGGCGGCTGCGGCACCGGCAGGAATGTAGATGAGGGCCTGGACCTTCTGCGTGATCAGGTCCTGGATCTGGCTGACCTGGGTGGCGCCATCGCCCTTGGCATCGACGGTGACGACCTCCGCTCCCATCGCCGCGGCGTTCTTCTCGACCGACTGCTTGATCTGGTTGAAGAAATCGGCCTGGAGATTGGCGACGGCAAGGCCGACCTTGACCTTGTCGGCGGCCCAGGCGCCGGAGACGGCGAGGGGTGAAACGGCGAAGGCAAGCGTCAGGCCGAGAGCGTGGATGGTTCTGCTCATGGGAGGTTTCCTCGGTTGGAGTTCTTGTTGCAGGCGTGGTTGGAGACACCGGGGAGGGCATCGCCCGCCCCGATCGGGTTACCGGCGTCGCCGGATGAGGGTGTCGAAGGCGACGGCGGCCGCGATCATGATCCCGATGATCACGTCCTTGTCGTAGGTCTGCGCGCCGATCTGGCTGAGGCCCGAATTGAGCACGCCGATGATCAGGATGCCGATCAGCGTGCCGCCGATGCTGCCGACGCCGCCGGAAAGGGACGCCCCGCCGATCACCACGGCGGCGATGGCGGTGAGCTCATAGCCGAGCCCGTCGTAAGGCTGGGAGGTCTGCAGCCGGGCGGCATTGGCCATGCCGGCGATCGCCGACAGGGCGCCAGCCACGGCATAGACGACGACGATCTGCAGTTTCACCGAAATGCCGGCCAGGCGTGCCACCTCCGGATTGCCGCCGATCGCATAGAGGTTGCGTCCCGCCGGGCGGTATTTCAGGAAAGCCCAGGTCAGCACGACAAGCAGAAGGAAGAAGGCGGTGGTGGCGGTGATCAGCCCGAAATGGCGATAGGTGTTGAGCGTGTTGAAGGCGTCGGGCCAGCCGGAAACCACGTTTCCGTCCGTATACTTGTTGGCGAGGCCGCGGGCGACCGTCATCATGGCGAGGGTTGCGATGAAGGGCGGCAGGCGTGCCTGCGTGATCAAGAGGCCCGAGACCAGGCCGCAGGCCGCCCCGGCGAGGATGCCGAGAAGCAGGGCCGGTACGAAAGGCAGCCCGACGGTGGAGAACAGCCAGCCCGTGGTCATGGCCGAGAAGGCCAGGACGGAGCCGACCGACAGGTCGATCCCGCCGGTGATGATCACCAGCGTCATGCCGATGGCGAGGATGCCGTAGACCGTGACCTGGTCGAAGATGATGATGGCGTTCTGCACCGTGAAGAAATGCGGCGCCCGGATCGAGAAGAAGGCGATCAGCACGAGGAGGCCGATCAAGGGTCCCCAGACGCCTCCGGTCAGGTCGACCTTGAAGCGCGGCCTCGCTCGATCCGAATTCTCTACTTGGGCTGACATGTTCCCTCCTTCCCGCTTTGGTTCTTTCGCCCTTGTCGTGGCTCTTGGTTTGGGTGAGACGCGGATCCAGGCACTTGTCTACGCACTTGGCCGGAAGCGTGAGCGTGCGACGGCATCGAGCCAGCGCCGGCGCTCGGCCTGGCGTTCGGCTGGCCGCATCGATGGTTCGAAGACATCCCGAGGACGATCGAGCCCCGCCAGTGTCCCGGCATCCCAGAACCCGGCCTTCAGGCCCGCCAGATGGGCGACACCCAGCGCCGAGAGCTCGGCGGTATGCCCTCGCAGGATGGGCCGGCCGATCATGTCGGCCTCCATCTGCATGAGCTGGTCGTTGCGTGTGGGGCCGCCATCGACATGCAGCCGGTGCACGGGCGAGCCGCTGCGCTGGAGGGCCTCGACGACATCGGCGATCTGGTGCGCAATGCTGTCGATGGCCGCGCGGGCGATGGCATTCCTGTCGGTGCCGAGCGTTATGCCCGTCAGCAGGCCGACGGCCTCTGCGTCCCACCACGGCGCACCGAGCCCCGTGAAGCCGGGCACCAGGGCAATGCTGCTCGGGGTCGCATTCGCCAACCTTGCCAATTCGTCCGTATCGACGCCGAGAATACCGGCCACCCACCGCAAGGTGGAGCCCGCCGCCCGGATATTGCCTTCGGCGGCGAGGGCGAGCCGCTCGGGTCCGACACCGTCGATGGCCCAGGCGATGGTGAGGCACAGGCCCGGATCGAGCGCGGCTCCATCGGGAATCAGGCCCATCACGGACGAGCCGGTTCCCTGCGTGGCCTTGGCTTCGCCGGGCCGGATCGCGCCATGCGCAAAGAGCGCCGCATGGGAATCGGCCATCACGGCCAGGAGAGGGATTCCGTCCGGCAGGGGCGCGAGACCGCGAAGGCTTGGAAAGGGACCGCTCGAGGCCGTGAGGCGGGGCAGTGTTTCGGCCGGTACGCCGAACAGCTCCAGAAGGCCTTCATCCCAGCGGCCCTTGACGACGTCGAGCAACTGCGTGCGGGAGGCATTGCCCGCCTCGATGAGATGATCGTCGGACAGACGGCTCAGCAGCCAGCTGTCGATGGTGCCGATGCGGATGTCGCCGGCGCGGGCCTTGGTGCGATCGGGATCGACCTGGTCGAGCAGCCAGCGCAATTTGAGGGCGGAGAACATCGGGTCGAGCGGCAGGCCGCTGACCCGGCGCACCCGGGCGAGCGCTTCGGGCGTGCCGATCGCCTGCGCCAGGGCCGCTGTTCGCTGATCCTGCCAGGACAGGACGGGCGAGAGTGGAGCACCTGTCTTGCGGTCCCACAGCAGGCAGGATTCCCTTTGCGTGCTGATGCCGGCGGCGACGACTGCCCGGGCCTGTTCGGGCGTGACGCAGGCCGCCACGGCGGTCCTGATGCTCTGCCAGATCTCACCGGCGTCCTGCTCGACCCAGCCGGGCTGGGGGTGGCTTTCGCGCAGCGGCGCCTGTCCGCGCGCGACCACGGCGCCGGTGCTGTCGACCAGCAGACACTTGGTGGAGCTCGTGCCCTGGTCGATCGCGAGAACGAGCGGGCCGGCCATCAATGTGCACCCTTGCCCAGGAGGGCGAGTGCCGCCTCGACGATGCCCTTGGCGTTCAGGCCGAAATGATCGAGCAGGAACTGGGTATCGCCCGTCGGCGCAAAGCCCGGGACGCCGAGAATGCGCATCGGCACGGGATGGTGCTGGGCAACCGTCTCTGCAACGGCACCACCGAGCCCTCCGACATTGATCGCCTCTTCTGCCGTGACGATGCGACCGGTTTCTCGGGCTGCCTTCAGGATGGTTTCCTCATCCAGCGGCTTCAGCGTCGAGACATTCAGGACGCGGGCGGAGACGCCTTGTGCCGCAAGCAGGTCCGCTGCTTCCAGGGCTCGCGACACCATGGTGCCGATCGCGGCCAGAGTGACGTCGCCGCCCTCGCGCAGCGTGCCGATCTTGCCGGGCTGGAAGCTGTCGCCCGGCCTGTTCACGGCGGGGATCTTGAAGCGGCCGACGCGCATGAATACGGGCTTTCCCGCATTCGCGGCCCAGCGCACCGCCTGGCGCGTTTCCTGCGGATCGGCTGGCGCCATCACCGTGAGTTCGGAAATTGCCCGCATCCAGGCGAAATCCTCGATGGAATGATGGGTGGGGCCCAATTCGCCATAGGCCATGCCCGGCGACATGCCGCACAGCACCACCGGATATTGCGAATAGGCGCAGTCCGCCTTGATCTGTTCGGTCGCCCGGCCGGTGAGGAAGGGAGCCGCTGCGCAGACGAAGGGGATCAGGCCGGCATTGGCGAGGCCGGCGCCGACGCCGACCATGTTCTGTTCGGCGATGCCGACATTGATCAGGCGGTCCGGAAACTCCTTCTGGAAGGCACCGAGATTGCTCGACCCGACGCTGTCGTTGCAGACGGCCACGATGCGGCTGTCGGCTCGGGCGAGGGCGATCAGTTCCTCGGCGAAGGCGACCCGGCAGTCGAATGTCTCCGGGGCGCCGGCGGGGCGGGGGGCTTCGGGGGCGCTCATAGCGACAATTCCTTCAATGCGATCTCGACCTGCTCGGCGCTCGGCACCTTGTGGTGCCACTCCACCCGGTCTTCCATGAAGGAGACGCCGCGGCCCTTATAGGTCTTGGCGATGACGGCCCGGGGGCGATCCGCGCCGCGGGCGGCAAGCACGTCGAACAAGGCCGCGGTGTCGTGGCCGTCGACGTCGATGGCTTCCCATCCGAAGGCGCGGAACTTGTCGGCAAGCGGTTCGAGCGTGTTGGTGGCCTCCGTGCCCGCGCCCTGCTGGAAGCGGTTGCGGTCGACGATGGCAGTGAGGTTGGACAGCTTGCGATGACCGGCAGCCATGGCTGCCTCCCAGTTCGAGCCTTCCTGCAACTCACCGTCGCCGAGCACCACGAAGGTGCGCCAATCTTGCCCGGCGATCGTGGCTCCGACAGCGGTGCCAACGCCGATCGGAAGGCCATGGCCGAGCGGGCCCGTATTGGCCTCGACGCCCGGAATCTTGCGGCGGTTGGGATGGCCGTTGAGGGCGGCCAGCGGCTTCATGAAGGTATCGACGGCGGCCGGATCGAAGAAGCCGCGCAGCGACAGCACGCTGTAGAAGGCGGCGGCGCAATGTCCCTTGGAGAGGATGAAACGATCCCGGTCCGGCTTGGCCGGGGCAGCGGGATCGACATTGAGCACGCCGAAATAGAGCGTGGTGAGGATGTCGGTCACCGAGAGGTCGCCGCCGACATGGCCAAGGCCTGCCTGGGCGACGGTCCTGACGATCTTGATCCGCACCTGGCGGGCAATTTCCGCCAGGGCCACGGGATCGGTTGTCTTCTCGAAGCTCGGATGCGCAACGGCTGCCAGCGGCGCCGGAAACGAGGCAGGGCCGGACGCGGCGGCATCAACGAGATTCAAAGCGTGAGGGGGCGCCGTCATCAGTCCTCCATGTCGATATGAATATTTATTCATATGTGATATTAAATTCATTCTGAGACTAGAAAGCGACCTTGTCAAGCGTCGTGAACGTCGACCGTTCGCAGAAGGGAGGCCAGGCAATGGAGGATGGGCGGCAATTGGCCTTCGAATGTCATCGAGCGCCCTGAACGGCGCCGACTTGGGAAGGCCCCGTTGTCTGCTGCAGGCCGCCCAATCGGCGGAGGAGAAAACGGCTCTCCAGCCATTTCAATCATCCGACGAATAACCCTTGTCGGGAGCACGGATCTCCTGTAGAAATGAGAAAACCTTTTCTCACAAAAAAGAGACATCTTTTACCCAAAGAGATGCTTAAATCGAGAAAGAGAAAACCTTTTCTCAGTTGGGAGGGCTTTGATGTCTAGGGGAGGCGAAGGGGCGTCGGAGCCAGTCACGTTGCGCGACGTTGCCGCTGCCGCTGGCGTCAGCCTCGCCACCGCGTCCAAGGCGCTCAACGACCAGGGGCGGATGACGGTCGAAACCCGCAAGCGGGTGCGCGAGGTTGCCGCACTTTTGGGATTTCGCCCAAATGCCCTGGCGCAGAGCCTGCTCCGCCGCCGCAGCTTCACGGTGGGGTTGCTGACCAACGATACCTATGGCCGCTTTTCGCTTCCGCTGATGGCCGGGATTACGGAGGCCCTCGTCGACAAGGGGGTCTCGGTCTTCCTGTGCAATGTCGAGGACGATCCGCGCCTTGCGCAACTCCACGTCAACGCCATGCTCGACAAGCGTGTCGACGGCATCATCGCCACCGGCAAGCGCATCGACCGCCGGCTCCCGGTCGACCTCTCGAATCTCGGCATACCTGCCGTCTACGCTTTCACCGAACCGGATCCGGGCGCGGCGGCATTCGTCTCCGATGACGAAGCCGGCGCCCGCCTGGCAACCGAACACTTCCTGGGCCTCGGCCGGCGCCGGATCGCCCATGTTACCGGCCCGGCGAGCTTTTCCGTCGTGCATCTTCGCGCCAAGGCCTGCCACGATGTGCTGGCCCAGGCCGGATTGCCGCCCATTCCTACTCTCATGGGAGCCTGGTCCGAGGCGTGGGGGCATGAAGCGGTGGGGCGGCTCTTTGCCGGCCGGGGAGCCAAACCCGATGCGATCTTCTGCGGCAACGACATGATCGCCCGGGGGGTGATCGATGCCCTGCGCGAGCGCGGCCTCAGCGTGCCGGGAGACGTAGGGGTCATCGGTTTCGACAATTGGGAGATCATCGCCTCCCAGAGCCGGCCGCCGCTGACCTCCATCGACATGAACCTGGCCGCACTCGGTCGGCAGGCCGGGCTGGCGCTGCTGGCCCAGGTCGACGGTCGGCCGGTGGAGCCGGGCGTCAGGAAATTGCCATGCCGCCTTGTCGTGCGGGAATCCTGCGGCAGTGCGTTCAATGACCGTGGGAGCCCATCAACAAGAGGCGACTAGGTCGGTGATACCAAAGGGGAGGAAACAATGAGAAAGCTGATGATAGGCCTGGCGACCTGGATCGCCACGGCGGCGATCGGATTGCCGGCATGGAGCGCTGAGACCGCGACCATCTGGGTCCGTGCCGACGCGTCCAACTTCATGCCGAAAGTGGTCGATGCGTTCAACAAGAGCCACGACGACCAGGTCAAGCTCGACATCATTCCCAATGCGGAGATCATCACCAAATATGGAGCCGCTGCGGCGGGTGGCACCGCGCCCGATGCCTTGTCGCTCGATCTGATCTATACGCCGGCCTTTGCCGCCTCGGGGCAATTGGAAGACATCACCGACTGGGCCAAGTCGCTGTCCTATTTCGCCGCCCTGTCGCCGGCTCATGTGAAGACGGGCACCTATCACGGCCGGATCTATGGCCTGCCGTTCTCCGCCGATAGTTCCGTGCTGATCTGGAACAAGAAGCTGTTCAAGAAAGCGGGGCTGGATCCCGAAAAAGGCCCGGCCAACTGGGCTGAAATCGAGGCGGATGCCGAAAAAATCAATGCGCTCGGCGGAAACATCAAGGGCTATTACTTTTCCGGCAATTGCCCGGGCTGCAATATCTTTACCCTGACCCCACTCGTATGGGCCTCCGGCGGCGATATTCTTTCCGACGACGGCACGAAGGCCACCCTGGAGGGCCCGCAACTGCGCGCGGCCATCGATTTCTATCGCTCCATGATCAAGAAGGACTTGGTGCCCGCGGGCGCCCAAAGCGACACCGGCGCCAATTTCTTCGCTGCCTTTGCTGCCGGCAATATCGGCATCAGCCCGTCCGGTGCCTTCGCCATCGGGGCCCTGAATACGCAATATCCCGATATCGACTATGGCATCACCTTCCTGCCCGGCAAGGATGGCGGCTGGTCGTCCTTTGCAGGCGGGGACAACTTCGTCGTCACCAAGGGAACTTCCAAGATCGCGGTGGTGAAGCAGTTCCTCGAATTTGCTTATTCCATCGAGGGGCAGACCCTGCTGGCCAAATATGGCAGCCTGCCGGTGCGCAGCGATATTGCCAAGCAAGCCCTCAAGGATCTCGATCCACGCTACCAGATCGCGGCCGAAGCCATGGCCAAGGGGCGCACACCCTACAGCACGGTTTTCAACGACATCATCAACTCGGCCAACGGCCCGTGGAACCAGCTGATCGGGGAGGCCCTCTATGGCGATGACGCCGAGGCGGCCATCGCCACTGCCCAGAAGACCATGCAGTCCATTATCGACACCGCCCCGCAATAACGCCCAGCCATTGCTGCCGCCTTGCCAAAGGCGGCTCGATGGCCTCGCATCGACAGGAGTGGACGATGAGTGTCTCGGCAGCCTTGCCGCGCGCGCGGACGCGAATTCGCCGCCGCAGCTCCGGCAATCTCATGGGGCTGGTCTATATCGCGCCGGCGATTGCGCTGGTGGGCGTGTTCTTCATTATGCCGCTGTGCATGACGGCCTGGATGTCGCTGCACAACTGGCCCTTGATGGGGGTGCCGCGTTTCATCGGCATCGCCAACTACCTGGCGATCGCCCATGACACGCGTTTCTGGTCGGCCCTCGGATTTACCGCCTATTACACCGCCATCGTGACGGTGGCCATTTTCGCCGTCGCCTTTCCGCTGGCCCTGTTCATCGAAAGGCCGCGGCCCGGCGTTGGCGTCTACCGCACCTTCTTCTTCATGCCGGTCGTCGTCGGTTTTGCTTCCGCCAGCCTGTTGTGGTCCTGGCTGCTCAACGTCGATTCCGGCCTCTTCAGCCCGGCCCTGTTCGACCTTGGCCTGACGCAGAAGAAGATCAATCTTCTCGCCGGTTTCCAGCCGGCGTTCTGGTCGATCATCGCCATGGTGGTGTGGAAGGTCGCCGGCTTCACCATGGTCATTTTGATGACCGGCCTACAGTCCATCCCGGGCGAACTGCACGAAGCGGCCAAGATCGACGGGGCGGGGCCCCTGGCCCGCTTTCGCCTGATCACGCTGCCCCTGATGCGGCGCACGCTCGCGCTCGCTCTCATCCTGTCGGTATCGGGATCGGTGCTCGCCTTCGACCAGTTCTACATCATCCTGCGCGGCGGCCCGAACAACCAGACGCTCACCGCCGTCTACTGGATCTTCAATCAGTCCTTCGTTTCCTTCAAGCTCGGCTACGGCGCGGCCCTGTCGATGGTGCTGCTGGTCGTGTTGATCGTCTTGAGCCTGATCCAGTTGCGCGTCCTGCGTCAGCCGGAGGGCGTGGAATGAAGACGGGCGTTGCCACCGCCGAAAGACGGCCCGTCGTCTCGTTTCTGGGGACTCATGCGATCGGCGTGTTCCTTGCCGCTGTTTTCGCAGCACCGATCGCCTGGGCGGTGCTGTCCAGCTTCAAGTCGCCGATGGAGGCGCGTCAGCCGCCCTTGCCGCCCTGGCCGAGCACCGGCCTGTCGCTGGAGAACTATTCGGCCTTGAACGGCTTCGGCAATGGCCTGGTCCAGCCGGCACTCAACAGCATCTATGTCACCGGCATGACGGTGCTGCTGTCGGTATTGATCAGCGTGCTGGCCGGATATGGGTTTTCCCGCTTCCGGTTTCCCTTCAAGAACCTCCTGTTCATGATGATCCTGTCGACCATCATGATCCCGTTCCAGTCGATCCTGACGCCGATCTTCCTGATCCTTACCAAATTGGGCCTGCACAACACGCTGACGGGCCTGGTGGGGGTCTATGTCACGCTGCAGCTGCCGTTCTCCATCTTCATGATGCGCAATGCCTTCGACGCGGTGCCGCGGGAGATCGAGGAGGCTGCCCGCATGGATGGGGCCAACGACGCCAGCCTGCTGATCCGCGTCATGCTGCCCCTGGTCTGGCCGGGGATCGTGACGATCGCCCTGTTTGCCTTTCTCGGCGCTTGGAACGAATTCCTCGCCGCCCTGGTGCTGATGACCGACCAGGGCAAGTTCACCTTGCCCGTCATGATGACGGCCCTGCAGTCGGGCCGCTTCGGCGCCATCGATTGGGGCGCGGTACAGGCCGGCGTCACCGTGATGATGATCCCCTGTCTCGTCCTCTTCCTGCTCTTGCAGCGCTACTACATTCGCGGGCTCACGGCCGGCGCGGTGAAGTAGCCGATATTTCCTGGAGATCCTTTCATGTCAGGTTTCAATGCCACGCCCGCCACCATGCCTGCCAACACTACCTTTCGCCCACCGTCGGTGGCGCAAGTCGAGGTCGCCGGGTTCTGGGGCGCCCGCGTCGATGCCGTTGCCTCGCGCACGGCCGACATCCTCTACGATCGCTGCGTCGAGGCCCGGATGCTCGAGCAGATCGATCCCGACGTCCCGTCGCCGGGCGTCGTCATTCCCTTCCACTCGATGTCGCCGACGGGCAACGAGTTCACCGGCGCCACGGTGACCACCCAGATGTTCTGGGATTCCGACTGGGGCAAGACGATCGAGACCGCCGCCTATTCGCTCTACCGCCGCCGGAACGACGAATTGGAGCGCAAGATCGACGCGGTCATCGACATGTTCGGCAAGCTTCAGCAGGAGGATGGCTATCTGTCGAGCTGGTATCAGCGCATTCAGCCGGGATTGCGCTGGACGAATTTGCGCGACTGCCATGAACTCTATTGCGCCGGCCATCTCATCGAGGGAGCGGTCGCCTATTTCCAGGCCACCGGCAAGCGCAAGCTCCTCGACATCATGTGCCGGTTTGCCGATCACATCGCCGAGATGTTTGGGGCCGAGGCGAACAAGCGGAAAGGCTATTGCGGCCATGAGGAGATCGAGCTCGCTTTGGTCAAGCTCGGGCGGGTGACGGGCCAGCGCAAATATCTGGAGCTCGCGCGCTATTTCGTCGACCAGCGCGGCCAGCAGCCGCATTATTTCGATGAAGAAGCAAGGGCTCGTGGCGCCGACCCGAAGGATTACCATTTCAAGACGTATGAATATAACCAGTCCCACAAGCCCGTACGCGAGCAGGACAAGGTCGTCGGCCATGCCGTCAGGGCGATGTATCTCTATGCCGGCATGGCCGACATCGCCGCGGAATTCGCGGATGACAGCCTCCGGACGGCGCTGGAGCGCCTGTGGGACGACCTGACGACCAAGAACCTCTATGTCACCGGCGGGCTCGGCCCGTCGGCTGCCAATGAAGGGGTCACCTCCGATTACGACCTGCCCAACGAAACCGCCTATGCCGAGACTTGCGCCTCGGTCGCGCTGGTGTTCTGGGCGAGCAGGATGCTGGGCGTCGGCCCCAATGCACGCTACGCCGATGTGATGGAGCAGGCGCTCTACAATGGCTCGATCTCGGGCCTGTCGCTCGATGGCTCGCGCTTCTTCTACGAGAATCCGCTCGAGAGCCGTGGCCGGCACAATCGCTGGAAGTGGCATCGCTGCCCCTGCTGCCCGCCCAATATCGGACGGATGGTCGCTTCGATCGGCACCTATGTCTATGGCTTGGCCGAGGATGCGGTCGCGGTCCATCTCTATGGGGACAGTTCCATCCGATTCGAGGTGGGCGGACAGAAGGCGGTGCTGACGCAGACCAGCCGCTACCCCTGGGATGGCGCAGTCTCGATGTCGATCGACACCGAGAGGCCGCTGCGCTTCAAGCTGCATCTGCGCATTCCCGGGTGGTGTCCCCGGGCGCAGCTCATGGTCAATGGCGAGGCTGTCGATCTCCAGGCGGTGCTGGCCGACGGCTATGTCACGCTCGATCGTGAATGGAAGGCGACGGATGCGATCCGCCTCGACCTCGACATGCCGGCCCGGCGCCTCTACGCCAATCCCAGGGTTCGCCAGGATGCCGGCAGGGTCGCGCTTGCCAGGGGACCGGTCGTCTATTGCGTGGAGGAGGTCGACAATTCCGAACCCCTTCATAGCCTTGTCCTGCCGTCGGGCGCTTCGCTCGAGGCCGCTGAGGCGCCGGATTTGCTGGGTGGCGTGGTAACGCTGTCGGTCCAGGCGGTTGCCGACCGCACCTCGGATTGGGGCGGAGCCCTCTACCGAAGCGACCCTCCCGCCAGAGAGCAGGCCTTGGTTCGCGCCATTCCCTATTTTGCCTGGGACAATCGGCAGCCGGGCGACATGCGGGTGTGGCTGCGGGAGTAGCCGCCTCGCCGAGCAGCGAGCGGTGTGGGAGGCCGTTCCCATTGCCGCTCCGGGCCGGCGCTGCCTGCCTGACCATGGATGTTATGGACGGCTTTGGGCGCGGCTTACGTCCACCTCTTTCAAGGTATCTGGAACGAACACAGAAAAGACCGGGATAGGGCACCGCGACCCCTCATCCAGCCCCTTCGGGGCACCTTCTCCCGCAAGGGGAGAAGGCGATCGACCAGCGTCGCACCTCCCGAAAATGCCCCCCCTTCTCCCCCCGCGGGAGAAGGCGCCGGCAGGCGGATGAGGGGTTGCGGCGCTCGATCCCGACTTCACACGTCAACACCTTGAAAGGGGTGGGCTTTACGCCCTGGCCTGCATATCGCCCAGAACCACCTCGGCAATGGCAGCCGCGGCCGCAATGTGCCGCCGACAGGCTGCCGCGGCGGCGTCCGGATCGTTCTTCTCGATCGCGTCGAAAATCTCGCGTATCTGCGCCGGGCCGGTCACCATTCGATTGGCGGTCGACAGCGTCATCACGCGCAATCTTGAGATCCGGCTGTTCAGGCGGCTGACGATGTCCCAGGCAATCTTGTGGCCGCCGGCCTCGAAGATGATCTTGTAGAGCTCGGTCGTCGCGTCGATGACAGCGGCCGGAGAGCGCTGCCGCGACGTGCGGTCGAGATTGTCCAAAGCCTTCCTCAACCGCCTCTTCACGTCGGCATCGGCGAGGCGGGCGCAGTCGGCAATGGCCGTGGATTCAACCGCGGCGCGAATGGCGTAGATCTGGCGAGCATCATCCCAATCGAGCCGCGCCACGATCGGTCCCTTGTTGAGGAGCATCGTCACCAGCCCCTCGGCTTCCAAATGACGAATGACCTCGCGGATGACGGACCGGGAAACGCCGAGCTGCTCGCACAGCGTGCGCTCGACGAGCCGCTCCTCGGGCTCGAAGAGGCCGTTGATGATCGCCCGCCGCATTCTTTCGAGAGCGATCTCCCGCAAAGTCGCGGGCGGGTTCTCGATTCTGAGGGAGGCGAGATTGTCGGCGTTCTTGCTCATGTCTTGGTGTAGCCGCAAAAATTCATCCAGGCAAGGCATTGACACGTGATCTTATGGTATACCATAAGATGCAATGACCGTATGAGGATATTGCCATGGCCATCCAGATCCGCAAGACATTGCTTCAGGTCGAAACGACCCTGATCGAGGGAGGAAGGGCGGCGCCCAGGCCTCTCAAGCTCTTCGCGGCGATGGCCGTGGTGAAGAATCCCTGGGCGGGCAGGGGCTTCGTCGACGACTTGAAGCCGGAAATCCACGCCGTCGCGCCGGTCCTGGGTGAATTGCTGACCAGGATGATCCTCGATGCGGTCGGCTCCGGCGAGGCGGTGGAAGGCTACGGCAAGTCTGCCGTCGTCGGGCTGGACGGCGAGATCGAGCATGCCTCCGCCCTGATCCACACGCTGCGCTTCGGCAATCACTACCGCCAGGCGGTCGGCGCCAAATCCTATCTCGCTTTCTGCAATACGCGCGGCCCGGCCAATGCCCCCGTCATGATCCCCCTGATGGACAAGAATGACGAGGGGCGGCGTTCCCATTATCTGACGATCCAGGCGGCGATCGCGGATGCCCCGGCCGCCGACGAGATCGTCGTGGCACTGGGTGCTTCCGTTGGCGGTCGTCCCCATCACCGTATCGGCGATCGCTACCAGGATCTGAAGGATCTTGGGCAGGATGTCGCCAATCCGGCCGGCGTCTGAGCGAGCGGGGCGCGCCATGCAGGCCGGATCCGCAACGACCTCGACCAATATCGGCCGGGCACCCGATGGGACGCTCCCGCGCCAGATGAGTTCGCGGGGCTCTGCCTATTTCGAGGCGGGTGAGGGCGATGCGCTGGTCCTCATCCACGGCGTCGGCATGCGCCTCGAAGCCTGGATGCCCCAGATCGAACGGTTTTCGCAAACGCATCGTGTCGTCGCGGTTGATATGCCGGGGCATGGCGGCAGCGACGGCCTGCCGGAGGGCAGTGCCGTCACGGATTTCGTTGCCTGGTTCGGCCGATTGCTCGACGATCTGAAACTCGATCGCGTCAGTCTCGCCGGCCACTCCATGGGCGCGATGATTTCGGGCGGTGCGGCTGCCAGCTTTCCCGATCGCATTGCCCGCGTTGCCTATCTGAATGGCGTCTATCGGCGCGATCCGCAGGCAAAGGCGGCCGTGCTGGCCCGAGCCAAGGCCATTCGTGCCGACGGCGTCGACAAGGAAGGCCCGCTGGCGCGCTGGTTCGATGATGAGCCGAACAATCGCCGGGCGCGCGAGCTGACGCGCAGCTGGCTCGAGCAGGTCGATCCGCGGGGGTATGCCGTTGCCTACGCCGCCTTTGCCGGCGGCGATGAGACCTACGCCGGTTGCTGGCCTTCCGTGACCTGTCCGGCGCTGTTCCTGACCGGTTCCGGCGATCCCAATTCCACGCCGGCGATGGCCAGGGCGATGGCTGCCGCCGCACCGAAGGGATGGGCCCGCATCATCGAAGGACACCGCCACATGGTCAATCTGACGGCGCCCGAGGCAGTCAACGCCACCCTCGAGGAATGGCTGATGGCAGAGGAGAAGCCGGCATGAGCGTGCAAAGCCTCGATCCAAGGGCATTGCGGGATGCCTTCGGTGCCTTCGCCACGGGTGTGACCGTGGTGACGACCCGCGATGCGGCGGACAAGCCGATCGGCTTCACGGCCAATTCCTTCACCTCCGTCTCGCTCGATCCGCCGCTCCTGCTCGTCTGCCTCGCCAAGAGTTCGCGCAACTATGCGGCGATGACGCAGGCCGGCAGCTTTGCCGTCAACATTCTGTCCGAGGCGCAGAAGGATGTCTCCAACACCTTCGCGCGGCCGGCGGAGGATCGCTTCGCGGCGGTGGATTGGCGCCCTGGCGTCCATGGCTGCCCGATCCTCTCGGGCGTTTCGGCTTGGTTCGAATGCGCGATGCACGAGGTGGTCGATGCCGGAGACCATGTCATTCTTGTCGGACGGGTCCTGGTGTTCGATAATTCCGGCCTGAACGGCCTGGGCTATGCCCGTGGCGGCTATTTCACGCCCAATCTCTCCGCCAGGGCCGTATCGGCCGCGGCAGAGGGTAAGATCGAGTTCGGAGCGGTTCTCGAGCGCGAGGGGGAAGTGCTGCTGCTCGGCGACACGCCGATGACGCTCCCGGCCTGTCGGGGCGGTGACGGCGATCCCACCGAGGTGCTGGCCCGATACCTCGAGGAACTCACGGGACTGTCCGTCACGATCGGCTTTCTCTACTCGGTCTATGAGGACAAGACCTCCGGCCTTCAGCACATCGTCTATCGTGCTTTCGCGGGCGAGGGGGAGCCAAAGATCGGCCGTTTCCTCAGGCCGGCCGCCATCGGTGCCGGCGAGGTCAAGGATCGATCCACTGCCGACATCCTCGCGCGCTTTGCGCTGGAAAGCTCCATCGGCAATTTCGGCGTCTATTTCGGCAATGAGACGGCCGGCAGGGTGCATTCCATTCCCACCAAGGGGGCCCGTCCATGAAGTTCTCGCTCTTCGTTCACATGGAACGGCTGGATGCCGGCCAGTCCCACAAGCAGCTCTATGACGAGTTCGTGGCACTGTGCGAAATCGCCGACAAGGGAGGCATGCACGCCATCTGGACCGGCGAGCATCACGGCATGGATTTCACCATCGCGCCCAATCCCTTCGTCACCATTGCCGATCTGGCACGGCGCACCAGCCATGTCCGCCTCGGCACCGGCACGGTGATCGCGCCCTTCTGGCATCCGATCAAGCTGGCCGGCGAGGCCGCGATGGCGGACCTGATCAGCGCTGGACGTCTGGACCTCGGTATCGCGCGCGGCGCCTATTCCTTCGAATATGAACGCCTTCTGCCTGGCCTCGATGCCTGGCAGGCCGGCCAGCGCATGCGCGAGCTCATTCCTGCCGTCCGGGGCGTGTGGGCGGGCGACTACGCCCATGACGGCGAGTTCTGGAAGTTCCCGGCCACGACTTCCGCGCCCAAGCCGCTGCAGGACCCTGTGCCGGTGTGGGTGGCTGCACGCGACCCCAACAGCCATGAGTTTGCGGTGGTCAACGGCTGCAACGTGCAGGTCACTCCGCTTTGGAATGGCGATCGGGAGATCGAAAGCCTGATGGAACGCTTCGATGCGGCCTGCGCGAAGGCCCCCGAGATTCCCAGGCCGAAGATCATGCTCTTGCTGCACACCTATGTCGGTGCGGATGCGGCCGACGTGGCGCAGGCGACCCGGGAATTGAGCGTCTACTACAACTACTTCTTCGCCTGGTTCAAGAACGAGCGGCCGATCCATCAGGGGCTGATCCAGCGGCTGAGCGAGGAGGAAATCCAGGCAAACGCCATGCTTTCGCCGGAGGTCATGCGGGCCAATCTCGCGCTCGGCACGGTCGATGAGGTCATCACCCGCCTCAAGCACTACGAGGCGCTGGGCTATGACGAATATTCGTTCTGGATCGATACCGGCGTGAGTTTCGAGCGCAAGAAAGCCTCGCTCGAACGGTTCATCGCCGACGTCATGCCTGCCTTCAAGGATTGATGCGATGCAGCGTTTCCAGCTCTACATCGATGGGGCCTTTTGCGACGGCGAGGCTTCCTTCGAAAGCCTCGATCCGGCAACCGGCACGGCGTGGGCGCAGATGCCTGAGGCCCGCGAGGCCGATGTCGACCGGGCAGTCGAGAGCGCACACAAGGCGCTCTATGACGGTGCATGGTCGAGGATGACAGCCACCCAGCGTGGAAAGCTGCTCTACAAGCTGGCCGATCTCGTCGCCGCCAATGCATCCAGGCTGGCCGAACTCGAAACCCGCGACACCGGCAAGATCATCCGCGAGACATCGGCCCAGATCGCCTATGTCGCGGAGTATTACCGCTACTATGCCGGCATCGCCGACAAGATCGAGGGCTCCTATTTGCCGATCGACAAGCCGGACATGGAAGTCTGGCTGCGGCGGGAGCCGGTCGGCGTGGTCGCCATGGTCGTGCCCTGGAACAGCCAGCTCTTCTTGTCCGCCGTCAAGGTCGGCCCGGCGCTGGCTGCCGGCTGCACCCTGGTGCTGAAGGCCTCCGAGGACGGACCTGCTCCCCTCCTCGAATTCGCTCGGCTGGTGCATGAAGCCGGCTTCCCCCCGGGGGTCGTCAACGTCATTACCGGGTTTGGTCCTTCCTGCGGTGCCGCGCTTGGCCGGCATCCAAGGATCGCCCATGTGGCATTCACCGGAGGACCGGAAACCGCGCGCCATGTCGTGCGCAACTCCGCCGAGAACCTGGCCTCGACCTCGCTGGAACTGGGCGGCAAGTCGCCCTTCATCGTCTTCGCCGATGCCGATCTCGAAAGCGCGGCCAATGCCCAGGTCGCGGGCATCTTCGCGGCAACCGGCCAGTCCTGCGTCGCTGGCTCGCGCCTGATCGTCGAGAGAAGCGTGAAGGATCGCTTCATTGCCATCCTCAAGCGCAAGGCCGAGGCCGTGCGCATCGGCAGCCCGCTCGACATGGCAACCGAAGTCGGGCCCCTGGCCACGGCGCGCCAGCGCCAGCACATCAGCGAGCTGGTCGAACGCTCGACAGCGGCGGGTGCCAGGATCGTCACCGGCGGCTGGATGCCGGAAGGGGGGGGTTTCTACTATCCCCCGACCATTCTGGACTGCGATGGCGTGGATTCGCCCTCGCTGGTGGAGGAATTCTTCGGGCCGGTGCTTTCCGTCGTCTCCTTCGAAACGGAAGAGGAAGCCCTGCTTCTGGCCAACGATACCGTCTATGGGCTGGCGTCGGGCGTGTTCACCCAGAACCTGACGCGTGCCCATCGCCTGATGAAGGGCATCCGAGCCGGCGTCGTCTGGGTCAACACCTATCGGGCCGTCTCGCCGATCGCGCCTTTCGGCGGCTTCGGGCTTTCCGGCCACGGCCGCGAAGGCGGCTTGGCCGCGGCGCTGGACTACACCCGGACCAAGACGGTTTGGCTCAGGACCTCGGACGATCCGATCCCCGATCCCTTCGTGATGCGGTGACGCCATGTTCTACGAGGTCCGCACATACAGGCTCAGGAATGGCACGGTGCCAGCCTATCTCAAGGTCGTCGAGGAAGAGGGCATCGCGATCCAGAAGGAGCATCTGGGACATTTGGTCGGCTACTTCTTCTCCGAGATCGGGCCGATCAACGAGGTCATGCATATCTGGGCCTATACGAGCCTCGACGACAGGGAACGGTGCCGAGCCTCGCTTGCCGCCGATCCGCGCTGGCGGGCCTTCCTGCCGAAGATCCGCGACCTCATCGAAACTGCTGAAAACAAGATCATGAAACCGGCTGCCTTCTCCCCTTCGGAGGGCCGGTCACCGTGACGCATCCAGACAAGAGCCCTGACAACCGGAGCGTGGGAACATGAAATCGACATCGATATGGGCCGCCTGTGCGGCATTGCTGATCATAGCGTCGCCTGCAGTCGCAGCGGACCTGGTCTTCTCGAGCTGGGGTGGAACCACCCAGGACGCCCAGAAAGCGGCATGGGCGGACAAGTTTACGGCCAAGGCCGGCGTGAATGTCGTGCAGGACGGACCGACCGACTACGGCAAGATCAAGGCCATGGTCGAGGCCGGCGGCGTCACCTGGGATGTGGTCGACGTGGAAGGCGACTACGCCGCGCAGGCCGGTCCAAAGGGCCTCCTGGAAAAGCTCGACTTCGGCGTCATCGACAAATCCAAGCTCGATCCGCGCTTCGTGACCGACTATTCGGTCGGCAGCTTCTATTATTCCTTCGTGATCGGTTGCAATGCCGATGCTGTCGCGACCTGCCCCAAGACCTGGGCCGATCTGTTCGACACCACCAAATTCCCGGGCAAGCGCACCTTCTACAAATGGTCGGCGCCGGGCGTCATCGAAGCCGCGCTGCTGGCTGACGGTGTGCCGGCCGATAAACTCTATCCGCTGGATCTCGACCGCGCGTTCAAGAAGCTCGACACCATCAAGGCCGATATCATCTGGTGGTCGGGCGGAGCGCAGTCGCAACAGCTGATCGCTTCGGCGGAAGCGCCGTTCGGCAGCGTCTGGAACGGCCGCATGACGGCGCTCGCCAAGACCGGCGTCAAGGTCGAGACCTCCTGGGAACAGAACATCACGGCGGCGGATTCGCTCGTTGTGCCCAAGGGCACGAAGAACAAGGATGCCGCCATGCAGTTCATCGCCTTCGCTACCTCGGCCCAGGGCCAGGCGGACATGGCTGCGGCGACGGGCTATGCCCCGATCAACCTGGACTCGGCCAAGCTCATGGACGCCGAGACGGTCAAGACCCTGCCGGATCAGCAGAAGGCGAGCCAGGTCAACGCCGACATGACCTATTGGGCGGCCAACCGCGATGCGATCGGCGAACGCTGGTACGCCTGGCAGGCGAAGTAAAGCGGAACAGCATGCAAGGGGAGGGAGCATTCCCTCCCACCCGTTTCTGTCCGGCAGCAACGTCGAATGATGCAGGGATGGCCCGGACGGGAGCCGGAACCACGGACTGTTCGGGCTTCCCGATGTGTCCCATGCGGAAAGGATTGCCATGTCCCAGCAGATAATAGCCGGCGCTGCGGTACAGCCTGTTTCGCGCCCGACCAGGCCGACGGGCCTGGCCTGGATCATGCCGGCCCTGGCCTTCGTTGCCCTCTTCTTCGTCGTGCCGGTGGCCCTGCTGCTGCTGCGCAGCGTCCTGGAACCCGTGCCGGGCTTCGGCAACTATGCCGAACTGCTGGGCTCCTCCACCTATCTGCGGATCTTCTTCAACACCTTCCTGGTGTCGGCGGTGGTGACGGCGGTCTCGCTCGCGATCGGCTTTCCCGTCGCCTGGGCCCTGGCCATCATGCCCAAAAAGCTCGCGGCGATCGTCTTTGCCATCCTGCTGCTGTCGATGTGGACGAACCTGCTCGCCCGCACCTATGCCTGGATGGTGCTGCTGCAACGCACCGGCGTGATCAACAAGCTGCTCATGAGCATCGGGCTGATCGACAAGCCGCTGGCACTGGTGAACAATCTCGTCGGCGTGACGATCGGCATGGTCTACATCATGCTGCCCTTCATCGTGCTGCCGCTCTATGGGGTGATCCGCAAGATCGATCCGGCGATCCTGCAGGCCGCAGCCCTGTGCGGCGCCACGCGCTGGCAATCGCTGACGCGCGTGCTCCTGCCGCTGGCGGTGCCGGGCATGGTCGCCGGTGCGCTCATGGTCTTCGTGATGTCGCTCGGCTATTTCGTCACGCCCGCGCTGCTCGGCGGCACCGCCAACATGATGCTGGCCGAGCTCATCGCCCAATTCGTGCAGTCCCTGGTCAATTGGGGCATGGGGGGCGCCGCGGCGCTGGTCCTCCTCGTCGTCACGCTCTCGCTCTATGCCGTACAGCTGCGCTTCTTCCGCGACCACAGCCCGGGAGGACGCTAGCATGCTGCTGAACTTCGAACGCCTGGGCTGGTGGAAATACGTCCTGCTCGCCATCACGGCCCTGACCGCCGCCTTCCTGCTCCTGCCGATCCTCTTCATCGCAGCCCTATCATTCGGCTCGTCGCAATGGCTGATCTTCCCGCCGCCGAGCTGGACGCTGAAATGGTATTCGGATCTGTTCGCCGATCCGCGCTGGCTGCAGTCGGCCTGGACCAGCTTCAAGATCGCGGCGATCGTGACGGTGCTTTCCGTCCTGCTGGGGCTCGTCACCTCCTTCGGCCTGGTGCGCGGCCGGTTCTGGTTCCGTGAAGGGCTGAAGGCCCTGTTCCTGACGCCGATGATCCTGCCGGTGGTGGTGCTGGCCGTCGGCCTCTACGCCTTCTTCCTGAAGATCGGGCTGAGCGGCACCATGACCGGGTTCGTCGCCTCCCATCTGGTATTGGCGCTGCCCTTTTCCATCCTCTCGATCAGCAGCGCGCTCGAGGGCTTCGACAAGTCGATCGAGGATGCGGCCGTGCTGTGCGGTGCGTCGCCGCTCGAGGCCAAGATCAGAATCACGCTGCCCTCGATCAGCCACGGCCTGTTTTCGGCCGCGATCTTCTCCTTCCTGACCTCGTGGGACGAGGTGGTGGTGGCGATCTTCATGGCGAGCCCCACCCTGCAGACCTTGCCGGTCAAGGTCTGGGCGACCCTGCGCCAGGATCTCACTCCGGTCGTCGCGGCGGCCTCGACCCTGCTGATCCTCCTGACCCTGGTCCTGATGACGCTTGTCGCGCTCGTGCGCAAAGGATTGAAATCATGACGCAACCCTTCCTGCAAATCCAAGGCATCCGGAAGGAATATGGGGCGGTCGTCGCGGTCCAGAACGTCAATCTCGAGGTCGAGAAAGGCGAATTCCTGACCTTTCTCGGCCCCTCCGGTTCAGGCAAGAGCACGACGCTCTATATCCTGGCCGGCTTCGACAACCCGACGGCGGGCGACATCAGGCTGAACGGGACGACGCTGCTGTCCACCCCCTCGCACCAGCGCAATATCGGCATGGTGTTCCAGCGCTACACCCTGTTCCCACATCTGTCCGTCGGCGAGAACATCGCCTTTCCCCTCAAGGTCCGGCGCAAGCCCAAGGCCGAGGTCGACGCCAGGGTCAAGGAGATGCTGCGGCTCGTCCGGCTGGAGGGCTATGAGGACCGCAAGCCCGCGAACATGTCGGGCGGCCAGCAGCAGCGCGTGGCGCTCGCCAGGGCGCTGGCCTATGACCCGCCGGTGCTGTTGATGGACGAGCCCTTGTCAGCGCTCGACAAGAAGCTTCGCGAGGAAATCCAGTACGAGATCCGCCGCATCCATCAGCAGACCGGGGTGACCATCCTCTATGTCACGCACGACCAGGAGGAGGCGCTGCGCCTGTCCGATCGCATCGCCGTCTTTTCCAAGGGGGTGATCGACCAGATTGGAACCGGGCCGGAACTCTATGCCAATCCAGCGACGCGCTTCGTGGCCGAATTCATCGGCGACAGCAATTTCCTGCCCTGCGAGATTCTATCATCGGCTACTGGCCGTGCCAGCATCTCGATCTGCGATACGATGACGGTGTCCGATGTGCCCATGCACGGCTCGGCCTCCGGCAGCAAGGCCTCGGTCATGCTTCGGCCGGAACGCTTGTTCTTGTCGAAGACGTCGCCGGACAAGGGGGTGCCCGCCACGGTCAGCGACATTACCTTCCTGGGCAACAACATTCATGTCGTGACGAGGACCGGCAGGGGGGACCAATTGTCCGTAAGGCTGCCGTTCGGCCATGAGGCCATTGCCGGTCTCAGCCGCGGCGATGCGGTGTGGCTGAGGTTCGATGCGGAGGCGGCTCACGTCTTCGGCGACAAGCACTGACTCTCGGCAAGGACGAGGCGATTCATCCGCGTCACCGAGACTTCGGTTTGCGGTAATTCACGCATGGATCAGGCTTCTACAAGTCGCATGATGGTATCGACATTGAAACGGATGCGTTCTTCCAGGGCTGCGGGAGTCATCAGGTCGCGCTGGAAGACGATCGAACCGGTATAGCGGTTTGTAAAATAGTAATATCCGATTGCTGCGATCGTTATATTCAGTTGTACGGGATCGATTCCCGATCGGAATTCGCCGGTCTTGACGCCGCGGTCGAGCAGGTTCCCGACCATGTCGACAAAGCGCGTACTCACTTGGCGAACGACCTCGGACTTCTTGATGTGCTTTGCCTTGTGCAGATTGGCGCTGTTGACCAGCGTCAGGAATTCCGGGTTCTTCAGGTAATAGGTCCAGGTAAACCGCACCAGGCGTTCAAGCGCTTCCTTGGGCGGGAGGCGCTCCAGATCGAGTTTTTGCTCGGCCGTTCGTATGTCGGAATAGGCGTCTTCCAGAACGCGCTGAAACAGATCTTCCTTACTGTTGAAGTAATGATAGATCATGCGTTTGTTGGCTTTTGCGCGCTCTGCAATGATGTCGACCCTCGCGCCGCCAAGGCCGTTCTTCGCAAATTCCTTCTTCGCGGCAGCCAGGATTCTCGCCTGGGTGGCTTCCGCGTCTCTGATCCGAGGACGCTTGGGGGGCTTGGTGAGCATTCCTACCTCTTTGGGCGTGGCCTGATGCGCCGCCATCCGTGATCCTATTCGAGGTGGCGCGCCTCTTTCCAGTTGCATTTTGTCGGCTGCTCGTCGGATTCGCTCAAGGTCTTTTGGTAACTTACTGGTTACTTCGCTGCTGCGCCAGTGCCATGTGCACCTTCCCGCTCTCCATCGCTGCAAGGACTTCAGGCCGCCTCTCCGCATCCAGCGGCGTTGACACGCCTTCGATAACGAAGTAACTAGATAGTGCAATATCGAAAATGCGACGGCGTCCAGTGACGCTCAAAAGCGCGGCGCGATGCACGGGTCCGCAGGGGAGGAAGGCATGTCGTTCATCAAGAAATTCATCGAGCAGGAGACGGTCAATCGCCGCAATCTGCTGCTGGCATCGGCCTATGGCCTGGGAGGCTTGGCGGCGCTCGGCGCGCTGGGATCGAGCCCCGCACGGGCGGCATCGGCCAATCCGACGATAGCCTGGAGCTATCGCGACAGGACCAATCCCTATTGGAACTACATCGTCTCGGGCGGCGAGGCCTTCGTCGAGAGCCTGGGGCTCCCCAAGAGCGCGCTGGTCAACCTCATCAATGAAGGTTCCAGCGAGAAGTCGCTGGCGGACGTCAAGGCGCTGCTCGGCAAGAACGGCAGCAAGGTCGCGCTGGCGATCGACGCGAACGATGCGCCGAACTGCCGTCCCGTGGTGGAGGCCGTTGCCGCTGCCGGCGCCTATGTCTCCACGATCTGGAACAAGACCGACGACCTGCATCCCTGGGACTTCGGCGACCACTACGTGTCGCACATGACCTGGTCCGACGAAGGGCCGGCCGAGCAGACGGCCCGCATCCTCATGGACGCCATGGGCAAGAAGGGCGGCGTGGTTCACCTGGGCGGAATCGCCTCCAACAATCCCGCCATCGAGCGCCTCAACGGGCTCAAGAAAGCACTCAAGGACTATCCGGACGTTCAACTGCTCGACGCGCAGCCAGCCGACTGGGATACCCAGAAGGCCAATCAGGTCATGGCCGGCTTCATCACGCGCTATGGCGACGAGATCAAGGGTGTCCACTGTGCCAACGACACGATTGCCTATGGCGTGCTCGAGGCGCTGCGGGCCGAGGGTATCGAGGGAATGCCCGTCGTCTCCTATGACGGTAACCAGCAGGCCGTCGAACTCGTCGCCAAGGGCCAGATCCTGGCGACGGTCTTCACCAATCCCTATTGGGGCGGCGGCATCAGCGCGGCACTCGCCTACTATGCCGCGACGGGGGCCTTCAAGCCTTCGAGCGAGCCCAAGGAGCACCGTGAGTTCTACGGGCCGACGATCCTGGTCACGCCCAAGGATGCCCTGGAATTCAAGGCGAAATACCTCGACAGCAATCCCAAATATGACTGGAAGGACTTCTGGGGCCCGAGCAAGGGGCAGATCCAGTACAAGTCCTGATCCCTTCCTTCCGCACCGGCCGCACGCCGCCCTCTAGAGCAGAGCGCGTTCAAGCGTGAACGCTTGTTTGCTCTAGTTCCCTGTTTCGGCGCGTCTTTGCGTTTCTCGGTGATCCCACCAAATCGCAAAACGCTATGGGGGCGTGCGCCTGCGTCCCATTCCCTCTGATGCAAGAGCGCGACATGGATAGCTTGCTCACCAAGGATAATATTCAGAAATGGGCGCCGGTCCTGGTGCTCCTGGCGCTGGTGTTGTTCTTCTCGGTCGTCAATCCCAATTTCCTCTCGGTGCGCAATTTCGCCCGCATCGCGATCTCGTCGACGCCGGCGCTGATGGTCGCGGTGGGCGTGACATTCGTCATCCTGATGGGTTCCATCGACCTGTCGATGGAAGGCTCGGTCGCGGTCTGCGCGGTTCTGTTCGCGACGCTGTTCGGAGCGTTGGGCGGCTCCCTTGCCGGGTGGGGCTGGCTGGCGATCCCAGGCGCCATGGCGGTCGGGGCGATCTTCGGTGCCATCACCGGCCTCATCCATGTCCGCCTGAAGATTCCCTCCTTCATGGCCAGCCTGTCGATGGGGTTTGTCGGGATCGGCCTTTCGCTGCTGATCACCGGCGGAGACCGCATCCTGGTCGAGGATCCGCTCTTTCGTTCGCTGCTCACCTACAGGCTCGGCGGCTTTCCGCTGATGGCCTATGTGGCGCTCGCGGCCTTGGTCGCCGGCTGGTTCATCCAGACGCAGACGACCATCGGGCGAAATTTCTATGCCGTCGGTGGCGGCGAGGACCTGGCCCATGCATCCGGGCTCAATGTCTCCCGGGTGCGGGTCATCTGCTTCATGATCGCCGGTGTCTTCTATGCTCTCGGCGCCATTCTCGCCGTGGCCCAGATCGGCATCGCCGAGACAGTGACCGGCCGCAACTTCATGTTCATCTCGATCACCTCGGTCGTCGTCGGCGGCACGGCGCTCTGGGGCGGCGCCGGCGGCGTCTGGAACACGCTGGTCGGCGTGCTGATCGTCAACGTCATCGGCAATGGCATGGTGGTGATCGGCCTGCCGAGCTACGTCCAGGACGGCGTCCTCGGCCTCCTGGTCATCACCGCAGTCTATCTGTCCACCGATCGTCGATCGCTGGCCTTCGTGAAGTAGGCGCGCCATGTTCGAACTTCGAAACGTCGAAAAACGCTTCCCCGGCGTCCATGCGCTGAAGGGCATCAATTTCCAGATCGACCGCGGCGAGATCATCGGGCTCGTCGGCGAAAACGGTGCCGGCAAGTCCACGCTGATGAAGGTGATCTATGGCGCCGTCCAGCATGACGGCGGCGAGGTTCTCGTCGATGGCAAGCCCGTCCGTTTCCAGAACCCGCGCGAAGCCATGGATCGCGGCGTCGGCATGGTCTTCCAGGAGCAGTCGCTCATTCCCAATCTGAGCGTGATGGAGAACATCTTCCTCGGCTTCGAGAAGCAGTTCGCCCGCTTCGGCAAGATCGACTGGAAGCGCATGGCGAAGGCGGCGAGCGAGCAGTTGAAGAAGGTCAAGCTGCAGATCGACCCCAGGACGGTCACTTCGAAGCTCTCCTTCGCCCAGCGCCAGCTGGTCGAACTGGCGAAGGTGCTGACGCTGGAGGAGCGCGTACATGGCAATCTGGTAATCCTCCTCGACGAGCCGACCTCGGTTCTTTCGAAGGAGGAGATCGGCCTCCTGTTCAGCCTGGTGCGGGACCTGCGCAAGCGGGCCTCCTTCATCTTCGTCTCGCATCGCCTCGACGAAGTCATCGAGCTGTCCGATCGCATCTATGTCTTGAAGGACGGCGCGGTGGTCGACGTCGTCAAGGGCACCGAGGCCAAGGCCGAAGACATCCAGCAGAAGATGGTCGGCCGCGACATCAACCAGGAATATTACCGGGAAGAAAAGCAACACCCCTACGATGTCCAGAAGCTGCTCCTGCAGGCCGACCGGATCAGCCTGCCGGGCCACTACCACGACATTTCCCTCAAGCTGCATGCCGGTGAAGTGCTGGCGCTCGTCGGGGTCGAGGGTTCCGGGAGCGAGGCGATCCTGCGCACGATCTTCGGGCTCGAGAGGATGCAATCGGGCACCTTGGCGCTCCATGGCAGCCAGGTGCAGGATTTCGGTCCGTCGCAGGGCGTTGCCCGCGGCATCGGCTATGTTCCCAGGGAGCGCAAGATCGAAGGCATCGTCGGCGGCATGAACGTCTTCGAGAACATGACGCTCTCGCAGCTCGGCAACTATGCCAGGGCAGGCGTTCTGGACATCGGCTCCGAGCGCAAGCTCGCCCGCGACTGGATCAAGCGCCTGTCGATCAAGGCCTCCTCGGAGAATGCCGATTGCGGAAACCTCTCGGGCGGCAATCAGCAGAAGGTCGTGCTCGCCAAATGGCGCAGCGGCGGCTCGAACATCATCCTCCTCGACCACCCCACGCGCGGCCTCGACATCGGCGCCAAGGAGGACGTCTACGAAATGATCCGGGAGATGTCGGCCGATGGGGTGGGCATCGTGCTCATCGCCGATACGCTCGAAGAGGCCATCGGCCTCAGTCACACCATAGCCGTTGTCAAGGATGGCGAGATCCAAAAATGGTTCAACTGTCAGCCAGGCGCAAAGCCCTCCCTCTACGACCTGCTTCATCACATGACGTGAGTGCCAGGGTGATGAGCCTCCACCAGCTAAAACGCCATTTCCCGTGGATCACGCTCGTCGTGCTGATCCTGCTCGTCGGCGCCATGGACCCCACCTTCCTCAGGCCGCAGAACCTTATGGAGCTCGGCGCCGACATCGCGCCCCTGTTCATCATGGCGCTCGGCATGACGCTCGCCATCTATATCGGCGGCATCGATCTTTCGGCTCAATCCGTGGCGAACATGACGACGGTGCTCGCCACCTTGTCGCTGCCCTATCTCGGCGTCTTCAGCGCGCTCCTGATCGCACTGGTCGGCCTGTCGTTCGGTGCCGTCTCCGGCCTGGTGACGACGAGGCTCAAGGTGCCCTCCTTCATCGCAACCCTGGCGGTCGGCGGCCTTGCCCTTTCCGTCGGCCAGTTCGCGTCGGGCCAGCGCGCCTTGCACATGGACGTGGCGGCAAGGGACCAGGCATTCGGCTGGATGTTCGGCAGAACCGCCGGGATTCCCCACGAACTCATCGTTTCGCTGGGGTTGCTTGCGATCGCCTGGTTCATTCAAAGCCGGACGACCGCCGGGCGCACGCTGAAGGCCGTGGGTGCGGGCGAGCTTGCCGCCGTGGCATCGGGCATCCGCGTCGAGCGCTACAAGGTCCTGGCCTTCGCGCTTTCGGGCCTGTTCGCGGCGATCGCGGGGCTGATGTTCTCGGTCAAGCTGTCGGGTGGCTCGCCGACCCTGGCCGAGGGCTTCCTCCTGCCGGCCATCGTCGCGGTGCTGGTCGGCGGCACCCCGCTCACGGGCGGCGTCGGCGGTGTCGTCAACACGCTCATCGGCGCGATGATCGTCGCGGTCGTACGCGCGAGCATGCTCTATCTCAACATCCCCGCGACGGGGCAGCAGATCTTCTTCGGCATCGTGCTGATCGTTGCGATCGCTCTCACCATCGACCGCTCGAAGATGCGGATCGTGAAATAAGCGAGGGACTGGCGACATGGACATGATGCGAGCCGCAGTGCTCACCCGCCCCGGGGCATTCGAAGTCCGGGAGGTTCCCATCCCTCGGATCGGCCCGGATGACGCTCTCATCAAGGTGGACCGCTGCGGCATCTGCGGCACCGACATCCACATCTTCAAGGGCCACTATGCCGCCGACACCCTGCCTTTCATTCCCGGGCATGAGTTCACCGGCACGGTGAGCCGCGTGGGGGACAGGGGCGAGGGCTTGCAGGTCGGGCAGCGTGTCGTCGCGGATGTCAATATCGGCTGCGGACATTGCTACTTTTGCCGCCGCGGCGAGGTGCTCAACTGCCAGGCGGTCAGCCAGATCGGGATCCATCGCGATGGCGGCTTTGCCGAGTTCGTCGCGGTTCCCGCGCGGCTGGTCATCCCAGCACCCAGCGAAGCGACGCCCGAACTGCTGGCGCTGACGGAGCCGGTTGCCTGTGTCGTCAGGGCCGCACGCAAATCCGGCATCGGTTTCGGCATGTCGGTCGTCGTGCTCGGTGCCGGGCCGATCGGCAACCTCCACATCCAGATGATGCGTCTCGTCGGTGCCGCGCCGATCATCGCCGTGGAGCCGTCGCAGCCTCGCGCGGCGCTTGCCGAGAAGGCTGGCGCCGATCTCGTCATCACCGATCCCAAGGAGGCCCGCAGGCTGGTCGTCGAAATGACGCAGGGACGTGGGGCAGACGTGGTGATCGAAAGCGTCGGCGCCACCGCACTCTATGCCGAGGCTTTCAGGCTCATTCGTCCCGGAGGCCATGTTGCTGCCTTCGGCATCACGGGACCCAATGACAGCGTACCGCTTCCCTTGCTCGAAACGGTCCTGCGCGAGAACTCGGTCAAGGGCTCTGTGGCGGGCATCGGCCAGGACATGCACGATGCCCTGACGCTGCTGAGCCACGGGCGCTTCCAGGTCGAGCCCTTCACCGGCACGGTCGTGCCGCTGAGCGCGATTCAATCGGCCTTCGAGACGATCCAGGACCGGCCGGCCGTCCTGAAGACCCAGATCGACACGACCGCGTGACGGCATCGGCAGATCGCTTCGAAACAACGAAACAACTGCGCCTTCGGCGCCCCGATAATTGCTCATAGATCGAGAGGATTCAGAATATGGATCAGGTCGTCGGTAGACAGTCGCTTCCCGACAGTCCCAGGACGTTTGGCTTTTTTGTCGACGGAAAGCGGATGGAGGCGGGGGAGCGGGCCTATTTCGAACGCCGCAGCCCGGGCCATGACGTGCCGGTGACGCGCATTCCAAAATGCACCAGGGAAGACCTGGACCTTGCCGTCAAGGCTGCGCGGCGTGCTTTCGAGGACGGGCGCTGGTCGAGGATCCCGGCCGTCGAGCGGGCGAACGTGCTCCTGCGCGCCGCCCAGATCCTGCGCAGTCGTGCCGCGGAACTCGCCTATTGGGAAACCCTGGAGAACGGCAAGCCCATCAGCCAGGCGCGGGCGGAAGTGGATGGCTGCGCCGGCATGTTCGAATATGCGGCCGGTCTCGCCAGGACGCTGCATGGCGATGCCTTCAACAATCTGGGCGACGGCATGTTCGGCCTGGTCACCCGGGAGCCGATCGGCGTGGTCGGCCTGATCACCCCGTGGAACTTCCCCTTCTTGATCCTGTGCGAAAGGGTGCCCTATATCCTCGCGGCCGGCTGCACCATCGTCGCAAAGCCCTCCGAGGTGACGTCGGCCACGACCCTCCTGCTGGCCGAGATCCTGTCGGAAGCGGGGCTCCCCGACGGCTGCTACAATGTCGTCACCGGCTCGGGCAGCGTCATCGGCCAGGCCATGACCGAGCATCTGGATATCGACATGGTGTCCTTCACGGGCTCGACTTCCGTGGGGCGGCGCTGCGTCGAGGCCGCCGGCGGCAATTTCAAGAAGCTCGGCCTGGAACTCGGAGGCAAGAATCCGCAGATCGTCTTCGCGGATGCAGACCTGGAGGATGCCGCCGATGGCGTGGCCTTCGGCATTGGCTTCAACACCGGGCAGTGTTGCGTGAGCGGCAGCCGCCTGATCGTAGAACGCTCGGTGGCGAGCGAGTTCGAGAAGCTGGTCGCCGCCAAGCTGGCCAAGGTCAAGGTTGGCGATCCGCTCGATCCGAGCACCCAGATCGGCGCCATCACGACGACGGCCCAGAACACCACCATTCTCGACTATATCGCCAGGGGCAAGGAGGAAGGCGCGCGCCTGGTCTGCGGCGGCGGTGCGCTTGACTTCGGCCGCGGCCATTATATCGCGCCCACCCTGTTCGGAGACGTCACCAGCGCTATGGCGATCTCCCGCGACGAGATTTTCGGCCCCGTGCTGGCGGTCATGCCCTTCGACGGCGAGGACGAAGCGATCGCCATGGCCAATGACACCGTCTATGGCCTGGCCGCGAGCGTGTGGACGAAGAATATCGACAAGGCCTTGAATGTGACGCGCCGTGTCCGCGCCGGCCGCTTCTGGGTCAACACCACGCTGGCCGGCGGCCCGGAACTTCCCCTCGGCGGGTTCAAGCAGTCGGGCTGGGGACGCGAGGCTGGCTCTTACGGCATCGAGGAGTATACCCAGATCAAGTCCGTCCATATCGAGATTGGCAAGCGCGAGCCTTGGGTGCGCTGATGAAGGAAGTTGGCTACGATTATGTGATCGTCGGCGGCGGCTCGGCGGGCTGCGTGCTCGCGGCGCGCCTCAGCGAGAACCCCGCCGTGCGCGTATTGCTGCTGGAGGCCGGCGGCCGCGACAGCAACCCCTATATCCACATGCCGGTCGGCTTCGCCAAGATGACGTCGGGGCCGCTGACCTGGGGGCTCAAGACGGCGCCGCAGCGCCACGCCGGCGGCCGGGAGATCCCCTATGCCCAGGCCAAGGTGATCGGCGGCGGCTCCTCGATCAATGCGGAGATCTATACCAGGGGCCATGCCGCCGATTTCGACCGCTGGGCGGGCGAGGAGGGGGCGGCCGGCTGGTCTTTCAAGGAGGTGCTGCCCTATTTCATCCGCTCCGAGGGCAACACCATTCTATCGGGCGAGATGCACGGCGCGGATGGGCCGCTGGGCGTCTCGAACCTGCCCGATCCGCAGCCGATGTCGCGGGCCTTCGTCCAGGCCTGCCAGGAGTTCGGCATGCCCTATAATCCCGACTTCAACGGCAAGGCGCAGGAAGGCGCGGGAATCTACCAGACCACCATCCGCAATGGACGGCGCTGCTCGGCCGCCGTCGGCTATCTCAAGCCAGCGGCGAAGCGATTCAATCTCACCGTCGAGACCGGCTGCCTGGTCCGGCGCATCCTGTTCCAGAAGGCACGCGCCATTGGCGTCGAATTCGTCAGGAACGGTCAGCTCGTCACCGCCAGAGCGGAGAGCGAGGTCCTCGTCACATCCGGCGCGATCGGATCGCCCAAGATCATGATGCTTTCAGGTGTCGGTCCAGCCGATCATCTCAAGAAGCTGGGAATCGAGGTCGTCGAGGATTTGCCGGGCGTAGGCGAGAACCTCAACGATCATTTCGGCGTCGATATCGTGGCCGAACTAAAGGGTCCGACCAGCCTCGACAAATACAACAAGTGGCATTGGATGCTGTGGGCGGGGCTCCAATACCTGCTCTTCAAGTCCGGGCCGGTGACCTCCAACGTCGTCGAGGGCGGGGCCTTCTGGTATGGCGATGCCGGTGCCGCGATACCGGACCTGCAATTCCACTTCCTGGCCGGCGCGGGCGCCGAAGCGGGCGTGCCCACGGTGCCCTCCGGATCGGGGATCACGCTGAACTCCTACACCCTTCGCCCCAAGAGCCGCGGATCGGTCCGGCTGGCGTCGTCGGATCCCGCCATCAATCCGATCGTCGACCCGAATTTCCTGGCGGAGCCGGACGATGTCCGGGTTTCCGCCGAGGGAGTACGGATCAGCCGGGAAATCTTCGCCAAGCCTTCCCTGCAGAAGTTCATCAAGCGCCTGCACCTGCCGGGAGACGATGTCAGGACCAATGCCCAGTTCGCGGACTATGCGCGCCGCTATGGCAGGACCTCCTATCACCCCAGCGGCACCTGCAAGATGGGCATCGATGCCATGGCCGTGGTCGATCCCCAACTGCGCGTACGTGGCCTCGACCGGATCCGCATCTGCGACAGCTCGACCTTCCCCAGCCTGATTGGCTCGAATACCAATGCGGCCGCGATCATGGTCGGCGAGAAGGCAACGGACCTGATCCGCGGGAATATGTGAGAGAGGGGTTTTCCCGGGGTGCGGACGTCCTCGTCCGCTCTTCTATCGGCAAGCGCAGTGCTTCCAAGAGCGGACGAGGACGTCCTCGCTGCCAGGAAGAGCCGGCAGCCGCCTCAGTCCCATTCCGGCGCCCAGGGGATGAGGTCGCGTCCGACGATGCGCAGGTTCTTCTGGGTCTGCGCGTCGATCCGCGCCATGTCGATGCTCGACAGCGTGAAATCCATGATGTCGAAGTTCGAGCGGATGTTCTCCGGCTTGGTCGACATCGTGTTCAGCGGCACGCCTTTTTGGAGAATCCAGCGCAGGACGACCTGTCCCGCCGTCTTCCCGTAGGCCTGGCCGATCTCGCCGAAGAGGGGCTGTTCGAAGACCTTTCCGCGGGCGACCGAGCAATAGGATGAGAGCGGGATGCCGGTCTCGTTGGCGGCCGCCAGCAGGATATCCTGATTGAGGAAGGGGTGAAACTCGACCTGGTTGGTGACGAGGGGGGCGTCGACCATCGACCTGGCCTGCCTCATCATGCCTGCCGTGTAGTTCGAGACGCCGATGTGGCGGGCGAGGCCCAGTTCCCGCGCCTTTTGCAGGAGCCCGAGCGAGGGAGCGATATTGCCATCGGCCGGCGCCCAGTGCAGCAGCAGGACGTCGACGAAGTCGACCCGAAGGTCCCTCAGGCTTTGTTCGACCGACGGGAGAAAGCGCTCTTCCGAGAAATTGTGGATGCCGACCTTGGTGGTGACGCAAAGCTCGTCCCGCTTCACGCCGCCATTGGCCAGGCTCTCACCGACCTCGGCTTCGTTCTCATACATCTGTGCGGTATCGAAGGCGCGATATCCGGTCACCAGTGCCGTCTCGATTGCCTGCCGGCAGGCGTCGCCGCGCAGGGGGTAGGTGCCGAAAGAGCGCTGGAACGTCCGTGTGAAATAGATGCTCATCCCTATCGTTTCCTCTTTATCGCACTATCTAGTTACTTATATATCGTGTTTTGGCGGCCGGCAAGCCAGCCTGGTCGGGCCGCGGAGAAAAGGAGTTGAAGGCGTCATCGCTATAAGGTACTAACCATATAGTTACTTATAAAAATCCTCGCGAGGAGACGATGTCCAAAATCAGGAGCGCGCTCGAGGCGGTGCAGCGCATCGGCGACAAGGCGGTCGTTGCCGTGAATTCCTCCAGCGGCCTTTGCTGCCCGGACCTGGTTCTCCAGGCGCTCGGCGAGCGGTATCGCGAAGAGGGGCACCCCCGCCAGCTCACTATGATCCACCCGATTGCCGCCGGCGACATGTTCGGCACCAAGGGCGTCGACCATCTCGCCCAGGACGGCCTCATCGATACGATCATCGGTGGGTCCTATCCGTCGGGACCGTCTTCGGCGGAGCCGCCGCTGATCTGGAAGATGCTCGGCGAGAACAGGATCAGTGCCTACAACGTGCCCAGCGGCATCCTGTTCGACATCCTCCGGGAAGCAGCCGGAAAACGCCCCGGCGTCCTGACCAAGGTCGGGCTCGACACCTTTGTCGACCCGGCACTCGACGGTTGCGCCATGAACGATCGCGCCCGGTCGCGCCCGATCGTGCGCAAGGTCCAGTTCGAGGGCGACGAGTGGCTCTATTTTCCGGCGATCGCACCGGATGTCGCCATCATCAGGGCTTCGACGGCGGACGAGCGCGGCAATCTGACCTTCGAGCATGAAGGCGCCTATCTCGGCGCCATGGAACTGGCACTGGCTGCGCATAATTCCGGCGGCACCGTCATTGCGCAGGTCAAGCGGATCGCCCAATCGGGCACGCTGCGTCCGCATGACGTCAGGGTGCCCGGCATCCTCGTCGACATCATCGTCGAGGCGCCGGACCAGTTGCAGACGACGGCAACCGCCTATGACCCGGCGATATCGGGTGAGCTGTTTCGCCCCCTTGATACGTTCACGCTTCCCGCCTTCGATGCGGCCAAGGTGATGGCTCGCCGGGTGGCGATGGAACTCGAGAACGGCTGGGCGGTGAATATCGGCTTCGGTATTTCGGCGAATGTTCCGCGTATCCTGCTGGAGGAAGGCCGGCATGGCGAGATCACCTGGGTGATCGAGCAGGGCGCCGTCGGCGGCATCCCGTTGCTTGACTTCAAGTTCGGCTGCTCCTCCAACGCCGAGGCGTTCGTGGCCTCGCCGCATCAGTTCACCTATTTCCAGGCCGGCGGCTTCGATGCCTCCCTGCTGTCCTTCCTGCAGATCGGCGAGGATGGTTCCGTCAACGTCTCCAAGCTGGCGGTGCGCCCGCACGTGACGGCCGGCGCCGGAGGTTTCGTCGACATCACCTCGCGCGCCAGGAAGATCGTGTTCTCGGGCTATTTCAATGCCGGTGCGAAACTGTCGGTGGCCGATGGCAAGCTGAGGATCGAGAAGGAGGGCAAGGTCGCCAAGCTCGTGCCCGAGGTCGACCAGGTCTCGTTCTCCGGCAAGCGCGCCACGCTGCAGAAGCAGGACGTGACCTATGTCACCGAGCGCTGCGTGCTGAAGCTGATCGCAGGCCGGCTGACCGTCACGGAGATCGCGCCCGGCGTCGATCTCAAGCGCGATATCCTCGACCAGGCTGCCTTTCCGCTCGCGGTTGCCGAACCCCTCTCATCGATGCCGGCAGACCTGTTCGAGCCCGATCGCCGCAGCAGGCCGGCGGTCACCAGGGAGGCGGCCGAGTGATGGGCGAGGATGGCGTTCGGCTGCGGATCGAGGGGCCTGTCGCGAGCATCGTCATCGCGCGAGAAGGCAAGCTCAACGCCTTCGATGCCGCCATGGTGGCGGAGCTGCAGCGTCTGTGCGCCCTCATCGAGCGCAACGCGAGCATCCGCGTCGCTGTCATGACCGGGGCAGGGGCGAAGGCGTTTTCGGCGGGCGGCGACATCGAGGCCTGGAGCCGGGAGACTCCGGAGGATTTCGGTCGGTTCTGGGTGCGCGAGGGACACGCTGCCTTCGATGCGCTGGCTCGTCTGCGCCAGCCTCTCATCGCCGTGCTGAACGGCCATGCCTTGGGCGGCGGCCTGGAGCTTGCCGCCTGCGCGGACTATCGCATTGCGGAGGCCCACGCCAAGATCGGGCAGCCGGAGACCGGGCTCGGCATCATTCCGGGTTGGTCGGGTACGCAGCGGGCGACACGCCGCTTCGGTGCGCAGGCGGTACGGCGCATGGCGATCTTCGGCGAAATCCTGACGGCAAGGGAAGCGCGCGAACTCGGCATCGTGGACGAGGTGGTGGAAACCGGCCAGGGGCTTGCCCGGGCCATGGCGGTTGCCGAAAAGGTGTGCTTGCGCGCGCCCTTGGCAACCGAAATGACGAAGATGTTGGTGAATGCTGCCGAAGCGGAGGAGACGGAGCGTGTGTTCGACTGCCTGGCCGGCATGGCGGCCGCACGGTCGCACGAGTTGCAGGCGGGCCTCGCCGCCTTCCGTGAGCGGCGGCCGCCGAAATTCTGAAGGCTGGATTTTACCCTCCCCCTCCAGGGGAGGGTAAAACGCGCCGATCGTCGAGAAGAACGCATCTTTGCTGCAGCCTCAGCGATAGACCATCAACTTGTTTTCCCCGGACTGGACGATCTCCCCGGTCTGCTTGCGCACGCAAAAGGCGAGCGTGAGAATGCCCCGCTCGGGCCGCGACGTCGTTCGCTTGTCCTTGATGCTCACGCGCGCGAGGATTGTGTCGCCGGCCAGCACCGGGCGTTCGAACCGAAAATTCCACCCCAGCGAGGCGATGGCGATGAAGCGGGCCTGCGCCTGGTTCTTCAGCCCGTCGACGAGCGACAGGACCAGCAGGCCATGCGCGACGCGCGAGGCAAAGCCGTGGGCTCGCGCCGCATCGTCGTCCATATGGATCTCGAAGCGGTCACCGGTCAGTTCGGCGAAGGCGTCGATCAGTTCGGTGCCGACATGCCTGGCTGGTGTGTCGAACCAATCCCCGATGGAGACATCGTCATAGCGCAGACCGGTCGCCGCCAGGCGGCGACCGGTGTCAGGTGCGATCTCGTTCATGTCGGCACCGGTGCGTCCTCGCGCAGCAATCGTTTGCTTTTCAGTTCGGCCCAGAAATCCGGCGGAATGGGGTGGCTGAACCATGCCAGGTTCTGGTCGAGCTGCTCCACCGTGCGCGTCCCGGCGCAGAAGGCCGGGATGGCGGGGTGGGCAACCACGAATTGGAGCGCCGCAGCGGCAAGCGGCACCTTGTGGTCCCGGCACACCGCCTCGATCCTGGCGACCTTCTCCATCACCGCGGCCGGGGCGGGGGCGTAATTGTACTTCGCACCGGGCACCGCGCCGGTTGCCAGGATTCCGGAATTGAAGCCGCCGCCAACCAGCACGGCAGCGCCGCGCTCTTCGCAAAGCGGCAGGAAGCCGTCGAGGGCCTCCTGTTCGAGCAGCGTGTAGCGGCCGGCCAGAAGGAAGCAGTCGAAATCGCGCTGCTTGAGCGCCTCATGACAGACTTCCCACTCGTTGACGCCGACGCCGATCGCCTTCACTGCGCCTTCCGAGCGCAGGCGCTCCAGGGCGCGCCAGCATCCATCCATGGCTTGCCTGAAAACCTCCGGCTGGTCGTCGCCGCGGGTGAAACGGTCGATATCGTGAATGAACAGCATGTCGATGCGCTCGAGCGCGAGCCGCTGCAGGGAATCCTCGAACGCCCTCAGCGTGCCGTCATAGCTGTAGTCGAAACTCATCGTGTTGGGGGCCGCATTCACCCAGGGCGAGAAGTCGATTTGGGAGCGCCTGGCCGGGTGCAGGACGCGCCCCACCTTCGAGGCGACCACGAAATCGTCGCGCCTCTTCCAGCGCAGCGCCTGCCCCAGGCGCAATTCCGAAAGGCCATGGCCGTACATCGGCGCGGTATCGTAGAAGCGCACGCCGGCATTCCAGGCATGCTGCACCATCTCGTCGGCAACCGGTTCACTGATCTCGCGCAAGAAATTCCCGATCGGCGCCGTCCCGAAGGCAAAGGCGGTGACCTCGATGTTGCTGCGGCCGAATTTCCGCTTTTCCGATGGCTTCATGGTTTCCTCCGTTGGCATCGCTCTTGGTGGCTTGCCTGACCTGGCCTCGCCCCGATCAGGCCGATGACCTGCCGATTTCGAGGGGATCGTCAGGCTTGACCCGTTTGATCCACGTGCGTTATAGCAGTAACTAGATAGTTACAAAAGGGGAGAAGCGCATGTATCCGGGCGAAACGCAGATGCAGGTGCGCGACATGGCGCGGCAGTTCGCCGACGAGGTCGTCAAACCGCTGGCCGAGGGGCTCGATCGCGAGGAGCGTTTCCCCCACGAGATCTATGAGCAGATGGGCGAACTCGGGCTGTTTGGCATCGGCGTCCCCGAGGCCATGGGCGGCCCGGGCTTCGACACCCTGACCTACGCGCTCGTGATGGAAGAGCTTTCGAGGGGCTATGCCTCGGTCGCCGATCAATGCGGCCTGGTGGAGCTCATCTCCACGCTGCTGGTCCGGCACGGCACGCCGGCCCAGCGCGAGACCTGGCTGGCGCCGGCGATGCGGGGAACCAAGCGCGTGGCCTATTGCATCACCGAGCCGGAGGCCGGAACGGATGTTTCCGGCATCAGGACCACGGCGGAACGGGACGGAGAGGGCTGGCGCCTCAACGGCGGCAAGATCTGGATCCACAACGCGCCGGTCGCCGATGTCGGCTTCGTGCTGGCCCGGACGGACAAGGAGGCCGGCCATCGCGGCATGAGCATCTTCATCGTCGATCTCAATGCCAAGGGCGTCGAACGGGGCCCCAAGGAGCACAAGATGGGGCAGCGCGCCAGCCAGGTCGGCGCGCTCAATTTCACCAATGTGGCGCTTGGGCCGGATGCCCTGTTGGGCGAACTCGGCAAGGGCTTCCACATGATGATGAGCGTGCTCGACAAGGGCCGTGTCGGCATTGCGGCGCTCGCGGTCGGTATCGGCCAGGCCGGCCTCGAGGCGGCCGTCGACTATGCCCGCCAGCGCAAGCAGTTCGGAAAGGCGATCGCCGAGTTCCAGGGCGTGCAATGGTTGATTGCCGACATGGCCAAGGATATCGAGGCGGCCCGTCTTCTGGTGCACAGCGCGGCGGTGAAGATCGACCGCGGGGACAATGCGACGAAGGCCTGCTCGATCGCCAAATGCTTCGCGGGTGACATGGCGGTGGCCCGCACGGCCGACGCCGTCCAGGTCTTCGGCGGTTCCGGCTACATCCGGGGCTTCGAGGTCGAGCGCCTCTATCGCGACGCCAAGATCACCCAGATCTATGAAGGCACCAACCAGATCCAGCGCATGATCATCGCCCGCGAATTGTTCAAGCATGGAGCGCTGGCATGAGTACCCCGATCCGGCAGGCAGCCTTCATCACCGGCTCGAGCCGCGGGATCGGCCTGGCGGCTGCCGTCGAACTGGCCAGGAACGGTTTTGCGATCGCCTTGAACGGACCCGCCGACGATGCGGAGCTGCAGGCGGCCGAGGAACGCGTGCGCGTTCTCGATGTGCCCGTCACCCGCATTGCCGGCGACATAGCCGATATCGGTGCGCATGACGCCATGCTCGACCTCGCCGAAAAGGCTTTGGGCCCACTTTCGACGCTCGTCAACAATGCGGGCGTATCGGTCCTGAGCCGCGGCGATCCTCTCGATGTCAGCGAGGAAAGCTACGACCGCTGCCAGGCGGTCAACGCCAAGGCGCAGTTCTTCCTGTGCCAGAAATGGGCGAGGCGCGTGCTTGCGCGCGACCGCAATGACGGGCGCTTCTATGCCATCGTCAATGTGTCGTCGTCGAATGCCGATGCGGTCGCCGAGCCACGGGCGGAATATTGCGTCTCGAAAGCCGGTTCGGCCATGGTGAGCAAGGTGTTCGCCGTCCGGCTCGGGCGCGAGAACATCGCCGTCTACGATATCAGGCCGGGCCTGATCGAGACCGCCATGACTCAATCGGTGACCGGCCTGTATCAGCGGCGCATCGACGAGGAGGGCCTGACCCTGATGCGGCGCCTGGGCCGGCCGGAGGATGTCGGGGCGGTGATGGCGACGCTCGCCACCGGCAGGCTCCCCTACACGACCGGCCAGGTGATCGCCGTGGATGCCGGCATGCTGGTGCCGAGATTTTGAGGAAACTGCAATGATCCGTCTTCCCGATGTCAACGGCTCTTTCTTCGACTATCGGCTCAGCGGCAAGGTGATCCCGGCCGCCCGCTTGCCTGCCGACGCGGCGCGTGTCGTGTTCTCGGCGGCCCATGTCGTGGCCGATCCGTTCACGGCCAATGATCCTTCCGGCCCGGCCACGGTCGACTGGAAGGCAACGATGGCGTTCCGCCACCATCTGAACGATCTCGGCCTCGGCATTGCCGAGGCGATGGATACAGCCCAGCGCGGTATGGGCCTGGACTGGCCTCGGGCGCTCGAGCTTATCAGGCGCACCCGCGAGGAGTTGCCGCAGGCGCTGGTCTTCAACGGATGCGGCACAGACCAGCTCGAGCCGAGCCAGGCGAGAGGGCTGGACGACGTTCGTCGCGCTTATTTCGAACAGGTGGAAGCCATCCAGGCCCTGGGAGGGCGCCTCATCCTGATGGCGAGCCGTGCCCTGGCCGCCGTCGCCACTTCACCGGAAGACTATGTGAAGGTCTATGGCGATGTGCTGGCGCGTTGCGACCGGCCCGTCATTCTTCACTGGCTCGGCGACATGTTCGATCCGGCGCTGAAGGGTTACTGGGGCAGCGACGGTTTCGAGGCTGCCATGGACGTGGCGCTGCGCGTCGTCCAAGAGAACGCGGCGAAAGTCGAGGGCATCAAGATCTCGCTCCTGGACAAGGACAAGGAAATCGCGATGCGTCGTCGTCTTCCCGTCGGCGTCAAGATGTATACAGGCGACGACTTCAACTATCCGGAATTGATCGCCGGCGACAAGGTCGGCTTTTCCCACGCCCTTCTCGGCATTTTTGATCCCCTTGCGCCGGCGGCCGCTTTCGCCATCCAGAAACTGGGGGAGGGTGACATCGGGGCGTTCCATGCGGTGCTGGATCCCACCGTCCCGCTGGCCCGGCTCATCTTCCGCGCGCCCACCCAATTCTACAAGACGGGGGTCGTCTTCCTCGCCTGGCTCAATGGCTTCCAGGAGCATTTCGTCATGCTGGGCGGGGCGCAGGCCATGCGGCCGCTGCCTTATTTCGTCGAGCTTTTCAAACATGCGGATGCCTGCGGCCTGCTGCGCGACCCGGAGTTGGCGGCCGATCGCATGCGCAAGCTGCTTGCCCTCTACGGCGCTTGAGCCGCCACGATGCGCGATTTCTCGACGGATCACTCGGCGCTCGCCCTCAACACCGCGACGCTCGGGCATAATCTGGATGGCTATGGCGCCGGCTGGCCTGTCGAGCGCGTCATCGATGCATGCGCCGAGCGCGGCTTCGGCGGAATCGTGTTCTGGCGCCGGGAAATCGGGGAGCGTGCCGTCGAGATCGGCAATCGGGCCCGCCGGGCGGGCCTCGAAGTGGCAGGCCTATGCCGCAGCCCCTTCCTGGTAGGCCCGATGGCGCCCCGGCCTTTATCCGCTCTTCGAGACGAGTTCCAGGCTTCGATCGACATGGCGGCGGGGCTCGGGACCTCGATCCTCACCATCGTCGTCGGCGGGATCGATCCCGACAGCCTGGGGGTGGAGGAAAGCCTCAAACGCGTGGCCGAACGGGTCGCCGAGGCCGCGCCCTATGCGGCGCAGAGGGGCGTGAGCCTCGCGCTCGAGCCGCTCAACCCGGTCTATGCAGGCAACCGCTCTTGCCTCGCGACGGTGCGAGACGCCGTCGACCTCTGCGACACCGTCGGCGCGGCCAATGTCGGCATTGCGGTCGATGTCTATCATGTCTGGTGGGACACCTCTCTGGCGCGCGAACTCCGGCGCGCCGGCAAGGACCGTATCCTCGGATATCACCTGTGCGACTGGCTCGCCGAGACACGCGATGTCCTGCTCGATCGCGGCATGATGGGGGATGGCGTCGCCGATCTCAGATCGTTGCGCGCGGCGGTGGAAGAGGCGGGCTATCGCGGATTTTGCGAAGTCGAGGTCTTTTCAGCCGGGAACTGGTGGAAGTGTGATCCTGCCGAGGTGCTCGACACCTGCGTCGAGCGCTTTCGGTCCGTCTGCTGAAGGTTCCGCCAGTCGGCAATGGCCGCTCGTGGTGCCGTTACATCCCGTCGGCAAGATCGCGCACGAAAAGGCAATTCGCCAACAGGAGGCTCATTTCCAGAAAGCCGGCGATGCGCTGCCCGGATCGTCGCTCGCGCAGGCGGCGATCACACGGCGATGCCGGGCACCGCAAGAATTTCAGGCAAATCAGCCATTGCATCGATGGCCGCCCTGTTGACGCTCCTGCTTTGTCTCTTCAAACATCGGATAGCCACTATCGTCCAGGCGGATGGCTGCGGTCTTTCCGATCCCGGATTGCCGCCGTCTGATCGCCTGCCGCCCGGGAGTATGTGTCGAGAGGTCGCCAATGCCCCAGAGAACGGGACCTGCTCGACCGCCTGGACCCTCGCCCGCAAAGGCGGGCCCGCCCTCGGGTGGGGCCGGCGTCAACGGTCTCCTCCTCGTCATCGAATATCAGGACGCGGCTGGCCGCCGACGGTTTCGGCCGGTCACGCTCTGGTCGGTCAAGCCGGGGCGCGACGGCATGCCCCGTCTTCTCGGCTACAGCCACGATCGAGGCGACCTTCGTTCCTTCCGCCTCGACAGGATCCTGTCGATCGCCGACGCCGATGGCGTTCTGCAGGAGCCCCTGGATGAGTTCTATCGGCAGGTACTCGGCCTGTCCTGGCCACAGGCGCGTGCCGATGCTCCCGTCGGCGAACAGATGGGGCAGCGTTGGGCTGTCATTCGCAGGGTCGCGCGCGAGAGCGGCCTCGTGCTCGCCGTGGCGGTTGCCAGGGCCGACCTGCAAATGTCGGGCGAGGAGGTCAAGGTGATGCTTGATCGTGTCGAGGCCGCGTGTGCCGCGGAGGACATCGACCTGGACGCGGGCGAGATCGAGCGCACCCGCCAATGGATCCGGCGCATGCGACCGTCGACCGACGCGGTGAAAACAAGCCTGCGCGAACTGGACGCGGCAGCGCCGGCCGTGAAGGCCAAGCTGATCGAGATGTGTCTGGCGGTGGCGGACAGCGATGGTTTTCGTCATCATCGCGAACTCGCGCTGATCGACGAATTCTCGCAGGCACTTCTGGGGGGAAGCCTGTCCTCTCGCCGCCCGCCGCCGAGCGACGGCAAATCCGGGTGAAACTCGGTGCCGGAAGCGCGGCCGGCCTATCGTGAAACCGCAAGATACAAAGAGAGCGTCGCGACGGACAGGATCGTCGTCGCCAGGACGACACGGCTGGTCACCAGGGCCTGGCGTCCATAGAATTCGGCCAGCATGAAGGGGCCCGTGCCAGTCGGCAGGGCTGCGAGCAGGACTGCTATGCGGACCGCCTCCGGCGCCAGACCGAGGATGGGCGCGGCAATCACCCAGGTCGCGACAGGGTGGGCCACCAGCTTCAGCCCGATCAGCAGAGCTTCGACCTTGCGCCCTGCTTCCGCGGTTTTGCCGGTATTTTCCGCCAGGAAAAGGCCGAGCGCGATGAGCGCGCAGGGTGAGGCGGCGCCGCCGAGCAGTTTGAGAAACCGGTCCAGCGTCTCGGGAAGCGGCCAGCCCGAAATCATCACCACTGCCCCGAGGGCCGGTGCGACCAGCAGGGGATTGCGGATCAAGGCGAGCAGCGTCTTGCGGGCGATATCCCGTCGGCGCGCCTGGGACTGCAGGCTGGCTTCGATCAGGACGATGGCGACGGCAAACAGGACACAGACGGTCACGATGGTCGCGACCAGGGTCGGTGCCATACCGGATTGGCCGACGACTGCGAGGATCAACGGGAAGCCCATGAAGCCGGTATTGGCGTAGCCGGCATTGAGCCCGTCGATGGCCGCATCGGCGAGATGGCTGCCCTGCTTCAAGCGGATCGCCAGCGCGAGGATGAAGATGAGGGCGCAGCCCAGCGCAAAGGCCAGAATGAAGCCGGGCTGCCAGATCCGGGCCGGATCTGCATTGGCCATGATGTCGAACAGCAGCGCCGGCAGCGCCAGATAGATCACCAGCCTGTTCACCTCGCGCGTGGCATGCGGACCAAGAGCGTTGCTGCGCCGCGCGAGCCAGCCCGCGAGGATCAAAGCAAAGACGGGCAGGACGATGAGAAGATTGGAAAGCATGGCACGCCGATTGGGAATGCTGTCTTTCATAGGAGAGATAATCGATATAATCCAATCCAATGGAGAGCCGGTATTAATGCATTGGAGGTATCGATGGATTCGCGCCAGATGCGCTATTTCGTGGCTCTCGCCGAGACACTGCATTTCGGGCGGGCCGCTGCGCGACTGCATATGACCCAGCCGCCTTTCAGCCGGCAGATCGCCAATCTCGAGCGCGAACTCGGGGTGCAACTGGTCGAGCGAAACTCGCGCCATGTCATCCTGACCCAGGCTGGGGAGAGGTTCCTGACGGATTCACGTGCGGTCCTTGCCCAGTTCGAGGATGCCTGCCGTGATGCCAGGCTGGTCGCAGAAGGCCAGAAGGGCGAATTGCGCCTGGGCTTCATGATGCATGCCGCCCATCGCATCGTGCCGCAGATCGTCAGTTGCTACGCCGGGCTCAGGCCGGACATTCGCATCGTTCTCCTGGAGACGACGCCGGCCGAGATCGAGCACAGGCTTCTCGGCGGCGAACTCGATGCCGCCATCACCTTTGCCGGCCGGCCCTTTCCTCAATTGCGGACGGTACCTGTCATCACGGACCATCTGTGCCTCATCGTTCCGCGCGGGCACCCCTTGGCGGGGAACGAGCTCGTCACCCCTGGCGACCTGGCGACCGAGGAGTTGATCGCGGCGCCCGCAACCGTGGCGCCGATACTGCGCGAGGCTATCGCCGGCTATTTCGAGATGGCCGGCATCGTTCCGCGGTTTCGCTATGAACCCCAGTTGCAGCACACCATCGTCCGCCTCGTGGCGGCACGGCTCGGCGTGGCCCTGGTGCCGGCATCGATATGCGACGGGGCGGTTGTGGATGTCGTGCCGAGAGCGCTCGCGGCGGCGCCGACATTGAAGGTCGTTCTCTCGGTTCCCTGTGAATCCGGCAATCCGGCCGTCGCGCCCTTGATCGACATCGTCCGGGATTGGAAGGAGCCGGCGGTTGCCGAAAGCCCCGTGACCCGGTCGAGGCGCTGAGCTGAATACCCTATGGCGGTAGTCGTCACTACAATTGCGATACCGTTTCCTTCGTCACTGCGAGCGCAGCGAAGCAATCCAGTCTCGGTAAAACGCGGGGCTCGTGGCTCCTGGATTGCTTCGCTGCGCTCGCAATGACGCGAACCCAAGGTCTCTGCCACATCGCGACAATAGGGCTATGCGGTCAGGCCGCCTTGTTGCTCGATGAAAGCGATGACATCGGTGAGCCCGACGCGCCGGCGCATGTCGGTGAACACGAAGGGTCGCTTGCCGCGTTGCTTCTCGGTATCGGCGCGCATGATGTCGAGGTCGGCGCCGACATGGGGAGCCAGATCCATCTTGTTGATGATCAGGAGATCGGAGCGTGTGATGCCGGGGCCGCCCTTGCGCGGGATCTTCTCGCCCGCCGCGACGTCGATGACGTAGAGCGTGATATCGGCGAGGTCCGGCGAGAAGGTTGCCGCCAGATTGTCGCCGCCGGATTCGATGAAGACGACGTCGAGGTCGGGAAAACGCCGGCGCATTTCGGCGATCGCCGCCAGATTGATCGAAGCGTCCTCGCGAATGGCGGTATGGGGGCAGCCGCCAGTCTCGACACCGATGATGCGGTCTTGGGGAAGCGCCTGCACCCGGTTGAGGATGAGCTCGTCTTCCTTGGTGAAGATGTCGTTGGTGACGACGGCGACCGAATAGCTCTCGCGCATCGCCTTGCACAGCATTTCGGTCAGGGTGGTCTTGCCGGCGCCGACCGGGCCGCCGATGCCTACACGCAAGGGGCCGTTGCTGGAATGGGGACCGTTGCTGGGGTTCATGAGCGGAAGATCCTCGAATATTGGGTTTCGTGCTGCATCGAGACGATGTCGGACATCAGGGTGCAGGCGCCGAGGTCGTCGAGCGCCGCGTGGCAGGCACGCTTTGCCGTAGCCAGCATGATCGGTTCGAGCGTTGCGAGCGCCTGGACCCCGTCGCGCTGCCCGAGCGGAACCAGCCGGATGGCGGCCTGGACCAAATTGGCGGTGAAGGCGTGCAGGAAGCCGGCCAGCGCCTGTTCGAGCCCGATGCCGTGATGCGCGGCAGCCTGGCCGACGGCGATTGGATAGGGCATGGGCTCGATCGCCTCGCCGGTCCAGTGGGAGACGGCTTGCCCGAAGGCCTCGCCCTGCAGCATGGTCTCGCGATGGCGTTCGCGTGTGCCCGCCATGGCCTCGCCAAGCTCCGCGACAGCGGTACAATCCTCTCCCCGCGAGGCAAGGCGCCAGGCCTCGGCCAGCAGAACGGCATCGTTCCAGCCCGAACCTGACTGGACCACCGCGCTCAGCCAGTCGACCAGCGATGGTCGATCCTCGATCAGGCCATCGTGGACAGCTCGTTCCAGGCCGTGGCTATAGGCGAAGGCGCCGACCGGAAAGGCCGGCGATAGCCAGCTGAGCAATCGCACCAGATGTGCCGTATCGTCAGTCATGACCATGCCCGTGATCGTGGCCGTGATAGGCGCCGTGCACGGGCTGGAAGCCGGCGACCACCTCCTGAATTTCGGCCCCGAGACCCTGCAGCATCGTCCGGATTACCGGATCCCGCTCGATCAGGATGACATCGGTGCCGATCTCGGCGGCGAGATGGCGATTGCCGAGATGCCAGGCCAGATGGGCGAGCGGGCATTGCCGGCCGGCCCGGACCGCGTAGAGTTCCTCGGGCGCGGCGAGGATGGTGAGGGTACGCCCGTCTTTGAGCACGAGGGCATCGCCATCGGCGAGCAGCACGGCTTCGGGCAGGTCGATCATGACGATATCGCCCTGATCGGTGATGAGGCGCTTGCGGCGCAGATGACGGCCCCTGTGATCGAGCGTGATCGTGCCCACGGGGAGCCGGCTGTCATGGTGGCAATGGGAGGTGGCGTGCAGCATGGTCAAAACAGGAAATAGCGTTGGGCCATCGGCAGTTCGGTTGCCGGCGGGCAGGTCAGGAGTTCGCCATCGGCGCGGACTTCATAGGTTTCGGGATCGACTTCCATGCGCGGCAGGGCATCGTTCAGCACCATGGAGTGCTTGGAAATGCCACCGCGCGTGTTCTCGACCGCCGCCATCGGCTTGGCGACGCCGAGCCGCTCCTTCAGGCCGCTGGCGAGGGCTGCTTTGCTGACGAATGTCAGGGAAGAGGCGGCCGGGGCGCCGCCAAAGCTGCCGAACATCGGGCGGTAATGCATCGGCTGCGGCGTCGGGATCGAGGCGTTGGGATCGCCCATCGGCGCCGCGGCGATCGTACCGCCCACCAGCACCATCTCCGGCTTGACCGCGAAGAAGGCCGGGTTCCACAGGACGAGATCGGCGCGCTTGCCGATTTCGACCGAGCCGACATGGGCCGACAATCCCTGCGCGATGGCGGGGTTGATGGTGTATTTGGCGATATAGCGGCGTACCCTGAGATTGTCGTTGTCGCCGTTCTCGCCGGGCAGGCGCCCGCGCTGCAGCTTCATCTTGTGAGCGGTCTGCCAGGTGCGGATCAAGACCTCGCCGACGCGGCCCATGGCCTGGCTGTCGGACGAAATGATCGAGAAGGCGCCGATATCGTGGAGGATGTCCTCCGCCGCGATGGTCTCCTTGCGAATGCGGCTTTCGGCGAAGGCGATGTCCTCGGCGATCGCCGGCGACAGATGATGGCAGACCATCAGCATGTCGAGATGCTCGGCGATCGTGTTCGTGGTGTAGGGCCGGGTCGGGTTGGTCGAAGACGGCAGCACGTTGGGCAGGCCGCAGACCTTGATGATGTCGGGGGCATGGCCGCCGCCGGCGCCTTCGGTATGAAAGGCATGGATGGTCCGCCCCTTGAAGGCGGCGACCGTGTCCTCCACGAAGCCGCTCTCGTTGAGCGTGTCGGTGTGGATCATCACCTGGACGTCGTAGTCGTCCGCTACGCTGAGGCAATTGTCGATGGTCGCAGGCGTCGTGCCCCAGTCCTCATGCAGCTTGAGCGAGCAGGCGCCACCCTCGATCATCTCGACCAGCGCCTCCGGCCGGGAGGTATTGCCCTTGCCCGACAGCCCCAGGTTGATCGGGAAGGCGTCGAAGGAACGGATCATGCGCGCCAGGTGCCAGGGCCCGGGCGTGCAGGTGGTGGCGAGCGTGCCGTGGGCGGGGCCCGTGCCGCCGCCCAGCATGGTGGTGACGCCCGACATCAGGGCTTCCTCGATCTGCTGCGGGCAGATGAAATGGATATGCGCGTCGACGCCGCCGGCGGTGAGGATCTTGCCTTCGCCGGCAATGATCTCCGTGCCGGGACCGATGACGATGGTGACGCCGGGCTGGATGTCGGGATTGCCGGCCTTACCGATCGCTACGATCAAGCCATCCTTTAGGCCGACATCAGCCTTGACGATGCCCCAGTGATCGATGATCAGCGCATTGGTGATGACGGTGTCGACCGCGCCGGCGGCACGGCTCGCCTGGCTCTGGCCCATGCCGTCGCGGATCACCTTGCCGCCGCCGAACTTCACCTCCTCGCCGGGAATGGTGAAGTCCTTTTCGACCTCGATGAAAAGCTCGGTATCGGCAAGCCTGACGCGATCACCGACGGTCGGCCCATACATTTGGGCATAGGCGGCGCGGGAAAGAGTAGCGGGCATCACAGTGCTCCCATGATCTTGCTCTGAAAGCCGAAGATGACGCGCTTGCCGCCGATCGGGATCAGCCGTACCTGCCGTTGTTGCCCCGGCTCGAAGCGGACGGCCGTGCCGGCGGGAATGTCGAGTCGCATGCCACGCGCCGCCTCTCGGTCGAACAGGAGCGCCGCGTTGACCTCGAAGAAATGATAGTGGGAGCCGACCTGGATCGGCCGATCACCGGAATTGGCGACGACGAGAACGCTCGCCTCCGCGCCGGCGTTCAGCACAATGTCTCCAGCCATCGGCAGGACTTCGCCCGGGATCATGGTCTAGCCTCCCACGATCAGGGCCAGGCCGGCGAGGGCGGTCAGCCCTCCGGCCGAGCGCGTGATGAGCCGGCCGGCCTTGTCACCGGCGAGGCGGGCGATCGCGGGCCCAAGCAACACGCCGGCCGCATGCAGCAGGGCCGTCGCCAGGGCAAAGCCGATCAGGAAGGGGGGGGCGCTGGCTTCGCCCAGTTCGCTGCCATGGGCGAAACCATGGAACAGGGCAAAAAACCCCACCACGACCATGCCGATCGGCGTCGGTACCTTGAATGCCATCAGGGCCAGCAAGCCGAGCACCACGACGGAAGCTGCGATCGCCGGCTCGATGAAGGGCAGAGGCATGCCGGTAAGGGAGGCGCCGAAGCCTGCCGTCATGACGATGACGAAGGTCGCGGGAACCGCCCACAGCGCCCGTCCGCCGAGCTGGGCCGCCCACAGGCCGACGGCGACCATCGCCAATATATGGTCCGCGCCCGAAAGGGGGTGCAGGAAGCCCGTGGAGAAGGAGGCATGCTCGGCCGGGTTGATATGAGCCATGGCCGGCGTAGCAATGAGCATGGCGGCGAGTGCGATCAGATATTTCTTCATGGTCTTTCTTCCACAGTCTATCGGATGGGTTCGTGCACGGTGACCAGCTTGGTTCCGTCCGGAAAGGTCGCTTCCACCTGCACGTCGTGGATCATCTCGGCGATGCCGGGCATCACCTGCTCGCGCGTCAGCACATGCGCGCCGGCCTCCATGAGATCGGCGACCGAGCGCCCGTCTCGCGCACCTTCGACCACGAAATCGCTGATGAGGGCGATCGCCTCTGGATGGTTGAGCTTGACGCCGCGTTCGAGGCGCCGGCGCGCCACCATGGCCGCCATGGCTATCAGGAGCTTGTCTTTTTCGCGGGGCGTGAGGTTCATGCGAGTTCCGGTTGTTAGAGCTGCCAAACTTTCGGCAGGGGACGGTCGGCGAGCAGAAAAGACAGGAGGGGTTCGAGGCGATGCCTGAGCGCCAGGCTGTCTTCAGCCAGGAGGCGCACCACGAGCTTGCCGTCCCAGGCGCTGGTGCCGCCATGGCTACCGATGATGTCGCGTACCCGGTCGATCCGCTCCTCCGGCTCCGAGCAGACGGCGAGAACCGTCGCCATGGCCCGATGCCCTCCCAAAGTCGCGCGGGCGGCAAGGCAACCGGCGATATCGTCCTCCAGGCGAAAATCATCGGCGAAGATCAGTTTTCCGTTGCAGCGGACCCGCCAACGATCCTTCAAGGCGCCGCTGCGCACCACTTCGCCCATGGCGGCACGGCCGAACAGCACGGCCTCGACGGCAAGCAGTTCAGCGCTTTCGGCCAGGTCGACCTCGAGACGCCGGACGAGGCGGCCACCGTCGAACAGGATGGTTTCCTGCGGCAGCCAGGCGAGGCGAGCGCCAGCCTCGGCAGCCAACCGGTTGACGACAACCGTATCCTCGCCTGTCGAGCGGTAGATGCGTTCGCAGGCCTGGGTGGTGATGGTGGCCGAACTCGCCGGCCCCGCCACGACCTCGAAGGTGAGCCTGTCGCCACCGGTCAGGCCGCCCGCCGTGTTGATGAGGATAGCCTCCGGCTGCGTTCCAGGCAGTGGCCGCGGCAACCGTACCTTGGCGCATCCTTCCTGATAGAGGGTCGCCAGTCTGGTTGCACCGTCACGCTGGCGAAAGGCCAGGCGGGCGACGCCCTGGGCCCGTTCGAGGCGGAGTGGGGCCTTCCTGACGTCAAAGCAGGAGATGTCGGCGTACATCGGGCTTGTCCAGGTCGGCGGCCTCGCCGGAAAAAACGATCTCGCCGCGATCCATGATGACGACACGATCGGCCAGTTCGCGCGCGAAGTCGAGATATTGCTCGACCAGGAGGATGGTCATGCCCATCTGATCACGCAGGAACGCGATGGCTCGGCCGATATCCTTGATCACGGAAGGCTGGATGCCCTCTGTGGGTTCGTCGAGCAACAGGAGCTTGGGGCGGGTTACCAGCGCCCGGCCGATGGCGAGCTGTTGCTGCTGGCCGCCCGAGAGGTCGCCGCCTCGGCGTTGCAGCATCTGGGCGAGCACGGGGAACAGCTCGAATATATGGCTCGGAATGCTGCGCTCGGCGCGCTTGAGCGGCGCAAAGCCGGTCTGCAGGTTTTCCTTCACCGTCAGCAGGGGAAAGATCTCGCGGCCCTGGGGCACGAGGGCGATGCCGAGCCTGGCCCTGTCATGGGCCGGGCTGCGGCCGAGCGGTTTGCCCTCGAAGCTGACGGAGCCGGCGCTCGGCCGGTGCTGGCCGGCGATGGTGCGCATCAGGCTGGTCTTGCCGACCCCGTTGCGCCCGAGGATGCAGGTGACCTTGCCGGTTTCGGCCTGTAGCGACACGCCGCGCAGCGCCTGAGCAGCGCCATAGTGGAGAGTGAGATCACTGACGGACAACATCATGCCCTCTATCTCCCCAGATAGACTTCGACGACCCGCGGGTCGGCCGAGACATGGTCGAACCGCCCCTCGGACAGCACGCTGCCTTCGTGCAGGCAGGTCACCTTCACCCCGAGCTCGCGCACGAAATGCATGTCGTGCTCGACGACGACGACCGAATGCGAACGGGCGATCTGCCGGAGGAGATCGCCGGTCTGTGCTGTCTCGGCATCGGTCATGCCGGCCACCGGCTCGTCGACGAGCAGGAGCTTGGGGTTCTGGGCCAGCAGCATGCCGATCTCCAGCCATTGCTTCTGGCCGTGCGACAGCCCGGCCGCCTTGTCGTCACGCCGCTGTTCGAGACGGACGGTGGCGAGGATCTCATCGATGCGCTCGTTTTCGGAGCGCGAGCGCTGGTCGAACAGGGCGGCGAAGATGCCGCGCTTGCCCTTGAGGGACAAGGCGATATTGTCCTCGACCGTATGGGTTTCGAATACGGTCGGCTTCTGGAACTTGCGGCCGATGCCGAGATTGGCGATGTCGGTCTCGTCGAGCTTGGTCAAATCATGTTCGCCATCGAAGAAGACCTCGCCGCTATCGGGCCGGGTCTTGCCGGTGATGATGTCCATCATCGTGGTCTTGCCGGCCCCGTTCGGGCCGATGATGGCGCGCATCTCGCCGGGTTCCAGGATGAGCGAGAGATTGTTGATGGCTTTGAAGCCGTCAAAGCTGACGCTGACGCCGTCGAGATAGAGGATGCTCTGCGGTTGCTGGGTCATGAGGCCGCTTCCTCCGCGGTGTCGCTTTGGGCGGCCACTAGCGCCTTGCTCGCGGGGACCTTGCGAGGGGATTTGGACCGGCGCCAATGCTCGAAGGCGCCGACCAGGCCCCGTGGCAGCAGCAGCGGCATGGCGACGAAAAGGGCGCCGAGTGCGAACAGCCATAGATCGGGCAAGGCGGCCGTGAACCAGCTCTTCGCCCAGTTGACGCCGATGGCGCCGATCACCGGCCCGATCAGGGTGCCGCGGCCGCCGATGGCGGTCCAGATCACCACCTCGATGGAATTGGCCGGCGAGAACTCGCCGGGATTGATGATGCCCACCTGCGGGACATAGAGCGCACCGGCAATGCCGGCCATCACCGCCGAGAAGGTGAAGGCGAACAGCTTGATGTTTTCCGGCCGCCAGCCGAGAAAGCGGGAGCGATATTCGGCATCGCGAACGGCGACCATGAGCTTGCCGAGCTTGGAGCTGGTGATCATGGCGGCGAGCGTAACGAACAGGGCCAGCATCAGGGCGCTGGCGGCGAACAGGGCCGCGCGCGTACCCGGCGCCTGCAGGGAAAAGCCGAGCACATCCTTGAAATCGGTCAGCCCGTTATTGCCGCCGAACCCCATGTCGTTGCGGAAGAAGGCGAGCATGAGCGCATAGGTCATCGCCTGGGTGATGATCGAGAGGTAGACGCCATTGACGCGGCTGCGAAAGGCGAACCAGCCGAAGGCGAAGGCGAGCAGGCCGGGTACGGCCATCGCCATCAGCGCGGCGAACCAGAACTTGTCGAAGCCGTACCAGAACCAGGGCAGTTCCTGCCAGTTCAGGAACACCATGAAGTCGGGCAGGACCGGGTTGCCATAGACGCCGCGATCGCCGATCCCGCGCATCAGGTACATGCCCATGGCATAGCCACCCAGTGCGAAGAAGGCGCCGTGACCGAGCGAGAGAAGCCCGCAATAGCCCCAGACGAGATCGAGCGAGAGGGCGAGCAGGGCATAGGTGAGGTATTTGCCGAGCAACGCCACGAGATAGGCGGGCACATGGAAGGCGCTGTCTGCCGGTACCGCCAGGTGCAGGACCGGCACCAGCACGGCCGCCGCCACGAGAAGCGCCACGAGGATGGACAGGCGGCGGTCGAGGCCGTTCTTGAGGAGGGTTGCGAGGATCATGCTTCCACCGCCCGGCCCTTGGGCGCGAACAGGCCACGCGGGCGCTTCTGGATGAAGAGGATGATGAAGACGAGCACGATGATCTTGCCGAGGACCGCGCCGGCATAGGGTTCGAGGAACTTGTTGGCGATGCCGAGCGTCAATGCGCCCAAGAGCGTGCCCCACAGATTGCCGACGCCGCCGAATACCACGACCATGAAGGAATCGATGATGTAGCCCTGGCCCAGATTGGGCGAGACATTGCCGATCTGGCTGAGGGCGACGCCGGCAATGCCGGCGATGCCGGAGCCGAGGCCGAAGGTCAGCGCGTCGACCCTGGGCGTGCGGATGCCCATCGAGGACGCCATGCGCCGGTTCTGGGTGACGGCGCGCATCTGCAAGCCCCAGCGGGTGCGATTGAGGATGAGGCGCAGGGCGATGAACACCGCGATCGAGAAGGCGAAGATCCACAGCCGGTTGGCGGTGATGGTCAGTTCGCCGACGCTGATGCTGCCGGACATCCAGCCAGGATTGGCGACCTCGCGGTTCGTCGGCCCGAAGATCACGCGGATGCCCTGCTGCAGGATCAGCGAGACGCCCCAGGTCGCCAGCAGGGTCTCCAGTGGGCGGTCATAGAGAAAGCGGATGATGCCGCGCTCGATGACGACACCGACGGCGCCCGCAACCAGGAAGGCCAGGGGCAGGGCGATCAGCAGCGACCAGTCGATCAAGCCGGGTGCAGAGGCGCGTATGGCTTCCTGCACGACGAAGGTGGTGTAGGCGCCGATCATCACCATCTCGCCATGCGCCATGTTGATGACGCCGAGCACGCCGAAGGTGATGGCAAGGCCGATGGCGGCCAGCAGCAGCACCGAGGCCAGCGAGACGCCGTACCAGACATTCTGTGCCAGGTCCCACAGCTTCAGGCGCGCATCGATGGTGCGGATGCCGGCGGCGGCCTCATCTTTCAGGGCTCCATCGGCACCGGCTTCGAAACGGCCAAGCAGGGCAGCAGCTTCGCGGGTGCCCAGGGAGGCTACCTGCCCGATGGCCACACTCTTGTCGGCCTGGGGTTTGTCGGAGAACAAGGTCGCGGCAGCCCGCGCCGTCTCCAGCCGGGCCTTGACGGCCGTATCGGTCTCCCTGGCGATGGCGCTGTCGAGAGCCGGCAGAGCGCCGGGGTCGGGTGTCTGGGTCAATGTGTCGGCGGCCGCGAGGCGTGCCGCCTTGTCGGGGGAGGCGAGTGTGAGCGAGCCGCTCGCCTCCCTGATCGCCCGCCGGATGGCGTTGTTGACCTTGATCCTGACGAGTTCGCTCTTGCCTGCCGTTCCCTGCACGGCGCCGGTGACCGGATCGGCGACCGTGAGCGGATCGCCGGAGCCGGAGGCGATCAGGATCGCCTTGTCGGATTGGCGCCAGCACAGATTGCCATCCGCCAGCGCCGCGAGCGGGCGGGCTGCCAGCGCATCCCCGCTCCCGGCCAGTTCGCGCACCACGGCTTCGACCTGCTGGAAGTTCGTGGCGCCGGCCAGCTTGGCCAGGCCGGTCCTGATGCCGGCTTCATCGGCGTGGACGAGGCCGGGCGTCAGGAGGCAGGCCCATAGGGCCAGGATTAGGAAACGATATCCACGCATGGCGGAGCGCAACTGGAGACGGAAGGGTTTGCGGAAGAGCATGCCAGCGCCTAGTTCGTGCCCTGGCCGCCGCATTTGCCGGTGGCGACGTTGAAATTGCCGCAGGAGAGCGGCTTGCGCCAATCGGCGATCAGATCCTTGGAATCCGGCAGGTAGTCCGACCATTCATCGCCTACCAGCAGTCCCGAGCTCTGCCAGACGGTCTGCATCTGGCCGTCGGCCTGGATCTCGCCGATCAGGACCGGCTTGGTGATGTGATGATTGGGCATCATGGTCGAATAGCTGCCCGAAAGATTGGGCACGGATACCCCGACAATGGCGTCGATCACCGCGTCGGGATCGGTGGTGCCGGCCTTCTCCACCGCCTTCACCCACATGTTGAAGCCGATATAATGCGCTTCCATCGGATCGTTGGTGACGCGCTTGTCGTTCTTAGTGAAGGCGCGCCAGGTCTTGATGAACTGGGCATTGGCCGGGGTATCGACCGACTGGAAATAGTTCCAGGCCGTGAGGTGGCCGACCAGCGGGCCGGTGTCGAGGCCGGCCAGTTCCTCCTCGCCCACGGAGAAGGCGACGACGGGGATGTCCTCGGCCTTGATGCCCTGATTGGCGAGTTCCTTGTAGAAGGGCACGTTGGCGTCGCCATTGATGGTGGAGATGACGGCGGTCTTCTTGCCGGCCGAACCAAATTTCTTGATGTCGGAGACGATGGTCTGCCAGTCGGACTGGCCGAAGGGCGTGTAGTTGACCATGATGTCGTCCTTGGCCACGCCCTTGGACTGGAGATAGGCCTGCAGGATCTTGTTGGTGGTCTGGGGGTAGACATAATCGGTCCCCGCCAGCACCCAGCGCTTCACGCCTTCTTGGCTCATCAGATAGTCGACGGCCGGGATGGCCTGCTGGTTCGGCGCCGCGCCGGTATAGAAGACGTTGCGCTCGCTCTCCTGGCCCTCATATTGCACCGGGTAGAACAGGAGGCCGTCGAGTTCCTTGAAGACCGGCAGCACGGATTTGCGGCTGACCGAGGTCCAGCAGCCGAACACCGCCGCCACCTTGTCCTTGCCCAGGAGATCGCGGGCCTTCTCGGCGAAAAGCGGCCAGTTCGAGGCCGGGTCGACGACCACGGCCTCCAGCTTGCGCCCGAGCACGCCGCCTTTCTTGTTCTGCTCCTCGATCAGCATGAGCATGGCGTCCTTGAGCGTCGTCTCGGAAATCGCCATCGTGCCGGACAGAGAATGCAGGATGCCGATCTTGATGGTGTTTTCTTCGGCGCTGGCTGCACCGCAGGTGATCAACATCGCGATGATGCCGCCCGACAGGCAATGACCGAGTCTTCCGAGTTTGGACATGACGCCTTCCCCTTGCTTCTTGTTGGATCCCGTAGGGCTCCTGCAAGCGGCGTGCCAATCGGGGTGAGGCAGTTCTCGACAGCGCAGAGCCCGCTGGCAGGGGGCCGGGACGAGGCGCTGGAATGCTTCAAGGGGAGGGCAATAATTTAAGCATGCCTAACAATTAGGCGAATTGCTGCCTTTCGGTGCCACCCCGTGGCGCCGAAATGGGTTCGTGGCCTCGTTGCTACCGCTATTTCGCGGGCGTGTAGGTCACGATTTCGCTCGCCGCATTCTCAATTGCCGGCTTGGAATAGAGCAGGGGCACATATCGCCCGTCGGCCCATAGCGGCGCGAGATCGCGGTAATGCGGGCTGAAGGAATTGCCCGATTGCCCGGGCGTATTGATGGCGCGGCTGGCGTCCCAATTACCGACGTCCAGCACCATCCGGAAGGAGGCCCCGGAGGTCAGGCGAAAGTCCGAGCTGCGATAGCTGGCGGCATGGGGCACGTTGCTGGCGCCGCCGAGCTCGAGCGGGCCGACGCGCATCTGCGCCTGGGTCGAGGGATCGGCCAGAGGCATCAGCGCGTGATCGAACTGGGCATGGTGCAGCCTGCCCCAGCGCCATTGGCCGGCATCCTCGCCGAGAAGCTTGGAAACATCGGCGACCGCGGCGCCGATGCTCTGCAGCAGCAGCGTGTCGCGCGCCTTGGCCGGATCGGGACCGAGTGAGGCGTCCGGCTTTTCCAGAAGCTCGAACATCGCGCCGACACTCGGCTTGGGAATGAGGGCGCGGGCGGCTTCAGGCACGCTGGCATTCACCAGGGCCGGGCCGATATGCTTGCTGATCCACACCTCGAACAGAGCGGCGGCCGCGCTGTCGCGGTCGTCGCTCGCATTCCAGTCGTGCAGGAGCTGGAGTCCCTTGGCGATTTGGGGATCGTCTGATTGCAGGGGCTTGAGCAGCGCGATCAGGCGGCGCCCCAGCATGGTGGTGTCGTCGTTCTGCAGGTCCATCGCATCGGCAAGGCTGAATTTCTTCTTGTCCTGCAATACCTCGACGATGCGGTCCCAACGAGCAGGGTTGGCCCAGGAATCGAAGCCGATGCGGCGCTGTTCGATGGGATAGCCCTGTGGCAGGTTCATCTGGTTGGCGGTGGCGAAATAGCCGGTCTTCGGATTGAAGACGCTCGGCAATTCGTCCAGGCGCAAAAAGCCCTGCCATTCATAGCGCCCGTCGCCCGGTACCGGCAGCAACCCGTCATAGCTGAGGCGGCGTGGTGCCATTCCGCCCGGTTGCCAGCCGATATTGCCCTTGGTGTCGGCATAGATCTGGTTTTCCGAAGGGGCGCCCCAGCGCTTCATGGCGGCCTGGAATTGCGGCCAGTTTTTCGCCGTCATGTAGTCGGACGAGCCGAAATAGGCCGAGGTTCCCGGCTCGAACCACACGGAGCGAATGGTGAAGGCGAGGTTTCGCTTGGTATCGCTGGCAAGCACCGGCCCGTGCCGGGTGAAGCGCATCTCGATATCCTGCGGGGCGCCGCCCTTGACCTCGACCTTTTCGTGCACGATCCGGACCGGTTCCCAATTCCCGTCGAACTTGACCTGATCGGGATTGCTCGGATTGAGCGCCTCGACATAGAGGTCTTCCTGGTCCATGCCGAAGATCGTCAGGCCGAAGGCGATGCGGTCACTATGGCCGATCGAAATGCCGGGAAGTGCCGGTTCGCCGGCGCCGATCACGTTCATGCCCGGGGCGACGAGGTGAACGATATAGCGCAGGGACGGCACGCTGTGGTCGCGATGCGGATCATTGGCGAGGATCGGCCGCCTGGTTGCCGTGCGCTTGCCGGAGACGACCCAATTGTTGGAGCCGATCGTGTCGACCCTGTCCTGTGCCTGCGCCAGCAGCGTATCGGGATCATACGCCTGTGCCGCCTTCTTGCCCGCGCCGAATTTCACCGGATCGGTCGCGAGCGTATAGTCCTTGAGTACGTCCCGCGGGATCGTACAGGGATCCAAGCCGTCGGGAAGCTTGGTCGTCCATGCTGGCTCGAGCTGGGCCTGGAGCCTGTCGGCGTCGAGGCCGGCGGCGCAGGCAATTTGCGCGCGCTGCACTTCGAGCTCGACATTGCGCGTCAGGCCATGGCTGCGGATGCGCACGATATCGTCGACATGCCACTGGTCGGGACGCGATCCGGCGATCCTGAATTCCTCCGGCAGGGGCTGGGTGCCGTCCCGTGTTTCCTGGACATAGGCATTGACGCCGGCGATGAAGGCGTTCGCATAGTCCTTTGCATTGGGGCCATAGGACTGCCATTCCTTGTCCATGTCGCCGCGATAGAGGAACAGGCGCGCCGCTCGGTCCTGTTCGACATAGTTCGGCCCGAAATCCCTGGCCAGAAGACCGAGGCCGCGCTTGCGCCACAGATCGATCTGCCACAGGCGGTCGCGCGCGGCATTGTAGCCTTGCATGAAGAACGCGTCGCGCCGGTTGGCGGTATAGAGATGTGCGATGCCCCAATGATCGACGATCATCGTGGCAGGTTGCTGCAAGCCTTGGATATTGTGGCTCTGTTGCCGTACACCTGATGAGATTTCCGCAAGAGCAGGTGGAACCCAGGCGACCAACGCGACGGAGCTCAGAAAGATTGCGAGGCTGCGAAGCATATCAATGACCTTATTTTTCTATACGGTACACTTTTTGAAAATTATGATTATTTTTAACGGGACGCGAATAGTGACGTCATTTCTATCGTCAGACAAGAAACTTATCTTCAGCGTTCCAGGAATGTCTGCGGTCATACCGTTGCGTTCTGGCTGACGCCACGTGGACGGTGATAAGCGCGAGGCCGGACCTTTGCCATCCTACATCAAGGGTGTTCGCGAGCGCGGCTGGGCCCGGGCATATAGCGCGTAAAATGGCACTAAAAACTTCGAAAACAAACAATATCAATCGTTTGTTTTAATATCTTAAATCTTTGATTTAGTGTCGACGCTGTGCGGCGAGATGGTTCATGCCACCACTCGCGCTGGCTCATCGGCCATGCAGGTCGCCGCTCTTGACCGTGTTGTTCTCCTTGGAGCTGTCGGCGAGCAGCAGGAAGCGGGCCGATAGAGGCAGGCTGGCGCCGCCGAGCGCGCGGGCATGGATGCCCACCGTTCCCTCGCGCACATGGGGCGTTCTCAGCCCTTCCACGTCGATCCTGCCGAGTGCTTCGCGTACGGCGCCGACCAGGCGCGCCCGGACATCGGTCGGCATCCAGCCGTCGATGACAGCCGCCTCGAAATCGATCACGGCACAGGAAGAGACGATGGCATAAGCCAGGGCGTCGGCCGCTTGGCCGATCCAGATGTCGACGTCCTCACCCAGGTCGCCCCACGCCTCGGGCGAGGTCCAAAGATGCGCGGCATCGATGCCGCGCGCCTTCAGCGCCTTCTCCAGCATGGCGATGGAGGCGACGTCGATGAGCTGCGTCGGCCTGCCGTCGGGACCGGGAACCGGCATGGAGCCGAGCGCGCCGGCATTGCCGGTCTGTCCGCCGAACAGGCGGCCATTCAGCACGATGCCGCCCCCGGCAAAGGCACCGATATAGAAATAGACGAAGTCGCGCGCGCCCGAGAACTGGCCGAAAACGAGTTCGGCGCCACAGGCGGCGGTGGCATCATTCTCCAGATAGACCGGAAAATCGCAATTCGACTGGAGGTCGGCCTGGATGCTGCGATGGCGCCATTCGTCGAGGACATCGGCTGGGGCGCCCGCCGCATCGGCCCAGTTCCACAATTCGAAGGGCATGGCGATGCCCAGCCCCGCAATACGTCGGTTCGCTGCCGGGCTGAGTGTCGCCCTGATGGATGCGATGCCGTCGAGCGCGAAGCGTATCGTCTCGCCCGGGGCAGGGTAGCGGTAGGATTTGTGCAGCATCGCGCGCACATTGCCCAGAAAATCGATCAGGACCAGATCGGCGCTGCGCCGCCCGATCTTCAGCCCAAGGAAATAGGCGCCTTCCGGATTGAGCGCCATGGGGATCGAGGGCTGGCCAATGCGACCGCGCACCGGCTCCTGGCGCGTCAGCAGGCCCGTTTCCTCCAACTCGCGCATGATCACCGAAACGGTCTGCAGCGACAGGCTGGTCATGCGGGCGATGTCGGATTTGGCCAGGGCGCCATGCTCCCGGACGAGCGAGAGCACGATACGCTCATTGTGGTCGCGCATGCCGCTCTGGTTGGTGCCGCGATGAAAACGGCTTTCGGCCAGTTCGGACGAACCGGCCTTCTGGGTGCCAGCCTCCATCCCATTTCCTCCCCGTGAGCGGAATTTCTCAATAGTGCCCGCAAACGGGCAAGACCGAGAAATTCTGCAAATGCCTGAAATCCTGCGGCCTCCTCTCGTTCGGGGCCGTGGCTCGAACGAGAGGAGGCCGCATTGGGCGACATTGTTCCTTTCACCCAGAATGGGCGCTTCGTGCAAGGCCGTCAATAAATAACTAAATAAGACTTATTTATTTATTGACAGGGCGACCGGGGATGGTGTTTTTTCATATCCAGGCGCCGACACGGCAATGAGGGGCGCCCCGAAAGCGAGGCCCGGCTAGCCGGCCATGCGTTCCAAAAGGGAGGAATATGATGAAGAAACCGGTCCTGAAATCGGCGCTGTTCTGCGCCAGTGTCCTGTCTCTCGGCGCCTTTGCGACCCCAGGCTTGGCAGCCGATGTCGGCGCCTGCCTGATCACAAAGACGGACACCAACCCCTTCTTCGTGAAGATGAAAGAGGGGGCGACCGCCAAGGCCAAGGAGCTTGGCGTCAACCTGAAGGCATATGCCGGCAAGATCGATGGCGACAATGAGAGCCAGGTCTCGGCCATCGAATCCTGCATCGCCGATGGCGCCAAGGGCATCCTGCTGGTGCCTTCGGACTCCAAGGCCATCGTCGATTCCGTCAAGAAAGCCCGCGCCGCCGGCATCCTGGTCATTGCACTCGATACGCCGCTGGAGCCGATCGACGCGGCCGATGCCACCTTCGCTACCGACAACTTCAAGGCCGGCGAGCTGATCGGCCAATGGGCCCAGGCCACGCTCGGCGACAAGGCCAAGGAAGCCAAGATCGCCTATCTCGATCTCAATCCGAGCCAGCCGACCGTCGACGTCCTGCGCGACCAGGGCTTCATGAGCGGCTTCGGCATTTCCAAGATCGCCAATCCGACCAAGATCCAGGATTGGGGCGATGCCCGCAACGTCTGCCACGACGTGACCAACGGCAATGAAGAGGGCGGCCGGGCCGCCATGGAGAACTGCCTCCAGAAAGACCCGACGATCAATGTCGTCTACACCATCAACGAACCGGCCGCCGCGGGCGCCTATGAGGCGCTCAAGGCCGTCGGCCGCGAGAAGGACGTGCTGCTTGTCTCGGTCGACGGCGGCTGCCCGGGCGTGAAGAACGTCGCGGAGGGTGTCATCGGCGCCACCTCGCAGCAATATCCGCTCAAGATGGCGGCCATGGGCATCGAGGCCATCAAGAAGTTCGCCGATGGCGGCGAAAAGCCCAAGCCTACCGAAGGCAAGGCGTTCTTCGATACCGGCGCCACCCTCGTCACCGACAAGCCGGCCTCCGGCGTCGAATCCATCGATACGAAGAAAGGCAAGGATCTGTGCTGGGGCTGACCTGAGGCCAGCCCGCTAACGTTCGATCTTGTTCTTGCAGGGGAGCGGCCGCCGCGCCGCTCCTTTTACGAGGGGCGACCGCCCCACGGGAGGAGACCAAAGATATGACCGATCCTTCGGCAAATGTCGGGCGTCCGCAGGACTTCGAAAAAGTCCTCTCGGGCAGCGACACAAGCGTAGCCAGCTTCGACGTCCACAACAAATCAGCCCTGGAGAAGGCGCAGCACTTCCTGCACGGAAACCCGGCCATGGTGCCGCTGATCGTGCTGGTGCTGTCCACCGCCATCTTCGGCATCCTCCTGGGCAGCAAGTTCTTTTCAGCCTTTTCGCTGACGCTGATCCTGCAGCAGGTGGCCATCACCGGCATTGTCGGCGCAGCCCAGACCCTGGTGATCCTGACGGCCGGCATCGACCTGTCGGTCGGCGCGATCATGGTATTGTCATCGGTGGTGATGGGGCAGTTCACCTTCCGTTACGGCCTGCCGGCTCCGCTCTCGATCCTGTGCGGCTTCGCCTGCGGCGCACTCTGTGGCTACATCAACGGGCTGCTCGTCTCCCGCATGAAGCTGCCGCCCTTCATCGTCACGCTGGGCAGCTGGCAGATCATCCTGGCCGCCAATTTTCTCTATTCGGCCAATGAGACGATCCGCAGCCAGGACATCGCGGCCCAGGCCCCGCTGCTGCAGCTCTTCGGCGCCAGCTTCCGCTTCGGCGGCGCGGTCTTGACGGCCGGTGTGATCGCCATGGTGCTGCTAGTCGCGGTCCTGTGGTACGTGCTCAACCACACCGCCTGGGGCCGGCATGTCTATGCCGTGGGCGACGATCCCGATGCGGCCGAACTCTCGGGCGTCGGCACCCACAGGATGCTGCTCCAGGTCTACACGCTATCAGGCGTCATCTGCGCTTTGGCGGGCTGGGTGCTGATCGGCCGCCTCGGCTCGGTTTCACCGACCTCCGGCCAGTTCGCCAATATCGAGTCGATCACCGCGGTGGTCATCGGCGGCATCTCGCTGTTCGGCGGCCGCGGCTCGATCCTGGGCATGATCTTCGGCGCCCTGATCGTCGGCGTGTTCCAGCTCGGCCTCAGGCTGGTGGGCACCGACCCGCAATGGACCTACCTGCTCATCGGCGTGCTGATCATCGGCGCCGTGACCGTCGACCAGTGGATCAGAAAGGTTGCAGGCTAATGGCACAGGAACCCATTCTCTCAGGGCGCGGTCTGATCAAGCGCTATGGCCGGGTCACCGCTCTCAACAATTGCGACTTCGACCTCTATCCCGGCGAGATCCTTGCCGTGATCGGCGACAACGGTGCCGGCAAATCCTCGCTGATCAAGGCCCTGTCGGGTGCAGTCACGCCCGACGAGGGGGAAATCAGGCTCGACGGCAAGGCCGTCAGCTTCAGGTCGCCCATCGATGCCCGCGAGGCGGGGATCGAGTGCGTCTACCAGAACCTGGCCTTGTCGCCGGCGCTGTCCATCGCCGACAACATGTTCCTGGGGCGGGAGATCCGCAAACCCGGCATCCTCGGGCAATGGTTCAAGATGCTCGACCGGCCGGCCATGGAAAAGCGGGCTCGCGAGAAGCTGACCGAGCTCGGCCTGATGACCATCCAGAACATCGGCCAGGCGGTCGAGACCCTCTCCGGCGGCCAGCGCCAGGGCGTCGCGGTGGCGCGGGCGGCGGCCTTTGGCTCGAAGGTGGTGATCATGGACGAGCCGACTGCCGCTCTCGGCGTCAAGGAAAGCCGCCGCGTGCTGGAGCTCATCCTCGACGTCAAGCGGCGCGGGCTGCCGATCGTGCTGATCTCGCACAACATGCCGCATGTGTTCGAGGTGGCGGACCGCATCCATATCCACCGGCTCGGCCGGCGGCTCTGCGTGATCAATCCGCGCGACTATACGATGTCCGATGCGGTTGCCTTCATGACCGGCGCCAAGGCCCCGCCGGAGGAACTGGTCGCGGCCTGACACAGACGTGGGTCGGGGGGCGTTGTCCCCTCGGCTGGCGTGTTTCTTGCTTCGTTTCCTTATCGACGAGGCCATCAGGAGGCGATGCGCCGTACCAACGCCGGCATCGTCTCCCAACCCGAGAAAGGCCACCATGGCGCTGAACCCAACGCTCGCACGGGTCACCGATCGCATCGTGGCGCGGTCCGCCGCCCTTCGCCGTCCCTATCTCGAGCGCATGGCACGCGCCCGCGCCGCCGGCACCGTGCGCGCCCACCTGTCCTGCGGCAATCAGGCCCATGCCTATGCCGCCATGCCGGTGGACGACAAGGCGGCGCTGGTCAAGGGCGGCGCAGGCAATCTCGGCATCATCACCGCCTATAACGACATGCTTTCGGCTCACCAGCCCTATGAGAGCTATCCCGACCTGATCCGCGCGGCGGCGCGCACGGCCGGCGGCACGGCGCAGGTCGCCGGCGGCGTGCCGGCGATGTGCGACGGCGTCACCCAGGGCCAGGCCGGCATGGAATTGTCGCTGTTCTCGCGTGATGCCATTGCCATGGCGGCCGGCATTGCGCTCAGCCACAACACCTTCGATTCCACCGTCTATCTCGGGGTCTGCGACAAGATCGTGCCGGGCCTGGTCATTGCCGCCGCCGCCTTCGGCCATCTGCCGGCGATCTTCGTGCCCGCCGGGCCGATGGCCAGCGGCATCGCCAATGACGAGAAATCCAAGGTGCGCCAGCTTTTCGCCACCGGCCAATGCGGGCGGGACAAGCTGATGGAAGCGGAGATGGCCGCCTATCACGGGCCGGGGACCTGCACCTTCTACGGCACGGCCAACACCAACCAGATGCTGATGGAGTTCATGGGCCTGCATCTGCCGGGTTCGAGCTTCGTCAACCCCAACACGCCCCTGCGCGATGCGCTGACCGTGGAGGCCGCAAGGCGGGCCTTGGCGATCTCCCAGCTGGGCAACGAGTATACGCCGGTTTGCGACGTGCTCGACGAGCGGGCCTTCGTCAACGGCATCGTCGGGCTCAATGCCACCGGCGGCTCCACCAATCTGCTCATCCACATGATCGCCATGGCACGGGCGGCCGGCATCGTGCTCGACTGGCAGGATTTCGCCGATCTTTCGGAGGTGACGCCGCTGATGGCGCGCGTCTATCCGAACGGGCTCGCCGATGTGAACCATTTCCACGCCGCCGGCGGCCTCGGCTTCATGATCGGCGAACTGCTCGAAGTCGGCCTCCTGCATCCCGATACGCGGACCGTGGCCGGCGAGGGGCTCGCCCGCTATACAAGCGAACCCAAACTCATAGACGGGGCCCTGGTGTGGTCGGAAGGGACGAGCGCCTCCCTCAATCCCAAGGTCCTGAGGCCGGCCGGAGAGCCTTTCCAGCCGACGGGTGGCCTCAAGCGGCTCCAGGGCAATCTCGGCACCGGCGTGATGAAGGTTTCGGCCGTGGCGCCGGAGCGCCATGTGGTCGAGGCGCCGGTCCGCGTCTTTGCCGACCAGGAAGCGGTCAAGCACGCTTTCCGTGCCGGCGAGTTCACCGGAGATACCGTGGTGGTGGTGCGTTTCCAGGGGCCGAAGGCCAATGGCATGCCGGAGCTGCATAGCCTGACCCCGATGCTTTCCGTGCTGCAGGACAGGGGGCTGAAGGTCGCCCTGGTCACGGACGGGCGGATGTCGGGCGCTTCCGGCAAGGTGCCCGCGGCGATCCATGTCAGCCCGGAGGCACTCGACGGAGGACCGCTTGCCAGGCTCCGGGACGGCGACCTCGTGCGCGTCGACGCTGTCGCGGGCACGATCGACGTGCTGACGGCAGGAGCGCTCGAGCGGGCGAACATCCAGCCGGATCTCGTCGACAACGAATTCGGCGTCGGCCGCGAGCTCTTCGGGCTGTTTCGCCGGCAGGTCTCGGCGGCGGAACACGGTGCCTCGCCCTTGTTTGGATGATGGGGACCTCACTTCGAGGCGTGCCCCGGCATGAACATGGCTGCCGAGCGTGTCGAAGCTCCATGTGCCGGCCGCGATCCATCTTCTTGATAAAATCCGGCTGAGAGCGGTTCGATCGGGCTCGGCAAGTCCGGTGTGCGTAGTGGAATATTTTTGTATCGCCATCCGGAATCCTTCGCCAGGATCGGCAGCGTTCGAGTATGGGTGTGAGGCACAGATGTCGGATGCCACGGAAAAGTCGACCGTATCCGAAACGCCGCAGCCCGCGCGCAGCCTGCGGTCGCGCTGGCTCTATCCGGCCTTGCGTGTCGGCTTCCTCCTGCTCGCGGCCTGGCTGGTCTGGTATGTCGCGGGCAATTGGAACCGCTGGACCGGTGCGGCCCGCCTCGCGGAGACCGACAATGCCTTCATCGTGGGCGATGTCACGCCCTTGTCGGCCCGTGTCTCCGGCTACATCAAGGAGGTTCCGATCCATGACTACCAGGCGGTGGAGACCGGCGACCTGATCGCTGAGATCGAGCCGTCCGACTATCAGGCCCAGCTCGCGCTGGCGCAGGCCAATCTTGCCGCGGCCGAAGCCAGTCTCGCCAATGTCGCCAACCAGAAGAACGTGCAGAATGCCCTGATCCGGCAGGCCGGCGCCAATATCGATGCAGGCAGCGCGGATGTGCGGCGCTACCAGCTCGAAGCCACGCGCCAGCGCGACCTGCTCAAGACCGGCACGGCCGGCACCCAGCAGTCGGTCGAGCAGGCCGATGCCAATGCCCAGCGCGCCTTGGCCCAGAAGGCGCTCTACGAGGCCCAGCTCGACCAGCAGAAGGCCCTGCTTGCCGGGCTCGACGTGCAGGAGCAGCAGGTCAGGGCCCAGATCAAGGCCGCCGAGGCCCAGGTCACCCTCGCCACCAACAATCTGGGCTACACCAAGATCCGTTCGCCGGCGAAAGGGCTCGTCGGCCAGCGCCAGGTTCGCCCAGGCCAGTTCGTCAATGTCGGCACGCAGGTGATCGCGGTGGTGCCGCTGCCCAATATCTGGGTGGTGGCGAACTACAAGGAAACGCAGATGACCAATATTCGGCTTGGTCAGCCGGCCCATGTCACCGTCGATGCCTTTCCCGATCTGGTCCTGACCGGCCGCGTCGAAGCCTGGTCTCCCGGCACTGGCAGCACCTTCGCGCTGCTGCCTCCCGACAACGCCACCGGCAATTTCACCAAGGTCGTGCAGCGTATTCCGGTGAAGATCGCCCTCGATCCCAATCCGGCGCTGGGAACCCTGATCCGGCCGGGCATGTCGGTGGTCGCGACCGTCGATACAGGCGACAGGTCAGGCGTTGCCGCGGCAGCGTCGCCATGACGACGGCAGCCGTGAGCGCGACAGCCGCACCCCTGACGGCCGCCGGCGCGGCCCTCGAACCCGCGACGCATGCACCGCCGCGGTTCCGGGCCGATACGCTGCGTCCCTATATCGGCATCCTCGGCGTGCTGCTCGGCTCCATCATGTCGACGCTCGGCAGCCGCGTCACCAGCTTCGGCCTCGCCGATCTGCGCGGCGGCCTGCATCTGGGCTTCGACGAAGGGGCCTGGATGACCACCACCTTCGCCGTCGGCCAGATGCTGGTCGGGGTGGCCTGCCCCTATCTCGGCGCGATTTTCGGGGTGCGGCGCATGCTGCTGCTGGGTATCACCCTGCTCTTCGTCGCCAGCCTGCTTGCGCCCCTATCTCCCAATCTCGGGGCCTTCCTGGCCGCCCAGTTCCTGGCGGGGGTCGGATCGGGGACGTTCATTCCGCTGACCATCAGCTTCATTGCCCGCAGCCTGCCGCCGCGCCTGATCATCTACGGCATCGCGGTCTATGCCATGAATTCGGAGCTCTCGCAGAATGTCGCGGCCTCGCTCGAAGGCTGGTACGCGGACAATCTGTCCTGGCGCTGGATCAGCTGGCAATATTGCGGCCTGCTGCCGCTGATGTTCACCTGCGTGTGGTTCGGCATTCCGCGCGAGGACGTGAAGACCGAGCTCCTGCACCATTTCGACTGGCCAGGCCTGGTCTATGCCGGCGCGGGCTTCAGCCTGCTCTATGCCGGGCTCGACCAGGGCAACCGCCTCGACTGGACCAATAGCGGGCTGGTCAACGGCCTGCTGATCGCCGGCGGCCTGGTGACGGCGGCTTTCGTCGTCCGCGAGCTGTGGGTCAGCCGCAGGCCCTTCCTCAACCTGCGGCTCCTGATGCAGCATCATCTCCTGCTGTTGCTGATGCTGCTGGCGGGCTTTCGCTTCATCATCCTGTCGACCGCCTACATCATTCCCAATTATCTGCAGTCGGTGCAGAACTTCCGGGAATTGCAGGTCGGCGCGGTGCTTTTGTGGATCGCCTTGCCTCAGCTCATCATCGTGGTGCCGCTCGGCTATGTCCTCAAGCGCGTCGACGGACGATGGGTGCTGGCTGCCGGCACGGCCCTGGTCGGCATCGCCTGCCTGATGGCGGCGCAGCTCACCAGCGCCTGGGCCACCGACGATTTCCTGCAATCCCAGATCCTGCAGGCCCTCGGCCAGTCCTTCGCCCTCACAGCACTCGTCGTCCTGGCGGTGCAGTCGATCAATCCGGCCGACGCGCTGACGATCGGCGCCCTGCTGCAGATCAGCCGCATGTTCGGCGGCGAGATCGGCACGGCCTTCATGCAGACCTTCGTGCGTGTGCGTGAACAGGTCCATTCCAATCTCATCGGCCTGCATGTCGACAGCCTTGCCGGTGCAACGGTCGACCGCCTCGCGGCCTATCGCAATGCCGTCAGTGCCCATACGGCGGATGTGGCGATCGCCAGCGCCCGGGCGACGAGCCTGTTGTCCTCCGCGATCGCCAAGCAGGCGGCAGTTTTGTCCTATATCGACGGTTTCCTGGCCGCTGCCGGCGGCGCCTTCGTCTGCCTCCTGCTGATCGCGCTGCTGCCCCGGCCAAACCGTCTTCCTGTCTAGAAAAAAATTCAATTTTCCTAGATTTAAATTCGACTTATCGGAATATCCTGATCTTTTCTGTTAACTTAGAACCGCCAGACGAAATTGCCCCTGACGCTCTGGTCGACGGCCTTTTCGCCGAATTGTCCGCTGTAGGATACGCCGAGGCTGGCCGTGTGCGACAGTGCCACGCTGATGCCGGTGTCGACCACCAGGGCGTCGCGGGCGATTGGCGTGCCGCTGGCGTTGAAGACGGAGCCATTGGCCAAGGCGAGGGCGGCGGTCGGCCTGACGTCGCCGAAGGCGTGGCGCCAGCCCAGGGTGGCCTGGAGGGTGGCGCTGGTGCCTTCGGTGAGATCGAAGCTGGTGGCCGCACGCAGCCCCAGGGTGGTGAAGCCCAGGTTGCTGGTCTCGCCTCGGCCGCTCAGAGCCGCATCGCCGCCGGTCTCGCGGAAGCCGTCGGTGTGCAGGTTGAGATAGGCGGCGTTGACGAAGGGCTCGAGGCGGAAGGCCTGGGTATCGATGCGATAGCCGAGTTCGCCGAAGAGCTGGGCCGTGCCGGCGTCGTAGCTGGTGCTGAGCCTGTCGGCAAAGCCCGGCAAGGCCACGGTGCGGTCGCTGTCGATGTCGTGCCAAGTGTAGCTTGCGCCCAGCCGCAGGGCGAGGGCGTTCCACTGCCGGCCGGCATAGAGGCCGACATGGTAGTTGTCGGCGGTGCCGGAGGCGGCGCGGGCATCGACGTCGAAGCTGGAATGGCTGTAGCCGGCAAAGGCGCCCAGGCGCCAGTCCTGCAGGAACGAGCCCTGGACCAGGGTATCGAAGCCGATGAGGAAGCCGCCGGTGTCGTGATCGACCCGGGCATCGCGGCCACCGCCGCCGAGATGGCCCCAGGATCCGAAGCCCTGGGCCCAGAGGCCGGACAGGGCCGCCGGGGTGGCCGAGCCGAACGGCGCCGGCGCTGCTGCCGGCATGGTCTCGGCATAGGCGGTCGGGCCCGAGAGTGTGGCCGCCGGTGCGATGGCACCGAGATCGGCGGTGTAGAGCCGGTTCAGCACGGCATCACGGATGAGGCCGCTGTCCTGGACCAGCACGCTGCGGGCCGAGGCATGGATGTCGCCGGACAGGGTCGAGAAGGCCTGGCGGGCACTGGCAACATCCGGCGCCTTGGCGACGGCCTGATAGAGCGTGTTGCCGCTCGCCAGCGTCTCCACGCTGTCGGCCACGGCGCGCTGGCCCTCGCTGCTGGCGACCGATGCGAAGCTGGTGTCGTTGCGCGTGACCTTCAGATAGACGTTATTGGCATTCTGGGACAGGCCGAGATCGACGAAGGGGGCGTTGTCAACCACCTTGGCGAACTGGCCGGTGATGCCGCCATTGGCGGTGAGGATCCTGTAGGTCCGGCCGATCGTATAGCTGCCGGAAGCGGGGATGACCGAAACCGTGCCGCCGTTGAGGGTGGCGGTGCCGGTGGCGTGAATGAAGTCGGTCTGGCCCTCGGCATTGATGTTCACCTGGATGGTGCCGCCGTCATTGACGAAGTTGCGCACCGTCAGCGTGGTCGGGCCACCGGCCTGGAAGGCGATCTTGCCGGCATTCTTCACCGTGCCGGAGACGGTGGAATTGCCGCTGCCGGGGATCGCCCACAGGGCCGTGGCAGAGCTCAGCACGACAGTTGTCGCATTGCTCGTCGAACCGGTCCAATGGGCAGAATCGGCCAGGGTCACACTGCCTCGCGAGGCGCCGCTCACAGTCAGATTGCCGGTCCATGTCGTGGTGCCGCGCAGGCTGGCCGACAGGGTGTTTGCTCCGCCCGCGGCAGGTGCATCCACCGCCATGTCCCCGGAGAGCGTGGAATCGATTGCGCTCAGGTTGAGTGCGCTGGGCAGATGGAAGATCCGGCCCGTTCCGACATTGGCGAGCAAGCCGCCACTGCCTTTGAAGGCCGTGACGTCCGTACCGGTCAGGCGCACCGTGGCTCGTCCACCATCGGCATAGATGGCCGCTCCGGCCGAGTTCATCGTAAGCCGACTATCGTCCAGGACGAAGATGGCGTTTTCCGTCACGGCGTTCGAGACGTGGATGCCCCAGATCGCTCCCCCGGAATTGGCGCCATCCAGCTCGCTGTTGGAGACCTTGATGGTGCTGATACTGCCGCCGCTCAGCAAGGAGGTGCCACTGCTCTGGTTGGTATCGGCATGGATCTTCATGCCGGTCGCCGTCAGAACTCCGTCGGCGACCGCCGAAAAAACACCCTGGCCTGCCCCGGTCAGTGAAATGGTTCCGCCGCCTTTCAGATCGACCCGGCTGCCATCGCTGCTGTTGGCGACGTAGAGCCAGGCACCACTGGCGTTGATCGGGCCATTCACGGTGATGATGCTGTCGGACTGGGCAGAAAGGCCATCCGACCAGGCACCATGCCCCACCAGGGTGGTTTGGCCGCTGAACGTCATGCGGCTGCTCCGGGAAGCTATCGCACCCCTGGCAACGTCCGCGACGTCAAGGCTCAGATCGGTCGCATAGATCGTGGCCCCCGCTACGTCTCCCCAATTGGCTTGCAGCCCCGTCGAGCTCCCGCCGACGCGAACGGTTCCTCCGCCCTTCAGATTGATGGTCGCCCCATCCTCGGCAAAGATGCCGATGTCGTAGTCGTCGCCATTCGAGGCAGGCGGTACCGTGACGTCGATGGGTGTGTCGGCATTGCTGTAAAGCAGCGAGCCCTGGTCGATGGCGTGAAAGCAGATCTCGTTCTTGCAGGTGGCCTGGGCGGGCGTGATGCGCACAGTCTGTCCGCCGCTGGCCGTGACCTGGGCATAGGCCGACTGGCACAGCATGGCGGCGCTCGATGCCAACAGGAAACTCAGGAGCGAGCGTCCGGGCAGGCGGGAGCGAACGCGTGCGTTTCCGATCGACGACCTCATGGGATTCCTCCTTCCACGTTGCCGTGCCAGTTCAGGCCTGAGCAACCGCCTGACAGGGCCTGCCGGGTGCTCTTGAAACAGGCACGCCGAACGTTGGGAATATGAGATATATCTCATTATTCCTTAGAATATGAGTCAAAATTTATACGTTCTAATGAGACTTTTAAGTGTATGATTTTTCAATATTAAGTTTATATGAAATCATAAATTATCCTGAAATCATTGATTGTGAATAGTGTGTGCATATTGAATTGATACAATCGGCGAGAGATTTCGAATCGTTTGCCGAATGCAGAAGTTTTTGCTGAGGCCCGTGTATCTCTAGCCATGCCATTTGTCGTGAGGGATCATGGCCTGCCACCGTCTCTACGGACTGATGCACGTGCGGAATGTCCAGTCTTGAGGATCCGTGAGGGAAGCCCCAACGAAGCGTTGGCTTTGGCCGCGCTGTGAGATCGCAGATCCCGGCGTCGCTTCTGGTAAGGTGCGCTTTGCGATCGCGCCGGTCGAAGGCAAAGGGAGCCAAGGGGCACGACACCGGTGGTCCCCCAGCTGAAGCGGGCTATTTTTCGAAGCGAATGCGATGGCGTGCCGCGAGTATCGCCTGCGTTTTTGCCAGCTGTTCGTTGCGTTGCGCTTCGTTCCATCCAAGCGCTTGGGCCGCGATGTCGGCAATCGCCGCCAGGTCACGGCCGCTGAGGCGGCCGGTGATGGCCAGGGTGCTGCGCCGCATCACGATGTCCTCGAGCGCTACGACCTTTTCGTGGCGTACCAGCCAGTCGATTTCAGCCAGCGAGTAGTCGCCCGCGTTTGCCAGTCGGGCCGGCTGCGCTCCTTCATGGGCGAGGATGGCCCGTGCCGTCGTGCCATAGCGCCCGAGCAATTCGGCGGTGCGTGCGGCGGATGCGCCGGTTGCCTTTGCCGTCTGATCGATCCAACGGGCATGGCTGGCGGGTTCGTCCGGATAGTCGCGCCCGCCGCCAATGGCGAGGTCCCGCGTGCCACGCCGGCGCGCCTGGCCGAGGCGGCGCAGGATGAGATCGCAGACCTCTTCGGCAAAGCCGCGAAAGGTCGTCCACTTGCCGCCCACCAGTGAAACGATCGGATAGGGCCGGCGATCCGTGGGCTCCTGCACGGGAGCCGAATGGTCGCGGCTGATCAGCCCGGCAGCCGTATTGCCGGAGGCGGGCAGGGGGCGGATGCCGGAATAGGCGTAGACGATCTGGTCACGCGAAAAGGCCAGGCCGGGCAGGAGATCGCGCAGGCTCTGGAGGAAGTAGTCGATTTCCTCGTCGTCGCAGCGAACCGTGTCGGGATCATCGGCGCGGATGTCGGTCGAGCCGACCAGGGCCCGGCCGAGATAGTCGTAGACCAGGCAGATGCGCCCGTCATTGGCCTCGAAATAGATCATCCGTCCTTTGAGTGCCGCGAGCAGATCTGGATGGTCGAGCAGGATATGCGAGCCCTTGGTGCCGCCGATCAGCTTGGTGGGCGACCCGAGAGCGCCGTTGACATGGTCGATCCAGGGGCCGGCCGCATTGACGACGATCCGCGGGCGAACGTTCCGATCCGTGCCGTCTGGTCCGCGCAGGCCTATGACGTCGTTCTCGGCCGACACCAGGTTCGTATAGTTCAGGGCTTCGGAGCCCGGGCTGGCCGCCATGCCGTCCTGCAGCAGTTCCAGCACCAGCCGCTCCGGACAGGTGACCTTGGCATCGTAATAGGTGCCGGCGGCGACGATCTTCGGCGTCATCGGCGCGATTTCGGTGAGCGCGCGACCGCGGGACCACAGGGCATGTTTGGGCATGACGCGATGGCGGGCGCCATAGAAATCATAGAGCGCCAGGCCGATCTTGATGAGCACGGCACCACGGTTGCGCGGCGCCGTAGTCGAGCCGAAGAGCGTGCGCAACGCTGCCGGGATGCCCTGCAGCCAGGAGAAGATCGGGATCACGGTCGGCAAGGGCTCGACCAGATGCGGCGCATTGCGCAGCAGGAGGTTGCGTTCCAGCGTCGACTGCGCGACGAGCCGTAACTCCCCCGTCTCCAGATATTTGATGCCGCCATGGATCAGCCGCGACGGGGCCGCGCTAGTGCCTGAGCCGAAATCACCCTTGTCGGCGATCAGGCAGGTCAGGCCCTGCTCGCAGAGATCGCGAAACAGGCCCGCACCGTTGATGCCGGCGCCGAGAATGAGAACGTCAATGTCTTTGGTCATGTCAAATACCGATAGGACTGTGCCGAGCGAGCCAGGGTGCTAGGCCGCCTGCGAGGCCAGGGCCTCGATGCGCGGCCAGAGGGGCGCCAGCTGGGTGGCGATGTCGCAATGCAGAGCATAGCGCTCCTGCAACTGCCGGCTGCGCGTGGGATCCGGCCGGTAGTGCCGGGCGAGAGCTCCGAGATCGCGGGGATCATTCGTCGGCGACGCATAGAGGCCGGCACCGGCGCCGGCACACAGCGCGGCGCCCCATGCCGCTGCCTCCTCGGTCTCGTTCACGGTAACAGGCAGGCCTAGCGCATCGGCGAAGATCTGGGCGTAGAGGGGATTTTTCGAAATGCCACCCGTGAGGCTGATGGCGCCTGGAGAAAAGCCTTCGCGCAAGGCGTCGACATGCACCCGGTGGTTGAAGGCGATGCCTTCGATGACGGCACGCAGCATGTCGCCGCGATCGTGCCAGCCGCGCAGGCCGAGAAATCCGGCGCTGGCGGTCGCGCCATGCGGAGAGCCGTAGAGATAGGGGTGAAAGAGCACGGTGGAGGGCCGGGCGAGCGCGGCCTCGATCTCGGCGCCGATGGCGGCGTGGATGGAGCCGCCTGTCTCCTCCGCGGCGCGTCGTTCGATGGCGCAGAGCGTATCCAGGAACCAGTCATAGTTGGCGGCGGAGGCCGGCGATATGCTCATATGGTTCCATTCGCCCGGCTTGATGCCGTTTCGGCAGAACCAGCGCACATCGGTCTTCGGCGTGCTGGCGATCGTCTCATTGATGGAATAGGTCCCCGCCACGATCGCCACGGTACCTTCGCGATGGCCGCCGATGCCAAGGGCAGAGGCGACGACGTCGTGGACGCCGGCCACTACCGGGGTCCCGGCCGTCAGGCCGGTCGCGGCGGCGGCAGCCTGCGAAACCGTGCCGACGATCTCGTCTGGCCGGGTAACAGCAGGCAGGGCGCCGGCAAGGCCATCGAGGCCGAAGATCGACAGGATGCCCGGTTCGTAGACCTGGCTTTCGACGGCCGTGAACGACGTGCTCGCCTCGGTGAGATCGGTGCCGAGCGTCCCGGTCAGGCAAAAGCGCAGCCAGTCCTTGCAGGCCAGGACATGGGCGATCCGGGCGAACCGCTCGGGTTCGTGGCGTTTGATCCAGGCCAGCAGCGCCGAGGGAGCCGAGGCATGCGCGACCTGCCCGGTGCGGGCGAGCGCCGTGGCGGCGGTGCCATCCCCGTCCCACCCGGCAATGATTTCCGCGGCACGGCTATCGAGCGAGAGGATGCCGTTGCCCAGCGGCCGGCGCTCCGCATCGAGAAGATAAAGGCCGTCGCCATGGGCGGTCGCGGCAACCGCCGCGACATCGCTGGCGGGACGCCCCGCTTGTTCGAGTGCTTCGGCGATGGCCTCGGCCGTCGCCTGCCAGAGTCCCGCCATGTCGCGTTCGACATGGTGGGGATGCGGGATGATCTGGGGAATGCGCCGGCGGGCCACCGCCAGCAGCGTGCCGCTTTCATCGAAGACGGCTGCCTTGGTCACCGTCAACCCGTTGTCGATTCCAAGCAGGGTCGGCATTGGCAGGCACTCCGTCGCGAAGGGTTGTTGCAGAAATTGCGGGCCGTCGGACGAAACGCCTGGTCACGTCATACGGCGTGCGATGCGCGCTGCTTGATCGGCGCGATCACGATGTTGATGCCGCGCGAGCGCAGCAATTCGACCTGGAGCGGGGCCATGCCGTCATCGACGATGATGGCATCGAATTCGCTCAGATTACCCATGGCATGCAGGGCACGGCGCTCGAACTTGGTATGGTCGGCGAGCAGGATCCGCTTGGCCGCGCTGTCGAACATCGCCCGCTTGGTCTCGACCATCTCAGCGGACTGGTGGAACACCATGTCGTCGGTGATGGCGGACATCGACAGGAAGACGCAGTCGGCGCGAAGGCGGCGGATCTCGGCCGTGGTGGCTGGGCCCATGAAGGCATTGCACCAATTGTAGTAGCGCCCTCCCAGGCCAAGCAGGGTTACATCGTTCATTTCCTTCAGCTCGTTCATCAGGATGATCGAGTTGGTGATCGCCGTCAGCGGGACGCGAGCCGCAATATGCGGAGCCATCTGCAGCACGGTGGTCGAATCGTCGAAGAAGACGGCCTGCCCGGCTTCCAGGAACTGGGCGGCGACCTGGGCGATGGCGCGCTTTTCCACTGCCTGGCGCATGGAGCGGTAGACATCGCTCGATTCCACCAGGCTGGTGGGCGTTGCCGACACGATGCCCCGCGACTTGCGCAGCAGGCCGCGGTTGATCAACTCGTCGAGATCGCGATGCACGGTCATCAGGCTGATGGCGAAGCGTTCCGCCAATTCCTCGATGCGCATCGTGCCCTCGGCCATCACCGCCTGCATGATGAGCTGGCGGCGAGCCAATTGGCGGGCATGGCGGCTGTCGCTCGGCACCTGATCGGCGATGATCTGTTCCAGCGTTTCGTCCTGCGTGGCTCTCGTCGATGTCATGTCGGTCTGTTTCCGGATTGAGCGACGGCAGGATATCCCGAAGTGCCGGAATATGCCTGCCTGCAGCAATCACTGCTGTGGAAGGACGCGACACGCCCTGCGAGAGCCGGGATGGCCAACAGCCATCCCGGCTTCGTCATTACTTGGCGAGCGTGAAGGCCGAGACATACTTGTCGACATTGTCCTTGGTGATCAGGACGCAGTCGAAGAGCTGCTTTTCGGTCGCCGCGCCGGTCTTGCCGGTCTTGATGAAGGTGTCGGCCTGGACGACGGCTTCCTTGGAGAAGACGGCAACCGGCTGCAGGACGGTGTATTGCAGTTCGCCAGCCTTGATCGCGGCAACCGCGTCCGGCGAGCCGTCGAAGCCGCCGACCTTGACCTGCTTGAGCTTGCCGGCTTCCTTCAGCGCCGCGACGGCACCGAGGGCCATCTCGTCATTGCCGGAGATCACGCCGATGATGTCGGGATGGGCCTGCAGCATCGACTGCATCTTCTGGTAGCCCTGGGCGCGATCCCAGTTGGCGACTTCCTGGGCCGACTTGGTCAGGTCGGGATATTGCGTCAGCACGGTTTCATAGCCGTTGGAGCGGGTGGCGGCGTTGTTGTCGGCGGGGTTGCCGAACAATTCGACATATTTGCCCGACTTGGCGACCGAATTCACCCACTGCTCTGCGCCGACGGCAGCGCCCTGCGCATTGTTCGAGACCAGCTGGGCCTTGGCCAGACCCTCCTTGTTGATCTCGGCATTGACGAGGAACACCGGAATGCCGGCATCGACGGCCTTCTTTACCGCGCCGACCGATCCGTCGGCATTGGCCGGATCAAGGATGATGGCAGCGGACTTGTTGGTGATGGCGGTGTCGATCAGCGTGCTCTCGGTGTTGGTGTCGCCCTTATGGGCGGCGACCGAGGCGGTGTAACCGAGCTGCTCGGCGGTCTTCTTGGCGACCTCGCCCTCGGTGAACCAGTAAGGATTGGCCGGATCGGTGACGATGATCGAGATCAGGCCCGCCGCCGAGGCCGAGCCGATCAGCAACGGGGTCACGGCGACGGCCGCAACCAGTAAACGCATGCCTTTTTTGAACATTGGGCATCTCCCTTGATTGGTGAAGTTGTCTGCCGTCGCAAGACGGCAACGATCCCACTGCAGATCTGTTGTTGTTGCCGAAATGGGAAAGTTTCTGCGCGGACTCCTAGCCTTGCCGGCCGCGGGCCTTGTACTGGATCGAGTTGAGCAGGACGGCGAGCACGATCACCGTGCCGGTGAAGACGGTCTGCCAGTAGGAGGACACGCCGATGATCACCAGGCCGTCCGACAGGAAGCCGATCACGAAGGCGCCGAGCATCGTGCCCTGGACCGTGCCGCGCCCGCCGGTGAGGGCGGCGCCGCCGATCACCACGGCCGCGATGGCCGTGAGTTCATAGGTGGTACCCGCCGTAGGGCCGGCCGAGGTCAGCTGCGAGGACAGCACCAGCCCGGCGATCGCCGACAGGATGCCGGAGACGGTATAGACGGTGATCTGCACGCGCTTGACCGGCACGCCCGACAATTCGGCGGCGCGGGCATTGCCGCCCGAGGCATAAAGCCAGCGGCCGAAAGCGGAGCGGCCGAGCACCAGGGCCGTGACGATGGCGAGCGCAGCCAGGATCAGCACCGAGATCGGCACGCCGAACAGGCGGTTGAAGCCCAGCCACTCGAAGCCGGTATTGCCGAGATCTGCATGGCCGGAGAGATTGTTGTAGGTGAGGCCGTTGGTCATCAGCAGCGCCACGCCGCGGGCGACATACATCACGCCCAGCGTGGCCACGAAGGCGGGCACCCGGAACCAGGCGATGAGCACGCCGTTCAGCGCGCCGACCAGCCCGCCGACCACCAGGGTCAGCACCACGATGGCCCAGACCGGCGGGTAGAGGATGACGCCGGCGACTTGCAAGGTCACGCCGCCCATCAGGAAGCCGGCCACGCAGCCGGACAGGGCCAGCACGGAGCCTACCGAAAGATCGATTCCGCCATTGAGGATCACCAGCAGCATGCCGAGCGCCAGGATGCCGTAGATGGCGACGTGCGAGGCCATCGTCAGGAAATTGCCGATCGTGAAATAGTTCGGCGACAAGAACGAGAAGACCGCGACGATGAGGATCAGCGCGAAGAAGGCCCGTCCTTCGAGGAGCAGCCGGCCGAGGCCGGGGCCTGATTTCTGCCCTTTGGCGCTCGTACTTGCAGCGGTGTGCGACATGGGCAGGCCTCCTAAAAGCCTAGAGCGTTTTGCGATCTGCCGACACCGGCAGGGGTCGCAAAGTCGTGTCGAAACAAAAAGTTAGAGCGAGGATGCGATTTCATGCCAAGGCACCTTGCTCTGGAGGATCAATGGACCACGGCTTCGCCCGAGGCGGCCATGATCTCGTCCTTGCTTGCGGTTGCGCCGAATTCGGCGACGATGCGGCCCTTGCGCATCACGATGATGCGATGCGCGACGGAGAGGCATTCGCCGACTTCGGAGGTGGAGTAGATGACGGCGAGGCCGCGGCGCGCGCCCTCGGCGAGGAGCCGGAACACCTCGGCCTTGGCGCCGATATCGATGCCGCGGCTCGGCTCGTCGAGCAGGATCACCTTCGGGTTGGTGGCCAGCATCTTGCCGATCACCACCTTCTGCTGGTTGCCGCCGGACAGCGAGCCGATGGGCGCCCCGCCGCCTGCTGTCTTGACCGTGACCTTGCGGATGGTGTCGTCGATCAGCTGCTGCTCGATCCTCAGCGAGGTGAACAGGCCGCGGGTGAAATCGGCGATCGACGCCAGGGACAGGTTCTGGCCCACGCTCATGGTCTGGACCAAGCCGTCGCGCTGCCGGTCTTCGGGGACCAGGGCCAAGCCGGCCTGGATGCGCCGGGCGATCGTCAGGCCCGAGACCTCGTCATTTTCCAGGAGGACCTGGCCGGACGAGGCCTTGAGGCGCCCGGCCAGGGTTTCCAGCAATTCGGTCCTGCCGGCGCCCATCAGGCCATAGATGCAGACGATCTCGCCGGCCTTGACGTCCAGCGACAGCTTGTCGACCACGTTGTAGCCGCCGCCGGCGGGATCCGGCACCGTGAGCTCGCGCACCGAAAGCGCGGTGGCGCCGAACTCGTATCCTTCCGGCGGAGAGCCGAGGTCATAGTTCTCGCCCACCATGTTGCGCACGATCCATTTGAGGTCGATCTCGGCACGCGGGGCATAGGCCGTCATGGTGCCGTCGCGCAGGACGACGGCGTGATTGGTGATCTCCAGCGCCTCTTCGAGATGGTGCGAGATGTAGACGATCGAGACGCCCCGGCTGGTGAGGTCGCCGATGACCTTGAACAGCACCGCCACTTCCGTCGCCGACAGGGCCGAGGTCGGCTCGTCCATGATCAGGATGCGGCTGCGGACCGAGAGGGCGCGTGCGATCTCGACGATCTGCTGCTGTCCCAGCCGCAATTCGCCGACCGGGGTGAGGGGATCGATGTCCTCTTCGAGTTCGGCCATCAAGGCGCGCGTCTCTTCCTCCTCCTTGGCGAAGTCGACGCCGGTGAGGCCCATGATCTCGCGGCCCATGAAGATGTTGTCGCGCACCGACAAATTGGGCGCGAGGGAGAGTTCCTGGTGGATGATCGAGATGCCGCGGTCGCGGGCATCCGATGCCGAGGAGAACACCACGGGCTCACCGTCGAGGAGGATCTCGCCCGATGTCGGGGTCACGATGCCCGACAGGATTTTCATCAGGGTCGATTTGCCGGCGCCGTTTTCGCCGAACAGGGTGGTGACCTGGCCGCGATGAATGTCGAAGTTCACGCCTTTGAGGGCGTGCACATTGCCGTAGGACTTGGCCACGTTGCGCGCGGCCAGCACGACCTCGGGCGCCTGTGCGCCGGACGGAGAGGGCTCGCCGCTCATTTCACCGTCACCGCCACGGGCGTTATCAGCCAGTTTTCCGGGTTCACCAAGCGGAAGGCACCGACGATCTCCAGGGTCTTGCCGGTGAGATTTGCCGTATCGATGTCGGTGAGCACCTGCTTCTTCATCTCGCGATTGATGGCCGAGCCGGCGTTCTGATACTCGATCTGGTTCTTGAACTGGCCGAAGGCGATATCGCCCGGCGCGTCGCGAAGGTCGGTTCCATTGATGGCGGGGCCGGTCTGCACACGCACGCCGATGGAGGCTGGTAGTCCGTCCACCGTGAGCTTGTAGATGCCCGCCTTCTGCTCGCCGGCGACACCCGTCAGGCGGACGGGGATGATCGAGCCGGTAGAGGCTGCCGTTCCATATTTGGTGGCCGCTGCCGCCTTGTCGGCGAGAATCGCCGGCGCGAGGGTCTTGGCCTCGACGGCACGCTGCTCGATGGCCGCCTTGACCTGCGGAAAATGCTCGGCGCCGTAGGTGTCGGGCGAAAAGGCGGCCTGGCGCACATCGTCCTTGGAACCGATCTGCACGATGCGGGTATCGAAGGCGATTCCCGCGACAACAAGAACGGCAAGCGCCGGCACGATCAGCCGACGCCAGCCGCCGGCGGCCGGTGCCCTCGCGGATGCACCATGACTATTGCTCATGACGAAGCCCACCATTTTCGCTGCGTGCGATCAGGAAGCGGGGATGGGGGAATACCCGGCCGAGGCTTGCCCAGGCTTGTGCCGCAAGCGCGGACCCGGTGCGCGGAATGCGCAGCATGGCTCCTCCCATTCTGCCGCTGATGCGGCCCGCTCTCACGGGCCGGAACGGCTCTCTCGCTGATCATTGAGATATGTTATATCTGTGTTTTATAAAACGTCAACAGAGTTATAATCTTGACTCGCTGGCTCGGCGAAAAAGTTTTCCGGAAAGGGTGGTTTCCGACTGTTGGTCCTTCGGAGATGCGGCGAGCTCCTGGCAGGGTGGCGCGGTCCGCTGCGGAGCTGCTGGTCTAGTGCATTGTTGCGGGAAAAAATCGGAAATTTGAAATTTTAAACAATTAAATCAAATAGTTAAATTCACGACGCAGGCCAAAGCAAGTGTGACGCAGGGGGATTTTCCGCTTCGCTCTGACGGAGGGATCGGAGGGCGAGTTTCGGCTTTTGGATATGTTTCCCTTTTCTGCAGGCGGGCGGCGTCTCCTGAAATAATGTGTTATAGAAGTAATAAATTACGTGACGTATGATATCTTTATGATATATAAAATCACGAAGATCACAGATCGACGCGCAAGGCGGAAATCGCCGGCGATGAGTGGGAGGCCTGGCCCTGCCTGGGAGATGGATCATGCGCGGAACTGTCGAGCTGTCCGTTCGCGAAGGATGTTGTGATGCCCGCTGATCTGCTGATCGGGGTGGATGCCGGGACGTCTGTGATCAAGGCCGTCGCCTTCGATTTCAGTGGCCGCCAGGTCGGGGCATTCTCGGTGCCCAATCGCTACCTGCGTGGAGAAGACGGATCGGCGACTCAATCGCTGCAGGCGACCTGGGCCGATTGCGTCGCGGCACTGCGCGGGCTGGCCGGCAAGGTCGACAATCTCGCCGCCCGCACGGCGGCACTCGCCGTCACGGCCCAGGGCGATGGCACCTGGCTGGTCGGCGCGGGTAATGCGCCGGCGGCCGACGCCTGGCTATGGCTGGATGCGCGGGCGGCGTCCACGGTGCAAAAGCTGGCAGCCTCCCCGCTGAACCGGGCACGCTTCGAGGCGACCGGCACAGGGCTCAACACCTGCCAGCAGGGCTCGCAAATGGCCCATATGGACGTTCACAGCCCGGATCTACTCGACAAGGCCGAGGTCGCCCTGCATTGCAAGGATTGGCTCTATCTGAACCTGACGGGCGTACGGGCCACGGATCCGTCGGAAGCCAGCTTCACCTTCGGCAATTTCCGTACCCGCCGCTATGACGATGGGGTCGTGGAGGCTCTCGGCCTGAGCCATCGGCGCAAATTGCTGCCCGAAATCATCGATGGCAGCCAGGCTACGCATGCCCTCACGGCGCGTGCGGCCGAGCAGACGGGGTTGCTGGCGGGCACGCCGGTGAGCCTTGGCTATGTCGACATGGTCATGGCCGCCCTGGGGGCGGGCGTCTATGGCGGTTCCGGCGACGCGGCCTGCTCGACCATCGGCTCGACCGGCGTCCATATGCGCGCCAAGAAAGCAGCCGACGTCCACCTCAACGCGGAGGGCACCGGCTATGTCATCGCCCTGCCGGTCCCCGGGGTCGTCACCCAGGTACAGACCAACATGGCGGCGACGCTCAACATCGACTGGGTGTTGACGATCGCGGCCGACATCCTCGCCCAGATGGGCCAGAAGGTGACGCACCAGGACCTGGTGAAGCGCATCGACGGCTGGCTGGCCGACAGCCGCCCAGGATCGCTGATCTACCATCCCTATATTTCGGACGCCGGCGAGCGCGGGCCCTTCGTCGATGCCGAGGCGCGGGCCGGCTTCATCGGCCTGTCCGCCGGGCATCGCTATGCCGATTTGGTGCGCGCTGTCGTCGAGGGCTTGGGCATGGCCATGCGCGACTGCTACGCCGCCATGGGCGACCTGCCGGCCGAACTGCGCCTGGCCGGCGGTGCGGTGCGCTCGCGCGCCTTGCGCGGCGTGCTGTCAGCCGCGATCAACGCCCCGCTGCGCGTTTCCTCGCGCGAGGAGGCCGGCGCCGCCGGCGCGGCGATGATGGCGGCGGTCGCCATCGGTGCCTTCGAGGACATGGATGCCTGCGTCGCCCAATGGGTGACGCCGCTGCTGGGCCCGCCGGAGCCTCCGGATGCGGCCCTGGCCACCCTCTACGACCAATTATTCCCCGCCTTCAGGGCCGCGCGCCTCGAATTGACCCCCGCCTGGAATGCGCTCGCGGCCGTCCGGCATGATGCCGCTGTGGGCGCGGCGACGGCCGCGGGAAGGAGCCTTGCAGTATGAGTGAGATGATCGACCTTCTGGTGATCGGCGGCGGCATCAACGGTGCCGGCATCGCCCGCGATGCGGCAGGCCGCGGCCTGTCCGTCACGCTGGTGGAAAAGGACGATCTGGCCCAGGGCACCTCCTCGCGCTCGGGCAAGCTGGTGCATGGCGGGCTGCGCTATCTGGAATATTACGAGTTCCGCCTGGTTCGCGAAGCACTGATCGAACGCGAGGTCCTCCTGAACTCGGCCTGCCACATCATCTGGCCGATGCGCTTCGTGCTGCCGCACAGCCCGCAGGACAGGCCCGCCTGGCTAGTGCGCCTCGGCCTCTTCCTCTACGACCATCTCGGCGGCCGCAAGAAGCTTCCGGGCACGCGCGTGCTCGATCTCAGGCGCGATCCGGTCGGCGCGCCCATCCTCGACCAATATGCCAAGGGCTTCGAATATTCGGACTGCTGGGTGGATGATGCACGCCTCGTCGCGCTCAATGCGCTCGGTGCCGCGGAAAAGGGCGCCACCATCCTCACCCGCACGGCGGCCGTCTCGGCGCGGCGGGAGGAGGGGGCCTGGACCGTCACCACCCGCGATACCGTGACAGGCGAAACCCGCACGCATCGGGCGCGCTGCATCGCCAACGCGGCGGGGCCGTGGGTCTCCGATATCATCGCGCAGGTGGCAGGCTCCAATTCCACCCGCAATGTGCGCCTGGTCAAGGGCAGCCACATCATCGTGCCGAAATTCTGGGAAGGGCAGCAGGCCTATCTGGTGCAGAACCACGACAAGCGCGTGATCTTCATCAATCCCTATGAGGGCGACATGGCGCTGATCGGCACCACCGATATCGCCTATCAGGGGGCCGCCGAGGAGGTTGCCGCCGACGAGAAGGAAATCGACTATCTGATCACGGCGGTGAACCGCTATTTCAAGCAGAAGCTGCGCCGGCAGGACGTGCTGCACGCCTTCTCCGGCGTCCGGCCGCTCTTCGACGACGGCAAGGGCAATCCGTCCGCCGTCACGCGCGATTACGTCTTCGATCTCGACGAGACCGGCGGGGTGCCGCTGCTCAACGTCTTCGGCGGCAAGATCACTACCTTCCGCGAGCTGTCCGAGCGCGCCATGCACAGGCTGGGCAAGTTCTTCCCCAAAATGGGCGGCGACTGGACGCGCGAGGCCCGGCTGCCGGGCGGTGAGATCGAGAATGCCGATTATGTGAGCTTCGTCGAGACCCTGCGCACAGCCTATCCCTGGATGCCCAACCGGCTGCTCCAGCATTATGGCCATGCCTATGGCGCACGCACGGCGCAGCTCGTCGGCTCGGCTCGTGGCCTCGCGGATCTCGGCCGCCATTTCGGCGGCTGCCTCTACGAAGCCGAGGCACGCTATCTCGCCGGGCATGAATGGGCCCGCAGCGCCGAGGACGTCCTGCTGCGCCGGACCAAGCACTATCTCCACCTGAGCGACGCCGAAAAGGCGGCCTTCACCGCCTGGTTCGAGCGCGAGATCGCTGCCACGGGCGCAGTGGCGCCGACTTCCTATTCCAACGCTTCCGCCTGAGGGCCCGATGCCTTTGACGCTGTCCCTCAATACCAATCCGCTGGTGAACCGCTTCGCCGATCCCGACGATCTGATCGACACGGTGGCTGTTGATCTCAGGCTGCGCGACCTGCAGCTCACGCATGAATTCATCAATCCGAGCTGGCCGGCGCCCACCATACGGCGCCTGGTCCGCCAGATGAGCGGTGCCCTGGCCCGCACCGGCGTGCGCGTGACCAGCGGCATGACCGGACCCTATGGCCGGCTCAACCATTTTGGACATCCCGATCCGGAGGTGCGGCGCTATTATGTCGACTGGTTCAAGACCTTCGCCGACATCATCGGCGATCTCGGCGGTTCGTCGGTCGGCACGCAGTTCGCCATTTTCACTTTTGCCGATTACGACGATGCCGCCCGGCGCGAGGAACTGATCCGGATCGCCATCGACTGCTGGGCCGAAGTCGCCGAGCACGCCAAGGCCGCCGGCCTGACCTCCGTCTTCTGGGAACCGATGAGCATCGGCCGCGAATTCGGCGAGACCATCGAGGCCTGCCTGTCGCTGCAGCGGCGCCTGACGGCGGCCGAGATGGCCATACCGATGTGGATGATGGCCGATATCGATCATGGCGACGTCACCTCGTCCAACCCCGACGACTACGACCCCTATGCCTGGGCGCGTGCCGTGCCGAGGGTATCCCCAATCATCCACATCAAGCAGAGCCTGATGGACAAGGGCGGCCATCGCCCCTTCACGGCCGAGTTCAATGCCAGGGGCCGGATCCAGCCCGAGCCGTTGCTGGCCGCCCTTGCCGAGGGCGGCGCCGAAGACAACGAGATCTGCCTGGAGCTGAGCTTCAAGGAGCGCGAGCCCAACGATCGCCAGGTGGTTCCCCAGATCGCCGAGAGCATCGCCTTCTGGGCGCCTTTCATCGAGACAGGCGCGGGGGATCTTCATGTCTGACGCGGAGCGAACGGGGCGGGGAGGCGGGATGGGACGCGCCGTCACCGAGAACGAACTGGAGGAATCCCTCGCCCGCCGAGCGGCCTGGCTGCACTATGTCGGCGGCCTCACCCAGGCAGCGGTGGCCAAGCGGCTCGGCCTGCCCTCGGTGAAGACCCATCGCCTCATCGCGCGGGCGGTGGCGAGCGGGGTGGTCAAGGTCTCCATCGACGGCGACATCATCGAATGTGTCGAGCTGGAAGCAGAGCTCTGCCGGCGCTTCCACCTCGATCATTGCGAGGTCGCCCCCGATCTCGGTGAGGAGGGCATCCCGCTGCGCGCGCTCGGCCAGGCCGGGGCGGGGTTCCTGCGACGCGCGATCGAGCGCGGCGACCATGGCACCATCGGCCTCAGTCATGGGCGCACCCTGACGTCGGCCGTCGCGCATATGTCGCGCATCGCCGCCGGCCCGATCCGGTTCGTCTCACTGCTCGGCGTGCTCACCCGCAATTATGCGGTCAACCCGCATGACGTCATGCACTCCATCGCTGAGAAGACCGGCGCACAGGCCTATGTGATGCCGGTGCCGTTCTTCGCCAATTCCGCCGAGGACAAGGCGGTGCTTCTCGCCCAGCGCGGCATCAGCGAAGTGCTCGCCATGGCCAATGGTGCGGAGCTGAAGGTTGTGGGCATCGGCTCGGTCGATGCCGATGCCCAGCTCGTTTCGTCCGGCATGATGCACCCGCAGGAGATCCGGGAGATCAAGGCAGAGGGTGGGGTGGGCGAAATGCTCGGCTACTTCTTCGACGCCCAGGGGCGGGTGCTCGAAAACTCGCTGACCGCGCGGACCCTGGGCGTGGCCCTGAACGGACGGGCCGATGATCACATCGTCGGCATCGCAGGTGGGACGCACAAGCTCGAGGCGATCCGGGCCGTGCTGCTCAGCGGCCGCCTCAGGGGACTGATCACCGACGAGGCCACGGCGCGGGCGCTGCTCGGCTAGGCCTCTTCAGACATACGGATTTGCAAGCCGGCCGGTCGTGGCAGGCACGGAGAGACATGGAAAATGACACGTCATTGGGTCGGCACCAGCTGGAAGATGAACAAGACCCTGGAAGAGGGTCTGGCTTTCGCGAAAGCCCTGGCCCAAGAGCTGGCTTCGGTCGACGATCGCCTGCAGCCCTTCGTCATCCCGCCTTTCACTTTGGTGCGCGAAGTCAAGCGGGCGCTCGCCGGGACGCGCGTGAAGGTCGGCGCGCAGAACATGCATTGGGCCGATGCAGGCGCCTGGACCGGCGAAATCTCGCCGCCGATGCTGCGCGATTGCGGCCTGGACCTGGTCGAGCTCGGGCATAGCGAGCGGCGGGAACATTTCGGCGAGACGGATCGTACCGTCGGCCTGAAGACGGCGGCGGCGATCAAGCACGGCCTGATACCGCTGGTCTGCGTCGGAGAAACCCTGGCGGAGCGCGAGAGCGGCAAGGCCGAAGAGGTGCTCGCGGCCCAGGTCGCAGGGGCACTCTCGCAGCTTGGCGACGGCAAGCCTGCCGTCGAGATCATCTTCGCCTATGAACCGGTCTGGGCCATCGGCGAAAACGGCATTCCGGCCAGCGCCGACTATGCCGATCGCCAGCAGGCCCTGATCAAGCGGGTGGCGGCGGACCGCCTCGGGACGTCCCCTTCAGTTCTCTATGGCGGCAGCGTCAATCCGGCCAATGCCGCCGACCTCATCGGCCAGCCCCATATCGACGGGCTCTTCATCGGGCGCTCCGCCTGGCAGGCCGAAGGCTACCTCGACATCCTCGATCGCACGGCCCGGGCCCTGTCGGCATAGCCGCCAGGGCAACCGATCTCACTTATACAAGGAAGGAAGACCATCATGAAAATCGCACTTGGAGCCGACAGCGCGGGCAAGCCCCTGCTCGACGTCATCGCCGCGCATCTGGCCAATCGCCCGGACCTCGAGATCACCGATCTCAGCCAGGCGGGCTACTATGCCGATCTTGCCGCCAAGGTGGGCCAGGACGTCGTTGATCACAAGCATGATCGCGCCATCCTGTTCTGCGGCACCGGCATCGGCGTGTGCATCTCCGCCAACAAGGTACCAGGCATCCGGGCGGCCCTCACCCATGACACCTATTCGGCGGAACGGGCCGCCAAGTCGAACAACGCCCAGATCATCACCATGGGCGCGCGCGTCGTCGGTCCGGAACTGGCCAAGGCCATCGTCGATACCTGGCTGTCGTCGAATTTCGATCCTGAAGGCCCCTCGGCCGGCAACGTGCAAGCCATCGATCAGCTCGACGCCCGAAAGTGATCGACGGCCTTCGGGGAGAGACGGAAGCCTCCTGGGGCTTCCGTCTGTGATGCATCGAAAAGGGTGGGAAGCAGGCAGCCAAAGGAGAGATGATGCGCGGGAGGCAAGGGCCGTCTCCCGGCAGGTCGCCGTTGTGGCCGTCGCCTCGCGGCTTGGGTGATCCGTCATCCGGGCCGGTGCTCCATCGCGAAAAATATGAGCGGCACCGGCGATGACATTTCCGCAAGCGCGCTTAAATGCAACTGGCGTCCTGTTCCCGGCGCCGGACATTCGGTGGCCGGAAAACGGGCGTTCTTGAAACAGACAGAACGGAGGCCGGCTCGATCATGACGACGTCAACTCTCATCAATCGGCGAATAGTGCTCGCCTCCCGGCCCGTCGGCGCTCCTTCCCCTGACGATTTCCGGTTCGAGGATGCGCCCGTCGGCGAGCCTTCGGACGGGCAGCTCCTCCTGCAGGTCCTCTATCTCTCGCTCGATCCCTATATGCGCGGCCGCATGAGCGCGGCCAAATCCTATGCCAAGCCCGTGGCGATCGGCGATGTCATGGAGGGAGGCACCGTCGCCCGCGTGATACGCTCGCGCCATCCCGATTACCGGGAGGGCGATATCGTGCTCTCCCATTCCGGCTGGCAGAGCTTCGCGCTTTCCGATGGCGCGGGGTTGCGCAAGCTCGACCCCCGGGCAGCGCCGATCAGCACGGCGCTCGGCGTGCTCGGCATGCCCGGCTTCACGGCCTATGCGGGGTTGCTGACCATCGGCCAGCCCAAGCCCGGCGAGACCGTCGTCGTCGCCGCTGCGTCGGGCGCCGTCGGTTCGGTCGTCGGCCAGATCGCCCGGATCAAGGGCGCCCGCGCCGTGGGAATCGCCGGCGGTGCCGGCAAATGTGCCTTCGTGCGCGATGAGCTCGGCTTCGACGTCGTAGTCGATCATCACGCTCCCGATTTCGCCGCCCAACTGGCTGCCGCCTGCCCGGAGGGGATCGACATCTATTTCGAGAATGTCGGCGGCCGCGTATGGGATGCGGTGTTTCCGCTGCTCAACGATTTTGCGCGTATCCCCGTCTGCGGCTTGATCGCGCAGTACAATGCCGGCCCCGATGCCCCTGCCGGGCCCGACCGCCTGCCGTCGGTGATGCGGGACGTCCTGAGCAGGAGCCTTCTCATCCGTGGCTTCATCCAGCGCGAATTCGCCGACCAGCGTCCGGCCTTCTATCGCGAGGCGGCGGAATGGATCGCTTCGGGGCGCCTCCGCTACAAGGAGGATTTCGTGGACGGCCTGGACAAGGCGCCGCAAGCCTTTATCGGCCTGCTCGAGGGCCGCAATTTCGGCAAGCTCGTGGTGCGTGTCGCCCCCGAATAGCAGCGCCGCTCCCGGGTGCGCGGACGTCTCGTCCGCCTCTTCCGACCAAACAGCCGCAATGTTTTCCAGGAGCGGACGAGACGTCCGCGCATTCGGGAGAAGGTTCGCTCGTTGTATAAAATTGACTAATTCAATAGACTTTCTATATTTGGAGGTGTCGAGCAACGAGCGGGGGTTTGATGAAACGTCATATGCGGGCGGTTGTTGGTCTTCTGGCCGGCGCAGGATTGCTGATTGCCTCGGCGGCACAGGCTGAGGAGGGCAAGCTGCGCATTGCCCAGCAATTCGGCGTCGTCTACCTCACGCTCAACGTCGCGCAGGCGCAGAAACTGTTCGAAAAGCACGGCAAGGCTGCGGGCGTCGACATCGATGTCGAATTCGTCAAGCTCTCCGGCGGCGCAGCGGTGAACGATGCGCTGCTGTCGGGCAGCATCGACATTGCGGGTGCAGGGGTCGGGCCACTGTTCACGCTGTGGGATCGCACCCATGGCAAGCAGAACGTCAAGGGCGTCGCTTCGCTTGGCAATTTCCCCTATTACCTCGTCACCAACAACGCCAATGTGAAGACGATCGCCGACTTTACCGACAAGGACCGCATCGCACTGCCGGCCGTCGGCGTTTCCGTGCAGTCGCGTATCCTGCAATGGGCCTCGGCCAAGCAATGGGGCGATGCGGACTATGCCAGGCTCGACAAGATTTCGGTCGCGCTGCCGCATCCGGAGGCTGCCGCGGCTGTGATCAAGGGAGGTACCGAGATCACCGCCCATTTCGGCAACCCGCCTTTCCAGGAACAGGAACTCGCCGAAAATCCCAAGGCGCACGTCGTGCTCAAATCCTATGACGTCCAGGGCGGGCCGGCTTCTTCGACGGTACTGTACGCCACGGAGAAATTCGTCAAGGAGAGCCCCAAGACCTACAGGGCCTTCCTGGACGGTCTCGATGAAGCCGCCAAATTCGTCCGCGATAATCCCGAGGCGGCGGCCGATATCTATCTGGAGGTGGCCGGCGCCAAGACCGACCGCAATCTACTCCTCAAGATCATCAAGAATCCGGAAGTGAGCTTCAAGATCGCACCCGACAACACGCTGGGGCTTGGCCAGTTCCTGCATCGCGTCGGTGCCATCAGGAACGAGCCGAAAAGCCTGTCGGACTATTTCTTCGACGAACCGCGCATATCCGGCGGCAGCTGAGTGCTCTGTTCCAAGGACGCTACTGAGATGGGTGATCGGCACACCGCATGACGGACAGTCTTCTGCAGGGTTTTTCCAAACCGGCCTTTCCCAAGCCGGTTCTTGCCAAGCCGGTTCTTGCCAGGCCGCACGAGGCTCCACGAGCGGTGCAGGTCGTTGTCGGGGACGTCCTGCCGGCCCCCTTGCTGCAGGCGCGCTCGGTAACCTTGGAATATGCGACCCGCCATCAGGTGGTCCGGGCCACGCACAGGGTCGACCTCGATGTCTATGAAGGCGATCGTTTTGTCCTGCTGGGGCCTTCGGGCTGCGGCAAGTCCACACTGCTGAAGGCGGCGGCGGGGTTCATCAGGCCGGTCGAAGGCGAATTCGTGCTCAGGGGGCGGCCGATCCGGGGGCCGGGGCCCGACCGCATCGTCGTCTTCCAGGAGTTCGATCAGCTGCCGCCATGGAAGACGGTGCTGCAGAACGTGGTCTTCCCGCTCGTCGCTTCCGGGCGCCTGCCGCGCCACCAGGCGCAGGAACGGGCCCTGCATTATCTCGACAAGGTTGGGCTTGCCGCCTTTGCGGACGCGTTCCCGCACCAGCTCTCGGGCGGCATGAAGCAGCGCGTGGCGATTGCCAGGGCGCTCGCCATGCAGCCGGAAATTCTCCTGATGGACGAGCCTTTCGCGGCGCTCGATGCCTTGACCCGGCGCAAGATGCAGGAGGAACTCCTGCACCTGTGGGACGAGGTGCGCTTCACTCTCCTGTTCGTCACCCATTCCATCGAGGAAGCGCTGGTCGTCGGCAATCGCGTGGCGCTGCTCTCGCCGCGCCCGGGCCGGGTGCGCGCAGAGATCAACAGCCATGAATGGGACCTGGCGAGCAGTGGCGGGGCGGCTTTCCAGGCCGCAGGCCAGCGTATCCATCGCCTGCTGTTCGAGGAGGAGAGCGAAGAGGTGCGGGAGAGGGGGGAGGCGAGGATCGGCTCGGGAGGACAGGCATGAGCATGGCCGTGAACGGATCGCTCGTTCCGCCGGTCCGCGAGGAATTCGAGCGCGACCTCCCGCCCTTCGTCGAAGTGGCGCTCGAGCGCCGGCTGCCGCTGGCGACCCGCCTGTGGCGGCAGGGCTGGCTGCGCAAGAGCCTGATCCTCATTGCCCTCGCGCTCCTGTGGGAAGTTCTTGCCCGCTACCAGGACAATGACCTGCTGTTGCCGACCTTCACCGCGACCGCACGGGCCTTCATTGCCGACATGGCCAGCGGCGAGCTGCCCGAGCGGGTAAGGCTGTCTCTCCTGGTGCTCGTCCAGGGATATCTGGCCGGCATCGTGCTCGCCTTCGCCCTGACCACGCTCGCCGTCGCCACCCAACTGGGCCGGGACCTGTTGTCGACGCTGACGGCCATGTTCAACCCGCTGCCCGCCATCGCGCTGCTGCCTCTGGCGCTGCTATGGTTCGGGCTCGGTGCCGGCAGCCTGGTGTTCGTGCTGATCCATTCAGTGTTGTGGCCGCTTTCCCTCAATATCTTCGCCGGTTTCCAGGCCGTGCCCGAAACCTTGCGCATGGCGGGCCGCAACTACGGCCTCAGGGGCGTGCGCTACGTCTTTCAGATCCTGGTGCCAGCAGCCTTGCCGGCCATCCTCTCGGGGCTGAAGATCGGCTGGGCCTTTGCGTGGCGGACCCTGATCGCGGCCGAGCTGGTGTTCGGCGCCTCGTCCGGCAAGGGCGGGCTCGGCTGGTTCATCTTTCAAAACCGCAACGAGCTCTACACCGACCGTGTCTTCGCCGGCCTCGCTCTCGTGATTCTGATCGGGCTCGTCATGGAGAATGTGGTGTTCGCGACGCTGGAAAGGATCACAATCCGCCGCTGGGGGCAGGTGCGCTGATCGTGGCTCGCCTGCCCGGAACCGCGTCCTCGACCGGCGGCAGCCCGTGAGGATATCAGGAATGCTTACGGAAAGACCGACCATGTCGAGGATCAACGCACGCCACGCCGGCAACCATCGTGGCTTCGCAGCCGCGGGCAATGGCGGGCCGAAGCCATGAGCGGGACCAGCGAATATCTGTGGTACATCCCCAATGACGTCAGGGCCGGCCATCGCGGCGACGCGGCCACCGCGGATCACAACAGCCTGGAGACACTGACCAGCCATGCCCGCGCCCTGGAAGACCATGGCTGGAAGGGCGCTCTGATCGGTACCGGCTGGGGCCGGCCCGATACCTTCACCCTCGCCACGGCCCTTGCCGTGCGGACTTCCACCTTCGAGCCGCTGATCGCCATCCGGCCTGGCTATTGGCAGCCGGCCCAGTTCGCCTCCGCCGCTGCGACGCTCGATCAGCTGAGCGGCGGCCGCGTGCGCGTGAACGTCGTGTCGGGCCTGGACAATCTGGCAGCCTATGGCGATGCCGAGGGAGAACAGGCGCATCGCTATGCCCGTACCCGAGAATTCATGCGCCTGGTGCGCAGGCTCTGGACTGAAGAGAACGTCACCTTCGAAGGCGAGCATTTCCGGGTTTCCGGCTCCACTGTGGCGCCGCGCCTTTCCCCGCGTGGCGGGCGGAGGCATCCCAGGCTCTATTTCGGCGGCGCCTCGGAGGCGGCGGAACGCGTGTCCGCGACCGAGGCCGACGTTCAGCTTTTCTGGGGCGAGCCGCTTGGCGGCGTGCGCGAGCGGATCGAACGCCTCAAGGCCTTGAGCAAGGCGCTGGACCGGGATCTTCCGCCCCTGGAGTTCGGTCTGCGGATCACCACGCTGGTCCGCGACACGAGGGAACAGGCCTGGGCCGATGCCGAGGCGAAGGTTGCCGAGATGGCCAGGACCAATGGCGCTGGCTGGCAGGACCATCGCCAGGCCGTCGCCGAGGGCCAGCGCCGGCTGTTGGATCTCTCCTCGCGCGGCGACGTGCTCGACGACAATCTCTATACCGCCCCCGGCAAGTTCGGCGGAGGCGGCGCCGGTACCACCTGGCTGGTCGGCTCGGCCGCCGACGTCGCCAATTCGCTGCGCAAATACCGCGAGCTCGGCATCGGGCATTTCGTGCTTTCCGATACGCCTTACCTCTCCGAGATCAAGCGCCAGGGCGAACAATTGCTGCCGCTGCTGCGCGATTGATGCCGGCACCGGGCAGCTAGAACAACCTGATCTGACCGACATCGGCATCGGCGTCGAGGTCGGTTATCAGCATGTGGCCCGGCGTATTGGTGATGAACATCTCCGGCGTCGAGCATTTCAGCACGCTCTGCGCCGTCAGGCCGGAAGCCCAGAAGACGGGAATCTCGTCGGGATGGACATCGACGGCATCGCCCCAGTCGGGGCTGTCGAGGTCGTCAATGCCGATCTCCGCGGGATCGCCGACATGCACCGGCGAACCATGGGCGTGCGGAAAACGCGCCGTCATGGCGCGAGCCCTGTCGACGAGATCCTTCCGGATCGGCCGCATCGAGACGACCATGTAGCCGCCGAACACGCCCACGCTCTGGGTACGGATGGAAGAGCGATAGAGGGGCACGTTCTGGCTCATGGCGACATGGCGGACCTCGATCCGGTTCTGCCGGAGCATGTGCTCGAAGCTGAACGTGCCGCCGAGGGCGAAGGCGACCAGATCGTCGCGCCACAGGCTGATGATGTCGGTCCTGCTCCAGGTCTGCGGGCCGGCATGGAAAACGTCATATTGCGGCAGGTCGGTGCGCACGTCGATTTCGCCGAGAGTTGGCAGGCTGGGATCTCCGGCCCGATTGACGCCCACCAGGGGCAGCGACTTGGGGTTTCGCATGCAATAGTCCAGGAAGTCGTCGGCAAGGCCGTTCGGCAGGATGATGACGTCTGCCTGCAGCTTGCCATCCGCCAGGCCGGCGGTGTGGCCGCGATAATGGCCGAGCCTGATCGCCTCGCGCAGGCTGGTCGCGCCGACCATGCGGAATTCTTCGTACCTCGTCGCGATATGTGGACGTCCCATTGATTTCTGTGGCCCCCAGCTTGTCGCAGGAGTAGAGAAATCCTGGGCAAGCTATTAGAATTATTATATTTTTTTGGTTCTTCGATGGTTGGAACGGCTCTTTGTTGTTCGGCTGCCGGCCCGAGCGCTCGCACATGTTCCTTATGACCGGGCAGTTTGTTTCGGCTTTTGCGACCATCGCTACCTCGCTCCACCGACAAGCGCCTTGAGGTCGCTTACCCCCTGGTTCAGGAAGGCGAGGTCGCCGGTCATGTAGTGGATGAGGAAGGCGGCGTAGAGCACCGAGACGAGGCTGAAGACGAGGGTCTTCACCACCAGCGACAGGGCGAAAATATTGAGGTGCGGCGAGGCGCGAGCGAGGAAGGCGAGCACGACGTCCGAAAGCAGCAGGCTGACGATCAGCGGTGCCACCAGTGTCAGTGCCATGCCGAGAATTCGCGTCAGCAAGGTCAGCAGGATGGCGCCGGCATCGCGACTGAAGATCGGCGAGAGGCTGTCGATCGCCCAGAGCGCATAGCTGTCGTACAGCGCACTCAAGGTGTGATGGAGGCCGCCGGCGGCCAGATAGATACCCACCATGACGATCATCAGAAGCGTGCCGGTGGCGCTCGTCTCATGGGTCATCATCGGATCGATCAGCGTGCCCATGGTCGAGCCGCGCTGCAGGTCGACGATGTTGCCGGCAGCCTCCGCCGCCCAGAAGGGTATGCCGAGCACGAAGCCGAGCAAAGCGCCGATCACCACTTCCTTGAGCATCAGCATGAGCATCATGGGCGCGTCGACATGGCCGCGCCCGGCAATGTCGACGGTCATCGGGATGACCGGCAGCGCCAGCGCCAGAGCCACGCCGGTGCGCAGGATCCCTGCGAGCCGGGTACGGGAAAACAGCGGCATCAGCGCGACCAGGCCGACGATGCGCGCCGTGGCCAGGGCACTGGCCAGGACCAGGGTTTCCAGCCCCTTGAGGGATGCAAACAGGTTTTCCATCACTGGCGCGTCACGACGGGAAACTCGTCCATGACCTTGGAAGCCTCATTGGCGATCTGGTAGCCGAGGAGCGGACCGACCAGCAGGATGACGACGAGGACCACGACCAGCTTGACGGTCTGCGGCAGGCTCTGGTCCTGGATCTGGGTCAGCGCCTGGGCAAAGCCGATGAGCAGGCCGACGACCAGCGCCGCCACGATGGCAGGCCCCGAGAGGATCAGTACCATCCACAGGGCGCTCTGGACCTTGGCAAGAATGAAATCATTGGCCATCGGGCGGTCCTTGCGGTGCAACCGTCAATTGTAGCTGAGGATCAGGCCGTGCATCAGGCGCGACCAGCCGTCGATCGCCACGAACAGCAGTAGTTTCAGCGGAATGGATATCAGCGTCGGCGAGACCATGATCATGCCCAACGTCATCAGCACGTTGGCGACCACCACATCGATGATGAGGAAGGGCAGATAGAGCAGGAAGCCGATCTCGAAGGCCCGCGTCAGTTCGGAGGCGACGAAGGCCGGTACCAGGATCTGCAGGTCGTCATCCCTGACTTCCGCTCGTGCCTGTTCCGGCCACAGCCGCTTGGTGCCGTCCAGGAAGAACTGGCGTTCCTGGGGCTGGGTGTAGCGCAGCAGATGCTGCTTGAGCGGTTCGCGCGCCAACTCGGCCGTGCGCGTCAGGTCCTGCGTGGTCTGGAACTGGATGTTCTCCTGCTGCAACCGTCCCGAGATTTCACCGATCAGGGGCGTCGTCACATAGACCGTCAGCACCAGGGCGATGCCGTAGATCACCAGGTTGGGCGGTGTCTGCTGGACTCCGAGCGCATTGCGGATAAGGAAGAGGACGACGGAGATCTTCAGGAAACCGGTCATGGTCACCACGGCCAGCGGCAGGATGCCGACCAGGCCGACCGCGACGAGAAGGCCGAGAAGATTGGGCGAGCCCTCAAGCATCGGCCGCCATGCGAACGATACGCACTCCCATGCCGTCGCCGACCTTCACGATCTCTCCGCGACCGATGCGCTTGCCATTGGCCACGAGATCGACGGCGGGCTCGGAAAGCTCGGGAAGCGGCACGATGGACCCGGCAGCGAGCCGGCTGACCTCGCGCAAAGGCATCGTCATGCGGGCGAGTTCGAAGACGAGCGTCACCGGCAAATCCTCCAGGCCCGTGTCGTCAGGCTGTCCGCTTGCCGATTGTGGTTCATCCATGATCCATCCCCATCTCGTTTTGCTGATCGGCATTGGCGCCGAAACAAGTCTGCCGCTTTGTCCGATCGGTTCCGCCAGTGCTGCCCGACGCCCGGCCAGCACCACCAGGACCGTTTGCGCGCCGCGGGTCCAGCCATCGGTCATGACGATGTCGCCTGGCTGCAGGGAACGCAGCTCCCCTACGGAAAGGCTGGTCGCAGCCCACCAGAGGCTGACGGGCAGGGGCAATTCGAGCCGGTGGGCGGCAGGCCTGCCCGATGCGGCGTCAAGGATGCGGCCGATCTTGGTAGCGAGCGCTGCGTCCGCCTGCAGAAGGCAGATGCTCTCGGCCTGGCCGGTGGGCCGGAGCCCAAACCGGAAGGGCATCTCGGGCCGGCCGTCGAGCGATGTGGCCGCAATCAGTTCGATCGCTCCGTCCAGCTGCTGTTCCAGCCAGGCGATCTCGTCGCGCAGGAAGGATTCCAGGAGCAGGGCAGCATGTGCAGGAGCCGGCGGCCCGGCGGTGACGCCGGGATTGGCCCGCGCCAGCCAGCGCTCGAACAGTGCAGGCGTGAGACAAAGCCGGCCCGTTGCCGCGCCGACCTTGAAGTCGATGACGGTGGTCGCGCCCGGAGCCATCACCGGCTGCCACAGGGCAGAAAGCAGGAACTCCTCGCCAGCAAGACGGATCTTCACCGGCGGACGATTGCGATAGAAGGCATTGAGCGCCGCGGCATCGGCAGGGGCGATCGCTTGCAGGCGTGCCGCTGAGACCGTGGCTTCGGCCGCAGGGCGCTGTCGCGTTTTTCCAAGTGCCGCTAGTCTCTGATGCATGCGAAAATCACGCTCTTCCTGGCTTGAGCCTTGACGCGGCCGCGAGGCTCGCTTCCTCCTCGATCGTCATTTCCTCGATCGCTTCCAGCCGGCGCGCGCTGCGCGATCTCATCTCGTCGGCGAGACGGGACAGTTTCTCGACAGCTTTGCGCCGGACGTGATGGTCCTCGCGTGTGCGCGCCAGCTTTCGCTGTTGCCCGGCTTCTGCCTGCCTTGCCTCTTCCGTCGCCTGCCGCAGTTGCTCCACTTCGCTGGCGGTAAGCTGGAAGCGCCCGCGCAACGCCAGGAGGTCCTGGGCCGACAGCGGCCGGCCCATCAGATCGGCGAACGAGGTTCGTTCGTCGGCCGCAGCCCGTTCGAGGCGGGTGGTGAGCGCGGTGGCCGCCGATCGCGCCTGGTCCTGCGCTTCGCGGGCCAGGCGCTGCTGACGGGCAACCGCTTCCAGGGCGCGTCGCTCGCGCAGGCTGCGGATCTTGTGAAGCTGGGACATGACCGCCTGCTTAGCCATGAACGATGTCCCGCAAGCGTTCGGCGGTGTGCTCCATGGTTTCCTGCTGGTCGGAGGGCTGGCGCAGGAAGGCGTTGATCCGGTCGATCTTGGCGACGGCTTCGTCGGCGACGGCATCGCTGCCTTTCTGGTATTCGCCGATGCGCACCAACAGTTCCACCTCGGCGTGGCGCGACATCAGCTCGCGTATATGCGTCGCGTCGGCCCGGTGCTGTTGCGAGACCACCGCATTCATCAGGCGGCTTCTGCTGCGCAGGATGTCGATCGCCGGGAAATGGTCGCGGCGGGCCAGATCGCTCGACAGGAAGACATGGCCGTCGAGCAGGGCCTGCAACTCCTCGGCCACCGGGTCGAGCGTGCCATCGCCTTCGAGCAACACGCTGTAGAGGCCGGTGATGGTGCCGGTCTGGCCCGGGCCGGCTCGTTCGAGCAGGCGCGGCAGCGCCGCGAACAGCGAGGGCGGAAAGCCGCGCCGCGTCGGCGGTTCGCCCGAAGCCAGGCCGATTTCGCGTTGGGCGCGGGCGAAGCGGGTGATGTTGTCCATCGCCAGCAGGACGTGCTGGCCTCGGTCGCGGAAATATTCGGCGATGGTGGTCGCGACGAAGGCGGCCTTGACGCGTTCGATGGCCGGCCGGTCGGAGGTCGCGGCGACGATGATGGTGCGCGCCATGCCTTCGGGGCCCAGCGCATGCTCGACGAATTCGCGCACCTCGCGGCCGCGCTCACCCACCAGCGCGACCACGGCCACATCCGCGTCGGTGCCGCGCACGATATTGGCGAGCAGGGTCGATTTGCCGATGCCCGGCTCACCGAACAGGCCGATGCGCTGGCCGCGGGCGCAGGTAAGCATGCCGTCGAGTGCGCGGATGCCGAGCTGGATCGGCTCGCTGATCAACCCCCGGGAGAGCGGTGAAGGAGGAAAGGCGTGCACGGGCCGCTGATCCTCGATCGCGTCGCCATCGAGTGGCCGGCCATCGAGCGGTTCGCCAAGGGCGCTCACCACGCGGCCGAGCAAGCCCGGTCCGACGCCGATCTGCAGCTGGGCGGCGACGGGTATCACTTCGGTCAGGCTCGACAGGCCGGCGAGGTCGTCGAGCGGAACCAGCACGGCAGAGCCGTCGGCAATGCCGACGACCTCGGCCCTGACGCGGCGGCCCGTCTTCGGATCGACGAGGTCGCAGATCTCGCCGAGCCGTGCCTCTTCCACCGTGGCATGGATGATGACGCCGACGACTTCGCGTACCCGCCCGCTGCGGCCCCGCTGGTTTTCCTCCCGCAGCCGCTTGCCGAGGCGCGGGACGATATTGGCGAGCCGCGCGTCGATGTCGATGGAGGCCTCGGTCATGACGCCGCCTTTCTCGTCGATCCGAGCGCAGCGGCGATGGCATCGAGCTGGGTGCCGATCCCGGCATCGATCACGGCGGCCTCACTCGCCACGATGCAGGCATCACGCGCGAGGGCAGGGTCGGTCTCGACCTCGATGGGGAAGCCGAATTGGCGCTCCCGTGCGAGTGCGCCCAATTCCTCGCGAACCCTGTCATGCGCGTCGGGGTGAACGGTGAGCCTGAGATATTTGGCCTGCCTCACCTCGGCGACGGCCTGGCGGGCGATCCTGGCGACGAGTTCGTCGAGGTCGAAGCTGCCGAGAAGGCGCCGGGCGACTTCCAGCACCAGGTCGCCGACCTGGTTTTCAACGCCCTCGAAATAGCGGTCGAGCTTGGCCGTCGTCTCGGTGACGAGGCGCGCTGCCTCGCGCTTGCCTTCGACAAGCCCGTCCTCATAGCCCTGCGCATATTCGGCCGCATAGGCCCGCCGGCCTGCCTCGCGCAGGCGTTCGGCGTCCTGCCGTGCGGTTTCCAGAAAGCCGTAGCCGTCCTGCCAGGCCCTTGCCTCCGTCGCGCGCAGGATGCGCCCTGTCGGGCGCTTGGGTCGATCGGCCAGGGGGCCTGTGTCCTGCCCTGCCATAGCCTACCTCGAACCCGCGGCCCGCCGCACGATCGGCGGGCCCAATTGCGCGAAAGGCGCCGGTGCGATGTCGTCGAGCTCCGGGCTGGGAGGCAGCTTCAGGCGGACCCGCGCCCCGACACCCGCCGGCATGATGCTGCACCAGGCGCCGAGGCAGCGCCAGCCATCGGCTGCAACCCGCCCCGCCAGATCGGCGATCGGCTCGAGGTCCTGTTCGGGACCGGCGAGGTCGCGGTTGAGCACCGCGAATTCGCACAGCGCTTCGCCGAGTTGCGCATGCAGCGCCGTCGTCGTCTCGCGACGGATCACGCCGGCGAAGGCGGTGGCCCAGTAGATCGCGCCGGCTTTCAGCGCGATATCGGCCAGCCGGTCCGCATCGCAGAGCGCGATGGCCCGGTCGCCCGCCTCGACCTGCGGCTCCTGAGGAGAAAAACCGTAATGCTCGCCGATCAGGCTTGAAAGCCTTGTCTCCAGCCGATCGGCGGTGAGCAGATGTGCGCAGGCCTCGTCACCCAGCGTGCCGCCGAAACAGGGAGCCAGGCGGGGGGCGATCGCATGAAGGGCCGGCTTGTGCAGAAAGGACTGCCAGGCGTCGGCCGCGTCGGTCTTGCCGGTCATGGCGCCCTCTTCACGGCGCGAAGGGGAGGAGCGCTGTCGAGGGCGTAGACATCGCGCCGCCGCCGCCAGTGAAGATAGGCCAGGCTCCCGGCAAGGAGCACGACCACGGCGACCAGCCCGTAGATGATCCACATGGCACGTGCGAGGTCGTCGGGATGCAGCCAGATGCCCATGAAGTTCGTGAGGCCGGGCTCACTCGTCGCCGGCTCGACAGGGGTCGCGACCGGCACGAGGATGACCGAAACATTGTCATAGGTCAGCCCGGCGACGCCGTTGGCGATCAGCATCTTCACCTGCGGCACCAGTTCCTTCATGTCGACCGAGGTGCGATGGCGGATGAAGACCGATGCCGAGGATGGCACCAGCTGCTGCTTGAGCGGATCGTTCTCCGGCAGGACGAGATGCACGCGGGCGGACAGGACGCCGTCGATGTCGGAGATGGTTTGCGAGAGTTCCTGGCTGAGGCCGTAGATCATCGCCGCGCGTTCTTCCACCGGGGAGGAGACGAGCCCGTCGCGCTTGAACACCTGGCCCAGGGTCGCGAATTTCTCCTTCGGCAGGCCGATCGCGTCGAGCACGGACATGGCTTCGGCAAAACGCGCCTTGTCGACCAGGACGGTCACCGTGCCTTCCTTTTCGATCTGGCGCTGGGCGGGAATGCCCTTGCGCACCAGGGCGGCGACCACTTCGTTGCCCTGGCGCTGGCTGAGGCCGGTATAGAGTTCCACCGTGCAGGCCTGCAGGAACAGCACGCCGACAAGAGCAAAGACGGTGCCGAACCGGCGCAGCCAGGCCGGCAACCGATGCATCGATACTGGCCTCACAGAGCCCCCGCCACGCACTATTGCTGTTTGATCAGCGTGTTGACCGAGCCGGTGGCGGCCGTCACGCTGTTGATGGCGACGGAGACATTGGCTGCCGCCCACATGAAGGAAATGGCGCGATCCAGCGTCATATCCGCGTTCGGCTGGCCCGGCGGCCCTTCATTGCCGGCCGCTACATTGCCGCTCCCTTCGCCGGCCGGCGGGGCAGAACCCGCCTGAGGCCCGTTCTTGGCGAAGGCCGACTGGGCCTGCTGCACCACCCCTTCGAGCGAGTGGAGGGCACCGCCGACGAGAGCGGCGGGATCATTGGGCTGCCCGGTTCTGCCGACGCTCTTTTCCATCTCCACGAGATAGTCGAAGAGCTGATGCTCGACATTCGCCTGTGGCTGGGTCGGCTGGAACTGGGTGGGTGCCGCCGAAACCGCGCCTATGGCAGCGTCTGCAAGCTGCATGTTCAATCCTCATCGATCGCCGATTGGGGGACCTGCCTGCTGGGCCCAGCTCACCCTTCCTCGTTGCGGGCCTGCTGCATGCCCTCCAGAGCCCGGTCGCCCTGTTGCTGGGCCATGCTCACGGCAAAGTTGGCGAGGGTTTCTTCCATCTGCTTCTGGAGGGCCGCCTCCTGGCTTTCCTTGCTCGGGTCGGGCTGATTGGTCGGGCTGATACCGTTGCTCTCGATCTTCATTTGCTCTCTCCTGGATGCTTGGCGGCAGGCGGGGTCTCGACCTCGGCGCGCCGGCCTCGGAAAACACGCACGGGCACGACATTCTCGGCCGAGCCGTCGACTTCGCGCGCCCGCGTTGGGCCGGACGGCTCGGTCAGCACGCCGAGCGCCTTGCGGACGGCGTCGATATAGGCGGGTGGGCCGGAAACCGAGACGACCCGCTCGTTCTGGGCGATCTTGATGGGGTAGCGTGCATCGGCGACGCCGAGTTCCCGCAGCCGGCCAGGGATGCCGGGCAGGGTGGCTGCGTCGACCTTGAACATGTCGGTACGCATTTCGGCTTCGGTCGCCACGGCCAGGCTAGAGCCATCATAATACCAGACCAGTCCGTAGCGGTCGCAGACCCATTGCAGGAACTCGCGCGCCGTTCCCATCGGCATACCGGCACTCAGGCGACCCTTCACGCCGTCGCTGAGCTTGACCGGGACATGGATGTTGCGGCCGAACTCAGTCAAGGCGTCGCGTACCGACTGGTCGATGGTGATGTATCTGTAGGGACCGGCGGGCCAGTCAGGTTCGGCTGCGCGCGCGGGTAAAACAGCCACGCACAGGCAAAATCCGACTGCGAAGCCGAGAATGACGGGAGAGCGACGACGCGTCCCCATGGCCATCCTGCTGGTCTCAAATTCCATGCCCCTTACCTGTGCAACGACGCATTCGCTCTTCGAGCGTGAGTCCCGTGCGGCATGATTTGCCTGCCAAACCGTGCCGCACATTATCGTGATCGTCGCTGAAATGAAAGTCCAATTGGATTATAGAGCCATAGACAAGTGCCAAATGCTTCAGATTCGTGTTGCGGCTGGAGGTACGTTGTTACGGTTTTCGAACGGGGCGGCGCGCAGGGGAGAGCAGGGGAAATGACGGTTGAAGCAAGGCGTCGTCCTGCGTGCCGCCGGCTGCGTGGCAAACCCATGATCCTGCGAGCCGCCTTGCTGCGCAGAGCCACGATGGCTGTCGCCATCGCCGGCATCGTGTCATTGTCGATGATGGGTATCGCCGCGGCCCAGGCTGGCGGCTACGATCCGCGTACATGGGTCTATGACGGCGAGCAGGACGTGGTCATCGCGCCTTCGGACAATCCGGGGGACGTCGTTGACGAGCCTGCCCCAGGGGACACTCGCCAGCCGGCGACGAGGCGCACGCCGCCGATCGCGCGTGAAGTCGTGGCCTTCGCCGAACCCCATCCCAAGGGGTCGATCATCGTCGACACGGGCGAACGCCGCCTCTACTACGTTCTCGGTGATGGCAAGGCACTCAAATATGCCATCGGGGTCGGGCGCGAGGGCTTTTCCTGGTCGGGTCGGGACCGCATTCTCGACAAGAAGGAATGGCCTGATTGGCGTCCGCCTGCCGAAATGCGGGAAAGAGAGGCCGCGCAGGGCCATTACCTGCCGGTGCGATTGGCCGGTGGACCCAACAACCCGCTCGGTGCGCGCGCGCTCTATATCGGCAACACGCTCTATCGCATCCACGGCACGAACGCGCCCTGGACTGTCGGCACGGCCAATTCTTCGGGCTGCATCCGCATGACGAACGATGACGTGATTGATCTCTATCAACGCGCCTCGATTGGCGCCGAGGTCGTCGTGCGTTAGCAGGAGGTACGAAAATACTGATAAATTCTTGTAGAAATTGCCGGTAGGCGCATGCCGCAACCGTTCCGGGTGCTGCGCCGGCCTGCCGAACCGGGGCTGGCGTCTAGAACGAGCCTATCGGCCGCTTCGGGCGAGAAACACTCTTACCTGGCCGTGCCCTTCTGTAACCAATTGTTCTTGCACGATTTTTTGAATCGCCTGGCCTTTGGGCTTCCCGGGGATGGCCGCACCGGAAGAATCAGGTCTTTTTGCCGGCAGCCCAGAATGCCGCGATCACCCCGATAGCGATGAAGATCATCATCGCGAAAAACACCTGGGCGATCTGGAAATTCAGGGAATCCTTGGCCACGAAAAGGGCGGCGACGGGCGCCGCCACGAACAGCAACAATCGAATGATCAGGCCCATCTGTGCCCCCATGGCTCGCTTCGAAGCTGGGGCAGAGTGGACCTGTCACCGGTGCCCTGCATTGACTTGAATCAAGGCAAGATCGGACTGCCGCGGGCGACGAACGCTTCCGAACTCATCTCATGCCGTCGCGCCGGGCAGGTAGATGCGGTCCCCGGCAAAGATGACGTCCGGAATGGCGATATGGCCCATGTTGAGCAATACCGTTTCCCGCACATCGGCCGAATGGTTGCGCGCGATGCCACCCATCGTATCGCCATCGCGGGCGATGATCGGCTGGTAACCCTGGCGTTCGAGCTCGGGATTGAGGCGTCCCTCGCCATCCTGCGCCCCGGCCGGATGGGTCTGCACGAAACTGGCCTCGACCCAGCCCATATGCTCCGTGCCATCCGCACCGTGGGCACTGACGGGAACCCAGGTCTTGCCGGATTCGTCGGTTTTGGAAACACCCGTTTCCTTGACCAGGGAGCCCGGCCGGATCACTGTCACCACACCGGAATCGCCAGCCGGCTCTCCGCGCAGATTGAGCCCGTCATCCGCCGAGACGACGAACTGGGCCGGCGTCGCCTCGGGCGTGCCGGGTTCTCTCGGAAGAGGCTTGTTCGGCCCCGTCTTCGTCGTGGTCGGCGAGGGGGTTGAGGAACTCGTGGCCGTAGGCGAGGTCGTGGGTGCTGGCGTCGTCTTTGACGGCGTCGGTGTTGGCGTTGTCGGCACCGGTGTTGTCGGCGTTGGCGTGGAGGTGGTGTTGCCGGAGGGCTGTACCCCGGGGGCATTTGTCTTGTTCTGCTGATCCAGCCAGTTCGCGACCACGATGCCGCTGAACAGGATCATGCCGCCGCCGAAGGTGACACCGAAGACGACACGATCGAAGCCTGACATACTAGGCTCCCATTTCCCGCGTCCCAGTCCCGTCCGGGCACCGCGTGCCCACAGATAGGCCGAACCGAGGAGGAAGGCGGCATTGTCGACCGTATCGGCGGCGCCCGGAACGAAGTCGAACCCTTTTGACACGAAATCCGGCATGCCAGGCAGGCTCGAGAGGTTCGAGCCGTCCTTGGGGATGGAATCGCCGAGCGAGAGGCCGCTCCCGATCGCATAGGAGGGCAGGTTCCATTTGTCAGCCATCGGCATGGTCGGCCGCCCGGTGCGGGCTTCGCGCACGGCCTTGGCGAAATAGAAGGCGTTGCTTCCTTCAAACAAGGCTCCGCCGGCACCGCCCAGAGTGACCGAGGTGGGGATGCCGGCCGCCTGGGTCGGCAGATAGCTCAAGGCATCGCCGATCTTCATGATGCGGCCCAGCGGCGTGTGGAGCGCCGTCCATTTGCCCGGCAGGGCCGCAGTGGCGCTCATGGTCAGACCGCGCCAGGCGAGACCGCCGGCTCGCATATAGGCTTGGATATGCGGTGGCAGGGCTGGCCAGACGGCGGCAAAGGTGGCCGTGGCGGTCGTGGTGAGAACGAGATCGTCGACGCCCATCGCGCGCATTTTTGCCAGCGCCCGCACTGGCGCCGAGGCGGGCGTGTAGCCGTTGAGGGCCGAGCGCTGGTTGGCCTTCAGCAGGGCGGTCTGGAAAGGCTTGAGCACATCGACCTGGGCTGGCGTGAGGGCCTGCAATTGATCGTCCTTCAGGCCTGCCAATTGGCTCGGCCTGAGTTTTTTCACCTGCTCTGGCGTCAACTCAGCCAGTTGCGAGGGGCTGAGCTCGGCCAGATCGAGATATTTGATGCGTTTGGGCGCAATGGCGCGCAACTGATCCGGCGTCAGATCCCTCAATTGATCCGGCGTGAGATTGATGATTCCGCTCGGCGAGAGGCGGGCGATGTCATCCGGAGACAGGTTGCGGACCTCGATGAGTTCGTCCAGGAGCTTGCGCCCTTCCTCGCTCATCGCTTTCTTCTGGGTGTCGCCAACCGCCTCCATCTGCGCCAGCGTCAATTCAGGAATCTGTTCGCGTGTCAGAGTGGCTGCCATATCTGCGACGGATGCATTGGGCAGAGCGCGCAGCTGTTCGCCGGAAAAGGCTCTGATCTGCGACTTGGTGAGTGCCGAAAGCTGATCGGGTTTCAGCCATCCGGCCTGGTTGGCGTCCAGACTGGCGATGTCGAGATATTTGACGCGATTGCTCGGGATCGCACCGATCTGGGCCTGCGTCAGCTGCCCCTGCAGGCCGGATCGCTTGAAGGCTTCCCATTGCTTCAAGGTCAGCCAGGAGACCTGCTTGGGCAGCATGGAGCCGATATTCAGGTCTGCAATGCGGTTCTCCGGAATCGAGCGCGTTTGAGACCGCGACAGATGAGGCAGCAGCCCGGCCTGATTGAAGGCTTTCCATTGGCTGTTGGTCATTGCCGCGATCTGGGCCTGAGAGAGGCCCTCGATCTGTCTTTTCGTCAAACTGGCGCTATCGAGATACTGGACGCGATTGTCGGGTATCACCCCGATCTGGCCCTGAGTCAGATGCTCCTGCAGGCCCGCCTGATGGAGCCCCTGCAATTGCTTGCCATTGAGGGCCGCAACCTGAGCCTTGGTCAGCGAGCGAACCTGGGATTTCGTCAGGGATCCGGCGTCGATATTCCTGATCCTGTTTTCCGGAATCGCCTGCAATTGGCTGCGCGTGAGCGAACCCTGCAGTCCGGCTTGTTTGAAGGCTTCCCATTGCTTGGGCGTGAACGCAGCGACTTGGTCTGGCTTCAGCCAGGGCACGTTTTTGGCGTTGAGCTGGGTGAAGTCCAACTGTTTGGGATCGGTGGTCTGCAATTGCTTGCGCGTGGGAGGCGTGCTTTTCGGCGATTGCCCCGAAGGATTGGGGCCGGTCTTCTTGCCCAGAGTGATCGGGTCGATGGGGCCATCGCCGGCAACATGCACGTTGCTCGGGGAGGCAGGAGGCGCAGTATTCTTGCCACCTTTGAACCAGAAGCCCTCTTGAGCGGCATGGTTGGGCTGCTGGAGCGTTGCTCCCCCGGAAATATCGGTCAGGGGCAGGCCGGGCAGTTCCACCACCTCCTTGCCTCCCTCGGCAGGCTTGATGGCGTCGGCAAGCTCGACAGGTCCGTCATAGGCGCGCGTCCGCACGCCGAGCCTGTCTGCCACCTCGCCGGCGAGGGACCGCGTGAGGGGACTGCCGGTTTGATGGTCGAGGGAACCGGCGCGGCAGGCGAGGATCGTGATGCTCTGGCCGTCGCGATAGCCGGTATTGCGCAGGTCTGCGATCAATTGGGTCGCGCCGGGCAGGTTGGTCTCGTCGGCGATCACGAGGAAGGTGTCCTTGTCGATCGCGCCCTTGTTGGACAGCCCGATCGAAAGGTCCTTGGCAGCGACAGGCTGCCCGCCGATCTTCACCGTGCCGTCGGGAAGATAGTTCAGCGTGCGGCCGTTTTCCGAGCCGAACGAGCGTGTATTGACCGATGCAGGCAAGGTCGTCGGGTGGGATCCCCCGGCCGACTCGTCGGCCGCGAGTGGCCGGGTGGCTCGCAGTCCCTTGACACCCAGGCCCGTGCCGGCCACGCCGACCCCGAGGCTGGTCAGCGCGCTGGCGAATTCCAGGCCGCTCATCTGGTCGCCATAGGCGGCCAGGTCATGGGCCGATACTGCCGTCAGCGGCACGCCCGTGCCGATGGCTGCCCAGTCGAGGCCCCGCGCGGTGCGGTTGAGCCCGCCCGAACTTCTCATATAGGCGTCTGCCGTCGTGGCGACGGAGGTGCCTTGCCCCGTCATGCCGATGCTGGCCCGGAACGCCTGCGTCACCGACAATTCCGTGGTTTTCGCCATGCCGATGGTGCGCAGCACGCTCGATCCCATCGGCAGGACGGTGGTGGCCACCGTGCCGATGTTCATCATCGATTCCATGTCGCCCAGTTCGCCGCCATGGTGGAGATAGTCCACTTCCTTGATGACGGCGCGGGTGCCGAGATAGGCGCCCCCGGCATAGGCTACGCCGGCGGCGAGCGGCGAGAAGGGATTGGGTATGACGGCGACGGCCGTGGCGAGGGCGGTGCCGATGCCCACGATCGGATCGACGATCTTGTCGAAGGTCGAGACATTGCGGGCCTGCACGACCTCCAGGTCGATCTTGCCGTCGGCCCCGGGCTTCATGTTGAGACCGGTCGGCACGATCAGCTTGCCGCTTTCCTGGAACTGGCGGTTGTTGTCCTGGAAATCCTTGATGGACTCGAATTTTTGGCCGGTTGCGTCGACATACCAGGTCTTTTCGCCGTCCTGGACGGCGAAAAGCGAGACCTGTTGCGCACCGACCTTGTCGTCGACATAGAACAGGGGCACGACCTTGACGGAGGTGGTGTTGCCGCCGATGTCGCGGATCTCGTCGACCACCTTGTCGAGGGTCGTGCGGCCGTCTTCGCTGGAGGTATCCAAGCCGAGCGTGCGTGCAACCAGCCCTTCCTGGGCCTGGCGACCCTCGAGCGGCTTGAACTGGTCATTGTAGCCGGAATTGTAGAGGTTCTGGAACGTAGCCTGGTAGACCGACATCGCCTGGTCGCGATGGTCGTCGAGATAGACACTCTGGAGATGGGCGTAGTAGGGCGCCGATCCCGCATCGTCCAACAGCTTGAGCGGCTGGGTCAGCAGGAAGGAATACCATTGTTCGGAACGCTCGGCCGATTGGCGGGCATTCTCGACGCTGGCGCGCTGATCCTGCGCCGCGTCGAGCCGGATCTGCGCCGCCGCGACGTCGGGATGCACCCACAGCCACTGGCCGTTGATCTCCATGCGAACAGGCTTGCCGGCCTTGACGATGGCATCGATACCGCCGCGCTGCACGTCGCCGGCCATGTCGGGTGCTACCCCAACCTTCTGGCCATCGACCGTGACTTCCACGGGCTGGGTACCCGGGGGCAGCAGGCCTGCCGGCGCCTCGACACTGCCCGGGCCATGCTGCTTGAGGGCGCCGTCGAGATCGGTCTTGAGCCCTGTGATCTGCTTGTCTAGACCGTCCCGCACCAGGCCGAGCTGGTCCTTCATCATCGCCTGGATCTGCTGGCCGGCGGAGACCTGCGCCGCCTTGGCCGCCGCCAGGCCGCCCCGGCCGTCGGCGTAGCACATATTGGCGTTGGCGGGGTTGTTGAGAAGCGCCTGCCACTGCTTGTTGAGCTCGCCGTTGCGCAGGTCCTCGCGGATGTTCTTGTCGCTGGCCGCGAAGGTCAGTTGAACCCGCTTGGTATCGTGCTCGTATTTGGTCTCCAGATAGAGCTGATGATCCTTGGGATCCTCTATGACGTTCTGTTCCTTGATCTTGCCCAGATAGTCGCCGCCAGCAGTGGAATATTCTTCGTTCCAATCGAACATGTCCGGATGGGCGGCTTGGTACTGTGCCAGAATCTTCTGCCTGAGATCGGTGGCCTGAACCTCTTGGCCAGAAAGCGTGCTCGTGGCCGAATAGAAGTTGGAATAGGCGGTCGCCGCATCGACCTGCTTGCCGGCATTCTCGCTCAATGTCTTGGCATCGCTGAGATTTTTCTCAGCCGCCGTGCGCTCGGGCGTACCCGGCTTGGTGGCGTTGACCTCCTGCTGCCGGACGCCGACCAGATAGTCCGCCAGCGCCTTGTCGCCCTGGCTGGAAGAGAGCCCGGCCTGGTAGAACAGCGCGGTCACGTCGTCATGGGCCGCCTTGGACTGGGCGTCCTTCAATTCGTAATTGGTATGATCGTTGGCGGCCGTGGCTCTTACCGTCGCCTGCCCGGGCAGGGGCGGCGGAGGCGGCAATGTCGCCTGCTTGGTGATCGCCTGGTCGAGAAGGCTCTGGGCCTTCTCGTAGGCCTCGCGCGCCGTGGTCGCATTGGTGAGCTGGGTGTTGGCGTCGGTGAGGGCCTTCTTGGCATCGGCGAGCGAACCCTCCGGCGTCGGCGCGTTCCATTGCAGGCCGAAGGGAGCCAGCTTGTCGTCGAGCAGGGCCTTGGCGTCGGCCATCGCGCCCTTATAGGCGGGATCGAGTGCATAGACGTTCAATTGCGCCTGCGACTGGTTGACCTTGGCACTGGCCTCGGCCCGCTGCCCGATGGCGACGTTTTCGGCGGCCATCGCCTTGGCCACCACCGGGTCGACCCATTTGCCGTTCATCGGCACCCAAGCGCCACCGGACGGCGCCTTGCCGGGGGGCGGGGTGCCATAGGGGTTTTCCGCCGTCGGATTGGTGCCGGGCTGGCCCTCGCCATATTTTCCGATGGCGTCCTGGGTTTTTTGGTGCAGGTCTGTGACGGCCTGCTGCAGGTCGGGCAGTTCCTCGCCGGCGAAGATGCCGTCGAGTGTGGTCTTGACGATCTCAGCCTTCTTGGCTTCCTTCGGATCGGCGCTCTTGGGATCGATGGAAACGAGGGTCTGGGCGAGTACCGCTTCGGCGCTGTCGGGCTTGACCTTGACGTCGCGTCCGCTGGCATCATCGTGCAGCGTCATGCTGCCATCCGGCTTGGTGGTCAGCGTGTAGCCGTTGAAGGTCACGGAGACGGTGGTGTCCTTGCCCTGCTTCACGGTGCGCGTGGTGCGGCCATTGCCTTCGACCACACTCTTGGTCTCGGTCCCATTGGCTTCCGTGCTGGTGGTGACCGCATTGCCCTTGTCGTCGGTCGTGCGCACGGTGCGGGAATCGTGCTGATAGTCCTGGTAATAGCCGGTGACGGTTTTGCCGGTCTTCTGGTCGACGATCTCGGTCGATTGCACGTCGCCATTGTCGCTGGTGGGTTGGTTCGTCTTGACCTCGAGGCCGGCAGCCGCGAGCTGCGCGGTCACCTGCTCCTTGGTCAACCCGCGTTCGGCAGCGATCTGGTCGATGCTCTTGCCGGCGGCGACATCCTTCTCGATACCCTCGGCCCCCTTGCGGGTCGGATCCTGGTTGGCGGCGAGCGTCGTCTTCTGCCCCTTGGCGTCGGTTACCACCGTGGTGGACTTGCCGTCCGCTCCGGTCGTCTTCACCGTCGTCACGCCGGTGGAAAGTTGCGTCGTCTGGGTGATGGTTCCGGTTCCCAGATCGTCCTCGCGGCGGGTCGTCGTCGTCCCCGTCTTCGGGTCATAGTTCGTGGTGATCTTCTGGCCGGATTCGTCGCGCACCGGTGTGTCGGTTTCCTTGCCCTTGGCGTCCTTCACCTGCGTGTAGTAGGTGCCGTGCTGGAAATCGTAATATTCAGTGACGGTCTGGCCGGTCTTGGGATCGCTGATCTCAGTGGTGCGGACGTCGCCATTGTCGCTCTTCGGGTCGGTCGTCTTGATGCCGAGGCCGCCGGCCTTGAGCTCATTGAGCACCTGGTCGCGCGTCAATCCGCGTTCGGTGGCGATCTGGTCGACGCTCTTGCCTGCCTGCACGTCCTTGACGATCGCACCGGCATCCGCTCCCGGTTTCGGCGTATCGACGGGAGCCGGATTGTCGACCTGTACGACCGCCGGCGTGCCGCTCTGCGGCGTGAGGAACAAAGCCGGGGTCACCGTCGGCGTGCCGGACGTCTTGAACAGGGGTGTGTTGCTCGCCAGGGCCAGCGGCGCAACGACCGGGCTCGGTGCCGCCGGCGGCGGCTCGAGTTTCGTCAGTTCCGTATTGGTCTGCTTGAGTTCCTTCTGCAGCTTGGTGGCCTCTTCGGCCTCGCCCATCTTCTGCGCGAGCCGGATCTGCTCGCGAAGCTTTTGCGCCTGAGCCCGAAGTTCTGCGATGCGGTCGATGTTATTCTTGGGGGTGATCTTCGGTGGTGGCGGCGGCAAAAAGATGGGACGAACGACCATGCGTTGTATCTCCAAAGCAGCCCGATCTCCTGCGCACCTCCACCGGAACGCTTGAGCCGGATCTCAAAGTGACGGTGGCCGCCTCATCGTGAAGGCGTCCAGTAGACATCGTATTCGGTGAGGTGCTGTTCCACGGCACGCATCGCTTCCTTGACGTCGACGCCGGACCGTTGAGCGATGAGGGCGATCAGGATCTCCGCCGCCGCGAGGGCCGGCGTAACGCTCCTGAAGAAGGAATGGGATTCGACCGTGACGATGACGCTGGCACGGGCCAGGCGAGCCAGCGGCGACACGCGGCTGTCGGTGATTGCCACGATGGTCACGCCGCGCTTGGCCGCACGGCGTGCCACCTCGACGGTGGCGCGGGCATAGGGCGCCATGCCGACCACCAGCATGACGTCCCCGGGACCGGCATGGCGAAGGGCGTCGACCTCGCCCTTGGCGGCAGCGTCGAGCAGTGTGCCGCGATCGTCGAACAGCGAAAGCAGGCGGGAAAAGTGAGTCGCGACGACCTGTTCCGAGCGCAGCCCCAGGCAATAGACACGCCGCGCGCCGATCAGGATGTCGGCGACGGCGACATGCTGCATGGCACTCGTATATTCGCCCAGGCGGGCGACCTGGGCGGCGAGCATGTCGGTAGTCGCGCTGACTGTCGAATAGCCTTGGCCGTCCTCCGCCACGTTCGGTGTCTCCACCGCTTCCGCCGGTTTGGCGGCCGATTTGGCGCCTGGCTCACGTAGTGCCTGCGCGTAGAGAGCGCGCATGTCTTCATAGGCTTCCAGGCCCAGCCAGCGGGCCAGACGCATCATGGTGGAATGCGAGACGCCAGCCCGCTGCGCCTGCTCGCGCATCGATATCAGCGCCACTTCCTGGGGGTGGTCCAGAACGAACCGGGCCGCCAGCTTCAGTTGCGACGGCATGGTCTCGAACCGCTCGACCAGGAGCTGCGTCAACGGACCTTCTCTCATTGCGACGACCCAAATCTATTGATGACAAGAGTATGACATGGCCTTCGCCAATGCAACAATTGGAACTTATTAATAGCACGCATTCCAAATGGACTTTCATTCTAAGATTCACTAGCATGCCGGTGACGGCGATCCGAGCGATGCCCTTCGCGGTCTTGTGATCTCGCCGTTCGAAGCGCGATTCAAGGAGTGAACGATGTCCGTGTCTTCCCTAAATCCAAATGCATCCAGCACCCCCAGCGGGGCTGTCGACGATGCGATCGCGAAAATGGAAAAGATGTTCTTGCTGAACCTGAAGCTTCAGGTGGCGACGACTGAAATCGGCGTCAAAAACAAGGCCGCCGACAACATTACCCGCGGCAGCAAGACCTGAGTGACAAGCGCCGCCGGCCTGGGCTGGCGGCGCTTGAACCGTATTGTCGGAGCCGTTTTGCGCAGGCGCAGATCGGAAAAGGCGGCCCGATTGGGGATTGGGGACTGGAACGATGCCCACCGGATTGATCGACAAGGCTCAAGGTGAGGCGCGTGCCCTGCGTCGGCCCTCGTCACCGCCGGCTGCGAATGCGGACAAGACCCGATTCGAATCCGAATCGGTCATGGATTTCCTGGTGACCGATGGCCTCCACAAGGGGGCCGGTATCGGATTGGGCGAGGCGGACTACACGATCGGCTCAGGACCGGATGCCGACATCGTCCTCAGGGATGCTGGCATTGCCCCCCTTCATGCGCGCCTGCGCTGCCGGGGACGCCGGGTGGAAATCGAGGCCATCGGCGGAGCACTCGACCTTGCAAAGGCGGAGATCCTGCCCGAGGGCCATGGCCGCCGCTGCCGCCTGCCGCTCGACGTCGGTATCGGCGAAGCACGGTTTCGCCTGGAATCCCGGGGCGGATCGGCAATGGCGGCACGTCTGGGCGGCGGAACGTGGCTCGGGCGCTTGCTGTTCGCGAGCGGCGCCGTGATCCTTACTGTGGTGGGAGCTTCGCTCGCCCTGAACTGGCTGCCGAGCGCCACGGCATTTTCCTCCCAGCCCCACCGAACCGACGTGCCGCAGCCGCTTGCCGACATCTCCGAAAAACCCGCCGCGCAGCCGGCCGTCGTGAGTTCGACCGATGCGGCTGCTCTGGCGAGCCGCGCTCGTGACGACTTGGCGGGGCGTCTGGCGGCTGCCGGATTTTCCAATCTGACCATTGCTGCCGAAAAGGACCGCGTGGTCGTCTCGGGCGTGCTGCCGGCACTGCAGGGCGAGGCTTGGCGGAACGTCCAGGCCCGCTACGACCAGGCCTATGGCGATCGTGTGCCGCTCGTTTCGCGTGTCGAGACGGGCAAGCCGGCGCAGTCGCCTCCGCTCACTCTGCGGGCGATCTGGTTCGGAGAGCGGCCCTATGTCATCGCCGGTGATGGTGCGCGTTACCATGAAGGGGCATTCGTTGCCGGCGGCTGGATCATCGAGAAGATCGGCGAGGATGACCTGCGGCTGGCCAAGAACGGTTCGACGCTCACCTTGAAATACCGATGACCCGACGGCTGGATGCAATTCGCCTCGATGCCCCCAATCTTGGTTCGTCCAGCCAGGAGACGAACGTCAAGGGCTTGCAGGGCCCCCCGGTCAACCGGCGGCGGCTGCATTCGATCGACTCACGCTCCGAAGAGGCCGGCAAGGCCGGCAGGAGCGAGCGCTCGGAAACGGCGGCGCGATCGACGGGCAGGGCGGCAGGGCTATCGGCCAAGCGTTCTCTCGACGACGAGCTCCAGGATTTCGTGATGCCCAAGGGAGCCGGCTCGGCCATCTTGCGCCGCTCGGTGCCCATTCTGCGCTACTGCATCACCGACCTAGTGCCCCAGCTGGAGGGCGGAGACCAGCTTCGCAGCCTCGCCCAATCGCTGATGGAAGAGGAAATCGAACGTCATCGCGACCTGATGGCGCGCCTGCAGAAGGAAACCGAAAGCTGACCGACCGGCAGGACACCGTCAAGCTGCTGCACCTGCTGGGCTATCTCTATGGTCGCCACGGCCAGGTCAAGCGCGGCACGGCCTATCTCCTGATCGCGGCGCAGCTCGAGCCGGCGAATGCGGAAGTCCTGCAGACCCTGGCCCATCTGCTCGTGCTGGGCGGTGAGGCGGGCAAGGCGCTCGCCACGATCGAAAGGCTGGAGGAATTGGAAAGCGCCGATCATCCCGCCCTCGCCTTGCTCAAGGGCAAGGCCTTGCTGGCGGCGGGGCGCCCCGTGGAAGCGCGGCGGTCCTTTCAGGACTTTCTTGCGCAACGAGAGCTGAATGAGCATGCCTGACCGCATTCTGACGTTCCTTGCCAAGGCCGCCAAGCGCGCCGATCTCGTCATCGCGATCATGATGCTGGTGGCGGTGATCATGATGCTCATCCCGCTGCCGACCGAGCTGGTCGACGTGCTGATCACCATCAACATCGCCATCAGCGTGCTGGTACTGCTCGCCGCACTCTACGTCACCCATCCGCTGGATTTCTCGTCCCTGCCATCGGTGATCCTGGTGGCGACGCTGTTTCGCCTCGCCATCACCATCACCACGACCCGCCTCATCCTGCTCCAGGCCGATGCCGGCCAGATCATCACGGCATTCGGCACCTTCGTGGTCGGCGGCAGCATCGCGGTGGGACTGGTGGTGTTCCTGATCATCACCATCGCGCAGTTCCTGGTCATCGCCAAGGGAGCGGAGCGCGTTGCGGAAGTCGCCGCACGCTTCACCCTGGATGCCTTGCCCGGCAAGCAGATGAGCATCGACGCCGAATTGCGCAATGGCGACATCGACAAGACGGAGGCGCGCCGGCTCCGCCAGCGCCTCGAGCGAGAAAGCCAGCTCTTCGGCGCCATGGATGGCGCCATGAAATTCGTCAAGGGCGACGTCATTGCCGGCATCGTCATTATCCTGGTCAACCTGATCGGCGGTATCGCCGTCGGCACGCTGCAGCACGGCATGTCGGTCGGCGTGGCCGCCTCCACCTATGCCCTGCTGACGGTGGGCGACGGCCTGGTCGCCCAGATCCCGGCCCTGCTGGTGGCTGTGGCCTCGGGCACCATGATCACCCGCGTGTCCGGAGCGGAGGGGGAAGGCGATCTCGGCGGCCAGATCGCCGGGCAATTGCTGCGCGATGCGCGCACGCTGGGCCTGGCTGCGGTCATCCTGGCCGGTCTCAGCCTGGTGCCTGGCTTTCCCGCCATCATCTTCCTGATCCTCGGTGCCATCTTGGGGGCAGGCGCCTATGCCATGCACCGCAATGCCAAGGGAACAAAGGAGGAGGTACGGGGCTCGGCTTCCGCGATCGCCCCAGATGTCGCGCGGTCCGGCGTGGCTTCCGACTCCCTCGCGGCCGAGGAAGGGGAGGAGACCCTGCCTTCGACCCGGATCCTGGTCCGCTACGGCAAGGGCACGTTGCTCGACAGGGCCGTGCTGGACGACCATGTGGGCGGTATTCGCCAGCGCCTCTACGACGATCTGGGCGTCGAGCTGCCCCGCATCGGCGTCTATGAAGATCCGGCCTTGCCGGGTCAGCATGTCCGCATCGACGTGGAAGAGGCGCCGGTCCTCGAGGCGGATCTGCCCGAAGGCCGCCTCAGGGTCGAGGGTGATGCCGCCAATCTCGCTCTGCTCGGCCTTGCCTATGAGGAACGTCCTGTCGGCCCGCGGGAGCATGCCTTGTGGGTCGATGCGGGTGCAGCATCGGCTTTGGCCGAGGCTGGGCTGGTCTCCTTCGAGCCGGGAGAGGTCGTCGGCCAATGGGCCGAGGACGTGTTGAGGCGCTATGCCGGGCATTTCGTCGGCATCCAGGAAACCCGGGCGCTGCTTTCCGAAGCCGAGCAGGATTATGGCGAACTGGTCAGGGAAGCGCGTGAGGCCGTGCCGTTGCAGAAGATTGCCGAGGTGCTGCGCCGCCTGGTGGCGGAAAACGTGCCGATCCGCAATCTGCGTATCATTCTGGAAGCCTTGGTGGAGGCGGGTGCCCACCAGCCGGATCCGGCTTTGCTTGCCGAGCATGTGCGCGTTGCGCTGAAGAGGCAGATCAGCTTTCGTGCCGCCGACCGCAACCGCGTCATCGCTGCCTATGTCATGCAACCCTCGGCAGAGGAACTGCTGCGCGCCGGCCAGCAGACGGCGGCGATGGGCGGCTTCCTCGGCCTGCCGGAGGAGCAAGCCCAGTCCATCGTCACGCAGATCGGCCGGGCTCTCCGGGAAACCGCGCCCGACGCCGCGCCGGTCGTCCTGACGGCGGGAGACGTCCGGCGGCACTTGCGCACTTTCTTGGAGCAGCACGGCATCGAGCTTGCGGTTCTGTCCTATCAGGAGCTCGCACCGGAATTCAACGTGCAGCCGCTCGCCACCATCACCAGCCTGCAGGGCCAGGGCGCGGCCCGGCCCTCGCTCGCAACCACCCGCCCGGCCAAACAACATGAGGGGGCCGCCTGACACGGGGCAGGCACGGGCGCCACCGACAGACGACAGGAGAGGAACGGAATGACAAGTCACGGCAGGGCCGGCCTTTGCATGGTCACACATGCAACGGGCCTCGCCCCGGAAATCGGTTGGTCTCTCCTGTATCGGCAACTGGCCGTGCTTGCCGTTTTCGCGCTTCTCCTGCTGGGCCTGATGCCAGGCGCCCACGCCCAGACCATGACCAGCCTGCCGAGCAAGCCTAGCGTCGACCTCGCCGTGGGACAGGGGCGGCTGTTCCGCTTCAAGCAGCCTATCGAATCCGTGCTGGTGGCCGATACCACCATTGCGGACCTGCAGATCGTCTCGCCGCAGTTGGTTTATGTCTTCGGGCTGAAGCCGGGCCTGACCAATCTGATCGCCGTGACGGCCGACCAGAAGGTCGAGGCGACCACCGAATTCCGGGTCAGCACCGATCCCAGGCCTGCCCAGCGGGCCCAGAAGGTGATGCAGCCGCGCGGCGCGACCAATCTCACCATTTTCGGGGACCGCATCGTTGCCAGCGGCAATGCGGGCAGCGTCGACGAAGCGCTCGATACCGACGATGTCGCGCGCACCTATTCGCAGCCGGACCGGCCGCCGATCAACGACACCACCATCTCAGGTTCGCAGCAGATCAACATCCGCGTGCGCTTTGCCGAGATCTCGCGCTCCGAATTGCTGTCCTTCGGCGTCGACTGGGGCGTCTTCGCCAATTCGGGAAATTTCTCCTTCGGCCTGTTGAAGACCGGCGGCGTGAGCGAGGGCGGCGGCAATCTCGGCATTGGCCTGCGATCCAATGCCGTCAATGTCAGCGCCCTCATCGAGGCCCTGCAGCGCAACGGCATCGTCAAGATTCTGGCCGAGCCGAACCTGACCGCGGTCACTGGCCAGACGGCCAGTTTCCTCGCCGGTGGCGAGATCCCCGTGCCGATCCCGCAAAGCCGCGATACCGTGACGGTGGAATACAAGTCCTTCGGTGTCTCGCTCAACTTCACCCCGACCCTGCTCCCCAACAACCACATTGCCATTCACGTCAAGCCGGAGGTCAGCTCGATCTCCGATTCCGGCGGTGTCAGCCTGAACGGCTTCAACCTGCCGAGCTTCGTGGTGCGGCGGGCCGACACCACCGTTGAGGTGGCAAGCGGGCAGACTTTCGCGATCGCGGGACTGTTTCAGCAGAGATTTGCGAAAAGCCTGCAGAAATTCCCCTTCCTGGGCGACGTGCCCGTGCTCGGCACGCTGTTCCAGTCCGAGCGTTTCCAGCGCGAGGAAACCGAACTGGTGATCCTGGTCACGCCCTATCTCGTCCAGCCGGTGCGAGGCCACGACCTTGCCACTCCGATCGACCGGCCGGCCCGAACCAAGAAGGCCCGCAAGCCGGCGAATACCGCCGGCATGGGCCTCATCGTGAAATAGGGAGGACGGGAGCAATGCGCGCGAATTTCCTGCGGGCCGGCCTTTGCCGGGGTCTGGCTCTCCTCGGCGTGATGGGGCTTGCCGGTTGCTCGGCCGGCCCCACGGCCGATTATTCCCCCGGCTACAGCTATGTGGCGACCAATGCCGGCCAGGGTTCAGCCAAGGGCGCCACAGGTTCGGTGCTGGTGCCCGATGCCTGCCTTGGGCCTCCGGCCGACGTGCAGCGCCCCGCCTGGGGCACGGTGGAAGCGGCGATGCCCGATCTCGGAGCCCATCTGCCGCCGGGCTGTGCCAATGCCTACAACCTGCAGCGCATGACCGAGAGGCAGGGGGACCTTGTCGAAGGTCGGCGCATGGGCCCGGCTGCCGGCGTCACGACCGCGCGCGCGGCCCGCAAATATCTGCTGGGGGAGAAAGAGGGGGATGCATCCTCATCGGAAAATCTCGGCGGTGCCGGCGGCAGCGCGACGCAACAGTCCTCCGACTAGAATCGGATCCTGGTCCAGGGAAGCATCGGGCCATCGCTTAGCTGGCGCTGGTCGCCGCGTTCATCAGGCCGAGCGCCTCGGCGCGCTCCTTGGGGCTGGCCTTGGCGCGGATCGAGCGGGTGCGGGCCAGCAGCGCGTCGACCTCGCTGCTGGAAAGCCCGACGGGCGGGGCGGCGCGAACCTGGCTGTCCTGGCCCAGCAGGCCGTAGCAGACCACGAGGTTGCGCTTGTGATGCAATTGCGCGTCCGGAGCGGCGGCGACCTGCTGGATGAACGGCATCGCTTTCGGCGCGTCGCCGGCGAGGGATGCGGCGAGCGCCATATTGGCCTTGATGTCGAGATCGCTGGGCGTCAGGGCCAGGGCACGCGAGAAGGAGGCCTCGGCCGCACCGGTCTGGCCGGCCACGGTCTGCGCCACGCCGAGCCGGTTATAGGCGCTGGATGTGTTGACGATCTCAGCGCCTTCGCCGAGGGCGCGGAGCCCGGCCTCGTTGTCGCCGGTCGCCATCATCGCCGAGCCCAGCCCGACGAGGGCCTTGCCGTCCTTCGGCGATTTCGCCAGCGCGGTACGATAGGCGCTTATCGCGCTGGGATAGGAACCGGCGCGGACATAGGCATCCCCGACCTCGACATTGGCCGTCGCGGAGGCGTCGGGTGCAGCGGCTGCCCTCTCGTAAAGGGCGAGCGCGGTTCCCTTGTCGCCATGCGACTCGACATCGGCCGCCAGCCGCATCAGGCGGGAAGACTGCGTGTTCGATGCGCTGCCCAGGCCGACAGCGGGCGTGTTGGCAGTGTGCGCCGTGGTGCAGGCCGAAAGCACCATCATCGCAAAGACGGGACAAAACGCCGTGCGCAGCCGCATGCCGATCCTCCTGAAAGCCGCCGGATCATATCGCAAGCCTCCTGCCGCGGAAACCATATACGCAGGTCATCCACGAAGAACCTCGGAAAGATGCGCGGCCGCGCAGGAAATAGCGACATCACGCATGGTATAGGGCGCTGACATGTCCCAGGAAAGCGAAGAGAAAAAGCTTCCCGCTTCGGAAAAGAAACTGCGCGATGCACGACGCAAAGGCCAGGTTTCCAACAGCCGGGACCTGGTTTCGGGCTTCTCGATCTTCGCGGCCCTTGCCTTCCTCTATATCGCGGGGTCCGGCATCATGGACCGCATCAAGCAATTCGCCGAGCTTGTCGCGAGTGCGCAGTCGGTTCCCTTCGCCCAGACCGCCAGTGCCCTCATTCACCAGGCCATGCTCACGCTTCTCTACATCGTGGTGCCGCTGGCGGGGGTCGTCGTCGCCGCGACGATCCTGGTCAGTACCATCGCGACGCGTGGCCCGGTGTTTTCCTTCGAGCCGCTCAAGCCGCAATTCGAGCATGTCAATCCCGCCAAGGGGCTCAAGCGCATCGCATCCCTGCGCAATGTCGTGGAGTTCGCCAAGAGCCTGATGAAGACGCTGCTGCTGGCGGCCGTCTTCGTCGCCATCATGGCCGCCTGGCTGCAGCCGCTCTTCGAGGTTCCAGCCTGCGGCCAGTCCTGCCTGGAGCCGACGCTGCTTGCCATCCTTACGCCCCTGGGGGCGGCGGCGGCCCTCGCCTTCATCGTGGTCGGCCTCATCGACATGCCGATCCAGCGCGGGCTCTTCTTGCGCGACATGCGGATGACGAAGACTGAGTACAAGAGAGAACACAAGGATTTGGAGGGAGATCCTCTCATTCGACAGGAACTTCAACGTCAGCGTCGCGACGTGACCAGCCGGCCCTACCGGCTCGGCCTCGCCAATGCGGTGCTGGTCGTCGTCGGCGCGGAGTACCTGGTGGGCCTTCGCTATGTGCGCGGCGAAACGCCCGTTCCGGTCCTGGTCGGCAAGGGCGAGGGCGCTGCCGTGCCGGGCCTGCGTGCGCAGGCCCGCGAGCTCGATCTGGCGATCGTCGAGGATGCGGCCCTGGCCGAAGCCCTGTTCGAGCGCACCGCCCCCGGCGCCTATGTCGAGCCCGACTATTTCCCGGCCATCGTCGCCCACCTGGTCAAGAACGGGCTGGTCTAGGGCGGGGGCGCCAGTTATGGCTTCGGCTTTGACGCGAACGTTTTCCAGAACCGGTCAGGCCACCGGGATGGCGATGCCGAGCGCCGCAAGCGCCACATCGATCTGCGTCACCGAAGCAGGCCCGGCCTCGCCCTTGCGAACCTTGGAGGCGGGGTTGTCGATATGCACGGTGACTTCGCCCGAACCGTAGTCGTCGGGCGCCGTGAAATCCTCCTGGGCGTTGAACCGCGAGGGATCCGTATAGGTGGAGTCGGACGAGGCCGTCTGCGGGAGCTTGGTGGCATCGCCCTTAAGGCCGGCGAGCGTATGGTGCAGATTGCTCACCAGCGTGTCGCGCGCCGCCTTGGGCATGGCGTTGATCCAGTCGATGAAGGTCTGCCGGCTGGTGGGATCGTTCATCTTGAAGCCCTTGAGCTCGCCATATTGGATGAGGAGCGGCACGGGGCTGTAGCCTTCGCGGCTCTGGTTCATGAGGGCGGCGGCGGCTTCCTCCGACAGGCCGGCATGTTCGAGGAAGGCGGTCGCGTCGGCGGTCTCGAATTCGTGATTGTCACGATTGCCCGCCACGACGAACTGGGCGATCACCGCGCCGATGACGACGGCCAGCCCGATCGGCCCGAAGGCTGTGCCGGTGCCGAGAGCGGCCATCACCGTGCCGCCGCCGGCGACGAGGGAGAGGCTGCCCATCGTCGGATCGCCCGCCTTGAAATAATCGACCGCATTCCAGACATCGAAGATCGCGCCGACCGCACCGAGGACCTTGACGGCCGGCTTGCTGCTGGATCCGAACACCTCCACCGTCTTGTTGCCGCCCGAGAGAAGGCCAAAGCCGTGCGAGAGCTCGATCGCACGCTGGCTGACGCCGGCGGCGTCGATCACCATCTTGAGCCCGCCCTTCCAGGTCGGATTATTGGCAAAGTTGACGCCGGTATTGACCAGGCCCGCCAGGGTGGCGGCAGTGCCGATGATGCGCAGGATCTTGCCCGGCGTCGTGTCGTTCTTGAAGGCCTTGATGCCATTGGTGTCGGTGATGTCATCCAGCCCGGCATTGAGCTGGCGCATCTTGCGCTCCACTTCGGCGGGCGTGTCACCGGCCTTTGGCAGTGAATCCTCGACCAGCTTGATGGCCTTGTCGAGCTCGCTCTGCTTGACGCCGAGCATCTTGGCCATGCTGCCGTCCTTGAAGGAGACGAGCGCATCGTCGACCTTCCTGAACGTTGCCGGATTGCTTGGGTCGAAATCGGCGAAGCCGGGGATCACGGTGCGCCGGATCAGCTGGGTTGCCGCTTCCTCGACGATCTTGCGGCCGCGATCCGTCAGACGCAGCGTGCCTGCGAGCTTGTCGAACTTGGGCAGGCCGAGCAGGGTCGGCTCCTGCGTCAGCGTCATGTTGAGCGCCATCGCGGTCTTGTCGTCGGCGAGCAGTTTGGCGACGGCGTCGTTGGCCTGTTTCTGATACTGGGCCAGTTCGGGCGGTAGATTGCCCAACTGGTCGATCTGGACCAGGAGCTTCTTGCCGTCCTCGCTGATCTTGGCGGCGAGGTCCTGCTCCTTCTGCTGCCATTGCGGGCCCTTGCCCGTCTTGTAGTCGGCGATCGCCTGGGTGAGTTGCTCGGGCGTCATCAGCGGGCCCTTGCTGGCGATCAGATATTGCAGCTCCTTGGTGTGTTCCAGATAGGCATCGACGTCCTTGTTCACGCTGCCGGCCGCAAATTGCTGCACATTGGGAATGACGGTTTCATCGACCGGATAGCCGAGGGCAAGCGGGTAATCCAGGCGCGAGCCGCCGGCGATGGCCTGGGGAATGGAATTGATGTCGTAGCTTCCGATCTCGGCGAAGCGCGCGACGATGGTCGATGCGCCTGGGGCATCGCCTATCTTGTCGATGATCGCCATCAGGTTGGACAGGCCTTCCATGCCGATCAGATCGGTGCCGACCTCGCGCTGCCGCGTGGCATTGGCGGCCTCGATGATGGGCAGGGCTGCCTGCATCAGCTTCACCGCCAGGTCCGGATCGGCCTTGTCCACCAGGCCGCGCAGATTGTACATCATCGTCGCAGCATCGCCCTGGTCGCTGACCGCCGTCTTGGGATCGTAGTCCTTCAACTGCTGCGTCGCCTCGTCGGCGGCTGCCTGGATGAGGGCAAGGGCATCCTGCGAATTCGCGATGGCCTGCTTCACCTCGGGCGTTGCCTTGGTGTAGCCCTCGGCCATCTTCTCGAAGGCCTTGCCGGGGCTGCCTGCGGCCTTGGCGTCGTCGATGATCTTGCGCGCCGCGGCTTCCACCTGCGGCCCGGCATGGCCGGAGGGGCGCAGGGCGATGCCGAGATCCTTGCCGGCCGCCTCGATGGCGCTCTGCGCAGGGCCGCCATCCGTCCAGTCGCGATCGAACAGGCGCTGCAGCGCGGCCGGCCGCTCGGCTTCCGGCAAGCCGGCCAGATAGGCTTTGGTGTCGGCAGTGAGCTGTTTCTGCTCGGCCGCGAAATCGTAGGTCGGGTCGTCGGAATCGGCGCCCTTGTTGCCGCGTTCGTAGAGGCCTTTCGCAAAGGCCTCTTCCGGATCGGTCTCCAGCCCGCGCTCGTGAATTGCCGCTTCGGCGCTGGCCTTGGCCGGCCCGCCATCCGACCAGTCATAGGCAGCGATCCTGAGGGCAGCCGCCTGGCGCTGGGATGGCGGCAGAGCATCGAGATAGGCCCCGATATCGGCCTTGATCGCCGCACCACCGGCCTTCAGCTCCTCCAGGGAGATGCCGTCCTGGTAGCCGAGCTTGTTGCCCTGGCCATAGAGATCGTCGAGGAAGGCCTTCTCGCCGGACGGCGCGCCGCCGGTACCGGCCGGGGACTTGGCAACCAGCTCGGGCGCGCTTTCGGGGACGATGATCACATCATTGGGGTGGATCAAGTCGCCATTGGCGTCGAGATGCCCCTTGTTGGCCGCGATAAGGTCCGCGAACTTGACGTTGCTCTCGGCGGCGATCTTCCACAGGCTGTCGCCCTGTTCGACGATGACCGTCTTCTCCGTTTTCGGATCGAGCTGCTTGGGCCCGCCGGCATCGGCCCGCTCCCGCACGGCCTTGTCGATCTGCGATTCGAAGAATTTCTGCTGCTGCGGGGGGAGCGCGAAGCTCACATTGCGGATCGGATCGAAGCGAAACCGTGCGTTCGGATCTATGCGAAAAGACATGCTGCATTACCCCGCCAGAGTCAGTCGTGCCATGGCGACGGCGCATCCGCCGCGAGCGGCTGCGCGGCCAGTTTGTGGGCAGCACTATGACCGGGGGTGGATGATGGTTTGATGACACGCCGGGACCATCCGGCGCGGGTCTGGTGGATTCCGCGAGGCGATGGCGGACACCGCAGATCCTGGACTGGCCCCTCGTGAAAGCCTGGACTATCGTCGTATATCACGTGTGATATCGGCGAGTTGCTTGCCGGGAAATTTCCATCTGCGATGGTCGACGGCGAATCGTCTGATCAAGATTTGGGGCCGGCATGGGTACGATCTGGCAATCACTTCTGGCAAATCTTGCACTCGTCTCGATTTTTCTGGTGGGATGGGACATCATTTCCGATCTCGCCAGGCGAACATCCAGGAAAGTTCAGGACCTCTTCCTGGGTGCGGTGATGGCGGGTGGAGCCGTGATATCCATGCTGTTGGCTATGCCGATTGCCTCCGGCTTCATCGTCGATTTGCGGTCCGCCTTCATCGCTTCCGCCGCCTTTTTCGGGGGATGGAGAGCGGCGGCCTTTACGACCCTGTGCGCGATCGCCTTCCGGCTCTATCTCGGCGGCGCAGGGGCATGGCCAGGCGTGATGGGCATCCTGATCTCGGCGGCTGTCGGGCTGGGCTATCATTATTTCATTGGCGGCCGACGCCGGAAGTCGGTGGATATCCTGGGGTTGGGCGCTGCGGTAGCTGCGGGCAGCGCCATCGGCTTCGTGCTGTTTCCTTCATATGCCGGTATCGAGATTTTCAAACAGGCCGGCTTTCCGCTGTTGTCGTTCATCTTCGTCAGCCAGATCATCATTGGGGTCCTGCTCGACAGGCAATGGCGCCGACGTGAACTGGCGGAAGCCAATTTGATCTTCAGTGCGATGGTGCGAGAGCTGCCGGACTGCCTCAATGTGAAGGACAGTCAGGGTCGCTTCATCGCCGCCAATCCGGCAACAGCCAGATTCATGCGGGCTGGCTCGGTGGATGCCCTGATCGGCAAGACGGATTTCGATTTCTTTCCCCCCGATCTGGCGGAGAAGTTCCGACAGGACGAAGTGTCGACCCTGGAGCGTGGCGAGACGGTGCGGATCGATCAGCCGGCCGTTTTTCCGGACGGGCGGAAGGGCTGGGTAGCGACATTGAAGGCGCCGTTCCGCGACGAGGGCGGGCGTATCGTCGGCATCATCACTTATAATCGCGACGTTACGGAGCAGAGGCGTGCAGCCCAGCTCAAGAATGAATTCATCTCCACCGTCAGCCATGAATTGCGGACGCCGCTGACCTCGATCCGCGGTTCTCTCGGCCTCATTGCCGCCGGTGTCTCGGGCACACTGCCTCCCAAGGCCGCCAACCTCGTCAAGATCGCCCACACCAACAGCGAGCGGCTGGTTCATCTCATCAACGACATCCTCGACATGGAAAAGATCGAGTCGGGCAAGATGGTGTTCCAGGTCGCCAGGACGGCGCTGCGGCCGATCTTGGAGCAGGCCATCGCGGGCAGCACCAACTACATGTCCGAAAAGCAGATCCGCATCGCCCTGATGGACGATGCTCCCCGGGCGGAAGCCGTTCTCGATCCGGATCGGCTGCATCAGGTCCTGGCCAATCTCCTGTCGAATGCCATCAAGTTCTCCCCGGACGGCGAGACGGTAATCCTCCGATTGCAGCGCCAGCAGGGCAGAAAGCTGCGCATATCGGTGATCGATCGCGGCGGCGGCATTCCCGATACGTTCCAGGACCAGGTTTTCGAGAAGTTCGCCCAGGCCGATGCCTCGAGCACCCGCAGCAAGGGCGGTACCGGGCTTGGCCTGAGCATTGCCAAGACCATCGTCGAAAAGCTCGGCGGTACCCTGTCTTTCGAAACCGGAGAGGGAACCGGCACGGCCTTTCACGTCGAGCTTTCCGAAGCGGAGCGGCCGCCCAGGCCGGAGCCCGCCGTCATCGTCCGCAAGCGGGACAATCGGCTGAGGGTGCTGATCTGCGAAGACGAGGCGGACATCTCCGCCGTGCTGGCCATGCTTCTCGATGCGGAAAACTTCACGAGCGACGTCGCTCCCGACATCGCCTCGGCCAAAACCCTTCTGCGAACACGCGACTATGTGGCGATGACGCTGGACATCAAATTGGCCGGGGAGTCGGGCATCGAGCTCTTCCGCCATATTCGAGCCTCCGCCACCAATGCGAACATCCCCGTCATCGTGATATCCGCGGTCGCCGACGAAACCCGGCGCTCCCTGAACGGATCTGCGATCGGGATCGTGGATTGGCTGGAGAAACCCGTCGATCCCGACCGTCTTCATGCCGCGCTCGAAAAGATCGTCACCCGCAAGATCGACCGCCGGCCCAATATCCTGCATGTCGAGGATGACGAGGGTGTCCTGACCGTGATGTCGGAGGGATTGGGGCCGGATGTCTGCATTTCGTCGGCTCGCTCCTTGGCCCAGGCCCAGGAGGCGATTGCACTGCAGCGCTTTGATCTCGTCATTCTCGACATTGGGCTGCCGGACGGGTCTGGCCTCGACCTGCTGAAGGATTTGCCCCTCGATACGCCGGTCATCGTGTTTTCGGCCGTGGAACTCGACCAAAATCTCGGCGATCGCGTCAGGGCCATCATGACCAAGACCAAGACGTCCGAGCTTGATGTGGCAAAGCTGGTCAGGAACTTGCTGCCCACCTTCGATATTCATATCCACATGACGACATCGGGAGAGTGAAGCGATGCCGACCAAGATCCTTTATGTCGACGATGAGGATGATATCCGGGAAATCGCTCAGATCTCGCTGGAGCTCGAGCCGCAATTCGAGGTGCGTTCGTCCGCCTCGGGCTGCAAGGCGCTCGTCGATGCCGCGGAGTGGCAGCCGGATCTGGTCTTGCTGGACGTCATGATGCCTGGCATGGATGGCCCCGAAACGTTGCGCCAGCTGGCTGCATCATCCCGAACGGCTTCGATTCCCGTCGCCTTCGTCACTGCCCGGACCCAGACGCATGAGGTCGTGCAATATCGAGCCATGGGTGCCATTGGCGTGGTTGCAAAACCGTTTGATCCCATGACCTTGGCGAAGGATGTGAAGAGATTGCTCCAGGAACGCGGCTCAGGTCGACAGCTTTTGTGAAGGTCTGACCGGTGCGGTTCATGCGGACAGGGTGGAACAACCGGGCCTATGCGATAGCCTTGGTCGCTGCCGTGGAGGTCATGGCTTTGTCTCCATTCATATCGGTTGCCTCCGCTTCGGAGGACAAGCAATGGTCTTTTCCCATGGCGGGTCTGACGGCTACGCCCGACAAGCTGGTCGTCATCGGCGTGAAGGAGAATGGGCTTTTCAAGCCGACCGAGGTCGTCCGGCCTCAGGAGGACGGCGGCAAGCAGCCGGCACGGCCGGCCTCCTTGCCCTTCGAGGCTAATTTGCTCCCTCTCCTCGATCATCGCATTTTCGGGGTGGAGGAGCGTGTCCGGCTGTCGCCGGATGCAGCGGGCGTCGTCATCCGATGCTCCCGGGGACATCGACCGGCCGGCGTGGTGTTCGGCGCGGCCGGATACCGGCTTCCGCCTGGCATGCGGGGCGTGTTGCTCATCGAAGGGCAAAGCTCGACCGGCTTCGGCCTGGCCCTGACCGCTCCGGGCCAGGACGCGCCCGATGCTCCGCCCGGCGGCATGCAGTCCCTTCCGGCTTCCATCCCCTCGGCGAGCTGGCGCAACACGGACGGCATCCGCAACCTGGTGGTGACCTGCCCGCAGGATGATGCCGTGGCGATGATCTCGGGTTTGCACCTGGTCCCCGATCGTATCGGGGACCATCGGGGAACCGGGAGCTGGATTTGGGACCTGCGGCCCTGGCTGGCCGATCCGGACCGACTGGTGGAAGAAGCCAGGCGCGCGAGGGTCGATCGCCTCTATCTGCAATTGCGCATCAAGGATGGACAGGTCGAGGATGCTGTCCGGATTGCCCGTTTGATCGACATCCTCGGCCGCGCCGATATTGCCGCGCATGCGGTGGAGGGCGATGCGGCGATGGCCACGCCAGCCGGGCGTGCCCATGCGCTCGACCGGGCCAGGATATTGCGGCGCTTCAAGCAGGCCGCCCCCGGGATACGTTCCTTCCAATACGACATCGAGCCCTATCTCCGGCCCGAATATGCTGCCGATCGCGCTGCCGGATGGCGGGAGTGGGCGGCGACCGTCAAGGCGCTCTCACAGGTGCTCGGGGAACCCGTCGAAGTCGTGGTGCCCTTCTGGATGTTCGATGATGTCGCGGGCGAGCAGGCCCTGGAGAGCGTGCGTGGATCGATCCAGGCAATTGCTGTAATGGCGTATCGCACCGATCCTGCCGTCGTCGAGCAGATAGCGCAGCCATGGCTGAATTGGAGGGGCGCTGATGCAATTCCGGTTGGCATCGCGCTCGAGAACGGTAGGGTTCCCGACGAATATCACAGAACTTATGTTCGAGCGCCGCACGGCGAGGTGGTGCTTGATCGTTCGGGAGAGGGCGTAGTTGTACGAATATTGCCTGAACAGATTTCAGATTCAAAAACTAAACCTGTTTTTTCGCTAAGTCATGAAGTTGAGGTGAATTCATCGCGAATCAGCTTTATGAGTGCTCCTCAGACCCTGGCAGAGGCTCGAAGAAGGCTAGAGCGGACATTGCCGGCATGGCCTGGGTTCGGCGGTTTGCTGGTCCATGAATTGTTGAGGTCGGGGCCGTGACGGTTGACGTGGGACAGTCCAAGTGAGTGCTGCAAAGACAAAGGTCCTGATCTGTGACGATGATCCCCTGCTGCTGGAACTCATGGAGTTCCGGCTGCAGGCAAAGGGCTATGACGTCGTCAAGGCGGTCGATGGTGCGGAAGCGCTTTCCCGGGTGGGCGGGGAGCGGCCGGATATCGTCGTGCTCGATGCCATGATGCCGAAATCGGACGGATTCGAGGTTCTGGCCCGCATCAAGAACGATCCCGACCTGTCCGCGATTCCCGTCGTGATGCTGACGGCCCGCAAGGGAGAAAAGGATATCGTTTCGGCACTGGAGAAAGGTGCGGACGACTATCTGGTCAAGCCTTTCATTCCGGAGGAATTGTTGGCGCGGCTGGCACGCCTGGTTTCACGGCGGCAGGGCAGGCGCGGATGAAGGGGCGGGCGGGCGCCGTCGCATTGACGCTCCTTCTGGCGCTGGGGCAGGCTGCGTCCGCCCAGACGCCCGACGAGCTCTATGCGTCCGGCGTGAAGGCCCGCCAGCAGCAGCATTTCGACGAGGCTGCCGACCTGTTCAAGCGTGTATTGGCGCAAAAGCCCGATAACACCGACGCTCTCGTGCAACTGGGCTTCGTCGAGCTTGGCCGTAACGATCTCGCGGCTGCTCGTGACTCCTTCTCCAAGACGCTCACTCTCGCGCCCGCCTATGCGGATGCCAAGTTCGGGCTCGCGGAAATCGAGTTCCGCTCCGGGAATTTGGATGCGGCGCTCGGGCTCGTCGAACCGCTTGCGAAAGAGCATCCCGATAATGGCGATTTTGCCCAGCTCCTCGCCAATCTCCGCAAGGCGCAGGCGGCGAAGAAGCAGGTGGTGACCGCCAGACCCGTAAAACCCAGCCCCGCCAAGGCTTCTCACCCGTCCAAGCCTCCCCCATCCAAGCCGCGCCCGGACCCCGTTGCGGACTTGCTGGAGAAGGGCCGGAAGCTCAGAAATGCGGGGCGTTTTGCCCAGGCCGAGCAGATCTACCGCGATGCCCTCAAGCGGGCACCGCGCAATACGGACGTGTTGGTGGCACTCGGCCTGGTCGCGGGCTTCCAGCAGAAATTCGGCGAGGCGGACCGTTTTTTCGATGAGGCTCTGCGGATCAAGTCCTCTTTGCTGGACGCCAGGCTCGGCAAGGTGCGGCTCGCCCTCTGGCAAGGCGACGTCGCGCTTGCCAGGGCCCGTATCGACGCCATTCTGACCGAGGCACCCGGCAATTCTGAAGCCCTTGTCCTCGAGGGGCGGATCGCCATGCTTGAGGGCGACCATGTTCGCGCTGCCCAGGCCTACCGCCAGGTCCTGGCGCGGGAGCCTCGCAACGGCGAGGCCCTGGTGGGGCTTGGCGATATCAGCCGGGCAGAGGGCGATGACGATGCGGCGCGGCAGGCCTATCGCCAGGCTTTGGCCATCGAGCCCAATTCGCAGGATATCGCGCAGAGGCTGGCCGTGCCGCCGCCTCGCAAATGGCGTTTCGACATCGGCAGCGAGGTCAGCGCCTTGACGGCGGGCCAGGGAAACTGGACGGACAGCATCGTCGGCCTGTCCTACCGCCTGACGCCCAGCACCACCTTATCGGGCAAGACCCGCCTCGCCACGCGTTTCGGACAGACGGACGTACAGGTCGAAGGACGTATCGACCATGCTTTCTCCTCCCGGTTTTCGGCCTATGCCCTGGTGGCCGCGACACCGAGCGCGGATTTCCTGGCCCGCTATTCCGTCGGCGCCGGTGCTTCCTGGCAGGCGGTTTCCCGCACGAATGGCGTCGGCCCGCTGTTTCTCAATGTCGATGCCCGCTATGATGATTTCGCAGACACGCGGGTGACGACGATTTCGCCCTGGATCCAGGGTTATGTCTTCGATGGCCGTCTCGGCCTGTCGGCCCGCTGGGTCCATGCGCGCGATGATGCCGATACCCGGGCCGACGGCTATGTGCTTCGGGCGGATGTGGTGGTGACGCCTCGATTGTCGCTGTTCGCGGGCTATGCCGATGCTCCCGAGATTTCCGACGGCTCGCTGGTGCCAACCCGCTCCGTCTTCGGTGGGGCTGCCTATGATCTGACCGACGACCTGACGCTGCGGGCCAGCTTCGCCCATGAAAGGCGGCGAGCGTTCGATCGCAACACCTTCGGTCTTGGCCTGACTGCCCGGTTCTGATCATGCTCTGGCTGATATGGTCCATTTCGATTGTCCTGAGCCTCTTGTCACTCCTGGTCATGGGCATCCTGATCCTTCGGCGCATGCTCAAGCAGCGCCGGAAGGCAGCCGAGGCACAATCCGGCCAGAACGTGCTCAGGGCATTGATCACCTTCTCCCACGACCGCGATCGCGAAGCGCTGAAGCGAGTGATAGCCGGCGTCCCGCCGCGCGTGGCCCTGGATGCGGGTTTCGAATTCCTGGCCCTGTTGCGGGGAGACGAGCATGATGCGGTCATCGCGCTTTTCGCCGAGTGCGGACTACCTGCCGAGGCAGGTCGCCAGCTCCGCAAGGGCAACGCTGCCGCGCGCATTCATGCCGCCGAGATGCTGGCCAAGTTCAAAGGGAACGACACGACGGCCGCGCTGCAGATGGCCCTGGAACGGGATCGCTCGCGGGAGGTCCGTTTTGCGGCTGCGATCGCTCTTTGCGACCTCGGCGCACTGCCTCCACTCGACACCGTCTTGCGCCACATCGGCCTGACCGGCCAGCGCTCGCGGCGCCTGGTCGATTTGTTCCGGCGTCTGCCCGCCGATCGTTTCGACGAGTTGAAGGCCCATATCGCCCGTCCCGATACCACGGCCTTCGTCAAGTCTGCCGCGATCGAGGCGCTGGCGCGGACAGGCGATCACCGGCTCAACGACCTCTTCCAGCGGGCAGCCAGAGAGGCCATTCCCGACGTCGCGGCTGCGGCTGTCCGGGCCTTGGGATTGCTCGGGCATCCCGATGCCATACCCGTTCTCACCGAGGCCATGGCCCATGGCGACTGGAGCGTCCGGGCCGAGGCCGCCGAAGCCGCCGGTCGCCTGGGGTTGCCGGATTTCGTCGCGCCTCTGGTCGCTCTCCTCGACGACGAGATCTGGATGGTCAGCTATACGGCAGCAAAGGCCATGCGGGGTATCCCGCGCTTGGGCGAGGACAGGTTGCGCGAAGTCGCCGCGGGTGAGACCTCCCTCCGCCAGCGCATGGCCTCGCTCGTTCTCGCGGAAGGACCTGCATGATGTCGGACTGGTCTCACTACGCTACCGTAGGGGCGGGCATTCTCGCCTGGCTCATCATTGCCCTGGGCCTGATTCAGACGCTGGTCTATCTGCTGCAGCTTTTGGTGGCCGCCTATGCGCTTTCGCGGCGGCCGCCCGTTACGCGCTCGGCCCTGTTATGGCATCGCTATGCCGATATCGCGCCGCCCATCGCCCTGATCGTGCCTGCCTACAATGAGGAAATGAACATCGTCGAGAGCGTCCATTCGATGCTGGCACTCGAATATCCCAATTTCGAGGTCGTGGTGGTCAATGACGGCTCCAAGGACCAGACATTGCAGCGTCTGATCGAGGGCTTTCGGCTGGTGAAGTTCCAGCGGCCGCATGAAGACGCCCTCAAGCACAAGCCGATCCGTGGCCTCTACTCCTCGCCCATGAACGAAAGGCTGTTCGTGGTCGACAAGGAGAACGGCGGCAAGGCGGATGCGCAGAATGCCGGCATCAATGTCTGCCGGGCTCCGGTCTTCTGCGTCATCGACGGGGACTCGATCCTGGAGCCGGATGCGCTGATGCGCGCCGTGCAGCCCTTTATCGAAGATCCGGAGCGTGTGATCGCGGTGGGGGGGACCATCCGCATCGCCAACGGTTCGCGCATCGAAAGCGGCCGGGTCCAGGAGGTGAAGCTGCCCGCGCGCTGGCTGCCGCTGTTCCAGATCGTCGAATATCTGCGGGCCTTCCTGATGGCGCGGCTGGCCTGGAGCCGTATCAATACCCTGATGCTGGTCTCCGGTGCCTTCGGCGTGTTTCGCCGCGCCGAAGTCGTCGCCGTCGGCGGCTTCACCAAGGGTTCGATGGGCGAGGATCTCGATCTCGTCATCAAGCTACATCGCCACATGATCGATGCCGGACGGGCCTACCGCATCCAGTTCATTCCCGAACCGGTATGTTGGACCGAGGCACCGGAGACGCTCGGCGTTCTCGGGCGGCAGCGTTCGCGCTGGCAACGTGGCGCGCTCGAATGTTTCTTTCGCTATCGCTCGATGCTGTTCAGGCCGCGTTATGGCCGCGTAGGCTTCCTTGGCCTCGGTCACATCCTGGTGGTCGACGTGCTCGGGCCGATCGCCGAGGTGCTGGGCTATGTCCTGATTCCGGTAAGCTGGTTCCTCGGCTTCCTCTCCACGCCCTATATGCTGGCCTTCGCCGCGCTGGTCTTCGTCTATGGCGTCTGCGTCAGTGTCGGGTCCCTGGTGCTGGAGGAAATGGAACTGCAGCGTTTTCCGCGAGCGCGTGACATCGCCATCCTGACCCTGGCCGCCGTGGTCGAGAATTTCGGCTACCGCCAGCTCAACAATTTCTGGCGCATCAAGGGGTGGTGGCAATATCTGCGCGCCGACCAGAACTGGGGCGAGATGACCAGGACTGGCTTGTCGGGGGCACGCAAATAGCGCTTTGCGGCACCCGTCAGGCCAAAGCAACTTCGAGCTCGGCGATAAGCCGGGCGAGCAGCCGGTGAGCGGCCGCTGGATCCGTGCCCTCGGGTGCCGTGAGGGCCGTTTCGAGCTCGAATGCGCAGCGGCTTATTTCGGGAAACCCGAAAGTGCCAGCGGCGCCTGACAGCGAATGCACGATCTTGACCAGATCCGCTTGTTTTTCCGGAGGAATCGGCATTGGATCTCCGGCAAGCGTCTTCAGGGCGGCGAGTTGCCCTTGCGCGCGTTCGACGAACCGCAGCCGCAGGCGCGCAATGGGATCTTCAATAATCGAAGCCTCCTGTGTCCGAAAAGAACCGCATCCATCCTACAGCGCCGGGCGGCATGTGCAGCACACAATCTATTGGGCGCGAATTCGATCCAGATTCATCTTGTCGTTCCTGTAGGTTGCAGCGAGTGGCATGCAGCTTTGAGGTGCAGCCTTCCGCTCGCCGGGGCGAGCCGGCGCTTCCTGTCTCAGGCATTTGTCCAGCCGCCGCTTGGTGTCAGCGGCCTTGCGTTCGGCGGATTTGACGTCGTCGGCCTTCATGTCCGCGGCGTTGGACCTGAAGGTGAAGCAACTCTTAGAAGGGCTGGTATTGCCGGCATAATTGCAGTTTCCGAAGGTGAAATAGATGCGGCCACCGACATCGACGACTTCGTAACCGCCGACATTGCGCTGATAGGTCACCTTCTGGAATCGCCGCAGCTTGATGCAATCGGAGGGAAGCGGACGCCCTGCCTTGATCTTGTCGAGGGAGACGAAAAGCGTGCAGGCAGGCTGGTCGGGATATCGCGTGTATTTCTCGCCGAGCATCTGGGCAGATGCCGATGTCGCTGCCGCAAGCGACAACGACAAGATCGTGACGAGAGACGAACTATGCATGACTCGCTCCTACTCAACCGTGGCTGCACAAATGTGATCACCCCGGTGTGGAGTAAGTGAGGCCTACAGCATCGAACCTGATTTCTGAATCAGGCTCGATGCTGAAATTCCTTGTTGCCGCATCTTTTTTGCCGAAAACCGCTACCCACTTTTCGGCGCGATGCTCTAACGCTGCCTGCGAGTCCTTGCAGGCCGGTTTTGCGCCGATCCGGCCCGCCGATAGGGCCGCGAAACCGCTTTTCTAGCCTTGGATCCGGCGCAGCACGGCGTCACAATGGTCGACGAAGGCGTCGGCATGCTCCCGGGCGAAACAGAGGGGCGGGCGGATCTTCAAAGTGTTGCCATAGGCGCCGGCGGCGCCGATCAGGACACCGCGCTCGCGCAGCCCGTTGATCATGGCGCTGGCCGTTTCCGGCGCCGGTGTCTTGCTTTCGCGGTCGGTGACGAATTCCAGGCCGATGAACAGGCCCGCGCCGCGCACTTCGCCGATGGCAAGATGGCGATTGGCGATCTCCCGCAGGCTGTCGCGCAGATAGCGGCCGACATCGCGGGCATTCTCGATCAGACCTTCGTCGCTGATAACGTCGAGCACGGCGAGGCCGGCGGCGGCGGCTACGGGATTGCCGCCGAAGGTGTTGAAATATTTGTCGCGGGCATTGAAGGCGGTGAGCAGGTCTGGGCTCAGCGCCATGCCGCCCATGGGGAAACCGTTGCCCATCGGCTTGCCCATGGTGACGATGTCGGGGACGATGCCGTGCCGCTGAAAGCCCCAGAGAGCATCGCCGGTGCGCCCGAAACCCGGCTGGACTTCGTCGGCGATGAAGAGGCCGCCCTGGGCGTGTACGGCGGCGATGACCGGTGCCAGCAGGCCGGGCGGATCGGCATGGACGCCATCGCTCGAGAAGATGGTGTCGGCGATCATGCCGGCAAAGCGGATGCCCTTGTCCGCCATGTCCGCGATTGCCGCGGTCACGGCGGCAGCCATGGCCTCGCCGGGATGCTCGTCCGGCTTGCGATAGCTGTCCGGAGCGGGGACGGTGCGTACATGCGGCGCGAGCGGCCGGCCGGGTCGCGACGACGGCGAGATGTCGGTCACCGCCGCCGTGTTGCCGTGATAGGCCATCTCGGAGACGATGAAACCCGTGCCGCCGGTGGCTGCCTGGGCGACGCGCAAGGCCAGGTCGTTGGCCTCGCTGCCGGTGCAGGTGAGAACCACATTGCCGATCGGGGCGGGCAGGGTCGCCAGCAGGCGCTCGGCATAGCTGTCGACCACCGCATTGAGATAGCGCGTGTGGATGTTCAGCGTGCCGACCTGGTGCCGGATCGCCTCGACCACGCGCGGATGGCAATGCCCTACCGATGGCACATTGTTGTAGACGTCGAGATAGCGCCTGCCGTCCGCCCCCTGGATCCACACGCCCTCGGCGCTCACCGCCTCGATGGGCTCGCGATAGAACAGCACGGCGCCATGCCCGAAAGCACCCAGGCGCCGCTCCACGGCGCGGCGCGCCTGCTCGTCGCTCGGTTCGGCCGCCTGTGGGTCATAGGCGTTGAGGGCGAGGATTTCCTTCTCGATCTGCATGGCAGGGTCCGGACGGGTTTCGATGGGCTGGCCGACATCTCGCCGAGGAGATGCGCAACTTTGCAACCACCATCGAATTGTGTGTGAGGTTCCACAATCGTCAAACACGCTCAGCACACAATTTGAAGAATATCGACATCCAGTTCCACTGTACCCAGAAAACTATACGAAAACCGACATGGATTTTATCCATTTGGTCAAGAAAGCAAGCGGTCGCGGGAAGGCGGTATTATGTGGATGTGAGGAAAGTTCCGCATTTTTTGTGGACATTCCACATTTATCGGAACAAGATCATGGAAGAGGACGCCAAGTCCCCTTTCCAGCAGCGACGCCAATTGGTGGGGTTATCGATGGCAAGCGATGCGCCGTCCGCGGAGAAGGAAGACAGATATCCCCGCTCGGCTCAGCCGAACCAGGAGCGGGACCGGCTTTCCAAGGAAGTGCGCCAGCAACGCATCATCGCCCAGCTTTCCGCTGCGCCGACCTTGAGGGCCTCGGAACTTGCCGCTGCCCTCGGTGTCTCCGGCGAGACCATCCGGCGCGACCTGCTCGAACTGCATGAACAGGGCCTGATCAACCGCACCTATGGCGGTGCTTCCCGGCCCTTCGCCCACGAACCCTCGCGCAGCGACCGTCGCCATGTGATGATTGCCGAGCGCGAGGCCATCGCCGCCGCCGTCTCGGCCATGATCCTGCCCAAGGAAGTGCTGATGCTGGGCGGCGGCACCACCACCTATCACGTTGCCCGCTTCCTGGCCGCGCGCAACCGCGACATCACCGTCATCACCCATGACTTCGCCGCCGCAATGGCGCTCGGCACCAATCCGACCATCCGCGTGCTGTTCTGTGCCGGCCGCCTCCACGCCAGCGAAGGCTATCTGTTGGGATCGCAGACCATCGCCAGCATCAATGGCTACGAGGCCAATCGCGCCATCGTCGGGGCCACGGGCCTGGGCGCCCGCGGCATCTATGATGCCGACGAGGAAGCCGGCGCCGTCTACGCCGCCATGGTCCAGCGTGCGGCCGAGGCGATCGTGGTGGCCGATCACGCCAAATTCGATCAGCTCGCGGTCGCCATCTGCTCGCGCTGGGATGCGATCGACCGCCTGGTCACCGATCGGCAGCCGCAAGGCTCGCTCGCCGGTGGCCTCAAGGAGGCCGGCACCGAGGTGATCGTCGCCGGTCCGCGAAGCGAGAATACCGGGGAGGGGACACGCTGACCCTCCACGCCAGGTGGCCGCAGAGCCGCTGACAGGCCCGGTCATCACCAGATTGCCGGCCAGCCATAACAAGACCGAACATCATCCAGACAGACGGAACGGGGCCACCTCATGCATCATCCTGCCATCCGCACGCGACCCGCGGCATCACGGCCGATCCATATCGGCCGGCTCACGTTGGAAATCACGCAGGCCGAGGGAGAGCGGGTCAGTCACTGCGAGCCGGCCAAAGGCGCAGGCGAGGCCTGCTACATGCTCCTGGTTCCCCTGAGCGGGAGGCTGCACTATGCGCAGGCCGGTCGTACGGGCAGTGTCGGGGCAGGAGAATATGTACTGCTCAGCCAGATGGAGTTTCACGAATTCGCCGCGCAGGCGAATACCACGCTCATGATCCTGCGCATTCCCGTGCTGGAATTGCGGGGACGGCTGACATCGGTCGACGACCACATCGGCCGCCGCTTCGGCGCCAATGTGCAGATGACGCGCCTCATGGTGGATCTGCTGCGCAGCGTCGCAGAGGTCTTCGTCGATTGCCCGCCGCCCAATCCCGAAGCGCTCGCCACCGAGATCTTCAGTTTCGTAGCCCTCGCCATCGGCGCGGAGGACCGCGGTTCGACCGTCGATGTCCGCAATGCGCGCTACCATCTGCGCCGACGCATCTTCGAGTTCATCGAGAAGAATCTCGGCGACCAGGAGCTGACGCCCCGCAAGATCGCCGCCAGCAGCAGGATCTCGCTGAGCTATCTCTACAGCCTGTTCAACGACGACGACACCACTGTGAGCCAGTTCATGCAGCTCAGGCGCCTGCAGCGGGCCTATGAACTGCTCGTGGCCGATCCGGGGGGACGCCTCACGGTCTCGGAGATCGCCTATCAGGTCGGCTTCAAGAACGTCTCGCATTTCTCCCGCAGCTTCAGCCGCCAGTTCAGCATGGCGCCGCGCGATGCCCGTCGTTCCGCGCAGGAGACGCCTGAGCTGAAGATGCCGCTGCCGGCGGTGGAGACGCAGGAACGCTTGCCGCGCCGCGGCTTTACGGCCCATACTCTGCAGGCTTCGCCCTGATAGCAGTTCCGGGTGCGCGGACGTCTCGTCCATAGGCGTTAACTTTGCGGGATTTGGCGCAGATCTGGTGGGTCGATCTCCAGATCGACCATCTTGGAAATGCTGCATTTGCCGGCAGGAAGATGCCGATCCCGCTCCATCACTTGATGGAGCTGAGGAGATCGGCGCACCAGGTTTCGCGCGCCTTTCCTTGCAAGGTTAGCGCCAATGGACGTTTCGTCCGCGCCTTCCCTGTCTCAAGCGCGGTGCGTCTCAAGAGCGGACGAGACGTCCGCGCACCCAGAAGCAAACTCAAATCTGCCGCAGCCAGCTTTCCCAGCGCGGGTCGTACATGACCTGGCGCGCGCGCATATATTTCCACACGCCATATTTCTGATAGTCGAAATCCCAGCTGTTGAGTTTGCGGTTGACCACCGCCCAGCTCGCCCATTTCACATCGGCCAGGGCTCGGTTGAGCATGACGCGGGCGACCATGTCGGGCCGGACGGAACCGCAATATTCCTCGATCAGTTCCAGGGTCTTGCGCTCGTCGTAGAACATCTCGGCGAACAGCACGCCGAGCTCGTAGGCCCGTTCATTGTTGGAGGCGAACTCGTAGTCGATCAGTTTCATCGGCCTCGAATTGGGGGCGCCATCGGCACTGATCAGGAAGTTGCCGGGCATGGGATCGTTGAAGCAGGGCACGAGATCGAGGCCGGAGGCCAGGAAGGCAGCCTTGGCCTGGCGGTAGCGGTGCTCGATCCACGGCATGGCCGGCGGGAAATGCGCGCCGAGTTCGCGGCCCTGCTCGATATGCTCCTCGATCATGTCGAAGATGGTCTTGGTCAGGCCGAGCGCCGGGCTGGCATGCAGGCGGCGATAGATGCCGAGCACGTCAGCCTGGATGGCGGGATCGGAGAAATCGGCATTGGTGCAGGCCCGGTAGCCGTCGAGGAATTCGCTGATCTCCAGGCCGTCGGCCGCATCGAAGAACACCACTTCCGGCGCCACGTCGATGGCATGGGCGTTGCGGGCGGCTTCGTTGGCGGCGACGCGGTCGATGAACATTTCCGAGCCCGCGCCGGGCACCTTGATGAAGTAACGCCTGGTATCGCCTTCGATCTCGGCAACCCAGTTCTGGTTCATCAACCCGCCGACGAGAGCCGTGTAGTTGATGTTGCGGCCCTGCCAGGACGGCACCCTGGCGACCGCCTGTTCCAGGCGGTGTTCGGCTTCGCTGGCGGCCTCGCCGAGACGTTTCTTGACCGACATCAGATCCTCCGCAGCGCTTCGCCGAAACGCGGCGAGTGCACGGCCATCCGGCAGCGCACCAGGCGCCAGCTGGCGAATTTATGAAATTCCAGGGTGTTTCGCGGCGAGCGGGCGGCCACCAATGTACCGATCAGGCCCCAGCGCAGGTCGTCCGCCACGCCATAGAGCCAGGCGCGGTTGTAGGCGGCCTCTTCGAAGCCTCCCTGTGTGCGGGCGAAGGCGTCGCGTGCCTCCGGCTCCTGGTCGAAGGCCTCGGCGAGGAAGCTGCCCATATCTTCGAGCGGATCGGCGTTCCCGGCGCGATCCCAGTCGACCAGACGGATCTCGCCGGCCTCGCTGATCATGATATTCGAGACATTGCCGTCGCCATGGCTGGGCACCGGCGCCTTTCGGCCTGGCGCCAGCGCTGCCCCGGCATAGCGCAGTTCCGCCAGCAGCCAGTCCGCATCGGCAGGCAATTGGCCTTTGGCCGCGCGGGTATCGCGATGGAAGCGTTCGATCTCGTCGAATACGCTGCTGGTTCGGGAAAGCGCCGGACCTTCCTGGAAACGTCGGCGTGCGGCTAGAACGCGATCGACGACGTCCTGATCGAGCAGGCGCTCCAGGGTGGCGGTACGCCAGCCGGCGTCGAGATCCTCCATGACCAGGGCTCCGGCATTCTCATCCGCCACATGGACATGGGGGCCGATGCCGAGTTCCGAGGCCCGCCGCGCCGCCTGGAAGGCGCAGGCGACGTCGATATAGAAGGCGGCGTCGGGATGCATGAGCTTGACGAACAGGCTTTCGCCACTCGCCTTGTCGCGCACCCGCCAGGGTGAACCGTCGACACCCCGCCAGCTCGGTGAGGCAAGCACCGGTATGGCGGGCTCCGTCGTGATCGTACGCGCTGCCCAGCCGGGCAGCTGCCGGACATGGGATTCTACCCGTGCCCGCTCCTCCTCGAACATGCTCATTCCGTCGTCGGTCCCCCGGAACCTTTGCGATATCGCCAAGACCTTTGCGAAATCGTTTGGAATCGCAAAGGCATGTCGAAACTAGGAGCTAGAGCAGGAGCGTTTCGTTTGACGCATTTTGCCCTAGCGATGGTGATTTTGGAGGCGATGGCGCAGGCCAGTGCCCCGAGCCTATCTTTGCCGCGAAAGGCTGCGGTGAGGATGCCTGATGCTCCATGATTTCTTGTCCGGCAGACCGCGCCCCTACCCGACCTTCTGCAAAACCCGTTAGGTCGGCGATATCACCGGCGCTCGAATCCGCGCCGGAACAGGGAGCCTTCCATGTCCATCACCAGCCTTGTCGCCATGAGTGTCGGTGAGATCGTCGACGCCTATGCGGCAGGGGAGCTATCCCCGGTCGAGGTCACGCGCACGGTGATCGAACACGCCGAGGCGACCAATGTCGCGGTGAACGCATTGTTCTGCCTGCGGCCGGACGAGGCGCTCGCCACGGCCCGGGCCTCCGAGGCCCGCTACCGTGCCGGCACGCCGGCCGGCGTGCTCGACGGCATCCCGGTCACCGTCAAGGACAGCGTCGCCATGGTGGGCTGGCCCTATACCCACGGCATCGCCGCCAATCGCGACCAGCCGGCCTCTACCTACAATTCGCCGCCGGCCCTCGCTCTCATGGAGACCGGGGCTCCCATCTTCGCCAAGACGACCATGCCCGATTGCGGGCTGATGGCATCCGGCATCAGTTCGCTGCACGGGATCACCCGCAATCCCTGGGGCCTGTCCTGGAACACCGGAGGCTCCTCGGCCGGCGCCGGCGCCTCGGTCGCTGCCGGCATGGGGTTCCTATCGGTCGGCACCGATATTGCCGGCTCGGTGCGCCTGCCTGCGGCCCATTGCGGGCTCGCCTCGCTCAAGCCGAGCCATGGCCGGGTGCCGCATCTGCCGCCCGATACCATGCGCATGGCCGGCCCGATGGGACGGCGCGTCGAGGATATCGCCCGCATGCTGAGCGTGCTGACGCGCCCCGACGAGCGCGACACCTGGAGTTTTCCGGGGGACGGTATGCAATATCACCGGCATCTCGAGCGCGACCTCAAGGGGCTGCGCATCGGCGTCCTCACCGATATGGGGTTCGGGCCGAAACCGGAACCCGCCGTGCGGGCCGCCGTGGAGGCCGCAGGCCGGCTGCTGGAGGGGGCAGGGGCAATCGTCGAGCCCTTCGTCTCGCCACTCGATCACGACGCCTATGCGCCCATCGACCTCTATCTGCAGGTTCGGGGCTTCGTCGAGTATAGCGATTTGCCGCCGCATGACGGCAACGGCATCAACCACTATGTGCGGGACTGGGCCCTGCAGGGGGCTTCGCATTCGGGCGAGGATCTTTTCCGCAGCCTCGGTGCCATCACCAGGATGAAGGCAGCCCTGCTCGCGGCCTTCGAGGGCTGGGATTATGTGATCGCCCCGACCCTGCCCGTGGTGAATTTCCCCGCCGAGGAACCGGGCGTCTCGCGCGAGGTACCGCTGGCGCACACCGTGTTCACGGCTCTCTTCAACCAGACGGGCCAGCCGGCCTCCACCGTCTGCACCGCCTTCGACGAGCGGCATCTGCCGATCGGCATCCAGGTCATCGGCCATCGCTGCGACGATCTCGGCGTCCTGCAGGTGACCAAGGCGCTGGAGGACCTCAGGCCGATCACCATGGACTGGCCGCTCCAGCCCCGGGCATGAGGCGCGCATGAGTTCGACATTGAACCGCCTGCTGCAGATCTTTGCAAAGATCGGCGCCACGCCGGATGGTGGGGTCTGCCGCCTCACCGGAACGCCTGAAGATGGGGGCGCGCGGGTGCGCCTTGCCGCCGAGATCATCAGCCGCCAACTCGACCTGCATGTCGACTCCATCGGCAACATGTTCGGCATTGCTCCCCTGGCGCCGTCGTCGCAGGAGGCGGTGATGGTCGGTTCCCATCTCGACAGCCAGCCGACCGGCGGGCGCTATGACGGCGTCTATGGTGTGCTCGCGGGCCTGCTGGCGGTGGAAGCGGTTGCCGCGCGCGCGGCGGCCGAACCGGGCAAGGCCAGGCGCAATCTGGTTGTCGCCAACTGGACGAACGAGGAGGGCGCCCGTTTCCAGCCGAGCCTGACCGGCAGTTCGGTCTTCGCCGGTACGCTGGCGCTCGACGCTGCCCTCGCTCTTGCCGACGGCGCCGGCGTCACCCTGGGCGAGGCGCTGGCCGCCATCGGCTATCGCGGCACGGGGGACCTGCCCCTGGAGGTAAGCCGCTATGTCGAGCTTCATGTCGAGCAGGGGCCGCTCCTGGAGGAAGAAGGCGCCGAGATCGGCGTCGTCACCGGCTGCTGGGCGGCCCGCAAGCTGTCGCTGGTCTTCCTTGGCGAGCCCTCCCATACCGGGCCGACCCGCATGGCTCGCCGCCGCGATGCGCTGCGAGCGGCCGCCAGGGCGATCGAACTGCATCACCAGTTGATCGAGGCGAGCGGCAGCGGTGCCCATGCTTCGGCGGCCCGCATCACCGTCGATCCCAATTCGCCCAATGTGACGCCGAGCCGCGTGCAGGTCTGGTTCGAGTTTCGCCATGAGGATTCGGCTGTGGCACTTGCCCTCGGCGATGCTTTCCTGGCCGAGGCAAGGGCTGCGATAGCGCCTCTGGGTGTCGACATCGAAGTCGCGGTCGACGAGCAGCGCGGCACGGCAACCCTCGATCCGCACGGTGCCGCACTGATTGCGGCGGTTGCCCGGGAGTTGGAGCTGTCTTCGATGGAAATGAAAACGATCGCCGGCCATGATGCGCTGGCCCTCAACAAGCGTATGCCGGCGTCGCTGATCTTCGTGCCGAGCCAAGGCGGCCTCAGCCACAACCCCGCCGAATTCACCGACGAAGCCGCACTCGACAAGGGGTTGGCGGTGCTCACGCAAGTGCTCTGGCGCCTGGTGACGGAAGAGTAGGAGAGGCTGTCCTTCCCGGATGAGGCTCATTCAGCCTTCTCCCCTTGCGGGAGAAGGTGCCCCGAAGGGGCGGATGAGGGGTGAAACGCAGCCTTGCAGGTATCCGCTGCCACCCCTCATCCGACCTCGCTGCGCTCGGCCACCTTCTCCCGCAAGGGGAGAAGGCTTTTTTGCGCTTTATTCTAAACCGTTCGACCCACTCAAGCCGCCGCCGACTTCTCATCTGCCCTAGCGTCGAGCAGATGGCAGGCGGCAAAGCTGCCCGGGCGATGTTCCTTCAATGCCGGCGTCTCGGTGCGGCAGCGCGCGAAAACCTTGGGGCAGCGGGAGGCGAAGCTGCAGCCGGGCGGGATGTCGATGGGGCTCGGCGGTTCGCCTTCGAGCAGGTAGTCCTGCGGGTCGAAGGGCTTTTCCTCCAAGGTCGGCGCAGCCGAGAGCAGGGCCTTGGTATAGGGATGCTGCGGCTCGAAGAAGAGATCGTGGTTGTCGGCGATCTCGACCATCTCGCCCAGATACATCACGGCGATGCGGGTGCACACCTTCCGGACCATGGCGAGGTCATGGGAGATGAAGACATAGGTGAGGTCGTTCTTCTCCTGCAGGCTGGAGAACAGCTCGATGAGCTTGGCCTGTTCGCGCTGGTCGAGGGCGGACAGGGTCTCGTCGAGGATCAAGAGCTTGGGCGAGAGCACCAGGGCACGGGCGATCGAGATGCGCTGGCGCTCGCCGGTGGAGAGGGCGTTCGGCAATTCGTCGTAGAGCCGTGGCGACAGGCCGACCTCCTGCATGGCCGAAATCACGCGCTCGCGCAGGGCCTTGCCGGAATGGCTGCCGCGGATCAGCAGGCTCTCCTCGATCATCCGTCCCACGGTCGTGCGTGGCGGCAGGGCGTTGTAGGGATCCTGCAGCAGGAGCTGGAACTCGCCGCGCTTGGCCAGCAATTGCTGGGCGGAGAGCGTGCGCAGCGAGACGCCGCCGAGGATGATGTCACCCTGGTCCGGCGCCTCCAGCCAGGCAAGCAGGCGGGTCAGGGTCGACTTGCCGCAGCCGGATTCGCCGACGATGCCGAAATTCTCGCGCGGCAGGATGTCGAAGCTGACACCGCGCACCGCCTGGATGTGGCGATAGGTGTTGAAGGTGCCGCGCTTGCGGGCAAGATAGGTGCGATGGGCCTCGGCCACCCGCATCAGTGGCGCGTCGGTGTCATTGCGGCGCGAGACCGGCTGCTCGCGCGTCGACCAGATCCGGGGCACGCTGGCGATGGCACGGCGGGTGTAGTCGTCGCCGGGTGCCTGCATCAACTCGGCGAAAGGCTGTTCCTCCACCAGGCGACCCTGATGCAGCACGGCCGTGCGGCCGCCGAACTGGCCGAGCGTCGCCAGCGAGGAGGACAGGTAGATCGTCGCCATGTTGTGGCGCTGGCAGAGGTCATGCAGCAGCGCCACGATCTGGGCGGCGATGGTGACGTCGAGCGGCTGGGTGATGTTGTCGGCGATCAGCACGGCCGGTTCCGCGCAGATCGCGTCGACGATCATGGCGCGCTGCATCATGCCGCCGGAGAATTTGGAGGGATATTCGAAGTAGCGTTCCCTGGGGGAGGGGATACGTACTTCGCTGAGCAGCTGGACGACGCGCTCCTGGCATTCCTTCCGACTCCAGGCTGGGCGTACGCTGCGCAGCTTCTCGCAGATCTGCACGCCGACCGGCTGGGTCGGGTCGAGCGAACTCTGGGGCTTGGAACCGATATAGGCGATGTCACGGCCGACGATGAAACTGTTGCCGGCGGCATCTGTCGTGACGTCCTTGCCGGCGAACAGCACCGAGCCGCGGCGATAGGCGAGGCTCTCGGGCAGCCAGTTGGCGAGGGCGCGGCTCAGCACCGTCTTGCCGGCGCCGCTCTCGCCATAGATGCCGAGGATCTCGCCGGTGTGGAGGGTAAGCGCGATGTCGTCGAGAACCGGGGCCTCGTCGCGCGGCGAGCCGACGGTGAGATGGCGGGTTTCCAGGATCGGGGAATTGTCCATCTCAGGCGCCTCCATAGATCTTGTTGCGCGCCTTTTCGAGGGCGGAGCCCATCAGGTTGATCGATGTCAGCGCCAGGGCCAGGAACACGCCGGGGCTGGTGGCGATCCACCAGGCATTGATGAGATATTTGCGGCTGTCAGAAATAATCGAGCCGAAGCTCGGTGTCGGCGGCTGGATGCCGAGGCCGAGAAAGCCGAGGATCGCCTCGAAGATCATCATGCGGGCGACGTCCAGTACGGCGACGAAGGCGATCGGTGGCAGGATGTTCGGTGCCGCGTAGAGCAGCAGGATGCGCCAGTCGCCGGCGCCGAGCACGCGCAGGCCGCGCACATATTCCTTGCCGCGCTCGGTGACGGCGGCGCTGCGGGCGACGCGGGCATAGAGCGGCCAGCCGGACAGGGCCAGCACGATGATGATGGTGTGCACCTCCGGCTTGGTCACGCCCAGGATGGTGATGGCCAGGATGATCATCGGGATCGAGAGCTGCGCGTCGGTGATGCGCATGATGATGGTGTCCCACCAGCCGCCCTTGAAACCGGCGAGCAAGCCGAGGCCGCAGCCGATCAGGAAGACGAGGGCAACGGTGACCACGCCGATCAGCAGCGAATAGCGCAGGCCGATCAGGCAGCGCAGCAGCATGTCGCGGCCGAGCTGGTCGGTGCCGAGCGGATGCAGCCAGGTCCATTTGTCGCCGAGGAAGAGCGGGGGAATGAATTTGTCCTTCACCACCATCTTGGTGGCGGAGATCGAGGACAATTCCGGATAGATCGCCGAAGTGAGGAGCAGCGCCAGGAAGACGAACAGGCCGACGCGAAAGCTCGGCATGGCCCAGGCGCTGGCGAGGATGCGGCGGCTGATCGACTGGGCCCGCTCGAGGCTGGGAGCGGCGTCGCTGGTCACGGTGCTCATGCTCAGATCTCCACGCGGGGGTCGATGAGATAGGCCACGAGATCGACCAGGATGTTGATGAAGACGAAGACGGCGCTGGTGGTGATGGCGATGCCCTGGATCACCGGAAAGTCGCGGCCGAGCACGGAGACCACGGTCAGATTGCCCAGGCCCGGATAGTCGAAGATGTATTCGATCACCAGCACGCCGCCGATCAGGGTGGAGAGCTGGATGCCGAGCAGGTTGACCAGCGGCACCGAGGCGTTGCGCAGGGCGTGGGAATAGACGATGCGCCGGCGCGACAGGCCACGCACCCGGGCTTCGTCGATGAAGGGCGCCTGCATCACCTCGCCCAGGGAGGTGGTGAGGGTGCGGATGATGAAGGGCGAGATTTCGACCGCCAGCACGAAGGCCGGCAGGAGCACATAGCTGAAGCCCTTGTAGCCCAGTGCCGGCAGCCAATCGAGCTTCACCGACAGGAACAGGATCAGCACGATGGCGAGCCAGAAATTCGGGATGGAGACGAAGAGCGACTGCACGCCGAAGGCCAGCGCGTTCTGCCAGCCATGCTGGTTGAGCCCGCCCGCCAGCCCGATCGGAAAGGAGATCAGCAGCGCGAAGACCAGGGCGACGCCGGCCAGCTGCAGAGTCAATGGCAGGCGCTCGAGGATGAGGTCGGCCACCGGCGCCATCTCGGCCTTGGTCGGGTCGACATATTGCCCGCCCGCCGCAACGCCGCCGCTGCGCGGCCTGATATAGGACTGGCCGAGATCGCCCTTGGCCAGGCCCATCATGTAGCGGCCATACTGCACGATGATCGGGTCGCGCAGGCCCATCTTGGTGGCGACTTCCTCGACGACGTTATCGGGCGCCATGCCGCCCACGATCAGGCGGACGGGGTCGCCGGGGACCACGCGCAGCAGCGTGAAGATGATCAGCGACGTCAGGGCCACGATGAGCAGGCCCTGGGCGATCCGCTTGATCAGGAATTCGACAATCAGCATCGGCAAACGGTCTCGCGTGCAATCAACCGCTGGAAAAAAGAGGAGCCGGCCGGGGGGACCGGCTCCAGTCCCTTGCGGCTCAGGCCAGGTTTGCCTTGCTCATGTCCTGCATGCCGTTCGGGTAGATGTAGAGACCGTCGAGCTTCTTGGAGTAGGCGTGGATGAACACCGAGGTGAACAAAGCCAGCGCCGGCGCCTTGCGCGCGATGGTCGGCAGGGTTTCCGTCTGCAGGATCTTCTTGCGCTCCTCGATCGAGGCGGCATTGCGCTCCTTGTCGAGCACCGCGTCGATTTCCTTGTCGACGATGCCGGTGATGCGCTTGGAGGAGGAGTGGAAATGGGTGCGGATCACCAGGTCCGGCTCGGGCGAGCCCGTGCACCAGCCGCAGTCGATCATGTTGCCTTCGCCGCCGCCCGGCTTGTCGTAGAGCAGATTGCCCCAGGCCGCGACTTCCAGGGTTTGCAGGTTCACCTTGAAACCCTGTTCTTCCAGCATGCCGGTGATCAGCTCGGCATATTCCTTGGTCTTGGGATAGAAGCCGACCGAGGAATAATAGGTCAGTTCCGGCAGGCCCTCGCCCTTGGGGAAGCCCGCCTCGGCCAGCAGCGCCTGGGCCTTGTCCGGATCATATTCGGGATAGTCGGCGACCTCGGTGTAGCCGAACTTCACCGGCGAGATATGGGCCTTGGAGAAGGTACCGGAGACGCCCAGGATCTCGAGGATCTGCTTGCGGTCGATCGAATGGCAGGCGGCGAGGCGGATGCGCGGATCGTCGAAGGGTTTCTTGGAGCAGCGGAAGAACAGATATTTGTTCTCGACCGAAACCGCCTTGTGGATGGCGAAACGATCGTCCTTGGCGATGGTGTCGACCTGTTCCTGCTCCAGGCGCTCGATAATGTCGGCCTGGCCGTTGAGCAGGGACAGCGTGCGCGTCGTGGTGTCGCCGACGAAATGATATTCGACGCCGGGGATCTTGGGCGCGCCGAATATGAAGTCGGTATTGGCGGCCAGGATGGTGGTGTCGCCCTTCTGGTCGACATATTTGAAGGGGCCGGTGCCGTTCATGCGAGCCGAGAGCTGCGCCTTGTTGGCGACGTCCTTGGCCGCCATGATCGGCAGGAAGGACGAGAGGTAGTAATAGAGCGCGGCCGGGTAGCCATAGTCCTTGGTGTTGATGTGGCAGGTGTGCTCGTCGACGATGTCGACCTTGACCTGGCCCGGATACCATTGCGCCGGCCGATCAGGCTGGGAGCCATATTCATAGGTGGCCTTGACGTCGGCCGAGGTGAAGGGCGTGCCGTCATGGAACTTCACGCCTTTGCGCAGCTTTACCTCGAGCGTGTAGGTGTCGATCGGCTTGAGGGACTCGGCCAACTCGAACACCAGTTCTTCCGGATTGTCCGGCTTCATCGGCGCGCGGGTGAGATAACCGAAGACGAAGCCCTCGACGATGAGCTGGCCGAGATTGGTATGGGTGGTCGGATCCCAATTGCCGGTCAGCGCTTCGGCGCCGAGGAAGCGCAGCGGCCGGCCTTCGGCGGCGAAGGCCGAACTGACCAGGAAGTCGGGGTTGACGCGGCCGAAGCCGAAGGCGCCGGCTCCAGCCAGCGCGCCCAGCATAAGGTCTCTGCGGTTGATCATCTCTCGTTCCTCTGAATGGGGGCGCAGAAGTTTTTCGGGGCTCGCCTTCCGATCCGACGCAGTGCCGAGCCGTTCCGCCTTGTGGTTGGCGGGTGATGAAACTCTAGACCAGATGGCGCCAGAGCCTGATGCCTGCCGCTCCACGATTCCATTGCTGACCCTTCTCGCGCCATGCCCAATCAAGAGGCATGGAAACGGCACCATGTATCGAGGCGGTTGCCGGCACAGGAATGGAGGAGTTCAGGCAATAGCCGCTGCGTGCCGGGCCGGCCTATGATCCCCGCCGAATCGTGTCAGGGAACCTCGTCGATGCCGTCATTCGAAGCCATGAATCTGAAGGGGATCGTCTCGGATCTCGATGGGGTGGCCTATCGCGGCGACAGCCCCATTCCCGATGCCGTCGAGGCCTTCCAGCGCTGGCATGCGGGTGGCGTTCCCTATGCCTTTGTCACCAACAACGCCACGAAATCCGCGGCCGATTTCGCCGCCAAGCTGACGCGGATAGGCATTGCGACCGCGCCCGAGCAGGTGTTCTGCGCGGTCTCGGCCACGGCCAGCCTGATGCGCCGGCGCTGGCCCGCGGGAGCGCGGGTCTTCGCCATCGGCGAACAGCCCCTGTTCGAGGCCCTGGAGGCAGCTGGCTTCACCCTGGCCGGGGACGATGCCGAGGTCGTGGTGCTCGGCTTCGACTATCAGCTGAACTACGCGAAATTGAGCACGGCGGTGCGCGCGGCGCTGGGTGGTGCGGCGGTGGTAGTGACCAATCCCGACCTGCTGGTGCCCGTCGAGAACGGCTATGAGCCCTGTGTCGGCGTGCTGGCGGCGGCGGTGCAGGCGGCGGTGCCGTCCTGCCGGCCGATCGTGGTGGGCAAGCCCGAGCCGCTGATGATCGAGGAGGCGCTCGGCTTTCTCGGCACGCCACGCGAGGGGACGATCATGATCGGCGATCAGATCGCTACCGACATCCTGGCCGGCCAGCGGGCGGGCCTGCGTTCCGTGCTGGTGACGACCGGCGTGGCCCCGGTCGCCAGGCCGGACGTCACCCCCGATATCGAGGTGGCTAGCCTGCTGGAATTGATTGGGAGCTAAACCTCGACCTTTGTCATCACCGGGCTTCGTCCCGGTGATCCAGAAGCCACGAACTCATAGAACGGCGGTGAATGGATGCCCGGGACGAAACCCGGGCATGACAAAATGGAGCATTTCTCGGCCCAGCCTCGGTCTCTGAGTCAAGCTGCGGGGACTCGCCCTCCGACCCTAGTCCTTCCCACCCTCAGGCGAAATAAGCGCTCACGGTGCCATAGGGGCCGAAATCGGCCACGATGGTGTCGCCATGCCGCGCCTCGATGGGGCGGATGAAGGAGCCGGCGAGCACGATCTGCTCGGCCTCGATGCCCTGGCCATACTTGGCCAGCCGGTTGGCGAGCCAGGCGATCCCGCGTGCCGGCTGGTTAAGCACGCCGGCGCCGAGTCCGGTTTCCTCGACCTCGGCATTGCGCGAGACGATGGCGCCGATCCAGCGCAGATCGACCTTGTCTGGCCGCATCGCCCGCCCGCCGGTGACGATGCCGGCATTGGCGGCGTTGTCCGAGATGGTGTCGAAGATGGTTCGGGTCTTCTTCGTCTCGGGGTCGACGCGAAGAATGCGCGTATCGAGGATTTCGAGGGCTGGGGTGACATAGTCGGTGGCGTTCAGGACGTCGAAGACGCTGACGCGTGGCCCCCGCAGCGGCGCCTTCATCACGAAGGCGAGTTCGGCCTCGATGCGCGGCTGGATGAAGCGATCCGCGGGTACGGTCGCGCCGTCCTCGAACACCATGTCGTCGAACAGCACGCCGGAATCGGGAATATCGATGTTCAGCGCGGATTGCATCGCCTTGGAGGTGAGGCCGATCTTCCAGCCGATCACCCTGGCGCCGCGCCCGATCTTCTTCGTCACCCAGGCGCTCTGGATCGCATAGGCGTCGGCCATCTCGATGCCCGGATGCCTGAGGGAGAGCAGGCCGGTCTGGATGCGGGTGCGCTCGGCCTCATCGAGGCTTTCCGCGGCGGCTTGGATTTCGGCTGGTGTCAGCATCTCAGGCCTCGTCGGCGATGGTGTTGCGTAGCGTGCCGAGGCCCTCGGCGCTGACCTCGACGACATCGCCGGGCTTGAGCCAGATCGGCGGATCGAAGCGCGCGCCGGCGCCGGTCGGCGTGCCCGTGACGATGACGTCGCCGGGCACCAGCGTGGTGAAGGTCGAGATATAGGCGATGATCCTGGTGAAGGAGAAGATCATCCGGCTGGTCCGGTCCTGCTGGCGAAGCTCGTCGTTGACGCGGGTGGTGAGCTCGATGTCGGCGAGCTGGGCGCTGTCAGTATAGGGAACGAGCCAGGGGCCGATCGAGCCGGTGCGGTCGAAATTCTTGCCTTGGGTGACGTTGAACTTGGCATGGCGCACCCAGTCTCGGATGGTGCCCTCGTTGCACAGCGACAGCGCGGCGATGTGACTGAGCGCCTCGGCCTCGGCGATGCGCCGGCCGCCCTTGCCGATGACGATGACGATCTCGCCCTCATAGTCGAGCTGCGGGCTTTCGGGCGGCCGGATCAGCGGCTGGCCGTGGCCGGTGAAGGAGCGCGGGAAGCGGATGAAGAGCGATGGATTGGCCGGCGCGGCCTGGCCGTCCTTGTATTCCTCATTGCGGTCGGGAAAGTTCACGCCCACGCAGATCAGCTTTTCCGGCGCGGGGATCGGGATTTCGAAGGTGATGTCCGACAGGGCGTAATCGGGGGGCAGCGATGACGCTTCCTCGGCAAGCTGTGCCAAGGCGCCGGCTTCGATCACCTGCCGCAGGCTCGGCCAGCGCTCGCTGTGGCGTTTCGACAGGTCGATGATACCTTCGCCCTTCGCAAGGCCATATTTGAGGGTTCCCTGATGGGAGAAGCCGGCAAAACGGGGCCTGTCGGTCACTTTCATCTCCTTGACGGTCTAGGGCAGGGCGCATTCAGGACCGAACACGCTCCGTTTCGTTTGTTTCGGGGCGGTGATGCCCGATCCGGCGATCAGGGGGCGACGATTGGCTGCGCCTTCAGCTCCGGTTCGACAACAGGCGCGCCCGCGAACGGGCTGCCATGCTCGAACCAGGACCGGGGGGCGGGAGCTCCCCACAGGGTCTGGCGCTGCGGGTCCTTGAGGTCCCATTTGATCGGCTCGAGATCGGGATCGACTGTCTGGTAGTCCGAGCAGTAGATCTCGATGCGATGGCCGTCCGGGTCGAGGATATAGAGGAAGAAGGCGTTGGAGATGCCATGGCGCCCGGGGCCGCGCTCGATATTGGCAACCCAGCCCGAGGTCGCCATCAAATCGAGCAGGTCGATGATGTTGAGGGGCGTCGGCACCCAAAAGGCGGTGTGATGCAGGCGCGGGCCGCGGCCATTGGTGAAGGCGATGTCGTGCACGCCGCCCTTGCGATGGGTCCAGGCAGCCCAGAGCCGGCCGGTTTCCTCGTCCTCGGTATATTCGGTGACGCGAAAGCCGATCTCATTGTAGAAGGCCACGGATGCGTCGACATTGGGTGAGAAGCAGTTGAAGTGGTCGATGCGCAGCGGTTTCACGCCGCGATAGAGCGCATATTTCTGATGGATCGGCGGCAGGCGGTCCATCTTGGAATAGAATTCGAGCGGAATGCCCTGCGGATCGCGGGTGCGGAAAGTCCTGTTCTGGTAGGGTCGCTCGATCCATTCCACCGGCAGGTCCTTGTCCTTGAAGAAATGCGCGGCCTTGTCGACGTCGTCCTCCGAAAAGACCTTGAAGCCGAGGTCACGCGCTTCGGCGGCATCGGCCTTTTTGAGGATGATGCAGTGATGGCCGCGTTCCTCCATGGCTCTCAGATAGATCGTGTCCGAGGTCTCGTCGGTCACCTGCAGGCCGAGAATGTCGACATAGAAGGCGCGCGACTTGGCAAGATCGGTCACGGCGAGCTCGACATGGCTGAGCCTGACGATGTTGAAGGGCGGATGGAGAACGGGTTGGGGTAGGGGCATCGGATCTTCCTCCCGCCCGCTCCCATTGAGGGGCGGGCTGTATTCTATGACGGCCAGGCCTGAGGCCTATTCATGAAGTACCGGTTTGAGGCGTCATCCCCGGCGCCACCGCAGGTGGCGGGAAGGGGATCCAGGGGCCGTAAGTCGAGTCGTTCAGCCCCTGGATCCCCTTCCCGGGGTCTTCGACCCCGCCGGGGATGACGGAGTATTTCTGGCGAGCGGCTACTCAGCCGCCCAGCTTCGCGATGGCGTGGGGCTTGGTGGCGAAGGCGATGTTCTTCGTCTCCATGTAGAAGTCGAAGGACCAGTCGCCGCCGTCGCGGCCGATGCCGGAATTCTTGACCCCGCCGAAAGGCGCGGGCAGATGGCGCACATTCTCCGAATTCACCCAGATCATCCCGGCCTCGAGATGCTCGGTGAAGCGCAGGGCCCGGCCGAGGTCGGCGGTCCACAGATAGCCGGCCAGGCCATATTGGACGTCGTTGGCGAGCGCGAGGGCCTCGTCCTCGTCAGCGAAGGGGATCGCCGTCAGCACCGGGCCGAAGATTTCTTCCTGGGCGATGCGCATGCCGTTGTTGGCGCCGATGAACAGGGTCGGCGTGACATAGCAGCCTCCGTCCGGCCCCTCGACCTTGGCACCGCCGGCAGCGACCTTTGCGCCTTCCGCCTGGCCGATGGCGATATAGTCCAGGACCTTCTTCTCGTGCACCGGGTGGATCAGCGGCCCGACCACGGTTTCCGGATCGAGCGGATGGCCGACCTTGATGCGGCTGGCCTTCTCGGCGACCAGCGCGGTGAAGCGGTCATAGATGCTGGCTTCCACGAGCAGGCGCGAGGAGGAGGTGCAGCGCTCGCCGTTCAGCGAATAGATCATGAAGACGGCGGCATCGGCGGCCCGCTCGAGGTCGGCATCGGCGAAGACGATGACGGGGTTCTTGCCGCCCAGTTCGAAATGCACGCGCTTCAGGGTATCGGCGCCCTGCTTCATGATCATCGAACCCGTGCGACTTTCGCCGACGAAGCCGATCGCCTTGATCAGGGGATGTTCGGTGAGGGCGCGCCCGGCATCCTCGCCGAGGCCGTTGACCAGATTCCACACGCCCTTGGGCAGGCCGGCTTCCTCGGCGATCTCGACCAGCAGCCTTGCCGTCAGCGGCGAAAACTCGGCCGGCTTGTGCACGATGGTACAACCGGCGGCCAGGGCCGGCGCGATCTTCCAGGTCGAGAGCATGAAGGGCGTGTTCCAGGGGGTGATGATCCCCACCGGGCCGATCGGTGTGCGCGTGGTGACGTTGAACTGGCCCTCGGCGCGCAGCGACTTGCCGTCGCGTGCCTCAGGCGCCCGGTCGGCGAAGAAGCGGAAATTCTCCGCGCCGCGCAAGGCCGCCTTGGCCATGAATTTCAGGGCCTGGCCGGTATCCGTGCACTCGACGAAGGCGATTTCCTCGGCGCGTGCCACGATGGCGTCGGCGATCTTGTGCAGGAGCTTCTTGCGCGTCGGGCCCGGCATGGCCGCCCAGTCGGCGAAGGCTGCCTTGGCTGCCTTGGCGGCGCGGTCGACATCGGCGGCGGTGCCACGCGCAATACGGGCGAGGGGCTTCAGATCGATCGGCGAGATCGTCTCGAAAGTGGCGCCGTCGGTGGCCTGGACGTCCTCGCCGCCGATGCGGTTGGGCACCACCCCGCCCTTGAAGCGAGCCAGATAGGCTTCGGCCTTGGCCAGGTTTTCCTGCAGTTTCGACATGAATGGGTCTCTCGATGATCGGGGGCCGTCGCGCGGGCTATTTGCCGCGCAGGCGCGGATGGATGGCGTTGCGCTTCCAGCTCAGCTCGGAATCGATTTCCCGGATCTCCAGCGAAAGCGCGAAGTGAGGGGTTTCGAACAGGGGCGCGAGCACTTCGCCCGCCGCGGCGAACAGGGCTTCGCCCGTGCGCTTTTTTTCATCGGCGCTGCGGCCCCGGCCGATGCGGAAGTTGAGGTCGATGAAGGTGTTCTCGGGCAGGCGATCGGCAATGGCGAAATACTCCGCCTTCAGGGCTCGCACGCGGATGGCGCCGAGCTCGAACAGGCCGGTGGCCAGGATCACCCCGTGCAGGCGATCGCAGAGCTCACCGATATCGACGCGCCCCTCGAGATTGCCGGAATATTCAATGGTGAGATGCGGCATGGCCCCTGGCGTTCCCTCATCTATTTAATTAACATGTTAATAATTTGATGGGCGATGTCAAGCAGCGATTTGCAGTGTTCCGGCAAGCTGCAGGCTTTCTTTCAGGTAGCGCGCCAGGCGTTCGCCGGCGTCCGGCGTCTCGGGCCTCTGCGCCAGCCAGCCGATATAGCTCAGGCTCCGCATTGTCAGGAACAGCGGCAAGGCGGCGAGGGTATCATCGCTCAGGGTGCGGCGGCTGCGATAGCCGGCGATCAGGGCCTCCTCGATGGCCGGATAGGCCGGTTCGCGCCGGTTCTTCAACAGCGTGGTGGCGATGTCGAACAGGCGGAAGCCCGGGCCGCAATCGTCGAAATCGATGAAGGCCACGCCGCCATTGGTCATGAAGACGTTCTCGCGGACGAGATCGGCATGGATGAGCCCGTAGTCGAGGCGAGGCGCGTATGCGTCGAGGGCGCGGCGGAGCCGGGCGCGGATTGCGGCGAGCGTTTCCCGTTCGCGCGGGGCAAGCGCCGCGCACTCCCAGAACCGCCCCCAGAGCGGGCGTTCGCCCAGCAGCCCTTCGCCATCCCAGGCCTGCCGGTGAAAATCCGGCGGCGGTTGCCAGCCATCGGCGAGGTCATGCATGGCCGCCATGGCCTGGCCGATCCTGAAGAAGAGTTCGGCCTGTTTTGCGGGCGGCTGCGCCAGGGGCGTGCCCGTCTGGCCCACCGGCACCCCGTCGATCCAGCTGACGATATCGGCATGTTGCTCTTCGAAGCTGGCATTGCCTGACAGCGGCACCAGCGCCCGCCCGTCCTGCGCCGGAATGGAGGCGGGCACGGCGAGGCCGCCCTGGCGCAAGGCCGTCATCCAGGCGAGCTCCGATTGCAGCGCACGCTCGTCGTGATAGCCGGCGCGATGCAGCCGCAGGGCGGCCGGCCTGTTATCTGCGAGAATGACGCGGAAAACCGCATTCTCCCGATATTTCAGCAATTGCGGCTGCTGAGCCGGTGCCGGCCAGTGCCGCAAGGCTTCAGCGGCCCGCTCAAACAGAGCTTCCTTCAACGCCGGCGCCAGATTATCCGCCATCACCGCCTCACAGGTCCGACAGCACGTCGTCGAGTGTGGAGAGCATGAGATCGGCATGCTCCTTGGAGAACGGCATGGGCGGACGGATCTTGGTGGCGCATTGATGCACGCCGATCTTACCCATCAGCACGCCGCGCTCGCGCATGGCGTTGATGATGCGGGTCGCCGGTTCCGGTGCCGGCTGCTTGCTGGTGCGGTCGAGCACGAATTCGGTGCCCATGAACAGGCCGCTGCCGCGGATGTCGCCGATCAAAGTGTGCTTGTCGGCGAGCCGTTCGAAGCCGGCGCGGGTGTAGGCACCGACAATCCTGGCATTCTCGATCAATCCTTCCTCCTCGATCACATCGAGGACGGCCATCGCGGCCGCGCAGGAAACCGGATTGCCGCCGAAAGTGTTGAAATAGCGGAACGCCTTGCGGAAGGCGTTGATGGTATCGATGTTGGCGACGACGCCGCCGACCGGATGGCCATTGGCCATCGGCTTGCCCAGCGTGACGATGTCGGGCACGAAACCGGCATGCTGGTGGCCCCACATATGGCTGCCGGTGCGGCCGAAGCCGGGCTGGACCTCGTCGGCGATGACGAGCCCGCCCGCCTTGTGCACGGCCGCGACGGTCCGGTCGAGAAAGCCCGGCGGCAAATCGGGAAAGCCTTCATTCGCGAAAAAGGGGTCGATGATCAGGGCGGAAAAGCCATGTGGGCTCGCCTGGAGCGAGGCGATCGCCTCCTCGACCTTGGCGGCGAAGGCCGCCGCGAAGGCTTCGCCCGGCTCCCCGCCGAGCGGGCGGTAGCTGTCCGGCGCCGGTACATGGCGGACATGGCCGCCGAAGCCGCCGACCGGCGGCATCCGGGTGGAAAGCTGAGAAACGGCGGCGGTGTTGCCGTGATAGGTGTGGTCGGTGGCGATCACGCCGGTCTTGCCGGTCATCGCCTGCGCCATGCGTAGGGCGACGTCGTTGGCCTCGCTGCCGGTGCAGGTGAGGATGGCCGCGTTCAGGCTGGTATCGAATGTCCCGGTCAGGCGCTCGACATAATCGAGGATACCCTCATGCAGATAGCGCGTATGGGTGTTGAGCGTCGAGGCCTGACGCGTGATCGCCTCGACCACGCGCGGGTGGCAATGGCCGACATGCGGCACATTGTTGTAGCAGTCGAGATAGCGCCGGCCCTCATCGTCCCAGAGCCAGACGCCCTCGCCGCGCACCAAATGCACCGGCTCTTCGTAGAACAGCGACATGTTCCGGCCGAGCAACCTTTCGCGGCGGGCGAGCAGAGCGGCGTTGCCGTCCATCTCAGCGCCCTCCCGCGGCGCTCAGCCCGGCATCGAGCGCGGCGACGATGCGCGCGGCGTCCTCGGCGCTGATCACCAGGGGCGGCGAGATGATGACATTGGCGCCGGAGGTCCGCACCAGCACGCCGGCCTCATAGGCGACGTCCTGCACCTTCTGCACCACGTCCTTGGCGGCGGGCGTCTTCCTGGCGCGATCGCCGACCAGTTCGAGCGCCCACATCAGGCCGATGCCGCGCACGTCGCCGACGAGTTCGTGCCGGGCCTTGAGGCCTTCGAGCCCCTGGCCGAGTTCGACGCCCCGTGCGCCGGCATTGGCGGCCACGTTGAGCCGGCGGGTTTCCTTCAGCGTGGCAATCGCCGCCGCCGCGCCGATCGGGTGGCCGGAATAGGTGTAACCATGGCTGATGGTAGCCTTGCCCGCCTTGTCGCTCTCGAAGGCCTGCGCGATCGTCTCCGAGATCATCGCCACGCCGAAGGGGAAATAGCCGTTGGTGATTGCCTTGGCCGTCGACATCAGGTCGGGCTTGATGCCCCACAGGCGCGATCCCGTCCAGGCGCCGGTGCGGCCGAAGGCGGTGATCACCTCGTCGGCGATCAGCAGGATGCCGTGCCGGTCGCAGATCTCGCGCATCAGCGGCAGGAAGCTCTCATGCGGCACGATGATGCCGCCCGAGCCGAGCACCGGCTCCAGGATCAGGGCCGCGATGGTATCGGCGCCCTGGAAGGCGATTTCCTCTTCGAACAGCCGACCGATCGCCGCCGTGATCTCGGCGCCGTCCTCGGTGCCGAAGGGATTGCGATAGGGCCAGGGCGCCGGCAGGTGATAGACGCCCGGCAGCAAAGGCTCGTAGTTGCGGCGGAAATGCTGGTTGCCGTTGACGGAGGCGCCGCCGAAATGGGTGCCGTGGTAGCCCTTCTTCAGGGCGATGAACTTGGTGCGTTCAGGCTGGCCGTTGACCCGGTGATATTGCCGCGCCAGCCGCAGGCAGGTTTCCACCGAATCCGAGCCGCCGGAGGTGAAGAAGGCGCGGCTGAGACCGTCCTCCCTGAACCATTGCGCCAGTTCATAGGCGAGCTCGATCGAGGGTGCGTTGGTGGTGCCCCGGAACGTCGAGTAATAGGGTAACTCGTCGAGCTGGTCCTTGATCGCCTGTTTCACCGGATCGTTCGAATAGCCCAGATTGACGTTCCACAGGCCACCGACGCCGTCCAGCACCGTCTTGCCATGGATGTCGGTGATCTCGACGCCCCTGGCCGAGGTGATGATGCGCGGCGGATTGGCCTGCATGTCGGCCGGATGCGCCATCGGATGCCAGAGCTGGCGGGCATTGTTCTCGATCAGGAAATTGGTCTCACGCATCATTCTTCCTCTCAAAGGCCGAGCATGGCCAGGGCCTGGGCATAGCCCTGGGACGGCCGGGTGACGTCGAAATGGACAAAGGGCAGGTGCACCGCTCTGGCGCCCTCGATGTTCTTGAGCTGGTCGTCGACGAAGACGCAGCGCTCGCGCGGCAGGCCGAGCTCGGCCAGCACCTGTTCATAGGCGCGCGGATCGGGTTTCAGTATCCCGGTATGGGTGGCGTCGACGATCAAGTCGAAGCGGTCGATCAGCGGAAAGCGCCTGCGGAACTCGACGCCGTAGAACAGGTCGAGCTCGTTGGAGAGAATGGCGAGCTTCAATCCCGCCGCCTTGACCCGCAGGATGGCCTCGCGCGCCTCGGGCCGCAGCACCAATTCGGGTTCGGCGCCGCGGGCCCGACGCACGAAGGTCTGCATATCCGTCCAGTCCTCGCCGACCATCCGGCCGACTTCGCGGGCACGGGTGAGCCAGTAGTCCCGTTCGCTGATCTCGTGAGCCTGCATCGAGACCCAGAGCGGATCGGTTTCGGGAGCGAAGGGGCCGCGCCAGGTAAGCGTATCAGGCGCCAGGCCGAGCGTGCGCTCGGTGACGTCATGGGTCTCGAACAGGGTGCGGGTGACGACGCCGCCGAAATCGAGGATGAGGGCGCGATCGCCGGTCATGGCCGCCCCTCCGGCACGATGCCCTCGGCCACCCAGGCGTCGAAGAGTTCGAGCGCCTTTTGCGAGAAATGCGGCGTGTTGATATGGGCGCCGATCTCCCGGAACTCGACGTGAGCGGGGAGGGCTTTGCGGATTTCGTCGACGAAGGCCGCATGTCCCGCCGGATCGTGCAGCGGCTCGCCCGGCTTGTCCCATTCCTGCAATCCTTCGATCGGCAGCAGGAAGGCGGTCTTGCCGGTGGCCCGATCGAGCTTGGCGGCGACCACGCGCGCGATCTCGCGCCGGCCCTCGGGCGAGGCGGTCACCGAGCCGATCAGGCGGTTATGGGCGTGATAGGGGCGGTCAGCCAGGATCGGCGGCGGCGCGCGCCAGGACGGCAGGTCGACCATGTCGACGGCGCCCGGCGCAACGATCTGGGGGATGCCGGCGCGGCCGGCATTTTCCAGACGGTCCGGGCCGGAGGTGACGATGCTGCCGTAATGATGGTTGCTGACTTCCTGGATGCAGAAATCGAAGACCGCCGCGAAGCCGCCCTTCTCGGCAATCGCCTCGAAAGCGCGTCCGCCCATGCCGGTGGCATGGAACACCGCAACGTCATAGCCGCGCCGTTCCAGCTCCGGCTTGAGATGTTTCATATATTTGAGGCAGGTTGAACCGAGGGAAGTCATGCCGATCAGGGGGCGGGCGCTATCCGGCTTGCGGCTATGCCGGGCTGCACCCACTACGGCGCCGCAGGCTTGCGACAGCACGGCGCAGCAAATGCCGCTGAGGCCGTAGAGGCCGCCGGCCCACAAGATCATCATCAAGTCGGGCGCGATACGCTCGGGCGGAAGGAGGTGGGAATAGGCAATCGTCGAGACGATGAATTTGGGCACCCCCACCGGCAGGACGGCCGATACGTCGAGGGCGAGGTCGGTGCCCATCGAGCCGCCGAGGACGATGATGCCATCCACATTGCCGGCCTGGTAGAGGTCGAGGACGAGGGCTGCCGCGCCCTGGGCCATCAGGGCCATCGCGCTGTTCTCGTCGCCGCTGGCGATGATGGTATCGATGGAGGTTCCGGCGGCCGCGGCGACATCATGCCTCGAATGATCGGGGACATAGGATGGATCGCCCAGGATGCTCACATCAACCAGAGCTGGGCGTCCACCCGCCTCCCGGATGACGGAGGCCATGAACTGCAATTCGTCGGACTTGGTGTCACCCGTTCCGATCACGAGTATCTTGGGGGCCGATATCGGCGAACGCATCAGCCAGTCCTCCCAAGACGTGCATTCCCAGGACGTGCATTCCCAGGACGCGCATTTCCAAGATCCGCATTTCCTGGACGAGCATTGGTCTCCACGGGCCGTTTCAGGCCGTAATATTGTTCCGAAATGGCCTCGGCCGTGGCGACGGCCTCGATGCCCAGGGCTTGCAGGGCTGTCTTGCCGACACGCACCGTCGGGGCCGCCACGGCGATGCATCCGATCGGCTGGCCGCTGGGCGAGCGGATCGGGGCGGCAACGCTGACGACGCCGATCTCGAAGCCCTGATGGCCGATCGAGAAGCCCCTCGCTTTGGTCTCCCGAAGCAATTCGCCGATCTGCGCCGGGTCGGTGATCGTATGCTCGGTGAAGCGTTCCAGCGGCGAGGCCAAGGCGGCCTCGATCTCGCCCGCGGGGCGGAAGGCCAGGAAGGCGAGCCCGGAAGCGGTCGCGTGGAAGGGCAGGATGCCGCCGACATCGACGATGACCCGATGGGCTTTGGGTGAATCCTCGACATGGATGGTGGCGAGCCGGCCACCCGCGAATTCGGAAAGATGCACCGTCTCGGCCGAGGTCTCCGCCAGCGCCTTGATATGGGGCAGGGCGATGCTCAGGAACGGATAGCGGGCCTCGCGGATGCGGGCGAGGCGCACCGGCGCCGCCCCGATGCGGTATTTGCGGGTCACCGGGTCCTGCTCGACGAAGCCGTGCCTGGTGAGTTCCACCAGGAAGCGGCGGGTGGTGGCCTTGTCGAGGGCGCAGAGCCGGGCGATGTCGGTGAGCCCCGCCTCCTCCTCTAGGCGCGACACGGTATCCAGCAATGAAAGGGCCTTGCCGATCGTGCTCATTCTTCCTCCTCCGGGGTCGGTTCGTCTCGGCTTCCAGCGCACCGATAGCCTTGCGGGTTCTTCTGCCGCGACCCGAGATATTTAACATGCGAAATAACTTGACAGCTGCCGCGGTTCTTTGCAAGTCTATATTTGAAGTAACGGTTCAAATATTGAACCGAAGTTTGCGCACCAATACAGGCGATCAACAAGAATAAGGGGCAGCATCGCTCCCGCCGTTTCTGACAAGACGGCGGGCGGGCTTTCCCCACGCATGCCGGCGCCTTCAACCAGGGGAACCAACGCCCATGACCATCCAGGATTCGCGGCAAGACACGCGACCAGACACGCAGCAAGCCTCGCAAAGCCAATCATCCAACCAGCTCCGCAAGAACAGCCTCGGCGTGGGGGCGATCACCTTCCTGGTGGTCTCGGCCGCGGCACCCCTGACGGCGGTCGCCGGCGGCGTGCCTCTGTCCATGCTGCTGGGCAATGGCCCCGGTATCCCGCTGACCTTCGTGCTGGTCACCCTGATCCTGCTGCTCTTTGCCGTTGGCTATGTCGCCATGGCCCGCCATATCCGCAATGCCGGCGCCTTTTACGCCTATACCGCGCAGGGGCTCGGCGGCCTGATGGGGGGTGCTGCCGCCCTCATCGCCATCCTCGCCTACAACTGCATGCAGATCGGCGTATTCGGCATGTTCGGTGCCGCGACCAAGGGCTTCTTTGCCGAGCAGTTCGGCCTCGATTTGCCCTGGTGGGTGTGGACCTATGTCGGCATCGCCGCGGTGGCCATTTTCGGCTATCGCCGGGTCGACCTCTCGGCCAAGATCCTCACCGTGCTGGTCGCGCTCGAATATCTGGTCGTGCTGGTCATCGATGCGGCGATCTTCTTCAAGGGTGGTGATGCCGGCCTCACCTTGACACCCTTCACGCCGGCGGCGTTTCTGAGCGGCACGCCCGCTATCGGCATCCTGTTCTGCTTTGCCGCCTTCATCGGCTTCGAGGCGACGACGATCTACAGCGAGGAGGCTCGCGAACCGCACCGGACCGTGCCACGGGCGACCTATATCTCCGTGCTGCTCATCGGCATCTTCTACATGCTGACCTCGTGGCTGATGGTGAACGGTGCCGGTGTCGACAAGCTCGTACCGCAGCTGCAGGGCCTTGCCGATCCGACGACCTTCCTCTTCGGCCTTGCCGAGCGCTATGTCGGCCACTGGATCACCGTGGTGATGAGCCTTCTGTTCATCACCAGCCTGTTCGCGGGTGTGCTCGCCTTCCACAATGGCGTGGCGCGCTACATCTATGTCGCCGGCCGCGAGGGGCTTCTGCCGAGATCGGTCGGCGTGACGCATTCCCTGTTCCAGAGCCCCCATGTCGGCTCGATGATCCAGACCGTCATCGCCGCGCTGGTGGTCGCGCTCTTTGCCGCCACGGGGCAGGATCCGGTGCTGGCCCTGTTCTCCTGGCTCACCAATGTCGCGACCCTGGCGATCATCCTGCTGATGGCCTTCACGGCGCTGGCGATTGTCGCCTTCTTCACCCGCAATCCCGGGCTCGAGGGCAATGTGCTGGTGACCAAGATCCTGCCGGTGGTGACAGGCCTGATCTTGCTGGCGCTGGTCTATTTCATCGCGGTGAATTTCGGGGCACTCGCCGGTGCCAATGGCGTGCTTGCCGTGCTGTTGCCGGGCCTGGTTCCGATTGCCGGCATCATCGGCTTCCTGGCGGCCATCCGGCTGAAATCCACCGACGCGAAGGCCTTTGCCCGGCTGGGTGTCGGGCAGGAGGCGTAGGCTGAGGGTACGCGATCATTCCAATCTCGATGGTGGGCGTAGTGCCTGCCATCCCTGTCTGTGAGAATTGAGAAATGCAGGACCAGATCGACCGCCGCCGGCAGCTTGCCGTCGCTCCACAATCGCTGTTCATCGGCGGTAGCTGGAGCGAGCCGCTCGATGGTGCTGTCCTGGATGTCATCTCGCCGATCGACGGACGTACGCTGACCACGATTGCCGATGCCGGGGCAGGGGATGTCGACCGCGCGGTGCGCGCTGCCCGCCTTGCCTTCGAGAAAGGCTCCTGGTCGAAGGCCGCGCCATCGGCGCGCAAGAAAGTGCTGCTGCGCATCGCCGAGTTGATCGAGCGCGACGCCCTCGATCTCGCCGTGCTGGGCGTCCGCGACAACGGCACTGAAATCGCCATGGCCCTGAAGGCCGAGCCGGGCAGTGCCGCCGCGACCTTCCGCTATTACGCCGAGGCGATCGACAAGATCTATGGCGAGATCGCACCGACGGCCAGCGACGTGCTCGGGCTCGTCCATCGCGAGCCGGTCGGTGTCGTCGCCGCCATCGTTCCCTGGAATTTCCCGATGATGATCGGGGCCTGGAAGATCGCGCCGGCGCTGGCGGCCGGCAATTGCGTGGTGTTGAAGCCGGCGGAGGGGGCTTCGCTCAGCCTGCTTAAACTGGCCTCGCTTTGCGCCGAGGCCGGCCTGCCCGAAGGCGTGCTGAACGTCGTCACCGGAAAGGGCGCCGTCACGGGCGAGGCGCTTGGCCTGCACGGAGACATTGACGTGCTGGCCTTCACTGGTTCAGGCGGCGTCGGGCGCCGGCTGCTGGAATATTCGGCGCGCTCCAATTTGAAGCGCATCTATCTCGAACTTGGCGGCAAGTCGCCCAACATCGTATTCGCCGACGCGCCTGACCTCGATCGGGCGGCAAAGGTCTCGGCCCATGGCATCTTCCGCAATGCCGGCCAGGTCTGCGTCGCCGGTTCGAGGCTGCTGGTGCATCGTTCCATTCACGAGGCCTTTTCCGAAAAGCTCGCCACCATTGCCTCTACCATGCAGGTCGGCGATCCCCTGCAGCTTTCGACCGAGATCGGTGCCGTCTCCAGCGAGGCGCAGCTGAAGAAGGATCTGGCCTATGCCGAACAGGCCCTGGGCGAAGGGGCCCACCTCAGGACCGGCGGCCGGCAGATCCTGCAGGAGAGCGGCGGTTTCTACATGCAGCCGACCATCTTCGACGTCACGCAGGGGATGACGCTGGCCCGGGAAGAGGTCTTCGGCCCGATCCTGTCGATCATCCCCTTCGAGACCGAGGCCGAAGCTGTGGCCATCGCCAATGCCAGCGATTACGGCCTCGCTTCCGCCGTCTGGACCGCCGACCTCTCGCGCGCCCATCGCATGGTCCGCGCCATCCGGGCCGGCGTGGTGCATGTCAACACCTACGGTGGCGCCGACAACACCGTACCGCTCGGCGGCGTCAAGCAGTCCGGCAACGGGCATGACAAGTCGTTGCACGCCCTGGACAAATACAGCGATCTCAAGACCGCCTGGATCCAGCTTTGACGGGAGGCAGGTCCGGCGGTCAGTCTCCCCCAGTGGAATCAGGCAGCCCCCGTCACCGAGCCGGACCAGGCCCCGCTGAAACTCGGCTCGACCGGCCCTTTCAGTAGGACGCCTCCCGCACCGTTCCAGCGGACCGTGAACGTCCCTCCGTCGCATTCGACCTCAACGGAGGCCGCCAGCAGGCCGCGGCGCATGCCATTGACGGCCGCGCCGCATGCGCAGGATCCCGAGCCAAGCGGAATGCCGCCGCCGCGCTCCCAGATGCGCAGGCGGATGCGTGTCGGGCTGATGATCTCGACGAAATGCACGTTGGTTCCGGCAGGGAACAGCGGATGCGCCTCGATCCGCGGCCCGAGCCTCGCCACATCGATGGCTTCGACATCCTCGACGAAGAAGGTACAGTGCGGATTGCCCATGCTGCAGGCTGCGGGTTCGCCGGGCAGTGGTAGCTTCAGCGTATCCAGCGCCTCGGCGATCGGCACGTCCGGCCAGTCGATGAGCGGCGCGCCCATGTCGACGGATATCAGGCCGTTCGGTTCCCTCGTGCAGGCCAGCAGCCCGCGATTTGTCCTCAGAATCGTGGAGGCGGACTTGGTTTCTTCGAATATCATCCAGGCCACGCCGCGCGTAGCGCTGCCGCAGGCGTCGAGCGTCGAGCCATCCGGGTTCCAGAAGGTCAGGCGGGCTGCGGCGTCCTCGCAATCGGTCATGACCGCGAGCTGATTGAAGCCGATGCCGCGATTACGGTCTCCCAGACGCCTGGCGATATCGCGGTCGATGATATTTGCCTGGCCGCGCAGATCGACGATGACGAAGTCGTCGCCATTGGCATGCATTTTCTGGAAGTGGAGTGACATGGCTGGCTCGGGAGGCTGTTCGACGGGCTGTACAGAGTGCGCCGCGTCGCTGCCGAGATTGGGTCGATTCCAGGCGCCAGGCAACCGGGTCGACAGGTCTTCCAGCAATTGCCTGCGAAAGACAGAGCAAGAGGCCGCCTTTGCCGGAGCGACCTCTTCAAGCATGAAATACGACCAGGGCACACAATGCCGGGTGCCCGGCCACTTGGGACGAAACTATTGATTGATCTCGGGCTCGACCAGCCGCGCCAGGTTGCGCAGCGAGTCCTGCCAGCCGAGATAGCAGGCCTCGGGCGGGATGAGGTCGGGAATGCCAGCCTGTTCGATGTTGAGTTCAGTGCCGCAGGATACCTTCTTCAGCGCTACCGTCACCACGATCTCGCCTGCCAGGTTGGGGTCGTCGAACTTGTCCGTGTAGCGCAGCCGCTCGCCCGGCACGAGCTCGAGATATTCGCCGCCGAACGAATGGCTATGCCCTGTGGTGAAGTTGCGAAACGACATCTTGAACGTACCGCCGACGGTCGGCTCGGAATGATGCACCGTGCAGGTGAAGCCGTTCGGCGGCAGCCATTTTGCGAGGGCATCCGCTTCGAGGAAGGCCCGGTAGACCTTCTCTGGGCTGGTGGCGACAACGCGGTGCAGGCGGATGGTGCTGGGCATGGTCATTGTCCTCTTGACTGAGAGAGCGGGAAGTCATGGTCGAAGGCATTTGCCATGCTCCGAGGACGAACACCGTTCCGCCCGTCCGACAGAGGGGCGCAGATTTTTTTGGCTCCTGCCTCCATCAGCCAAAGCCTCGCGGGGATTCCATCGAGGAATGGTCCGGTCGAAGGGGGCCTTCACATTCCTCCGGAAGGCAGGCGTTCCGGCAAGCGGATCTGCCTGGCTTCACCGCCGCCGCTCCAGCTTTCCAGGTCGAGCTTCCACAGCGGCGGCAGTTTTGCGAAGGGAGGCGTGGTATGGGCGATCACGATCGCCGCGCGCCGGCTGTCGGAATCGACTTTCAAATTGATCGCCTTGACATGGGCCTTGATGGCGTCGAGCCCGATCTTGAGAATACCGGCGATTTCCTGGTTCGACTTGCCCTGGGCGATCCAGGATGCCACCTCGACCTGGCGCGGCGTCAGTGTGGGAAATGCCAATCGCAGCCGGTGGGCCGGCGTGAGCTTGGCCAGGGTGCGTTCCTGGGCCTGGCGGTAGCATCGCAGGATATGGGCGCGGAATGCCTGCAGCCGATCACGATCGTCATCGCTGAAGGCCGGCCGACCCACGATGCGATGGCCGACGATCGAAACGGCATAGCCTGAGTGTTCCATCACGATCCCGATCATCCGGCGGGCTCCGGACGGCAGGAACGCTTCCTTCGCGATCGGGAGTTCGATGAATTCCTCATCGCTGAAGAAGTCCGATTCGCGCAGGGCCTTATCGCCATAGAAGGACGGATCATGCTGCCAGAACGGATGAGAGTGCATATGCCGCGCGAAGGCCTGCATGGCGTTGGCCCGCCGGCCGGGATCGTCGCCGACGGATACCAGGGCGCGAAAGTCACGGCTGGGATGGTGAAATTCCGTGAAGCTTACCACTTCCGCATCGACCAGGCGGCCGATGGCGGCGAATAGTAGAGCGGGAAGCGTCTGCAGATCCGGCTCCGCTTCGTAAAGGCGAATGATCTCGGTATCGAGTTTGCTGTCCCTGTCCATGGGATCCTGCGGAAAAATCTGGGGTGCGATTTCAGTTTTTGCGTCGTTTCACCGATTGCAGAACCTACCTGCCGCAGTAACGCTCCACGATCGACACCCATATCAGCACAATCATACCCCTTCGGGTAATAGTCAGATGAAGATTTATTGTGAATGTTGCTGTTCTATCCACCGTGGCGCAGCGCGTTGGATTCGTCAGTGGCCGGCGTTGCCGTGATCGGTCCTGACCCTTCGATATTCTGTCGACGGCCGCCGGGGGCATTACGGTGACGACATGGGAAGGTGCGGCGGCCAGTTCCGCCGCAAAGCAGTCTGGCGGCCGGCGTGGCGGCTATTCCCGGACGAGGTTGAAAAGGCGCCGTCGATGGGCGCTGGCCACGGTTTCTCCTCTCGCAATGATGCTCGGTGTGACCAGCCTGGCGGCCCCCGCCTGGGCCGGAGCCTGTACGATCGATTCCACCGCCTGCGACGCCGCCGGCGGTGCAGGCTACGACCGCGGCGGCATCGGCGGGGCCGGCAATGGCGGTGGCGGCAATGGCACCGCCTTCGAGCCTGACGGCGCCACGGTGCAAATCCCCGGCACTCCTGGGGATACTGGCGAGGGCGGGACCGGAGGGGCAGGGGACGGCGCGGGAGGCACCGGCGGCGGGCGCCAGGTCATTGGTGGCGTGGTTGTGGCTACACCTGTCAAGGCCGACGACGGCCTGCCCGGATCGGATGGGTTCAATTTTTCATCCGGCGGCGGCGGCGGCGGCGGCAACTATATCAACGGAACGAATCTCAGCGTCACCGGCACCGGGGCTCTCCAGGGCGGCAATGGCGGCACAGGCGGTTCCGGAACGTCGGGCTCGGCAAGCAATGGCGGTGGCGGCGGCGGTGGTGGCGCGGGCGTGGTCTCCATTCAGCCGAATACCGTCATCGGCAGCCAGGGCCTGATCCAGGGAGGTAATGGCGGCAGTGGTGGTGGCGGCGGAAACCCGGGCGGCGGCGGTGGCGGTGGCGACGGGCTGCTGGTTTTCGGCAACGGTACGAACATCGCCAACCTGGGAACGATCGTCGGGGGCGTTGGCGGAAGCGGCACGGGCGGATCGATCGGAGGCAACAGTGGCGCCGGGGTCAACCTGGTCGGCAGCGGCGTCAACCTGATCAATTGGGCGGATATTGTCGGTGGGGCTGCCAATGGCGCCGAAGCCGGCATCGGTGTGATGACCAACGGCAACAGCACCATCCAAAATCATGGGAAGATCAGTGGCGGGCTCGAGGCCAATGGCCTGACCCATGGTGCCTCCATTCGCTTCGGCGGGACCGGCAATACGCTGAAACTGTGGTCCACCTCGATGCTGGTGGGCGACGTCCAGCTGATCACCAACGCTGCTGCGACAATAGCCGCACAGGAGGCCGGTGTGCCGGTGGTGAGCAATGCGATCACACTCGGCACCGGCTCCTCGGTGACGTTCGACACGACCGACGGCGATCTTTCGATTTCAGGCGTGATATCCGGCGCGGGGCAGGTCACGGCTACAGGCGGCGGCACGGTCGTGCTGTCAGGCGACAACAGCTATACGGGCGGCACCAGCATCTCTGCCGGGACATTGCAGCTCGGCGCCGGCGGCACCTCGGGCTCGATCGTGGGGAACGTGACGGACAACGGCCTATTGGTCGTCAATCGTTCTGACACCTCGACGCTGTCCGGTGTCGTCTCGGGTAGCGGGGCGCTCGTGCAGAGGGGCACCGGCACCACCATCCTGACCGGCGCGAATACCTATAGCGGCGGGACCACCATCGAGAAAGGCACGCTGGCCCTTGGCGCTGGAGGCAGCCTCGCGGTGAATGGCGATGTGTTCATCACCGGTGCGGGCGCCAGGTTCGATATCAGCGCTTCGGGCGGCAACCAGACCATCGGCGCCTTCGCCGGTGATGCGGGCACCACGATTATGCTCGGCTCGAACACATTGACCTCGAGCACTGCCTTCAACACGACCTATGGAGGGGCCATCACCGGTACCGGGGGGCTCGTGAAGCAGGGGGCGGGCACACTGACCCTGTCCGGGCAGAACACCTATGGCGGCGGCACCACCGTAGCCGGAGGTACCCTGGCCCTTACGGGCGCGGGCAGGCTGGCTGCCAATGGCGCCGTGACACTGTCGGGCCCTGGCGCGGCCTTTGATATCAGCCTTGGATCTGGTGATCAGGCCATCGGCGCGCTCGCAGGTGTCTCCGGCACCGCGGTATCCCTGGGTAGCAACTCCCTGATCCTGAACACCGCCACATCGGTCGATTTCGGCGGCGGGATCAACGGCCAGGGCGGCCTCGTCGTGCAGGGGGAGGGTATCCAGATCCTTACCGGTGCCAACACCTACACAGGCGGTACGACGATCGCCGTCGGCACGAGTCTCCAGCTCGGCAATGGCGGCACGGGTGGCTCGATCGTCGGGAATGTGGCGGTCAACGGCGCTCTCATTCTCAATCGATCCGACAACCTGACCTTGGATGGCACCCTGTCGGGCAGCGGCGGGATCCTGCAGCGCGGCCAGGGCACGACGCGGCTGACGGGCGACAGCAGCGCTTTCACAGGCCGCGCCAGTGTTGTCGGCGGCAATCTCGTGATCGCCGGCCAGCTCGGCGCGGCCACTTCAGTCACGGGCGGGACCCTCACCGTGGACGGCGTGCTCGGCGGTCGGGTCGATGTGTACGGCTCTGGTACGGTGACCGGCGGGGGCACGATCGAAGGCGATCTCGTTTTCTCCGGCGGCGTTCTGACGGGGGCGGCCGGCAAGACTCTGACCGTCGACGGCAATCTCGACCTCGCCTCCAGCACGAACGTCAATGTTGCCCTGGGTTCGGCCTCGGCGACACCGCTCTTCCAGGTCGGCGGCAACCTCACGCTCGACGGCACGCTCAACGTCACCGACCAGGGCGGCTTCGGCCCCGGCGTCTACACCTTCATCGGTTACGGCGGCAGCTTGACCGATAATGGACTGGAGATCGGCACGTTGCCGGTCGGTGTCGTCCCGGACAACCTGACCATCCAGACCTCGGTCGCCGGTCAGGTCAACCTCATCTCCACCGCCGGTATGGCGCTTGGTTTCTGGGACGGCGAGAATGCCGGCCAGCGCGACAATGGCGCCGTGGACGGTGGCGGCGGCGTCTGGCGCGCCGACGGGCGCAACTGGACCGACAAGGACGGCTCGATCAATGGCCCCTATCAGCCCAACCCGACCTTTGCGGTCTTCCAGGGCACGGCCGGCACTATCCGCGTCGACGCCAGCGCCGGCGCGATCGCATCCGCCGGCATGAATTTCGCCGTGGACGGCTATCGTATCGAGGGCGATGCCATCGCCCTCGCGGCGCCCCCGGGCGAGAGCATCATCCGCGTCGGCGACGGCAATCCGGCGAGTGCCATGACGGCGACCATCGCCTCCCAGCTCACCGGCTCCAACAAGCTGGTAAAGACCGATTATGGCCGACTGATCCTCGAGGCCGACAACAGCTACAGCGGCGGGACCCGGATCGAGGGCGGCACGCTGCAACTCGGCAATGGAGGCACCACCGGCTCGGTTCTCGGCGATATCGCCAATGACGGCCTGCTTGCCATCAATCGTTCCAACACCTTGACCTTGTCCGGCGTGATCTCCGGTTCGGGCGGGCTCTGGCAGGCCGGCAGCGGTACGACCATCCTGGCCGGCACCAACACCTACACGGGCGGCACCGAGATCGGAAACGGTACGCTGCAGATCTCGGCCGACGCCAATCTCGGCGCGACTTCCGGCGGCCTGATTTTCAACGGTGGCAAGCTGGCGACGACGCAGACCTTCGACATGGCTCGCGCCATCACGCTGGCGCAGGCCGGCGAGTTCAATGTCGGCGGCCACACCGTCCTGGGCCTGGCCGGTGCCGTCTCCGGGCCAGGCGACCTGCTCAAGACCGGAGGCGGGATCCTGCGCCTCGACAATGCCGGCAATGCCTATGGCAACACCCTGGTGCGCGAGGGCGGCCTGATCGGCAATGCCGCCTCGATCTCGGGCAATATCGGCAACGCGGGGATCGTCTTGTTCGACCAGGCCATTGATGCCAGCTTTGCCGGCGATATCGTCGGCCTCGATGGGGCTTCCGGTGTCATGGGTAAGCGTGGGACTGGCAGCCTCACCCTCACTGGCATTTCCAGTCTCGACTGGGGGATTGAGGCCGGCAACCTCACCAGCGCCGCCGAATGCTTCGGCGGCAGGGCGCAGATCGCCACCGGCGCATCCCTCACCTTCGACCAGGCGACGAATGCCTTCTATGGCGGCTCCCTCCTGGGGACCGGAAAATTCATCAAGGCCGGCTCGGGCACGCTCCTCTATGACGGCGACAGCTCGGCCTTCGCCGGGACGACGGACGTCACCGCCGGCGCGCTGATCGTCGGCTCTGACGCCGGCCATGCCAGTGCCGTGCTCGGCGGTTCGCTCAACGTCGAGGATGGCGCCTTGCTCGGCGGCCACGGTACTGTCGGTTCCGGCGTCGGTTCCGTCATCACCATCGCTTCCGGCGGCACGCTCGCGCCGGGCAACTCCATCGGTACCTTCACCGTCAACGGCAATCTCGTCTTCGACGCGGGCTCGCATCTTGCCGTGGAGGTCGATCCCGCCGGCACTGATGCCGATCTCGTCCATGTCACCGGCGATGCCACGCTGAAAGGGGGCTCCGTCGCCCATATCGGCGCTGACGGTGCCTACAAGCTGCGCTCAAGCTACACGATCCTGTCCGCCGACGGCACCTTGTCGGGCAGCTTCGACAGCGTCACGACCGATTTCGCCTTCCTGACCCCGGAGCTCGCCTATGACTATGGGGCGGGCACCGTCGATCTCAACCTCAAGCGCAATTTCATCGACTTCAGCAGCGTCGGCCAGACCCGCAACCAGCGGGCGACGGCCGGCGGCATCGAGAGCATCGGGCTGGCTGCAGGCCATCCGGTCTACGACGCGATCGCCCTCCTGCCCGACGACAAGGCGCTGATCCGCGCGGCTTTCGACCAGCTCTCCGGTGAGATCCATGCTTCCGCCAAGAGCGCGCTGATCGAGGACAGCCGCTTCATTCGCGATGCTGCCACCGGCCGTATCCGCGCCGCCTTCGGCGATGTCGGCGCTTCGTCCTTGCCAGTCACCGTCTATGGCGTGGGCGGTCCGCAGGCGGCTTCGCCCACCGCCGATCGGCTTGCCGTCTGGGGCCAGGGCTTCGGCGCCTGGGGCCGGATCGACAGCGACGGCAATGCCGCCAAGCTCTCGACCTCGACCCGCGGCTTCCTCGTCGGCGCCGACATGCCGGTTTTCGAGACCTGGCGCTTCGGTGTGCTCGCCGGCTACAGCCGCAGCGACTTCAAGGCCCGGGATCGTGCCTCTTCCGGCACCAGCGACAATTACCATTTTGGCCTCTATAGCGGCACGAGCTGGAGCGTGCCAGGCGGCCGGCTCGGCCTGCGCACTGGCCTTGCCTATAGCTGGCACGACATCGACACCAGCCGCTCGGTTATCATTCCCGGCCTCATCGACAGCCTGAAGGGCGATTATCGCGCCGGCACCTTCCAGGCCTTCGGCGATCTTGGTTATCGGGTGGATACATCCTATGCGTCGCTGGAGCCTTTCGCCAATCTCGCTTATGTCAGCCTCGACACGGGCTCCTTCACCGAGCAGGGCGGTGCGGCAGCGCTCCATGCCGACGGCCAGGCCACCGATACCTATTTCTCGACCCTCGGCTTGAGGGCCTCGACGAATGTCGATGTCGGTGGCACCACCGCCACGCTGCGCGGCTCGCTCGGTTGGCGCCACGCCTTCGGTACCACCACGCCGCTCTCGACCCAGGCCTTTTCCGTCGGCAACGCCTTCACTGTGGCGGCCGTGCCGATCGCCCGGGATGCAGCGGTGGTGGAAGCCGGCATCGACGTGGCGCTCTCGCGCACCGCAACCCTCGGTCTGTCCTATGACGGGCAGCTCGCCGCCTCAGCCCAGCAGCATGCCTTCAAGGCGAATTTCAACTGGAGGTTTTGACGTCCGGCGCCTGTCGATTGCCTCGCAAAGCTGATTTCCGGTATATTATTCACCAGCCCCGACAGTAATGACGGCTCATAGTCGGGTCGGGCGCGGCATCATCGCGGATCGAGGCTGGGGAACGTCATGGCGAGCTTCGTGCAGTTCCTGCAATATTCCGGTGTGTTTGCCGCTCAAAACTTCTTGGTGGTCCCGGAGGGCGGCTTCAACCTGGTCTGCCTGCGGGATGCCAAGGGCGTGCACCTGGCCTATGATCATGCCCGGCTGCAGGTCGACGACGTCAAGCTCGAGCAGGTCGAAAGTGTTGCCCAGGACTATATCGATGTGCGCTACGGTGCGCAGAAAAGCCAGGAGCGGGACGACCAGCTGCTACGCCTGCGCACCGCGCTCTATGGCACCATACGGCCGCAGGCCGGGGCACGCGCCCTCAAGGTCCAGGCCAGAGGGACCGGCATTCCCCCGCTCACCGGCACGCGCGGTGGCACGGTCATCAAGCTCGATGTCGCCATCATGCCGCGCAAGAGCTACTCGATCGCCTTCAAGTTCCTCAGGCATTTCGACCAGGCGGGCCAGGTTGTCAACGCCACGAAATTCAAGCCCGACGACGCGTCCTGGTTCCTCACCCGCCTGAACTGGATTTTCGGGGCCCAGACCAACATCTTCTTCACCCCGGCCGGCGCCGACTGGATCACGGTGGAAAAGGCCCTGGGGCCGAAGATCATGCGGGATGTCTTCCGCCAGGACATCGTGCCGCGCAAGCAGAGCGGCGCCGATCTCACCTGCTTTCTCGTCGGCGACTACGATGCCATGGCCAGCGAAGCGGCCGGGCAATTCCTGCCCGACGAGCAGGTCTGCGTGGTCGTCGACCAGGGAAATCCGGGGGTGTTCGATTATGGCGAGGCTTTCATCGGCGTGATGGCGCACGAAGTCGGCCACTTCCTGCACCATAAGCGCAATCTGGGCGGAAGCGGACACCACAACCGCGGCGGTATCCTGCTTTCCAGCGGCCTGGAAAGTCTGTCGCTGGACAGGCAGCTCGTCAGCGACCTCAACGCCTGGACTTAGAGCATCGCGCCGAAAAGTGGGTGCCGGTTTTCGGCAAAAGAGATGCGACAACAAGAACTTACAGCATCGAGTCTGATTCACAGATCAGGCTCGAT